>NZ_MRTH01000149.1 GCF_001956045.1 Paenibacillus sp. FSL H7-0331 | reverse complement strand
GAAGTAAAGGGCAGGATTCTGCAACTTGATGGATATTCTGTACGTCTTTGGAGTCGTTCGTAACAGCAATACAAAATCTCTATTTCGCACATACCGCTATTATATGCCCAAGGTATCTCTGTGAAAAAAATGTGAGGGGATGTTACACGTGAAAAAATTAATTATTGGTATAGCCTCGGGGGCTGTACTTACTATGACAACCGGAGTACTTGCCACAAGTCCGACAGTTCAAGCAATTTTGTTTCCAACTACCATCAACATTCACAAGGAAAATTCAACAGTGACACTAGGTAACAATTATGAAGTATTGAATTACAACAACAGCGTGTATATTCCACTACGTGCTTTTTCGGAAAGTATGGGATCGACTGTAAAGTACACTGCCCCAACTGAAGAAATATTACCACAGATTGACGTATATACAGCCCCACAGTCTTGGAGAAGTACCTTTTTGGGGGCAGGTAATCAATTTGGTTCCCCCCTTTTTATTAGGTTATTCTCGGCTTACCTACCTGAATCTGATTCAGTTGGTTTCCATGCCCAGATTCATAACACGGGAAAGGATTACGTTATGTTAGAACCTTTCAAATTACAGATTGATATCGCAAAAGTGGGGGAACAGCGTCAGCTTGTTTGGAGTACAGAAGTTTCATCCACTGGTCCAGATTTAGGTACTTCGATTGGTGATGTAATTCCTGGGGCAGATTCACACAATTATTGGGGACTTAGATCCCCCATTATTTACTGGGACAAAAAAGATAGTAATGGAAAACCAGTCAGCTCAGGACAATATCAGATTCAAATTAAGCCTGTAACTATTGAATACAATAAAGTAGGGCAACAAGATGGTATGACACAAAAAATAGAACCTGATATGCACACTCAATTTATTGTAGTAATACCATAATTTTCGGCCATAACATTGATTG
>NZ_MRTH01000148.1 GCF_001956045.1 Paenibacillus sp. FSL H7-0331 | reverse complement strand
CTCCAAGACACAGCTGGACACGATTGTGAACGTCTTACAGACGACGTATAACGCTCTGATGGAGCTGCAAGCCGCAGAACCACCCCGAAGTCCAAGCACCGGAAATGGACTGCAGGAATGGATTACGAAGATGGTTGACTATAGCGATCCGACAATCTGGGGTTTAGCCCGAAAGGTTGCAGTAGGAGCATGGAACTGGCTAACGACTCCCTCGGTGGATCAATTGTTAACAAAAATGAAGAATAACTCGGAGCTTGCCTATCAGGCGAGTACGCAGCAATTTGCGGAAGCCAATATATCGAGTATTCGATTGCGGGAACAATTGAAAGAACATAATAAAGAACTGTACGATGAGATGCTCGAACTGGCTAAGGTCTATGCGCAAGGGGGTCAAAGTGCAGTAGAGGAACGATTGGCAAGGCTCAAAGAAACCAATCCGGAGCTTTATGAGAAGGTAGCGCCCTATGCGGAATATGCGCGATATTTTGATGAAGCTACTGAATCACCGTTAATGACACTTAGTACGTACCAAGCGAGGATCGAAAAGCTGCAGAAGGAATGGTTTGAGGTCGATGCGGACGACACGTTGACGGCAGAGCAGAAAAAAGAAAAGCAAAATGCTCTTCATGAGACCGCGAATAAGTATCGTGAGCTGATGAACAAGCAATTTCCGGAGGCCTCAATCGTGTATGAACTGCTGTCGGAATCGAAGAAGACGACGACTACGGCGGACGGGATGAAATCCATCATGAACAGCCTTGCCAATAACCATCCTGCGTTAGCGGGAATGTTGAGTGAGCTGGGACGAGCAGATCTGGCGATGGAGATCTATAAGGGATATCAGGATCAGACGATCAAAAGCAGTAATCTTTCGGCGGCAGAGGCGTACAAGCAGAAGTTGGGGGAAACGCTTAGTATGGCATTTCCTTTGGCAGCCGCTGTCTTGGGTAGTGGAATGAATTTCAGTAGTTTTTATAC
>NZ_MRTH01000147.1 GCF_001956045.1 Paenibacillus sp. FSL H7-0331 | reverse complement strand
CTATAAATGCCGTTACCTTTTCATTCTGATAGATGATATCCCTTTGTTTTGTTCCCTGATTAGGTCGCTCGATACCCCAAACACGACAAAATGGACATTCGTATCCTTCGGGCTTATGTGAAAATGATGCTGTCATCTTTCTCATTCAACTCCAATCATATTTCTCCAACCAGCTATTAGACGCAGGCAACTTCTGTTCGTTGCGTTATTCTTCCCGTTCGTACAACGTGGCCGCCGATCCATGCCGCTAGCCGCGTGTAGGGTGATTAAGGTGTGATACCCAATTTCACAAGCGATAGGCTGCGCCGCGGTGTACAGCTTGCTGCAGCAATCAATTTTTCACATGTATTAGTAGTAATAACTCCTTTTGCAAGTTATAATTTCACATATTTGATATCTCCAATATGGTTATGTTTGTTATCCTTCGAAACAACTCACCTCTGGATCAAGTTCAAATAATATTACTACAAATAGTGTCACAAACCGATTCTGCTAAGGTTGTCGGGAATCGGATCAAGTTCTTGTCATCGCCAATTGACAAGAACTTGATCCGATAACTAAAAAAGCCCACGGTTTCCGTGGACTTCATTCGAACAATGTTCTTGTCACCCGACACGACGGATGGATGACAAGAACCTGGCTACATCAATGACAAGAACCTTTTCGCAGCCAGTGCTTTTAAACATTTCCAGAAACCATAGTCTTTGGGTGCCTATATTTTAGAATATAAATGCCAAAAGCAAACGGTACCAATCCAACATTTCCTGCCCTGTAATCAAAGGTGCCCGCTACGAGTTTTCGAATAGCAAGTCGTTTCCAAGTTGTCGATTCACCCGAAATTACTAAAAAATGATCATGTGTCGGTCCTCCGTCGCGCCCTGGCGAGATTGGCGATCAACGGCCACTACTCTCTTCGCAGCGGAATTCGATAAGCGGTATCGCAATCGTGGCATCCGAGCTGCCTCGGTGATGCCCGGGAATAGCCTTACCGATCTGGCAC
>NZ_MRTH01000146.1 GCF_001956045.1 Paenibacillus sp. FSL H7-0331 | reverse complement strand
TGAGCTGCGACAGCAATTGGGGTTATACAGTGCAGCAGAAACTTTGGCTTGGCTTAAAGTGCGAGGGCTCACGATGGCCGATCTGTTCGAGTTGGCCAAAGCCCGGCTTCTGACGGAGAAGGTGAAGCGGATCGTATCAGAAGATAAGGTAGACGCTTATTATTTGAAAAGCAGACTTTCCTATGATAAAGCAATTATTTCTCAATTAATAGTCGATAGTAGAGAGCAGGCGCAAGAGCTGCTGTTTCAGCTTGAGGAGGGTGAGCCGTTCTACCAGTTGGCGCAAACCTATTGTTTGAACAGTAGCAGCAAGTACGACGGCGGGTACGTCGGGTCGGTTGGACGAGCTGAGATGAGCGGCGAAGAGGAGTCATTTGTTTTCAGTTCGGAAGCAGGACAATCAGGGGGGCCTTTTCCAATCGGATCTTGTTATCGATTACTGTATGTTTGGGAAGTGATTCCAGCTGCATTAACGGGGGAGCTTAGGGTCAAGCTTGCTGATTTGATTTATGAAGAGTGGCTGAACGAAGCTGTAAAAAAATCAAAAGTCGATATTAAACTATGGGGCTATTTGGCAGGGGAGCCATTAGGCTGATCGTTCGGGAGGCACAGGGATGCTCGATTTACATCATATCATGTTGGATACAATCCCTATTTTTCAGGTGCTGTCGCCACAGGAGAAAGAGGAGTTATTTGCCTCCTTTGAGAGGCTTTCTTTCCATATGGGAGACACGATTATTGAAGCTGGGGAAAGTGGAGAATCGTTCCATCTCATCTTGGCGGGCAAAGTACGAATGATCGGTAAGGATGAGGATGGTAAAGAGCTCAATTTCGGATTAATGGAAGCGGGCTCGCATTTCGGACAGGAAGCACTGTTGAATGAACAATTTCAGGAGCATACGCTGAGGGCATCGACGAAGCTTGAGCTGCTACGATTATCCAGGACCATGTTTATGCAAATGATCGACGCGCACCCTGAATTGAGGGTGTACTTACTTGAACAATTGGCCGATGATGCGATGCGCAAATTTCTG
>NZ_MRTH01000145.1 GCF_001956045.1 Paenibacillus sp. FSL H7-0331 | reverse complement strand
ATGCAAACACAATTTTTGTTGCCAGGAAGTCTATCTGGAGGACTGAACCTTGGTTGACAATTGATTAAGCTAAGGGGCAGGAATGCTCAATAAAACTATTTTGATTAAAGAGTAAGTGTGGTAAAATATGTTAACTGATTGGGGAGGAAATATGGAAATATCAATCGGAAGTGCTCATCAAGATGACTACGAGCAGTTCTTCTTTTGTTATATTGAAGTAACGGGAGGATAATGAGAAGTTCAATTATCTGAAAAAAAGCTTTTCCATAGGAACGAATGTTCTGTATTACTATATACAAAATAAGGAAATTGAGAGGTGTGCTTATGGATATCGCCTTCGAACTAATTGAAAGCATGGCGGTTAAATTCAGATCTGAAAAAAAATGGACTCTTAAAGCGATTGAAGAACTAGTAGAAGAAGATATTACTTGGTCCCCAGGACTTGAAAGTAATAGCATTGCAAATCTTGTTGCTCATATTAGAGGTGCAGTACATTCTCGAATTGAAACAATCTTTTTTAATATACCGGACACGCGAGACAGAGATAAGGAATTTAAACGAGAGCTTGAAATGTCAAAAGAGCAAGCATATAAAATGACACAAGAATCATTTGATATACTCCTTCAATATCTTGAACAGTTGAAATCAAATCCCTCGTTATTGCTAACTCAACCATTTCTCCATTTGCCTCCGCTTACATACAGCCAAGTAACTAACGAGACGACAGTCCTTAACCTAATGATGGCGATGTTCAGAGAGATCCATTATCATACAGGGCAAATAGGGTATTTAGCAAAAATGAGGAAGGGTCGACCAGTACGGCCATAAGACAAAGTAAAGTTAGGCGCCGGAGATACCGTTTTGTTTTACATAGATTGAACTAACGCAGAACTATAGATAGCTCAATAAATATTCAGAACGAGGCTGCTAACATGGATCGGCAGCCTCGCTGTACGAACGGGCAGCATTCCTATTATGAAGAAATACGAGGTTTGAGAAATAAAAAGACTCCTTGGTATGATGTATATGGATCCCA
>NZ_MRTH01000144.1 GCF_001956045.1 Paenibacillus sp. FSL H7-0331 | reverse complement strand
GAGGGAAGCTACGGCTACCGTCCAGGGCGAAGTGCGCAGCAAGCCATTCGGAAAGTAAAAGCGTATGCCGAGCAAGGCTAAGGGCAGGCGGTTGAAATCGATCTGTCGAAATACTTCGACACGTTGAACCATGAGCTTCTTTTGAATTTGCTTCACAAACAAATCTAGGACAAAGGTGTCATCGACCTGATCAAGAAGTACCTGAAAAGCGGAGTCATGGAGAACGGCGTGCGCCGGGCAACGGAGGAAGGCTCGCCCCAAGGCGGCCCGTTGTCCCCGCTTTTGGCGAATATCTACCTGAACGAATATGATCAGGAGATGGAAAGCCGAGGCGTAACGGTCATCCGCTATGCGGATGATATCGTCGTGCTAGCGAAGAGTAAACGAGCAGCCAAGCGACTGCTGGAATCCAGCCGGACGTATTTGGAGCAGAAGCTAAAGCTCCAAATGAACACGCAGAAGAGCAAGGTGGTCAGTGTCGTGGCGCAGAAACACTTCAAATTCCTCGGATTTGCGTTGGGAAAGAACGGAAAGGGCGTATACGTACGCGCACACCACCAATCCCTGGGCAAGGCAAAGAAGAAGCTGAAGAAGCTAACGAGTCGAAGTCAAGGCAGGAATGCACGGCAGGTCATGGAGAACGTGAAAGTCTACATTCGCGGCTGGATCGGGTATTTCTATGTAGCGGACATGAAGCGAATCCTGCAAGGCTGGAATGAATGGCTGCGAAGACGGATGCGGATGTACCATCTGGAAGCAATGGAAGAAGCCGAGGACGAAGGTGCAGAACCTACGAAAGTTAGGGATACCGGAGTGGCAGGCGTGCCAGTGGGGAAACACCCGATTGGGCTACTGGTGGATAGCCGGAATCGCAGTGTTGAATCGCTCTGTAACAAACGAAAAGCTCGCACAGGCAGGATATTATGACTTCCCTGCCCAATACGAGCGTTTACGTCAATTGCACTCAAGCGGTTGAACCGCCGTATACCGAACGGTACGTCAGACTGTCTAACAACTGATTGCTAAGTACTCTTTAAAACGTGGATTCAT
>NZ_MRTH01000143.1 GCF_001956045.1 Paenibacillus sp. FSL H7-0331 | reverse complement strand
ATATTTGATCTATATAAGTTGAACTAAAGGAATTCATTTCCACATCGTCGAATAAAGAACTACAACCTAAAAGTGACGGTGAAATGATGGAAACGACACCAACGTATATTGAGATTGAATCCTTGATGAAAAAAGAAAAAGATCGGCGCATGTTCGAGCGGTACCAAACCATTTATCTGCATTTGAAAGGTAAAAATACGCTAGAGATTTCAGAGATTATCGGCAGAACGGAACGAACGGTCTATAAATATTTGCGTGCCTATCGCGAGGCTGGTGTAGTTGGACTGCAAATAAACTATTCAACAGGAGCTCCTGAGCGACTGACGAAGGAACAGCAAGAACAACTGAAGCAGACCATCGTATCTTCCGTTCCCCATGAAGTCGGTTTTCTTAGCAAATATAGTTGGACCCTCTATCTCATTGGCGAATATATCCAGCGAGAATTCGGTCCTACCTACTCACTGCGTGGCATTTCAAAAATGGTGCACCGACTTGGGCTCAGCTACACCAAACCCACCTATACGCTAGCTGCGGCGGATGAAGTCAAGCAACAAGCCTTCACAGAAGTAACTTTTCCTACTTTGAAAAAAGGTTAATGGACGAGGAAATCGCTCACTTGCTCTTCGAAGATGAGTCGATGATCCGCGATTACCAAGCGCTTCAGCATACGTGGTTTCTCAAAGGCAAGCAACGTGTCATCCAGACAACAGGCAAACATCGTGGTGTTAAGCTATTAGCGGTTCTGAACTATGCTACAGGCCACATTCTTTGGAAAGAAGATGAACAGTATGATGCCGTGACGTTCCTATCCTTCCTTCAAAGTGTAATTGAAGCGTATCCGCAAGGAAGGATGGTTATGGTACTGGATAATGCCCGTATTCATCATGCCAAGTTGCTTCAACCTTTTTTGGAGAAACATAAAGAGCGTCTTGAATTGGTTTTCTTACCGCCATATAGCCCGAAGTTGAACCTGGTCGAAGGACTTTGGAAATGGCTGAAGGCAGATGTCATTAACAATGTGTTTTTTCATTCTGTTACTGAGATCCGTAAGAAGGTTACCGCATTTATGAAGAACAT
>NZ_MRTH01000142.1 GCF_001956045.1 Paenibacillus sp. FSL H7-0331 | reverse complement strand
GCACAATAACTGTTGTGCGACATTTATATGCAGATTAATGCAGATTAATGTACATTTTTGTCAAAATATTACTCAATAAAGTATAGTTCAAATGCCCTATCAAATCAACACTTTTGTTAATTTTTTGATATCTTGGGTATGATACTCTAAAAAGAATTTTATAAATATTCGTTCAAACTCTCATGTACAAAATCGGGTGCTGCCTTTTTCAACTGCTCAACCGTATGTAAATAGCGCTGGGTTGTATTGATATGAGAATGTCCCAAATTCTCCTGAACCTGCTGCAGGGAAGCGCCGTACAGTAGTGCTAATGTAGCATTCGTATGCCGAAGCCAATGGGGTGTGAAGCTCTTACCCAAGTCGCATTGTCTGCTTGCTTGTTGGATAATACGTTCGATTTGCCTTCCCGATAATGGGAAAAGCCTTTGTTCATCTTTGTTATCTGGCTTATCAGATTTGAGATGCTGGAGTAGTAGTTCCCAGAGAGGCTGCGGAACTTTGATTGTTCGCTGCTTGCCACCCTTTCCATCCATCACAGTTAACCACATGGAGGCCTCCATAGCGTCTTTACTAAAGTGGTTCCATTCGATGGAACTAAGCTCGGACAAGCGCAATCCTGTTAAAACAAAGGTTAATCCAATCAAATAATCCCGATCACTTTGCTTTTTTAACTGATTGAGCAGACTGCCTACTTCCTGCTTGGTCAGATAATGATTCTTGCTGTTAACCGGAATCGTGGGCATGCGTACACATGATGTCGGATTCATTTTAAACAAAGCAATATTAGGATCACTTCCCCACTTATAAAGAGAACGAAGTGGCGCAATAAAGCTCGCAACCGTGGCTGAAGCCAACGGTTTTTTGTTTTGGCTATAGTAGCCCCTCATCAGGCCGATTTTGTAAACTTCGATTTCTTGCCAGGTCACTTCGGCTAATGATTTGCGGGAAATGAACTGACGGAATCGCTCTATAGCCTGCTTATAATTGCGAATCGTGTATTTGGAACGACTGCAAGTTGCTAAGAACATATCGATAATCTGATCGTCTGTGTAGGGTTCCTGTTGCTGTTCATATTGGGATACCGGAGTAAATGCGGATACTTGATTAATCAATGGTTCTCCTCCTTTTTGTCGCACAACAGTTATTGTAC
>NZ_MRTH01000141.1 GCF_001956045.1 Paenibacillus sp. FSL H7-0331 | reverse complement strand
TAATTAAAATGATTATATAAAACGCAATTAAGATTATAACCTAACGAGCAGTCGATCAATCGTCTTCAATGGAAGCTTATTGATTCGCTGCATGAATTGACCTACATGTAGCTTAATTCGATAAAACTTTTCGAAAAACACATTGTTGATGACGTCTGCCTTGAGCCAGAGCCATAGTCCTTCCACCGGATTCAAATTGGGGCTATACGGCGGTAAAAAGACAAGTTGTAGGCGAGGATGCTTCTTTAAAAAAGGCTGTAAGTCAGTTGCATGATGAATCCGGCTATTGTCCAGGACCATGGCGATCTTTCCCTTTGGATACGAGGCAAGCAGATCTTCCAAGAACCGAATCCAGGCTGCGACATCCGCTTTTTCTTCTTCTCGATGGTGCACTTGCCCGGTTTCATAATTGATCGCTCCAAACAGCTTGGCGCCTTCATGCTTGCCATACGTGGGCACTTTGCGCTGTCTGCCGCGCGGAAACCAACTATACTGCAACGCCTGATAGGAACGTATCATCGATTCGTCCTCGAACAGCAGGTGGTCGATGTTTTCCTCTTCCACTTGCTTTTTGAGCCGGGCAAACGTGTGTTTTCGGAAATAAGCTTGCGCCTCCTCGTCCGCTTTAGCTAGCGTATAGGTCGCTTTGGTAAAGCTGAAGTTCATCCGTTTGAGCATCGTACTGATCCCGCGTACGCTAATCGTCTGACCGAACTCACGCTGAATCCATTCCGCTACCAAGGGCAATGTCCATGTATAGCGGGCTTCAAAGCCAACATCGGCAGGTTGTTCCTGCTCTAGCATAGCTGCCAGTTGCTGCCGTTGTTCTTCGGTCAGTTTAGGTGGTTGCCCTGGAGAATGATCCATCTCCAAGCCTTCGATACCTTGTTCCTGATAGCTTTGCCAATAGCTGCTGATCGTCTGGCGAACGCGGCCAAGCAACTGAGCGATCTCTGCGAAGGAGTGACCCTCCAGACGAAGACGGACGGCCAAGTATCTTTCGTACAACCGTTTTTCTGATGTTTCTTTCATGGCTTTATCCAAGCGTTGAATCTTTGCTGTATTCCTATTCATCTTCATCGCCACCTCGGGGTTTTTTATATAATTACCCCATTTGGCGACTTGTTAATTTCTTAGTTGCGTTCTATATAGCTTGAA
>NZ_MRTH01000140.1 GCF_001956045.1 Paenibacillus sp. FSL H7-0331 | reverse complement strand
AATAAAATGAGAATCATTGACTTTGCTATTTCAAAATGTGATACTATAAATATATGGAAATTGATTAGTTAATGGAGTGATTTCATAGGTAAGTATAGTTAAATTCTAGTGGTAATATACAAAAATTTAAACCGATAAAATTCAGCTTCATGGGGAGAGTTAGAGGATAACAAGAGATGAAGAAAATGACAGAGATCCATTATTTATTGCCTATTGATTGCATTTATTTATCAGATGAAATTGATAAAATAAAAAACTTGATGAATATAGATTTTGATGACGACTTCCTATTATCAAAGTATGATTCTTATGGTAGAGGACGCGGTGATATTGTTGTATTCAAAAATGAGGTAGAAAACCCAGAGTTTATGCTGTTTGACTTATATAATTCATTTACAGATCAGCATAATATGGTTTTGTTTGGAGTGTGCTGCTTTGAACCTCGTGACATTGAAAAATTAATGTTGGAACTATATAACAAGAGTGAACCAACTAGCAAATTTATATTTGGTGAAGAGAATTACTTGTGTGGAGTTGCTGACTATGTAAATTACCCGAAATTAATCAAATATGGTGATCAGGTTTATAGCCAACGTGTAGAACTATATGTGAATAATAGATTAGTCATGGAGCCAAAATGACATTGTAAGTCTGATTTTATTAAAATTTGAATATTATCGAGTGGTGATGTCATGGATGTGAGTAACTGGGCGAATATTTTTGGGCTGTTCTTTGATCTTACTGGAGCAAGTATGTTGGGGAAGTCTTTTTTTGGAAGTAACTATAAATTAATGAAGTCGCAAAGCAGAATAAGTGCGTCTGGTGTTGGAAGTGTATTCACAGATTTAGTCAAATTAAACTCTTTAGGCATTATTGGAACAACCTTTTTAGGAATCGGGTTCGTTGTACAGGTGCTTACAAATACTGATATCTTTTCGATGATAGCTTTTAGTTTGGTAATTGGTCTACATATACTCCTTTTCATTATAACAACTTTGATGGCAACGATCTATTATAAAAGAAAGGTTGGCTTCTACTCAGGGCTTATGAAAATCAGTGGGTACTGCAGGATGAAGAAGAATTCTGAACTTTTAGATAATGAAATTCAGAACAAAACTTTAAAATTGTTGATTCAATTATCTAACGAAAATAGTTATGAATATTTGAATAAATTTCTATATAAGTTGAACTAAAGGAATTCATTTCCAACCCGTCGAATTAAAGATATACAACCTGAAAGCGACGGTGAAATC
>NZ_MRTH01000013.1 GCF_001956045.1 Paenibacillus sp. FSL H7-0331 | reverse complement strand
TTATCAAACTTCTTCCGTTGCCCCATAGTATATCCCTCCACTTTTATTATAGAGGTTTTCTATGTGTCTATCTATTCGGGGCAGGGTCAGTATAAGGTTTTTCTTTCATCATGAACCTCCATAGTCTTAATCATTCTTATTTGGGCTTTTAACACCCAGCTACCTTCGTTACAATTGAAATTAGCTACTTTTCAACAGTATTTCCACCATCTTTTGTTTCCCTCTCTTAAATGATGTTTTATCCAATCCATAATTCGATTTCCTCAATAGATATGACTTCAATCTCATTGCAATATAATTTAAAATCATCTTCATTTTCAAAGTCTCTTACAAGATACTTTCTTGATTCCCAGCCACTATCCATAATATCCAAGATCTCAAATCCAGTTAATTGAATAGCAGTTCCACCTGCATTGAGTTGTAGACTACCTAAATTATGAAAACGAATTAATACCTTGTACTTCTTAGCTTTCTCTTTTGTGTTTAAAATGAAGTTAATGTCTAATATTGATTTATTATAAACATCGAACAAGGAAACCGTATCTATTTCAATGGAATACTTTAAGTCCCAGATAAATTGTAAGTCACTTAATGTGAAATCAGTAACTTTCTCTGTTACTAAACCGAAATTCTTAATATTTAACACAGTCTTTCACCATCCTGTTAATACAATTGTACTCTAAACATGTTCTTGATATGAAAAATGCTCTACCTGCATACCCTTTTCATTAAATACATTGAGTAACCTGGTCAAATACCAATTAATATCTGTTATTTCTATATTTGAATTTGAACTTATTAGCTTTCGTAATAATGTTACATTAACAGAGATCACTCCACTACATCTAAATAAAAATTGTCCTCCAATTCCTGTATCTTGCCATGTTAGAATAACGCCAATAATTTCCTCAATTTGTTCCTTTTTTTCTATGGTTTGTACAAGTGACTCAAAACTAATTTTTTCACTTTTCCAGTCAAACTTATCATCATCACCTATTGGCAAATATGATATTAAACCATTGTCATCTAGAGTCCAACCGAAATCTAATAAACTTCTTAATATTTTAGCTGCAGAATAATGTTGAGAAAAACTAAAATCGAAAGATGATGAAACTGAGATAATTGTTCACCTCCTCGTATTCAACTAGCACTTAATCAAACCATTGATTAATTACAATAATTGTTTTAGTTATATTTACATAAATACTTACTACTTCTTTGATTAGCTTAGATCATATGTCGTCCAACCTGCATTTATAATGTCCTGTTGTAACTTTGAAAACTTACTATAAGGGTTAAGGTAGGAAATTGAGCGAGAAAATTCAAATTTAAGCCGCGGCTCACTGAAAAATTCAATATACATGGGCTTTGCTGTTACATCACGCCATGCAACGCATCTGCTTTGTTGTTTTAAGTCCTGTATTTCCAATATAGACATTTTTTTTTTGCAAACCTATATAATAAACAAATCTATTTTTGCAATATTCAAAGTCAATGAATTTGTTTAATCCATATTCATCTTTGTAATACAAACCATTTTTATCAACTTTAACTATGTTCCTATACTCCATTAGATATCACCTAGTCATTTACTAAACTATACTCCTCGATCAATGCTTCATTTTCGCTCTTTAGATATAACATGCCAAATATGAAATAAATTCCAAATTCTATTGGTATTTTAAATCCAGACCTTGCTTCAACAAGTATCGTTATAATGCAGAGGACTAAAAGAAATATGAATGATTTAATAATGTTTTTTACACAATAACCAACTCGTTTTATCAATTTGAAATCCATGTTTTATCTATAAATCGTATTTGGGATTACTTTGTATTTCCAATCGCTTTAGACAATCCTTTATCAAGCCCAAGGCTTCATTAATTTCATCACAAGTTTGAAGGATTTCAATATAGTAAAAAACGATACCAGACCTTAACAACAAAATATCAAGATTTTCTTTGATATGTCCTTGAAACCGTAATCGTTTAATAGAATCTGTAATAGCTTTTCCATTCAGTAAAGAATTGGATAGCTCATTGGTTTTAGCGTGAATATTATCTATCGTCAATTTTTGCTTAGTCTCAAAACGAAGTTTTAACATTGAAAGTATGATCATGAGGTCAATATCATTGTCATCCATAATAATTCTCCTTGCAATTATAATTACTTTCAAGTAATTACCTATCGCTCGAATACATACCATCTGTATGGTCATGTATCATTTAATAGTTCTTCGTAACAAGCTATTTAACCCAAATCGGTATTTGTTTCCTAAAATATTTCCCTACTTTTTCTAACTCATTCATTACATACTTTATTTTTTCTTCATCTTTAAACCAGTTATCTTTTGAAGTCCCTGTTTTGTCTATCACTGGACTTACATAAAAAATAGTTTCTCTTGGAAAAACAAATTGATAAGTTAAAAGTGCTCTGCGAGCGTGATAATTTTTACAGGCTAAAACAACCTTTTTAGGGTGAATTTCTTGTTTGTGTAATACTTCCAGAGATAATCGTGCATTTTCAAACGTATTTGTCGCCTTATCTTCTTTTAAAATTGCTTCTGGAGGAACACCTAAAGACATTCCAACATTCCTTAGAAATTCCCATTCAGTTGTTTCTACGTGCTGGGTCGCACCACCAGAAGGTAGTATAAATGGAGCGATGCCTTGATGATATAATATTGCAGCTTCTTCCATTAATTGAGGATGACTAGCGCCTGGTATTAAAATAACATCTGATTGACCCAGCTCCGTTTCGAAAAACATAAAATCGCTAATACAGTCAAATGGAAAAGACATAGTAAGACCTCCTTAGTGTAAAAACAATAACCCATTATATACGAAATTGTAACTATATCTATAATAACCAATGATAAATGTCCGAGCCTTCTTTCACCTCAACATAACATATATTTCCAATATGTCCAAGTAGCTCTGATTACTAAATATGTGCGTCTGAAAGCGTGTTGAGCTTAGATAAAGTTTCAATTTTATGTATGCACGGCAGCTATGTGAATAATCAAAAAAAGCTTATCCTATTTGAAAGGAATAAGCCCTTTTTTATATTCATTTTTCAGTTAACTTAAAGAATGTACCAACTTACACTGAATATAAAACATTCAACTTATTTTCTAATGACTAGTAGAACCAGGAGCGTTAGCAACAGTCTTTTGACCCATATATAGATGCAAAACCGCTTCTGATACCAACATCGGACCGCTTCAGGCTTACAGGTTCCCCCCATCTAACACCAGTATTTAACAGAAATAAAACAAGGGTTCCTGGAAGACGAGCTTCTTTATGTCATACTTATTTTTGAGATGACGTTGCTAACAGCTCGTTGTTCAGCTTTTGCAGCATATAGCCAATCCCCTTGCAGTCACTTAACGGATAAGTCACGCTGAAGCTTGGATCATAAAGCTGACTCATGACGCGAGCGTGCTTTTTCCCGCCGAGCATGACGATATCCTTAATGTGATCAAGACGTTTATCTACAAGCTGCTGCCGAAGTGAATTGATGCTAATAATGTCTGTGCTTTTATGGTTGAAAGCCAGATCGTAATTAGAGGGAACGATATCATCGGGCAGCAGAAAACCGTGCTTGGCGGAAAGAATGACCCAATCGGTGAAGAAGGTCACTGCATATCGCTGGCAAGCCTTATGAAAGGCTCCAACATAGGCTTGTCTTGCTTCGGTTGGACCAGCGGCAGCGTGGATGTCCCATATTTTCCTGGACCCGCATGGAATGATGCATAATCGATTCATGGGGCAGCAGTGGCTGTCTTCAGGGTTGGGGTAATATATTCCGTGAATTTATCAGTGCCAACCTTCCAATCGATAGCGATTTTTTCTGTATCTTTCCAGGATGCTACTTTTGCTCTTTCGCTAAGAGCGATCGCCTGACCATTTTTTAACAGCAGAGGCGAAGTCACTTGATACAATATAGGCGTCTGGCCCTTATGTGTGATCGTTACAGATGCTTCATTAATTTCCTCTGTGGACAAGTACTGAATCGTGGTCACTTCTTCCAATGCATTATCTTTGACCAAGTAATTCACGTTTATCTTCCAATGCTCGGATTGCCCCTGTAGGGTTGCAGGCTCCAGCGCTGCACTTGGTGCTGGTGTAGCCGCTGAATTGCAAGCTGTCAGAACAGCTACTGCAAATAGTAGGACGATGAGGGGTGCTAATATACGGTTGCGCATTTCTCTAATCTTCTCCTTGTATGCTTTTAGCTTTATTATCTGCTTTTGACATCCGTTATGCAAATGTCGTTAAATAAAAGGATAACCATTATTCGAGGAGGGATACCTATGAAATATCGTCAATTGGGATCAACAAAGCTGAAAGTATCTGTAATTGGGGTTGGCACTTGGCAGCTTGGAGGCGAATGGGGTAAAACCTACACGCAGCAGGAAGCCGATGCCATTCTGGATCAGGCCAAGGAATCTGGCATTAATCTGATCGATACGGCCGAATGTTACGGAGATCATACCTCGGAGTCTCTTATCGGCAGTTACATTGAACGTGGACGCCGCGAGGACTGGGTAATTGCTACAAAGTTCGGTCACCAATTTCATGAGCATATGAACCGCTCCCAGCATTGGTCGCCACAGGAGGTTATCTCCCAATTGGAGGCATCGCTTCGAGCACTGCGTACGGATTATATCGATGTATATCAATTTCATTCCGGTACGGATGAAGCGTTTGATCAAGACGAGCTGTGGACTTTACTGCACAAGCAGGTAGAAGCAGGTAAAATCCGTCATCTGGGCACCTCCATAGGCAGCAATGATAATCTGTACCAGACGGAACGTTCGAATAAGGTCGGCTCCGAGGTGATTCAGGTCATTTATAATCGGCTGGACCGCAAACCCGAGGAGCGCGTATTCCCGGCATGTGAAGAACAAAATCTTGGGGTATTGGCCCGGGTTCCACTGGCCAGCGGTTATTTGAGCGGAAAATATAAGCCAGGCGCGGTGTTTGCTGACAATGACGTACGTAATGCGCATGATCGGAATGTAACGATAAGCAAGCTGGAGGAAGCTGAGCGCATCAGGCAGCACGAAGTACCCGAAGGCATGAATATGGCTACATGGGCTTTGGCCTGGTGCTTGAAGCATCCTGCTGTTACGGCTGTCATACCCGGATGCAAAAATGCGGAGCAGGTGATCTCCAACGCTGCAGCTGCCCAATACATTTCCGGCAACCACCCACAAAGCTGGAAAGCCTGATTGTGCGATTAATTACGAAGTTAGATAATCCATGTTTTTGAATAGTACCGTCCATGTAAATTGACCGCTTATCAAGGTATGCTAATCCGTGAACATACTTCAAGGGCCAATTTCTGCCTCTGTCGCCCTCATACGAAAGGTTCTGAAGCAGATGAAAGTGTCGACCCGTATTTATTTGGATGCCGGATTGCAAAACATGAAAAGCGTATTTTTCTTCACCTTTCTGGGAGTATTAATCGCCCGGCTGGGAGCTACTAATTTCCAAATTTCTTTATCCAATTCGCTTCCGCCTCTGTTTTGTGCGCTTTCGCTAGCTTTCCTTACGCGACAGCTCCCATTAACCAGAGGCGTTTTTTTGACAAGCGGATATGTGCGGCAGGGTGCATTTTTGTGCATGGCCTTTTCCGTACTGCTCCCGAATCCGATCCCTTATTTGATGATTTTCTGGTCAATCAATGCCGTTTCGGTCATGATCAGCAGTGCCCAGCAGCCAGCCATTTTACGTAAATGGGTGGAACCATCCGAATTTCCACGCATTTTTAGCAACAATAAAATTATAGGAATTATTATTGTAACAATAGGCAGCTTCACTGTCGGTCATTTTCTTGACATTTACAACTGGATGTTTCCCAGAAACTATGTCATTTCGATGCTGATCGGCTGCTTTGCCACTTTTGCCGGGATGTCGCTTATTGCCGAGCTCGCCCCACGTGAAAAAATGAAGTTCAAATGGTCCAAGGTTCATCCTTTCCAGGAATGTGATCGAAGAACCTGGTGGATCGGTCTTAATAATACAGGGATTGCAATGGTAGCACCTTTATTTGTCATTTACCATGTCAATGTGCTCAAGCTTAGCAACGCACAAATCGCCTATTTCGTCGTCACGGCGGGTATCGTCTCCACCCTGCTGCTTCCGGTAGCACGCCGTTTGATGGACCGCTACGGGATTCTCAAGGTATATGGCGTTGCTGTGATTGGTATGGCACTTGCGATAATCCCCTATGGATTTATTCAATCGTTCTGGCTGCTGCTCGTGATTCAAGGCTGGGTGGGTGTATGCCTGGCCGTCCATGAAGTTTCTTCACAGACCATGATGATGAATGAAGCCGCGCGGCATGACAAAGAAATGGCTTACTTCTCTGACTTTCAATTGGTCATGAACCTGGGCAACGGAATTGGAGCACTTCTGGCTGGTGCGCTAATCGCCTTTCTGCCGATCTGGGGCTGTTTTATTACCATTGCTATTATACGGGTACTTTTCTACCTGACATATCGTTCTTCACAAGCTAGTGAGGTCAAAGAGCAGCTTGCACTGCCGAACGCATCGGCCAAGCTGTAGGGGAGCGTTCCATGACATGCAGGCTTAGAAATGAATTCAAAAAACACTTCAACAACACTTTATTGGTGTGTTTGAAGTGTTTTTTGATTCGATTTTACTTATACGACATAATGTGTCGCAATCGTTGGCATCATCTGAGTAAGCTCATGCGCAGGCAGGGGCCTGCTGTATATGTAACCCTGGATTTCTCTGCAATGGACACTAGTCAGGAACTCAAGTTGCTCATTGGTTTCTACGCCCTCTGCGATAACATCCAGCTTCAAACTGTGGGCCATCGCTATAATCGCCTGAACGATAGCCGCATCATCCGGATCAAAGGTGAGCCCCCGCACAAACTCCTGGGCAATTTTTAGCTTATGGATCGGAAATCTCTTCAAATACGTTAATGAAGAATAGCCTGTTCCAAAGTCATCTATTGAAATCTGAACGCCGTGGTTGCGCAGTGTCTGCAGCTTATGAATAACTTGATCGACATGGAACATCGCTATGCCTTCCGTAATCTCAAGCTCCAAATATTGCGGATCCAAGCCACTTTCCTGCAAAGCATCCAGCACAACCTCAACAAAGCAGCCTTGATGAAACTGGATGGGAGAAATGTTGACAGCCATCTTCATCGGTTCAAAGCCTGCCTGCTGCCAAGCCACATTTTGCTTGCACGCCGTCCGCAATACCCACTCTCCGATTGGAATAATGAGTCCGGTTTCCTCTGCTAATGGTATGAATTCCCCCGGTGGTATTAAACCGAGGTTCGGATGCCTCCAGCGCAGCAGTGCCTCCATACCTATGATACGGTTATTCTCGATCTTAATCTGTGGCTGGTAGAACAAAACAAATTGCTCTTCCTCCAACGCTTTGTTCAACCATTCCTCCATGATCAAGGTTTGAATGGCCGTATCGTTCATCTCCGCTGTATACCTTTGGAATCCGGTCTTTCCATGCTCTTTGACTCGATACATCGCCGTATCCGCATTTTTCATCAGCGTGACAGGATCACCCCCGTCATCCGGATATAAGGCGATACCGATGCTGCAGCCGATGCGCAGTTCATGCCCCTGCAGCTTAAAGGGAAGCGTTAATTGGGTTAACAGCTTTTGTGCGACTTTATGTGCATCCTCTGCATTTGTTAATTCTTCGATAAGCACACAAAATTCGTCGCCTCCGGGTCGGGAAATGTGATCAATCGATCGCAAGCTGCTGCGCAGACGATCCGCTGCTTCAATAAGGAGCAAATCCCCAAAGTAATGACCGAACGTATTATTCACATTTTTAAAACGGACCAGGTCAATGAACAAGACAGCTAATGAATGCTTGTTGAGCTTATGGCGTACGATTGCGGTTTCCATGTGCTCCTCGAACATTTTTCGATTGGGAAGGCCTGTTAGCATGTCGTGATATGCCAGGAAAAACAGCTTCGATTCTAACTTTTCCTGTTGCCTGTTATCCATTAATGCAAAGCATAACATGGGCAGCATAAATAGAAGCAGTCCAGCAATATCGTATAACGTATACAGCATACCCTTGTGAATATCCGCATACGGAGTGAACATTCGGATACCCACCTCCACCAACTCTGCAATGACGAAAAGCAGAATCAACAAAGGAATAAAATAAGCCGTTTTCATCGCTCTCCGCCTAGCCAGCACATATACGAATGGAACGATTACGAGCAGGGCAAAACCTGTCATCAAATAATTCAACAAATCCAATTCCATTCCAAGTACAATTCTGGATGAGATGATTACGGTATATGAGCAGAACGTAACCAACCCAATGCATAGCAAGGAGGCATTATTCATGCTACCGCTTGTCCACTTATTTCCTTCTCCGACTTCATTGGACATAACCCTTTTATTATTCATGATGTGCCTCAGCTTCCTTAAAGGAATATCCTCTATCCATCTATATCCTCATTTTACCTTTTTCGATTAAATTCGACAATAGGAAGATAGACCAAAAGGCCTAATATCCAACTTAAAGATAATAGGCCTTTATTATTACTGCATCACGATTAAAATACACGAATTTCTTTGACATATACGGTCTCATCATCGTTACTGTTCATGGCACGTACTTCCAGCTTCCAATAACCAGGATATGGCAGATAAGCACCGCGAGACTTGTACGTGTACTGCTTCATTCCGTAGGTTTCTTCCATGCCATTATTATTGTCCGTTTGCTTCAACGGTACTTCAAGCGGCGCTATCTCGGGTGAACGCATATCCTGCAGCTTCAGCATGACCTGCTTAGGCTTGCCAAGCTCTTCCGGAAGCCAGATCTTCACCGTGAAGTCGTTCACTCCCGGGTTATTCGGTGAGATTTGCGCTGTCATATGAATTTTATCACCCATCACATGCCAGCTCAGCGGCTCGTTCGTTGGCAGCGGAGTTAAATAGGTGAATACACCGACAATTGCAACAATCATTAGTGCCAGGACGGCATCTATTTTAAGCAGGGAACCAATCCCCGAAAGCCCATTGCGTCGATGGTTGAAGCGAAGCAGTGAGCCGGTCACAATAACGAGCAATACTAGCGCGCTTTTGAACAACAATAGCTTGCCCCATTGAGTTTCTACCACATAGAGAACATCCGGAAGCATAATAAATACTGACAATACACCAGATACGGCAAGTACAGCCAGACTGGCAAGTGCGACCCCCGAAACACGCGGGAATAAGGCAATCGCTTCATCTCTGCTGCGTTTCCACAATACGAGAAGCATCAGCAGTCCTGCTACCCATAGGGATGAGGCAGCCAGATGAACGACATCCAGCATTACAGTCTGATTCACTGGCTCAAAGGCAGCCGCGTGGCCGTTCAAGCTTTTGAACAACCAAATGAGAACGACCCATAATAGATCAATCCATAGACTGCGGAATAACACGACAAACCCAAGAAGCGACAGCATAAGCGAAGCTACCCACACATATCCGATACTCGTATGCGTGAACAGCATGGCAAGCGCCTCTGAACCACCGTCCCCAACCATTGCAAACAAATGCGTGAACATCATAAAAATAAAAGCGACCACAAAGCCCCTTTGCAGCTGTAACGTCCAGCCTTGAAGCACAGAATGCGTAGTCTCTCCCTTAATACCGCTAAACCGCAGCCAAAGTACCCAGCCGGTAAACGCCAGCATAAAAGCATAATAAACGATTCTCGAGATGAAATGAATAATATCTGTAAATTTAACACCATCGGAAAGGCCTGATGTATGCAAATGTTCACTATTCCCCGTCGTACCTGTCGGTATATTACTTAGGGTTTGCCCAACAGCGAACAAATACGTCGAATCCACCGGATGCCCGTCCGAAGATATCACATGATAGCTAACCAGATAATTGCCTTGTCCCAGATTGGGCAGGTCCAGCGTCAGCTTTGTGCGCTCCTGATTGATTTGTGCCTTGTTGGTCGTAACCTGCTTTTTGTTGGTATCCATCACTCGAATCCAGAACACACCGTCTTCGAGACGTTCATTAAAGGTTAAAGCAATTTGGGCAGGTGGTTGATCCAGCTCCGCATTGGCAGGCGGTACGGATTCCAGTAAACCGGCATGTGCTCCTGCGAGTTGGGGTATTCCCAGCAGCAGGGTAAACACGAACAAACTGATGAGAAGCAGTCCCATCAGCCTTTGAACATACGCCGATTGCTTTCCCAGTTGCTTCATTCGTACACTTAACATACTCCCAAATCCTCCTCGTGCAGTCCCCGGTTATTCTTCGGCAAGCTTTTTTCTACCCGCAAAGCCCTCTTCCATTCCATGATAATGCGTAATACTGTCCTCTCCCTGCCGCCAACACAACAGTACCTCATGTCCGTTCCATATGGCTGGGAAATCGACGAGTCCCGTGTCAATGTCTTTTAATTGCACACCCTTTAATTCAAAGCTTTTGACAATCGTATTGCCTTCCATCTGTAAAAAATCCATTTCACATTCCAAGGTAAAAAATGGATCCCTGCCCGCAGGTGGCACATGCTTGCGAAAATAAGCTTTCAGCAGCTGCAGCTCGTCGTGTTTCTCTCGATATTGCTGTTTAATGCCTTGCAGCTTCTCAATATCCAATTTCACTGAAGGAATCATTGCATTAGCTTCTGCCAATGAAAAGAAAGTGGTCACATGATCATCCCCTATTCAATTAATTGTGATGATGGTCATCATGATGATGATGTCCATGTTCAGCGTGATCTGTCTCATCTACATGGGTCACGGAAAGCTCAGCATAGCCTACACCCTTTAACACCTGTATGCGCTGCTGCAGATCGCGAAGCCGACTGACAATTCCTCTAACTACAATGACCTCTAGGCATTGATGCTGGTTCAGATGAATGTGCAGGGTCGAATTGATTTCTTGATGGTACTGATGCTGAAGATCGGTTAGAACCATAGGCAAATCACTGACATGATGATCATACACCAGGACAATCGTTCCCGCAGCCATCTGTTCGGTTTGAATATGACCCGGCGCCAGCAGTGCTCTGCGAACCAAATCCCGAACGGCTTCCGAACGATTATCATATCCTTGACTAACCAGCATGGCATCGAATTGTTCGATCAGCGATTGCGGCATGGAGATGCCGAATCTGACGAGCGCTTCCTTCTCGTTCATATTTTTGTCTCCTTAGAGATTGCATAGTCATATTACCCCAAAACCCTGCTTGTTCTTTTAAATGTAGCACATCCACGAGCTACAAACCAAATTTTTCACGTTAATGTCACACTTGAAGTCAGTTATGAGAATTCTCAATTTACAGGTGTCCATGAACCAAGAGGAGATGGAAGAAAGCAATGCTTTCATTTGCTTGTCTACTCACGTATGCTACTATAGAATGACTAACTAGATGGATAGTAAGGTGAATTCCAATATGTCTACTTTTGATCGACATACGAATACAAAATTAGTCGCTCAGCATGAGAAGTATATCATTTATCGAGGCTATGCCCCTACAAATAGTTCATATGTCCTCGTCAAAGCTCTTACATCTGCATCTTCTCATATAAACGATATTACGAAGCTGATCCATGAATACGAAATTTCCAAAGGTCTCTCTCATGAAGGTTTTTATCAAATCCATTAGCTTAGAAAAACAAGGCTCCGTCCTTGCTCTGACTATGGAAGATTTCGACAGTATCCCACTCACAACGTATCTTCAATCGAAACCTGTACCCCTTCAAGTGTTCTTTTCGATTGCCATTCGGCTAGGCAAAGCTCTCAACGAGCTTCATCATCATCAACTTGTTCACAAAGATATTCATCCCGGTAATATTTTGATAGATCCCACTACACTTAAAGTGAAAATTCACGGCTTTGGTCTCACCACCAGCCTTGCACTGGCTCATCAGGCATTTGAAGGAACATCCTCTTATATGTCGCCGGAACAAACAGGAAGAATGAATCGGACGGTAGATTATCGATCAGACCTGTATTCGCTTGGAATTACCTTGTACGAAATGCTATCAGGACGCGTTCCTTTTCAAGCTCTGGACCCGATTGAATGGATTCATGCTCATATCGCCAAAGAACCCATTCCAGTTGACACCTACAATAAAGAAATCCCTGCCCTTGTTTCCCAAATGATTATGAAGCTGACAGCCAAAAATATGGAAGAGCGGTATCAAAGTGCATATGGTCTATCGGCTGATCTGGAAGCTTGCTATAAGCAATGGTCAGAAACAGGCAGATGAAGCAGTGGGCAGAGGTTAATCCTTCCTACTACATGCATAAATATAAGCTGATAACCGCCGAAATGGCACGCATATCCGGTGATGAATCAACCTCAATAACCTTGTACCATGAATCGATCATGGCTGCCCGAGATTGCGGCTATATTCAGAACGAAGCTATTGCGAGTGAGCTTTTTGCCAAGCTGTATTTGGTCAAGGGAATCGATAAAGTGGCCCGGGTTTATATGACTGATGCGTATGAAGGCTATATCAGCTGGGGTGCACAGGTTAAAGCTCGCGACCTATTGAGCAAATATCCCGAGCTCTTACCTTCCGAGAGCACCTTTAACCGTGAGCTTGTCATGAATCGGACACCAGAAGTTAAAGAATCCTCCAATCCCATTGATTTGGCCAGCATCCTGAAGGCGGCACAATCCTTTTCCAATGAAATCAACCTAGAGCAGCTGCTGTTCAAACTTATGGGTATACTTATCGAAAATGCAGGCGCACAAAAGGGTTGTTTGCTGGTTTCCGAAGGAACGTCCCTGTTAGCCAAGGTTTACGTAGATGGAGGGAATAGCTTCCCCCCATTTTTGGAATCACTCCCCTTCGAACGTTGCGAGTATGTATCATCCCGTGTTGTAAGCTACGTAAGCCGAACTGAGCAAGTCGTTAGCATCGATGACGCACGGATGGATAAGCAATTCTCGGATGACAGGTATATCATCAAGCAGCAGCCCAAATCGATCCTTTGTTTTCCTATTTTGAAGCCTGACCATCCAGCGTTGATTCTGTATCTGGAAAATAACCTGACGACTCATGCATTTACAGCGGACAGGATTGATGTTTTACAAATGCTCTCATTTCAAGTTTATTTCGTGTTAACCCTGCTGCAATCCTATGGCAAAACAACGATTCCAATAGCGACGACTCATTCAGCCAAAATACCTGCCTCTCTTGTTGATCCGCTGACTAGCCGGGAGCTGGAAGTATTAAATCTAGTAGCTAAAGGGTTGTCCAACCTGGAAATAGGCGACCAATTGGGTGTTGTGGTGGGGACCGTCAAAAATCACATCCAAAATATATACAGTAAGCTGGAGGTTAACAAAAGAACGAAGGCTGTCTCCCAGGCAAGGGAATTGAAGCTATTGAATGAGGATCCTATGTAGCGATTAACGAAAAAGTCAACTAATCTATTAGACTCTTACAACGTGTAGGTCTATCCGCCTATTTTTTATTTGGCTGATTTTCGTGTCGATTTAGAACATCTCGCTTATTTATCCGTAATTGACCGATTATGGCGAAATACAGCCATTTATTATAAAGCCCAAACCTTTCAGGACTATTTTTCGAGAAAATTAAGAGATTGACACGACACCATATATTGAGGTAAATTCATTTTACGGCTTCAAAAGCAACTAGATCTTGTGTGATCCACTATCATATGTCATTTGTTTTGTCAATGTGTTTTGCACAAACTTTTTAACCTCCATGCATGCAGCTGATGACTGGCATGTGCCTGTTTTGTCAACAGGACAACATGCTTTTTCCTTGTCTAAAAAAGGACACCGTATCTGATTTCATCTTATTTTTGTTCAATGAAGGAGTAGATAGCACGATGATTATTGTCAAAAGAGATGGCACCAAAGAAGAACTGGTATTTTCCAAAATGAAAAAGGTTATCGATTTCGCCAGTGAAACGTATCCGGATTGCGATCCGCTAGAGCTGGAAACCGCTTTGCTGCCTCTGTTCCGCAATGGAATCACCACCCAAGAAATTCAACGACTGCTGATTCAAGTTGCTGTGGAAAAAACAAGCGTGGAGCAGCCGACATGGCAGTATGTTGCCGCCAAGCTGCTTGCTTATGATTTATATAAAGAAGCTCGTCTTAACCGCAAGTATGGACATTTCGGCTATGGCGATTTGTACTCGCTGATTACATATTTAACCGACATGGGCTTGTATGGAAAATACATTCTCGAG
The DNA here is from genome assembly GCF_001956045.1 of Paenibacillus sp. FSL H7-0331. Next base: position 201,910 of record NZ_MRTH01000013.1, on the reverse strand, counting down.
CATTACTCCCGTGAAGAAATTCAAGAGCTTGGAACATATATCAAGCCTGAACGCGATTATTTGTTAAATTATATCGGACTCAAAACATTGGCAGACCGTTACCTCATTCGAGGCCTTGACAAGGAAGTACTGGAGCTGCCACAGGAGCTGTTCATGGGAGTTGCGATGCATCTGGCCATGAAGGAAACGGACAAGCTCAAATGGGCAAAGCAGTTCTACGATGTGCTGAGCAAGCTCGAAATGACGGTTGCAACACCAACACTCGCTAATGCGAGGAAGCCGCTTCACCAGTTGTCCAGCTGCTTTATTGACACGGTGCCGGACAATCTGTGGGGAATTTACAACGTGGATCAAAGCTTCGCACAGGTGTCCAAGCATGGCGGCGGCATGGGTATCTATGTTGGTAAAGTCCGCAGCAAGGGCTCCAATATCCGCGGATACAAGGGCGTCGCTGGCGGCGTTATTCCATGGATCAAAAACTACAATAACACCGCTATTGCAGTTGACCAGTTAGGCGTACGCTCCGGTGCTGTCGCCGTCTACCTTGACGTATGGCACAAGGACGTTCTGGACTTCCTGAACCTGAAAACCAACAACGGCGACGATCGGATGAAAGCACATGATATTTTCCCTGGCATTTGTATTCCTGATCTGTTCATGAAAACCGTTCAGGAACGTGGTAATTGGTACTTGCTGGATCCTCACGAGGTTCGCAAGGTCAAGGGTTACTCCATTGAAGACAGCTGGGGTGAAGAATGGGAGCGTCGTTATCAAGAGTGCGTCAACGATGATAAGATCTCCAAGGACGAAATTCCGGCAATCGATATCATGAAGCGTATTTTGACGAGCGCATTCGAGACTGGCACACCGTTCCTGTTCTTCCGTGATACCGTTAACCGTGCCAACCCGAACAAGCATGCCGGCATGATCTACTGCTCCAATCTGTGCACCGAAATCTGCCAGAACATGAGCCCGACCGAATTGCTGCAAACCCAGCATGAAGATGGCATCATTACCAATCAAGTCAAAAGCGGCGATTTTGTTGTATGTAACCTGTCTTCACTTAACCTGGGCCGTGCCTACACAAAGGAAGATATCGAGCGTGTCGTGACTACCCAAATGCGGATGATGGACAATGTTATCGACTTGAATTACTACCCGATCCCGCAAGCTGAAATTACGAACAAAAAATACCGTGCTGTCGGTCTCGGCTCTAGCGGCTATCACCAAATGCTCGCTCAGCTCAAAATCCAGTGGGAATCCGATGATCACGTCGCCAAAGCGGATGAGGTTTATGAATGGATGAACTATTACGCTGTCAAAGCCTCCATGGAAATCGCCAAGGAAAAAGGCGCCTTCAAAGCATTCGAAGGCAGTGAATGGCAAACTGGCGCTTACTTCGATTCCCGCGGCTACAACAGTCCTGAATGGCTGGAGCTGAAGGAACAGGTTGCCCAATACGGCGTACGTAACGGTTGGATGTTCGCTATCGCACCAACAGCATCCACGTCTTTGATCGCCGGTTCCACTGCTGGTATCGACCCGATCTTCAATAAATTTTTCGTTGAAGAGAAAAAGAACGCCGTTATCCCACAAACGGCACCTAACCTTAACGCCGAAACCATGTGGTATTACAAAGAAGCCCACTTGATCGATCAGCTGTGGAGCATCAAAGCCGCTGGCGTTCGTCAGCGCCATATTGATCAGGCGCAGTCGTTCAATCTCTACATCACTCCTGAGCTATCCGCGAAGGAATTCCTGGAGCTGTATATGGCCGCCTGGGAAAACGGCCTGAAAACCGTTTACTACGTCCGCAACAAAAGCTTGGAAGTCGAAGATTGCGTAAGCTGCTCCGCTTAAAAATAATAGTAATCAGCAGCAATTGGGATATCTTATAGGTATGTCTTGCTCTGGATCTTGCAGCAGCGAAGCGAACTGCTTGCTCTTGGCTCTTGATCTCGCAGCAGCGAAGCGAACTGCTCAGCCCTTGACCTTAAGCCTTAAGCTTGTCATCTCGTATCTCTTGACCTGCACCAACCGTAGAGCGTGTATCCCCAAAGGGGTACGAAAGCGAGGATACCACCAACCTTACCGCTCCAACCATCACAGCACTACAGTTAAGCGTGTGACCCGCAGGTGGGACTTGGACTCTGGCGCAAGACAGAGCCTAAGTCCCACCTGCGGGTCACGAACGCGAGTATAACACACAATAGAAACTCTCCCGTCAGAGGGGGTCCAGGGGGCAGCGCCCCTTGGGGTCCCCCTCCCAGGGGGATTTAGGGGGTAGGCATCCACTTTGGATCTCAAAAAAAAGAAACTTTTCAACGAACACGGCGACCGTGATTGGGGCAAGCGCCGAATGATTGGCGGTAATACCACGAACCTGATCGAGCTCAATAATGTTAAATACGATTGGGCTACCAAGATGTACCGCAACATGATGAATAACTTTTGGATTCCCGAGGAAATTCCTTTGGCCCAGGACGCCAAGGACTATAAATTTCTTTCACCGCATGAGCGCCAAGGATATGATAAGATCATCAGCTTCCTGATTTTCCTGGACTCCCTGCAAACCTCCAATTTGCCTAACATTAATGAGTACATTACCGCTCCAGAGGTTAATTTGTGCCTAACCGTTCAGACCTTCCAGGAGGCGGTACATAGCCAAAGCTACTCCTACATCTTGGACAGCGTTTGCTCGGCAGAGGTTCGCGATGATATTTACAACCAGTGGCGGGAAGACAAGCATTTATTGCGCCGTAATCGTTTTATCACCGACCTGTATGAGAAGTTTATCGACGATTCTTCAACAGTGAACTTGCTGCGTGCAATCATGGCTAACTATATTTTGGAGGGCATCTATTTTTACAGCGGCTTCAGCTTCTTCTATTCGCTGGGTCGTCAAGGTAAAATGCTCGGTACCGTATCCGAAATCAAATATATTCAACGTGATGAGTTAACCCATTTGGCTTTGTTCCAGAACATTTTCCGGGAAATCCGCAAGGAAAATCCAGAAATCTTCACGAACGAATTGATTGAGGATTTGCGTCAAATGATGAAAACCGCCGTTGAGCACGAAATCGAATGGGGTCAATATATTACTAATGATATGATGAATGGTCTGAGCAATGAGATTATTGATCAATATATCAAATATTTATCCAATGAGCGCCTGAAGATGCTCGGACTGGAAATCCTTTATCCTGAGGTTGTTGAGCATCCGATGAAATGGGTCGAAAACTTCAGCAATATGAACAGCATGAAGACCGACTTCTTCGAGCAAAAGGTAACCAATTACAGCAAATCTTCCAGCCTGAACTGGGATGATTTGTAAGAAAACTACGAAGCTCCTCCTAACTAGGACAGAACACCTAACAAGAAGACCCGCGCGGCCAACGATGGCTGTCACGGGTCTTCTTGTTATCTTGATGGATCTTTTTTTCGGTCTCCTACAATATCATTTAACTCCTTTTAAGTTCTTTCTCCTTCCCCTGGTAAGAACACATATCTGCCTTTTCCATGTGGAATACATACCGGTGTTCCAAAGAGCAGATCGCGTCCGATTTCGCACTCCATTCGGAATACATCACGAATCATTGCCTTGGTCACAATGTCCTCTGGGAACCCCTGTGAATGAATTCCCTGATTGTGAACGGCGATCATATGATGGGCATAGCGGCAGGCAAGGTTCAGATCATGCAATACCATCACAATGGTCCTCTGCTCATGCTGATTCAAATCGTACAATAAATCCAGAATCTCAACCTGATGAGACAAATCGAGATACGTGGTCGGCTCATCCAGCAGCAGTGTTTCCGTATCCTGGGCGAGCGTCATCGCAATCCAGGCACGCTGCCGTTGTCCTCCCGAGAGTGAATCGACAGCTCGTTCCGCTAATGCCTCCAGATGTGTCGATACAAGGGCAGCGCGAACCTTGCGCTCATCCTCTTCAGACCATTGCTCGAATAAACCCTGATAAGGATAACGGCCTAACTTAACGAGCTGAAGGACTGTTAATCCTTCTGGTAGCACGGGCCCTTGTGGCAGTACCGCCATTTGGCGGGCAACTTCCTTGGTAGAAATGCGCGCAATATCATGACCATTCAAGAGAACAGAACCGTGATTGGGCTTAAGCAAACGGGCAAAGGAACGCAGCAAGGTCGACTTTCCACAACCATTACTGCCGATGAGCACAGTGATTTTCCCTTTAGGGATATGTAAATCCAAGTGCTCAATAATCTTCGTATCCCCATAGGATAAAGACAGGCTTTGAGCCGATAATATGTTCAATTTGCTGAGACCTCCTTAAAGTTTTGTGCAGCAAAACTAGCTCCGTAAGCATGAACTTTAAGTTTTGCGCAGCAAAACTAGCTTCGTAAGTGTAATCTTTTAATTTTTTTTCGCTTTTATCAACAAATAGAGGAACACAGGAGCTCCGAGCACAGCGGTAAATACACCAGCCGGGATATCGCGAGGCGGTAGCACCATGCGGCCAATCAGGTCGGCAGTGACCAATATAATAGCTCCGACAATCGCCGAGCACAACAGCAGCGCACCATGTGAGCCTCCAACCAGTCTGCGTGAAATGTGGGGTGCCATTAGCCCGACGAAGCCGATGCCCCCAACAAAGGCGACAGCGGACCCCGCCAGTGCAGCTGCGGTTGCAATCAACCCCAGACGCTGAAGCTGAATGCGCGCACCCAATGTAACAGGCAGCTCATCACCGAGTACTTGAATATTCAATCGACGAACAAGCAGAATCAAGATCGGAATACATACGAGCAGCCATGGCGTAAACTGATGAATTTCTTTCCAACTGGCTCCATATATAGTACCGATAATCCAAATATGCGCTTTACTCGCTACAATAATCGTACTAAATATGATGAACAACGTTTTAAAAGCCTCGAGCAGCGCGGATACTCCCATCCCTACAAGAATCATTCGCAGCGGAGAAACACCTTTCTTCCAGGCGGCAAAATAAATAAAGCCCGCTACCCCAGCAGCACCTGCAAAAGCAAAAACAGGCATCCAGGCAATACTCAGACTTTGGTTAAATAACGCCAGGTACAGCACAGCCATCATAGCAGCACCACTCGTCACTCCGATGATGTCTGGAGAGGCAAGCGGATTACGGATCACACCCTGTAGAATCGTGCCCGATAAAGCCAAGGCCATGCCGGCAAGGCAAGCGAGCAGCAGGCGCGGTATTCGGAAATTCCAGATCACGTTCGCTTCCATCGATTTACTTACGTTATCGTCGAATAGAACCTGAAGCGTGCGCATTGGCGATATGTAGAGAGTACCAACACCGATGCTGACCAAAGCAAGCACAACGAGTAGTAACAAGAGCCCAAGCAGCGTCCAGCCTGCCTTCTTTTCGAATAAAATGGAAATCCGCAATCTGCTGAAGCGAATCGTCTTGTAACGGTTCATGACTTCAACAGCTCCTTTCTTGCCAAATAGATGAAAAATGGCGCGCCGACAATAGCCGTCATAACCCCGACGGGAACCTCTTTGGGAAATGCAACAAAGCGGGCACTTATATCTGCCGTCACCAGCAGGATGGCACCAAATAAACCACAATAAGGAATCACCCATCGGTAGTCTCTTCCAACCACACCGCGTACGATATGTGGGATGACAAGACCAACGAAGCCGATAGGGCCTGCAATAGACACGGATCCTCCTGCCAGCAGCACCACAATGAGCAAGGAAATCATTTTCAATCTGAATGTGTTTTGCCCCAAACCTTTGGCTACATCCTCACCCACCGATATCACATTCATGGCCTTACCTAAAAGCAGTGCACTACCAAGTCCGATAACAAAAAAAGGCAGCACAGGCCTTATATGTTCGATTTTGCGTCCATCGACTGAACCTGCCAGCCAAAACAATACACTATCCAGCGTGCTTTCATCTGTCACAAGCACCGAGGCCGTAAAAGAAGCAAATAATGCGGCTATCGTCGCCCCCGCCAAAGTTAGCTTAAGTGGTGTTAACCCTTCTCGCCCAACTGAACTGATCAAATAGACGAATATGGCTGCAACTGCAGCCCCCGCAAAGGAAAACCAGATCATTTCACTTTGTGCAGAAATAGACAGCAGCGCAACCCCAGCTACAATGAAAAAACCTGCACCTGAATTTACCCCGAGGATTCCCGGAGATGCCATCGGATTACGGGTGAGTGCCTGCATCAAGGCTCCTGATATCGCCAAAGCTGAACCGACAAGCACAGCGACAAGCGCCCTTGGCAGACGCAGCTCCCGAATGATAATATGCACATTCGAGCCATCAAAAGCCATATAGGCATGAAATACGGAGGTCCAGCTCGTATTCGTATATCCGTAAACATTGCTAGCCAAAAATAAACCAGCCAAAATGAGCAAACTAAATAAAAAACCGATAACCCTGGACAGCGTATTTCGCAATATCATATCTCAAACCCCTTCGGCAGCCTATATAACATGCGTTGTATCTTGTACCCATTATCCGTCCATAAGCACAAGCAAACCCGCATGTGGAAGTGAACTCCAACATGCAGGGCAGTATGAACAGACTTATTTAATTAAATATTTGGTTAACTCATCCAGCAGCAGATTGGCTGAAATGATCCCGCCAGAGGAGTTCCAGATACCGTCATTCACTTTATGTGCATTTCCTTTTTTAACGACATCAAGGTTTTTCCATAATGTTTCCTGCTGCCATTCCTTCTCAGCCTTTGTCGTTTCGCCCTTATCATCCTCCAGGGTGAAGTAAAACAGAATATCACCTTCCAAATCGGGTATCCGTTCCTTGCCGATAATATCAGCAAACGTGTCCTTATCCTGAGCGGCTGGACGCTTCAGTCCAATTTTCTGAATAATACCGCCAGCAAATGTATCCTTATAATAGATGCGAACCTTATCTCCCAAATAGAAACGCACCAACGAGATTTTCGTATTGATCCTGTCACCCAGCTTGGACTGAAGTTCCTTGATCCTCTTTTCGTAATCAGCTATTTTTTGCTCGCCTTCGGCCTTCTTGTTCAGCGCTTCCGAATATACTTTAAAGTTGATCAGCATATCAGAATTGGTACGTTCGGAAAATACAGTTGGCGCAATGCTGGATAATTGATCATATATTTTTTCCTGGCGCAGCTTAATACCAATAATAAGATCGGGCTTTAATGCAGCGATAGCTTCAAGATTCGGCTGATTCTCATCACCGACAATTTGCACGCCCTCCAGCTTGCTTTTCAAATGATCATACATCGGAGCAACGCCCCATGCCTTAACCATACCAACTGGCTTAAAACCGAGCTCAAGCGCAGCCTCCACGGCATCGTTACCAAGCACAACAACCCGCTTTGGAGTGCCTTTGATCTTGGTCTCACCCATTGCATGCTTAACCGTGTATTCCGTTTTTACATCTTCCACAGGTTTGGTGGATGGTGCCGATTGTGCAGCAGCTTGCGTCGGAGCCTTAGGTTCTGCAGCAGGCTGCGTATGGGTTGCTGTACCTCCGCATGCTGACAGAATAAGCGTTACGGTAAGCAGCAATAAGGCTATGATCGAAATTTTGTTTCTTTTTCCAGTCATGCTTGTCTCTCTCCCTTTTACTTTGATAATGATTCTTGTTATCATTGAATAGCATATAGGATGCTGTAATAATCGTCCATGCCCTGTAGTATCCGTTTTGTTACACTATTCTACCTTCAGCATCGATACAAAATGAGAGGTAAGGAAAGGATTTGACGGCTATGCCCTCTCGACCATTACATGCAAGACCCCATACCCTGTACCTGCTCTCATCTATTCGCAGATTCCGGCGACATAACCCTTTCACGATCCCTCTCAGGACTGTTCCCATACCTGTGCTCTGTTTAATTAGCAAAGGAACAGGTGTGGTGCATATCAACGATATGATGCATCGAATCGAACCCCTTCAATGGTTATTCCTGAACCATGGCATGACGATCGAAGCGACCTTTCACTCCAAGGATATCGAATACTTTATGATAATCATGAATCCGATCACGATTACGAGGCGGAAAAGCGAGTGGCAGGCTGCCAGAAATAGCGGAGTCCCCCCGCTGCCTCCTGGTCTCGTATCTATCAGTGATGGCGGACAAGTATTTGAATGCGTCCAGCAGTTGTATGATTCAAGTCAGTCCAAGGATTGTACAAGCCAAGCGCAGCTCAAGCTCGATTTGCAATTTCAGGAGCTGCTCGGTTTCATCATGCGCAATTCGGACAGTCAGCAGCGTACGGCGTCTCTGCATAGTGGAATCGATCACAGCATCGACTATATGAACAAGCATTTTCAAGATAAAATAAGCAGGGAAACTTTATCCAAAATAGCGCAGCTTACGCCGAATGCATTTTGCCGCAGCTTCAAAAAAGTGACAGGCACCTCGCCGACCGATTATTTAAATCGCATACGGATTCAGCAAGCTAAAGAGAAATTAGGTCCTGATTGTTCTGTAAAGGAAGTCGCCGCTGCGGTCGGTTATGGCAGTGAATATTATTTCAGCCGTATTTTTAAAGAAACTGTCGGCCTTTCACCAAGCCTCTTTATCAAAAGAGAACGACTACGGGTCGCTACTGCCTCTCGTGTATTCTTTCAGGATAACTTGTCCTCCATCGGGATGAACGCCGTCGCATCAGTCGACTGCTACAGGTATCCAGGTATGGATGAAGCCGAATACAATCGACGAATGGCATCTCAGATGGAGCAGCTGCGGCTGGCGAAGCCTGACTTGATTATCGCTGATTATTTTCACACGTCACTCTATGATGCTTTGAAGGAATTCGCCCCAACTGTTATTATTAAGCATCATCTGGATTGGCGAGTCGCTCATATGAACATTGCTGAGCTTGTCGGACGTGAACAAGAAGCCGTTCAAACCTTCAATCAATTGGATGAACGGGTGATGGATGTCCGTCGACTGTTACAGGCATCAACCCTTCAGACCAGTGTCACTATTCTCCAGATTGTGAGTACAAGCATTCGCATTCAAGGTACGGTTCATCACCCTTTGAATGACTTATTATACAAGGCTCTCGGTATGAACCCCGGGGATGCCGTACCGCGTAATAAAATGAGAGAGGAATGCTCGGTCGATGAGCTTCCTGCGCCGCAGACGGATCATCTGTTTATTATCAAGCAGAACCATCATCCGCAGGTTGAGGAGCTGTGGGACCAATTGCAGCAAGCTCCCTATTGGGAGTCAATTCGAGCGGTCATCCATCAGCAGGTTCATTTTGTTCAAAACTGGCTGTTAATGAGCTGGACACCCCAGGGAAGGAATCGAATCCTCGACGATATCATCCGTATTCTGGGACGGTAAAACCGCAACAAAACAAGCCGCGTTAACCACACTTGAAGAGTGGCTAACGCGGCTTGTTGATAACAGGGTGTCCTGTTTAGTTATCAAGTCTTTTGGATCGAACTTCACACTCTACCCAAGCTCCAACAGCTGCTTGACCTTGACCTCCAGCTCTACCATGGAAAAGGGCTTGTGCATATACGTATCGACACCCAGCTCAAGTCCTCTTGTCAAATCCTCCTCGCGGCTGCGTCCTGACAGCATCAGTATCCGTACTTCTTCCGACTTGCTGGACTCTTCCTTCATTCGTTCCAGCATTTCGAAGCCGTCCAGCCTAGGCATCAATCCATCCAGTATACACAAGTCGATTTGTTGACTTTTCAATATGGAATAAGCTTCCTCACCATCGACCGCCTCAACAAAGGTAACAGGAAGGTGCTTCAGCTTGGATACAAGAATAGAACGGAGAATACGATCGTCATCGGCGATTAATATCGACTTTTTACGTTCCTGGACCGTAACCGTTCCCGCTATCTCAGCAGCAGACATACCTTGGGAATAGAGCAATGCTCCGTTGCGTCCATTTTGCTTGGCCGTGTACATCGCATCATCGGATTTTCTGATCCACTCCTCCACCGTCATCCCATTTGACCATTCGCAGACCCCCGCGGAAAAGGTAATATGGATGGCTTGCCCTTCATTCTGGGCTACAGGCCCACTCCTGGCATGCTCCAATATGGATTCAACTACTTTCAACGTTTGTGGACCCGACATTCCAGGGAAAATAATGACAAACTCTTCTCCCCCGAACCTTGCCAGCACATCGGTCGCTCTTAAGTGATTTTGCAATAAATGCGCCAACCCTTGCAGAACGAGATCGCCAATATGATGTCCATACGTATCATTGATCGATTTGAAGCGATCGATATCGATAAATACGAGAGACATCGGTGACGGATAACGTTCGATGCGTTGAAGCTCAACCTTAACCTGATGGTCAAAATAACGTCGGTTATATACGCCCGTCAATGGATCACGAAAAGCCATCTGTTCAAAATCCTTGGTCCGCTTCAGCAAACTGTACACACGGGCACTTAATTCTTCATATTGAAATGGCTTCGTAATAAAATCATCCGCACCCAAATAAAAGCAGCGAACTTTGTCATGAATATGATCACGCCCCGAAAGAACAACCAACGAAATCCATTTGAGCGTTGGATCTTCTTTTACAAACTCGAACAGCTCATAGCCAGATTGTGGGTGCATCATCAAATCCAGCAATATTAGATCATAGGTGAATTCCCTCAGTAATTTTTGCGCTTCTGCCACATCTCTGCCCTCATCAACCTCATAACCTTCGAGCTTAAAGCGACGGACCAAATAGGAGCGCAGCACATCGTCATCATCGATGACAAGCAATCTGCTTCCCAAGGCCATCATCGGCGCGCGCTTACTCATCTGCTCCTGATGCTCATCCAGGTCAAGCTCCTGCTCATAAATATCGAGCTCCATCGACAGCTGCTGCATCAAGTTTGTACTCCCTGCAAGCGATGTTTGAAACTCATTCTTAATCAAATTATCCTGAATGACTGAAAGCTCTAAATCCTGGGCCCACTCCCAATGACGAACGAGTTTTTCGGCAATAGCCCCAATGCGTATAAAACCAAACATCGGTGCGCTTCCCTTAAGCGTGTGGACAAGCCGATACAACTTCAGAGCAATATCCAGGTTCATATCCGCTTCCTGTATCATACTCAGTTCACTGAGTTGAGCCAGCTGCTTGCGTAGTTCTCCTATATATTTTTTCCGGCCTTCCTTCATCAGCTTTTCTTCTCTACGAATACGTTCCTCAGGTGTCGTTTGCCGCAAAACTTTTCACATCCAGTCATTATTTATATTCTTGAATTAGCTTTCAATTAATTGCTGAACCGTATCTGCCAGCTGCAGCGGGCTGAAGGGCTTGACGATATAAGTGCTCACCCCGGCAGTACGTGCCCGATCACGATCCTTCTCCAGCGCCTTCGCTGTTAATAGAATCACCGGTGACTGCTGATTCGGGTTGTCATGATTGCGAAGCCACTCACAAACCTCTACACCCGTAAGTTCCGGCATCATATAATCGAGAATGATCAGATCATATTTGTTGCTTTTTATGTAGTCCAGGGCTTCTTTACCGTCCTCTGCCTCTGTAATATTGTAACCTTCGTCGGCGAGAGTTTCGGTTAATAAAAAGCGCAGCGCCATTTCATCATCAGCCAATAAAATGTTATAATTGGACATTAACTTGATTCTCCCTATTTAAGTTTAAACTGAACTGACATTAAGCTGTATTATAGCATTGTTTTACATTTATATGTAAAAAATTTGAGTAGTGAAATTATAGGTAATAAGGCTTATTTTTAAGTCATAAGAACTATGTTATTGTATGAAATATGACCTTTATTATTGAAATTATTATTCAGTTAGATCGTTAGAACTACCACAGGAGTTGAGCATATGGATAATATTGACTACGTTGTAAAAAAAGTATCTACCTGTATCACATTTGGCCAACCAGTCTCCTCAGGATCGGTTATGAGCCAACGCTTATCGGACCCTCGTATATCGATTTCAGCCTATTATATGTCTATGAAAATGATAAATGAAGCCGAGCATTATTACCATGAAGTTTGGCTAAAAAAGGAAGGTCTCTTCGCGATCACGGAAGCCTGGTATAAAGACTCCAGTGTATCACGCAAGCTTCTCCATGACAACCTTACCTTTGAGCAGCTCAAGGGGCATTTTGGTGAAGAAGAAGCGAACTCTGTCGTGCTGCGAATGACCGAGATTATAAAGAAATCTGAAAGGGATGACTGGCGTCCTCAATCCAGAAGAAGTTAAGCATTCATCACGCTTCGTTCTTTTCGATGCAAGAGCCGTTGCACTCACCCGCGCATTCCAGCAGCGGCTTGGAGTGTAACCCCCTCCTGCACCAAGCGACTGGAAATCAGCTCTGCAAACATCAGGGCATTGGGCGTGTCTCCATGGATACACAGGGTATCCGCCCTCAAGGATATACTTCCCTTGTCAGTAACCACCTTACCTTCCTTAATCAGCCCGATAGCCTGGCTAATCGCTTGCTCTGGTTCTTCTATTACTGCATTCGGTTCAGATCGAGGAGTCAGCGTACCATCAGCACGATATGTACGATCGACAAAAGCCTCCTCAGCGACACGCAGCCCCATCTTCCGGCCTGCCTGGATCAGTTCACTGCCCGCAAGACCGAATAAGATCAATCTCGAATCGATACGATAAACCGCTTCGGCTATCGCCACGGATAATTCAGCGTCTACCGCAGCCATATTGTACAAAGCACCATGCGGCTTCACATGCTGCAGAACAGCACCCTCCGCGAGTACAAATCCCATTAAGGCACCAACCTGGTAAACCACCATCTCATAGGCTTCATCTACAGTGATCTGCAGCTTCCGTCTTCCAAAACCTGCAAGATCGGGCAGTCCTGGATGAGCGCCAACCGCAACTCCATGCTTGAGACAGAGACGAACCGTCCGACGCATGATAGCAGGATCACCCGCATGATAGCCGCAGGCAATATTAGCCGAAGTGATATACTTCATTAGCAGCTCATCACGATCAACCAAGTAAGAACCAAAGCTTTCCCCCATATCACAGTTCAAATCCACACTTGGCATTTAAGCTCTTCCTTTCTTATACACAGCATGCTCGTACATGGCTGTAAAATGAAAAAAAGCCCTTCGGCTTTTTTCATAGTCATCTTTTCAATTGCTTATATGGAGACCGACTGTGAAGCAGCCGCATCAGCTGAGCCTATAATCCAGCTAGTGCTGACGGGCAGTGGCACAGCGCGTTTTGACGATAATTTTACGAATGCTATCTTCAGATAAGTGATAAGTCTGAATGAGCTCCAGAACCGTTGAACCGTTCTCATACAGTCTGTATATCTCATGATTACGACGCTGAATCGTTTGGCGGGTACCGTTATTCTCGCCCCAACCAGCGCGTGTCTGTTCTTTTTTGGGAATGTAGATAATCTCGCCCTGAATGTAATCCTGCAGTTGCTTAAGCAGGCTAGGGGGAAGAAAATCTCTTCCGTTCTTGTAACCCATAGATGAAATCCTCCTTCCGTGCTTTCATTGCAAGCGCCGCCGAGAAAGAGATAAGCATTTTCATCTTCACACCTCCTAAAATTAGAAAAAAAAAACACGATCGCCGTATCGTGCCTGAGAGTCCAACTATGTCATGTTCCATGTCAACGACGTCAGGTAACGGTGGTGGAAAAAATGCTTATTCAGTTCAGCCCTACCTCTTTAATTGCTGTGCCCTCAAACATTGAATGCCACTCCCTTCGTCTTAGTTTTCATGAAACTTTTAATCGCATCTAACAACTGCCTATACAAACAAAATTATACATTATGTACGGTTGAAATGTCCACTCCCGTATCGAATGGAAACATATAAAGGGAGGCTATAAAGCCTCCCCGCCATTATGGCATCTCTGCTTACGCAGAGATCACCTCAGGTTGTAGAATCATTGTTCATGATCACTCCTTTCCTTGGTACGTTAGCGGGCCCGCTACAATATCTATTAACTCATATCAGCACGGTTCGCTCAAGTTAAAGAATAATTATAATTATTTGTTCCTGATTGATCATAAGGATACTTTGCTGTTAGAATCCCTGCTTGGCCAGCCAAATCGCGCAAGCATCCGTCCAGGCACGTACACCCACCTGTTCTTCAGCCAACCCTAATCCATGACGACCACTTTCATACACATGCAGCTCAAACGGTACTTTGTGGCGGCTGAGCGCCGAAGCAAACATCAGACTGTTTTCTACTGGAACGGCAGCATCATCAGCCGTATGCCATAAGAAGGTCGGAGGTGTCTGGTCGGTTACCTGATTTTCGCTCGACAATAGCTCCACAAGCTGTGGATCAGCTGGATCACCCAACAGATTATTGCGTGAGCCTGTATGCGGGTAAGCGATGAAGCTGATTACAGGATAGCACAATACGAGCAGATCCGGGCGGCAGCCTTCCCGCTCAATAGGGTCCTCAGCATCTGGCCGTCCACTGTCATAATGCGTCCCGCTGGCAGAAGCCAGATGGCCACCAGCAGAAAAACCGAGAATACCGACACGAGCGGAATCAATATTCCACTCCTTCGCCTTGCTGCGAACGATTCGAATCGCGCGCTGAGCATCGGATAACGGGTTCGGATGCTGGTAAGGAGCTACGCGATAATGTACAACAAATGCGGAAATACCTAGTGAATTGAGCCACAGCGCAATCGGCTCTCCCTCATGATCGGCTCTACGTGCATAACCCCCGCCAGGACATATGACGACCGCAGCCGTGGGTGCTCCTCCCTCCACGAGATAAGGAACCAGCGTTGGTAAATCCTCGGCCTCATTCCCTAATGCATTCGGTGTACCCTGTGGCCAAAGCAAAAGACTCATTTATATATCCTCCTTGTAGTGCGTGTTCAATAGTCCACTTTTCATCAACGAGATGGTTTCATAGGGGACTGTTCGAACAACCTTTTGCTTAGATCATACTATAATACTGAGAACGTTTACACTACTTTTTACTTATTTCCAGCATCGACTCTTGCAGCGCCGTAATCAAAAACTCATTATCCTCTTTGGTCCCCACTGTGATTCTCACATGCTGAGGAAGACCCCATAACCCACCATGACGCACAACCACACCTTTGGTTAACAGCAGCTCATAATATCGTTTACTTTCCGGACCAAGCTCTACCAGCACAAAATTGCTCATACTTTTGATAAAAGGCAGCCCAAGTGTTGCAAAAGCCGCATACAGCTGCTCTCGGCCGTCACTATTGAGCTGTTGCGATGCCTGCACATGCAAATCATCTGTGATAGCCGCAGCCGCTGCTGCTTGTGCCAACGCATTGACGTTGAAAGGTTCCTTGACCTTGAGAATGTGACCGATGATAGCCTCCGGTGCAGCACCATAGCCGATACGTAGACCAGCCAGACCATAAATTTTGGAAAAGGTTTGCAGGACCACAACCGGATAGCCCTCACGCACATAATCCAAGCCATCTGTATAGTCATCTGCTGTTGCAAAATGGCTATAAGCTGCATCAATTACAACTAGCACTCTTGGAGGCAGGGCTGCAAGCAGCTTTTCCATATCCCGCTTCGGTAAATAGGTGCCTGTCGGATTGTTAGGTGTACATATATAGAGGATCTTCGTTCGATCCGTTACTGCGGACAGCATCAGCTCAATGTTATACCCATAGTCCTGATTGAGCGGAACAGCGATCACTCCGGCATTCATCAAACGTGCGCCAAATTCGTATTCGGTAAATGACGGACTGGGTACGATGATTTCATCTTCCGGCTCCAGAAAAGCTTCTGAAATGAGCGAAATCAATTCATCCCCACCATTGGTGACTATGATTTGCCCCGATTGTAAATTTAATTTTGCAGCAATGGCAGCATTCACATCTTTGGCATCGGCGTCCGGGTAACGATGAATTTCAGCCATGAATTGCTGAACAGCCTGTATACCTTTGGGCGAAGCTCCCAGTGGATTTTCATTGGAAGCAAGCTTCACCACCTTCGTTAGTCCCAGCTCTCGCTGAACCTCCCATATCGGTTTGCCTGGTGTATAAGGCTTGATGCTTTGCAGCGCTTGACGCGGCTTAACCTGTGTTTTGATTGACATCCTATCAGCTCCTTACGCTTTATCACTACACTTTGATAATACATTAATGCGTTACTATAGTAAAGTATTTATTTTTCCGTTAATGATCGCAGTCGTCTGAGCGACGGGAATAAATACATCCATAAGCCGGCAACCGCTATAGTCCCAACGCCTCCAATGAATGCAGCTGGAACTGCTCCCATAAACCCGGCCAGCATACCTGACTCAAACTCACCAAGCTGATTGGACGTCCCAACAAAAAGCGAGTTCACGGCGTTCACTCGGCCCCGCATTTCATCTGGAGTTTGCAGCTGCACGAGAGAAGACCTAATCACGACACTAACCACATCCGAGGCTCCAATGAATACCAAAGCAACCAACGATATCAACAAGTTCGTGGAAAGGGCGAAGAGCATGGTCGCCAATCCAAACACAAAAAGCGCTCCGAACAATGTAGAGCCAAAGGCTTTTTTAAGTGGAAAATAGACCAACACAATCGACATCACTAATGCACCAACCGCTGGTGCAGTCCGCATAACTCCCAATGCCCAAGGACCAGCATGCAAAATATCCTGCGCAAATATCGGCATAAGCGCTGTAGCTCCGCCAAGCAGGACAGCAAAAAGATCAAGCGATATCGTTCCCAATATTATTGGACGGCGATAAATAAACACCATGCCCGAGAAGATAGAACTCATGGAGAGAGGCTCCAATTTTCGGGTAATCCGCTCCATTTGGATCAGGAAGGTGAGGATTCCAGCAACTAATAGCGCTATGGCTGCTGTGACGTAAACAAAAGCAGGACCCACAGAAAAAAGCAATCCACCAAGAGAAGGACCTAGGATCTGAGCCGTTTGACCGGCTGAGGTACTCCATGCGATGGCTTGCTGCAAGATAGCTTTGGGCACCAGCTGCGGTAATAGCGCCGAGGACGAGGGCCCTTCGAAAGCCCGACACGATCCGATAATCGCCGCAGCCACCAAAATCTGATCACGGCCAAGCCAGCCTGCTAGATTTCCAAGCAGCAGCAGAACAGCTATCGCGGCTTCGATGATCTGACATAAGAAGACGATCTTGCGACGGTCAAAGCGGTCTGCAACGTGCCCGACAACTAAGGTTAGCAGCACCATGGGTACAAACTGGGCCAGACCTACAAAACCAAGACTGAAAGCGTCATGAGTTAAATCATACATCTGCCATCCGATCGCGACGGAGAGCATTTGGAACGAGGTTGAAGATAAAGTTCGCGATATCCAAAATTTCGTGAAAGATGAATGCCTATGTATAGAATCCGGTGATTGAAGCAAAGTGAAGGTCACTTCCTTTTTACAGAATTACAAAATTACAAGATCACTGAATCAGAGCTGGGCTAGCCCGCTAGTCATGGATGACAAAAAACCTCTAAAACCAAAGGTCTTAGAGGCTCCGACACAGCCGAGCTGGTTCTATTGAGCAACAGCCATCAACAGGCTCGTCGGAATTGTAAACCCGTATAACAAGATCGCTTTACAGCTTTCGTCCAAAACTTTCATACGAAACCGTGATATTGGCATCGGCAATCGTTTTGGGGACAACATTGTTTTTCTTCAACAGCTTTTTGACCTGCGTATCATAGTTTACCTGGCCTCTGGGATGAGATTTGGTCGTAGCTACATGCTCCTCGCCATCGTATTGAAACTCCTGCTCAACGCCGCCTGCGTCTGTATAAGATCCGGTAATATTTTTTACATAGATTTCGGTCTGCTGGAGCTGTATGACACCGCCTTCGGTTTTCATCTGGATCGCTTGCTGGCCCATACGGTCTGCTTCCGATTCCAGAGCGGCATCGTCATTAATAGAAACTCCACTCTTCGCCTGCATGGTTGGATTTACACGTCCCTGCTTTTGCTGTACGACATGCCAGGCTTCATGGGGCAGATGCTTTTCCTGACCTGGACCCAGATGAATATCAGCGCCCTGTGCATAGGCCAATGCATTAAGCTCCTGCGGCTTCGAGGAATTATAATGAACCTTGACATCGTCCATTTCCATTCCTGATAAGCTTTCCACCCCTTGCTTAAGCTGATCCGGCATACCATTCTTTTCCTTCTCGGATTCCTTTTCCGGAGGATCCACCACACGTTGAATTGCAGCTCTCGATCGCATCAGCTGAGCAACCGCCTTGTTGCCTATCGTTTGTTGTAGCTGCATAACGTCTGCAGGCGATGCTGGCTCATGCATATGGTTCATGGAACTGTTGGGCTGCCGCCGCTCCTCCAGCTGCTGCTGCGGTAGTGTGAAAGAAGCAGCTCTCCCCGAATTCCGGCTTGCTTTTCTCATAAATGTCGGCATGTTTACCTCCCTTTAAGATCATACAATAACACTACTTATTCGAGTAACACCCACAAATTTCCTGCTCTTCCGAACCCTATCCACCAGCTTAATCCCAAATAACTTCCCAATTGCTATTTAATGCGGCTTCAATTGTTCCTTTTTCCATAATGTAGGAGGCCAGTAGCTCAGCCATATCCGTCGGAATGTCCTTTACAATGGGCTTGCCATGAAACATCGTATAGTTCCCGCCACCACCAGCCCTGTAATTGTTCATGACTACATCATAATGACCGTCCATGTCCAAAGGCTGCCCCTGATAGCCCAAGCTCTGCACACGCTCGCCTTCCGGCCGCGATATGTTGAGCTTATAAGTAATCCCTTCCCACATATCATAATTGTAATGCTGCGGCTTAGGCTCGCTAAAGGCTGTACTGACCTGCACCGGACCACCCTTATATTGGGCAAAATAGGCTGCAGAATGCTCCAGTGCATCCTTAATATCTTGTCCGCTCACTCTCAGTACCTGTAACGTATTCGGATATATATAGTTGGAAACAATGTCCCTCATCGTAATATTTGGCGGGAATCCCGGTGAAATATTATCGAACAGAGCCGTATTGGAAATCGAGGCTCCTGATATCTCCATCTGTACCCTGTTGATGAATTCGATAAGAGGATGCTCCTTTATACGGAGTGCCATGGGGTCAGTGACCCGCATATCACCGAGCAGCTTGCCGATAGGCTGATCCAGCCACTTTTGCGTTAAGGCTTCATTGGGTTGCAATAGCTCGACAATTTCTGCTTGCGGCTGAACGCCCGAAGGAGAGAGCAGCTCGGAGGTGGATTCCAGTATATGCCAACCGCTCTCTGTATGCTCCATGTGAAGTTGTACCTTCCCGAGAAACGCCCCCTGGCTGCCCGGCTGCATAATCGTGACTCCACCGAGACGTTTTCCTGCGATCGACCGATGCTGATGTCCGGTGAGCAGCACATCAATCCCCTTCACCTCTTGGCATAGCCTGTATCCTTGATTTTCCCCCGTTAATGGCTCTGTCGGTTCCCCCGTATCCAGATCACGCTCAAATCCGCCATGGTAAGACACGACGACGATGTCCGCCTTTTTCTCATTTCGTAAATAAGCTACCCACTTCTGTGCAGACTCGACAGCATCGTCGAATCGCAGACCCGCAATATGCTCGGCTTTTTCCCAGTTCGGGATGTAAGGGGTCGTCAAGCCAAGTACGGCTACAGTAGGTCCATTGTCGAATTCCTTAAGTATATAAGGCTGTCCGAAGTATGGCTCCCCACTCTCGTTATCAACAATATTCGCACTTAGCCATGGGAATTCTGATTCCTTTACCGCTTTATGTAATAGAGGCAGACCATAGTTGAACTCATGATTACCCATGACAGCAGCATCATAATGCAGTTTGTTTAAGCAGCTGATCATCGGGTTAGGAGCAGCGGCATCCAGACGGGCATGGTGATAAGCGAGGGGCGTGCCTTGAATCAAATCTCCGTTATCGATCACAAGGACTGCGTCCTGCAAGGCCCTTTCACTTTCAATTAATGTGGCAATTCGGGCAAAACCAATATCAGCAGACTTATTATTTGCGTATTGAATGGGCAGCATAAAGCCATGAAGATCGCTTGTTTGCAGGATGGTAACCGTCTGCTTTATCGATGTATTAATCAATGGGATGGCTCCTGTCAATTATGGAATGTTGTAGATACAGATTCTTCTACCTACTATAACAAACAATTCCAAGTTGCTTCAAGGCAATAGCACCACTCTACTTATGGCCAATTTCAACCCTATCATCATATGTAATATATAGACATTTTAATACGAGAATAACTGACGTGAATGTAACGTGTTAATCATAAATTCATAAATTATTTACTGCCCTATTGGATATATTATGCTATAGTAGAGGCAGCTTGTATTTTACAATTAACAGGAGGTCAAAAAGACATGTTTAAAAAATTTGCATCCTTAAGCCTGACGCTGGTTCTTACCGCGGGAATCGCAGCAGCTTGTGGACAGACAGCAGCACCGACACCAGCAGCACCTGCTCCTGCGACTCCAGCTCCGGCAGCAACACCTGCTCCTACTCCAGCACCGACAGCCAAAGGGTATGTACCTAAAGAATTAAACGTACAATTCGTACCTTCCCAAAGCGCTGAAACATTGGAAGCCAAAGCAAAGCCGCTTGAAAAGCTGCTTGGCGATAAGCTCGGTATTCCAGTAAAAGTAACGATCTCCACTAACTATAACACGATCATCGAAGCTATGGCTTCCAAAAAAGTAGATATCGGCTTCTTGCCTCCAACTGGCTACGTGTTGGCTCATGACGATAAAAAAGCGGCTGATTTATTGCTACAAGCCCAACGTTATGGCGTTAATGACGAAACCGGACAAGAAGACAAGTCCAAGCTTGTCGATTCCTACAAATCCATGATCATCGTTAAAAAAGATTCCCCAATCAAAACGATTGAAGATCTGAAAGGTAAGAAAATAGCATGGCAGGATGTAACATCATCCGCTGGTTATATTTATCCAGGTCTTGAGTTGAAGAAGAAAAACATCGACCCTGATAAAGACGTTAAAGGTATCGTCGTAAAAGGTCACGATAAAGGCGTTCTAGCTGTATTGAATGATGAAGTTGACGCAGCGGCTGTGTTCCAGGATGCTCGTTTGAATGTTGTTAAAGATATTCCGGACGTATTTGAAAAAACTCGCGTACTGTTCTTCACAGCTCCGATCCCTAATGATACAATCGCTGTTCGTACGGACATGAGCGATGAATGGCGCAAGAAAATTTCCGATGCTTTCATTGCTATCGGTAAAGACCCACAAGGTCAACAAATCATCTATGAAGTGTATTCCCACCGTGGCTACACAACATCTGATGACAGCAAATTCAATGTTGTTCGTGATGCTAACAAGCAAATGGGCGGCAAATAAGCATTTCAATCCTCAAGCAACAAAAAGACCGTATCCGCAGGAATTCCTGTGAGATACGGTCTTTTTGTTGTCCTTTAAATAATACGTTTACGAATGTAGCCTGAAATCAGATCAATGATCGTAACCATCACGATAACACCCAGTAAAATAATGCCGACACGAGACCAACTGCGAGCCTCCAGTGCAAATATAAGCGGAGTCCCGATACCCCCGGCCCCAATTACACCCAGGATGGCCGCAGAACGGATGTTGATTTCAAAGCGATATAAAGCGAACGAGAGGAAGTCTGGCATAACCTGCGGAATAACGGCAAACCATAACGTTTGCAGCTTGTTAGCACCACATGCAGTCAACGCCTCTGTGGGACCGTGGTCCAAATTTTCAATCGCTTCTGAGTACAGTTTACCGAGCATCCCGATCGAATGCACACCAAGTGCTAATGAACCCGCATAGGAACCGGGTCCAACGGCTTTAATAAAAATAATCGCCATGACAACTTCGGGAAATGTACGGATCGCACTCAGCATAAACTTGCCGCTGCTCGTAGCCCATCTTGCCTTCCCCTTCGCGCTAGCTGCCCAGAAAGCAAACGGTATACAAAGCACTGCCGAAATCACGGTACCCAGTACGGCTATCGCGGCGGTCTCAAGCAGCCCACGAAGTAAATCCTCACCCTCAGGTAAATAAACGAAATTCCAATCCGGATGCAGCAGACCCCTCAGTATTGCCATGGACACCTGGCCTGCTGTCGCTTTAATTCCGCTGAACTCCAGTCCGGAAAAACCCCATACAATTAATATAATTGTCACTAACCAAATTGCCCAGTAGCGAATGCGACGGCCAACACTTGCTTTCATCGTCTCTGGCTTCATAAGAGCTTCTCCCGTAACTTCGTACTCACATAATCAATGATCAACACGACCACAAATATCAGTAATATGATCGTTGAGGCTTGATCATATCTCAGACGATCCAAAGCGCGTTGTAACAGCAATCCGATACCACCGGCTCCTACAAACCCGAGAATGGTAGCAGCACGTACATTAACTTCAAACGTATAGAGTACAAATCCAGCAAACTGCGCGGTTACCTGAGGCAGCACACCGAAGCGAATCCACTGCAACTTATTCGCGCCAACCGCTGTCATGGCTTCCGGGGGCCCTGGATCAATAGACTCGATAGACTCATAAGTAAGCTTGGAGACAAGCCCAAACGAGAAAAAGGCAAGGGCTATCGTTCCCGCCAATGCGCCATATCCGACGATGGCCGCGAATACGCCCGCATACATCAGGTCAGGAATTGTGCGAACAAAATTCAAAATAAAGCGGGCAGCAGCGCTTAAAACCGGTACACGGGTCACATTGCGAGCCGCCAGGAAAGAAATCGGAATCGCAATTAATGAACCGACAACCGTACCGACAATTGCCATGCGAATCGTTTCCAGCATCGGTTCCCAGCCCGTGGCAAAATAACTCCAATTGGGCGGATACATTTCGACGAACAGCTTGCCCATTTCCGGAATACCTTCTATAAGCTCGGGTATCGAAACATCGGTCTTATACGCACTGGCACCCAGGAGTATAAGAATCATAATAATGGAGAGATTCCTTTTTAATGATGATGGCTTCTGTAAAGCAGCGTTTTTACCTTTGGATGGCGACATCAGGCGTCTCCCCCCAGCAGCTCATCCTTCTTAATTTCGCGACCATATATTTCGGAGAATCGCTCGTCCGTTGCTTCGGATACCGGACCATCAAAAACGACAGAGCCCGCACGCAAGCCAATAATACGAGTCGCATATTCTCTGGCAAGATCAATAAAGTGAAGGTTGACAATCGTCGTGATCCCCAGATCCTGATTGATTCGTTTTAAATCATCCATAACTTGACGAGTTGTTAACGGATCCAATGAAGCTACAGGCTCATCAGCTAATATAATCTTCGCCTCCTGCGCCAACGCGCGGGCAATTGAGACACGCTGCTGCTGGCCACCGGACAGTTCATCGGCACGAGCGTATGCTTTTTCCCGAATATTCACCCGTTCCAATGCTTTTAAAGACAGTTCAATATCCGCCTGCGGGAACAATCCCAGCATCGTCCGCAGCGTAGAATGGTAGCCTACACGACCCGACAACACGTTCCGTAATACGGAGACACGCTTCACCAAATTAAAGCTTTGAAAGATCATTCCAATGCCTCGTCGCATGCGCCGAAGCTGTGCACCGCGTGCTGCGGTAATCGAATTTCCATCGATCAATATCTGACCATCGGTTATTTCATGAAGGCGATTCACGGAACGCAGGAGCGTTGACTTGCCCGCCCCCGACAAGCCTACTATAACAACGAATTCTCCCGGCTGAATAGTTAAATTAATGTTATTCAAGCCGACGGTGCCATTGTTATACACTTTGGAAACATTTTGAAATTGGATCATGGGCTCTCCGTTTCTCCTCTCAAGATCAAACAAGCTAATTCGTAATGATTCGACATCAAATACACTTTTCCTCTTCTCATTGCATGATCTACATAAAACCTTTATACAACCCATAATTTTATCAGATTTTGCCCATTTCCGATATGATAATTTGTACCAATTTCATGTAACCCCTGTTAACCTGAAATGACCTCAGATAACCTAAAGGTAACTAGCTGATGTCAAGCACAGTTCTTCCTAAATCAAATTGCTTTATTTATAATGAATATAAGTCTAATCGAAGGAGAGATTTAACTATGAAATATCGCAAGCTTGGAAAGAATGGTCCGGAAATATCGGTTATCGGCTTTGGTTCCTGGGCAATCGGAGGAGCAGGCTGGGCTAGCGGGTGGGGCGATCAGGATGATCAGCTCTCTCACGACAGCGTTCGCGCGGCACTCGATGCAGGCGTTACCTTTTATGATACAGCAGCTGTGTATGGTCTTGGATATTCCGAAGAAATTATCGGTAAAGCGCTTAAAGGTGATCGGGACAAGGTCATACTTGCAACGAAGTGTGGTCTGGTATGGGATGAGCAAAAAAATGTTTCCAAGAATGGCACCTACGATTCCGTCATTCGTGAAGCTGAAGCCTCTCTCCAAAGACTCGGTACCGACTATATCGACTTGTACCAAATGCATTGGCCGGATACGGATACAAAAGCGCCTGCCGAGGAAACGATGCGGGCGATGGACAAGCTGATTCAAGACGGCAAAGTTCGTTATGCTGGAGTGAGCAACTACGATGTGCCATTATTGGAGCAATCGCTGGCTGTCCGGCATGTGGACTCACTACAGCCTCCATATTCAATCCTGAGGCCCAAGGCTGAGCAGGAGCTGTTACCTTTTTGTCAGGAAAAGGGGATTGGCGTTGTTGGGTACAGCTCGTTGACCTCTGGACTTCTGTCAGGCAACTATACGTACGATACCAAATTCGAAGCGAACGACTGGCGTTCACGCAATGCCGCTCATACGGGCGAGAATTTGAGAAAGAACGTGGACCGTGCAGAAAAATTGAAGCTGGTGGCTTCCCGGTATGATCTTACCCTTCCACAACTAGCCATCGCTTATGTACTGGCTCATCCGGCACTTACGAGCGCTATTGTAGGTGTACGCAAGCCAAGTCATATTGTAAGCGTTCTGCCGGCAGTTGATGTGGCTTTGGACGAAGCAACCTTGGCAGAAATACGCGCCATAGCGGCCGAATAGATGCATGACGAAGTGAATTTTCTACGAAAATTTAATGCTTATGCTTACGATGCTAGTTTTCTATGAAAACTCTAAGGAGGAATTTCTCATGAAATACAGACAATTAGGAAATACCGATATTCAGGTTTCCGAAGTGACTTTCGGGTGCTGGGAGCTGGGTGGAGGACAATGGGATAAGCAAAGCGATGAAGTCAATATTAGCGCGATTCAAAAAGCTTTTGAGCTGGGTATCCATACGTTTGATACGGCCGAAGGCTACGGACAAGGTCATTCCGAGGAAATCGTCGGACAGGCTCTTGAAGGCAAAAGAAAAGACTGCATTATTGCCACCAAGGTATCACCAAGTCATCTGAAGCCTGCAGATGTGCGCTCTTCAGCAGAGACCAGCCTTAAGCGCTTATGTGTTGATTATGTTGATATCTATTACATCCACTGGCCTAATAAGGATATCCCACTGGCAGATACGTTATCCGAATTGAACAAGCTTAAGGATGAAGGTCTGATTCGCGCTATCGGTGCATCCAACTTCTCCATCGACCTGCTCAAAGAAGCAAGCAACTACGCACGTATTGATGTCATTCAGCCCGAATATAGCTTGCTTCACCGCGGGATTGAGCCCGAGATTATCCCTTATTGTCAGGAAAACCATATTGGTATCATGAGCTACAGCTCAATTGCCAAAGGTATCCTGACCGGTGCTTTTCATAATGGCAAGGCCACAGTCAAGGAAACCGATTTCCGCAACAATAGAAGATTGTTTTTGCCGGAGCATTTGGAAAAGGAACAGCCTTTGATTGATCTGTTGAAGCAAATCGCCGAGACAAAGCAAGTGACCTTATCGGAAATTGCCATCAGTTGGCTGCTGCACCAGCCCGCATTAACTTCCGCTATCGTAGGCACACAGAATGAGAAGCATTTGGCAGAAAACACACGTGCTATCGACGTGACACTAACGGCCGATGAGCTGAAGCAGTTGGATCAAGTCAGTACACAAGTACTTTCAGGAATTGATGGATAGTTCAACTACAACAGTTAAAGTCCCGACACCCCCTTTGTGGTTGTCGGGGCTTTTTAATACCCAAAACTAATCCGGATTCCTGTTCAACTTCAGCGCGTTGAACATCACTTTTATTGTTCAATCAATAACTTCAAATATTTATTGCCTTTTTCCGTTCTTGTAAGGTATGAATAGTTGAGGCTATACCTTTCTCGAAGGTGGTCGCCGGAATCGGGCCGATCAGCCGCTCGTATTTCTCCCCGCTCAGAAGCAGCGGTTCCTCAGTTAAATACAGCATCTCCACTACCTCCTTCATGACGGGAACAAACACGCCGAGCAAGGACAGACCTATTCTTCCCAACGTTATGACAGGCTTGTTGGTTGTGCTCACCTTTTGGGCTATTCGAACAATTTCCTGGCCAGAGATGATACCGGATCCGGGAATATGCCAATTTTGGCCATAAGCAAAATCTTTACCGGCAAGCGCGACAATCATGACCGCCGCGTCCGGCAAATATACGAATTCGCGTGGAATGTGCTTGTTGCCGATATAAAACGCCATTTTGCCTGCCGCTATGGCTTCGAGTGTAGATCCAAGATAAGAAGCTTCATTGGCCGTTGGCCCGTAGTAATCGGGCAGCCGTACAATCATCACCTGCGCATGATCCCATCTATCGCTGAACAGCATCTGTTCAAACGCCAGCCGGACCTTGCCTTTCTTCGTGTGCGGCTGCTTCGGATGTTCCTCGGTTACTTTGTCCATCTGCCGTTTTCCGTATGGATAAATGCCATCTACGGCGACGACTTTTAGACTAAGCCGATTAGCAGCTTCCATAATCGCTTCACCAAGTGGAATCAATTTGCTGTGCATCTCGTTGTACGGTACGTTCGCGCAGTGAAATAAAACATCTACTTCTTTTGACGCGGCCGCAATGTCGTCGGACTGGAAAGCATCACCAACGGCCAGCGATAAATGAGCTGGATTGCCAAGACGTGCCGCCAATTGCTCCAGTTTAACCCGTGAACGTCCAAAAGCGATCGTATCAACACCCCGTTTGACCAGCTCTGCCGTCACAACCGCACCTGTTCCTCCTGTTGCACCTACCACGATTGCTTTTTTCATTTTCATCAGCCTCTTTTCTTTTTTGTTATTGATCAATTACTAACTTGATAACAATATACCAATTAGTTATTGATTAGTCAATAACTAATTTAAAGGAGCTGTATGACCAACTCACTCCTCCATCAATTCGGGCAAACCGACTGCCATTGAAATATTGCACAGCATTCCTCTTGCGAGAAAAATAAGCGTTCGCTCTTCCGGGTTATGAATTCCTGCACTGCGAAAAGCTTCCAGCACAATATGACGTACTTCCCGAAATCCACAACGCATTGACTCCCGAATCGCTTCCTCTTGAATTGTCAGCGCCTGCATTTGGAGAAGCGTCTCATTCTGATAAGATTTCATTATATCCTCATACGCTCCGCTCAGACTGGTTTCCAGCCGTTCTGGTGATGCAGAATCCACCACAAGTCGGAAGGAATCGATAATCCTCGTCCACGATACCTCCAGCGCGGCTAGCAGCAAAGCTTCCTTGGTCGCAAAAAAGCGAAAAATATAAGGCTGAGATATATTCGCCCGCTGTGCAACCTGCGCTGTAGTCGCCCGGTAATACCCGATTTCGGCAAATACTTCGATTGCAGCTGATATAATTTCCGTCTTGCGATTAACAGAGGTCGTATCATTTTTGACCACTTCAAACTCCACCCTTCATTCGTTAGTGATTAATCAATAGCTCTTTGAGTATAACTGAAATATAAGTATGATGCAATCCAAGAAGTAACGGAAGGTTACGATTAGCTCTGTATGGCCTCCACGAAGGTCCTCTCCGCACGGAAGGGCTCACTAGCGCGGAAAGGTCCTATGGGAGACACACCAAGTCTTACAGCCTCTGAAATTCACTACGGAATGCCCAGCATTGTAAGTCTTGATAAAATGGCTTATTCCGTAGCAGTATAACATGGACTAACCATGTGGAATTATTCCTGTAAAATATTTATAAGATTTAAAATGAATACCAGACCAGCTTCCGCATGACCAACTCCCGAAAAATAAGCCGTTTGTTTATCACCGGAATGATCAGGTGGCTCCTGAATGGCGGAGAAGGACGTCACCTGATTGACCCTGTCTACAATAATTCCGACCATGTCGCCCATAAAATTGACAACGACGATGCGGGTCAGCTTGGTGTTGTCCTCCTCCATGAGACCAAAACGAGCCCTCAAGCTGATGATAGAAATGATCTTGCCCCTCAAGTTAATAACACCTTTAATATATGATCTCGTATTAGGAATGCAAGTAATGGTTTGCATCTTGATGATCTCATGAATATCATCAATTCTTAAAGCATATTTTTCATGGCCGATCCCAACCTCGATATACTGATCCTGGTGGGTTGTTTTCAATACATTCACCTTCTTACCTACTTTATTTTAAACATTTCGACTGCTATATTCAGTTCCTCCGCCAGCATAGCCAATGATTGCGCTGCCGAGGCGGTTTCCTCACTGCTGGCTGCCGCCTCTTCAGTGGCCGCAGAAATACTTTCAATCGAAAGCAGAACCTCCGAGGTTTGCGCAGCCTGCTGCTCGCTGGCAGCGGCAATTTCCGATACTTTATTCGCTGAATCGTTGACCATGTATACGATACTTTCGAAGGACTCTCCGGTTTTTTGTGAGGACACTACACCTTGATTAACTGCCGAGATGCTTAACAAGGTATTTTTTTGCATGCCTTTAATGATTGCAGTTATTTGCTTAGTCGCTTCACTGCTGCGCTCCGCAAGCTTACGGACCTCGTCTGCCACAACGGCAAAACCTCTGCCCTGATCTCCTGCCCTTGCCGCTTCGATCGCTGCATTCAAGGCGAGCAGATTCGTTTGATCGGCAATATCATCAATAACTTCAATGATTTCACCAATCTTATTCGAATCTTCCTCCAGCCGCGCCATTTGTTCATTAGCCAAATTCATCCCTTCAATAGACGAACGCAGCACTTGGCCGCCTTCCTGAGCAAGGCCCATCGTATTATTCGATAATTCAGCTGCCTGCTCGGCTCCATTGGCTACAGAAGTAATCGCTACGGACAGCTCTCTGAACAGTTCATTGATCGTTTGCGCAGAGCTCGCCTGATTGGCACTTCCGCTGGCAATTTCCTCCGTGCTGGCCGAGATCTGCTGCGCGGCTGCTGAAAGATTTTGTGAGGATATGATTACAGTACTAATAATTGCAGTTATGCTGGCTGACATTTTATTAAATGCAATTGCCATATCACCGATTTCATCTCGGTTTTTGATAGAAAGCGAGTCGCCAGTCAGATCTCCATTCGCAATTCTTTCCGCGGACTTCGCCACTGCCATAATAGGCAGCGATATTTGACGGCTTATGTAAAAAGCAACACCGATTCCGGCGATAACGGCTAAGATACTTAATGTCAACAACCAGAACAGTGTGGAGCTGACCTTTTTGGAATTATCCTCATTACCTTTATCCAATATATCCTGCTGTAGTTGAATTAAATCTTTACCAACCTGGGTTATTTTATCAACGACAGGACCTGCCTGTGTTTCGGAAATTTTCAAAGCCTCGTCCAAGTTGTTTTGTTTCTTTAACTGAATAGACTGACTGCCGATCTGGTTATATTGTGATTCCAGCTGATCCAGCTGAGACAAATATTCTGCGCCCTTGGCCGTATCCAAAATTTTATTGAATTTGGCACTATTTTTTTTGAATTGCTCTTTAGCCGTTTCCCAATTCTGAATATACTTTTCATCGCCTATCAATAAATAACTGCGAATCATGATTTGTTCTTCTCTTACGGCTAGAAGCATGTCTTTGGTCAAACTTACTTTGTATGCACGGTTATCGATCAGATCCCCATAGGATTTATCAATTGTACTCATTTGATAATAACTAATGCTGGCGATTCCAGCCAAAAGGAGCAAAATTGCAAAGAAACCACTGTAAAGCTTTTTAGAAACTGTCATTTTCATCGTACAGTCACTCTCCCCGAGTTGTTATCTATCTATGGTCTGTATATTCGTCAATGCGATGTCAGGTAGACTCAACAGTTTATATACCAATTGCTTGTCGAATTGTTGATTACTTTGTATTAATAGCTCATCTTTGGCCTCTTTAAGGGACAGACGGTTGCGATAAGGACGGTCGGATAGCATGCAATCCAAGGAATCGATAATCGAGCACCACCTTGCCAGCAGCGGAATTTGTTCGCCTCTCAGTCCGTATGGATACCCGGTTCCGTTCCAGCGTTCATGATGATAAGCGATGATATCGATAATTTCCTGATCTATGGTTGCATACTCCTGTAGCATCTCCTTGCCCAGAGAGGGATGACTCTTCATCGTTTCCCATTCATCCGAATCGAGTCCAGTCGATTTGATCAAAACGTTCTGCGGTATCCCAATCTTGCCGATGTCATGCAAATAGCAGCCTGTAACCAGATGATCCGTCATGCGTTCATCAAAACCGAAACGGGAGGCGATATACTCGGCCAACTTTCCCACGCGTATGCTGTGCTCGTAGGTATTCAAATCCTTTTCCTTCAGATGCAATAATGATTTCATCACGAAATGCTCCTGCAATCGATGCTCCTCCCTTCGTATTAGCAAAAAAAGATAGAACCCTTCCAGAAAGAAGGAAATTCCATCTACAGATATCCTAAATTTACAAATAAATCATTTATTTGCATTTCTCCTTTCAGTTCAACATGCTAAACTAAAGTTCGCACAATTTGCGTTGTTCGCATAATAAGGAGGCACTATATGCGCCCACAAACGGTTTCACCGGTACTTGCAACTCTCGGGGAACACAATGAAACCTACACTGATGATCAAATCCTTAATATGTTTATAGCAGCATGTCATCGTTCCACATACACCATTAGAAATTACCGGATTGCTATTAACAAATTTCGGGCTTTCATTGGCAACAAGTCATTGCGAGATGTAACCTGGAGAGAAATCGAGGTGTATAAACTTGGGTTAATTCAAGGCTTTTTTAGTAAAAACAATAGTCCCCAAGCTCC
Source organism: Paenibacillus sp. FSL H7-0331 (assembly GCF_001956045.1). Next base: position 170,841 of record NZ_MRTH01000013.1, on the reverse strand, counting down.
CGCAACAGTTGCTGTTTATATAGCTCCTGTGCGCTCTCTTTATAAATGGGGTAGTGATCCGAACATCAACATTTTCACAAAAAATCCGACCACCTCTGTCCGCACCCCCAAAGTATCCGTTACCAGCAGAAATCATTATTTGACAAAAAACGAAGTCGTTTGCTTGATCCAACAGCTAAAACGGCAAGGATTGCGTAACTATATGATTGGATTAACGCTTGTTCTCCTCGGTCTGCGCGTGTCCGAATTAATTTCTATTGAAAGTGGACACTTTCATTCCGATCCAGAGGAGTCATCCATGTGGCTGACGGTTTACGGTAAGGGAGGCAAGGAGCGAGAAGTCAAGGTCCCACCCTTGCTGTGGAGACTGCTCGAACCCTATATTCAAGATTTGAAGCAAAATGAAGGTCAGCGGGATCAAAGAATTTTCCCGATAACCGTAAGAGCTGTTGAAAAAATGATCCAAAAAGCTCGTGAACAGTGGGGAGTGGACAAAAAGGTAACTCCCCATTGGCTTAGACATACCAATGCCACCCTGGCTCTTCTCCGCGGCGCTTCATTACAACAGGTTCAGGAGTCGCTCGGCCATACACACATCAATACAACTCAACGTTATCTGCACACCGTACAGCAAATCAAAAAAGCTGCCCCCGATTATGTCGAGGACAGCTTAAAAGACCATATTTAGGTATATATTCCTGCTTCTTTATAAAAATGATATTGTTATTTTGGTTATAATTAACTATACTACTAGTGACTATAACAAAATACAGTATCATTTTTTGTCGAAATTTTACGAACAACGCAAATTGTGCGAACTCCATTATATTCTGTAAACCTTTGATTTTATTTCCATTACTCGATGATCACACGTTACTTTCTCCTGCAATTTGTAATTCCTATCCCCCTTTCCTTTGAAGTTTTACTATTCATTACTTATCAGAATCCACTCGATTAATCAAGTTCCTTTTCTTCCCATACGATGCCCTAATAGAACCTATTGCATTACCAAAAAGGGACTACCGCCGTTATCAAATACGTGCCAGGTACCAATAAAACCTGGGCAAGCACCGTACCAAAAAAACGCGAAAACATCAGCAATCCATACATTTTATTAATTTGCGCCAAACTTTCGTTACCATTCATAGCCCTGTCCGTCATCAGTGCGACTTGAGGGTCGACCAGTATCGTCATTAGAATGGTGGCAACCCCATTGATCAAGCCGGACGATTGTGACGCCGTCACGCTGTATTCAGGTAATAAAAAGGAAGCATACAGTGCTGCCAAAACGCCAACCGTGTAGATTCCAGTTACCAGCATATTCAGAATAAGCAGCCGTTTGGGTACACCGCCGATTCGCAGTCTCGACAGCATCGCCCAGCTGGGCATTTGCACATGTCTTCGAACAACCTTAAGCTTGCGAATCGAAACCGATTCGCGAAGCAGCCTCGGGAGCGAACCCGTTTCCTCCAAACGGCTGATCAGACTGACGGACAGCCTGATCGCTGTCGGAATAAATACGATCGCAAACAAAGTGCCGAGTGAAGCGGCTGCGATAAAGATATGCAGTTGGGCCTCCAAGGAATATTCCGCGTGAAGCTTGGCATAATCTACGATTTTGCCCATCATGGGGGCTTGGGCCAAATTCGATGTTCTCGATACAAGCACAATCATCCCGGTTAGCGATAGAGCAACGGCCAGCTTCCCTGTTCTAACCCCAGCCAGACGTACGCCATAAGACAAGGTTTCCACAGCATGAATAATAAAAGTCAGGATCGATATGATCAACACTTTTTCAATCATAAAGCCTCCGCATGACCAAGCTCGCGCTGCAGCTCGATATGAAGCTGATCCAAGTATTGGCGCAGCTCTTGAATTACCTCTTCCGTCCAATCATTCTGATGCAGTATACTGTAAGAGTCGGCCGCTTCACTGAGCTGATGCACTTGATCGCAGCCCACGGTCTGAGCGACCCCTTTGAGTGTATGAACATATAGATACATATGCTCGCCGATCTGCTGGTTCGACAACTGCTGCCGATTCCACAGTACCATATCTGCTCTAAGTACGGCCTCACGTTCCAAGGCATCCTGTAAAAACATCCTGCGTGCTTTGACTATAATTGCCTGCATGCGTTGTTCTCTGCTAATATCAACCATATCGAATCATCCCTCCATATAATAAGGAAGTGACCCAAAGCATGAACAAACAAATTGCTCTCATCGACGATAGCTCCCCTTTTTGCTTGTTAGTCAGACAAATTTTCGAACATCGATATGATATAGATACCTTTTCAACAGCTAACGATTTTCTTGTGCTGATCTCTCGTATTGCTCATTATGATCTTATTCTACTTGATATAAATCTTCCCGGTATGAATGGTCTTGAGGCTTTAACAAAGTTAAAATCCACACCGGAAACGGCAGCTATCCCGATTCTCCTGCTGACTGGTGATGCACGACGAGACACCGTTGTACGCGGTATCAAGCTTGGTGCACAGGATTATATGTCCAAGCCCATTGATCCGCTTCTTCTGGAGGAACGGGTTATTGAGCTATTGGGAGACACGCTCTAGTACTTATATATGCATGTCCTTCTTCATACATACAGCCGAGCGCGTCAGCGAGAATATTAATTTCGCTGACGCGCTCGGCTATTGATGTTTTTTTGAAGTATGAGGTTGAGACTCTACCCTATATCCGTTAGCTGGCAATATCACGCTTGGTGAAAAATAGCCAAGAAACCCCATAGAACACAACCCAATAAGCAACAAGCATTGAAATTGAAAAACCAAGCGACATTCCTTCCACCAACGGCTTCCCGCCTGAATGGTAGATAGATAAGTCTGTGTTGGCAAACAGCAAATATTTGACCCATGTATATTTGAATTGTGCCAAAACAAAAATCAGTCCGGATGAAGTCACGAACATCAGCAAAAACGATAACCCGATAGCAAGCGAACTGCTGCGAAAAGCAGCTGAAATCATAAAAGCCAAAGTAATCGACATCAGCAGATCAATACCTTTGAAGCCATACGTTTTCAATATGTCTGTGAACGAGTCCTGTTCGGGTATCATACCTCCAAGACCGAAAAATATCAGTCCAACAAAATAGGATGCGATCAGCAGAACCAGCAGCAATGTGATTAAAAAAAGCACAACGGATATATATTTAGACGCCAAAACCTTGGATCTTGTCGCAGGCCGGATTAATAGCAGTTTAATGGTTCCCCAGGTAAACTCCGAGGCCACGCTGTCACCAGCAACAATGACTGTAAAAATGAATACCAGTGTCGACAGACTTGTACTCATCGATACGAATGAAATCATACTGTTGAGACCCGACTCCACCACATATTTGAGCATAACCGCCCACAAGACGACAACCAACACCAATATCGCTAGCATAATCCACGTACGTGCCCTGCTGTATATTTTCATTTGCTCATTTTGGATGAGGCTGAGAAAGTTAGACAATTTGATTCCCCCTCGTAATTTCAAGGAATTGATCTTCTAGCGATTTGTTATGCGTCCGAATTCCGTACACGCGCACGCCTGCGCTAACCAACCGGGCATTCAGCTCGGCGATCTCTTCTCGTTCACTGGTCAGGCTTACAGTCAATACGCCGTCAGCTTGCTGCACAACAGCCTGTTCACCGACAAATTCCGCCGCCGCTCTGGCTGCTGCATCAAGATGATCCACATCGAATTGAACCTCAAGGCGTCCGGTCTCAGCCTGCATCTCCTTGAAGGATCTTACATCCAGCAGCTTGCCATTCTGAATGATCGCCACCCGATCACACATCAGCTCCATCTCAGAGAGTAAATGGCTGGATACGATAACGGCAAGCCCTTCTTCTCTGGACAGCTTACGCAAGTAATCACGCAGCTCGCGGATTCCCTCAGGGTCAAGGCCATTCGTAGGCTCGTCCAATATTAATACGGAGGGCCGATGCAATATAGCCTGCGCCACACCAAGCCGCTGACGCATCCCAAGCGAGTACGTCTTTACTTTATCATGAATCCGATGATCCAGCTTTACCAGAGCAATCACTTCGTTCATTCGTTCCTCGGTAATCCCCGGAATCATTCGGGCATAATGCTGTAAATTTTGATAACCGCTCAAAAACTTATAAAATTCGGGATTTTCCACAATAGCTCCAACATGCCTCATCGCTTGCTCAAATTGGTTCTTGATATTGTGGCTGCTAACAAGTATTTCACCTTCGGTCATCGACATCAGTCCTACAATCATCCGAATGGTTGTGGTTTTACCTGCTCCGTTAGGTCCCAGGAAACCGAACACCTCACCAGGGTGCACATCAAATGACAGGCGATCGATAATTGTTTTAGAGCCGATCCGCTTGGTCACATTACGAAGCTGTACGATACTATTTGATTCCATGAGTCCTCCAACTTAAATAAGGATAGGGTAACTTTTCAGGAAAAGTATACCATATCCTTTATTGTAGACCAACCTATGCATTCAGATACTATGCATTCTCGTAGTATTGAGCCAAAGTTACCATCATGCTGCCCATCCGTTCTTCCACGGGCGCAATCACGCGTTCCATGCCTTCATCTCGGAGCGCCTCCGCCGTCACCTTGCCTACCGCAACGGCAACGGTAATCTCACGAAAAGCGGTCAACAAGTCTTCACCCTGCCCCTGTTCGCGGGCATAAGCCATCATAAACCGTACCTGTGGTGTGCTTGTGAAGGTCACGGCGTCCACGGAGCCTGCAATAATTTCCGAAATCAATTGATCCAGTACAGCCAAATCTGGTGGAACATGAATATAAGGAAGAATTTCATAATATTCGGCCTGCTGCTGCCTCAGCCATTCCACAAGTCGCGGCGCATGATCGCCATAAAGCTGCAGCGCCACCCGCCGATCTTTGATATCATAAGGTTGGAGCACACGAAGTATACCAACGGTTGTACCATCATCATCGCGAACGGTGGGTACAAGACCGAGAGTTTTCAAATATTTCACCGTCTTGTAGCCTCTGGCCGCAATCTGTGTTTGTTGAAGACGTTCAACAAAAGCATCAGCCAGAGCCATTCGTTCAGCAGCCTGGTACAGCATCTCCGTGCCTACGCCCGTGGTCAATATGATCCAGTCTACGCCTTCTTCAATCAGCTTCCTTACTTCCGCCTCGACTTTATGGTCCTCAACCGCAACCGTCCCTTGAGCCGGACGAACCAATGGAATACCACCCATCTTTTCTACAATAATGCTTAACTCCGCAGCCTTGCGCGGCCCCGTGATAGCAATTCTTTTGCCTTCCAGTCTGCGCATAACCTTGTGCCTCCGATAAACAGCTTAGTGGATGTCTTTTTTCTTAAAGCGTCCGCCTTTGACATCATGTATATTGCCTACAGCCAGGAAAGCTGTTGGATCATAGTTTTCTACGATCGATTTCATCTTGGCTTCCTCCAATCGGGTAATGACACAAAAGATCACACGTTTCTCCCCGCCTGTGAAGCCGCCTTCTCCATCCAAATAGGTAACTCCACGTCCCAAACGACTCAATATCGCTTCGCCAATATCGCGGTAATTGTCACTGATAATCCATACAGCCTTCGATTCATCGAAGCCTTCGATTGTAATATCAATCATTTTGAAAGCTATGTAATAAGCAATTAATGAATACATCGCATGATCCCAGCCAAATACGAAGCCAGCACTGGCAAGAATGAACAAATTGAAGAACATCACGATCTCGCCTACAGAAAACGGCGATTTTTTATTCAGCAGGATTGCAACAATTTCCGTTCCATCCAGTGAACCTCCATAGCGGATAACCATCCCGACACCAATACCTAATATGATACCTCCGAAAACAGCCGCCAGAAGCGGGTCAATCGTAAAAGCCGGCACCGGATGCAGCAATGTGGTACCTACAGACATGATTAGAACACCAATGAGAGTCGATAACGCAAACGTTTTACCAATTTGCTTGTAGCCCAGAAAAAAGAAAGGTAGGTTAAGAATAAAGAGGAAGACACCCAGGGGAAGTGAAGTTAAATGGGACAAAATAATGGATATACCGACTACCCCACCGTCGATAATATTGTTCGGGACAAGAAAAATTTCCAGACCAACTGAAACTAAGCCTGCCCCGACCAAGAGGAATATAAAACGCTTAGCGACCTGGATCCTTGTCGCCCTCGAATGCTGAGGGTTTGGAAGATCCGAGCTTGGAACAAGTTTTGCTGACATGGTCATCGCCTCCTTCAGTATGATTTTCATTCAAACCAAATTCCATCGATATTTCGCGAATAATCAAATCGGTAGCCGATAGCTGACCGCAGATAAATTCTTTGGATATTTCCAAGCCCTGCATCTCTAGCTGTGCTGTTAAAGCTTCCTTGCGTACTTGCAGTCGTTCCAGATAGTGCTCAATCTTGGATTTACGATAAGTTTCCGCCATGCTTAAACCCTCCCGTAACTCCAGTGTTTTATATATATTGTATTCAAATGTATACAAAAAATCAATTTTTTTCTCATGTCATGTTCTGCTGACGTATCGGGCAACCTATCATTAATTCTCTCAAAAAAGGGGCTGACGGTTATGAAGGCTTTACCTATCCGGTTCATGATATCAATTAGTGCTGCGCTCATCAGTGTTTCCGTATTCATGTCAGTGACAGGCTGCGGAGGAAAAAAAGCAGAACAACAAAGTGGAAACCAGCAAAAAGCCCAGGGACAGCAACAATCAGGCAAACCGATCGACTCTGCACTCAAGGAACAAATGAACATGTACAAGGATATTAAGCAGTATGAATTTCAGGAATCCGAAAAGCTGCGCAAATCCAACAAGGATCAGCTAAAAAAGCTGCAGAAGGATCAGTCAGAATCGAGCTCCCAGACAAGTGATTCCTCCCAAAAACAGAAAAGCAGTTCAAAGGATGCTTCGAAGGAACAGAAGGGTTCTACAAATAAATCTTCTAAAGACGCTTCCAAGGATAAAGGGAAGTAAGGCTTCTGCTTCCTTCGTAGCCTCATCAACTCAACAACACGGGTATCTTAGGTCTTACTGGAAATCTGCTGCTATTTCCGCTACTCTTAGTAGATACGGATTTCAAGGGAGGACCAATAATCATGCAGCCGATTCTCGAAGTAGACGGCATTACCGGCGGTTACAGCCGCCTTCAGCCTGTACTGCATAACCTCAGCTTTCATGTGCAACCGGGAGAAATGATCGGCTTGATCGGGCTGAACGGAGCAGGAAAAAGCACGACCATCAAGCATATCCTCGGACTTATGATGCCCCATCAAGGGGAGATTCGTCTGAATGGACAGACCTTGGCCGCATCCCAGGAAAAGTATCGGCAAACGTTTGCCTATGTGCCAGAAAGCCCTTTATTATACGAAGAATTGAACGTTCGGGAACATATGGAGCTAACCGCTATGGCCTATGGACTGGATAGAGCTTCCTACGAGGAACGCGCTGCCGTGCTACTCAAGCAATTTCAGATGGATGCTTACCAGGAACGATTATCCTCCCACTTGTCCAAAGGGATGCGCCAAAAAGTCATGATTCTGTGCGCATTCCTCGTGCAGCCGGAGCTGTATATTATTGATGAGCCATTTCTTGGCTTGGATCCCTTAAGCATGCGATCTCTGCTGGAGCTATTGGTCAGTGTTAAACAAAGCGGTGCCTCGATTCTCATCAGCTCTCATATTCTGGCTACCATTGAACGTTATTGCGACCGATTTCTCGTCCTGCATCAAGGCAAGCTGATTGCTTCAGGTCCTGTAGATGCGCTGCAGGCTGCTGCGGGTATGCCCTCTGCGTCCTTGGACGATCTATTCTGCGAGCTGGTAACAAGGGGCGACCCGCGATGATGGATACCCAAGCCTTATACCGTCGCCGAGAGGCGGAATTCCTCAAAGAAATTCGTCCTTACTTGCATTACGCACTGCAAAGCTTGTCCATTGCTGCGGGTATCGGCTTTCTTGTCTTTATGATCGGGTATCGACAATTCCTGCAGTGGGTAACACCAGAGTTTCCTTGGCAGCTCACAGCGACGGTTTGTATGATGCTCGTGCTTGGCGGCGGCCGTATTCGTACCTATTTACAGCAAGCAGATACATTGTTCCTGCTACCGCAGGAGCCAGCGATGGCCATCTATTTGCAAACGGCAATGCGCAGAGCCCGGATTATTGGGTCTATTCTGACTGCCATTGGCTGGTTGATCGTCTGGCCGATGTATCATAAGCTTGCGCCTTCAAGCGGCTGGTTATTCTTATTGCTACTGCTCGTCTGGCTTGTATTTAAACAGGTGCTGCTGTTTGGCAAATGGACAGAGCAGCAGCTTCTGGAGCAGCGAACGCGTTACCTATTCATTGTGCTGCGTTGGCTGCTGTGCGCCGGACTGACCTACACCGTTTTCAAGCTGGGGCCTGGGTATGGAGCAGGGATACTAGCGGTTGGTTCTCTGGCTTACCTGGGTATTCTTCGGCTTCCACGGCAGTACAAAGTACATTGGAATTTGCTCATTGATTGGGAGCTACGGCATAAGGCGAGTATTTATCGGATTCTGAACCTGTTTATCGATGTGCCCGAGCTGCGCGGCAAAGCAAGAAACATACGTTGGTTAAATAAAATAGTAAATTTCATCCCGTTTCAACGTAAATCCACCTATAAATATTTATTTACGCTCGTTTGGCTGCGCTCCGAATTGTTCGGCATGACCTGCCGTTTCACTGTCATTGGTATACTGCTGATGGTCGCTTTTGACAATAAAATATTGGCAGCTGTATTGTATGCCATTCTAGCCATCTTTAGTGCTGTTCAACTTGCCGACCTGCTGCGTTATTATCGCGAGCATCTATGGCAGCATATATATCCGCTCTCACCACATCTGCGGAAGCAATCTCTGCGGGTAGTCCGCTTGACCCTGCATCTATGTATGCTCGTGCTGATCATTATACCTGCATTCTGGACACTGTCTGCGCCGCTATGGGCAGCAATCATGCTTATTATCGCCGCTTGCGGCTCTATGATCTACCATCGATTTAAATAAGCCATTCTAGAAAGGAACGATTCCCATGCGACCGACCTTGATGATTACAAGAGCAGCCCGTCCTCGGCGCACCCCCTTTAAAACCGTGCTGTTGGCCTTGATCCTGTTGGTTGTCATCCTATTGTTGGTCAGTGTCGGTGTTTCTACCTATGTAGGCTGGCAGTTGACTCATCCGGCACGCAAAGCGCTGGCCGATAGCCCAGACCGTTATGGACTAGCCTATACACCTATCCAATTTCCGAGCCGGTCTCAGGATGTCACACTGGAAGGCTGGTACATCCCGGCTGCTACGGAGCCAACACCGGACAAGCTGACAATCATTATGGCCCATGGTTATCGAGAAAACCGGCTGCAGAGCGGTGCAGAGGCCATCAAATTGACCAAGGCTTTATCCGCCGCTGGCTTTGATGTTGTGATGTTCGATTTTCGCAATTCAGGTGAATCTGGCGGTAACTTGACTACGGTGGGTTATCTGGAAAAGGCGGATGTGCTCGGAGCCATCGACTGGGTTCGAACTCATCATCCCGGACGTATAGCACTTCACGGATTTTCAATGGGTGCTGCAACCTCGCTGCTTGCAGCTGCGGATGAGCCTGATGTTGCCGGTGTCGTCGCGGACAGTCCCTTTAATCATCTAACTCGTTATTTGGAAGATAACCTTCCTGTTTGGTCGCACCTGCCGAGCTTCCCCTATACACCGCTTATTTTGGGGATTTTGCCTCGTTTGACGAATATGGACCCTGATCAAGTCGATGCGTTGAGCGCCGTAGATCATGTGTACCCGCGTCCTGTCTTGTTTATTCACAGCATAGAGGACCAATCTGTTCCCTATGTGAACAGTGAATCGATGTGGGCGAAGCATAAGGACCGTTTTCAAATTTGGCAGACGACCGGTAAAGAGCACGTCAAGTCCCATGCCAAATTTGCGAAGGAATATGAGGAAAAGGTTATTGCGTTCTATAAGCAGCTACAGTAGATCAATCCTAAGCCCCCGTAGTTCCCGAGGGCTTCTTCGGGCTTCAAAATCAAGAAAGAGTACTTGGTAAAAACAAAAAAACAGGGTGCCTCTAATCGTTCTAGAAGCACCCTGTTGGATCAAATATCATTAAATTGCAATCTTTCAGCAAAATTTGTTACTTTCCTACAAAACTATTTCTGCTCCATCGTAAACAATCTTTTGGCCAGTTCGTGAGGATTCATAAATGTCCATCACAACACGGAAACCATTGAAGCCTTCTGGTCCATCGATCCAGAACGGTTTACCTGCCAGCAGATGCTCATAGTAATCACGAATTTGCAGCTCGTGGCTCATTCCCCAATATGATTTCTCACCCAGAGTGTTGACCACAGGCTCCTCCAACGTGGTAAGCTTGCCGTCTTGATCAAGGTACAGCGAGTCGCCGCGCTGCAGCAAGGTGCCTTGCTCGAATACGAGCTCCACCTCAACCGGTGAGTTGCGTCCATATGCATTGGTTGCGTAGAAGATCGCAGTAGCTCCATTTTTAAATTCAATGTAGGCATGTGCCGAATCTTCCACTTCGATAACGCCCTCCAGGGAATCGGTAGAAATCGAGCCCTTTACGGATGAAATTTCGCCACCAAGCCATTGCAGTAAATCGACCGTATGAATCGACTGATTAATCAGTACGCCGCCACCTTCGGTTGCCCACTTGCCTTTCCACTCGGTTTCATAATAAGCCGCTGTCCGATTCCAGGTAACAATTCCCTTCATGCAGATCAGCTTGCCCAGCTCACCGGATTCAACATACTGCTTCATTCTTTTGGATGGGGCATTGTAACGGTTTTGAAAAATAACGCCTAGCTGTACATTCGGATTCTCGACAGCTGCCTGCAGCATTTTTTGAGCGGAAGCTATATTTTCTGCCATCGGCTTCTCGGTCAGCACATGCTTGCCTGCTCGCAACACATCAATCGCCATCGGAGAATGCAAGTAATGTGCCGTGCACAGGTGAACAACCTGAATATCATCGCGTTTGAGCATTTCCTTATAGTCGGTGTAATAATCGCAGCCGTATTCCTCTGCTACCTGACGTGCCCGGTTTTCATCAATATCTACAACCGCTTTCAAATCTGTCAGTTCCAAATCTGCTATTGCCTTTAAATGGACCCCTGAAATGGCTCCGAGCCCGATTATTGCTGTACCCAATGTTGTCAATGGATTCACCTAATTTCTTCAGATTGGTTATGTCCAAAAGCATATTCTTGAACATAAGATTAAAGTTAGCTTTATAATGCAGTATAATAAAAACAAATACATTGCGTCAATTGCCGTGTTTCTTGCTTTTTTTGACTTTATGCTGATGAGACCTTATTTATTCGGAAGGTGTGTCCTCTGTGAACTTCAATATCCATACTAATACTTCCCAGCTTCAATACAACCATAGACGTTTGTCGCCGCCGCCCAAGATGGATTTTCATTTGCATGAACGTTTTGAAGTTTATTTTTTTATTGCGGGTGACGTCAATTTTATAATCGAGAAAAAGGTATATCCGATGAAATCCGGCGACCTGCTCGTTATTAACAACCGCGAGCTGCACAAATCAACCTTCAAATCCGATGCACCGTATGAGAACATTGTTATTCACTTTGACCCTGAAATCGTTCAACCCTTTGAGTCCATATTTCAATATGGCCTGCTCGATTGCTTTACAGAGCGTGAATCCGGAGAGCACAATAAAATCCATCTTCAACCCCAGCAGCTGGAGGAGATCATGGCCTTGTACAAAAGGATCGATACCCTGCTGCTGCTCCCATCCGAAGAAACCAATCTGCTGTTGACGATTCATTTCATCGAGCTGTTGGTGCTGCTTAACCGTTCTTTCCGCAACAACACGGCTCTGTCGGAATCGTCTGCCGTATCGGAGAAGCTGGCACCCGTTCTCGATTATATCGATCATCATCTCGATCAGGATCTGACTCTGGAGATGCTCGAGCGGCAGGTGTACATGAACCGATACTATCTGAGCCGTCTATTTCGGCAAAGCACCGGTAGCACCATTCACTCCTACATTCTTATGAAACGAATTTCACGCGCCAAGAAGCTGCTGCATGACGGACACAATGTCACCGAAGCCTGCCAAATGTCTGGCTTTAACGACTACTCCAATTTCATCCGGATGTTCAAGCGTATCGTTGGTATGCCGCCAGGGCAGTATCGCAAGCAGATCGGGTTTACCAACTAAGGCTGCGGGAAGCAGACATTTGCTGTATGGCTTGCTTGAATTCGCAGCTTGCATCGCCTTAATAAGAAAACCTCTATCGAGGCCTTTCAAAGATGAGCGACCGCGGTTCAGAGGTAGTTTTTCTTGAAACATAAGAATCCTTCAGTTCCGCTGAAAACTGATAAATTCTTATGTTATCAGAAGGGTACTACATAAAGTTAGTACTCTTCTTTTTGCTGCCTTCCATGTACAATACAATTATCAACCATACTCAACTATACATTCATGCGTTCCATGTAAAGGAGTCGATTGCCATGTCCGTGCTTATCGCGTTCTTAAAAGGATTATTCCGGATCATATTCCGGCTCAAGCTATCCGGCTTGGAGAAGCTGGATTTCAGCCAGCCGACCATTCTGATGCCTAATCACGTATCACTGCTGGATGCGCTGCTGTTAGCACTCTATCTGCCTCAGGAAGCGACCTTCGTGGTGAATACATCGATTGCCCGCCGACTGCGATTGCCGCTTAAGCTGGTCCGGCATATTACTGTAGATCCACTTAATCCGTATTCGGTTCGCAAGATGGTCAAGACGGTACAAAGCGGTGTTCCGCTCGTTCTATTCCCGGAGGGGCGTATCACAACTACAGGCGGATTGATGAAAATATACAGCGGTATTGCTTACATTGCCTTAAAAACAGGGGCTAAGCTTATTCCCATCGCCATTAATGGAGCCGAACGCTCCAAGCTTTCCTATATCGGTCATAAAATCAAGACGGTCTTGTTTCCGGCAATCCGTATCCAGGTTGGTGACCATTTCCGAATCGAGCAGCAGCCGGGAGTATCCATGAAGCTGCAAAAGCAGCAGGCTGCGGATACGATTCTGACTACCATGCAGGAGCATTTGTTGAAAAGTCGCTTGAAAACGGAGGTAAACCTGTTCAACGAACTGCTGCTGCAAGCTTCCCTTTATGGACAAACGAACAAAATTTGCGAGGATTTAACACAGAGCCTTACCTATAAAAAGCTGATCGTCTCCTCTTACGTATTCGGGCGTAAGCTGCGTCCCAAGCTTAACAACCAAGCCGCTATCGGTTTGCTGCTGCCTAATTCGATTGCTCATGTGATCGCCTTGTTCGCTCTGCTGCGTCTTGGGAAAACACCTGCCATGCTGAACTTCTCGGCCGGACAGCAAAGCCTTCTGGATGCTTGTGAAACAGCGGTGCTGCGTACCATAATCACCTCCCGCCAGTTCATAGAGAAGGCCAAGCTGGAAGCCACCATTCAGGCCTTGGCACAGGAAATCACGATCATTTATCTGGAGGATATTAAGGACGAAGTCAAGCTGTCCGACAAGCTTGGAGGCTTGCTTGATTATTGGATGAGCGCACAAGCCGAGCAAGGGTTTCGCGATATCATCCTGTTCACCTCCGGCAGTGAAAGCAAGCCCAAGGGTGTCGTTCTCGGGCATGATCAATTGTATGCGAATATTCAGCAGTGCAAGGCTGTATTCGATTTTACTGCGGCTGACAAAATGTTCAACGCACTGCCGATGTTTCACAGCTTCGGTCTGACTGCAGGCACCCTGCTGCCTATCCTTACCGGAGTGCCGGTGATGCTCTATCCAAGTCCCTTGCATTATCGCGCCATTCCCGAGGTCGTCTATGATCGCAATGCGACGATTTTATTCGGAACCTCAACCTTTCTCGCTGGATACGGTCGGGCTGCACACCCATATGACTTTCATTCACTGCGAATTGTTGTAGCAGGAGCCGAAAAGCTGAAGGATGAGGTGCGCGAGCTGTGGAGCCAAAAGTTTGGTATCCGTATATTCGAAGGCTACGGCGCAACCGAGGCTTCGCCAGTCGTCTCGATCAATTCACCGCTCAACTACAAAAGAGGCACCGTCGGCAAGCTGCTGCCGAGCATCCGTTACAAGATTGAACCGATACCTGGTATTGAGCATGGCGGCAACCTGCTTATTCAAGGTCCTAATATTATGAAGGGTTACCTGATTCATGGTAAGGGATTTGTTCCTTGCCCTGAATGGTACGATTGCGGAGATGTTGTAGAGTTGGATGCACAAGGTTTTCTGAGCATTAAATCGCGGCTGAAGCGTTTTGCCAAAATTGGCGGAGAGATGATTTCCCTGCAGTTGGTTGAAGAGCTTGCTGCCGCCTGTTATGGTGACATTCCGGTTGCAGCAATCAGTGTAGCCGACGGCCGCAAAGGAGAGCGTATTCTGCTGTTCACCACCAAGGAAGGTCTGAATTTACAGGAATTTAAGGCTAAGCTTAACGAAAAAGGATATACACCGATGCTGCTGCCTTCCAGATTACAAGTTATTGATAAGCTGCCGCTGCTTGGCAGTGGCAAAACCGATTACGTGACACTGAAGAAACACGTTGAAGCGCGCACGAGCAAGGAGTCTGAGATTGTTGTAACCGTGCAAGCATCTACTGACGCATTGACAAATGTCTTGCCCATTGCCATTAGAAGGGATTGATATGTATGAAAGAGCGGGCCCTAAACGCCTTATATGTCACTCAATTTTTGTCAGCTTTCTCAGACAACATGTCCCTATTAGTCATTGCCAGTCTGTTAACAAAAAATGGATTTTCGCCCGAATCATTAGCCTTGGTGACAATGGCGTTTTTCCTTCCCTATATTTTGTTAGCCCCCATTGTCGGTCCATTTGCAGATAAAATGCCAAAATCCGTCGTGCTCATTATAGGCAATCTGATCAAGCTGCTGGGTATCTCTGCACTCATCTTTATTGATCAATCCAATATTATTTTATTAATGCTCAGTTATTTTACCGTAGGCGTTGGAGCCGTTGTGTATTCACCAGCCAAGTATGGGATATTACCAGAGCTCATCGAAACCGACCAGCAGCTGTTTAAAGCTAATTCCAGAATTGAAGCTTACACGATCCTGGCCATCCTGACAGGGATCGGTGGAGGCGGTGCTATTGTCTCCGTAACCAGTACGGTACAATCGTCACTCATCTGTGTGCTGCTATATGCTTTATCACTAGGTGTGACTTTCTTGATTCCACGTATGCCGGGAGATCAGTCCATACGCTATACGCGGGAAGCTCTACAGTTTTTCAAAAGTGTAACGACACTGCTGAGCCATTCCAAAACCAACTTTTCCCTGATCGGTACAGGAGCCTTCTGGATGAGCTCAGCCGTACTTCGTACGGCCGTGTTAGCCTGGATACCACTTGCTCTGGGGTTTAGTCCTGAGGATTTCAGTGTTTCTCTGATTCTCGCCACCACGTCGATCGGGATCGTGATTGGTGCATTCCTTGCTCCTAAATTTGTTCAGCTTCAGCAGTATTACAAATCGATTATTTACGGCTTTTTGATGGTAATGCTCATCTTTATTTTCCCATGGCTGCATTCTACCTCAATCACCATCGTATTTTTATTAGCCGTAGGCTGTATGGGCGGGATTTTCATTGTGCCGATGAACACGGTGCTTCAGGAAGAAGGAACGAAAATGGTAGGGGCTGGAAAAACGATAGCCGTGCAAAATTTTGTTGAAAATATATTGATGGTGATCGGATCGGGGCTGTACTATTTGGTCATTGAACAAGGAGCGTCGATCTCGATGGCCATTGTTATTCAAGGTGCGATTATGCTGCTCATTCTGTTGTACCTAGGCTCGAAGATCAATAGACATTCATCACCGATGCATGTGGGTGGAAAAAGCCTCAAATAAGGCCGGCTGCTGCTGCCTGGACTTTTCGCTCTTACGCCGACTATCCAGATTGATGAGTTATGCAACAGAAAACAGACTCCAGGGGGAGCCTGTTCCATTATAAGAATCCCAGGCCGATAACGCCTGCGGTTATAAGTAAAGAACCGATAATACGACTACGACCCTGCGGCTCATTCAATAGCAGCAGGCCGAACAAGGTGCCAAATACGGTTCCGATTTCCCGCATTGGCGCCAACTGGGATGCTGGTGCCAATGTTAGCGCATACAGAAAAAGCATGTAACCGCCAGGCGCCAAAATTCCGCCGATTATAATGGTACGATAGTTCAGCTTCCATTCAGCAGCAATGCCTTTTGAACGGATGACCGCTAGCGTTAATGCCAATAAGTTGGCGATATTCGTAGCTTCATTTAGCACAATAGGCGGAATCGACGACTCGATGGCGATTTTGTCCACAACGATATAACCACTGACACAGATCCCGACTGCACCCGCCAGCAGTAGGGTATGATGGGTATGAGCGGGCTGACGAAACAACGCCCTGCCCCCACTCACCCAAACAATTCCAGCTATAATAGCCAGAATACAAACCCAACCGAGGCTGGACATCGTTTCACCCAGCAGAAGCACAGCGACAAGCGGGACGATAATCGGACTGATTCCCCTCATGATTGGATAAGCCTGGGACAGATCACCAATCTGATACGTTCGGGCAAGCAAAAATAAATACAGTCCGTGTATGAACATGGAGCCTGCCAACAATCCCATGCTTTTTAAAGTAAAAGCAAAGCTCCCCCACTCATACCAGGCTCCAGGTAGAAAGACTATAGTTCCTACCCAATGCGCCAGCCATAAAAAGACAGACTTATTAACGCTTTTCTTGGCAAACAGGTTCCAGACGGCGTGCAGCATCCCTGAGAGCAATACGAGCAATAAGGCAATAACATGCACTTAGTAAACCGTAGCTAGAAACGATTCGATAGCTTCCATCAATGTTTCCGGCGCCTCCAGCATACTCATATGACCTGAAGTTTCGATCAATCGCTGTGTAATTTGGCTTCCACTAACCGTAAACGTCCGTTCAACCGGAATAATTTGATCGTGCGCACCTGCAACCAGCAGTACTGGAACCTTCGTGCTGGATAGTACATCGTTGCGATCAGGCCGTGATCTCATTCCCTGAAGTGTACGGATTGCAGCCTGTGGATCCGTGTTATTGCCGATCTGGATCGTTCTGGCGACTGCCTCCGGCATCGATTGAAGATGATCTGGAGCAAACAGCTTCGGAACCAGTCCCTCAATAAAAGCTGACAGACCTTGTTCTTCTATCGTAGCGATGCCTTTCAATCGTCCTTCTTTTCCCGCATCCGTATCCGGGAAGCCCGTGGAATGAATCAACCCGAACCCGGACAGCATTTCAGGGTACCGTTCAGCGAAAGCGAGCGCTATATAACCTCCCAAGGAGTGACCAAATACAATTGCCGGTCCTGAATCAAGTCCCTTAAGCAGCTGTGCCAGATCACCTGCGAAGGCTTCCATTGAATATTCGCCAGCAGGCGCTCCCGATTGCCCGTGTCCTCGCAAATCCGGCAGTACCCAGCGATAACCATTAGGCAGCAGTGGAAGCAGCTCATCCCAATAGGCAGAGCTTCCGCAAAAACCATGCAGCAGCACAACCGTTTTGCCTGTGCCTTGTTCCTTATAGGAGAACTTGCCTCCACCATCCACCGCAATAAATTTGTTTTCCATTCTTATTTCCCCTTCCCCAGCTATACGTTATATTATACGGCACTCTTCTGAATATTATCTATATAACGATACCCTACTTTCCTGTTCATTAAACAAGAACTATGGATGAATAAAGAACTGCAGAAGCAGCAAAAGGCCGCCGCAGCAGCCTTTTACGTCTATTTTAAAAATAAAGTTTAGCTTGTGACTTTCCTTGGTTTTTAGTCGTAAAGAACCGCTTTGATATCAGGTGAATCAACATTGGTTTTATCATACCAGAAGAAGCCGGTATCGATATTTTTCTCGACCTTTTCTCCTTTTACAGCTTTAACTGCGGCTTTCACTGACTCATAGCCAATTCCAATCGGATTTTGCGTGATAGCTCCTGCCATTTTGCCGCTCTTGATGGCATCAATTTGCTGCTTGCCTGAATCGTAGCCAATGACAATAATTTTATCCTTTTTCAATTCGGTGACGCCGTTCAGAACACCAATCGCTGATCCTTCATTGGAACCAAAGATCCCTTTAATGTTGGGATGCGCTTGAATGATGGCTTTGGTAAGGTCGGTAGATTTCAATTGATCGCCGCCGCCATATTGGATATCGACAATTTTGATGTTTGGATATTTATTTTTGATTTGATTCACAAAACCGTCACGGCGATCAATACCTGTACGGCTTGTTTGGTCATGTACGACAACGGCGACTTCACCTTCATTATTAATAAGTCCTGCCATTTTATCCGCTGCAAGACTAGCTGCTGCGATATTATTCGTAGCTGCCGTAGCTACTGGAATGTCGCTGTCTACACCGGAGTCAAATCCAACGACCGGAATTTTGCCTGCCTTGGCTTTTTCCAATAAAGGAACAGCCGCTTTGCTATCCAATGCTGCAAATGCGATAGCACTCGGTTTTTTGCCCAACGCTGCAGTAAGCATCTCGATTTGTTTATCCACCTGTGCTTCAGTTTCTGGACCTTCGAAGGTGATCGTCACATCTAATTCCCTGGCTGCTTTCTCAGCACCAATCTTAACTGCTTGCCAAAACTGATGCTGAAAGCCTTTGGAGATCACGGGAATGTACATTTTCTCGGCCTTTTTCGCTTCAGGAGCAGCGGCTGGTGCAGCCGCTGGAGCTGGAGTTGGAGTTGGAGCTGGAGTTGGAGCTGGAGTTGCCGATTTGGCAGCCTCCTGTGGTTGAGTAACTGCCGGCTTGGCAGTTTCACCACAAGCAGCTAAGACAATGGTAAACATTAACATAAACACCAGAGCGAACAGGTTTTTTGTGCTTTTCAATTCAATCTCCCCTTGCCTTATTATTATAGAACTCCCGATGGGAGGAACTACCTTATTTTTTGCGGCGGCGGAGAATATCCGCATATACGGCAAGGATAACAACCAGTCCGACGATCACGGTTTGCCATTCCTGCTTGACTGAGAGGATACGCAAACCATTGGTTAGTACACTCATAATTAAAGCGCCGATGACCGTTCCGAGAATCGAACCTTTGCCACCGCTTAACGAGGTTCCACCAATCACAACCGCTGCAATCGCTTCAAGCTCATAGCCTTGACCCAGCGCAGGCTGCGCAGAATTCAATCGTGAGGCAATCATAATTCCGGCTATGCCGCTGAATACGCCTGTTAATGTATATATGGCTATTTTCCAAAAATTCACGTTGACACCAGACAGTCGAGTCGCCTCTTCATTGCTGCCTAACGCAAAGTTATAACGCCCGATAATCGTTTTTGTTAATATGATGCTGGCTATGATCGCAGCTCCCAGAAAAATGATAATCGCATTCGGAATCTCGAGACCGGGGATGATCGAGTTGATCACAGACCCCATTGAAATTTTTCCGAATCCTGGTGTGTCATTGAAATAAATCGGCTTCGCTCCCGATATGACAAGTGACAGTCCTTTGGTGATCATCATCATCGCTAATGTTGCAATAAAAGGAGGAATGTTCATCTTGGCCACGGCAAGGCCGCTGATCAACCCGCAGAGTGCGCCGGTCGCAATACCACCCGCAATGCCCAAGGGCATCGGCAGCTGCCACAGCGTGATCATCACGCCTGCCATCACTGCGGAAAAGGTCATCACCGTTCCGACCGCTAAATCAATGCCACCGGTAATGATGACAAACGTTGATCCCAGGGCGAGCACGCCTATGACAGCGGTTGACAGCATAATGCCTACAAGATTATCGAATTGAAAGAAGTTGCTCGATGAAAGCGAGAAAATAACCACAAGTAAAATCAGGCTGGCAAAGGCCAACAATTTTTGTGTCGCACCGGTTTGAAAAGCGGTTGTTTTTGGAATGAGTAAGGTTTTCAAGCGATTACGCCTCCTGATCGATTTGTCGCCAGCATCATGATCTTTTCCTGTGTAGCCTCTTTATTGCTTAATTCGCCTGTAATTCGACCTTCACACATCACCATAATCCGGTGACTCATAAGCAGTATTTCCGGTAATTCCGAGGAGATCATCATGATCGATTTTCCTTGCGACGCGAGGTCATTAAGCAGCTTGTAGATCTCACTTTTGGCGCCAATATCGATACCTCGTGTCGGCTCATCAAAGATCAGAATCTCACAATCCCGCGTCAGCCATTTGGCTATAACAACCTTCTGTTGATTCCCGCCCGACAGAAATTTCACTTCCTGATTCATACTCGGTGTTTTGACTTTCAAGGCTGCTGAATATTGCTCTGCTACTGCAAGTGTTTGCGCTTTATTCATCCATCCACCCCAGCTGCTTAACTTCTTGTAGGAAGAAATCGCTATATTGGTTTCTACATCCATCCCTACAAGCAGCCCGTATCGTTTACGGTCCTCGGATAAATAGCCCATTCCATAGCCCACGGCATCGTGTGGATTGTTAATTTTCACGGGGTTGCCATGAATGCGGATTTCACCTGAATCACTCGCGTCTGCACCAAAAATGGCTCTCGCTACTTCTGTACGACCTGCACCCATTAATCCTGCGAAGCCGAGAATTTCGCCTTTTTTCAATTGGAAGCTGACATCCCGGATCACATTGCCTCTGTTAAGATGCTTGACCTCCAGGACGACGGGCTGGTTCGATGTTTCCTGCGATTCCGTCGGCTTGCTGTAAATTTCTCGACCTACCATCAGTGAAATAATGTGATCGATCGTCGCGTCTTTAGTTTCCAATGTTTCAATGTAGCGGCTATCTCGCATGATCGTAATCCGGTCGGTTATTCGTTTCAGCTCTTCCATGCGATGCGAAATGTAAACGATCCCAACACCGCTGTTACGAAGCTGGTGAATGATGCTGAACAGATCGTCAATCTCGGTATCTGTCAGAGCAGCCGTTGGTTCATCCATAATTAACACCTCTGATTGAAAAGACAACGCCTTAGCGATTTCAACCATTTGCTGTTTGGCTACCGTAAGATCGGATACTTTAATTCGTGGATCCATTTGCAAATTCATGCGCTGAAACAATTGCTGTGTACGTACATTCAGCTCTTGCTCATCCAAAAACAGGTTCAGCAGCTTCTTCGGTTCACGTCCAATATATATGTTCTGTGCTACCGTCAGGTCCGGCATGAGATTAAGCTCCTGATGAATGATGCTGATCCCTAAATCCTGCGCCATCTTGGGCGTAGTGATTTCAATTTCTTTGCCTTTATAAATAATTCGCCCCGCGTCCTTCGTGTATACTCCGGTTAATACCTTCATCAGCGTGGATTTACCTGCTCCATTTTCTCCGACTAAGGCATGGACCTCCCCACTCGCTAATTCAAAACGGCATTGATTAAGCGCATGAACGCCTGGAAAGTGCTTTTCGATGCCTTCCATAAGCACTAATGCTTCCTTCACCATGATCACCCCTAATCGCTACGTTCATTGAATTAAGCATACAATTGAATAGCGTATTTAATAATGGAGGATCTTCTTGGAAAGGTTGATTATCTTCCACAAATTATCAAATTAATTTTCAAAAAAAAAACCTCTACGGATATGAAATCCAGAGAGGTTGTTTATAAAATATCTTGAAGTGCGGTGAATAAAGAGCGGAGCGGCCAAATAATCCTGGAGAAGCGTCAGCGCTCGCCTTTGTTTCCGTGCTTTTACCGCTAAATCTCTTATAAAATCAAAAATACGGAAACAACAGCGATCGGAAGGATATTTGGCCGCGCAGCGAGTCTTATTCACCGCACTTCTAACTACGGGCTTAAAAAAGGAAACAACAGCTTTTGATTTTCAATCGTATAAATATTTTGCTTATTAATGACCTCAGAGCCTGTATCTATGATGGGGGCGACCTTTTTTCCTTGTAAAGCTTCATAGGCGGTCTTAACTCCCAAATAACCCATGTTAAAAGGCTTCTGAATCACAACAGCCTGTATCACACCTTCTTCAATCCATTTGATCTCATTCGTTGAGCTGTCAAATCCGACAAGCTTAACCTGCTCCTTCAAGCCTAATTCCTTAATAGCCCGAGCCGCGCCAACCGTAGTAATTTCATTCAATCCGGCAATTCCCCCGATATCATCACGAGCGTTTAGCAGCTCTTTGGTAATCTCATAAGCCCTATCCTCCGATCCATTGCTAAAGTAGGTGCCTACAACGGATTTTTGTAAAGCTTCGGAAAGTCCACTTCTCGCGCCCTGTTCTCTTTGAATGGCAGTCGACGTACCCTGCACATGGCTAACAATCGCGATTTGCTTGGACGGATCCACCAGCTTCGACAGTACCTTACCCATTTTACGGCCTGCCGCTATATTATCTGTTGCAATAAAGCTGTTAGCAGCCGTACTGTTAATACCTGAATCCATCATGATTAGCGGAATGCCTTGCTTGCGAATTTTCTCAGCCCACGGTACTAAAGCTTCATAGTCGGAGGCAACAAGTACAACCGCATCAGGCTTCGATTTCAATGCTTCTTTCAGCTTGTGAATTTGACCCTCGACATCAAATTCATTATCAGGTCCCTGTACTTCAACCTGCACATCAAATTCTTTTCTCGCCGCTTCAATTCCTGCTCCTACGGTATTCCAAAATTCAATCTTGGGATCGATCGCTTTCATCATCACGAGAATGTGGGGCTGGTTGCCTCCAGACCTCGCCATATTGACTTTAATTAAAACGAGCACGGTACAAATAAAGATACCAGCAAGAAGGAGAGGGAGCCATCGTATCGAACCAAGCTTCATCTTCAAGTTATCCACCCAGCCCTCACTCCAGTATCGGCAGCCAAATATTGGCCGTCGTGCCTTGCCCCAACTCGCTTTCAAAGGTAATCCCATATTCAGTTCCATAATAGAGCTGAATCCTTTGATTAACATTGCTGACTCCGATCCCGCCACCACCACCGGAATTTTCATTTTTTTCAAACATGCGTTGAATCGTTTCCGGCGACATGCCTATACCTTGGTCAATAACCTGAAGACGGATGCGATGCGCGATGATTTCTCCAGTGATCAGAATCGTGCCAGAGCCCGCCTGATTTTTAATCCCATGATAAATCGAATTTTCTACCAAAGGCTGTAAAATGATTTTGAGCACCTTGTTCGATACTATCTGCGGGTCTACAGCAATCTGAAAATCCAGCTTGTCTTTGTAACGTATTTTTTGAATCGTTAAATAGCTTTTGATATGCTCAATTTCGTTAGCGATCGTAATCAACTCTTGCCCTTTGCTAATGCTCAAACGGAATAGCTTGGCTAAAGCCGACACCATCAATACCACTTCCTCCGACTTCTTGCCTTCTGCCATCCAAATGATCGAGTCCAAAGTGTTATATAAAAAATGCGGATTAATTTGAGCTTGAAGCGCTTTCAATTCACTTTTCCGTTTGAGCTCCTGCTCCGTGACATTTTGAACCATCAGCTCTTTGATCTCCGTGGTCATCCGATTGAACCGCTTGCTCAGCTGTCCTATTTCATTACGGTTTTCAATCGCTACCTGAATATCAAAGTTCCCCTTCTCGACTTCCTTCATTGAAGCCTCCAGGTGCTTAATCGGTCTGGAAATCCGTGAGGACAGAAAAATGGAGATCAAGATCGCTATAGCAATCAGCCCGATTCCCCACATCAATATATAAGTCTGGATTTCTTGCTTGTTCGAAACCAATTCATCCACATAAGTGACACCAACGATTTTCCAGCCCTTCTTGGACTGATTGATCGTATACATACGGCTGTCTTTTCCTTCAGAGGTGGTAAAGCTGCTCGTCGTCGAGGCCATCACTTGTTCAATCTTTTCCTCTTTAAGTTTGCTGTAAATCAGCTGCTGCTGGGGGTGATACACGATATTCCCCTCTTGATCGAGAATAAAGATGTAACCCTTTTTGCCGAGCTCTATTTTATTGCATAAATCATTAATGACACTGTAATTTAAGTCCACTAACAATACGCCCAGCTTATTCCCATCCGCATCACGAAGCTGTCTGCTTAACGAAACGACCCAATTATATTCCTGAATAATATTTTGTACATGAGGGGCCGAGATGACAACATTGCCGTTCCCCTCGATGGCCTTCGTATACCAGCTCTGCTGTGCAGGATCTGCAAAAGGATTGAGCTTCATATGGTTATACGGTACGATTCCTCCATTATGATCGAAAATAAGTATCGAAGAAATATCCTTGCGGGTGTTCAGTACCGAGCTAAGCTGAGAGCTGATCCGTTGCTCCAAAATGAGATTATCATTCGTGCTGGACATCGTTGTATTCATTAAATATTGGCGAATATCCGAGTTGGAAAGCACCATTTGCGATATATTTTCCATGTAATTGATATAGGTTTCGATGTTGGTGTTCACCTGCTCAATTAATTGAGCGGTGTGTTCGCGGGAGCTTTGCTCAGCGGCATTCGTGGATAACGTATAGGTGGTATAAGCAATACAAAGCGTCGTAAACAAAATCAGACAGGAAAAGGCAACCGCCATGGTCGATTGAATGCTTTTATAATGAAAAAAACCAAAACCAAGCAGCCTGATCTTCATTCTCCTGGGTCCCTTCTCTTCAAATTTTGTTACGGTATTCCGTCGTGGTCATCCCTGTCGTTTTTTTAAATATCAAGCTAAAATATTGCGGGTCCGCATACCCGACACGATCAGCAATTTCATAAGTCTTCAGATCGGAATGCTTCAGCATTTCTTTAGCTTTTTCGACTCTGAGCTTGGTTAAATAACCGATGAAGGTTTCACTTTGGTAGCTTTTGAACAGAAGACTGAAATAGCTTTTGCTCATTGATACATGCTTACATACTGCGTCGAGCGATATGAGCTCATCAGCATAATGTTCATGGATATAAGCCTCCGCCTTCATCATCTGGACCCGGACAAAATGATCGCGTTTCTCGGAAATAATCAGGGATACCCTCTGGCAATACGCAGTTAACCACACCTCTACCTCATCCAACGTTTTCAAATGATAAATGTCGGTCAGCGGATTGCTGTCGGTCCTGTATAGGGAATCGTCATGAATACCCAACTCATCCAAGGTATCCATAATCGATATCATGACCTGTTGAATATGAATATAGCAGCGATCCAGCGGCAGATAGGTTTTCTTGAAATTGTGCATCAGTTGACTAATATTAGGCTCCATCTCTTCCATTGTCCCCGATTTGATTCCCGATACAAGCTTCCGCTCCCACACCTTGTTATAAGGTACACGCGTGTGCGCACGCCCCTCAATATCATTAATGCTGATCACACGATTTTTGCCTAACAAAAACCGGTAGTCGAGTGCCGAGGCCGCTCTTTTGTGCGAAAGATGAAGTTGATTCAAGCCTGTACATACATCGCCTACACCAATTGAAATTGTAAATTTCAAAAAGCTTTGAACAGCTGCATTTATTTCCTCAAGCACATGTAAAGCGCTATCATAAAGCAGCTCAGCATCATCACCTGATAAGATCACGATGGTTTTTTCGTTGTTATTCTGAAATACAATTCCTGCGTTATGCTTCGCCATGATTTCTTCACTAATATTGAATACGGCAAAATAAAGCAATTCGCTCTCCGTCTCTGGATAAAATCTCTCAAGCTCGCCATGATCATCTACATCAATAACCGCAACCAGATGATGCATGCCCTCTATAGGAAGCTCCAGATAAGCAAGCTTATCCTTAAGCTCACCCTCCCGCACGATCCCAGAAGTCAGCTGATTCAGAAAGCGTTCACGCGCAAGTGGCAGACTTTCTCGCAGTCTCTCCTTCAGTTTGGTCAAATCGTCCGTCTTGCGTCCCTCTTCATCCATTTCCGCTTTGAGCCGAATCAGAATTTGGCGAATTTCCGCTGCTGTGTTCGGCTTTAAAATATAATCATGCACCTTCAGCTTTAACGCTTGCTGGGCGTATTCAAATTCGTCGTACCCGGTAAGAATGATAACTTTCGTGCGAGGATAATGGTCAAACAAAAAGCGCGACAATTCCAATCCATCTACAAATGGCATATTGATATCGGTTAAAACCACATCCGGTTGAAGCAGCTCCATCGCTTGAATGACCTCACGGCCATTTTCAAAATCGCCCACCACTTCAAAACCAAGCTCATGCCAGTTTAAATGATCTCGGATGCCTTCCCGAACCGTTGCTTCATCATCCGCTACGATAATCTTATACATATCTGCCTCCAGTGATCATGTTGATCATGTGTATCAGTTCAATTCGGGTAGCCTGCTTGTCGTAAAAATAATACCATATAGAGGCTGCAATCGAATACCATATTTTGTAATACACAGCTAACTCAAAAAAACTCCAGGCTCACTATAATAGTGAAGCTGGAGTTTTAAGGATATCCTTATTATTAACTTGGGTTCGGATTCACGGCTGCAGGTGCAGGAGGATCTATTGCGATTGTTGGTGCTGCTTCCCGTTCAGTGACCGGTTTATATTTGGACGAAATATATGTTTCGGCTTTGCCCTCAGTAATGACCTGAGGATACATCATGCCTGGCTTAGGATCACTTACCTGATACTGGATGACTGCCGTACCATCAGGTTGGAAACGAATGCCGCTAATTGTGAAGCCATACCCAGGACTTGGCAAGCTGCGGGTTAATGTGACTTTGCTGACATCCGCATTAACTTGCTCCACCGTCACTTTAACATCGTCCTGTTGCTCGGGTGCTGGCTTAACTGGCTGCATGTAATCAGGCTGGCTTTCCAAAAATTTCACCGTGTTGCCCACCCATACCGCCGCTTCACCACGCGTCATTTCGCGCTTCGGATAAGCCATCCGGCTTTCATCCGCCTTGGCGATACGATACAAGTACAGGCGCTGCAATGTTCCTTGGTATTTAGGGTCAATTTGATCATTATCATCAAACAGAACCATCATCTTGACCATCGGGAAGGTACCCTTTAATTCCAGAGCGGTAACGAGCAGATTCGCGTATTTTTCACGGGTGATGGCTGCATTGGGATCAACATCGTTGGGAATATCCAACCCATTGATCTTGGCATTAATAAAAGCTTCCGCATACCAGGCATCATTCGGAATGTTCGTAAAGAAGTCGCTGGCCTGCGGCTGCTTCACAAAAGAAACTGCGTTCAAATTAATATCGAGTGCCTTTACGATCAGGCTGATACTCTGTGCATAGCTCATCGTACTCCGCGGTGCAAAATGCTCACTGTCCACACCCGTTACGAGTCCTTTATCCTTAAGCATCATAATCGGCTCCTTCTCTGCTGCATTCAAGTCCGAGAAAGCAAACACCGAGCCTGCCGATACCGTACACAACAATGCGGCTGTGGAAACCAAAGTTACGATCTTTTTCATTATATTCATCCTTCCTTGATGTAAGAGTATAAGTTCAACTTCGAAGTTATACCTACAGACGGGACTCTTGTTCAAAAGGTTGCAGCCGGAGTTAAAATGATATACTTAGCGTGCCCATTCATAACGGTGACATTCAGACCTGCATAGAAAAAGCTTCCCTCACCCATAAATGGTGATAGAAGCTCGCTTTTGTCTCATCTTAGCTATAAATACAATAGGATTGCAATTATTTCCTAATCTCCTCTAGCGGCTCATGATGTCCGTAGAACGTCTGCTCTCTTTGAATGGGCGCCGTCCATTTTACAGCATTAGCGATTACACGATGAACGCCCTTGTTGTGATAAGTCGGATACGTCTCATGACCCGGACGGAAATAAAAGATTCTGCCTTGACCACGTCGGTAGGTGCAGCCGCTGCGGAACACTTCTCCTCCGGCAAACCAGCTTACAAAAATGAGTTCATCAGGTACAGGGATGTCAAAATGTTCTCCGTACATTTCCTCCTCGTCCAAATCGATATAAGGGCCAATACCTTCTACAATAGGGTGAGACGGATCAACGACCCATAGCCGCTCCTTCTCATCGGCTTCTCTCCATAAGAGGTCGCAGGATGTGCCCATGAGCTTGCGGAATAGCTTGGAATGATGCCCTGAATGCAATACTATCAGCCCCATACCCTTATGAACACGAGCGCAAATACGATCAACAACTTGATCCTGAAAGCCTTTATGATCCACATGACCCCAATAGATCAGTACATCCGTATTATCGAGCTTATCCTGGGTAAGTCCATGCTCAGGCTCATCAAAGGTTGCATAGGAAAGCTCAAACCCATCCTGCTTGATCCCATCGGCAATAGCTCCATGCATGCCTTTGGGATAGATGTGAGCAACCTCCGGCTTACGCTGCTCCTGGAGAAATTCATTCCATATCGTTACTTTAATCATCGAATTGCCTCCTTTTCATTCGGTTATGGTCGATTTAGGCTTCTGGTTACTCCATCTTTAGCTGAATCTATGATCGCTTGCAGCACTTGCTGATTACGGTATCCATCCATGAATGTCGGGAATAAAGGAGAATTCGCCTGATCCAGATAATCCACAAAATCCTGAAGCATCGGTTTCATTAGCTTCTCATTTAAGTAAATCTTTTTTTCTATCAGCTCCAGGCTTTCGCCTTCTCTAACCGTCAAATGAACCTCGTTAGGCTGTTCGACTGAGATTCTGACCGTGCCCAGATCGCCAAACAAGGTCACATTAAATTGGTTACCGGTTCCAAGAGCATTTTTATGTGTATAAAATGTGCCCATGACTCCACCTTCAAGCACACCCTGGAAGCCTGTAAAATCATCCACGTCGACTGCAGTTGGCTGCCCTGTACGCATATCTATCCGTTGGTCAATAAATGTGCTCATCAGCCCGGACACCTGTGTAAATTCCCCGACAAAAAAACGCGCCGCATCCACCATATGAGAGCCAATATCCGCCAATATACCCGACCCGGCCATCGCTTGATTAAACCGCCATGTATATTCCTTGTTAAACATAGGTGCATTTTCCTCTTGCAGGTAGTGGGCGGCAATATGCCGAATCCGACCTAATGCACCTTGCTCGACCAGCTGCTTAACGTATTGGAAGCAGGGTCTGTATCGGTACGAAAACCCAACCATGCAAGGAATCGGATTGTGCTCATACAATTCCAATAGCTCATCTGCTTCTTCCATCGTTCGTGTGAAGGGCTTTTCTGAAAATATCGGTTTGTTATAGGCAATGGCACATTTTAGAATATCATAATGGAATTTATTGGATACCCCGGATATAACAAAATCAATTTCCGGATCCGCAATGATATCCTCGTACTGAATGTATTTTTTGCCTGCAGACAGTCCCAATCGGCTGCCGACTTGTTCTACAGCCTGTACATTCACATCACAAATAGCTGCAACTCTGGTATCAGGGATTTTGGAGAGATTGTTCATATGATAGTCACCAATGCTTCCAAGCCCAATAATACCGACATTCCACATTTTATCGTTCATATTATCCTCCTAAGGGGTTCAAATCGTTGAACAAGAGTCTCTTTCGATAATTTTGCTGTCGATAATTTTATTTTCCGGAAAATCGCCTTTTAACACGTCCAATTTGTGCATTAATAGTCTGACCGATTGAATCCCAAGCTCCGATGGCTGCAAATCCATACTCGACAAGGAAGGGTTGGATTGCACCATCATCGAAAGATCTCCGCATATGACGAATAGAGAAATATCCTCAGGTACCCTTAAACCCAGATCCTTGATAGCATTCAGCACGCTAAACGCCGTTCGGTCATCATCGGCAATAATGGCCGTTACTTGTTTCTTGAGCTTTCCCAATACACGAATCGTCTCGGCGTATCCATAATCCATGTATTCATTGGACAATATCGCTGGCTTATGGTGAATCATGTGCGGTTCCACTTCGATCTGGTGATCATGCATGGCCTGGATAAATCCCGCTGTTCTTACAATCGATACGGTCATCAGCTCGTTTGCATTCAAAAACATCAGATTGCGATGACCCTTGTCTATTAAATAATTGCATATGCTAGTAATAATTTTCATATTATCGTTATCTACACTTGCAGCATGATCAATATTGGCATTCATCACTTTCCCGACAGTAACAAAGGGAATTTGACCGAGATGCATCAGATCAATCCGCTCATCATCTGTTGTAGGACTCATAACCACAGCGCCATCAATCGGATAGCTCGACAAAAAGGGCGTCTTCACCTTCTGCAAAGGGATCATATCCAGCAGCACTCTATATCCATAATAGGATGCTTCCAATATTACCGCGTTGATGAACTGCGTATGAAAGGCGTTGAAAAAGAAGCTGCCATGCGGTATCGTCAATCCGATAGCCATTGTTTTTTTGGTAACCAAGCTGCGCGCAATATGATTAGGCACGTAATTTAATTTTCTGGAAACACTCATGACCCGCTCTGTGACTTCCTTGCTTGTAGGTCTTTTTTGGCTAAAAACATTCGATACCGTCCCCTTGGACACCTTCGCTAATCTTGCAACATCATCAATTTTGGCCATATCTGATCAACATCTCCTCAGAAATCAATTCAGCCTAATTGTTGATTAAGCTTTTCCACTAGATCAATCAATTCCAGCGGATCACTGATCGTATAATCGGGAATCTCGCTCTCATCCGTATGTAATTTGGGGTATCTCGGTGTCCAGCTCAGAAAAATGCTCGTAATGCCCATTTCATTGGCACCCTTAATATCGCGGCTCAGATTGTTACCTACCATGACAATGCGTGAGCAGTCCTGCTCAGTAAGATCCAAGGCTCCGATCGCGGCTTTAAACATCCGAGAGCTTGGTTTGTACGCTTTAACCGTTTCCGAATATACCATTGTGGCAAAATAGTCGTATAATCCATTGTCCGTCAATATATTTTTGAAGGATTGTGCGTAACCGTCAGCTACGATAGCAAGTGTATAGCCACGTTCGGCCAACGTCTTGACCATCACATCCGCTCCGGGAATGACATTGGCCTGGATGACGATATCGTGATCGTCCCGAATTTCGGTGCCTTCATCAATGATGGTATCTCCGCAATCCAGAAATACAATTAATTTCTTGTGCTCAGAAATATTACTTGTCTTGTGACTCATGGTTTACGCCCCTTAATGTAAATTCGTTAGCATAGTGACATGCAGCATAATGATGGTCACCGACTAGCTGCAGCTCCGGCTCTTGCTGCATACACTTGTCGGTCTTATAAGCACACCTTGGATGAAAGTGACATCCGCTTGGAGGATTGGCTGGATTCGGAACTTCGCCTTCGAGAATAATGCGATCTTTTTTCAAATGTGGATCTGGCTCGGGCACTGCCGATAGAAGTGCCTCGGTATAAGGATGCTTGGGATGGTCAAATAATGAATCTACTGGCGCTAATTCCACGATTTTACCCAAATGCATCACAGCTACCCTGTCAGATATGTTTTGAACGATAGACAAATCGTGTGAGATAAAAATATATGTGATCTGCAGCTGCTGCTGAAGGTCCTTCAATAGATTAATAATTTGAGCTTTGATCGAAACGTCCAAAGCCGATACCGCCTCATCGCAAACAATGAGTCTGGGCTTGGAAACAAGTGCTCTGGCAATCGCAATACGCTGTCTTTGCCCACCGGAAAACGCATGCGGATAACGCTTGAGGTAGCTGACATTTAACCCGGTCTTTTGTGCGATTTCCGTGACTTTCTCATCAACCTCGGCTTTGCTCAGCTTGAAATTGGCAATCAACGGCTCGGAAATAATATCATACACACTCATTCTTGGACTGAGTGAGGAGTACGGGTCTTGAAAAATCATTTGAATATCTTTTCGGTACTTCTTGAACTCCTTACCCTGCAGCCCTAAAAAATTAACCTGCTCTCCGCCCTCAGTATGATAAAGCACCTCGCCTGAGCTTGCATTCATTCCTCTTACGATGCATCGGCCCAAGGTCGTTTTACCACAGCCGGATTCACCCACAATACTTAAGGTTTCTCCCTCCATCAGCTCAAAAGAAACATTGTTTAACACACGAATGTAAGAAGGTTTACTAAATAACTTGGTTTTGGATTTCACTTGAAAATCCTTATTTAGATTATTTACATCCAAGATACGTTTAGACATATTTATTCTCCTTCATTCTTGTCCTTGTACAGAAAGCATCTAACCATATGATTGTCGGATAGCTGGGTTTTGGGTACCGCCTGCACATTGCATACGCCTTCAATTCGGTCCGTGCAGCGATCGTAAAAACCGCACATAGGGGGCAAATTAATAGCCATCGGAACCGTGCCTTCGATTGAATCTAGCCGTTTATTGCGGTCTGTGCCTAATTTGGGCATCGATTTGAGCAGGCCCTTTGTATAAGGGTGCTTCGGATTGTAAAATATTTCATCGACCGTCGATTGCTCCACGATTTTTCCCAAATACATGACCGCTACCTCGTCGCACATTTCTGCAATAATGCCCAGATCATGGGTCACCAGCAAAATCGCCATCCCAAATTCCTTCTGTAGTCCTTTCATAAGCTCCAGCACCTGCGCTTGAATCGTAACATCCAATGCGGTTGTCGGTTCATCCGCGATAAGCAGTTCCGGATTACAGGACAAGGCCATCGAGATCATGGCCCGCTGGCGCATGCCGCCAGAAAATTCATGCGGATATTGATCGAATCGCTTTTCCTGATCTGAAATCCCAACTTTACTTAACATTTCGAGTGCTATTTTCTTGGCTTCTTTTTTATTCTTTGTGCGGTGGATCAATATCGATTCCATGATCTGATTGCCAATCGTGTACATTGGCGAGAATGCTGTCATCGGCTCTTGGAAAATCATTGCAATTTTTCTGCCGCGAATGGAACGGATCTGTTTGCCACGCGGGTCTAACGATAACAGATTCAAATTGTTTAACGTCTTCTCAGAAGTAGAGTGATACACAATCTGGCCTGTGGTTTCACACTCTTTCGGATTGATGCTGATGATGGCTCTACTGGTCAAGCTTTTGCCACAGCCGGATTCGCCCACAAGACCGAGCGTTTTTCCTTTTTTTATTTCGAAGTCGACTCCATCTACGGCTTTCATTTCCCCGTTATCCATTTGAATGCGGATTTTGAGGTCTTGAACGGAGAGAAGGGGTTGTTTAGATTCAGCCTGTGGAGCTATTGAAGCTTGAGAAGCCTGTGATGCCATAATATCCCCTCACTATACTGAAATAGGTAACTGGTTCGAGCTTTTCACGCTTATCTCTTATAAGGGTCCGCCGCATCACGTAATCCGTCACCCAAAAAATTAAAGGTTAAAACGGTGATGATAACAAAGCCCAAAGGTATTAACTTCCACGGATATAAAGCAATATTTTCAATCTGCTGCGCTTCCTGAAGCAGTACTCCCCAGCTCGTTGCGGGTGACCGGATACCAAGTCCAAGAAAGCTCATTGCGGTCTCACCCAGGATCATGCTCGGTATGGCCAAGGTCGTTGCGACCACCAAATAACTGATAAAACCAGGCAACAGATGCTTAAGAATGATTTTGGCATCACTGACGCCAGCTATTTTGGCTGCTAATACATACTCTTCATTTTTCAAGGATATGAACTTGCCTCTGGCAACCCTTGCCAGCTCCGTCCAACCGATAAAAGCGAAGATGATAACGATATAGATATACATCGTGACGACCGGTATGCGTGGCGGAATTGCCGCCGATAGGGCCATCCATAGTGGTAAGGTTGGAAAGGAGCGAATAATTTCGATAACCCGTTGAATGACTGAATCAATCCAGCCACCGAAATATCCCGACACCCCGCCGATTAGCAATCCGAGCACAAAACTAATCGCTACTCCAATAAGAGGGATACTTAATGAAATTTGACTCCCCAGAACGATACGCGACAACAGATCGCGCCCCATCCCATCTGTACCAAATAGAAATAAACGTCCGGGCTCATCTACGCCAAACAAGTGAATATTCGTTGAGAACAGACCCAGAAATTGATAAGTTTCACCCTGTACAAAAAACCGGACTGCATGTCGCACCTTGTCATCCTGCACAAACATTTTACGCAGTGTAACCGGGTCCCTCGCTGACTTTAACTCGCTGACGAAGGGTCGAAATTGAAACTTGCCATCTGCATCTATGAAGCTCACTTTGACAGGAGGTGCATTCACATATTTGCTGTCATAGCTCTGCAAGCCGTACGGCGCTATGAACTGGGCGAAGATGGCGGCCAAATACAACATCGATAAGATAAACAAACTGATTCGAGCTAACTTATGCTTCTTGAGCCTTAGATACATAAGTCGCCATTGTGAGCTGTAGTAGACGTCATTAGCGATGGCGGGTTTGATCGGCGTTATTTTCTGTCTTCCAAATATCGGGATTGTTTTCATATTACATACCTCTGAACTCTGTGCGAATTTTTGGATCCAGCCAAGCCAATAAAATATCGGAAATCAAGGTCCCAATGACCGTCAGTACGGCCATAAACAATAGCCAGGTTCCCGCCAAATACATATCCTGACCTAATAAAGCGTTATACATGACAGGACCCTGAATCGGTAAGTTCAGTACAATAGCCGTTATGGTGGAGCCTGTGAAAATCGAAGTGAGTGACCAGCCAATCGTACTGACGATAGGATTCATCGCGGCACGCGTCGGGTATTTAAGCAGGATTTTGGTTTCCGATAAACCTTTGGATCTGGCAGTCACTACATTCGGCTTATTCAGCTCATCCAGCATTTGACCTCTCATGACACGAATCAGCTCGGCGGTATTAGCCAAACCAATAACAATAACAGGAATAATCATATGCTTCAGCAAGTCAAGAACCTTACCCATGGACCACCCGGCATTCACATAATCGCTTGAAAAAAGTCCCAGCAGCGGATCTCCAAAATACACGTAAGACAGATACATAAGGATGATCGCTAACAGGAAATGGGGAGTTGCCATACCGAGAAAACCTATAGCTGAATATAAATAATCACCTATCGAATATTGCCTCACTGCACAATAAATGCCGATTGGAATCGCTACTGCGTACGTGAACGCCATGGTCACCAGAGAAACGATGATCGTAAGCGCCATGTATTGCTGGATAACCGCCATAACCGGTTTGTTATAGCTAAAGGAATAACCAAAGTCGAAATGCAGGATAATGTTTTTCATCCAGACAAGATACTGTATATACCAGGGCTGATCCAGCTTCAGACTTACTCTCATTTCATCCATATCCTGCTGTGTCATTACATCGCCAGCTACAGCCATTTTGGCGGCATAATTAGATACATAATCACCAGCTGGAAGCTGTATGATGTAGAACACGATAATAGAAATGAAAATCACTACGGGTATGACTAAGATGATTCTTCTTAAAATATATTGGAGCATCTCTGATCCTATCCTCTCCGCTTAATTCGAAGATGCCATTGAAACCAACAAGGGGGAAGCTCACTTCCCCGCAGGTTGATTAACCATTCGACTTATTGTTTGATAAAGAACTGTGAGGGGTGACCATGGCCGATGCTGCGGAATTCATCCGAGTACACCAAATCCTTAGGTACATTTCCCACTTTATTGGAAGCGACGATCAGACGAGGTGTCGGACCTGCGTAACCAATAACCCACTGATTTTTTTGATGAAGCTTGATGATCTCATTGCTCCATTTATTGATTTCCTCTTTGGTTGCCGATGCTTTCACTTTATTCCAGTAGTCAAGAATCAAGGCAACATCACCCTCAGGTTTAACTCCTTCTTTGCCATTCGAGGAGCTGTATAATCCATATTGTCCGTACCATGGAGTGATGACTCTTAGAGGTACAAGCGTATCAGGCCGGAAGGAAACATTAACCAAGGAAATATTTTCAGTCGTGGCGGGGATTTTATTCGAGTATTTGAGCTCTTGGTGGGTACCTGTATCCACAACCTTAAGGTCTACCTTGATGCCTACAGCTTCATAATATTTTTTGACCAATTCCAGAAAACCTGAGGTGCTCGTACTGCCTTCAATAACGGTTATTGTTAAATCCGATCCATCCTCGTTGAGACGGAAGTTGTTTTTATCACGTTTTGTCAATCCAAGCCCATCCAATAGTTCGTTCGCGCGCTTCGGATCGAATTTGCTCCATTGATCTGCCCAGCCTTTTTGGTAGCCAACCAAGCCTTCGGGAACCGACGCCTGGATAGGAGCGCCTAACCCATTTGTAACGATCTCAGAGATTTCTTTACGGTCTACCGCAACCGATAACGCTTCTCTGAATTTGATATCTTGAAACAGCTTGCGCAGATTCGGATCTGCAATCGTCTGATTGAGCTGAATGCCCGCGCTTGACCAGGTTGGCGTTGACCAATTCATAACTCTGAAGCCTGCTTTTTTCTCATTTTCTTTTAGTACCGTGAAATCCTTAAAGTCAAAATCGATAATATTATAATCGCCTGCCAAGGTGCCGAGAATTCTTTGTGCCGGGTCCTGAACCTTGGTAGCTACGATACGGTCCATATAAGGAAGCTGGTTGCCTTCGCCGTCGACCTTCCAGAAATACGGATTGCGTTCCATAATAAATTGATCACTATTGGGATCATTTTTCGCTACCCAAGCTCTTAAGGTTGGAATTTGCGGGTAGACCCAGTAATAATAACCGGTTGCGACCAGGAAAGATTTGACGTCCTCGAAGCCCCATTTTTTGGCGATCTCAAGCGCCTTCTCCTGACCTATGAATTCAGGTAAAATAGTCTTCTGAAAATGTGCCGGTGCCTGGAACCATTTGTTGTCAATCGCCACACGCTCCAGGAACTGCACGCTTGGATATTTATGAACGACCTTGAAGCTATAATCATCAATTTTGGTCACTGTCGCTAAAGCCTTATCACCCGTCACAGGATCAACCGAGTAATAAGCATCATAGATTTTTTTACCGAAGGTCTCTTTGGTGAGCATATGCTCCCAATAGAACAGGACATCATCGGCTGTAAAAGGCATCCCGTCCGACCACTTCATACCTTTTCTTAAGTAAATGGTGAACTCCGTTGAATCTTTATTGACGTCGTAGCCTTTGGCAATGTTAGGTTCGACTGCGCTGCCATCCTTGTTAAAGCGGAAAAGCGCTTCCTCTGTAGGTTGACCCACCGTCCAGCGATCATTGACTCCTGTCCAAGGCAGCTTCCAATCGCCGCCGTACTTACCTGTTTCCTCCAATACCTTCTCTACCATGATATCTTCCTTGGCCGGTAATCGTTCAGTAACCGCTTTCAAAGTTGAGGCAGCAGTAAGCTTGGCGAGCATAGGTGCCTCTTTGTAACCCTCTATCTTCGCAGGAACAACGGGAGTCGCTTTATCAGGAGTAACAGGTGTCACAACGACTGATGTCTTGGCATTGGGATCACTTTCACATGCAGCCAGAGCAACCGCAAGCATTAATATCATAACCATTAGCAACCCGATTTTTTTCAAAAATATCCCCTCCATAATGAGCTCATAATTCAACCTTTGCTTTGAAAATGCGGTGAAACGGGTTAACTCCTGTTCTTCACCTCCCTGATAACTTAAACCGGTTTAATAAAAGCGGCTATGATTGCAAACAGATTCAGGTATGCTCTATATGTATGTGATTAAACCGGTTTAATAAGATTGATTAAGGACCTTTTAGTTTATCTTATGTTGACCCATATGTGATTATCACCACCTTGATTAAACCGGTTTAATCTAACTGTATTGGTAATGAAAGCGTTTTATTAATGTTTGTATAATACATCGAAATACGGCGTATTGCAATAGTTTTATTTTTTAACTTATTTTTCATATTCAGTTAATGCGCCCCCATCTTTAAAAAATCTAATGTTTTACTACTATATTCATACCAATATTCGCCAATTAGTATATGAACGAGTCAAAAAAATGCTAAAAAGAACCTCCTTTAGGAAGTTCTCAGCCTTAAATTCTGATCGATAGACTCAGCTCAATAAAGAAACTATTAAATTCTGTCCTCCCGATATTTCCTTACCACGCACTCCACATACCTTGAGCGTACCAAAAAGATGCCAGCTATCTAATCCCTCGCGCTTTCGATTCGTCTTAGATTCTCAGTATCCCGAGCTGGAGATGAACCAAAGAAGCGGGAGTACTCTCGATTAAACTGTGAGGGACTCTGATAGCCAACTTGATATGCGGCACTGGCTACTGCATAGCCCTCAAATGCAATGAGGTTTCTAGCCTCCAAAAGCCTTAATTGCTTTTGAAATTGAATAGGACTTAAACCCGTTGCACGTTTAAACTGACGGTGAAAGGTGTTTATAGCCATACCAGATTTTGATGCCATCTCACCGATGTCTAGTGGCCTCATAAAATTTTCACGAAACCATTTTACAATTTGAGAAATCTTAGAGAAATTACTTTCCCGCAGACCAAGTTGCCTCAGATACCATCCTTGTGGTCCCATCAGAACGCGATAAAGGATTTCGCGTTCATAAGCCGGTGCAAGAGCTGGAATATCTCTTGATGTATTCGTTAATCGCAATAAGCGCAGCCATGCCTCCATAAATTCAATGTCTATTTCACAAGCTGCGAAATGCTCAGAAGCAGTTGGTATTAGATTTTCAGGAAGATCTCTTAATAAACTCTGAAGAACATTCTGATTCAACTCTAGACCAAGGGACATGTAAGGACGGCCATCACGGTCTGGATGTACACTCGCCGTTGCAGGAACATGTACCGGTACCACGTAATACGAGGGTCCTTCCAAGGTAGTGCTACGCTCACCGATTGAAAGTATCTTTGTTCCTTGAACCGTAAAACCAATCATCGGCTCGTAGAGCGCTGCGAGCTGATGTGCGGGAATGTCTCCCTTAATCATGCTTAGCCCCGGTACTCCGGTTTCAATTGGTCGAGTGCCTGCACCTTTCATTAGATCAATAATTTCACCTAAAACTTTATCCATACATTTATTTTATCACATGACTTCTTATTCCTCAACACAACTCTGAGATGCATCGGCATTTTTAGGCTCTTCTTATAATAAAAAAGGGGATAATCCGGGTTTATCGAAACCATACATGGTGGTTTTAGGCAATTAAAAGGCATTATTAAATCTATATTATTTCAGCAGAAACGACTAAAATAAAATCCAGATCGAACACAAGAAAGGTAGGATCTTATGAAAATTGCAATCGTAACAGGTGGAAGTAATGGCA
Source organism: Paenibacillus sp. FSL H7-0331 (assembly GCF_001956045.1). The sequence goes on along the minus strand of NZ_MRTH01000013.1, from coordinate 131,684 downwards.
TTGGAAAAGCGACGGCTCTTGAGTTTGGCAAGCGCGGAATTAGCGTCATTCTCACATACAATACCTATAAGGACCGGGCAGAAGCTGTCGTTAAGGAAATTGAGAAGAATAAAGGAGTTCGGGCTGTAGCACTGAAGTTGGATCTAACTCAAATATCAACATTCGAAGGTTTCGTTCTAGAAGTGAAAAAGAGCCTCAAAGAAATTTGGAACAGAACGACTTTTGATTACTTAGTTAATAATGGCGGTGTTGGTGGGCCAATGATGTTAACTGAGATGAGCGAAGAGTACTTCGACAAAATTCTTAATACGAACTTTAAAGGACCGGTTTTTTTAACACAACACCTCGTCCAATTCATGAATGATGCTGGAGCGATCGTAAATACCACAAGTTCATCCAAGAACCAATCATTTCCAGGATACTCCGCCTACGGCTCGTTAAAAGCAGCATTCTCAACTTGGACTCGCTATATCGCCAAAGAACTTGCACCTCGCAAAATTCGGGTCAACGCAGTTTCTCCCGGTCCTACGCTAAGCAATTTTGGCGATGGAGTATTCGATAAACATCCTGAATTCATCAAGCCGCTGGCTGAGCAATCTGTATTTGGCAGAATCGGCCAACCCGAAGATCTTGCGAAGGTCATTGTGAACTTATTGTCCGATGATTTCGGCTGGGTTACAGCCCAGGACATTGAAGTGTCTGGCGGACATTTGCTTTAAGATAGACACCTAACCAGCTCTCACACATTTGTAAAAATCGGGAAGAAAAAAGATTATATTTCAATCATATTCACTATTACCGAACTGGAATTAACAAAAAGTCGTTCCTACACCTATTCCGAATAGGAGTAAGAACGACTTTTCAGTATAAGCTCTTGGCCATTATGGTCTATTAGCCTTTTAATGCACCTACCATAACACCTTTAACAAAATATTTTTGTACGAATGGATATACGCACAGAATTGGAATCGTAGCTACCATGATGGTCGCATATTTGATCGTTTCCCCGATCTGGAACTGATCCCCGGCACTCGCTCCTGCCGACATGCTGTCTGTCTGGTTGGCCAGCAATATTTCACGCAGCGTCAGCTGCAGCGGGAACAGCTCACGGTCCTTCAGGAACACAGATGCATAGAACCAGCCATTCCACTTCTCAACCGCATAATAGAGAATCATAACGGCAATAACTGGCATGGACAATGGAATAATGATTTTGAACAGGATCGTAAAGTGATTGGCTCCGTCAATCTTGGCCGACTCTTCCAGACTGTCTGGCACGGACATAAAGGCCGTACGCATGATGATCAGATTAAAGGTGCTGATTGCAAAAGGTATAATTGTCGCCCATAACGAATTGATCAAACCAACATTTTTAACGGTCAGGTACAAAGGAATCAAGCCGCCATTAAAAAACATGGTAAACACGATAATAATAATAAATACCTTATTCCACATTACATTTTTACGGGAAAGCACATATGCACCCATAGCTGTCATAAACAGATTCAGAACAACACCCATCACCAAAATAAACAAGGTGTTGCGGTATCCGATCAAAATGCCCGGATTCTTAAAAACGTTCTTATAAGCTTCAATACTGAATCCCAACGGTTTAAACAGCAATCCTTTGTGTGCTATCAGCTGCCCTGCGTCACTGATGGATGCAAAGGCAACATACAGCATCGGATAGAGCGCAAATATCATTAAAAGCACAAGTCCAACATGGATACCGATATCCAATAATTTATCCATTAAACCTTGATCCTTTGGCATAACCCTATCTCTCCTTTCCTTACCATAGGCTGCTATTGTTCACCTTGCGGCTAATGTAATTCGCTGTAATTAACAGTATCAGATTGAGCACCGAATTAAATATGCCCACCGCGGCGCTGTAGCTCCATCCGAACTCCAACAAACCTTTACGGTACACGAAGGAGGATATGACATCAGCGGTATCGTAAGTAACCGGATTGTAGAGCAGGATGATCTTCTCAAAACCTACGTTGAGGAGGTTCCCCATCCGTAGAATGAACATGATGGCGATCGTCGGCATAATACCAGGCAGTGTAATATGAAGAATCTGCTTCCAACGGCTTGCGCCATCCATACGGGCTGCCTCATATTGCTCCTGATCAATACCCATCAGCGCTGCAATATAGATAATCGACTCCCAGCCGATCTTTTGCCAAATTTCAGAAAGAATGTAGATGCTTCGAAATAGTTCCGGCTTTTGCAGCATGGCTTTTCCATCATAGCCAAAGTACGTTAAAAGCGTGTTAATAACGCCATCCGAATTCGTAAAATCACTAATCATACCACAGATAACAATCATCGAAATAAAATAAGGCATATAAGTAATGGATTGAACGACTCGTTTAAATATTTGATTGCGGACCTCATTAATCAAAACCGCAAGGATAATCGGAGCAGGAAATTCAAATATTAAAGAATACAGGCTGATCACAACGGTATTTTTCAAAATACGCCAAAAGTAATAACTGCCAAAGAAGTCATTAAAATTTGCCAAACCAACCCAAGGACTGCCCACAATACCTTTCATCGGGGTATAGTCTTTAAAGGCAATTATAGCTCCATACATAGGAGTGTAGTGAAAAATGGCATAATAAGCGATGACGGGAACCATCATCAGATATAAATATTTGTTCAGCACAAAATCGCGGATAAACCGAGTCATAAAGGTAGGATTTGACTTTCTTACCGATTGTGACTTTTCAAGCTGCATCGTTTTGGCCATCTCATACCCCTCCTTCCTCACCTATTTGTCTCTAGCTCATAATTTGAATGGTTGGGAGGGCTTGTAGGCCCTCCCATCTTGCAAATTAACGTTTGTTGAAGCGATCCAAAGCAGCTTTTTGAATCTCGATAGCACGATCCAGCTTAACGGATTTCAGCTTTTCAACATATTTTTCATATGCATCAAGAGGCTCGGCACCCAAAATAATTTTTAAAGTCATTTCATCGACTAATGTGTTAACATCGGTCATAATTTTCGCCATTTCAGTACTTTCTTCTGGAGTCGGTGTGATTGGCGGCAATTGATATTTAGCCACATCGGTTTTAGCCCAAATGCCAAGAGCTTCTTTTTGCTGTGGAAGCGCTAAATATTGTTGAATATAATTTTTATCCTGAACGAACGGACCGCTGTAGTTAGCGCGTGTATACAGAGCTATCGCTTGGGCAGGAGCCAGTTTATCCGGATTTTTCATTAATAGATCCGTATAGGTTGGAACACCATTCACCATATTGTAGCTTACGCCTTCTTGACCAAAGTTGAAGTATTTATTACCTGCCTCGCTATAGCCATAATCCAGCAGCTTAACAGCCAGCTCTGCATTTTTGGAAGTTGCTGAAATGGCTACCATACCGCCATTTACGGAGAACGGCAAATCTCTTTGACCAAATTTCGGTGTATCGCCTTTTTTCAAGACCGGTTGTGGTGCAGCTACCAGCTTCGCCTTAGGATTATTAGCTTCAACAAGCGGCTGCCATTTTCCAATACCGCCACCCGTATTAGCTACAGTGGCACCGGATGCACCCGATACGATATTCGCATCAAAAGCTTTGGCATCCACAGTTGCAATGTTCTTATCCAATAGTCCTTGCTCATACCAACCACGGAATAAGGCTAACCAATCTTTATAGCCTTTTTCAGCAGGACCAAACTTAATCTGTCCGCCTTCCAGATAGAAGTCACGTGTTACCCCGTAGGCTCCCATGAAATGTCCACTGTTGAATTCATTAAATACGCGAGGCTTGCCACTTGCTGTGAAAGGAGCTGCTGCACCTTTCTTTTCTTTGAAAGCTTTCAGCATTGCTGTCCATTCATCAATGGTTTGCGGCAATGGCAGGCCAAGCTCATCCAGCCAATCCTGACGAACAATCGGGCCTTGATACACCATCAGTGAATCATCTCCGCGAATGAACGGGAATGCATAGTAGCTGCCGTTATCCGTTTTGACCATTTTGTCGATTTCCGGATGCTCTTTCAAATATTTTTTCAGGTTCGGCGCACTTTTATCAATCAAATCATTCAGCTTCAAAATGTATCCGTCTTTGATAGCTTTTTCCGGACCGCCAGGGAAGTCCTTAAAGAAGTTGAACTCAATCATGTCCGGCAAATCTCCGGAAGCCAGCATAACGTTAAGTGCTTCTTTGGCCTGGTTAACAGGAGGTGCAATAAATTTTAATGGAACACCGGTTCTTTTTTGCCATTCAGCAAAGAAAGGAACATCCTGGTGAGTCGCTTTTACGCCGACCAGGTTACCCGTCATCTCCATCCAATAAGAAAGTGTTTTGTCCGTCTTTATCGGATACGTTGTTGCGGTCGCAGCAGGTGCAGGTGTTCCAGCGGCAGGTGCTTTCGTGTCAGCAGGTGCAGGTGTGGCTGCGGGTGTCGAACAAGCGATCGCTGCAGTGCTCATCATGGCTGTAACTACTAGAGTGGAGACGATTTTCTTTTTGCTCTTCATAGTATGAAGACCTCCCTAATATTTCGGCTGAACCGAATAATGACTTCAACATGAGATTGTGTATATAACCTGTTTCCCATACTCGTATTATATGATGGCGCTTACATAAAATGAAATCGTAAATTGTGCCAATTTTATCGGCAAAAACACGAATTCGAATCAACAAAAAGTACAATTAGATATACAAAATAATCAATATAAAAAGAAAAAACCGCTTAGCAGCGGTCTATTCCTCCTTCATTTCCTTATATTTTCCGGGAGTGATGCCTTCATACTTTTTAAAGGTCCGGATAAATGCATTCACATCATTAAAGCCTACTGAAGTTGCTACATCGCTTACATTTCGGCTGCCTTCATCTAAAATCGACTTGGCTCGGGCCACTCTGGTCTTGTTTATCGAATCCAACAGACCTTCATTGGTGTGGTCCTTGAACAGCTTGGACAAGTAAGCTGGCTTCATGTCAAAGTGACTGCCGATCATCGAGATATTGAGGTTCGGGTCCGTGTAGCTCTCATTAATGTAATTAACAATTTGCTGGATTCGTTCATCCATAACTCGCTGCTTGGACTGTTGAATATTTTGCTGACGTTTGTTGGACGTATATTCACAAACCTTTTCCAGAAATTCCGTCATTTGAACCTGCATTTCCTGAATTGTTTCACAGGTCGCCAGCCGCTCGATCCTTTTTTCAATCCGTCTTGGGTTACGTATTAAGAGGCTGTCCTCGATATATCCGAGCTCACTGATCGTTTTGATCATCGTACTGACCAAATTGAGCATCAGACATCGACCAAGCGGCACAGACATGAATGATCGTTTAAAATTGCGCTCAATGATCTCATCGAGTGTTTGTCGAGCCATCGGGAAATCCCCGATTTTGACGTAATTAATCAGTTGGAGCTCTACCTGGAGCGGGTAATAATAGACGGTATCCGCTTCCTCCATAGCAGCATTCTGATGAATATCCTCATAGGACAAAATTTCCTTGCTGCCCATAACCAGCTTGTACTCCATAGCATCGAGCGCTTCCAAATAAGCTTGGGAAATTCCGTTAATCCCGCTATGAATACCACTTATCGACAGGGTCAAACTAATATGATACTTGGACATAATGAACGCTTGAGCGTCCTTGGAGATGCGGACCAGCTCTTCCATCCGTCCCTCGGGATTCTTGGCAGAGAAATTAATAAGACAGACGAGCGAATCTTCCATTTCGGTTACATAGCCTTGATGGTTTTGGGCTGCCAGCTCCTCCATCACATTGGTAATAATAAATTGCATCAGCTGCTGCGGGTCGGTCGAGCCTATTTCCTGAATACGCTCATGGAAAGTCCCGCTTTCCTGTACATAAAGCACAATAACGGCAAAATCGTCCGTAGCAAACTGCATATTAAAGGTGGCCAACGATTCATCAACAGGGATTTGTTCATTAAGCTTTCCTTTTAACATCCGCCCAACGAAATTGGACCGTAATATATGGTATTGTTTTTTACGTTCAGACATAATTTTGGCCATTTCTACCAACGTATGGTCAACGGCCTGCTCGATAAATCGAAACTCATTATAACCTTGACCGCCAGTCAGCTCGGTTTTGCCGGAAAGAGCGGTTACAAGACGCCGTACCGGATTATAATTTTTGCGTAAAAACACGTATGTTAACGAAATTCCTCCAAGCAAACTAATAAAAATACTCATGTAGGTCAGATTCCGAACCCGCTCGGCTTTTTCCCAAAACAATTGGCTCGGGATAATCGATAAGTATTTGAGCTTGGAACGATCTGATTTGATATAAGTGACCTCGTAATTAAGGCCATCCTTATTCCATAAAAACATATTCGATTCAGGCATTTCCTTATCAAAAGGAAAATCCTTGAGCAAATTCACGCTTTCCTTCGAGCTGGTTACCAATACCTGGTTGGCTTCATTGAGGATTAACACATGTCCCTTGTTAAATAGCTCTATGTTTTCAATAGCACGCAGAATACGCGACTGGTCAACCATGATTACATTAGTAGCTCCAGGCTTGTCCGATTCCTTGCGATATGTGCTGATATAGGCAACTGTATTACGGAGGTTGCCGCTCTCATCAATGCGGGACATCGGTATAAAGCCTTTAAACTCTTTTTGATTAACAATTTGTAACCACTGCTCATAGTTATAAACGCCATTTTTATGGATCAAATTGTAAGCAAAGGGAGCATCTCTGTAAACATCAGGCATGAGAACCTGATTGCTATTGGCTATATAAATATAAAACAGATCGATAAGCGAGTAGGACGTTCTGTACAATAACAAATCCTGTGTGATTTGATGCAGGTCGTACAGTAATTCATTGGGGTAGATTTGATATTTACCCGAAAACAGGAATTGTTGAAGTCTGACGTTCCAGGTTAATTCAAAGTTCAACCGCTCCATCGATTCGAATTGATTATCCATGACCTCGCGAACCTGCTTGAGCAGCGATTGATTCGCCTGGTTGATTTCATTCTCCAGTGTCTTACTTGACTGCGTGTATACGATTACACTCATCAAGACAGGCAGCAATAAAACTGCCAAATAAGATAGGAGCCAAGTTAGGAGCACACTGCGCCTATTGATTTGAAACTTACCCAGCATCGAATCTCTCCTTGTAGTCAATTGAAACATACCTCTTGTGCATGCCTCTATCCGATTTCACCATTAGCCTACATTATACTTCAAACTCAATCATCACGCGACTTTTAACAAAAAAAAAGACAGGCATTCAGGATTGTCCCTGTATGCTTATCCTTTTGTTGTATCAGCTATTGCCATGTGATAACGGTAGGTGCTGCTGTGACCGATTCCGTCTGTTTAGAAGGAGCAGACATCTCTATAGAGTTCGATTCGGTACTATCCATTTTGCTCATTCCCTGGAACAAACCGCCTTCCGCTATAACGAGTGATTGGGCTGTCGTGTTCCCATACAACTTGCCGGTGGCGTGGATTGTCAGCTTGCCTTTGCATAGGACGTTTCCATTGACGGTGCCAGCCAGTATGACGTTGCGTGCAATCACGTTGGACTTCACGATGCCCTTCTCGCCAATGGTCACATCGCCTGCGCAATCCACATCGCCGGTTACCTGTCCTTCAATGCGGATGCTTGCCTCTGACTTGATCCTGCCTTCAAACAAGGTTCCCTCACCGATTAATGTATCCGTCGCATGTATACCGTGCGCGTGCTTCTTACCTTTAAACATCATCGTTCCCCTTTCAGGCTGGATTATTTGAGATAAGGCAGTGGATCGACACTGACACCATTCTGTAAAACCTCATAATGCAAATGGTAGCCTGTGCTTCTGCCTGTTGATCCGACAAGTCCAATCAGCTGTCCTTTTTGAACCGAATCATTTTTTTGCACGAGGATTTTATTAAGATGCATGTACATGGTTTGCAAGCCATTCGAATGGTCAACCACAATATGATTGCCTCTCTCTGAATCACTGCCAGTGATACGTACGATACCATCTGCTGTAACTGAAACCTCTGAATTAGCAGGTGCGCTAATATCGTAGCCGCTGTGAAAGCTCGGACGACGTGTAAAGGGGTCCTGCCGCAAACCAAAGCTTGACGTGATTCGATGGCTGTCTACAGGCCATATGTTAGGCGTCACGCGAAGCTGCTCCTTAATAGCCAATGCTTTATGCTTCGTATCGGTAATACTTTGCTGTAGGGCTGCCAGTTCAAGATCCATATCGCTTAATTGTGTTTTGGTTTGACTGAGCAGCTCGTTCACATCGTTATTCGTAGCGGGATGACTGATTCCCCCCATTGCACTATCAAGGGTGTTTGTGCCTTCAGCCGCTGCTACTATTTTGGTGGAACCCGTAATCGAACGTACCTCGTCCTCCATTTTGCGAATATCATCGATTCTGGCTTTCATTTCCGAGGTTTGCTGGGATAGCTTGATCACTTCATTCTGAAGCTGCTCAATCGTTTCATTCTTATCCTCCACCGTATGGGTATACACCAGCTCCTGACTATCGATCTTAACCTTCAATTGGTCTGCGATAACGGCTGTTCGTCCCTGAAAGAAAAATAGTACTAAAGTAACGAGAATCAGGACAAAGACAGCGGTCGCAGCAATGTAAGGTATCGAATTCAGCATCTCAAACTGGCGAACGGAACGGTTCGCATCCGGAATTATGACTAATGTAAACTTTTTACTTCCCCATCCCAGTTTCATATTGGCTCCTTTTGCAAGATTCACGCTCATCAAGTAATATTCACCAACAAATTTCGATTAAATCTACGTTCTTATTCGTCAAATCCGCTTCATAACCCTGCATGCTTGCAGCCTTCCCTGGAAAATGGTTCTAAAGTACGAAGGGATTTTGTGGAAACAAATCGAATTCTAGTACTAAAGTAATTCGTTGGGAAACGATTGGAGGAGTCAGATCAATGAAGTTGGCTGGTATAGATATCGGCAATGACAGTATCAAGGTAGTATTAGACGGAGTACGCGAGCCACTAGTAATTCAAAATATTGTTGCTCCAGGTTATGAACGACACATTTTACAAGAAGAGGATTCACCGTTAAAAGCGCTTGATGTCGTGGTTCACAGTCCTCGGCTGTCCAAGAACAGCCAGCGTTATTTTGTTGGCTTACTTGCTATGGAGAACGAGGACAGCATGGAGCTTGAGGAGACCGACAATAAAGCAGTTTCTGATCAGTCTCTGATCGTAGCCTTAACCGCTCTCGCGTATGCTGGTATTGTCAGTCAATCCGTTACCAACAGCGGCTACGGCAACATTGAGGAAGTCGAATACACGCTGGGAACCGGCCTTCCTGTACGCAGCTATTCCTATTACAATAAAATGTTCGAGGATAGGCTTGTTGGCGAACATGAAGTCACCTTCCTGACCACACCTACCCTGCGAAATCGAAAAGTTAAAGTATCGATCCGCCGCGCGGTCATTTCTATTGAAGGTGCAGCGGCGTTATTTCACATGGCCACACATGATAACCTGCAGGTTCGGGATGAGGAGCTGCATCAGGGGTGCATCGGCATTTGCGAGATCGGCGCCTTGACTACTGATTTTCCTGTCATTAATAAAATGAGCATCGACAATCAGTTCAGCACAGGAGAGCAGATTGGGATGGCTACCTATTTGGATAGCATTATTCGCGATGTAGAGGATCAATACGGATATCGGTTTCCAAGCCGCGCCAAGCTGGTCCAACGGATCAAAAAAAATGATTTTACGATTCGGCGCATCGGTGAAGGGCAATCCAGCATGAAGCAGGTGGTCGATCTGTACTTCAGCCGAGCTGCCAACAAAATCGTGGACCTGATCAAAAAGCGCTGGAAAAAACATCCTGATATTCAATGCTTTTATGTAATCGGGGGAGGAGCGGCAGCACTTCGTTCCTATATTATTGAAGCCGCCGGCCCGATTAAATTGCGCTTCGTAGATGAAAGTGAGCTGCTGAACGTTAACGGATACTTGAAGCTGGCAAAAAATAAAGTCAATCACAATCAGTATACATAAGCATACACGCTGTTTACGGATAAATGAACAAAACCGACCGCTCCGCATTTTCGGAGGTGGTCGGTTTTGCATTTATTTATGAATAAATTCGAATAGGAAGGATTGCCCATTACGGTAAAAACGCGGATCATAAATGCCAAGCCGCTGTCCATCATCCACGACCACAACGAATGGTGACCATTCATACAAGGTTCTGGCTTTGGAATTGTCAGCGAATAAGCGATCAAGATTGGCACTGTCGCTGGATTGCAAGGCAACCTGCAGCCTGGGCTCGGTAAATACGGTAGCCTCGCTGATTTCAACCTTGTCACCCTTTTTGCCAATGATTTGGAATTGTCCGGGTACAAATCCGGCGGAGAGTGCAAACTGATCATAGCGACTAGCATGCTGCTGGTATAAGACATAGCCTTGCACAGATTGAATGATAAAATGGCAGGCCAGCAGCAGGCCGACAATCCGATATACCCGATAAGATTTCACTGGCTTGCGAAGCTTCACGAACAGCAGACCGCCCAGCATGATGACCCATAGTGTCACATCGACGATCGGCACGGTGCCAAATGTGATTCTCTTAGAAGAAAATGGCTCCAAGTACCCTGTGCCCCATGCATTGAACAGATCGCTTGTGTCATGAATCCAGACCGCCAGCAGTCCGAGTCCGAACAATCGCCAGCTGCCGGTTTTAAAAAATAGCTTATTCAGCAGCGCCAGCAGTGCTGCCCATACTGGCACCAGAAAGATGGAATGTGTCAAGCCGCGATGCCACATTTGGTAGCGTCCAGTCGTATCCCACCAGGCCGAGATCACATCGATATCCGGGATTTGCGAGCCACCCACTGCCGTTACGAACAGTGCTCTCTTTTCATTGCGGCTGTAGCCTGCCTTGTTCACTGCTGCATATAAAGTGAGTCCGAATAATGTATGTGTAATGGTGTCCATGCTTAAGAGCATACTCCTCTCGTTTCCCATGCCAGGCTAGCCCGAGTCCGAAGTTCTGTTGAGTTATCCGCTAAATTCATCAAGGCGCACCGGTAAGCCGGATGCGGCCGAATGCAAGGCGGCTGTTGTTACAGCCTGCGTCCGCAGGGAATCCGCATAGGTTGATAAAATACGTGAGGTGTCTCCCGTTCTGACCGCATGAAAAAAAGCTTCATGCTCACGAACATAAGGATTGTTCTGATTCGCGTACTCGCACACAGATGCTCGACCGATATCCTTTAAGCTTTTGTCGGACAGCTCCAGCACACCTTGATCCGTATACACATGCAGCCCAATGGGACCTGAGCCCGGCAGTATGCAGGTGTTCGAAATTGTCGCTACCGCTCCGCTGACCAGCTTGATCGTTACAGTACCGACATCGGGTGTCGTAACTCCATCTTCCTTCTCATGCATCACACGGTTGGCGTAAGCTGCATATACTTCCTCGACCTCACCCATCGTATAACGCAGCAAATCCACCATATGCGAGGTTTGCTCGATAAATTGCCCGCCTGATCCGTCCTGTCTGCGCCACCACGGAACCTTCGGCATACTTCCCATCCAATACCCGAGAGCCATCCCTACAGTACGACTCTTTAAAAGCTCAAGCGCCCTTTGTGTGGAATCCATATAACGGAAATGATAACCGATTGAGGTAATAAGCGGCTTGGCTTGGATACGACTGGCTATGTCCGCAGGCTGCAAGAGGTCCAAACCGAGCGGCTTTTCAAGCAAAAAGGGGATCCCTCGTTCAATCAGCGCATATTCAATCTCTCCGTGCGCCATGGGGGGGATGCATACGAATACGGCATCCAGCTTCTGTTGATCCAGCATATGGGTCAGTGAGTCATAACCGACAGCACTGTTCCAATCAGCCGCAGCCTGCTCTGCCTTCTCCAAACGGGTTGCACAAAAGGCGCGAACCTGCACACCTTCCATTTTGCTTAACAGATTGCAATGAAAACGCGTAAAGCCACCGGTTCCAACGAATCCGATTTGCAAGGTCATCAGTGTTCCCCTCCTTTGTATATCCGATGAGTAAGTCCCGCTGCGCGGCTATACAACAACGGCAGCGGGCTTCATAAGATTATACCGAGTTTATTGGTGTTCAACGTATAGCCGGCTTGAAGCGGTCCATTCGGCACCAGGTGCCAGCAGCTGGAATCCCGTAACTGCATCCGGTAATGATATATTAGGCGCGTTGATAGCCCAGGTTTGAGGCTCGGGACAAATAAATCCGCTCACGCCATCATCATTCCATATCGTCCAATGCCCAAAGGCTGGGTCCACCTCATAAACCAAACTGATCTGGCGCTGCTGATCCGTGAGAATCGCTCCATAGAAGTCAGATCCATTATGCTGGATAGCTCCCCCGGTCAAATGCCTCGCATAAGCTTCACCTGTAGGTCGAATACCGTCTTGACGCAGTTCCCGGTCCATTTCGTCCAGTGGTAATAATACTCCTGTAGGCAAAAACTCCGAAGTCAGCTCCCATTGCTTATCGACGGATACCCGCAGCGAGTAATCCTGCTCCTGACCCTCCTGATGGAAGGGGACTTTAAGTGCAGTATGAAAGCCTACACCCAATGGCATCGGTTCATCGCTCAAATTTGTAATCCGAATTTGCTGTTCAAGACCCTGCTCCGATAAGAAGTAAGTTAATACATATGTAAATTCATGTGGATAATAGGCAAACATATCACCATCGCGATTCATATTCATCAATAGGCTAACCTCGACTGACCCGTCCTCGCGAACACCGGAAGATTGGATCTGCCACGGTCTTTTATGGAGAATCCCATGCATAAACACCTTGCCATCCGAACTATTAAGCGGAAATGTGTAGTCACGGTGCGGTGTGGAGAAAATTCCCCCTTCTATTCGATTAGGTGGGAACAAAGGCGGTATCCCGTATCTTTGACCTGATTGGCGAAGCTGTTCGATTGTGCCAGGAGTGCGTAAAAAGCTCAAGCCTTCCTCAGGACGGCTCAGTTCAACCATATTAGCACCCAGACCCGGAACGATAACTGCCTGATAACCTCCGGCATTTAATTGAATGGCTGGCTCATCGTAAAATTGTACATTTTGAACTGAAGCTTGACTCATGCCTATCATCCTCTCAATTTTGCTGTTGTCGTTATAAAATTCCCCTTCCTATTATCTATCAAAATGTGCTGCAGCGCAAAGAACAGCAGGGACAATTCATATTTATTTTACAAAAAAATATACGTGTATCATGCGTTTATATATTGACTCGATATATATCATGCGTTTATAATACATTTATTAGCTATCAGGGAGGCATATCATTAATGACAGGTCAAGATGTAATACTTGGAATTTTGGCAGTTGAACCGAAATCCGGCTACGATATCAAAAAAAAGTTCGAGGATTTATTTTCCTACTTTTTTGATGCGAGCTACGGCACAATTTACCCCACGCTTGGCAAGCTGGAAAAGGAAGGATTAATTACGAAGGAGAGCGTTGTCCAGCAAGGGAAGCCCAACAAGCATGTATATTCGATTACCGAACAAGGCAGAATGAAATTCCAGAGCTATTTAGAAAGCGACATTCAGGAAAATGTGCTTCGTTCTGATTTCATGGTTCGTCTTATTTTTGGAGAATTAGCTGATCCACAAATGGTCGCTGGTTGGATAAACAATGCTTTACAGCGGTCACAGGCGGAGCTGCTCAGTTTGGAAAATGATTATGAACGTATGGGCCCCCAAATGAGTCCCACTCAGGAGTTATGTATTCAGATTGGTATCGGCAATATACGGAGCCAGGTCCAGGTGCTGCAGGATGGTATTGCACGACTCCGTACAATTAACAACAATATGGAGGCGCCATCACATGAGTAAGCGGACGAACGGATTTATTTTGCTGGCTATGGCACTTGGGTTGTTGATGGCGTCGCTTGATAATACGATCACCTCAGCTGCCGTCAGCCACATCATTAAGGACATCGGTGGATTTGATAAAATGAGCTGGGTTTTCACGGCCTACATGCTGGCAGCTACCAGTACGATGCTCGTATTTGGGAAGATGTCCGATTTATTCGGCCGAAAACGATTTTATTTAATTGGTATTGCCATTTTTCTTCTCGGTTCCGCACTATGCGGGCTCGCGCAAAATATCGATCAGTTAATCTGGTTTCGCGCGCTGCAGGGAATCGGTTCAGGGGCTCTCTTCCCCATCAGCTTTACGATCATCTACACGATGTTCGCTGATCCGAAGCAGGCTGCCAAGCTTTCCGGGGTATTTGCTGGCATCTTTGGCATCTCCTCTGTTGCGGGTCCACAGATTGGCACGCTGTTGTCGGATTACTGGGGATGGCGTTGGTGCTTTTACGTCAATGTGCCGCTCGGTGCTTTGTCCTTTCTCGTACTGCTGATCGCTTTGAAGGAATCACGTTCAGACCGCAAGCCCAAAATTGATTATCTGGGTACCTTCCTTTTGATCGTTTCCACGATTTCGTTGATGTTGGCTTTGGAATGGGGCGGCAAGAGCTACCCTTGGGCATCGTGGCAAATTATCGGTTTATTCGCGACAGCTGTGATCGGAACGATCCTGTTCGTCCTAACCGAGCTCAAAGCCGAAGAACCGATACTGCCGCTGCAATTATTTCGCAACCGCATGATTGTCGGTACCAGTATTGCCTGCTTATGCCAAGGCGCCATCATGTTCTCAGCCATTACTTATTTGCCTATGTTCTCTGTTGCAGTACTTGGCAACACGAACTCCAATGGCTTGCTGACACCGATGATGTTCTCGCTGATGGTTGGGGCCGTTGTATTCGGTGGCCTGCAGACGCGCTTCTCCTTCCGATCGTTGATCATCGTATCCATGCTGATGGGCATCGTTGTTACCTTTCTGCTCAGCAGAGTTGCTCATGATGCCTCCACTGTTTATATGATTTCTTTGATGGTTATGCTTGGGTTTGGTGCCGTTGGCCCCTTGATGAGCGTAGCGCAAAATGCCGTTGCATACAGTGTCGACCCTCGTTACATCGGTATCAGCTCGTCCATTGTTGGCTTCTGGCGTAATATTGGCGGTATACTCGGAGCGACCTTGACTGCCACTATCGTAAACAATCAGCTAGCACAAATGATACGGGATGGATCAGAGGCTCACCACATTCCCGCTGATAAAATCGATACGCTGGCGAATCCCGAATTGTTAGTCCGTGCCGCCGCTAGCATACCTCAGGAAATTCGCGAATTCTTACGTGACTCGCTCGGTACGGCGATTAATCACGGATTTATGATTGCTATCATCTTTGCTGTAATAGGGGTTCTGGCAGGCATACTGTCCGGTCCGGGCAGATTTGATAAAATGAAACAGCGAGCTGGCGCTAAAGAGGCGGCTTAAAATAATTGAAGATTCCCTACAGTACCTGTAACCGTGGAATACTCATTAACTGATAAAGGAAGAGCGTACAAAACCGTGCTCCTGCAAATGCGCATATGGGGAGAAACCTGGGGAGCACATCAGAAACTCGTCGATGTTCCCGAAGCTATTGGACCCCATTATGCAGCCTCTAATCGGATTGCAGAACCCTGATCTGCTGGACACCTACAGTGGTGTCGTTAAATCTGGAACTGATTCTAGCAACCGTTACTTGTGCTCATGTATGGGGGCAATTGGCGTTACTGGAGCCACAGGAGCCACAGGCGCTGTGATTGTTGTGGAGGTGACTTCTTTTGTGGAAGGAGCCTTAGCTTCGTTTGGCGTCGGGGAAGCTTTAGAGGCTGATGATGATTCCGCTGCTGGAGCCTTGGTTGTTACTGGTGACGGGGCTGGCTTTGACGCTGCGGATGATTCCGCTGCTGGGGCCTTGGAGGACACACTGGGTACCGATTTGGGAGCAACTGAAGGTAATGTGGTCATGACTTCCGTCTGTGTCGGGACGATTTCAGTTGGAGATGCTTTTGGTGCTGAAGTCGAACTTGTTGATGCCTTTGGGGCTTGGGTTCCAGGGGCAGTTGTCGTCTTCGAAGGCGCAACAGGTGAAGCAGGTGTGGACGGCACTCCTTGCAATGGCTTCGCGGATTCCGGTACAGATACAGGTACTGTTACAGGTACCAGCTGGTTTATCTGAGCTACACCTTTTATGATCTTATCGCTCGATAATATCAAGGCAGCTGATAAGATTGCAACGCCTCCAATACTCCCCCATATCACCCACTGCTTTTTCATTTCGTTACGCTTCCTTTCTGGGTAAACATTGTCAAATTGTTGCTGAGCAAATAGGCGTTGAGGTGGTGTGCCCATGAAAGGGAGTGGTAGAAAGCGAAGGAACGGACTCGTTACCACCATCTAACATCAGGAAATTAGGCAGCTTACCCAATTCAGGGTAAGCCACCTCTAGCCTGGTATCACCGCTTTTAAGCATACATATTCATGAGAATCGTTTTGTCGTACAGACGTTTAGTTATGCCCCAACTTAGACAAAGCTTATTGTACAAATGTCGTCTTATCCCGATGAGGTGTTCTTGCAGTTGCTGCAGGCTCATCAATCGGATATCCAATAAACACAGTACCGATAACCTTTTTATTTTCAGGTGAACCGATAAACTCATGCATCCGTTCGTCATGGACCAGACCTATCCCACGAGTCCGCCATACCAAACCAAGTCCCAGCTCCCCTGCGGCAAGCCACATGGAATGAATTGCACAAGCTGTGGCATATTCATTATCCTTGGACGATGCAGGATCGTTCGGGATCACATCGGACGTAACTACAATGACGAGCGGGGTTGCGGTAAGTACCTTCAATGACTCCTCAACAAGCTTCGGTTTGGTCGGGAAACGCTCCTCCAAATAGGAAAGTGCCAGCGCCTCATAACGCTGTTTGGCTTCACCGCGGATCACATAAAAGTGCCAAGGCTCGCGCAGTCTGTCGTTAGGCGCTAATGCCGCTGCTTCGAGCAGGGCATCGATTTTTTCATCTTCGACTTCAATGGGTTGAACATTTCGAGTTGCACGCCGCTTGCGCAGCAGTTCCATAACAGACATGATTCATGATTCCCCTCTCGTTGGATTGTGCTTTAATGTTCTTTAAGTTGCTTATACTGCTTGCATTGTTCTACCCACCGCTGTGCTAAAGCTGGCTCCGATGCAAAATGAATGTGTGTATATCCGGCGATCAAATTTCCCTGCTCGTTCAGGTAGCCTTCCGGCTTGGTCCCACGCAGTCCCTTCGTTACATACGCATGACGCAACGCCATCTCTGGTTGGGGATTTGACGCCTTTATGCTCCCCGATTGGCTGTCATGAGACTGTGCGTCAGTCTGTTTATCTGCCGCCACTCCAGGTTGAAACGTAGAATAATGAAACACATGGCCTTTGGCCTTATCCGCAGCTCCCAGCAGGAAGTTGCCTTCAGTGCCGGTAATTTCCCGATAACCAAGAGCAGCGAGCTTCTTTTGCATGCGGACGGTACCAGGAATCAGTCCCAGCATCGGATAGGTTTGACCATTCGTATTCGCTATCGAATCTGTCAAATACATGAATCCTCCGCATTCTGCCAGCGTAGGCAGCCCACCGGAAATCGCTTCGCGAATCGACTGACGTACGTGCTCGGCTTCATCCGCGGCCAGCTTGTCGGCAAACTCCTCTGGAAAACCGCCTCCAAGATACAGACCATGCACACCCGCGGGAAGCGGCTCACCAGCAAGAGGAGAGAAATAGATGCACTTGGCTCCATTTGCTTCCAGCAGCTCGATATTTTCCTGATAATAAAAGTTAAAGGCCGCATCTTTGGCAACAGCAATCGTAACCTGCGACTGCGGTAAGCTATCTGCTGGTATAAATATTCGCAGGCTGTCCTCTGAGAGCTCAACTTCCGGAGATTCCGCCAGCTCCCAAATGCGCTGAACATCGACGGTACTTGAGATTAAAGTGGACAAGCTGTCAAAAAACGGCTGCAGCTCTCCTCTCTCTATAGAAGGAACGAGACCCAGATGGCGCTCCGGCATCGAGAGTTGATCGTCGCGCAGCAAATACCCAAGCACCGGAATGCCGCATTCCTGTTCAATCGCCTCACTCACAATCCGGTGATGATTGGCGCTGCCTACTCTGTTGGCGATCACACCGACAATTCGTGCCCGCGGCTCCATACACTGAAAGCCTTTGACGATAGCAGCAGCACTGCGCGCCATGCTCTGGCAATTCACGACCAGCAGAACAGGCGCATCCAGCAGCATGCTGATTTCGGCGGTGCTTCCTACGTTGTTTTTCGGGTTTTTGCCATCGTAGAACCCCATAACCCCTTCAATGATCGAAATATCGGCGTCATGGCTGGCTCTTGTATAAATTTCCTTAACAGTATCATGAGACAGCATATAGCTGTCGAGATTACGTGAGCTGCGTCCGGTTACAGCGGTATGAAACGTAGGATCGATATAATCAGGTCCACATTTAAAGCCTTGGACTTGATGACCGAGATTACGAAGAGCTGCCATCAAACCAATGGTTAGTGTAGTTTTGCCGACACCGCTTCCGGTTCCGGCAATTACGATTTTTCTATCGGCCATCAGTTTGTACCTCGGCTTGATTGTTGTTCACTGCCGATGATGCTGCTGTGGACGCCTCTTTTGAAGCATCTGATGCGTTAACCTCAGCAGCCTCCTGTGCAGACTTCTCAGCCAGCTTCTCAAAATCGATGAGACCGACGGAAATCGTCACGTTGCCGGACTTCTTCTTGGTCAGAGCAAGCTCGGATGCTCCTGAGTACAGCTTCGCTGCAGGCTCGCTGACGCCATATGCGCCAGTAAACCGATGTACGGTATCGGATGGCGCCTCGATATGCACTTCGTTTAATTGCTCAGGGGTGTAGGTCACGAGCGGCCAGCTGTACTTGTGAGTGACAGCAAGCAGGCCTTCCTCATCCTTCTTCAGATCAATCGTGCAGATGGCCTTGACGCTCTTGATCGAGAACTGCAATTCAGCCAAGGTTTCGGTGATCACCGCCTCAATTTCCTCCGCTGCTGTGCCGCGGTTGCAGCCGATGCCAAGTGCAAGCACCTTCGGACGATACAACACACCATTGGTTAGTATCGTTTCTTCAGTCGCAGACAGTACACGGTGCGTGACAACAAGCGCTGCCTGCGGCTGTGCGGCAAGTGCAGACTCGACAGACGCATACTCTCGTATGGTCGCAGGCAGGGGAGAATCATGCAGCCACCAGCCCGGCTCACCGGACTCCTGCACGACGGCAACCTGCTCTTCGTTAACGACTGAGGCGCTGACCGGAGTCAGCTTCGTCGCGGATTCCCATACCCAGCCGAAGCGGCGGCCGAACAAGTCAACGGCTATCGTTTTTTGCACATCGGAAGCAGTTGTAATTACAGCTCTGGCACCGATGGCCGCAGCTACCTCGCGGGTTAGCTCATTCGCGCCGCCCAAATGGCCGGATAGCATGCTGATTACGTGCTCCCCTTTATCATCGATGACGACAATGCCGGGATCGGATTTCTTATCAACCAGCAAGGGGGCTATCATTCGAACCACAGCACCCAGGGAAATGATCGTGATGATGCCTTTATAGGCTGGAAATAAAGCAGGGAACAGCATTCTTACACTGCCTTCGAACAGCTGAATACCGAGCTCTGCTTCGTCGCCGCGCGCAAACTTGGACATATAATACAAATCTGAATGAGAAAATGATTGCTGCAGCTTGCGGGCAAGCTCGACACCGTGCTTCGTAATAGCTACAATCGCGTAATCGCCATTTTGCTCAATTTGTGGAAATTGACCCTCGACTAAGCTGATCATGAGGGCTTCACTCCTCTGCGGAAACGATGCGTGAATTCCTTGTCATACAGCTTGGAGCGATACTCTTCATTGCTATGAATATCCGGGTCCAGCGCCCACCCTGCCAAAATCATTGCATGGGAACGAATCCCATTCGCACGCATGTCCTGATCCAGATTGGCGATTGTCGTACGCACGATGAGCTGATCTGGCCAAGTGGCACGCTGCACAACAGCAACCGGCGTATCCTCGCTCCAGCCTGCTTCCAGCAGATCACCAACGACTTTTTTGACCAGTGTGGCACTAAGGAATAAGGCAAGCGTGCAGTGATGGGCCGCCAGGTCCTTAAGCTTTTCCAGCTCAGGTACAGGCGTCCGGCCTTCAGCACGGGTTAGAATCAGGGTCTGCGTCAGCTCAGGGATCGTCAGCTCGGCACCAATCGCCGCAGCTGAGGCAAATACAGAGCTGACCCCGGGAATAACCTCATACCCGACTCCTGCCTTTTTGAGCAGAGCAATCTGCTCCATAATCGCACCAAACACGGCCGGGTCACCAGTATGTACACGGGCAACCATTTTACCCTGACGTACGCGATCCACCATGATATCGACCATTTCCTTAAGGTCCATACCCGCGCTTTTCAAAATCTCCGCTTCCGGCTTGGCCTTGGCAATCAGGTCCTCATTAACCAATGAATCTGTATAAAGAACAACATCGGCCTCCTGCAGCAAACGTAAGCCTTTAACCGTAATCAAGTCCGGATCGCCGGGACCGGCTCCAATAATATAGATTTTATCCATTATTTTCTCACCACCATTAATGTTAAGTATTCCAGCTCACGGCCTTCCAGCACGCGAATATCTCTCCAGATCATTTCTTCGGAGGAGGTTACTTTGGTCAGCACGGATGCCTTATCGACCAAACCAAGATCACCCAGCACACGCAGCATCAGATCAATCACCTTGGCCACCTTGATAAATACGATACAATCATGCGATTCGATTGCATACCGCATTTTATCGTAGTCATCCGTAGCCGGAACAATCGCGATTTTCTCATCACCATCCGCCATCGGCAGCCCCAGTCGTGAGGCTGATGCATTCACAGAGGAGATGCCCGGAATGGATACGATCTTCACCTCAGGGTGTCGCTCAGCCATTAACCTCATCAAATGAATAAATGTACTGTAAATCATTGGATCGCCCTCAGTGACAAAAGCAACATCCTTGCCCTGCTCTAAATGCTGCCATACCGCATCCACGGTTTTATTCCATTGCAGCTCCAAAGCATCGCGGTCTCTCGTCATTGGAAAGATCAGCGGAACCATAATTTTCTCTTCCGTGTTGACATAAAGCTCTGTAATCGCTAGGGCGTAGCTCTTGGCTCCCCGTTTTTTGCGCGGATATGCGATAACCGGGGATTCCTTCAGAAGCCGGAAAGCCTTTACCGTAATAAGCTCCGGGTCACCGGGCCCAACACCCAAGCCATACAAAATACCTAAGTTACTCAACTGCCTTCGTCTCCTTTACTGCTGCACTCTCCGGCTCTTGATGCCGGGCGGTTATAATATAAACAGGGTTAAGTCCCTCAAATCGGGTCATATCCAAAATCGGCTTGCTCCGCGAAATTTGTGCCAAAGTAATATTCGTAGCAAAACCTTCCTCGGCAAATGTTCGGTTAGCCTCATATAAATTTTCAATCGTCACTGCATTAAGAACGATTCTACCACCAGGCCGAAGTCGCGTGCAGCACACATGCAGCAGCTCTTTCATTTCACCGCCGCTGCCTCCTATGAACACGGCATCAGGATCGGCAAAAGTCTCCAAACCTTGTGGTGCGCGCCCCTGAATTACTGTTATATCAGCGCGGAAACGCGTCATATTTTCCAAACAGTTGGCGAGATCCGCTTCATTCTTTTCAATTGCATACACCGCACCTTGTCTGGCAATGCGTGCTGCTTCAATCGCTACCGAGCCGGTACACGTTCCAATATCCCAGACAATGCTGTCAGACCGAAGTCCCATCTGGGCAAGACTCAGAACACGGATTTCCTTCTTGGTGATCAGACCCTTATCCGGCTTGCGCTGAGCAAACAGCTCATCGTCAATACCAAACGGCCACTGAGGCAAATCTGCGCTGGAAACACCTGGCCTTTGACGTAAAATAACGACATTGAGTGGCGAAAAAGCTTCCGTTGCCTGCTCAGCCAATTCCTGCAGCTCATACCAGTCAGTACGTTCGCTCGGTCCGTCCAGATTCTCCGCGACAAACACACGATATTCCGTCATACCGAAAGCGAGTAAATAGCGGGCAATCTCCTGCGGGCTGTTCGTTTCATCCGTGAGCAGCGCTACCTTTTTCTTGCCATCAATGCGTTGAGCTAAGCCCTTTATGCTCCGACCGTGAACACTCACAACCTCGGCATCCTGCCAGCTCTCCCCCATTCGTGCAAAAGCAAGCTGGATCGAGCTCAGATTCGGATACACCTCAACCGCCAGCTTGGAGCTCAAATACCCGCCAATCCCGTAAAAAAACGGATCGCCCGAGGCCAGTACCACGACACTGCGTCCTTGCTCCGACTCAGTCTTTAAACGGGCCGCCAACTCGCTCAAACCACCTTTAATGATCAACTGCTCTCCCTGATGATCAGGGAAAAATTGCAGCTGACGCTCACCGCCGACCAGCAGCTCACTGCTGTCGATCCAATCTGCATACAGGGGCAGCAGGCTATCCCTTCCGTTATCGCCAATGCCGATGACTTTGGGCTTCGTTATTTGTACATGCGGTTGTTGTCCGCTCATTGTTTAGTCTCCTTAAAGCGTTCCAATGGAACGCTAACTTCGTAAGCATAGTCTTAAAGCGTTGCTTCAGCAACACTGACTTCTTTAAAGTACTGATGAGTAGGTCCCGCTTCGCGTGCGGATCATTCCTCCGATCGCTGTTGTCTCCAGATTTCTTGATGGTATAAGACATTGAGCGGTAGAAATCCAGAGACAAAGGCGAGCGCTTCGCTTCTCCAGAACGATTCCGCCCACTCCGCTATTCATTCATCGTACTTTAGAGCGTTCCAGAGGAACGCCAAGATCGCTTTGACCGCTAATGTCGTTAACATAGTCTTTTAAACATTACGTAACCATAATCTTAAGGAAAACGCATATTCTTTCTATTTTTAAAAAAGCCCGGTGAATAACGAGCGGAGTGACCGTGGTGTTCTGGAGAAGCATCAGCGTTCACCTTTGTTCCCGAATTTTGACCATTACATGTCTTATACAATCACAAAAATTCGGGAACAACAGTGATCGGAAGAATACTTCGGTCGCGCAGCGGAACTTTTCACCTGTTCCCCGCGCAGCGCAATTTTCACCTATCCTCCGCACCTATTCTCCGCGCACTACCCAGCAGTACGGCCTTCATCGAAATAATTACGGTATCCAGCTCCATACCGCCCCCCACTTCTTTCAAGCCCATGTCACAGCAATAGCTGCTCAATAGCTCAAAAAAACCAGGGTATCCCCATTCCTGCATCCAATCTCCAACCAAAGCCGCTGTGTTCGCACCCCGTATCAATTCAGCCTGCTCCTCCGTGGCTCCGGCCTCCAGAGCAACCTTGGCGAGAAAACCGAAATCTATCGGCGCGCTCTTGCTGTGCACCATCATCACACCCTGCGCGATTTTGGAAAATTTACCCATCATTCCAACCATCGTTACGCGCTTGATGCCTTGTCGCTTGCAATGCAGTAGGGCAAATCCGACAAAATCACCCATTTCCACAAAAGCTTCCTCAGACAGCTCGGGATACATATCAATGCCATACTTCTCCGTCCGTCCACCTGTGGATAGCACGATGTGCTCACAGCCGCATTTGACAGCGACCCGAATAGCCTGAGCCACACTTGCTTTATAGGCGGCTGTAGAAAAAGGTACCACCGTCCCCCGCGTACCGAGGATAGAGATACCACCGAGGATGCCAAGCCTGCCGTTCAAAGTCTTTTTGGCGATTTCCTCGCCTTCCGGGACTGATATAACGACTCGTACTCCGCGGTCCACCTCAAACTGTTTCAGCACATCGTTTGCTGCCTGACGAATCATTTTGCGGGGAACCGGGTTGATGGCCGCCTCTCCAACCTCAACGGGTAAGCCCGGCTTCGTAACGCGTCCGACGCCAATACCGCCATCAAGCTCAATACCACTCTCGTCCCGCCATGTAACCTCAGCAATAATCCGCGCGCCATGAGTCGCATCCGGGTCATCCCCACCATCCTTGATCACCTCGGTTTCCGCCCGCTCTAACGTAAATTCGCAGCGTACTATCGTGAATGTCACATCTTGACCGATTGGCAAATGAATCGTAGCTTCCGTCTGCTCGTCCTGCGTGATTAGCGCCGTTAAAGCGGCCTTGGTCGCCGCCGCCGCGTTAGAGCCCGTCGTATAACCATGGCGCAGTGGCTTGGCATCTTGTGCTTCCTTGCTCCCGGACTTGTCCATCGCCATAGTGTGACCTAGCCCAGCCGTTCAGCCATCAGCGAGATCGCATTAACCGTTGCCACCGCTACCGGGCTGCCGCCTTTACGCCCAATATTCGTAATAAAAGGAATATCCAGCTTCGCCAATTCTTCCTTGGATTCCGCAGCCGATACGAAGCCGACCGGAACACCTACGATAAGACCCGGCTTAGCAGCACCCTCTTTGACAAGACGAATAAGCTCCAGCAGTGCCGTAGGTGCATTACCAATTGCATAGATGGCGCCCTCAGCTTCAAGAATTGCCTTTCGGATCGAAATGATCGCGCGTGTCGTATTCAAGCGCTTTGCTTCCTCCATCACATCAGGATCAGAAATATACACACGCACGTCACCGCCAAATTTGGCAATTCTCGGCTTACTAATGCCAACCTGTACCATTTGTACATCAGCAACAACAGGTCTACCTTCGCGAATAGCCTTAATGCCCGCTGTAATGGCGTCTCTATGGAAAACAAGACTGCGACCCAGCTCAAAATCTGCGGAGGCATGAATGACACGCTGCACGACAGGATACTGCTCCTCTGTAAAAGGATGCTCCCCAAGTTCCTCCGTGATCATTTCAAAACTGCGTTCCTCAATTTCCTGCGGCTGTACCGTCAATGGTTTAAACTCCGTTTTAAAATCCATCCTGCTTATTCCCCCTTCAATAGTTCGTTCAGCTTCTTGATTACATCTTCAAAATCACTGAAATGTACCCCATACTCAACCTCTGGCCGTCCAATCATGATCGTTTCAATACCAAGCTCCAGCGCCGATTCCAGCTTCTCATCGACAGCTCCGACCTTACCACTCTCCTTGGTGATCATCAGCGTGACTTTATAATGCTCATACAAGGCCGTATTTAAAGCTTTGGAAAAAGGGCCTTGCATCGCGACAATGTTCTTTTGCAGCAGTCCAAGCTCTTCGCACTTCTCCATATTATCTCGACGGGGAAGCATACGCGCTACCAAGGTCGTGTTCGGCTCGTTCAACAATCGTTTGGCAAAAATATGCAGTGTCTTGCTGCCCGTTGTCAGCATAATGACACCCTGCTTGGCCGCGGCCATCTCGGCTGCCTGCTCGTAATCGTCAGCATAGGTAATGAGCGGATTGCCATCAAAAGTAAGCCGATGCCGTTCATAGCGAATATAGGGCACGTCCGCTTCACGCGCAGCGGTGATTGCGTTCTTCGAGGCTTCCTCGGCAAAAGGATGCGTGGCATCTACAATCGTACGAATACCGCGCTCCTTGACTAATGCAGCTAACTGCTCGGCGGTTAACCGACCTACCATCACAGGCAGACCGGCATTCTCCATCGATTGCGCAGCGCTGTCTGTTACAACAGTGGTAAGCAGGTCATAACCCGTCTGTTGAATGGAAACAGCAAGTTCCCTTGCGTCGCTGGTTCCGGCCATAACTAATATCATCGTTACGCCTCCTTCTATTAGGATGATGCAACAGTCTTGTTGTTGACAGGCTGTCTATCGTGATCATGCTCTTCATCATGCGAATGATCGTGGTGGTGATGATCGTCACGGTCGTGGTCGTGATCATGGTGATCATGCCCATCTGCATGTTTATGTTCGTGAGTATGATCATGGTCGTGCCCATGATGATCATCGTGGTCGTGGTCATGATTGTGATGATCATGGTCATGATCGTGGTGATCGTGGTGATCGTGTCCATGATGATGATCGTCATGATCGTGGTGGTGGTGATCGATATGCTCCATCGCGGCGATCCGGTACTGACACATATCACAGTTCATTTTGGCTTCGCCCTGCAAAGCTTCCGTTGCACGTTCAATCAAAATTTGCCGCAGCTTCGGATGAAATCCAAAGTAATCAGCCAGTGAAAATTGATGCTCGGGGTAGCGTTCTTCAAAAGTTTCCAGCATGCTCTCCATCCGTTTGATCAGAACGCCCGTGAATAAAAAGTAGGGAAGTATGATGACCTTGCGGGCGCCGAGCTTCAAACATCGCTCCATCCCCTCTTCCAGCAGAGGAGCCGTTACACCAATGAACGCTGTTTCTACCCATTTTACTTTCAGCTTTTCCCAAAATAACCGGGATATTTTGAACAGATCGCTGTTAGCGTCTGCATCACTGCTGCCTCTTCCCACGACCAATATGGCCGTTTCTTCCAGTTCCTGTCCTTGCTCCTGCAAGGTAGCTTCCGTTATTCCGGCTCCTCCCAGACGTGATGTAAGAATGTCCAATACCTGCTCATGGACACCTATCGGTCTGCCATAATTGAAACGAATTGACGGGTGACGCAGCTTGGCCTCGTCGATAGCTGCAGGAATATGAATCTTGGCATGTCCTGCAGAAAATAAAGTAATGGGCACCACAGCGATCTGCGTTGCACCCTTGGCCACACATTGATCAATTCCCTGACGAATGTTCGGCTTCTCGAACTCCAAAAAGCACGTTTCAACGAGCGGCCCTTGAAGCTCCTTCGCAATCGCGCCAACAAATTGTCTGATTTCTTCATTACCCTCGGCATCTTTACTACCATGCCCTACAAATAATACAGCGTTCATGTGTTACCTCCTCATAGTTTTCCGAAGGAAAACTGCATCGTAAGCTCAACTATGTTTTCCTAATCAAAACTGACTTCATAAACGTAAACTTCATATCACTTAGAAAAACTATTTTTGAATGCCTTAACAGCATCGTACAAAGGCGGATATTAGCAAAACTTCTTATTACAGAAGCATCTCTCTCAAAATAAGCATCTGAACCGATATCAAACATCATAACAGCAGCATCTTTCATTCAATGAGTAGCGGGTATGCAATAAAACATCGTTACAACTGAACAAAACGAATAAATCGGATGAAATAGCTTCTCCTTACGATGTTTTACATCGTTACAAGCATCTTATTCGTATTAGTCTTAATCTCCGCATATTGCATTTTCTATAGTAAAGACAGGCAAATCTTGATGACGGTAGCCTTCAAGCTCCTTGACTCTTTTAAAAAACTTATGGAATCTTTCATTCGGGTGACCTTCGGTTACGTATCGATGCATAATATTTTCAATCGTGGAGACCAAATCCTCCGGCTTGATCCCTTCAGCAACCGGCTGAGCCGGGTGAACATTACGACCTACGGTTTTACCGCCCAGGAACAAGTCGAACTTCTCCCTGCGGTAGACGATGCCGATGTCCTCGTTGACCGCACCATAGCAGGCCATTCCGCAGCCATTGAAGCCGATTCGCATTTCTTTGGGAACGCCCAGCCCACCGAGCTTCGCCTGCAGTTCCTCTGCATAAGGAATAGACTCACCCTTCTCTCCATTGCAAAAATCGCAAGCCTTTACCTGTGCGACATCGCCAATCGGAGCCAGCAAAAACCCTTCCATCCTAAGCTTATCCGTAATCTCTGCCGGATTGTCTGTAGGCACACGCAAGATCAGTTGATGATGTGGTGTATATTCCATCGATCCCTTGTCGCCGACAACGGCTGCCAAAGTCAGCATCTGCTTCGCGGTGAACTGCTTGTTGGCCACGCCTGGGCTGACGGCCAGCTCAAAGATCGACTGCTGCCTGAACAAACCTGCGGTGACCGCAGCAGGTGCTGCAGATCGTGCTGGTTCATCTGTTGATGCAGTCACCACTGATGGAGCCGCCAATGTGTTGATTACTCCCGCTTCATTCCTTCGATCCACAAGCTGCAGAGCCTCCATGGCCAGCAGCAGTGGATCTGCACTGACGTGGCGTTCTGCTACTGCTACAGCACTCGGCTCAACAGCAGTGGACACACCTGTCAGCTTCGGTATGCCTGTTGTTCCCGGGCCTGGCGATGCGGAGCTCGCTAACAGGGTACCTGGCTGGCGGATTGCCGCTGACGTCGACCCAACGTTCGGGATGCGCTCATCCTCATCGTCATCCCATTCCTCATCGTCTATATCCTCAATCAGGGAGTCTCCTTCTTCTTCGGATTCCCATTCCTCATCATCGTACTCATCATTTACTTCCTCTGGCAGCTGCTCCAGCGCCCAAGGCTCTGCTTCCTGCCGCAGCCTCTGATGCGGCCGCAGTGGCTGCACGTCGGCACCGAGCGTGTACTTGCGTTGGTAGCCACGAGGCGTAATCATCAATCCGTCATAGACCATTGTTGACGAATTGCCGATAATGACCGTAGTCAACATGCCAATATCGTGATCCAGCATATCCCGCAGATTCGTCAGTACGATATGCTGACGATCCCGATACGCGCTTTTCACAATACCGACTGGTGTTTCCGGTGAACGATACTTCAGCAGAATCCGCTGTGTCTCCACAATTTGCCGAGTACGTCTGCCGCTTCGCGGATTGTACAAGGCGATTACGAAGTCCGCCTGTCCAGCCGCTTCAACCCGCCGCTCAATCAGTTCCCAAGGCGTCAAATGGTCGCTAAGACTAATCGTGCAGGAATCATGCATAATCGGAGCGCCCAGCAGTGATGCCGATGAGTTAATCGCCGAAATACCGGGAATAATCTCAACCTCCACGCCGCCCTCCGGGTGCCAACCCTTTTCCATCAGTACTTCGTACACCAGACCCGCCATTCCGTATACACCAGCGTCACCGCTCGAAATGACCGCAACCTTTTTCCCTGCTTCCGCCTGCCGCACCGCCTCTTGAGCACGGCTCACTTCCTCAGTCATACCCGTTCTTACAATTTGCTGATCGCTCAGCAAACCGCTGATTAAGTCTACGTAGGTGTTGTAACCGATGATTACATCGCTCTCCTGGAGCGCTTCACGAGCCCGTTTCGTTATATGTTCAAAGCTGCCGGGTCCAAAACCGACAATCAGCAATTTCCCTGCCACAAGCTGCACATCCTTTCCCTATCCACATCCATAAAATGACAACAAAAAAAGCACTTCCAATGTGTTAGAAATGCTGTTGCATCACATACATACAGGGTATCGACAACAGGCTCTCTGCCCTCTGCCTCTGTAAGTAAGCCAGTCTCTAACACTTGCCTAAATCCACGTAGGTTAACAGTGTTGTTTAAACAGGCAGGTTTCCTGACTCAGAACATCGTGCCCGATTCCTTCCCAAAGCACTAATGCTGCTTCAGTGGATCCATCTTTCAGGCATTTGCCAATCTCGATTAGCGTTCTCTACAGTGGCGGGTCCGTGCCGGATTTTAACCGGCTTCCCTTTTAAGCGAATGAGATTTCTCAGCACTCGCACCTATTCTATCACGTATACAATTGTCTAGTTTCATCATATCACCCGTAAGGAAGCTTTGTCTAATGATATCATTAATGGATAGTGGCTGAATTTCAACAAATAAATAAAAGCTGGCTATTGACTTGATACAAAACGTATCGTATTATTCATTTATAGATACTTGTTACAAAACGTGTCAAAGATGTGAGTATGAAAATTTTTGAATACTTATTAAGTAGGATATTAAGCAAATTCCACTTTTATACTAATTATGATAGGGCGTGGCAATATTGGTATTACAGCGAACAGGACTGCTGTACGTGATGTTATCGTTGCTTTGTATTGGGATTCTGGCAGCTGGTATTATGACGGATTCCTTGCTCATTATATTGATTGCGATAGCATTAACTTACGGGTTGTTCCTCTCTCTTCGATATCCTTTTATTCCTCTTGTGGCTTACTCGGTGGCAATTCCTTTCGAGGATATTCTTAGGGTGGGGGGGATTTTTAATACTCTGACCAAGGGGTTCGGCCTTCTTTTTGCAGCTGTATATCTGATTACCCATTTCCGCCAAATCAAGTTTAATCTCATACCCGCCGTTTGGTGGGTATGGTTGGTATGGAACATAGCCAGCATCCTCTGGACGCCTGATGCTTTCTTTGCCGCAGTATGGTTCAGCGTTGCAACTTATGTGCAATTGTTCTTTATGTTGGTGTTGATGGTCAATCTTCTACATCAAAACCCGAAACGGATCCCCATTCTATTAGCCTTTTACAGTATTGCCACAACAATTACTTCATTATATAGCATCATGAATTTCATGCAAGGCGCTGATCTGACAGAGGGTACACGTACCGGCGCCTTCGAGGAACAAAGCGTTGCCCATTTTGCCGCCATGATTATTCCCGGCCTGCTGTACCTTATCCACTGTGTATTGCACAGCAAATCAATTTTACTCAGGGTTGGGTTAATTCCGATTGCCCTGATTCAAATCACAGCCGTCATTCTCTCTGGTACGCGCAGCGCCTGGATGGGATTAGCTGCCGCTCTACTGTTTATGCTGCTCGCTAATTTTAACTGGAAAAAGGCAGTCGCCGTCATTCTGGTCAGCGGAATTGTGTTGTTTGGGGTTACTTCCATCCCTGAGCTTGAACATATTATTACAGCCCGTTCTGAGCAGGCAGTAGACAGCGGAGGGTCCGGCAGAACGATGATTTGGGAACACGCTATTGGCGTATTCGCGGACCATCTGATTATCGGCACGGGGTCAGGTACTTATCACAAGTATCAAGAATATCCACCATACGGAGCCCACAACATTTATTTGGGAGCTGCGATTCAGACGGGAATTATTGGTCTGGCCCTCATGCTAGCCTCCCTGTGGCGTACGTTCAGGGCTTCATCCGAAAGCAATTTGAACCTGCTGCTCAAAGGCTTGCTGATTGCCTATATGGTTGAATCGTTTTTTCTAGAAACGACGATTATGAAATATTTCTGGTTTGTCATTGGGTTATCTCTTGGAGCTGGCATATTGAAAATTCCCACTCGTCGATCTCGTGCACTTAAACAAAAGGAGCCGGTTCAAGTATGAAAATTGTCCACTTCACATCTGTCCACCATGTCTATGATACACGTATAACCTTTAAAGAGTGCAGCACGCTGCAAAATTACGGTCACGATGTCAGACTGATCGCCGCACATGATAAAAATGAGCTTATCAATGGCATTCAGGTCATCGGTGTTGGCAAAGGTTCTTCAAGACGTCTCACTCGCATGCTGTTTACAACGATAAGGGTGTTTCGGGAATGTTTGAGACAGGATGCGGATATTTATCATTATCATGATCCCGAGCTTATGCCTATTGGACTGCTGCTTAAAATACTTGGAAAACGAGTGATTTATGACGTTCACGAAGATGTTCCGAGAGATATTTTTTCCAAGGGTTGGATTCCCGATTGGCTTAAAAAGCCAGTTTCTCTAAGTGTCGAGGCTATAGAACGGTTTGTGTCCAAACGTATGGATGCCATCATCCCGGCGACTCCTTTTATTGCCGAGCGGTTTCGGACCTACAATCCACATACTTATGAAATTCAAAACTTCCCTCTATTGGATGAACTGATAAGTCACGAGGGCTCCAAGATCAAGGAACATAATAATATTGCTTATATCGGTAGCATCTCCGAGGTCAGAGGCATTAAAGATACAATCGAATGCCTTGAGCAGTTAAATCGGATTATGCCAGTTAACCTACTCCTTGGCGGTAATTTTTCACCTCCTGAACTGCTTGACCAGGTTCGCCAGCTGAGTGGTTGGAAATTCGTCGATTATCGAGGAAGGGTCGACCGAGAGCAATTTCGTGAGATCATGTCACAAAGTAAACTGGGGTTAGTCGTACTGCATCCGGAGCCCAATTTTATTATGTCGCAGCCAAACAAGCTGTTCGAGTATATGTCCGCAGGTATACCGGTGCTTGCCTCCGACTTTCCTTTGTGGAAACAAATTATCGAAGGCAACCAGTGCGGTCTATGTATCCCCCCCATGAAGCCCCATTTGATGGCAAATGCGATACGATATGTGCTGGAGCATCCGGAGGAAGCGCAGCGGATGGGAGAGAATGGACGTCAGGCCGCTGTTACGCATTATAATTGGGAGCCAGAGGGCCACAAGTTGAATGAGCTGTACGAACAGCTGATGAAACCGAAATTTGATAATCGAAATAAAAGAAATCGTAAACAGTTGACTGCAGACAGTGGTTAATTCAAGCATGGATAACGAGCAGTAAGAGGAGTGAGAGAATGCGATTCAATGGGTTTAAGAAAAAATCTATAGTTTGGACGTTTGGTCTTTCATTTATCGTGTCGGCTATAGCGCTGTTTATACCTTTTGAGGATACAACCTCGAGTGCACTCCAGAGCACAGATCCCGTGAAAACAAGAAGCACCTATTACACTCCGAAGAAAGTTCAAGCCGCCAGGAATAATATAGCCAAGTACGATTGGGCCAAAACGATACGCAATGATGCCGTTGCTGAAGCGGATCGTTATCTTCGTCGTGGCTCATCCTTACTCTGGGAGTCCATAACACCACAGACGATTCCGCGCAGTTACACGGTCAATCAATATGAAGGCAGCCCTATAACTGGACAGGAGCTCAATCAATATGGTGCCTACCCGTATGAATTTAACGTGGGTAAGGAGCCATGGAAGCTTACCGATCCATCGAGCGGATACAAATTTCCTACTAATGATTACGGTGCCTATTATAAAAGCGGTTTGAATGCCAATGGCATTTTTGATTCCAATCTTGCGGATCGGAATCTGCTTGTCAATCAGCTGTATCCCGATAAAGGGAAAACCTGGGGTGTCGATGACGGCTCAGGCTGGATTGATGCAAGCGGCAATAAGTTCACCTTCATTGCCTATTATAACCACTGGGCGATCTGGAGGGATTTTGTTAACAAAGCTCTACTCAGCCTACGTGATGCCTATTTGTATACAGGCGACCCCAAATATGCGAGTGCCGGAATTATCTTGCTACACCGTATTGCTGATGTATACCCGTCCATGGATGTTTCGGCTTATAAGTGGGACGATGGATTCCGAAACTCGCACGGACTGACAGGGCAAGGAA
This sequence comes from Paenibacillus sp. FSL H7-0331, assembly GCF_001956045.1. Next base: position 98,648 of record NZ_MRTH01000013.1, on the reverse strand, counting down.
AAATCCTTGGTTCGGTATGGGAGGCTGCTTTACTGCGCGATATTATTAGCTGCTACGATGCCTTCTTCCCCGCCATGCAGGATAATGATTCCGATTGGGTCCGATTTTTAGAAGAACGCAGGAAGATCTATTATCCCGATGAAGAGCCACTGAATGCAGGGAGTATACGCAAGCACATTGAGGATCAAATTCTAAGACAAATTTATCCTGCCGTGAAAAAAGCACAAATTTACGGTAATGTCGGCTTTCATCAGAGCACGTTGGCGATGGCTGCAGTTGTACTCGATGATCCTTCAGTGACTCGGGAATGGATTGATTTTATTTTCCGCACCGGTGGGCTTATGGAGGATAGCAAAGGAGTTCGAGTAACGGGTGGCAACATCAATTACGTGTTGATGTACGACGTGGATAGAGATGGACTGGGCAACGAGGCGAGTCCAGAGTATAACAGCTACTGGCTGGATAATCTCCGACAAGTTGCTGACATTCTGAATGGCTATGACCGTTATCCGGAAATGGATATTTACCAAAATGTGAAGTTTCATAAAATGTTCTCCGCATTTGTTCCCTTTGTACTTTCGGGTAAATACTCTCCTTCCATTGGAGATTCAGGATCTACAGGAAAACCGGAAATCTGGTTGAATAAAAAAGCCCTTGTTAAAGGTTTCGAGGTGTATGGCGATCCCATACTCGCCCAAGCAGCTGTATTTGCCAACAAAAATTCGATCACAGGCTTGATTAACGACATCTTTATGCTTGACCCAGATACAACTATTAAAAACATTCAGAACGTTATTAAAACTCAAGGCACCTTGCAACTGAACAGTGTGAACCTATCAGGATACGGATTAGCTATTCTGAGAGACGGTACAACCAGGACAGCAGAGGATATGAAAAAGACGGATAATCAACGAGATTTGTGGATGTATTATGGCCGTAATTCAACTTCTCATGCCCATAAGGATTCTTTAAATTTGGGTATGCACGCTTTTGGACTCGATCTAATGCCCGATTTGGGTTATGTCTCTTATGCAGATAATAATTGGCTTTCCATGTATTGGGAGCGTAATACGATCAGTCACAATACTGTCACCGTCGATAAAAGCATCCAGTCTGAATCATGGACTGGCAACCCCCTGCATTTTGATAATACAGGGCAAGTGCAGCTCATCGATGTAGAAGCCCCACATGTCTATTCCCAAACAGAGCTGTATCGGCGAACCACGTCTCTCATTCGGGTAGATGATAACAACTCCTATGCCGTCGACTTCTTTCGCGTGCAAGGAGGAAGCAATCATGATTTCAGCTTCCATACCGGAGATGGAGTACTAACCACCCAAGGTCTAAAATTGACAAACCAGCCCGAGGGCACCTACGCAGGAAGTAAGATCCCATATGCCAACGAAGCTTATACGACTAAATCGTCCAGCGGCTTCAATTATTTGACGAACGTGAAGATAGCCAACAATCCATCTCTGATCTCCAGTATGGATTGGAAGCTAACGGATACGTGGAAAGCTCTTCCTGGACCTGCTGATATTCATTTGCGGCTGACAATGCTCGGGAAATTAGATCATATCGCATTAGCCGACGGCAAGCCTCCTCAAAACAAGCCGGGCAATCCAGAATCATTGAGATATGTGATCGCCCACCGTTCCGGTACTGAATTGAGTAGTACATTCACGTCCGTAATTGAACCTTACCGCAAGGAACGGTATATAGAGTCGATAGAAGAAGCTTCTGTTTTTTATCAGGGAAACCTTGTGCCCAATATGGAAGCAAGAGCTGTCAAGGTGACTCTGAAAAGCGGGCGTACAGACTACATTATTAGCGCTCTTGATCGTAACAAATCATATATCGTCGACAACCGAATACAATTTCAGGGATCGTTTGGCTATTACTCCGAAAAAGCACTTGTGCCTGTTTATGCTTATGTACAGGAAGGATCCTTCATCGGCCTTCCGGAAGCACCTGCCATCAGTGGAGTTGCCCCAAGTATTGAAGGTAAGGTTACAAATTGGAGTGGTGGGCTTACCGATAACAATTGGCTGGAGGTTGATCTGAAGAAGCTGGGCGACATGCAGTTCGGGTCCTTAACAGGACGCTCCATTCGTATCAATCATGCCGGGCTAGCGGTCGACAGCCCTAACACTGTTTTTGAAATCAAAGGATCTAGTAACTTACCCGATGGAAAAGTAAGAATAGAATTGGGCGATACCCCAATTGTTCATGGCTGGAAGGACCCCCGCGACTATTCAAAGGGTTACGATTATCTGGTTGCAGATGGTGATACCTTCACCATTCCACTCTCCACTGAGCGCAAATATTAGTAGAACTCCCGAGTAGGGGTATACCCTACTCGGAATCGAAAGGATGAAACCCTTCATGAATCCAAGAGCAGAGCTTGGAAAGTGGAAAAGAAAGCTGGTCCGCCTCGGACATTATGTATCTTGGAAATACCAGCATATGCTTTATAAGGGAAGAGTTCATCAGCCCATTCCAGTCGTTGTACCTACTTACGACCAATCCGGACAATGCGTCCATCCAAGCGTGCTTTATTTCCCTCAAGCCTGGGAGGGGCACCGCTATTGGATGGCATTTACCCCATATCCCGACGGCAATGATCAGCTGGAAAATCCTTCAGTTGTTGTATCCGACAATGGTATTCATTGGACGGTTCCTACTGGCCTTTCCAATCCAGTAGTCCCATCTCCTGGTACAACGGCGGATTATTTGTCCGACCCTCATTTATTCGTTCATGATAAACAGATGTATATGATTTATCGTGAATATCTTCGGAGCGTTACTCCGTTTGAGGAGCGGTGGTTCATTATGCATTCATTGAATGGGATCGATTGGGGACCACCCGTAGAGATTACTTACAACAATAAGAGTATCCAGGTCTCCGCCTGCGTCCTTCATGATGGAAGTCAGTTTGTGATGTATTTCGTGACTTACACCGCGGGTAATTTTAAATCGATCCAGAAAATAGTCTGCAAGGGTGACCCTATGCTCAAGGAGAATTGGTCTGAGCCGAAAGATGTTCAATTGACAGGGCTACCCGATGGAGTCTGGCCTTGGCATCTCGATGTAACCCTGAATCCGGACAACAGCTGGGATATGCTGCTTACCACTTGTAAGGGAATCGGCGGTGTCCACTCCCGCCTTCATTACGCGTTCAGCCTCAACGGAGATGATTGGTCTACAACTGCCGTGCCTTTTATCCAACCTTTACATCCGCTTGAAAACAGCCTTCACTATAAAGCTAGTATGATCCGTATGGATCATAACCTTTATCATCTGTGGTACTCCGCCATGGACGTATGGGGGAAATGGTACACGCTTTTCTTACCTGTACGTAAAGAGCAGCAGCAGTTGCTTCCGTTTGAACTTAAGCCTGAGCAGCAGCAGACCGGTTAAGAGCAAATATTAGCATCCTTCGCTGCAATCGTTAGAATCCATTCCAATCTAACTAATAGGAGGTGACTTCGTATGATTAGACAAGCAAATCACTCTGACATGAATGAGATTGCACGAATTCATAAGCAGCAATTTAATGATCACTTTCTGGGAAGGTACTCGGTCAAGATGATCCAAAAATTTTACGAAAGCTACCTGGACTCCTGCATATTTCTTGTAAGCGTATCTGATGAAGTGATCAATGGCTTTGTTATGGGTGGACGATATGTAAATCTGAATAAGTCAAAGGAGAAATTTATCCACGACAATAAGCTGCATTATATTATTGAAACCATATTCAGACCCTATATTTATCTGCAAGCATTCAGAAGACTACGTTTAATCAAACCAGACCCTGCCTCGGTTTCTGAAACTGATGCCAATTTAATCAGCCTGCTTTCGATATCAGTATCCGAAAATGCAAAAGGAACTGGTGTTGCCTCAGAACTTATCAATGAATTTGAAAAGCAAGTTGGGTTGGAATCTGACGCCTACAGTTTATCCGTAAAAAAGACCAATAACCGAGCCATACAATTTTATTATCGAAAAGGTTTTGTAATAGAAGTAGAAAAGGAAAGTTCGATATTTATGACGAAGACGCTGCACTTTTAAGCTGTAAATGTCGAAGTTTTGATGAAATATCTTCTACTCAAAATAAGGAACCCTCTAACCCACAATAAAAGTGGAAGTTGAAGGGTTCTTTTTAATACCTTTTCCTACTATTATGCCTTTCCTGTCATATTGGCCCATGTCCCTGAACCCGATGCAGAAGAAACACACATCCAGCCCACGTTCGTGGTCGGACTCTTATGATAAACCAGGTCTCCTACCTTCCAGCCGAGCTTATCTGTAGGCGCTGCGGTATAGCCCATTTGGAATTGCTTCATCGTAGGATCGACCAGATACTCCGCATAAATTTTACCGGCAGTATTCCGATAACCTAACGTATTATCCGTGCTATGCTCAATCGTATTACCATTAATGAGCAAGCCTCTGTTGTAAACATCTATACGGACACCGACTGCCATCTTTCCATCCGTACATGAGATATAATTGTTAGTTATCTTGGGAGTACCGTCAATTACTAAAATACCGTTACCACGGCCTGAACCTGATCGACTTGGGTTGATAATCGTGTTGTTGGCGACATCATAGGTACCATTGCATATTTCTATTCCCGAGCCGGGCGAATTCAGTATTGTGTTTCCTCTGAAGGAACCCTTATAGTAATCTTCATTCAGGATCATCCCGGTTGAACCGGTATAGTTCAGTAATTCGAACAGGTTCCCATCCACATTGCCGGTACTTGCCGGACAATTAAGGGTAATAGGTTGTAAGAGCTTGTTATCCTTGATCTGGAAAGAACCTTTATGTTTCGTATAGAAAGCTAGACTCAGGGAATCACTTATGTTTCCTGTGACTGTTATAAAGTCTCCATTCTTTTGGCCCCCAATTTGCAAATAAGCATCGCCGCCCGTATTGGTGTTAATATTATTGGATATCAACAGGTTTTTAATATGTGCATTCGCATCGGCAGGAGTATTCGGCTGAACAAATAGACCCAGGGTATCGCGAAGAATATTATCCGTAATGACAACCCGGTCTGTTTTATATCCTCTGACAAAGATACCAGCGTTTTTGATGTTCTCGATGGAATTACCCGTAATGACGACGTTACCTATGCCATTTGTCGGATAACTGGCATCTCCTCCAACTAGGATACCCACGCACTCCAAATATTTCATATCCTTGACTACGTTGTTGCTGATGACCACATTTCTGCCTGTGCGCGTCACCTGAATACCGATCGTATCCTTGCTGCCATCAGTGACCAATCCGTTGCCTTCACAATAATTGTTGGAAATCTGCAGACTCTTTAGGCAATAATGCGAGTCGATCCCACGCCCAAAGTTGTAATTGGCTGTAACTCCAATGACCTTGGCAGTTATGACATCAAGGGTCATTCCATATCCATCAAACGTATTGAAGGAAGGGTTCCCATTGCTATTGTACGACCCGCCAAGTACGTTAATCTCCGTCGGATAACCGCTTGTCTTGGGATCGGCCGTATTACCCGTGCTAATGCCAGCCATGCCGTTGTGGTGGCAGTTGCAGTTCAGAATGGTGACATTACTGGTATCTACACCGCCTGTTGCGATGCCGGCCCATGTGGTGTTGTGTACCTCAACATTTTCAATATAGATGTTGTTGCCATGCACCTGTAGTCCGTTACGAGCCTTCCCGCCGAGCTTCGCTGTGGCAATCCCTGTATAAGCAATCTCCAAATCACTGATCACCAGATTATTGCCCGTTATTTTCATAATGGCTACATCGCTTGCTGACGGAACGATGGAACTCGTAATCTTGGCACCCTTTTCAGCCCGTATGGTAAGGTTGTTTTTAACTAGTACTAGATTGGTAACTAAATAGGTACCTATCGGTAGATAAAGAATACCGCCACTGGGTAACGAAGCCACAGCTTTGGTAAAAGCTGCTGTATCGTCAGTCGAACCATTCCCAACTGCTCCATAGTCCTTAATATTATTGATCGTTACGCTGTTACTCATCTGTCATCACCAGCCTAAATTAGATTTGGTATTTCTGAATTGCAATCCACTCTATGAATTTGCCTTCTATACAATGTTATATGAATAGAAGCTGCGCTTTGATACATGCACATGCCATTATGAGTAACTAAAAAAGACAAGAAAGGCATTAGGCCATCTTGTCTTTTAATCTATTCTATTCGTTTCAAATGACGCGCATGTAGTTATCAACTCCACTAGAAGCGCGCCGCCTTGGTTTCATAGCTCTTCTTTCTGATTGCCATATAGGCATTCCAGGCTACAATCTTAACTACCTTCTTCAAATTCCAATAGATGGATTGCCTCATTCTCAGTGTTAGATCTCCAGCTGCTATCGCAGCAGCGGTTTTTGGCTTCGTCTCTTTCTTCATGCTGTAGCGTCCTAGTATGTAACATCCGTCTACCATGGAAATATCAGTTTTTGGTTCCGATGTGAACAAATACCGAACCCCTCCCAGAGCTGCCGCTTTGGCAAGCTTGACTGAATAAGAGCCTCCTGGGATGGACGCCGTCGTCACCTTCTTACCAAGTATATCCGACAAGGTTTGCACGCTGACCTTCCATTCGTGTACCTGCTGCTCCCAGCTGCATTCGGAAAACCGCGTTGGATGCGTACAGGAATGAGCTCCGATAATATGGCCTCTTGCTGCCAACGAACGAATTTGATCCTTGGAGAGAAAACCCTCGGTGCCAATCTGCCCGGTTGTAATGAAAAAATGCCCCCTCCATCCTTGAGCTTCCAGTAAATCCGCAATGATCGTATGCGCACTTACCCCCCCATCATCAAAGGTTAGCATGACAGGGCCCCCTGTCTCTACCTGCTTCTCCAGTACCTCAATAACCGTCGACACCCTCACCTTATCCTGCCCAGCTATCTCATGAAGATGAAGCTTGAAGTGCTCCTTGTTCAGCTTATACGCCCCTGCGTCTCTACCCAAAAAACCGCTTGAATCTTCTTTACCAACAGCAACTACATCGTGATACATCAGTGATATCATAAGGATCTCCTTTGATTCAGACATCTTACTTGTAGCTTATGAATGGCTTTCCTTGAAAAGGCAGGCTGATACTGGTAGCAATCCCGATCAGGTTGCCAATACCATAGGATAAATGCAAGGTTGGAAACACAAGGAACAGTGGTAGCCAGAGCCTCCAATCTTTCCGTTTGATAACTGCTTCACGAAACGAAACAACGGCAATAACGACTGTATAAATCAGCAACATCACTTGCCATAAACCTATATGGATAAAGCCCAAAACGAGCAGCGCAGCAAGAAACGTAATGGGAGCCAGTTTTCTAATTGTGGGAAGTCTCTTATGCTTGACAAGAAATTTGGAAACCCAAAAACCGTAACGATAATATTGCTGCCCTAACAAAGAGAACGTCGGTCTGGAAAAATAGGTAAATACAATACGCGGATTCAGAATGACTTTGCAGCCTTTCTGACGGGCCCGGAAATTGAAGTCGGAATCTTCGTCGTACAAAAGAAATTCATCAAAGCCTCCCAATTCCATCCAGAGCTGCTTGCTAAAGCTGGCAAAAGGAACTGTATCTACTTCAAGACAATTTTCATCGAAGCCATCCATTGTCCGGTACATCGCATTACCTATACCGACCGGATGACTGACTCCCAATGTTATGGCTTGTGCGGCAAGTGCCCGGGTACCCGGTTCGATCTGTATTCTGCCTCCACAAATAATTCGCTTCGATCCATCCGCTCCCAACATCTTGATCACTTCCATCACATAATTGACAGGGGCAAACGTGTGACCGTCCAAACGGATCAATAGTTTCGATTTGGCTTGCTGGCACCCCATGTTAAGGGATATCGGAATGTGCCGCTTCGGGTTGCTCAAAATGACGATGCTGCGGTTCAGTGGCAGCAGCTCACGCATCTTGTTCACGATGGCAACCGTCTGGTCGCTGGAGTCTCCATCGATGATGATAATTTCGATATGTCCGAAAAATTGTTGATCAATCAGGCTTTGCACAACTCCGGCTATATACGGTTCTTCATTGTACGTCGGGATAATAACGCTCACTTCCAACGAATCTGATATTTCCGTTTTCACAATAAGGACCCCCTACCTTCACACGAAACGATTTGTATCTTTATCATTAATTTTATGATACATATCGTATCGTGTCAAGTATAAAATTCCAATCATTCACATTTATATATCGTTTCGCAAGTGGTTAAGATTCTTATACGGGCAGCTCTTTAGCAGAGCTCTCTTTAGTGGGGATTGGTTTAGATTCAAGCTCACGCTTCCCCATTCCCACCTTCCCAGCAAAATAAGGTCCCCAGCTCCATTTGTTTAAAACATGCAGCGTCACGATCGAAGCCAATGTGCTTCCCACTAGCATAACAATGACTCCAATTATATTTTCGTTCAACAGTGGGATTCTACGCGTGATGAGCACCATGACGGCCAAAAACAACGGATGAAACAAATAAATCCCGAACGAATACCGACTGATGGTCAGTATCCAACGCGGAACCTCTTTTAACCGGATCGCGATATAAAACAGAAAAAGGCTCATAGCGACCGTAAAAAAAAGCATATCCACTCTTTTTGAAGAAATATCCTTTAAAATTCCCTGCTGCATTAAATATAAAGGAATGACCGCTGTCACCAACAGAAAAGCCATAATCCACTGGCCATTGCGGCGAATATGGTCCTTGAATACCTCATAATGACGTCCGCAATAATAAGCTAGTGTAAAGTAGAACAGCCATCCCAGACAAGGAACCCAATATAATTTACTCCAAATATAAGAGGAATAAGGAATATTCATCGGGTCGGTAAAGTTAAAAAAGCCCAAGTAGGCCAAATTGATGACTAAAGAAACACCCAGCACAAGCTTTGCTGAATATCGCTGAATGTAAACTTGAAACCAACGATGAAGCAAATAAAATTGAAAAATAATCAGAATAAAATACCCATGATAGTCGCCTATCAGTACATGAAGCAGGGATAGCTCCATAAAGGTTTGCACGAGCGGCGCACCCGTAGTCATACTGGCCTCAACCGCCTTCATCCCGGCATAAAAAATACCAAATAGCACATAAGGGACTAAAATGTAAGAAATCCGCTTTCCCCAAAAATGGCGCGGGATGGAATGCGGGTACGAATGGGATAAAATAAATTCGGAAATAAATACGAAGGTCGGCGTGCCAAACGTCATCAGAAGCGTAATCATTCGGATGATCATGGTCTCATCACCATAAATCCGATGGATGGAGTGCAGCAGCACGATACTAAGACAGGCGATAGCCCTAAGCAAAAACAGCTCATCAATCACTTTAGTTTTCATCTTCTTCTCCTCTCAAACAGGATAACAAGCAGCAGGACCATACCAGCCCCAAGTAAATCGATGCCAATATCCTGCACAGCTCCGGTTCTGGCGATTGTAAACGACTGGTTCCACTCATCCAGCCCGCCAACCAGCATCACGGCGAATAAAGCAGCAATCATTTTCCATGCGACACGGCGAAAGAATGGAGTCACAAACAGGTAGGAAAGAACAGCCAGCACAGAGTAAACAAACAGATGCGCCCCTTTTCTGACAAAAAACTCGACGAAGGTATAAGGTCTTTTCTTCGCTGCAACCTCTGAGCCCAGATAATGAATCGTTACATCAGGGAGCCGATCAGCTAGCTGCTGCGGTGTGAAATGTGATTTCAGCCATGGTTGAACGCTTTGCTGTGAGTAGGGCTGAAAGGACAGCAGTATAATAATGACAATCCACAGAAGAAGCGGCAGCAAATACCACACCACGGAACGGGAATGTGTTCGATTGTTCAGATTGTGTAACATAAAATAACCATCCTCTGGCTTCACCTTCCTGCTACCTTCTTGGTACTGAGCAGTCGACTGTCAGCTATACTTTAACGGAAATTTTTGACGACTTCCTTCTCCATGCAACCGCTCATACAACGGATAACTCGATTCATGTCTTCCACCGATAAGTTTGATCCTGATGGCAGACAAATACCTGAGTGAAACAACCGCTCCGAAACACTTTCCTCAGGACTATGCGGGTAATAGCGTACCCCCTCATATAACGGCTGAAGGTGCAGAGGCTTCCATAACGGTCTTGACTCGATATTTTGTTCGGACAACGCATCAATAAGCTGGTTCGGTGTCGTCTCGGTCAATCGTGAATCCAACAGCATCACCGTCAACCAGCGGTTCGACCTTCCATATGACATTTCAGGCATAAAGGAAACTCCTGGAAATGCGCTTAATCCTTCTCGATACCTCTCAAAAATCGCACGACGAGATTCAATCCGGTCATTCAGTACACCAAGCTGCCCTCGACCCACAGCCGCTAGCAAATTGCTCATCCGGTAATTGTAGCCGAGCTCATTATGCTGGTAGTGTCGGGCGGGCTCTCTGGCTTGTGTGGCCAAAAATCTTGCCTTCTTGAGCAGCACCTCATCATCCGATACAAGCATACCGCCGCTAGAGGTTGTAATAATTTTATTACCACTGAATGAATAGATCCCAAGCTTCCCAATCGTTCCACTCATGGCACCTTTGTAGCTGGCACCCAAAGATTCGGCGGCATCTTCCACAATGGGTACTCCATAGTGATCACAAATCGGCTTAATGGCATCCATATCGGCATTTTGCCCATATAGGTGGACCACAATGACAGCTTTAGGCATCCTACCCAGGCAGCTTGCATCGATAAAAGCTTGGTGAAGTGCGCTTGGGGACATATTCCATGAATCAGGCTCGGAATCGATAAATACGGGTTCAGCCCCTTGATACACAATCGGATTCGCGCTGGCAATGAAGGTTAAGCTCGAGCAAAAAACGATATCGCCCTTTCCTACTTCCAAAAGTCGCAGCCCCAGATGGATAGCAGAGGTGCCGGAACACAAGGCTACAGCCCCTCGCGCGCCAACATAGTCGGCCAGCTCTCTTTCAAAGCTATCCACATGAGGACCGATTGGAGCAATCCAATTAGATGCAAAGGCATCCATAACTAGAAGCTGTTCCTGCTCCCCCATGTGGGGTGGCGATAAATAAATTTTTTGTGCATCGTTCATTTATTTCACCTTTCTTTGCTAAGAATGAGCGGACCCAATCAATATGGATGATATTGGTGCTTCCTGAAGCTCCGGATGTCGGTACAAAGGAAAATAATTTTGTTCAACCATTGAGATTGCAATAGGTTCTATGATGGCTTGATACAAGGATTCGCAGTGTATACGCTTGCCAATATAAAAGTTAGCCATCGTCTTCTCGTTAAAGCTCCGCTTGAAACGAAACAAGTTATCGTTGCCTGTATAGCCGCCCCCCAGATGCATGTAACGATACCCACGTTCACGAGCCTGCGTAGCCGCATAATGAATCAGCAAATTAATCGGTGCCACCGTCAAATACTGTCTATCGGAGCCCATCAGATGATAGTGCGCAAATTCGCCGTTATACATAAACATCGCGGAAGCAATGACCTTGTCACCATATTTGACCTCCACGAGCCCTATCTGATCTCCTAGTATTTGTACCGTGTTAGCAAAAAACTGTTCACTGAAATAGTAATAGGACTGGGCCTGCTTCTTATCCATCGTAGAGTAATAGAGCGCCAGTAGCTGTTCCAAATCTCCGGTGTCGGCCTGAGCAACGGTAAGGCCCTCCTTTAACGCCCGTCGAATCCGATTTCGATTATCTCTGGAATACTGCCGCTGCATATCCTCCTCGCTTTGATCCAGGTTAATATAAATCGTATTACGTACAAAACAGGGGTCAACAGCCTCATAATCCAAGGCATTGTTCAATATCGGGTGAAACCGAACGAATTCCGTAATGATGTGCTTCTCCTCACAGTAGGCATGGAACACACTTTCAAACTCGCGAAATATAACCGCCTTGTCCGCAGGTTCGACCACATTGGTCAACGGTCCTCCATAACCGTAAGGCGTAGAAATATCGTACACCTCATGACCAAGCTTCAAGCGGGCAACTACAGGCAGATCGCTAATATTGCGCAGCAAATAGGGATAACAGACGAACTGTCCATCACGTTCATAAATAAATAGCTGTGCTTCTCCATCTCCATTTTCCTCATAAATTCTGGCGTATCCGGCAGTAAAGTAAATATCGCTGCGCGGTACCTGACGTAGATAAGCATCCCATTGATCCGCCTGCCCGGCGCCTAACAGCTGAATGTTCATTACCACTATTCCTCTCCTTATTAACTATCTGCTTGCTTGAAATGCAGGGCCGCTGTTTCCTGATCTGACATGAAACGAGCCGGAACATGACCTGGAAACTGGAACGCTCGTATCCGCCTCTTGACTTCTTCTGACGACAGCTTCGCAGATAACAACTTATAAGTAAGCACCTGCTCCGCATAATAGGTAGCTGCCTGGATACCTGTTTGATTCATATATTCCTGCTGAGAGGTTCCCCTCAGCTTGCCCATGGAAATATGAACCAGTGTTTCTTTGATTAGCTCCAATCCCAGCTGATTACTTTGCTGAAACAATTCGTATACCGTGTCAGCAGCTTTAATCGGAAAACGCCGTACTGCCAGAATCGGTCCCGTATCAATTCCCTTATCCATCCAATGAAGACTTGTGCCGAATTCGCTTCGTCCCTCAATAATTGCGGCTGCGTCACACATCGACCCACGCATATCCGGCAGAGGTGCTCCATGTAAATTAACAACACCCAACAGAAACCGCTTCAGATGCTTGGGCCGCAATATCTCATGAAAACGCACGCTTAAACCTATATCCGCCTCCAATTCAAGTACGTCGTCCATTGTGAGCAAGGGGACTCCCCAACGGACAGCTGCTTCCTGCATATCCTGATCATCAACAGCTATACGCCATGCCGATCTTGGCTTTCGTGTGCATACTACACCGATGACCTCGAATTTGTCCTCTGATAGCAGCCATTTCAGGCAATCGACGGCTACACCCATACTTCCGAATAACACCAGCTTCCATCTAACTTTTGCTTGCATCCTTTCGCCCCCATAGTCTACGTTCGTCATCCAAATCCGGCAGGGTCAGACTCGGTGCTTCCGCTACATCCTTGCGTCCGATGACCTTTACTATCGTTTGCCATACAATTATTGCATCCATTACCAGTGTCTGCTCTTCTACATATTTGATATCCAATGCGAACCTCCCACCCCAACCGATGTTATTGCGACCGTTAATTTGCGCAAGACCCGTAATTCCTGGACGAATCGAAAACCGTTTCTTCTCTTCCTCCGTAAAATAAGGCAGGTAACGGATCAGCAGCGGTCTCGGTCCAATCAAGCTCATATCGCCACGAATCACATTAAACAATTGAGGCAGCTCATCCAGACTGAGCCTGCGCAGCTTAAGACCAAAGGGAGTTAGCCTTTGTTCGTCAGGGAGCAGCTTGCCACTTGGGTCGACCCCATCTGTCATCGTCCTGAATTTGAGCAGCGTAAATGGCTTCATTTCCTTACCAGGACGCAGCTGCCTAAACAGGATTGGCGAACCCAGCTTGAATCGGACAGCTATCGCTGTGACGATCATCACCGGCAGCAGCAGCAGGGTCAGCACAAGAGCGGTCGGAAGGTCCAAGCATCTTTTTATCATTAGAATCTCTCCATGTCATAACGGAATAGGTCGAATACGTCATTACTAAATAGAAACCCGTTATATCGAGTGCTTACTTGCTTACTGATATTTTAGCAGTTCCGCTTTAGGCACCTTGCGTACATATTTGGCCGGAACACCGAGTACAAGCTCCTCAGCTGCCACATCCTTGGTCACGATACTTCCGGCTGCTACCACGCCGTCAGCTTCAATAGTTATACCTGGAAGCGTAGTCGCATTGGCCCCAACTCTGGCACCATCCTTCATCGTAATCCCCTTCATTTTGGAAAAACGCTCTCGGGTCCTACCCATAAAATTATCATTGCTTGTAATCACACCCGGCGCTACGAATACATCATTGCCAAGGTTCGAATACGCCGTGATGTAGCAGTTCGTTTCAAGCTTGCACCTGCTGCCTACGGTACAGTCGTTCTCAATGGACGCGCCCCGTCCAACAATCGTTTTATCGCCCACGAGTACACGTTCACGAATCGTTGCCAAGTCAGCGACAAACACATCCTGACCGAGCTTGGCTCCTGCATAAATAATCGATGAGGTGCCAATGGTGCATCCGCTGCCGATTTCAGCAGGCGCTTGTTCGGGGCGATCCAGTAAAACTGAATTTTTGGCCTTAAATGGCTGTTTACCTATTACCACATTATCCTGGATCATAACTTCGCTTCCAATAATCGTGCCTTCATAAATAATTACATTATTCCCGATTGATACCTTATCACCAAAGACAACACCTTCCTGTATCTGAACATTGCAGCCCAGCTTGACAAATGCTTGCTCGTTCACATTGAACACACGAAATCAGCTCCTTGTCTCATAAAATTTTGTGCAGCGTTCGAACAATAATCTGTACATCCTTCGTCAAAGAGGCACTTTGCAAATATTGCAGGTTCATATCCAGCTTATCTGGCATAATTTTCTCGATATACAGCTTCTCAGGCTGCTCCGCCGAGCTCAACAGCGAATTTTCATCGCTGTATTTGATGGATGCCCAGTCGGTAATGCCTGGACGTATGGAAAGCACCGCCATTTGCTTCTCGCTGTAGTAGTTGACGTAATACGGAACCTCGGGCCGTGGACCGACAAAGCTCATATGCCCCATTAAGACGTTAATCAGCTGCGGCAGCTCATCCAGCTTGTACTTGCGCAGCAGTCTTCCGCTTCTTGTTATCCGCGGGTCCTGACCAACGGTAATCTGCTTGCCCATCAGCTCGGCGTCCACAACCATTGTACGGAATTTGAGAATCGTAAAAAGCCTCTGGTCTTTACCAACGCGCTGCTGCTTGAACAGGGTCGGACCCTTGGAATCCAGCTTGATCCAACTGATTAAGATGAAGAATACGGGCAAAAGCAGGAGCAGTCCGAACAAGGAGAACAAGATATCAAATGTGCGCTTTGTAATTGTATAAGTTGTCTTCATGACTCGCCTTTCCTTTCATCAGGACCTGTCACCTTTTGTGAGCATCCACTATACGGTTCACATGGTAGCTGACATAATTCACTTCCTCAATCGTCATGCCTGGATAAAGTGGAAGTGAAATTGCCGCTTCATAGGCCTTCTTGGTTTCCGGGTAATCGTCAACGGAAAATCCGAGCCTACGGTAATAAGGGTGCTGCGGTACCGGGATAAAATGGACACTCGTACCAATACCAGCCTCCTTCAGCAGCTCGATCATCTCGCTGCGTGAAATGCTCAGCATATCCTCCTGTAGGCGAATCACATATAAGTGCCAGGCATGACGATGCCCTGGCAAATCTGCCGGAAGGATCAAAGCCTCATTCGAGCTAAATGCCGATGTATACATCGCTGCGTACAGCTCGCGCAGATCCTGCATGTAAGATAGCTTGCTCAACTGCACTAATCCGAGGGCGGCCTGTATATCGGTCATATTGTATTTAAAGCCAGGCTGCTGCACCTCATAATACCAGGAGCCTTTTTCCGTGTAGCGATTCCAGGCGTTCTTATCCATTCCATGCAAACTGAGCATTCGGATCCGATCGGCAATTTCCTCATCACGGGTCGTCACCATGCCGCCTTCCCCAGTCGTCAGATTTTTGGTTGCGTAAAAGCTGAAGCACGTCACGTCGCCGATGCTCCCGATCATCCGTTCCTTATATTTGGTATGCACAGCATGGGCGGCATCTTCTATGATCTTTAATTGGTACCGCTCGGCAATTTGCAGGATCTGGTCCATCTCACAAGGTAAACCGGCAAAATGGACTGGAATCACAACCTTGGTACGACTCGTTACGGCCTGTTCGAGCAGATCCGGATTCAGATTCATCGTAACCGGATCAATATCGACGAACACTGGGGTCGCTCCACAGTGAATGATCGTATTTACCGTTGCTACGAACGTATAAGGCGTTGTAATTACCTCATCGCCAGGGCCCACGCCATAAGCAAGCAGTGCCAGATGAAGACCGGCTGTGCAGGAGTTCAGACCAATTGCCAACGGACTGCCTACAGAAGCGGCAAAGCTCTCTTCAAATTCAAGGGTTTTGGGACCGCGACTGAGCCAATTGGATTTAAGGGAATGAATGACTTCCTGAATCTCTCTCTCATCTATTAATGGCAGGGCATATGGAATTCGCAATTGGATACCGACGGTTGCCGCACCCTGGGTGCTTGTTAGATTATTCATAGTTTATGTACCATCCACCTTTGTATTTAATGGTTGCTGCAGCGCTTTATTCCATCGCTTGCGGAACATCAGCCACCAAGCCTTCATACAGCTGTATGAGCCTCGCCGCATTAGAGTCCGCATCATAATGTTCATATACGTACTTTCGCAAGCGCTGTGCTTGTTCTACAACATCATGCTTCTTCAATCTCACATTCCGAATCGCCTGCTTTAACTCTCCAACCGATTTGGCACTGATCATCAACCCCCTGCCAGCGTTCAACAGTTCGGGTATCCCACCCACATTTGTTGCGATAACCGGTGTTCCTGCAGCTCCTGCTTCAACTAACACGGTTGGCAGGCCTTCGCGGTAAGATGGGAGCACCAACAGATCGGCCGCTGCCAAATATAAAGGAATCTGGTTATTCGGCTGAACACCAACAGCTATCGTATGCGGAGCCGCCTTTACCTCATCCTGCAGCAATCCTCCACCTATGAACACGCCCATGATCGCGTCGTCACCATCATTGACAAGTCCTTTCAGTGCTTTAAGCAGCTCGTGAATGCCTTTGCTTGGAATTAAATTGCCGATATAGAGCACTAGAAATGAATCCTGCGGCAAGCCTAGTTGCAGCCTTGCTTCCCGTTTGGTTGGAAGCGAGCTATACGCCTTCAGATTAATGCCCACCGGTTTCACCATCGGGTGCACTCCACTTATTACCTTCGTCCGGTCAGCCAAAGCTTGGCTGACCGCCAGCACGGATGTCGAACCCCTTACAGCGGAGCAAAAACGCCGAAAGGTCATTTTGTTAATATTAGGGTACACATTCACATCACTACCATGAAGCGTTAGTATGCTGGGTACCCCCCATTGACGGCTCAAATGAACCGCGCTAAGGCCGAGTGGAAAGGAAAAGTGAGCGTGAATTAAATCCGGCTTCATTATCCCCATCCGTAATATTTTATTGCGAATGACCAGATGATCAGGCATAGCCAGATGATTGGCACGGGGTATGGCCAGATAGCGCGGACGGTGAATCGTCACTCCACCATCCTGATATTGTTCCGGCGTTTGCTTGTATTGGTTCCACTTGGCACGAAATGTATCCATCATAGGAGGTACCCATGGTACCGGAGCTATTACCTCGACCTTTGCACCCATGCGCTCTAACGCCCTCACTTCGGTCTGGTGGAAGATCCCCCCTATCGGATCTCCTTCTGTTGGGTAAGCGGGCGTTAGCCAAAGCACCCGAAGCGGGTCTGTTCGTTTCATCCAACCGCCCTCACTTTTCTTCTGAAATATCCAGCTAACAACTTCAAATCATCCTGCTGGAGAATGATAAATTCCTTGTAGGCCACACCTGTCAGACGTTTGAAAATAATGACATATATCAGCGAGCTTAGCGTATAGGTTGTCGAGGTCGCGATCGAGGCGCCGATCATGCCAAATCTCGGCACCAGCAGCAGATTCAATAACAGATTGCAGGAAACTGTGACGAAAGATACGTACATCACAATCCCAGGCTTTCCCCGACCGGATATATCATTGGCAATAATCCGCTCCAGCGAGCCGACAATAATACCAGGAAGGAGCAATTGCAGCGATAAAGCACCTACTGCATAATCCGCTCCAAACATCAGCGTAATAAACCAGCCCGACAGGAAGTAAAAGAAAATACCGCCAACAATCGATAGAGCCAACACACTGCGGCCCACTACAGAAGTCAAACGATTGCGTTCGGCTTCGCTTGTAAGGGACGATATTTTGGGAAAGAGTACCATCGACACCGCTCGTGATAAAAACCACAGCTGCTCCGCCACGCTGACTGAAATCGCATAAATGCCTACAGCTGCTGAATTAACAAATAGCGCGATCATGATTAAGTCGGCACGATAATTCAAAAAGGTTGCGACATTGCTAAGATGATTTTTAATCCCATACAATACGCTTTTTTTGACATATTCCAGAGAAAATCGACTGCTTTTCCAGTTCAACCCATAATTGTTTCGGAGTAGATACCAATTAACAGATAACGTGGTTACATGTCCGGTGACGGTACTGATAAGCGCTCCGAGAAGGCCCAGTTGGAACACTACGATCAGTAAACACATTAACAACAGGGTCAGCAATTGACTGAAGAAAAGAACACCCGTCAGCCGTTTGAAATCTTGCCTTCCATGATAGATGCTTTGCAAAAATATATTCAGGAACAATACCGGAAGTATAGATAGGCAAAGAAACAATATACCTCGCGGTGTGTCCGAACCGAACAAAGCATCGGAGGCAAACACGATCAATAGCGTTCCGATCAGAAAAGAAACCAGACTTAGTACCAGGGCTGAGATCACGTTAGTCTTATAGATCGTGCCGAGCGTCTCTTCCTTGCGGCCAATGTAATACACAGTGGAGACCTCAATACCGAGGTTCAGAAACAACATCAGCATCGTAGGCAGTAAGATCGCGAGTGAGTAAATACCCTGGCCGGTTGTTCCTAAATATCTGGCCGTCACCATAGCCGTACCCAAACCAATAGCAATTCCGGATAGCTGTCTGGCAACTGTCAACAGGCTGTTACGGAAAAACACCTTGTTCTCGCTCATACTCACAGCAGGTAGTACTTGCCAAGTACCTCTTTTCCCTTCATTGCGTTCCTCGTATCAAACAGCACCGGAGCACTTCTGCGAATCAGATCATAATTGAAGCTGGAATGATCTGTCGTAATGACCGTAATATCAGCTTTCTTCAAATTCGCTGCTGTCACCGGAAGAGTGTTATATACGCGTCCTTGATGCTCGCATCTGCTGATATAAGGATCGCTGTACATGATATTGGCGCCTCTTTTCTCTAGCTCCTCGATGATCTTGACCACAGGGGATTCTCGGTAATCGTCAATATCTTTTTTATAGGACAGCCCCAGCAAAAAGACCTTCGAGTCTTTCAAAGACTTTTTATCTTCATTGAGAATATGGCTGATCCGCTCAACAACAAACTCCGGCATGCTGTTATTAATCTCACCGGCAAGTTCAATCAGGCGCGTATGGTAATTGTATTCCCTTGCCTTCCAGGTGAGATAAAACGGATCGATTGGGATGCAGTGCCCACCCAGCCCTGGGCCCGGATAAAAGGCCATAAAGCCATAAGGCTTGGTCTTGGCCGCATCGATCACCTCCCAGACATTAATTCCCATCCGGTTGCACAGAATTGCCATCTCATTGGCCAGCGCAATATTAATATTACGAAATGTATTCTCAAAAATTTTCTCCATCTCGGCTACAGCAGGACTGCTTACCTCATGCACCTCTCCGTCCAATACGGCCCGATACATGGTAGATGCGACCCGTGTGCAGTTATCCGTGACACCACCGACAACCTTCGGTGTATTTTTGGTATTGTAGCTTTTGTTACCGGGATCGACGCGTTCCGGCGAGTAGGCCAGGAAGAAGTCACGTCCGCATTGCAGTCCGGATACCTTTTCCAGAGTAGGTTTGACCAACTGCTCAGTTGTTCCCGGGTAGGTCGTGCTCTCCAGAATGACTAGCATCCCGGGACGCAGATATTTGCCGATTTCAATAGTCGAACGCTCGACATAACTTGTATCCGGCTGCTGATACACATCAAGCGGTGTCGGCACACAAATCGCTACAGCATCGACATGACTCATGAAGGAGTAATCGGAGGTAGCCTTTAATCGCCCCTCCTCTACCATCGCGCGCAAATCCTCGTCAACAATATCGCCAATATAATTGATGCCTTCATTGACCATATCTACCTTGCTTTCCTGTACATCAAAGCCGATCACCTCGAAGCCGGCCTTGGCTTTCTCTACCGCGAGCGGAAGTCCGACATAACCAAGCCCGACGACACCAATCACGGCTCGTTTGGCATGAAATTTAACCATCAGTTGTTCGGCCATCAGAGAGGTTGCGCTTTCCTTACCCGTTATAGTTGCTGCTGTCATTGCACTCATTGAAGCTCACCCCTTTTTTCAAAAAAGTCATGGACGACCGCTATCACATAGGCTTGGTCCTCATCGGTCATTTCGGGATAGAGCGGCAGAGCCATCGTACCGAGCGCAGCCTGTTCTGCTACTGGCAAACTGCCAAGCCCATAGCCCAGGGGCTGATACACCTGTTGGCGGTGTAGTGGAACCGGATAATAACTGCCCGAACCCACGCCATGGTCAGCCAAATGTCGTAACAGTGCATCCCTGTGCGGGGTTTGAATAATGTATAAATGATAGATAACATACATCCCCTGGGATTCCACTGGCAGCTTCAGTGGTGTAACCCGCAGCTGGGCCGTATACACTAGAGCTTTCTGCCTACGCTTACGGTTCCAGTCATCCAGATGCGGCAGCTTTACCCTCAGCATGGCAGCCTGCAGGGAATCCAGACGACTGTTGTAGCCGATCATCGAGTGGTAATATTTGGGATTACTGCCGTGTACACGCAAAATTCTAAGCTTGGCAGCCAGCTCGTCATCATTGGTAATGACCATGCCCCCATCACCGTAGCCACCAAGATTTTTGGTAGGGAAGAAGGAAAAGCAGCCTGCCGTTCCAATGGAACCGACCGGTCGATGCTTGTAAGCCGAACCCATCGCCTGGCACGCATCCTCAATCACGTGCAATCCATATTTATGGGCGAGCTCCATAACCGCATCCATCTCAACCGGCTGTCCAAAGATATGTACGGGTATAATCGCCTTCGTCTTTGGAGTAATGGCCGCTTCAAGCTTCGTCGTATCGATGTTGTAGCTATCCGCCTCTATATCGATGAACACCGGCACAGCACCCAGCTGTGAAATCACCTCCGCACTCGCAAAAAAAGTAAACGGTGATGTAATAACTTCATCTCCAGGTCCGATCCCCAGCGCATCCAGTGTCAGCAGCAGAGCGTCTGTGCCATTGGCTACCCCGATTGCATGCTTGATGCCGCAATATTTGGCCACCGCTTCCTCAAACTGTTTCACGGCTGGCCCCATTATGTAGCTTCCGCTTTCCAGAACCTGATTCATTGCGGCTTGAAGCTCTTCCTTCAAGTAGTTATACTGTGCCACCGTATCCAGTAGCGGCACTTCCCTTTTAGTAAAATAGTTTAAACGATGCATGGTTATGCTCATCATGATCTCTCCCCTGGAATTAAAGTACGGTAAAAAAAGGATCCACTCCGTTCTATATTTACCGCACTTCTATATATCATTTTCGAAAGCTGTTTATTCTGGGTAAACCTGTTTCGTTGTCTACTGTCTATTTACTGACTTACCTCTTCGTGCTCCAATGCACTGCGTTCGGCGGCTGCGTAAATATCGAGAACCAGCTTCAACGCATTGCGACCGTCTCTCAGGGTGACAAGTGGTTCTCGATCATCACGGATGGCTCTTACCATATCCCTGATGATTCGCTGGTGGCCAGGAATACCGTACGGATCCGCTTCAATGATTTGAATCAGCTGCTCGTTCTCGCTCGGTAACGAATGCTCGAAAACCCAGTGCTTTATCCAGCTTGCCGTTGGCCCCCCTATCACAGCGGTACCGGTTTCGCCGAAAATACTGATCGATTCCTCGTAATTTTTCGGATAGATCGTGGATGCCGCTTCGATCACACCCACAGCTCCATTTTCAAATTCCAATATAGCGGCTGCAACATCCTCTGCTTCAATAGCACGTAATCGGGTTGAAGTTATGGCATGCACCCGTTTGACTGGACCCATCAGCCACAGCAGCAAATCCAGATTATGTATGGCTTGATTCATCAGTACGCCGCCGTCCATAGCCTTCGTTCCTCGCCAATCGGCTTGATCATAGTAGGCTTGATTCCGATTCCAGCGGACGGTTGCATTGACATGGCTGATGGTTCCAAACCGACCTTGATCGATCATTTTCTTCAACTCTACAATAGCAGGGCGAAACCGGTTAGGATGTACAACAGCGCATTTGACTCCATTTCTGAGGCATGCTTCCTCAATTCGGTCCACAGCCGCAAGCGTTAAGGCTACCGGCTTCTCCACAATAATGTGCTTACCTGCGTTCGCAGCCTGCACCGCCAATCTTTCATGCAAACCACTCGGTGTGCAAATATTGACTACGTTGATCTTCGGATCATCTAGCATTTCACTATAATCGGTGTAGCCGATGGCTCCGGTCTTTACAATAAAATCATCAAGTGTGATACGATTTGTATCACAAACCGCGTGTAAATGCGCATCCTGAATGAATTGGATCGATTCCGCATGCTTCTGGGCAATATGACCGCAGCCTACTATGGCAAAATGGATCATGTCTGTTTGCGCTCCTTTAGGTTATTTTTATGACACATACTCATTCTTAAAAGTAGGTACAAGATGCTTGAGACTGTCCCGAATGACCATTTGATCCTCATTGATTAATTTTTCCAGCTGCTTGATCGCGAGCTCCAGAGAGGCACGACTCAAATTGACCGGCTTGCCAATAAATATCCGTTTGTGATTCGTATTTATTAAGCCTTCCTCATCCATCAGCAGCTCCTCATACAGCTTCTCCCCAGGCCTTATGCCCGTAAATACGATATCGATATCTACGTTGGATTCGAACCCGGACAACCGGATCAGGTCTTTGGCCAGATCGACAATGTTCACCGGTTTGCCCATATCGAGAATGAATATCTCCCCACCTTCGGCGAACATCCCTGCTTGAATAACGAGCTGGGAAGCTTCCGGTATTGTCATAAAATAACGGATCATCTTTGGATCCGTAACCGTAACCGGTCCACCCATCGCTATCTGCTCCTTGAAGCGAGGAATTACGCTGCCCCTGCTTCCGAGCACATTTCCGAAGCGAACCGCAACGAACTTGGTCAGGCTGCTGTTGTTCAGGCTCTGGATGTACATCTCGGCAATCCGTTTCGTGGCCCCCATCACACTGGTAGGATTGACAGCTTTATCGGAGGATATAAGAACGAATCTTTCGGTCCCATACTTGTCAGCGCTGTCCGCCACATGTTTCGTTCCGAACACATTATTTTTGATAGCCTCCGAAGGGTTACGTTCCATTAAAGGTACGTGCTTATGGGCTGCGGCGTGAAATACCACCTCTGGACGATACATCCCAAATACTTCGTCAATCCGGTTCTCATCCTGTACATCGGCAATAATACTTTCCATCCTGAGTGTCGGAAACCGACGGCTAAGCTCCATTTCAATAGAATAAATACTGTTCTCACCATGACCCAGCAGCAGCAGTACGGCCGGCTCGAATCTGGCAATTTGCCTGCACAACTCTGAACCGATGGAACCGCCCGCACCTGTGATGAGAACCGTTTTGTTTTTCACATAACCAGCAATCCCACCCAGATCCAGATTCACTGGATCGCGGCCCAATAAATCCTCCACCTCCACATTACGAATTTCGTTATAGGAAAGCTTGCCAGTTAGCAGATCGTCGATGCGAGGGATAATTTTCAGACTGGCGCTGGTTGTTTTGCAAATCTCAATGATTTTGCTAATTTCGCGTTTTGATGCGGAGGGCATCGCGATGATGATCTCATCTATTCCTTGCTTCTCGACTATCTCTACAATGCTATCCCGATTGCCGAGAACCGGAAGTCCGCATACCTCCTGCCGGTGCTTAAGCGTGTTGTCATCTATGAACGCGACCGGATACACCTTGGAATCCTTATTCGCCTTCAGCCTCTTGGCCACCGAAGATCCGCAACCGCCTGCACCGATAATTAACGCCTTGGACTGAGTCGGTATTTTCTTACGGTAGCTGTCCGTATAAATACGCCATCCGAACCGAAGCCCTCCAAGCAGCAGCAGCGTCGTTTCAAAGGTACGCAGGAACACATGAAGCGGCACAACCCGATAAGTCAGGAAGCAGGTGAGAAGATAAGAAATCACACAACTCCATGCTGCAGCTTTTGCAATAGAGATCATTTCCCCGACACTGGCATACTGCCAGATCCGGTTATACAGCTTGAAATAAAACATGCTCGCAGTGAACACCACGGTCGAAACGATGCAGAAGGTTACACATTGATGAACATAAAAGCTCGGGATGCTTTCATCGAATCGAAAGTAGTAACTGGAATAAATGCTAAACCATACAATAATCAAATCAAGCAGAATGAACAGGGATAATTTCTTTGAGTAGCTCATGAATTGGCTCCATAATAGTATTGAAAGTCTTCATCATGCTTTTTAACATTGTTCATGATCGCACCCAAAATCCGTGCGCCGACGAAATCTAGCTGCTCCTTTGCCTTTCTGGCAATCCTCTTCTTTACCCTTCCACAATTAACGACCATCAGCACACCATCACATTGTGAAGCCAAAATCTGGGCATCGGAGAACATCATGACAGGCGGTGAATCAATCAAAATGATATCAAAGGATTGTGCCAGCTTATGGATGAGCGCCTTCATCCGGTCTGATCCGAGCATTTCCGTAGGGTGGGTAGCAATCGTACCTGCTCCGATTAGCATCAGTCCGGGAATTCCTGTTTCCCAAATCGCTTCCTCCAAATTGCATTGCTGTACCAACAGATTGGACAGCCCAACCCGGTTCGTCTTGCTAAAAAAGTGGTGCAGGGTCGGTTTGCGTAAATCGGCATCGATCATAATCACCCGCTTGTTATCAAGCGCGTACGCGGCTGCCAGATTGGCAGTAGTGGTCGATTTGCCTTCACCCTTTTCTGCCGAAGTGACAAGTACGACCTTGGGTTCAACGTCTTTAACCGAAAATTGGATATTCGTACGCAACGTTTTGAACGCTTCAGAGACGGATGATTTGGATTGGGATTGAATTAGCAGCGGGTATTGTCTAGAGGACGGATACATGGCTGGATCCTCCTACCTTGGTATTGGTGTATAGGGCACGGCTTGCTTTGATATCTTTTTTTCTGACCTTGGCGATGGCCGTCAATGTAGGAATACCTAATTCCGACCAGATATCCTCTTCTGATTGAACAGTATCGTTCAAATATTCAAGCAGAACGACCATACTGATCATAAAAATTATCGCTATCGTCATAGCCAGCGCTACATTAAAGTATACCTGTGGACTTATCGCTTCCGGGTGATCCGTGGATTTAGCCTCATTCAGAATGACTACATTATCCACCTTCATTATCAACGGAATCTGACCTTGGAAAACATTGGCTATGGAGTTGATCAAGGTAACAGCTTTCTCGTGCGACTGATCTTCAAATGTCATGACCATGATCGGCGTTTGCGGGATTCCGCTGATCTGCACCTTCTTGATGAGCTGCTCGGACGTGTAGCCCAGGGTCGAATTTTGGCGGGCAACGATGTCCATCACTGCCGGTGATTTAATAATTTCCTTGTACACATCAATCAGCTTGATATTCAAATTGACTGTATTATAATCGAGCATTGCTGCATTTTCCTGTGCCTTGTTCACGATCAGTTTGGTCGAAGCTTCATATACTGGCTTCATCTGATACTTGCTCCAATAAAAACTGAACCCGCCAGCAATGACGACTACCAATAGGATGAGTCCTAGCTTTTTTTTCAGAATCTTTAATAAGAACTTCAAATCGAATTCCATATACATCCTCCAGTCTCAAAGTTTATTCTTATGATACATATTGTATCATAATCACCATAAGAAAACAATACATTTTGTATCAATGAAATTACCATTTCTCGACTAATCCAATGTGGACCAATTGCTCCAGCAGCATCTCAATATCTGCAGCAGCTACCTCCGTCAAAGGCATATTGTGACTGCTAGCTAACGCCACTAACTGGTTAACGGTCATACTCTTATTCAGCATGGCCCACAAGGAACCGGCCGTATCGTTAAGCTTTGTAATCGTATCGTGACTGACATGAATAATCACCCATTCACCCTCACACTCCACAGCCTGCGTCAATGAACTCCGTTTATATAGCGTGTTCATACAATATACTCCCAGAAGGTATCGTTTTCCTGAAAATTCAACTGGGCAATGGGGACTCGATCGGCAAGCATTTTGCACATCATCAATACTTTGTTCGATTCCTTTATATCTGTAGTCCAATAAAACAAGTGATTTAACAAATGGAAAATCCCGTCCGGCTTTCTAAAAGGGATTCGCTGAACCTGATGTGACGGCTTTAATATGAAGATCCCCCCCAGACGTTGTTTTGTTCTTTCCGTTGACTTGATCTCACTGCGAAATGGAGAATTAAACACGGTAATGTCCTGCTTTTGCACCCGGATAATCGCTACCTCATCGGAAAGCACCAATCGTGGTGAGGATAATTTGATCACCGTCGATTTCCCAGCCCCGGACTGCCCGGCAAATACGTAGGCCCGGTCTCCTTCCTCCAGACAGGATGCGTGGAGAAGCAATCCCCATCCATGGTAAATGACAAACGAGCTGTATAAATTCAATAAAGCGTGCTTTAATGCAAAATCATCGTATACGTAAATCGATGCTTTCGTGTGGCTCCGATTGACGCGAACCGTATAATCCGAACGCTTATAACAGATATAGTTATCATCCGACAGCACACGAACATCAAAGCTCTCGAATGGTGCACCACTCTGCTCATCAATATGAACCAGCAGATCTGTGCTTTTTTCTTCAGCAGCCGTACCATCCTGAACAATGTAGAAGGTTCCGGTGATCCAACTGACTACCTGTTCCGACCAAGTTGTAAACCGGATCGAATGCTCTCCTATAATCGAATGGATACTGTGCATAAAGAAGCCCTTTCTATCATAATGTGCCTGCTCATTATGATACATATTGTACTCATGCACCTTGCTCAATCTACAACAAACGATTTGGGTATACCCAATGTTTGAAATGAACAATGTGATAGCCCAGCAGCTTTGCAGGCTTAGTCTGGTGGACAGCCTCTTCTTTATGTATCTGTCCCACACCTCCCAATAAATAATCGACATTCACATAAAAAAAATCTGCGATATGCTTCAAGGTTTCAAAATCCGGCTCTCTGCGATTATTCTCATAATGTGATAGTGCAGCACGGGATATACCGATTCGTTCTGCCAGTTCCCCCTGTGTCAGTTGTTTTTCTTCGCGAAGCAAGCATATTCGCTGACCATATTTCATTCTTCCAGACCCCTCTGATCTTATGTGTTTAATATTAATTTATACAGTTCAGGATACGTTTTGCGTCGGTCAAATCTACTTTCTGCAAGATTCCTTGAATTGACTCCAAGCTGACGGCTAAATTGCTTCTGATGGAACAACAGGGCGATGTAATGAGCACACTCCGTATAGTCACCTGGTCTGTAATTAAAACCGATATGGCAGTCCGTAACCATTTTCATTACTTCCTTGTTCTCACAGCTGTTAATCATCGGCAGCCCCGCAAACAGAAAATCACCTATCTTATTCGTAACGCTTGCCCGCGCTCCCCTACTAATCGCATTGGCCGCAACATCAGAGCGGACCAGATAAGGAATCATATCCTCATAGGATTGATGACCCATGAAGCGCACTGGCGCTTGCAGTTGCTTTGCCAGCTCTCTGTATCTCGATTCGTGCGGACCGGAACCAAAGATATTGAATACCATATCCCTATATCCGGTTCGCTCCAGCAGCGCAACGGCCTTAATAACCGTTTCAATATCATAGCTATGGCTTAGCGTACCGATGTACGTAATCCAAAACTCTCCCATCGGCTTGTTTACTTCCACCTTCCTGCTGGCACATACATCAAAATAGGCTTGATCCGCACCGATGAACAAACAATGGTAAGCCTTGGCTTTCCGGTTCGCTGCCTTACCACGCGCAACATAAGTATCCGATACACCGACGATATAATCAGCGAGCTTATATACCTGATTGGCATAAGCAGTCATAGGAGCCAGCAGCAGTTTTAGCCACCGGTCTGGAAGTTTTAATACACTATTGATCGATTCCGGCCAAATATCCTGAATATCCAGTATAAACGGTACTCCCAACCGTTTAGCAAAGCTACCTGCCAGTTGGGCTGCCCCCATTAAGGGGTAAGCGGCGTACACCACATCCACTTTATTTTCCTTAAGCTCAAGGTACAGCTTCAAATTCCGCTCAAACCTTCGATGGCTGCGAATACGCGCGAAACTGACGTTGCGCTTGTACCCGCTCTCTTCGATTAGCGTGAGCTGGTAAGGCAGTGCAGCTTCTGACCATTGCTCTGCGTCCGGTTGACGAAAGCTTTTCTCAGCGTGAGAGTAATTGCTCGTCACAAGCTCGACTTCATGGCCAAGCATCGCAAGCTCTTCAGCAATATAGCGAAATCGGTTAAAACCCTTCTCTCCAGGCAATACAGTAAACGGAGCCACGATCAAAATTTTTTTGCGGATCATGAATAAAACATCCCCATTATGAACAAAATAGTTTTAGATACAATATGTATCATTAGGTAAAGAGTACTATACATATTGTATCAAGTCAACCATTTTCCGCAAACAACTTTTATAGTACAATTAGTGATATCATTCACATTTGGGTTTCCAGCTTTGGTAAAGGTGTGAGTTTGAGGAGGAGTGTCATCAAATGAAATATGGACATCGTATCGCCAGTCTTCGAGACGAAAGACACTTAACCCAGGAAGAGTTAGCCCATAAAGTAGGAATTACCCGCTCCGCTTTATCCCATTACGAGAATAGTCGAAGAGAACCCGATTATGATACGATTCAAAAAATTGCTGATTTCTTCAGTGTGTCCATAGACTATTTAATGGGACGCAACGATGACCCCGGACAAGAACCCAGCACGACGGCTCAAGAATTCGTAAGCCAGCTGGAGCTATCCGATCAAGCGGTTCTCGATAAATTCACCTTAACTATCGATGGAAGAGAACTAACTGCCGAGGAAGCTACACGTTTCATTCATTTCATTCGTGCGCAGCGCTCGTCATCTTAACGAAGACAAGCACCGTAATCTATAATTTTCAAAAAAAGAGTCTGTGTATAAGCATTAATATGAAGCGGCGAACGCTTCTCTGTTCTTAACAGGGAAACGATCGCCTGGTTTTTTCTGAGGGTGCTCGACAAGACTTTCTCTTTTGCCCTAAGGGCTTTATTTTTTCTATTGACTGTATCGATCTACATGCATTTCCCTGTCATATGATTCCGATAGGAGCTCAAAACTGTCCATGAAGGGCATTTCCTTAAGAGAGCATCGTTCAGTCTTCAGTACATTGGCTTCCTCGAACTGCTTCATCGAAAGCTTAAGTTCAGCTAATACTAGTCGTATATCAAGGCTAACTTTAGTACTCATCATTAAATCTCCACTCTCCATATCAGGAATTATATAGCAAGGAATGTTGTTATTATAATAGATACTTTCAAAAAAAAGTGTCACTTGATGGTGTGCTTTTAAAAAAATACCTATTATTTTTGTCGAAATGAATAATATTAATAAAGCTTTATGAATTCACGCTAGTAAATCTATCATTATCCCCTCCACCAGAGGGTTACAGAGACCCGACTCCCGATAACTTTCATTCCTATACATGAGCAGTGGGTGCCTCTCATTCATGACAAAACGTACTTCGTATTCATATTCTACAATGCCTCCTCGCGACCCCAATTGGTTCTGATTCACGACGATCCCTCTCTGGACTGTTAGCTCAGTCTCTTCTCCAATCTGAAATTCCCACAGCACATGATAGCTGCAAGGCAGCTGAAGAGAGGTTTGCAGCCGCAACCCGCGCAGATTCATGAAGCGCACGGTGATATGTGCCCAATTGGAATCCATGCAGCGCCCGTTAATTTGTACCATCTTCATCAGACCCTTGTAGGCCACTTGTGTTATTAGCTGACGGGTCGGATCCCATTTCGTATTGGTAATCACTCTGCTGCGCTCCTTTTCATTACCTTTTTTGGAAGTAACGATGTATTTTATTATCATCACATACAGATTATGAATTTGTTACATTTTGTATCATATTGTATGATACATATCGTAACTAAAAATAGTTATCACTGCAATAGGAGGTTTTGTCGTATGATAGGAAATAAAAACAAACGGAGATCACACTGATACAGGTTCAGTCTACTTTTACACAGAAAGGTATTTCATCAATGAAAAAAGATACGAGAATATCGGAATCAACTTCACTCAAACCCATCAATTGCATCAAATGCGTTCATTATTATGTAACGTGGGATCCCGCCTTTCCCAAAGGCTGCAGAGCCTTCGGATTCAAGACATCCGAGATGCCCTCCACGCTCGTCAAAAGGTCCTCCGGTCACCCTTGCCTGAAATTTGAATCGAAGCTGTAAGGCTTGATGTCCCACAAGCGCTGTACAATTTCATGGACAACGTTCTGAAATTCAGCTGCTATCAACGAACCATCCTGTACTTTTTTAAGGTATAATGAGTCGTACACGATAAGCGAAAATGAATGGCCGGGGGATGCTGCATATGAGAAAATTTGTGTTGATAGCCGCATGTGTTTGCGTAGGAATCACACTGTATTGGGGACAGCAGCGCTGGCAGCGCACATCCCTCGCGTTAACGACACCGACCGCTCAGACTGAGGCACCGAATCCGACCCTTGCCTGGTGGAGCATGCAAATTGACAATGCCGTGGAAAAACAGGAATGGCGGCTCGCCTCCGATTACACAAGCCGCAAAGCAGCTTTCTATAGAAGTAGCAATGAGCTGTCACAAGCAGCTACGATGGAAGAGTTAAGCCGACAATACGCTGACAAGGAGCCCGACAAGCTGCTGATCCAGTCTGCTTCCGCTGTAATTCCGGCAGACAGTCCAATTACACTTGACGCCTATGTAAGCATGCCTGGTGCGCCGAATCCCAAGCATGCCAAGTTCGAACCGGTGACGGGGGTTTATCTTGGCATGCTTGGAGCCGATAAGAGGGTCGCTTTCAACTGGAAGCAGATTGAGCCTGTATACGGACGGACCCATGCGATGTATTTAACCTATGTCGGTTGGCGCAAGGTTCAAACGCAGACGAATTCCTATTTCCCTGTTCAGCAGGCCGATAATGTGAAAGCGATGGGCGGCTCGCTGCAGATCGGTTGGGAGCCGCGTTATGGCTTGGACGATGTGCTGGATGACGAATATGTGCGTACGTTTGCGAAGGAAGCCAAGGCATCGGGAATTCCGGTGTTTCTGCGTTATGCCTCGGAAATGAATGGAGCGTGGGTACCTTGGCATGGGGATCCGGCCAAATATATCGAGAAGTTCCGGCTTATTCATAACATCATGAAGGAAGAAGCACCGAATGTCGTCATGGTCTGGTCGCCCAACTTTATGCCGATGGATAACATTGATGCCTATTATCCTGGTGATGATTATGTGGATTGGATTGGTTACTCGCTCTATGCGATTGATGGCCCACAAAGTGCGAGCGACGACAAAAGCGGATTTTTGCAATCGTTCCGTCCTCTCAGTGAAGCCTACCCGAATAAGCCGATTATGATTTCGGAAAGTGGCGTATCCCACTATAACCTGATCAAGAATGAAAGCTACGAGCGCTGGGCAGAAGATCAGCTTGGTGACTTGTACGCGTATCTGCCGCGGCTGTATCCACGGGTAAAGGCGATCACCTACTTTAACTTCAGTAAAGAGCGAGCTGTCCGCAGCAAAATGGAAGCCGTATACGATCTTGGGGAAAACGCCTTTGCTGATCGTCTCTACCAACGATTAATCCAGAGTGACTTTTATTTGAGTCAGGTGAAAGATCAGGCTCAAACCAAGGAAAATATCGTGTATAAGCCGCTTTCGCAAATAATTGGAAGTCCTGTTCAGGGCAAGCATAAGCTGTTCACTTATGTGTCCATGCCGCATAGCGATCAGCCCTTTGCCGTAGGCTACTCACAAGGCGTCAAGCAGCTTGGTATTTCCCACGAAGTGCCATGGGAGGTCGAATTGGACTTTGATCAGCTTGACCCTGCGCAGCCGCTGACCATCACAGCCTATACACGCGGCATGGACGAAATCGCCAAGCAGCAGATTACACTTCCCAAGTGACATCCGTCATTCCATCTATGCATCGAACACCCGATCATTGCCAAGCACAGACCAACAGTCCGTTAATGGAAAGTTGGTCTGTGCTTTGTCTATGAAGAACTTAAATGGTTTTGAAGGGTACGATGCAAACCCAACGTCCTAGTAGGAAAGATATCGAGGAGGGAATATCGATGGGTAAGAGTACGATAAGAACGCTCGTAATTGTATTAGCATTAGCGATAAGCGCTTACGCAGTGATTCAATACGGGGTATTCGGTCCCCACAAAGCTGGACTCATTTCAATCAAGCTGAGAGACGTGAATTTTCACTTGGAGCCATGGATCTATGTTCTGTATACACATATCGCGACGGCAGTACTGGCACTGGTGATCGGTCCGTTCCAACTGTACTTGAAACCGAGGGGCACCAAACGGCTTGGTCGCCATCGATGGCTTGGCTACGTCTATGTGGGGTCCGTTACCATCAGCGGGCTCGTCAATCTTTATTTGTCCCTTTATGCAACAGGCGGGTGGATTTCCGGGCTCGGCTTCCTGCTGCTGGATATAGCATGGGTTGGCGCCACGTGGATCAGCGTTTTCAAAATTATGGGCAATAATTCACAAGCTCACAAGACATGGATGCTGCGCAGCTACGCGCTTACTTTCGCAGCCGTCACACTGAGGCTTTGGCTGCCTGTGCTGCTTATCGTTTATCAGGGCAGCTTTGTTCAAGCTTATCAGGTTGTAGCCTGGCTATGCTGGATTCCGAACCTTCTCTTTATTGAAGCTTGGATCCGTTTCCGCACCATGCGTAATGGCCGATAGTCTGAGTAAACAGTCATATCATTTGGTGGTGCACTGCCCCGTTAGCGGCGAAGGTTCAATTGCTTTACTGCATCTGGACCTCCTCTTTCGTTTTGCTGGAAAATATGAGAAAATGAATAGGTTCAATGGAATCATGTTATTTTATATTCACGAGGAGGAATTTATTCAATGTCTGAGGAACGCAAGCTGGGTCTTGAAACATTAGCTGTACATGCAGGACAGGAAATCGATCCAACTACGATGTCCCGCGCAGTCCCTCTGTATCAAACTACTTCATATGGTTTTCGTGATACGGATCATGCAGCGGATTTATTCGCTCTCAAAGAGTTCGGCAACATTTATACACGCATTATGAACCCGACTACGGATGTTTTTGAGAAAAGAGTTGCTGCCCTAGAAGGAGCTCCTGCGGCACTGGCCACGGCCTCCGGACAAGCAGCCATTACATATTCGATTCTGAATATTGCGGGGTCAGGCGACGAAATCGTTTCTGCAGCCAGCCTGTACGGCGGAACTTATAATTTGTTTGCGATTACACTAGCCAAGCTTGGCATTACCGTTAAATTCGTGGATCCTTCCAATCCGGAAAACTTCCGCGGTGCTATCACCGACAAAACCAAAGCGGTTTTCGCTGAAACGATCGGTAATCCTAAAGGGGATGTTCTCGACATCGCTGCCGTTGCTGCGATTGCTCATGAAAACGGTATCCCGTTGATCATCGACAACACCTTCCCGAGTCCTTACTTGTGCCGTCCGATTGAGCATGGCGCTGATATCGTTGTGCATTCAGCGACCAAATTTATTGGTGGACATGGTACATCGATTGGCGGTATCATCGTCGATGGCGGTAAATTTGATTGGAAAGCAAGCGGTAGATTCCCTGGCTTGACTGAGCCGGATCCAAGCTATAATGGTGTTGTGTATACGGATGCAGTAGGACCGATTGCTTATATTATTAAAGCGAGAGTTCAGCTGCTTCGCGATATGGGCGCCTCCATTTCACCTTTTAACTCATTCTTGCTCTTGCAAGGTTTGGAAACGCTCCATTTGCGGATGGAACGCCACAGCTCGAATGCATTAAAGGTAGCTCAATTCCTTGAAGGCCACGAAGCTGTCGAATGGGTCAGCTATACAGGCTTGCCAAGCCACCCATCCTATGAGCTTGGGCAAAAGTATTTGCCAAAAGGCCAAGGCGCAATCATGACCTTCGGCATCAAGGGCGGAACCGAAGCAGGACGCGGCGTTATCAATAACGTGAAGCTGTTCTCGCATCTGGCCAACGTGGGCGATTCCAAGTCGCTCATTATCCATCCGGCAAGCACAACCCACGCTCAGTTGAAAGAACAGGAGCAAATCGCGGCAGGTGTGTCTCCGGGCATGATTCGTTTGTCCATCGGTACGGAATCTATTGATGATATTCTGTACGACTTGAAGCAAGCGATCGAAGCGAGCCAGGGCTAATCTCATAAAAGCTTGTAAATAAGAAGCTGTCATTGACCGTAAATGGGTCGCTGGCAGTTTTTTTTTCGTGATGCAGCATTATCAAACTATTTGAGCCTGAATAGCACCGTCCACAAAAAGGATTCGCCAAACGATGCCGCTGGCTGCATGATCTTGTTCATCCTGCGAAATTCAACTACCTCAAAATCGGCAAATATTTGCCGGAGTTTCTTTTCGGTGTAGGCCAACCCGCCCTTCAGGCTTTTTTGGCGATACACCTCCCAGTCCGAAATCTCAGCCCCGTACCCTTCACCATGAGCAAAGCAGGTTAATCCAAAGTAACTCCCAGTCTTCAGTGCATTTCTGATAAGCTCGACAAAGTCCATTCTTCGATGCGGTGCAATATGATGAAAACATCCGGAGTCATAGATGAAATCATAATGCTGCGGTTCGATATTGGCGTCAAAAAGGTTTGCACATTGAAAATTGATATGTACTGCAGCAGCATGAGCTCTCTCTATAGCCCAATCAATGGCCTCACGTGAAAGATCAACAGCATCCATATGGCAGCCCTGTTGTGCCAAATAGATCGCATTTCTGCCAGGACCACATCCAAGCTCCAGAACGCGGGAAGGACGGATCATTCCTGTTTCACAATAACTTCTCAAATTCTCATCCGGTGCATCCACAAAAAACGGGATATCTCTAGTGCGATCAGCATAAAATGCATCCCACCAAGGAGCAGCTTCACGCAAAAAAGAATCCAGCATATGCAAGACATCATCAGTGCTCACAATCAGTTCTTTATTGGCATTTACATGCTGCTGCAATCCAATCACTCCTTTAGTTTATAATTTCTCAATCAGAAAATAATATCATTATTTTACGCATTTACGTAATTACATATTATCATAATTAAAAGATGATTAATAGCAAAACCCCTATTAAAATAGCAAAAAAGCCCCGATTCATGCATCGGGGCTTTACGTTATGCTGCTTGTCGTTATCTATTGTTGACTTTCCATGAATTTACATACATGCTCGCAGGAACAAAGTGCCTTTTGCACGGAGCACCAGGATCTTTTTGCATAATAAATCGGTAATTCCTGGTCTTTGGCCTGCTGCTTGATGACCTTCGTTAAATTATGATTAATGTAATCAGTCAACACCAGTACTGCATCTATTTTTTCCGGTATTCCTTTACGTACCGATTGAGATTTACGTCCTGACAAATGCATAACGTCATCAAAACCGATATTTGCGAGCTGCTCCGGCATATTTCCTAAATGATCCGCACCTACAACCAATAACGATGGCATTCCTTTATCCTCCTATACGATTCTGTAGTTTATTTGTGTGAATTCGTCGTTCGCCGCGCGAATTTCCTTTTCAATCCCAATGACTCATATGTATGGTAATCCCGCATACTCCACCAATAGCATACAACCAGCGTTAATGTTACAAACAGTACAGGCAACAATATACACAGCAGTAACAGCATTAGGGAATATCCTCCTTTTGGGATTGATCTTAAGCTAAAGCTGATAATGGTTCTCATCTTGTCTACAATTAAATGATAATGGTTCTCATTCTCATTGTCAACTATTGTTTTTTTAAGAGATAAGAATTTATATGTTTTCAGCAAAGCTGAACGATTCTTATCTCGCAAGAAAAGCTACATTTATAACACGAATGTATCTTCACCGAATAGGCTTCGATCAGAAGCTTTTCTTATAAGACTTTCTAGATAGCTGGATTGTGCCTCTGTCGCCCTGCCGAGCACGCTCTTGAAAGCTTTATAGACAGCTGTTATACTATACATAGATATTCGATGCATTGGTATTCAATGCTTATAAAGCAAGCTTTGCTGAACCCTAAGCGCAGCTTATCAAGACTTTAATTTACGAGGAGGTGCACCATGGTTAACAAAGAGCTAATGAAAGGCAGCACAGCGATGCTAATCCTGACCCTTCTTGGGCGCAAGGAAATGTACGGCTATGAAATGACCAAAGAAATCGAGAGCCGTTCCAGCGGTCTTTTCACCTTCAAGGAAGGAACCCTATATCCCATTTTACACGCCTTGGAAGCCGAGAAAATCGTCGAATCATACTGGAGCGAACAGGAAGGCCGCAAAAGAAAATATTATCGCATAACGGACAATGGAAGAAAACAGCTGCAAACGAAGCAGCAAGAGTGGAATATGTTCCGCACAGCCGTTGACCGTGTGATTGGGGAGGGTCAAGCATGAAACAAATCGGATATGATGAAACCGTGAGGCAGTATTTGCACAAGGTGTGCAAGCAGGTCAGTGCGAGGGAATTGCACCCTGAGATCAAGCTGGAGCTCCAAAGCCACATCCAAGAGCTGGTTGAGGAGCAGATATCGGCAGGTCTTGAGCGGGAACAGGCGATTGAACTAGCAATCCGCCAAATGGGCGATCCTCTGCTGGTCGGTGACCAACTGAACAAAGCGCACAAAGCACGGATTGATTGGAGTCTGCTTGGTCTCATCGCGATCTTTATAGGCATCGGGATGCTGGCGATGTATGCTGTTGAATTGGTTTCTTATAGAGATTACAGCTTTTTCATGAATAAAATTACCTATTCGATAATTGGCATCATATGCATGCTGGGCTTGTGCTTTTGGGATTATCGGAAGCTGCTTCCCTACTCGAAGGCTCTATATATCATCATTTTGCTGGCCATGGGCTGGGGATTGCTATTCGGACAGCAGGTAAATGGGGCACCTTATTTTACACTTGGTTTTATAAGGACTAATTTTTTGGCGATTTCCCCTTTTCTGCTCATCCTCAGTTTATCCGGTATGATGGCTTCCAGCTGGAAAGAACAGGCCTTTTCCTTAAAAATAGCTGTTTATGTACTCATACCAAGTGTGTTGTATGGGTTCGGTAATTCCTTAATTTCCTTGATGATCTACTTGGCAGGCTTTAGTATTATGTACTTATCCCTGCAAAGGCATATAGGCAAACTGCTTTGTTACATAGTCCCAGTACTGATTATAGTATTTTTTCTGTCGGTTGGAACTAATGCTCAACGTATCGAACGTTTCTTTGCCTATATGGATCCCTATAGCGATCCCAAAGGCTCTGGTTATGTGATCATACAATCCCTACAATCGATTCATTCCGCAGGCTGGTGGGGGCATGGCTTTGCCGCTGTTATTCGCCCATTGCCAACCATAGAGAGCGAGATGCTATTTACTTATTTAATATACAGTCTGGGATGGGTAGCTGGAATCGGCCTCGGTGTCCTGGCGCTCATATTCTTGATCAGATTGGCAGGCATAGCAGGTAAAGTAACGGATCTGTACGGAAGCCTGGCTGTAAAAGGGTTCCTTGCCATGTTCACGATTGAATTTATTTGGAGCATGCTGATGTCCTTCGGAGTACTGCCATTTGCTGGAGTCAGCATTCCATTTATAAGCAACGGCGGGATGCTCACTTTGATTCAGTTGGCGTCGATTGGTATCATTTTAAGCATTTATCGGCAAAAGAACAGGATTCCTGCTCGTTCTAACTCCACCAATCCGCTCTCACCTTAAATCAAATGCCTGTCCAGACTTGATGCCACACTAGACGCCAACAAGCCGATTTTCCTTAACAGGAAGACCGGCTTGTTGGCGTTTTTTCCGATGCTCTCAGATCCCAAGAGTGCGTTGTAAAGCTTCAGTTATCCTACCTAGTAACTGCTATGCTATTCCTGAAATTGTCGGATCATGCCTTGGGTCCTTTTGCCCCTGCATTAAGTAAGGATATAGAAAGACGAGTCCAAACACATAAAGCATCAAGGCAAAATAAGCAGGCAGTAAATGCACAAAATCAGTGTAGCCTATCGTCAAGTGCACACTAAGTCCTGCGACGAATCCAGGCAAACCACCGAGCAGAAACGTCCACCACAGCCAGCGCTGTCCCTGATTAATACCCCACAGGGCAATCGTCAAAATCCCAATGGCATCTGAAAATAAAGCACCTCCGAAGCCGGCACGATCATGCGCGATCAAGGGCAGCAGCCTCTCATTGATTTCATTAAGCATAGCAGGCGTTGCACAAAGGTACTCCAGATCCTGAGGCACGAACACCTCTGTAATGCCTACCGTCGAGATGACAATGCCGCCAACCGCTAATGAAAATCCTAGCGTTACCATCATCAGCTGTCCCCATTGCGCGAGCCTCCATGTCCGATCGTTAGTCAAGTTCGGTCTTTCCCAGGAGGGCAGCTCCCGATGACGACGCATGGACAGCATAAACATCGGGAACAGGATAAGCGCCGCTGCCGCATGAAGTGGATCGAAATAGCCATAGCCCAAGTAAAGAAAAAAACTGCTGAAGCCTACAGCGGCGGACGTTAGCAGTGCGGTTCTCGTCCAATGCAGACCATTACGCAAGCCATAACGGGCAAGCTGATAATAAATCACACCAATCGAGATCATCGTCCCTGCGAGGGTGACTCGATCATGTGACATGAATTGCAGCACAAGCGGATTCGCCTCATTCAGCACCGACGGCAGCATGCCGAGAAACGAGATATCATAAGGCAGCACTACCGACGTTGCCGCGATGATCCAAGCGAGCGCTCCACCAATGATCATTCCGATGCCTAATAAACACATCCAGCCCCAGTTCATCCAAAAGGAAGGTGCTGGTGGCGGCTCCACGCTCTGAAGCTTTTCATAAACGATCGCTTCGTTAATGCGCTTGGGCAGCCCTGGGCCAGAGAAAACAAGCCCGCTGTGCAGCTGGACGTAATCAGCTCCTGCCTCCATAAGCTCCAAGGCGTCTAATGGTTGATGAATACCTCCGGAAGCAATAATGCTGAGTGAAGCGGATAGGCGATGCTCGCGAATGCTGCGGACTATATCGATACTGAGCGGCTTGAGGACACTTCCCGTCAAGTCGCCCTCCCCTGTTCTCAGCATATCGCCAACTACCACGCCGCTCCAACCGGGTGATAATTCAGCCATCAGCAGCTTGAGGGATTCGGGCGGATAGTCTACTGGCACATACAGAAACATCGGTTTTACAATAGACAGCTCGCGTGCCGCCAGCTGTATGGCCTGCAAATGGGCAATCGTAGCTTCGACCGCCTCGTTCTCATCAAGCGTTTCGATATAAAATCCGGCCGCATAATAGGAGAGTGCCTCCATCATCGTCAGCAGCTCACTCCAAGCCTCGACAGGCGTACGGCCTGGTGTGCTTTTTATACGAAGCATGAGCGGCAAAGCATGTCCCTGGTTTCGGTCCAGCCTCTTCATGAGCTTGGCCAATCCTTCACTGCTGCTTGCATCCGTGTATATAATGGCTTCGTTCGTCGAGTCGCGCTGTATAGGACATTTGTTATTTATATGTGCTTCAATGGTAACAGGGCCAATTTCAATAAAACCAAACCCGAATTGCGCCAGCGCTTGATGTGCAATTCCCTCAGGGTCCAATCCTCCTGACAATCCAACCGGATACTTAAGCGGTATTCCTGCCAGCTTGGTTGCCAGTATGGGGGAAGCCTCCATATGACCCATCGTACGGATGATGAAGCTGCCTCCCGGCACCCTGCTCAACATGCCCATCGCCCGCAGAGTGAAATCTCGGGCAAGCCGTGACGGAAGCTGAAACAACAAAGGGCGAAATATCGTTTGATAGGACCAATCCGGCATAGACTTCACCCCCCGACTCTCATAGTCCTTATACATTCAATGCTGCTCGGTCAAAATCCTTTATTCGGACACCGACCTGACCTGAGGTTACAAGGAACATACATAAGCAAATACCCTCCCATCTCACTTTGGCAGCGATCTGGAAGGGTATTGGTATAATATCAAGGGTTTTCTGCTGATATTTATAAAGCTTTTGTAAATGGTTTACGGTGTTCGAGCTTGCCCTGGCCGAACAGCAGCATAACTGTCAACACAAGCAGTACACCGGCTGCACTCCAGGCGGTATAAAAAATCGTATCGTTGTACGAATTTGCAATACCAATCGCTATTAGGCCCCATGCAGCAGTCCATATAAAGGCAGAATCACGGAAATTCATTCCTGTGATAGCCGCCACCGCTACTATGATGAACAGCATGAGCACCGTCCATGCCGTACCTGAGAAATCTAAACCGCCGCGGTTGAACTCTTGCAAAACTGCTGAGATTCGTACCATTGTCATGACGAACACCCAGCTCAGATAGACACTGAAAGGTACCTGTACCAGCCAAAGAATGCGAGGATCGGATGACCACCCGTTCGGTCTTGTCCGCGTATAGATCACCATTAAAGATAATAGCAGAGTCATCATCACCATTAACGATAGCACGATATACAAGTAGTGCCGTAGCACAAGTGAAGCGATATTGAACAAACAGCTGATGACAAACCACGGTCCAATGCGTCTAATTTCTTCATGCTTGTACATGCCCGGCAGCAGCTGCACGATTACGAACCCTGCCAGAAATACATAAACCACTCCCCAAAGAGCAAGCGCATATGGTGCCGGGTTCATTGCACTGGGAAACATCGCTGTAAGATCACTCGTATTTAATCCATTTAACGGACGCGCATCCGCAAGCCAGTTATACAAGAGCACAGCGAATAGTGCTAATATATGAAGCCAGCGAAGTATAAATGTGGTCATGCCTGTTACCTCCCTCTTCTGCTGAAGTTGTCCTACCTATATGTGAGCACGCTCGTGATGACGGATAAATCCATCCTTGCCTGCTATCAGCCAAAGAGTCAATATCAACAATAGTGCCGCCGCCCCCCATGAGCTATACATGATGACACTGTCATTTGTATTGACAACCCCAGCCCGTTCCATTTCAGATTGTACAATACCGCTGCAGCATTCACGATCGTCGCAACGGAAATCCAACCCAGATAAATACTGAAGGGAATCTGGACGAACCATCGTATTATGTTATCAGAGGACCAGCCATTAGGTCTTGTCATCGTGTAGATGGCAATCAATGAAATTAACAGCCCAAGCATTGCAAATATCGAAGCCGTCGTAAACAGATACTGCCATATGAGAATCCAGGTGATGTTGAACAGGCAGCTGATGATAAACCATGGTCCTATTCGTTTAATCTCCTCGTGCTCACGTTTAGCTGGCAGCAATTGAACAATCACATAACCCACAAGAAAAGCGTAGATTAAACCCCAGATCATAAATGCATATGGCGCTGGTGTGATCTGGACTGGAAACATCGCGGAAACCTGACCCGTTGTCAAACCGTTAATTGGAAGCGCATTCGCAAGCCAGTTCACATACAGCACAGCAGCTAAAGCTATGACGTTAAGCCATCTCAGGGCCGTATTTGTCATAATAACCCCGCTTACGATGATTTGTACCCTACCTTGAATCCTGCTTAATCAGCAATATCACAGGCTCCAGCTTGTCGTACAGCCTCTGCTAGCAGTATATGTCCATCCAGCCGCAGTCATACTGAGATTTTGCTATACCTTTTAATAACCAATCCAGCTGTTCTCTAATCGACCTGTTTATGATAGAGACAGAAAAACCCGCTTCATGCATGCAAGGAAAGCAGCATAAAGCGGGTTTGCCTGTAATGGATAATGATAGGTTGCGTTAATCGATAAATTGCAGCTTTTGCAGCAAGCGTTTCAGCATCGTAGTCGCTTGAGCTCTTGTTGCCTGGCTATCAGGTACGAAAGCGTCGGCAGTCATCCCCTGGATGATACCTGCGGCTACGGCCTGAGCCGCGGCAGGCTGTGCCCAAGCTTGAATGGATGCCTGGTCCTTGAATGACGCCAGAGCCGTGTCTGTCTTCACCTCGGTCAAAGCTGTCTGACCTGATGCCTTCATCGCACGTGCGATCATAACAACCATTTGCTGGCGTGTGACCGGGTCGGCAGGACGGAAGCTGCCATCCTCGAAGCCGTCTATCAATCCAGCCTTGGAGGCTGCACCAACAGCACCTGCTGACCAATTATAACTTGGTACATCCGTGAAGCGATTCGCTTCACGATTTTCGCTTAATCCCAGGGAACGAATCAGTAGTGCGGCAAATTGTGCTCTCGTGATGTTCGTATCGGGAGCAAAGCTTTGCGCCGAGACACCGTCAACGATCAGCTTCGAGCCCAGCAGCTGAATATCCGCTTTGGCCCAATGTCCGTCAATGTCAGTAAACTTGTTATTTGTTTGTACAATAGCATACACACTATTGCTTGGGCTTAAAATAATCGCCTGATTATCGATAAATCTCGAAGGGATGAAGCTTAAGCTCCCGTCCGCTTCCACCCGAACCGCCGTTGTATGAGCGGCATCTATAGTTTGTCCGGTTGAAATCGTTCTTGCCACGTAATGATTGGATAATGAGGCATCCAACTGCTTACCGTTAGCCTCCAAAATGACCTTAAAGTCCATTGGTGCTCCTACTACCGTCATCCCATCTCTTGTCGCCGTATTCACGATTTGTGTTAAGGCTGCACCTGTTACTTTTTCAGTAATTATCGTGACTTTGATATCCTTGGCGTCTACGCCAAGCTGAAGCGCCGCCGCTGTAAAATCAATCGTTTGGATTGGAAGGCTATAGCTGGCAAGCTCAGACTTCACTGTGATCACTGCATTCGGTACCGATTTAAGGGCCTCCATAAGTACCGCAACCGGAAGCTCCACCATTGCGATCGGGTCATTACCTTTGAATTCAATCACAACTTGAGGTTTGCCTGCTTCCTCTTTTTTCAGTGACTCCAGAGCCTGAGTCAGCTTGAGCGAATCTACCGTCAGTCGGGTAGCGATTTTACCATCAGCTGTTGTTTCTTTGCTTTCTTTGACAGCACCTTCACCAAGATGAACCTCTCCAGAGACAATTGGCCCAGCGCTGCCACTTGGCGTTTCCGATCCGGTCGATCCAGCTCCGCTACCCGTTCCTGTTCCCGTTCCACCCGTACCGCTGCTGCTGTTTGAATTGTTATTATCATTAATTCGGGTCAGTGTCACTGTGTACACCTGAATCGTCCCATCCTGCGCGGTTACTTGAACCTTAATTTCATTCGCACCTACATTTAAAGCAACAGTACTTGGAGTACCACTTGTAGCGGCAATGCCGTTAATAAGAATGGCTGCTTTCGCATTTGCAGCTGCTGCTGTAATTACAGCCTGCCGTATTTTCCCTGCATAACCCGTATAGCTCGTTGTTCCTGCCGCAAATTCCGGAGTAAGCACGATATCATTAACAATCAGCCCGTTCAGGTTGGCATTACTGCTGAGCACAGGTTCAACGGGTGCTGTCCCTCGATTTACGGTAATGTTATAGGTTTTGGTCGTTGTCATATCTCTTGCCGTGACTTTGACAGCTATGGAAGTCGTATTGTTGGTCAAATCGATTCGCTTGTCAGTATTGCTGGCATATAAATCGCCGTTGACCGTCATAGAAGCTTTGGAATCCAATAAAGCAGCATTTACGTCAACTGCCAATGTCCCGACGGGTACAGATACGGTGTAATTCATAGTATTTACCGCAAAAGCAGGCGTTAATGTGCCGTTACTTACTGATAAATTGCCAAGATCGGCTATATCCACTAAAGCTCCGGCTGCCAAATCGGCCTTAACCAGATTATAATCCGAGACGACCTGCCTATAGTAATCCTCACCCAAATTAACGAGATTGGTCCTGAAGCTGTCCCACTTCCCTCCAGCATAAACATTGTTCACGACACTCTCTTCGAAGCTGTAAGGCACGTGGCCAGCTGGATAATCATTATCCGAGCGGGCATGTGCATTCGCAAGCGCCTGAGCGGCATAAGATAAATAATTTTCAAAATCTGCCTGACTCGTAAATTTGGAATCCGTGTAGTCACCTTTATAAGGCGAAATTTTTCGAATCAGATAGTTATGGTCAGCACCTTGAAGTGTGCCCAAATGATAATCAGGCTTGGTCAGCATTCCTTGATAAGCCAATTTGGATCGCTCCGCATCCTTACCATTGAACGCATCATATGTTGAAGATTGGAACAGCGGACTATCTATGAAACCCGGCTTGCCCTGTTCCTTGACATCCAAAATAATATCATCATCGTTGCTGGCTGTCGGTCCTTCGATGAGAACGTTATAACGTTTCACACCGAGGCTTCCTAACCCTTGGTTAATACGCAAGGCAACGTCCTTGATCTTGAAATAATCGCTCGACTGCCCTGCTGCAAAGGATTGAACGGTGTTGACATAGGAAGACCAATTGTCTGTAATATCGTTCAAGTCAGCGCCCTTGGCCTGAATATATTTGTCTGTCTTGCTGTAATCAAAATTACGCGTAGCTGGAGTTGACGAGGTCAATGGCGCTGCTTTA
Organism: Paenibacillus sp. FSL H7-0331; assembly: GCF_001956045.1. The sequence continues at coordinate 53,879 of NZ_MRTH01000013.1, read as the reverse complement.
TCCAGCTGCGATTTTACTGTCGTTTTTACGAAATCCTCCATTAACTTCTTTGTAAAACCGCTCAGCTTGTCAGAGGTAAGCTCGGCACTTTTGCCGTTCACGCCATTGAGTGTTTGGATATAGGCATCCAGATAGTTTTTGGCAATTTGTCTGGTCATGCTGTCATCCAGCGTAGTGGTTATATAAGATTTATCATCAAAACGAGCCAAATAAATGCTGGCTGTTGAACGAATCAGATCCCAGTAAAAAGGAGCTATGTAGGACTCGTCCATATCGTTCAGGTCAAATATGGCATTTCCTTCATTGTTATCAAAATAGCCGACATTTTGAATATGAAAATCACCGGATATCCAGGTGTTGATGTTGCTGAGCTGGTTCCAATCCGCAGGAACTGGAATAACACCGCCTAAATCCTTGTAAAATAATCCGCTGGTCGCGCGGTAAAAGCTGAAGGCTGATTTGGACATTGACGCATATTTGTATTCTTTCGTGGCCATATCATGGATGAAAGCATTGCGCTTCTTGATTTCCTGCAGCAAAAATTGCTTTCTTGCCTCGTCCTTGCTTAGTACGGCGGACGGTCGAAGCAGCGTTATCCCGTTAATGGTATCTGAATCCGCTGTAGCTCCGCTGGTAACTGCTGAGGCTTTGATAACTACACTCAAATTCACGCTTTCGGTAACAGGGCTCGTCGCCGAATTATACACCGTAAAGGTCACCGTATTCGCGGTGCTGTCGCCTTTGGCTTTTAGACTCAGACCTGAAGGAAGCGTTGGTGCATATGTATAATCCGTTACGCTCAAGTCCCCATTTTTCACATTCCCCACCTGTAAAGCGATCGTAAACGTATTGTTGTTCGGATCCACCTCGGTCGCTGTTCGCATAGCCGCATCCGCATCACTCGTGCTTACAGTTCCTTTTATTTTCGGGGTATAATGAGAAAGTGTAACGCCGTCAATGCTGGTAGAGCTGCTGTAAGCACCTGCAGTCACAGCAGTAGGCTTCAGGATGACCGATAATGCTTGATCAGTTGAGACATTGGCATTAGCCGTTCCTGCTATTGTGAAAGTGATAGTTTTCGCCGCAGTATCCCCAACCGCGCTGCTCGTAAGTCCGGCCGGCAAATTGTTAATGATGTAATCGTTAACCGGGGTCAGCGGACCTGCTTTCACTGTGCCTGTCGTTACGTTGATTTTGAATGTAGCGTTGGCCGCACTGATCGTGGTCAAGCTGTCCATCATCACCATGTTAGCTCCAGTGTTCGTTGTGCCTTTGATCATGGGCTCCTTGGGGCTGCTGCTGTTGCGGGGCGGTATATCCTTGTTCACCGGATCTACAATTTCAAAGTCAGCCTCAACCGTGTCCGCATCCGTGTCCCAGCCATTTCCCAATCCTGGGTTGGTAGACGGTTTCAAGCCAGCCAAAGTATTTAACGGGTTGTAAGCTTTTCTTTTGTAGCTTTTTTTGTAGGACAAACTTCCATAATCAAATACGAGATCGACTAAAACCGAGCTGTCCAAGGTCGAACGCGGATCATTAACAGCAATCGTTGATTGATTCTTGACCAGAGCGACCTTTCCATTGTCTTTATCCATGTTTATGGTTGTATCCACAGCATCAGGTGTAGGCAAATCCGCACCAAAGTTAGCCGCTTCCTGTCCGAGCTTAACCAAATAATAACCGTGCGCCGGAATAGTCATACCTAAATCGACTTTTTTCCAGTTGGTCTTATTTTTACCTGCGTATTGCAGCGACCACGTGTCTGCTCCGAAGTTCACGTCCTGATCGGTAGGGTTATATAATTCTACATAATCGTTTTTGAAAACCGATGGTTTGTCCGATGCCGAATTCCCCCCGTAGCTGTAAATATCGCTGATCACTACATACCCCGCCTCCGCTGCATAAGCCTTGTCGACGCTTACAAAATCACCGACAATGGGATTCATGATCAGCAGAGCTGTGAGCAGCCCCATCACCTTCCGCGATGTTTTCTTCTCAACCATTCACGTCGAGCCTCCTATTGAACTATCCTATGATATCGCTAATGAATACAAAATCCCCATAGCTTATCCATCATAGCAATGGAGTTTCAATAGAAGATTCGGGCTATATAAAGATATTGTTAAGATCGCGGCATCTTCATAACAGAATAGGATTAGTTTGGTTAAGCTGAGCTTTTCTGACATAGATTCAACACAGCTGCATTAAGAATTTCTTGGTATGAAATGGCATCCTTAAGCAATAGTTAACAGACATTGTAACCTTGTGACATTTACTTTGATTTATATTATAATGAAGGGAAGAATGACACAGGAGGACTTACAATGAGTTCTGAAGAAAGCTCCAATGAACAAAAATACGTCATTTACGATATGGAATTGTTAAGTAAATTAATTGTAGGCATTGGCGAGGTTGCCGAAATTACCGGCGTACCGACTCGCAAAATTCGATATTGGGAAGAGAAAGGCATTATCAAGTCGGTTCAAGAGGCAGACGGATCGACCCGGCGATATGATTACGTAAATATTAAGAAAATCGTATTGGTTCAAGAGCTATTGGAGGACGGCTATACGTTGGATACTGCCGCCAAGAAGGTCGAGGATCGTATCAAAAATATTGATGATGTTTTTCAAAAAATCGCATTGCAGACACTTGAACCATCGTAAACCGAGCATACTCAGCCGCCTGTTGCTATTGCAGGCGGCTTTTTTACGTTAAATAATCACGTCCATTGCCCGCCCTTGCCCTGAACCGTAATCGAAAAGTTATCCGGTGAGGCCAGCATCGGACCATGAGCTGTTCCATGCTCTTTGAACGAAAGCTCAGGATGCTGGTGCAAAAATCTTCGCCAGTTAACGACCTACTCATGAATTTCCTGTTCATATAAAGGCTGAATTACGGATGGCAACGACATAACCGATCTCTCCATTTCTTTAATGTATTTTGATGTACTTCATAATGCATCAGCAATAAGCCATTCCGACCCCAGTACCCGGAGCTGTGATTGTTCACCCTGCTTATCATGAACACCTACAAAGTTAGGCCTGGGTCCCTTTTGCTTCAACCAATCTGCAGCTTTCCCGGCACCAGCAGGGCTAAGAAACAATAAATCTCCTCCTGCCAAACGTATTCGTTTGCCGATAGCACCAAGCTCATCAGCCTTGTAGGCCGTTCCGAATGGTAGGAAGCCACATAAGGGAAAAATCCCCAGTCTTTAAAACCTTTAAAGCCGTGGCTGATGATGAGTATCGGAAGTAAAGGAAGCACTGAGTTAGAATCGTGCCGATGCTTATATCGAACCTCTCCCCGAATACATAATGATTCCCCAGAAGGCAGCAGCCCCGCGTTCAGAACAAACTCCTGTTGTTGTATGATCGTCTGACTCAATATCATCGCTCCCTGTACTATTATTTACATATCAGGAAAATATAATATTTTTATTGTAATATATTGACCTATAATGTTACATTATTACAATTTAATGGAATAAACCATACATGGTCTTATATCTGAGAGGAGAGTTAACCAATGAAAAACCCTGATTTCGAATTTTTTGCCGAGCAGTTTCCGCAGGTAGCCGATCAATTCCGTGGGCTGCATCGATCCGTTGTTGCCGAGTCCGCGCTTGATCCCAAAACCCAACAATTGATTTACATTTCCAATCTGGCAGCTCTCGGTTATGCTCCCGCAGTGAAGTCACATCTGCCTTTGGCTATTAAAGCAGGTGCTTCCAAGGAGGAAATTTTGGCAGCGCTGCTTACGAGTATTCCAGCGGGAGGACTTGTACCGGTCCTGCCTTTACTTAAAGAAGTGTCCCTAACTTTGGACGATCTACTGGCGCAAACGGCAACGACTGACAATTAATAACCATAGAGCCGTGTTACGATCGCTGTATTAGGAGCTATGACAACAATGCTGCTGGATTGGCTGGAGAAACGTATCATTCCCTGGAAACACTACCCTATAGAGTGAAACATATAGATTACTATGTTTTACAAAAAGCCCTGCCTATCCAGCACACACTGTCAAGTCATGTGTAATTGGATGGACAGGGCTTTTTCTATCTGAGACCTGTTAAAGTAATCCCGCGTATAATCTGCTTTTGGAAAATAAGAAACAGGATAATTAATGGAAGCACCGAAATACTTGAGCCTGCCATCGACAGCACCCAATTGCTCCGGTCACCATTCTCATTGGAGAAATAAGCCAGACCGACAGGAATCGTTAGCTTCTCGGGCGTCACACTGACAATCAACGGCCAAATGTAGGAATTCCAGCTCGACAGAAAGTTAAGCAGGCATAACGTAGTTATAGCTCCTCCCACCTGCGGTATCGCTATTTTCAACCAAATTCCCCACTCGCCCATCCCATCAATTCTCGCAGCGTCCAGCAGATCACGAGGAATCGATTCCATGAACTGCTTCATTAAAAAGATCCCGAATGCGGTGATCAACCCCGGAAACAATATTCCCATGTAGGTGTCCACCCAACCGACCATATCGGACAACAAAAACCAGGGAATGATCAGCATTTCCGTAGGCACCATCAACGTACTCAAGATGACGATGAAAATGAACTGCTTCGCTCTGAACGTAAATTGTGCAAACACATATCCAGCTAACGTATCAAAGAACGCAACCGATGCTGTGCTAATAACCGCAACGATGAGGCTGTTCAAGAGCCAGCTTCCAAACAGCGTCTTGTTAAAAACATCCAGGATGTGCTGGAAGGTAGGAACTGCCGGAATCAGGCTGAGCGAATAAATTTCTGCTGGCTGCTTCAACGCTGTAGACAGCATCCATAATAACGGGAACAGCACTATGAATGCGCCTGCCGTAAGCAGCAGGTAGCTTAAACCGGTTATGATGATATGGTTTCGTTTCAATCCAATCCCCCATCCGAATCGTCCGTCTTAATATTCAACCTTTTTGCTTACGAATTTAAGCTGTAATAAGGACAGTCCCATGATAACGATGAATAAAATGACCGTTGCCGCAGCTGCCAGCCCCATCTTGTGGTGCTTGAATCCAAGATCATAAATATACAGCACCAATGATTTGGTCGAGTTTAATGGCCCGCCCGACCCGGCTGAGCTCATATTTTTCACCTGGGTAAAGGTTTGTAAATAGGTAATCGTGGCAATAACCAATGAAAACACAATCGTCGGGTTGAGCAGGGGTAACGTGATCCGCCAAAACTTCTGCCAGCGCCCCGCACCATCAATATCCGCTGCTTCATAATAAAGCTGGGGAATTCCTTGCAAGCCTGTAACAAAAATAAGCATTTGAAACCCGAGGATTTGCCAGATCATCACGCCTGTTATTAAATAAATCGCTTGGTCCGGCGAGTTCAAAAACAGCTGTTTGGCAAACCCAAGCTGCGTAAGCAGACCATTGGCGGCCCCGTTAGGAATAAGCACCCAACGGAACACCCAACTGACGGCAATAATGCTGGTCATATAAGGAATGAAATAAATCGTACGAAACCAGCCACGCAGCACAGTTATTTGCTGCAGCAGCAAGGCCACTGCCAATCCCACAATGAGCTGTCCTGGGACTCCGACACCTACATAAATCAATGTATTTTTCAAAGCTTTATGGAACACCTCATCCTGAAACAGCTCGATATAATTGTCCAGCCCAACGAACGGCCTGACACCATCGGAGAGGATATTCCACTCACGAAAGCTGACATTGAACGAATAAAATATCGGGATAATTCGAACAGCTGCGAAGAAAAGAAGCGGTATAAACAGGCTGCCATAAATAAACAGCTGCTGTTTGCGTTTATAGGATAAATTCCGTTTTTCAAGTCTGGCACTACCCGCTGGCAGTACCGCATTGCTCTGAATCTCCTGCATATCTTCACTCCTTCCGGTTCAATCTGCTTGAGCTCTATGATTTATTTCTTTTTGCTCCAATAATCGTCATACAGCTTCTGATTCTTTTTCACCAGATCGTCGAATACCGTTTGAATGTTTTCATTTTTCAGCAAAACACGGTCTGTCGCTTCAACGAAGTTATCCTTCTCCGCCGTCTCATCGACAAAGAAATGCGCGTGTGCATCAGGAAGCTGTTGAATAAACGCTCCAAGCAGCGGGTCCTTCGCATACTTATCCTGCAGCGCAACCTCCTTCTTGGCTGGCAACTCGCCTACCTTATCAACCCATTTCTCCTGTACCTCTTTACTGGTTAGGAATTTCAGGAACTCGGTTGCAGCTTCCAGCTTCTTGCCCTCTACACCCTTCGTAATGCCATTAGCCCAGTAAGAGGATTGCGTTGCTTTATTCTTATAGGAAGGCAGCGGAGCCGTCCCGAATTTCAAGTTAGGAGCATCCTTCTTAATGCCTCCAAGCACGTTCGAGCCGTCTATCGTAATCCCGGCGTGACCGGTTTTAAACGCATTGATGTCCGTCTCATAGAAATCGCGGGTGCCGACTTTGTGTACCAAGGGGATATCCATAACAAACTTGAAGGCCTCTAGCCCGGCAGGTGATGCATTCCACAAATATTTTTTATAATCCGGTGTTGTATCCTGACCTCCTGCCTGATAGATCAAGGCATCCCTATACCAGTGGTGAATCTGACTGTTTGGCTGCCAGGTAATGCCCTCGGTAATAAATTGGCCTTTGGCGTCCTTCTCCGTCAATTTCTTCGCATAATCGATCAGCTCCTCCCAATTGGCAGGTGGTTTGTTAGGATCGAGCTTCGCTTTCTCAAACAATTCCTTATTGTAGTACAAGGCAAGCGTACGTACGGCTGTCGGGACGGCCCAGTATTTCCCATCGATTTTACCAGCTTCAACTACAGGGAAAAAGTCCTTCTTCAGATCAGCTTCAGAAAAACCGTTAGACGGAAGCGGCTGGAGGTAACCGGAGGAAACATATTTGGGAATCCATCCATAGTACAGGTTAATGATGTCCGGGCCTTTGCCTGCAGGCACCAAAGTGGCGACCTTCTCATTATATTGATCGTAAGGGAAGTTCGTATGCTTGACGGTAATATGCGGGTTTTTGGCCTGGAACTCCTTAATCAGATCGTTGACCAGATCGACCTTTGCCGCAAAAGCATACTGCCAGTATTCAATGGTAACCGGCTCCTTCTTGTCACTCTGCCCATCCTTGGTCGAATTGGCTGCAGCAGGAGCTGAGGTAGATGGTGTTGCTGTTGAAGCTGTCGGTACGGCACTTGAGCAGCCTGCAAGGGCGATAGCCGTTGCAGATATGACGGCGATAGCTTTTAAATTGACTTGTATATGTGCTTGTAGAGTCCAGTTGCTGATTAATTTCATGATAGATTCGTCCCTTCATTATATAGAGTGGTGACCGGAGCATCTCCCAACACATCGGCTGCACCTTCACGGGTAAAACGGATAAAATATTCAATCGGACTCACGCCTAGGATGGCTTGTTCATCAGACTGCCAAGCCCATTTGTGAACATCGCTCTGTGAACGATGGGCGCGATAAGTGGATAGCTTTTCCTGCAGGCTGCAGCGAATATTAACCGCAGACACCACATCAGGCGATAGGTCAAAGCCCTTGATTTCATCCCCGTAAGTAATGAAGTACAAATATCGTGCCTGATCAGGTCGGGTTACCGCTTCCAGATAAGCACCTTTAGTCGCCTTGCCTATTGCGCAATGATCAGGATGCCCGCCCAGCTTCTCATGAAAGGTTAGTACGACATCTGGCTGAATATCCTCGATAAAATCGATAATTCGCTGCTTTAAGCCCTCGTATTCCTCAAATTCGACCGTTTTGTCCAAGATGTCGAGGAACTCCAGACGTTGTACCCCCAATGCTCTGCACGCCTCCCTCATTTCTCCCTCGCGCACCCGCCGCATCGACTCGCGGGATACCGTAAATGGACGTTTACCCAGACGCCGGCCCAGCTCTCCCTTCGTAGCGCAAATAACCGTTACCTCGCTGCCCTGCTTTGCATATTTAGCCAGCGTTCCTCCGCATATGAAGCTTTCATCGTCAGGATGGGCCACGACGACCAAAATTTTGTTCACAGACATTCAGCTTGCCTCCTCATCAAAATCAAACGGAAAAAGTCCAATCTGGATCAGCGTAACAATTCTATTCTGCTCATCATAGCTTGCAGCGAACACCCGACCTCTTGCATCCAGACTATAATGGGTAATCGATTCCGTACGAACCCATCCATTATAGCGAAGCCTCAGCGCCAATCGATACGATCCCTCGCCGGATAAATGTGCTTGCTCAATCTCAACACGAATATTGCGCAGCAGGGCCCCCGGATTAACCTCGGTATGCAGGTATACTTCTTTTCCTTCAAAGCTCTTCAATACGTCTTGCAGTTGCTCGAAGTTCACAGGTTCCATCTTCGTCAATTCCTTCTTTCTACCTACGTGATTACACAAAAAAACCGGAAACAACGTACAAAAAAGAGTACGTGATTCCGGTTGACCGGTCAAAATGGTGAATGACTAAGATATACGATTATGATGAATGAAGGACAACCTCGCCTTTAATCGATTGCGGATTTCTCAGCAAGTTAAAAATCGGGCATACACGTTCAACCTGCTCGTGCAGATCGGCTATCTTTTCTGGAGATTCGGAGGAGGTGATATGGAGCTTATAGGCGATATTGTAAGGATAGACTGGAATATCCTCATAACCCGGCTGTCCCGCGAAGGAATGCAATTGTCCGGATACTTCCACCTCCAGGGCATCCAGTGAAACCTGGAGCAGCGCTGCTTGAATTAAGGTAATATGTGTCAGGCAGCTTCCGAGTACGCCGAGCTGCAGCTCCGCTGAGTTCGGACCGAGATTATAGCCGGCGTAATCCTCTGGACTATCGCTGATGACTTGAAAATCACGAATACGAATTTCCCTGACTCCACTTCTGCCCAGTGCCCTTGCCTTGGCATAGTAAGTTTGCGCTGGGATGTCTTCGAGCTGCAGAGCCTTATCTTTCCGGTCCAGGGCCGCCTGCCTTTTCTGCACCAAGTATTCGTTTAACGTGCTCATTCACCATTCCTCCCGAATCCTTACTAAATCACTATGTATAATACGGATTAAGATTAGCATCAATTTCATTTCCAGTCAATAAGTTACAATAAATTTAAACAATTAACAATTCGTAGTATAAAATGATTTAAAAAGAATTTTATACATAAATCAATAAAATCTGGAAAGTGAAAATGGCTTAAGGTGCTCATTATACACGTTGTTCAGCATCCATTCACTGACGGTCTGCCCAATACTACTGGCAAATTTGAAGCCATGCCCGGAAAAGCCTGTGGCGATATACACATGGGAATATTCTGGATGTTGATCGATAATGAAATGCTCATCCGGTGTCCTTTCATACAGACATACACTGCCTTTAAGCAGCTTTCCTTCTGCCTTGGGCATAAATTGCTGCAGCAGCTGACGGAATTCAAGCGCATCCGCAGGTCTGCTTCCAAATGGTGCAGTCGGTTGTCTCCCATCCACGATCTCGCCGCCATCGTGCCTGCCGATTTTCAAGCCTGAACCGGAAAAGCTGGGAAATCCATAAAACTCCCCAAATTCCGTGTTAATATTAAAGCCGGGAAAAAAGCGACTATCGAATACAGCTTGTTCCGCCTTCGGTTCAAACCAGGCTATCGGTTTCCTCACTGCTTCTACAGGAAGCTTCAAGTCAGGGAGTATGGTGCCAGAGCGAGTGCCAGCCGTCAGCAAAAGCTGCCGTCCTACATAACGATCGGTTCGGGTTGACACCTCTACGTGCATAGGCTTATAAGCTATCCGTTCGACGGGGCTGTTCACCAGCAGCTTGGCACCATTTTGAATAGACAATTGCTTGAATGATTCTATGATCGCCTCACAGCTCAATACCCCTCCCCGCTGCTCATACAGACCCCTAAATCCCCTCGGGACGGTAAGTCCAGGCCAACGGTATTCCATTTCCTCCGGTGTCAGCACTTCAACGGGCAGCTCAAATTTCCGAGCCTTGAACTCCTTTCCCTGAGTCAAAGGTGAGCTCTCCGGGTCCAGATTCAACACCCCCGTACGATGGAACAACTGCCGGCCCGCTGCTTGCTCAAGCGCCTCCCATTCTCGTTCAGCATGCAGAGCCCAATGAATATACGCATCCTCACCGCTGTAGGCGTGACGAAAGAGCCGGGTTTCCCCATGATGGCTGCCCTCCTTATGAGGAGGATCAAAAGCATCCAACAGCAGAACGGAAGCTCCTGATCGGGACATATAATACCCTGCACTTGCTCCCATTGTACCTGCTCCGATAATGATAACATCAAATACGGTCATCCTGTTCCCTCCCTATCTGAGTATACAAACAGCATTCACAACTAATAACAGACCAGAACCTGTCTGGAAAAGCTGCCCTTTTTTACTACAGAGCGGTCGGAGATCGTAAATCCGGCTTGAATAACAAGCGCATCGATCGTTTCTGTTGTGACGATAACGGCTTTAGCCGTAAGTCCTCGTAGACTTTCGAGCATAGACAGCTGATCTGATGGTGACAGGACCGAGCATAGATTATAAGGCAGATCCAGTACGGCCGCATCATAGCTCCCAGTTAACGTACGCATATCCTGGAGAGCGACGACATCCGGAAATCCAAAATGGGCTAGATTCATCCGCGCTCCCCGCACAGCAAGCGGATTGATATCCGTTCCAATCATATGAATACCCATAGATAGCGCCTCGATCAGGACAGTCCCGATGCCGCAGCACGGATCAATAGCCGTGATCCCCTCAGGAAAGGGTACTGCGATATTGGCAACCGCGCGCGCCATCCGTGTACTGAGCGCCGTTGAGTATTGCTGCGGCTTGGTATTATGCTTAAGCCAAATGGCTTCATTGGTCATGCACTCACCGAACAGCCAACGTCCATCCAAACAAGTAATTCCAAATAACCTGTCGGGACTACGCATCTCGGCCTTTCCACGAATTCCCGCTCCCACTTCACGCTCTATCTGCCTCTGCTCGTTATAAGGTATAGACTTGTCGAGAGCTGCAAAAACCACTTTGAAGGTTGCACCCTGCAGCTCTATAGCATTCACGGCGGATGCAATAGCTTGAACCGTATCTCCCTCGAAACTCACTGCGAGCCGCTGCTTAATAAATGGACTCCGGCTTGGATCCATACCAATAGAGCTGACCACACAATGGGTGCCCAGGTTAGGCCCTTGGTGATTTAGGCTATATTCGCCTACTCCCTCCGACTCCATGCCGAACAAAGAACGCAGCTCCAACTGACAGAGCTGCGCTTCTTCTTCGTGGCAATTGTACATATACACATAGCTTGGTGCCATACTGTTTGTTACTTTATCAGGATTATACTGGTATTCTTTCATGGTGCACGTTCCATTCTTACGCCCTAGGCCGCAGCCATCAGCCGGTTATTTGGTCAAATTCACAAGTTTACCTACATCCCGCAACTCCAATTTACCAATAATACTACTATAAATGAATTTGCTAGTTCAAGCGAGGTTTAACCTGCTTCAGTACAAATTACGAAGAGGGCTGTCCTTAAAGATCTATTGATCTTATATGGCAACCCCCTCTTTCTTATCCTGTAAGCCTTTAAAGTCCTAACAGGACATATACAATTTTGGCAGCTTCCGCACGTGTAGCATCATCAGAATTGGAACTCGGATCGCTGAAGCTTGAATAAGTCGTCAGGATATCCGCATTCTTGCCAAGAATAGCAGCCGCCTTTTGCGTCATTGCCACCAACTGCTGCTTCGTTAACGTCTGGTTCGGGTTGAAATTCCCTGCTTGATCTCGTTCTACAATACCTTTCCCTGCTGCGGCCACAATGGCCGGATAGTCCACGTAGCCAGCTGCGCTCATATCCGTAAAGACAGTCGGTGTATCGGAGTAATCGTTAGGTATTTGAAGAGCTTTCGCAAGCATGACGGTAAAATCGGCTTTGGTAACAATCGCATCCGGTAAATAATGGCTCGTGGTCCCACCAGCAACAATTCCCTTGGAAGCAACCGTGTTGATAACCGATTGTGCCCAATAATTGGCTTTGACATCATCATAGGTTTTTCCATGGAGTTTCACCACGGTCATCGTATAAGGCTTCAATGTTGTTGTTGTCGAGAACGGATCGACTGGGATCGTAGGGTATGGATTGCTTTTGGGCTCCTGTCTCCATATTGTAAAGTCGTTAACAAGAAAATCAGGCACCGGATCACCGCCATATGACCAGATAGGCATCATTTGCTCACCAGGGAGCGACACCTCTATTTCTTTGTTGGTTCGATTACTGAACACGACGGTTTTGACTCCATTTTCATCGCCTAGACCCCAAGCACCTACGTCATTCACTTTCAGGTCTTTACCATAAATATAATCAGCTGGCATGACATTGTTCATCATTCTGTAATCGCCGGTCGTCATATTCATATCATAATAATATTCGTTTTCTTTCAGTAATTTTCCGATTTCTCTGAAGGTGTAGTAAGGGGGAAGAACGACCATTCCAGCCTTGTTATTAGCATTAAATCGATCCTGTACGACGCCAAAAAATTGATTGTCAATCAGACAATGATAGGCCGAAATCTGGACCTTGCCGGTTTTAATAAAATTCAAAAATCTTTCCATATAATGCATGGCAAAAGCGGGCGTTTTCCCTAAATGAATTCTTCCTTTTTCGGTCAAATTCGTTTCACCACCAAAAATGAGTCCGCTAATGCCGCCATATTCCGTAATCCAAATCTCCTTATTCGGGAATTGCTCAGACTGTGCTTTAATTAATTGGTATCTATTTTCATTATTCACAGCAAGAAAGTCCATGAATTTCTCCTGAGTCAAATTATCAAGGTTATGGATGCCTGTGTATTCATGAGGGATTACAGCATCATAACAATCCGGGTTTGCGGCAATGGTCCTGTTCCATTCTTCCCATCTGACATATCGATTATGAGCGGTGTCGACCAAATCAAGTGGGTCGTTGGGCTTATGCGCGTCAGGGTTGCCAACGATGATCGTCTCTTGCCATTTATCCAAGATAACAATGCCTACTTTAATCGTCGGATCGATTTGCTTAATCGCCGTGTACACTTGTCGAGCTTTATACACGTAATTGGTCACCGACGGGAAAGCATTGCCATAATGATTCAGATAAAATTCATTGCCCATTTCGATTCGAATCGGCTGCTGGGACAGACTACGGATTTGCTGCACCTCATCAATGATATCCTCCACAGACTGATAGGCAACATTGAGCACAAAAGTGCTTGGCAAATTGAGCTCATTAGGGCTTTTAAATATATCATTTAGATAAATGCCATTTTTGCCATTATTTTTACCGTTGACGGAGGTGTACTCGAATCCTGTTGTCACATTCGCATAGCGTGGATCGTTGGCATTGACTAGCGAGCCGTCCTTATACAAATAATAATTGGCCGCTGTACCGTCAGGCACTCGTAAGAGATCTATCCCCAGATCCTTCATCAAGGTAATGTTTCTTGCACTGTACCATTGATCAGATCGACCCAGATCATTCAGTTTGGGATCATTCATGCCATACAGAGCAGATGGAATTGCTTGCTTTTCCCCATACACAGCAAATGAGGCTGTACTATGCGACAACGCTGCGGCCGGAGTGACCGTGACCTGACAAGTTACGATAATGCTGTTATTGGCGGTTACCGCTTGGATCACTGCGCTCCCTGGCGATACAGCTGTAACTGCCCTTGCTTTTGAAACGCTTCCAGTTAGCTTCACGATTTGTTCGTTGCTGCTGCTCCATATGACGCTGTCGTCTTCCAATTCAACATTTTTGGGTTCGTAGATCACTCTCAAATTTTCGGTGTCACCCACACGAAGGTTCATTGTTGTTTTATAGAACTGCAAGCTGTTCAAAATCGGCCCTGTATAAGGGTTATCTGCCGCTGAAGCAAATACCCGCACATCGTCCAAGCTCGGCTTCAATAAATTATGCCCGAAGGTTACCGTTCTTTTGGTGGCTGTGAATAAGCCGGTATATTTGCCCATGGTTTGATAGGCAGTTTCGTCTTTTTTCTTGATTTGCACGATGACCGAATTGCCATCTACCAATAATCGAAAATCGTAACTAACCCCCGACTCTATGATGTAATCAGCAAGCTTCGTCTCGCCAACGATGCCTGATTTGAAAAACGAGATTTTATTGGATTTCACTAATAACGAATCATAATTGCTGCTTTGACTATCGCCAATGTCCACTCTCATGAAAGAGCCTGCCGTGGAAACATCGGGAATCACAAGATTAAAGGTTAAGAGAAATTTCGACCATGACTTGCCCTTGATCCGTGCCTTGGATACGGAATTTGCGTCCTTGGCTACAAACCTTCCATCCACATATTGATAGTTCATATAATTCCCTGGTGCCGCATCCCACTTGGCTGTGGCTGTGGCAAAAGTGTCCTCAAAAACAGCAGGCCATGAAGCTGTTAGTTGGTCTACATCGGGAATTTGCGGGAATTCAGCCTCGGGTGAATAGACCTTTACGTTATCCAAACTTGGCTTTAATAAATTGTGTCCGAAGGTTACCGTCCTTTTCTCAGCTGCAAACAGGTTGGTATACATCCCTATCGTTTGATAGACGGTTTGATCGTTCTTCTTCATTTGTACGATGACCGAGCTGCCATCAACCAGTATTTTAAAATCGTAACTGACTCCCGGTTCCATCGTGTAATCGGCAAGCTTCGTCTCCCCGACAATGCCTGATTTGTAAAATGATATTTTATTGGATTTCACTAATAATGAGTCATAATTGCTGCTTTGGCTATCACCTAGGTCAACCCTCATGAAAGCGCCTGCTGTGGAGATATCCGGAATCACGAGATTAAAGGTTAAAAGAAACTGCGACCAATTCCTGCCTTTGATCCTTGCTTTTGAACTGGCATTAGTATCTTTGGCTACAAATCGTCCACTCAAATACTCATAATTCATATAGCTGCCAGAGGGAGCATCCCATTTGGTTGTTGGTGAGGTAAAAGCATCCTCAAAGACTACTGGCCATGAAGCAGATACTTGATCGACATCAGGAATTTCTGTAATTTGTGCAGATACTTGCGGCGGCATTGCGATGATGACACTAAATAATAAAGTGAAAACCATACAGACACTCACGAATCTTGAGAAAACCTTCATTTTCCATCCTCCCATTCGTATCTCAAGGAATTAAAACGCTTACATAATTGCCAACCAAAACAAGCTCTCGCCTAGCCCATACGTATTATCCCCCTTTACCTTGCGTCCCGTGACATTGACATACCGGGTCCAGATGGTCATTGCTGATCAAATGAAGCTTCTTCATTCTTGCAACCTCCTTATTAACGAATGTAATGGTTTCGTCTTAATTGTGAGGCTATTAAGCTTCCTTGTACATTTCTAATTAACACGAATATTTGTCTAATTATGATATGATTACAACATAATCTGAAAGTGAGGTCATGATAAATGGATGTGGAAGAACTAAAAAGTCTCTTACCTCCAGTCTTTAATCAGATCTGTCAGGAAATAAGAATTAACGATGCTATCATCGAATGGGTTGATATCATTTTCGAGCAAATCGGTACAGCCAGCAAGTGTCCTCCCCACGCTCATACATGGTTTGAGTTCAACTACATATTATCCGGACAGATGGTGACGTGGTTTGGCGACGAGTTTGTCAAAGTTGGGGAAGGCGAATTCTTCCTTATCCCTCCCGGAACGATTCATTCTCATTCCTACACTCGGGGGAATCCACATGAGGGGATATGCTTTAGGTGGCGTATTCGTTGTACAAGTACGGAGATAGAGGATGTGCAAGGGGAGTCTTTTTGTAAACGCCTGCAACAATTGCATACATGGAAATCCGGCTCTTATCGGGATAATGGTAGTCTGCATGGCATGCTGGAGCAATTCTTTCACGAAGCTCTGACGGGTCAGTCCGAGCTGGCGCTTCAGCTTCTGCTCATTCATATTCTTGAATATCTCTGCCTGCTGCAGCAGTCCATGAAGGGGCAGGTGTCCTCATTCAAAACGGTCAGGGACCCCTTGGTGCGGAAAGTGGAGGTCTATTTAGAAGATTTTCAAAGCAATCGTCTGAACGTAGGCGAGCTGGCTGCTTCCCTGCACATGAGCTACGGTCACCTGTCTCGTCAGTACAAGAAGCTTACTGGACAAACGATCGTCAATCGCATGAACCATATTCGCTTGGAGAAGGCCAAAGAATTAATGAAGCTGCCAAGTCTCCGCATAGCCGAAATAGCTGAACAAGCTGGCTTTGCTGATTTATGCTACTTCAGCAGAGCCTTTAAAAAGCAATACGGGGCGAGCCCTCAGAACTATCGGAGGCAACAGGCTGCTACTTCCGCAAATGTGCCGCAGCCACTTGCAAACGGAGATTCTCTCCCATAAGCATCAGCGTATAACTCTGTGATAATCGTATCTATACGCATTAGGTTAATCCGTCGGGAATGCCATCATGTTCCTACCGCTTATTCTCGTATTCCCGGTGCAACTATTTCTAAAGTCGCACTGTTTACTTTTTCTTTATAAGAAATATCTTGCTTATACTCTCAAAAAATTTAATAATATGAAACAGGTCTTTTGAAAGGTACTGCAGGATTACGATTGGAGCTTTATTATTCACCGCAGAAAGGTTGATATTGACATCATGGAATTATCTCAACGAGTTACCAAGGAACAAGCGACCAAAGGAACGTTCCCCATCTCTATACTTTCTCTTACCGTTGGTGCCTTTGCCATTGGAATGACTGAATTTGTCATCATGGGTCTTCTGCCTAATGTTGCAGAGGATTTGCATGTCAGCATCTCATCTGCAGGACAACTCATTACCATGTATGCCCTTGGGGTAGCAATCGGTGCCCCTATACTGACCGTACTCACCCACCGAATCCCGCAAAAGAAACTATTATGCCTGCTTATGGTTTTATTTATTCTCGGCAACGGAATCTCTGTTTTCGCGCCTAGCTATGCGGTTATGATGGGAGCCCGTATAATAACCGCATTGACGCATGGGACATTCTTTGGTGTTGGGGCTGTTATCGCCTCCAATCTTGTACGTCCTGACAAACGTGCCGGGGCCGTATCCATTATGATGGCTGGTCTAACCATTGCAAATATTATCGGTGTTCCGCTGGGGACATTTATCGGTCAACACATGGGGTGGCGATCTTCATTTGGTGCAATTGCTATCATGGGAGTCATAGCCTTGATTGGTATCCTTATCTTCATACCACAAATCCGGCAAGACAAACCAGCTAGTGTCTTCCTGCAAATTAGATCACTTATCAGGCCTAAGCTGCTTCTATACCTGCTGATCGGAGCACTGGGCAACGCCGGCTTATTCAGCGTATTTACTTATATTACGCCACTGCTTACGCAAGTCACCGGTTTTGCCGAGCATAGTGTAACTTGGATATTAATCCTATTCGGCTGTGGAGTGACCCTTGGCAACATCGTCGGAGGAAAACTTGCAGATTGGAAACTGATGCCATCCGTCTTAGGACTCTACTTTACGATATGTGTCCTCCTTACCCTCTTCACCTTTACCATCTATAGTCCAACAGCTGCTGTATTGACCATCTTTCTGTGGGGAGCTGCTTCCTTCGCTGTGTTTCCAGGGCTGCAAGTACGGGTTATGAGCCTTGCACAGGCGGCGCCAGCGCTTGCCTCTACCTCCAGTCATTCAGCTGGTAATCTGGGAAATGCAGCCGGTGCTTTCATTGGGGGATGGGTCATTACTCATCTGGCTATAACATCCCTCCCTTGGGTTGGTGCCGTGCTCGTAGGGCTGGCTCTGATTTTGGGAATTGCTTGCTATATCGCAGAACGCAAGCACGTTACGGCGTAATTCTTTTCATACCCTGATACAAACAGCCTCTGCTTCGATGAGAAGTAGAGGCTGTTTGCAGCATACGGAATTCGGAGGGCTTTGGTTGGACACGGAAACAGATCACATCCATGAACTAGCTGTATAAGGAAAGCCTTGGCATGCTTCCTGTGAATCGATACAGCTGTGCGGCTCGCTGTGAAAACTCATTGGACTTCTTAGGTTCTCCCTTAGTATCCAGCACAGGCTCCAATACGCCGCTGCGGCTCTGGGTCGATTTCATTTTACGAATAAAATTGGCTTCCTCAAAATCAGGCACTACCGTCTGAATCACCTGATACAGCTCGCTGAGCGTGAACTCGTCGGGAAGAAACTCTTTGGCAATCGAGGTGAGCAGCATTTTGCTGCGAATCTGTTCCACGGCGTCCTGAATAATCTGCTGATGGTCAAAAGCAAGTTCAAGTCCAGGTCGCCCCAGCTCATTGACAGCAAACAGCCCTACATCTGCCGCATCATCAGCCGCTTTGCGCTGAGCCAGAAAATCCTCGTGCACGAGAGCAAAAAAAGCATGTGAAATAATCCACCCCCGCGGATCGCGCCCCGGCTTGCTATACACGTTAAAATATTCCATATGGACATCCCTGACACCCGTCTCTTCTTCCAGCTCCCGTCTTCCCGTCTCATACATCGATTCCTTGTCATTCGAGAAGCCCCCAGGCAGCGCCCACATCCCCTCGAAGGGCCAAAGCTTGCGCTTGATCAGCAGCACCTTCAACTCCCGCTTGGGCAGCGACTTGGTTGTACGATTGGTATGCTCAGCCGTTATTGTGAAAATAACAATATCTGCAGGCGCACCGTCCGGCGTGCGATATTTTCCAGCTGTATAGCTTGAAGCGTTCTCTTCTGTCATAACGCTCTCCCCTTATATTCAATTCGATATATTCATTATGACATTTATAAATAATTTGTCAATCTATTTCTATTGTACCAAAAAGCACCCAGTCGTTCCTTGCATCGAAAAAAAGCCCTGGATTACCTACAAATGTAGATGATCCAAAGCGTTGTTCCCAAGATGGTTTCGAATTTTCAATCATGTAATGGTTTTTCTTTGTATTCTGCTAACCAGTATTCGTAATAAGGATTAGTCCACTTGGAACCGTCATAATATTCAACCTCTTTTACGCAAGTAAGCACGGTTTTTATACCATGAGATTCATCCAGATTCCATCCGCTTTTCTCACCAAAAGTTGCTTTGGGTATAATATTAACATTAGGAGCACTGCCCACAAATTCGAAGGATGCATCTGAAAAACTAAATTGTGTTTTAATCTTAATAGGTAAACCATTGGAGTCAAAAGCTAAACTGGATACAATCAAATTTTTTACGGTTTTCTCCGTATTATTTCGTATAATGATCTGAATCATGTCTGGATATAATGATTTAAATCTTGAATCTTGGACAACAATACTGCCTTTTTCAGCAACAACCTCTTGACTAGCTTTTGTTTCTTCCATCTTCTTTTTTCGCTCAATTGCTTTCTTTTCATCGTTCAGTTTTCCATAGCTAGCCTTTTTTGCAGAAATATCCGAATCATTGGGTAAAATTGCAAGTGCATCATTTAAAACACTGAGCGCCTTATCATAATTGGTGCTGCTTGATAATTGTTCTGCATCTTTTAATGCTACGGTTTTATATTCGGTAGTATATTGAGAAATTAGCTCTTGTGCTTTCCCATAATTTTCATCATCAGTAATCACCTTTTTAAACTCACTAATACCCTCTTTTAAATTTTTACTCCCTATAAACTCTTGCCCTTTTTTAAATGAAGTTCTTGAATCGTTCAGTTTATTAATAATACTTGTAGTTGTCTCCACTTCAGGTTTAAGCAAGTCTAACTTCTTAATGGTTTCTATAGATGTAGTTGCTTTCTGGTAGTCGACACTATTGCTTTTGAAATTTTGAGTCGTTTTATTCAATTCATCCTTAATGAAACCTTCAATTTTCTTTTCATCTTCAAGATTGCCTTTTATCTTTTGATTAAATACAATGCTTGCTTCTATATACTTATTGTCTTCCACTGCCCTTTTGAATTTTGAAACTGGATTATTCACTAAAATGAACGTAGTTCCTGCAATAATGACAACAAGTAAGCCGATACCCGCATACATGTACCATTTTTTAGTATTCTTTGGGACGACAATTACTTCTTTATTCGTACCCATTCTTGATCCACATTTATTGCAAAACAAACTATCTTCGAGCACTTCGTTTCCACACTGACTACAGTTATTCAAACGAATCCCCCTTAACTATACACTTTGACATAATAATACCATATTCGCCAAATATAGGTCTATAGTTTTGGTCGCTCTTAACTTTTATAGTGCAATAGTAATAATGCAGCCTGTGCCTACTGCTTGTCCCGTATTTTTTTAGCGATAAATTCAATGATTCCCGAAATCATAACAACGAGCGATAACACGCCCAATGCGTAAGGGGCAACCAGAGGAATGACTCGCAAATCAGAAATATGAATCAACCGCAAAAATAACGGGTACATCAGCATCAGGATGATAAAAATGATCAGTTTCATCAGGCTCTCCTCTAACACAGCTGTAGGAATATAGGGGGCTTTCGACAACTTCAGCGTGTATTCATCAGCGATAGTATATCATTCGTTACGCTTATTCGACAAATTGGAAAATAGTTTTTGAAGCGCTTACATTTAATCTTTCATTCGTGTTATAGTAGAAGTATCATGAACAAAGGGAGTGAATCGCATGTTAATGCGTACAACCGAGTTTTATGAATCGTTACCCGCCAAATGTTGTGATACGTGCAGCGAGAAGATGGAAGAAATGGCCGATTGCTACAGCAATACCTGTACCAAATGCCAGGGCCTGACCTTTTATCCACTCAGTCCCTTGTCAACCTCAGGAGCTTTACCCATCCGCAGCAATCCATACATCGAGTAAAGCTCAAACGCCCAGATCCCAGGGCGTTTTTTTGTTAATCCACAACCCGCGCAACCTGTCCCCCGCATTCCGCGCAGGCCCCTTTAAGAACCAGACCGGATCGTTCACTATATATTGTATAATCACGAATGAGAACAGCTTTGGCGCACTTTCCGCACCAGACATTTTCGACGATGGCCTCACGGATATTAGCTGGAATTTCCATCCATTCTTTCCACACGTTCAGTTGTACGACGCTTGTGCTTTCTTTATGATCCTCATTAGGGAAAATCGTCAGAATGACCGGACCTTCCTTCAGCTTGGAGCCCAAATACTCCTGAACCTCTTCACTTCTCTTATAGCTTTCCACCAAAAGCTTCATCATTTCCTGCTTTGACAGCTGATTCAGCTTGCTTTTTAGCTCTGATATTTTCATCTTCGCTTTTTTGTCGCTCATCGGTCTCACCTGTCCTTTAGACTATTGTACCATGCCGTGAATACAGCGTTAAGTGGTTGTGCTTACCATGAGCAAAAATGCTGATTCGGGTAGACAACGCAAGGGTATAAACGGTATATTGTGAGTGATTCCTAATCAGGTACAATGTGGAAAAGCGAGGAAAACCTATGACATTTCAGTATGGCTCTAACGATCCGCAAATTAAAAATCCGTTTAAACGGGAAGGCCTTCTTTATCTCGCAAGCGGTACGATAATCCTCCTGTTAGGCGTACTGTCGCTTTTTGCTTTGCGCAATCAAATGGTAGAAACCGGTCAGGCTGCAGGATGGCTGAATCTGGTTATTTGCCTGATTTTGCTTGCTGGCGGCGTCGCTTATGTAACCAAGGGTTTGATGCAGATTTTTCGCTTCTATGTCGGCCGGGGTATTCCGTCCAGCATTAGCCGCAATGTGGCACGAAGTGAAAAACATGTCTTTGAAGCTAATCTGGTTTACCAGCCTGAAGAGCTGGATCAAATGCTAACCGGAAGGAAAAATATTACGTTTCGAGAGCCTTCCACACTGCTGGATCGAATGATCTACAGTATATTTCCGAAAATGATCTTTTTGCCCTACTCCATGCGCAATTTCATGCATGTCCTTATTCAAAATACGGGTTATTCCTTGATCGCCTTACTCTTTTACTGGCTGGCGCTGCTGTCGGGTTCACTGGGTCTGACCCAATTGTCCCAATCATCCTTCAGCAGCTGGCTGGGAATTGGGCTGTCCGTTGGTTTATTACTGCTGTGGCTGTTCAACAAGCTCTCCGCCAAGCATACGAACAGCTTTCGTTTATTAGGAAGTAAGGGCAGTATCGTATGGGTGATTGTCCTTAGTATTCTCGTTCCCGCCGCAGGAGAGCTGGCCATTCGACAAGGTATTGAATTTCCGGATGCGCCTTTTCATCCAGTTCTGCATCTGATTGCGCTTTATCTGATCATACCGCTCCTTGCAGCAGCGAGCATCGTCTTGGCCAAATTCCGCTCCGAGCTGTATGAGCCAATGACCGAAATATCGGAGTTCCGCGAGCATTGGCAGGAAAATGTACACCCCAAGGATTTTTTCAGATCGTTAGATATGGAGCTTGCCAATCTGCGGTATAAGGAATTTCCGAATCGGGTTTACCGTGAGCTCAGCCCGAACCTGAATATGGAAGGCAGTATGGATAAAGGCAGCTTCGTCGGCGACACCATTCAGGAAACTCAGCCTGTTTATGAGGAGATTGCTTATCCACCCTTGTTTCAACAGCTGCGGCTCTACATAGCGATAGCTGGACATGTACTGGTTGTGCTGTCTGCCGTATTGTTATTCTTTCTCAATCGTCAGTATATCGATGGTCTGGTCTGGAGCCGCTTGTTTGACGGGATCTATTTTCCGCTTTTACTGTGGATATTCGGCAGCGCGGCTCAGACTCTTACCCACCTCTACTGGGCGGAAATGCATTTTACAAGCTACCTGATTCATTTCCAGGGTGAAGGCACCTATACCGAATCCAAGCTGTCCGTAGGCATGGCGATCACTGATTCGACGCGAAGCGAGAACACAGTCGTCCGCACCTCCTTCAGTCCCTGGCTGTTGGTCACCCGATTGGTCACAAGCACACAGGCAAGCTCCGGTTCGGGCAATCTGGCAGGACCTCGTTTTGTGACCAGTATGCATAAAGCGGACGATTTACTGGACCACCTTGTAGGCAAAATCCGGCGGTATCTCGGTGAACGTGAAATCATCGCCACGACGGTTTCGAATAAGGATTTGCAATCGATTCAAACCTTGTATGCCTTCAACGAAGCTGCTCCATCCAAGCAAGCCGCCACAAATCTGGAAGGGCCGGAGCTCAAGAAGTCCATTAGCCGCAGCGGTGATACAGACCAGGATGGGCGCAAGGATGAGGACGGCGAGAAATAATCACAACCTGTGCAGAGTCAGAAATCGTGAACCTGGGGTGAGATGAGAGAATGTGGAGACTTTCTATGCTCGTACTGCTCGTTGGGCTCTTGACGCTAATAGTGATCGGATGCAACAAAGAGATCACCGTTGATGAACAAACAGCCGCAGCCTACGTCAAGGCACAAGGTTATACCATTATGAAAAGTAACGGTCAAATCGATACTTATACGTTAGAAAAAAGTAAAATATTCGGGCCTATGGAGTCGACGCCCTATCAACAAGCATGGGGGGTACAAAAGGTCGAGCCCGATCCGTATTTTGGAAAAGCTATAACCGTATACGGGTTCACAGTCGCCAACCATCCATTGGAAAAGATATACCACTCGAACACAAAAGTTTCGATCATACTCTGCGAAGGTAAGGTGATTGGCGGCACTTCATTCCCTGATGATAATGGAGCCATGATGCGGGCGGGTGCGCCTTACTCGATAGACGGCAAAACTCTGGAGGAAGTCACCGGTATGACTTTTAAGGAATGGATGGCAAATTGGAAAAAGAAGTACGGCAGTTCATAACATAACAATAATTAGCAAATCTTTTAGGAGGTCGATTTCATGTTTCAACCCAAGCATTACGAAGGGAGTCCGGAGGAACGGTATACCCTGCTGCTGCGCCAATTGGATGCTTTAATTGAAGACGAGCCGGACCTTATCGCCAATCTCGCTAACGCCTCCGCTCTTCTCGGGCAATTTCTGGAAACCATTAACTGGGTCGGCTTCTATTTGCTGAATGACGCTAACACACTTGTTCTCGGACCGTTTCAGGGCTTGCCTGCCTGCACCCGCATTGCCTACGGTAAGGGAGTATGCGGAACCGCTGTTGCACACAAACACACGCAGCGTGTGGATGATGTCCATCTGTTTCCGGGCCATATTGCGTGTGATGCTGCTTCAAGGTCAGAGCTCGTCATCCCCTTGTTCCGCCAAAACAACCTTATAGGTGTGCTCGACATCGACAGTCCTGTAGAAGCCCGATTCACGGAAACGGACCAGTATTACCTGGAGCAGTTTTGTCAGCGCCTGACAGCTGATTCCTGAGTTGAACGGCAAGAATCCGCCGAATGATCATTATCTGTTTGGACAAATGGAGGCCTACACATGCACAATGAATACCAGATCGTGGACGCAATGCTTGAGGATTTGGATACCATTATTGAAATTTATAACTCAACCATAGCCGGTCGACAGGTAACCGCAGATTTGGAGCCAGTGACTGTGGAAAGCAGACTTCCATGGTTTGAGGAGCATTCTCCCGATTTCAGACCTTTATGGGTGGTGAAGCATGAGGATCAAATAGTCGCGTGGTTGAGCTATCAGTCGTTTTACGGCAGACCTGCCTATAACGCAACAGCAGAGATCAGTGTCTACATCGCGGAGTCTTACAGGTCGAAGGGGCTCGGAGGCCTGTTAATCGCAAAAGCCATCGAGGAGGCTCCCAGACTCCACCTACATACTTTAGTCGGTTTTGTATTCGCACATAACGAGGCGAGTCTGGCGCTTCTCCGCAAATTCCAGTTTGAACAATGGGGGTATATGCCGCGGATTGCTAATTTGGATGGCATCGAAAGAGATTTGGTCATTTTGGGAAAAAGACTTGATTAATGTTAGGTCACTATTGTTCCGCCGCGATGTCCGGGTTCGCTAACAGAATTGCCTCTGTGGTGTCCCAGAGTCGGGGCAAGAACTCGATCACATCCTCGGCACGGCGGAGGAGCGTATCCGTAGAAGTGATGCCGAGGTCGTTGATGATCGCATTAAAGGCTGGACGGTGTGCATCCAACAGTTCCGGCGGGGCGTCTGCGGCCAGAATCTTGTGGCAGCGGGCAAAGGTTGCGACGATCCAGAAGACCGCTTCACGATGATTACCGGCCTGTATCAGCTCACGGCTTCCGTCAATTGCGACTGATCGCGTCGTGGTGGTGATGTCGGTGCTGAAGAAGAACGGTGTTTGGGCCACGGCCGCAGCGGCGTCGAAGGTTTGTTCTAGCTCAGTGAGATGATGCTCAACACGTTCAGGTGTCAGGTGAGCGCAGCCGAGCAAATTCAGCAGCTCCAAGTATAGGCCATCATGGCCATAATCCATAAGCACTTTGCGCGCGGCAAGATAGCGCAGCCGCACAGTGGGATTACGAAGGGCAGCCACCAGCAGGACGTGCGTGGTCACGCCTGTCGGAAATAACCAGGACGTCACCAGATCATGCAGTGGGGCCGTGATGTCGATGGTCCGCAGCCCATTCTCGATCCTTTGCCGAACGTTATCACATCGACGGCGCACCCATACCCGATCAGCAAAATGGCGAGATACCTCTGATTGCAAGCTACGCAAATGTCCGGTAGGGTCGGCAATGATCGTATCCACACGAAAGCTGCCTGCCAGGTGATAGGACGTCAGAACCTCCTCGACCGAGGCGAATTGCTTCCAGGACAAATAAGTAGCCTCTAATAGCGTGCCGCGGTAGATGAACTTCCCCAGCTTAAGAGGAGGCTCATCCTGTGCGGTGACGATCACAACGTCTATGTCGGAGGCCGCCGGCAGCTCTGAGTCATCTGACAATCCGATCGTCGAACCACTGAAATACGCACCTTGAAACCCATCCTCCCGACTGGCGTGCTGCAGGACCCAATCAGTCGCAGCAGCTCTTGCAGACCCGACTCTCATAGACAACACACCTCACTTGCACCAAGCTTTAAATCCTTAGGATTTGCCATATAAACTACCTCCAGCGAAATTTTGAATACGATTCAACCTGATAGTTTATGATACAAAGATTTCAACAAAAAAGAGCCGCATCTCGTTAAGATACAGCCCTTTTTTTGCTTGATTCTACCTAATTATGCTTCATCTTGTGCTGTGAATCCAGTTACTCTTTGGCTCTAAAAATTTCCCCAATCGCCCCGATACTTCCAAGCGTTTCAATAGCTTTGGTAGGAATGAATATTTTGTTGGCAGGTCCCTTGGAAATCTCGCTCAACGTCTCTAAAGAACGGTACGCTAGCACGTTCTCGTCAAGTCCTGCTGAACGCAGCAGCTCAATCCGATTTTTCTCCGCTTCGGCAATCGCCTGGATCGCCTTTGCCTGTCCTAATGCCTCGAGCTCCTGAGCTTGGCGTAATCCCTCGGCTTGACGAATTCTAGCTTCCTTATCCCCTTCAGCCTTGAGGATTTTCCCCTGCTTGTCGCCTTCTGCCCGTAGAATCATATCCTGCTTGGCAGCCTCCGCTTCCAGAACAATCGCACGTTTACTACGTTCTGCCTTCATCTGTTTGTCCATCGACTCTTGAATATCGAGCGGCGGTTGAATATCGATAACTTCGACACGCTCGATACGCACGCCCCATTTTTCCGTTGCTTCATCAAGTGCGATCCGAATTTCGCTGGATATTTTCTCACGTCCGGATAAGGTTTCATCCAGCTCCAGCTTACCAATAATTTGTCTCATGGTCGCTGTACTAATATTACGAACCCCATACACATAATCCGAAATTCCATACGTAGCCTGCTCAGGACCGACCACCTGATAAAAGATGATCGTATCGATCTTCACCTGAACATTATCCTTCGTGATCACCGTTTGCGGTGGAACATTCGCCTGCTGCACACGTAAATCGTGATGTACACGTACCTGATCGACAATCGGGATCAAAATATTCAGTCCTGGCGTCAACAGTCGGTTATATTTCCCAAGTCTCTCCACAACGGCAACACGCTGCTGCGGTACGATTTTAACCGTTAATGCAACAAAAACAATGACAAGAATCAAAATAATAATAGCAACAGTAGCAGCCATTTATGAAATACCTCCCCATTTTTGTACTTCTATTATTGTATTACCCCGCTCGACAACAATGACAATTTCATCCTTTAACAGCTGTTCATTTGAAGAAGCACTCCAGGTTTCATTGCCTACCTTCACAATCCCATGCTTGCCTGGTTCGATAGTCTCCAGCACAATCCCCTGCTTGCCAATCATCTCGTCAATAACGTCCTTAAATCCTCTGGATGTACGAAAGCGGCGTGTGAGCGGTTTCGTAAAAAAGGTGAGAACTAGAGCTGTCAGACAACCTGCCAATATTTGCAGCACAAATGCATCAGGAGCTATCCAAGCCACAGCAGCAGCCACAACCGCGCCTAGTCCAAGCCAAAGTAAGTAAAATGTGAATGTCAGCATCTCCACAACCAGCAGTATCCCGCCAATGATGAGCCAGATCGACCATAATTCCATTTTATACACCACCCCTCTTGCCTTCCTAATTATCGTTCATTAGTGCCTTACACTAGTTTATTCGCTAGCAAGTAACTTCTTTCCTCTTTTCTATGGAGAAATAGTGCAAATTTACCAACAGATTGCGACAAGTTGCATGAATATTCGCTACCAGAATCCAGGAATAGGTCATCAACACAAGTCATGGGGTCCTATTTCAAGCTAAACGCAAATAACGCGTCGATTGCGTATCGGCACGCGTTAGCTGCATTGTCTATTGAGTTTATCCTTTAACTGCTCCCAGCATAGCCCCTTGAATAAAATATTTTTGCACAAAGGGGTACACAACCAGAATCGGCAAAATCGCAATGAACACGACCGCATACTTCACATTCTGGGCCATAACGGAGCTGTTTTCTCCTGCTCCCATCTCTGTCGTTTGCGAGGACATATCACCTTGAATAACGATGTTCCGCACTATAATTTGCAGCGGGTACAGCTGCTTCTCATTCAAGTAAATTAAAGCGGGGAAAAAGCTGTTCCAGTGCGCCACCGCATAAAAAATGAACATCGTAGCCATCACCGGCATCGACAGCGGCAGCACAACCTGCAGCAAGATTCGCCATTCACTGGCCCCATCTACAGTAGCCGATTCATGAAGCGCATCAGGAATTTCTGCAAAAAAGGTTCTCATCAGTATCATGTTAAACACATTGATCGCCGTAGGAATCAAGATAGCCCAGATCGAATTGACCATCCCAAGCGAATGGACAACCATATATCTCGGAATTAATCCACCATCAAAAAACATCGTGAACACGACAAAGAAGGACAGCAGCGCTTTGCCATACAAATGGTTTCTCGACAAGGGATAGGCACAAAGTGTCGTCATGATCAAATTCACGCACACACCCAGGCACGTGTATAACAAGGTGTTGCCATATGCGCGTAGTATCGAAGGATCGTCCAAGACGACACTGTAAGCCTTCAACGTAACCTCAATCGGATACAGGAAGACGTCCCCTCTTTGCACTGACAAACCCGAGCTTATGGATACAATTCCCATATAATAAAGGGGATACACCGTGACAACAATGACCATTAGCATGATCATCACATTCACTACATCAAAAAGGCTAAACTTCTTCAAGCTCATCGGCTGCACCTCCTGATCTAAATACCCGAACGGGCTCAAATGGTTTAAAATAAACGGGTTCCATTCACTCTTTTTGAAATGCTGTTAGCCGATACAATAAGTACCAACGATAGAACCGATTGAAAAATCCCTACAGCCGCTGCAAAGCTAAAGTCTGCGTCTATGAGTCCTCTTCGGTAAACGAAGGATTGGATCACGTCGGCTGTTTCATAAGTAGGACCGCTATATAACAAAATAATTTTCTCAAAGCCTACGGATAACATGTGACCGATCGTTAGCAAGAATAAAATCGTGGCCACAGTAGAGATGCCCGGAAGCGTGATATGCCGAATTTTATGCCACCGATTAGCACCATCAATCGTTGCCGCTTCATAGAGCTGCGAATCAATGGAAGCAAGAGCAGCCAAATAAATAATCGAATTCCAGCCCATGCCCTGCCATATTTCCGAGCTGATAAAAATCGTCCGGAACCATTCCGGCAGCGACATGAAGGTCTTGGCCTCCATACCGAACATGTGAGTAATCTGATTGATCAATCCGGTTGTTGACAAGAAGTTAACCAGCATGCCCGCTACGACTACCGTAGATAAAAAATGCGGCACATACGTGACAGTTTGAATCACTCTTTTAAATAGCTGAACTCGGAGCTCGTTCATCAAGATCGCGAATATGATGGGTGCCGGGAAATAAAAAATCAACGAGTAGACATTGATCATTAACGTGTTGCGTACAACCTTCCAAAAATAAGGATCTGTCAAAAACTGCTGAAAATACTTCGTGCCCGCCCACGGACTCGCGAAGAAACCCTTCATAATCGAGTATTCCTGGAAGGCCATCAAATTGCCAACCATCGGCGCATAATGAAAAATCAGAAAATAGACGAACGGGAGCGCAAACATCGTATAGAGAAACTTGCTTTTATTCAGCTTCTTGAGGGTCCCTGTCCATCTATTTTTGCGGACAACGACGTGCTGGGGCGGCAGCTTCTGGTGATCGATCACAGTTGATATAACAATCCACTCCTTTATTTAGAAAGTAGAAGGAACCAAGGCCCGTAACCTGAGACTTGGCTCCCTCTAGATCTGCTCCTTATTTCACTCTGGCTAGAGCATCATTATAAATTTTTTCGATATCGCTGGCCCCTTTATCCTTACACTGCTTGATAAAGTTATCCCAATCGTTCAAAGCCCCATCGGTCATAATATATTTATCCATATTTTGGGTCATAAAGGCATCCAATTGTGTTCTCAATTGTTTTAATTTCTCGCGCTCATCTTTGTTAAACGGAGGATCGAACGACTGTCTGAAGGCAAGGCCATCGGTTAAAGCCTTCAGATTCTTATCTCCCCATTCGAGGAATTCCTTAGGCTGTGACGCAATACTCGGATTGTCATCCGCATACAGACCCAAGCCCAAATAACCTAGACCAAGCGCAGATGCCATAGCACGGTAAGGATCCGGCTTATCTTTAAACTTATTCAGGGTAGCATCGGAAATTTTGTACGTGTTATTCGCGAAGGTGTAGTCGGTGTTCTCTACGCCCCAGCTCGTCAGCTTCATGCCTTCATCGCTGTACATCCAATCGATAAATTGGATCACTTGATCCGGGTTTTTGATTTTGGCACTGATTGCATAGGATTCACCCAGATGGTCTAATTGGTACACGGCATTTCGTTTAACTCCCTTATCGCTCTCCATCGTAGGTAGCAGATCAAACTTGGCTTCAGGCTCCTTCTTTTGCAGAGCGAGGTTGAAATTCGTTGCAAATCCATTATTGTCCTGGAAGAACAAGGACTTGCCTGAGCTTAGCTTCTCCTGCCAAATTTGTGATGTGGCTGTTGCGTAGTCAGGGTCCAGCAGCTTTTCCTTATACAGCTTATGAAGGAACGTTACAGCATCTTTAAACTCAGGCATCGCCGGGCCAAATTTGTATTGCTTCAGCTTCGGATCGTAGTATACCTTCGTGCCATTAATATTCGTGTAACCGCTGCCAAACCCAAAGGAAATCGGATTGAGCAGATTTTCTGTTCCTGTCAGACCATTCGCGGCGCGGCTTGTGAAAGGGAACGTGTCGGGATAGGCTTCTTTAAATTTCTTTAATACCGTATAAAGCTCCTCGTAGGTTGTAGGCGCCTTCAAATTAAGCTTGGTCAATAAATCAACACGGATCATAGGTACCTGACCTGCCTGAACCGCCCACTTTTGCACCAATGGAAAACCAAACAGCTTGCCGTCAAATTTGTTTTTGTTAATTTCCGGGTGCTCTTGAAGAATTTTTTTGAAATTCGGCATCTTCTCCAGATAAGGCGTCAAATCCAGAAAAATACCTGAATCTGCAAAGTTGGACAGATCATCCTGCTTCACCATAATAACGTCCGGAATACTGTTCGTGGCGATCAAGGTTTTCTTTTTATCATCATAGTTGCTTTGAGGTGTACTCTGTAATTCCAGCTTCACATTTTTCTTTTTCAAAATTTCCTGAACGGCTTGTGAATCGGATACCAATGCCTGAGACGGATGCTCATATCTCATCCATGATAAAACGAGAGGCTTGGCATTCTGGCCGCTATCCGCCGGTTTGGCCGCTTCGGCTGGCTTTGCCGTTTCCGCTGGTTTGGCTACCTCGGCCGGCTTCGCAGTTTCCCCGCAGCCTGCTAGCAGACCTCCTAATAAAGCAACCGCACAGCCCGCCCCTACATATCCCTTTTTTCCCTTTTGCATGTGTCTTCCTCCTTAGTTTTTTCGCAAAAAATAACTTCGTAGGCCTGAACATCCTGTACTCGCTTGTTGACACTTTCAGCATAAGGGCTGCAGACTACCTTTGAATATAACCAAAAGGGAATAACGTAAGCCGTTATTCCTCCTCAGGTTCGATGATTCATTTTTCCCCTATGAACTAAAAAGTCGCTTTAAGCCTGGAGCGTGGCCTCTGTTCAGGCATCCTTGCGATAATGGGCATTCCGGTAATCCATGGGGGATATGCCTTCGTGTTTTTTGAAAATGCGCAAAAAGGTGGTGCGGCTCTCGATTCCAATCTGCTGGGCGATATCGCCGATTTTCAGATCTGTATTCAGTAACATTTCTTTCGCTTTGGACATCCGAATCAAGCTGATATAATCCGTAATACTTGTACCTGTGATTTCTTTGAAAATGCGGGAAATATATTTGGACGAGAGACCTATTTCATCAGCAATACTTTCCAGATATAAATCTTTGGCGTAATTGTTTTCGATATGGCTCGTGATCAGCGAGATGACGGTTACCGCTTTGCGCTCCGGCTTCACGACCGTTTCGGTAATAATTTGCTCATAAAATATGAACAATCGCCGTGTTCGATCTGCCAGCTCGTAGGGGGACATATTTTTGTCGGTCAGCGCCGTATAATCCTCCTCAGTCAGTAGCGAATATGTGCTCACCTGTCTTTCCGTTAAATAACGATTGCCTGTATTGAATAACTCAGTCAACAAAGCACCCAGATAGGTGTAGGAGACACCACGTTCCTGATTGATGCGGATGAGCCCCTCCACTTCGGTAATAAGCAGTTCCAGATCGCCTGATTTCAGAGCGTTCACCACTTTATTTTCATCCAAAAATGAATAATAGTAGTTTTGCTCAATCGCCAAATCGGTGGCATCCATAATCGACATTTCCGAATTTCTTGAACTCTGCATAGCCGTAACGGCATCACTATACGATTTTTTAACATCATTAACCTTACTGTATGGCTTACCGAGACCAATAATGAGCTCGCAGTAGATCATATCGTATTCAAAGGTTTGCTTGATCGTTTCCAATGCCCGGTTGAGCGAAGTACGTTCATTATCGTGCTTGAGGTTAACGACACAGACGTACAAATTCTGATCGTGCTCCATCAAGTAGCTATTCACATACTGCTGCATGATACCCTGTAGAACCTTTTTCATTTTCTCGATAATCATGAGCCGGTCTGCTTCTACGATATCGTGATAAAATCGCTCCTTGTATTGAAAGAGGAAGCAGCAGCATAAGTAGGTCCCGCTCTGAAACCCGATCTCCTCGATCATTTGCTTCATCGGTTTTTTTTGCGTCCAAGGGTTACCCTTAATCAAACTGGAGAAAAATTGGTCCAGCAGCTCGTTCGAATACATGCTCAGCTTCTGATTTGTATCATAATTTTGCTGCACCAACTGGTGAATACGACTTCCGATCACCTGAAATTCATCTCGTCCGCTGCCGATTTGGCTACCTTTTTCACTTTGCAGCAAAATATCTCTTATATTTTTGATTGGATTATAAATGTTGACGCTAAAGCGGAATGAAAATAAGATCCCGATCACGACCAGGCTGATACAGATCCACCAAATCAGGCTAAGAATGCTGGACGATTCATTGTTAAAGGAATGTGTTGGCGTGATAGAATAGTAGTCCCATCCGTACGTGTCTGATGAGATCCGCACAATCATGGACTGGGTTTGGTCGACCTTGGCATATACCGTCTGGACGGGTCCCTGCTCAAAGAGGTTCCTGATCTGCTGAATCGTGCTCTCATTCCACGCGCCACCGTTTAATAGTGTATGATTATTTTTGTCTATAATGACATAGGCCGTCGAGGGGAATAATGAGTTGTTATTCAAGGTTGTCATAATCGACTGTACCGATATCATCGTGACCATAGCAGCCAGCTTACCATTGAGATATTGCGTAGTGACGCTTGGAATGACCATCTTATTCGAGCTTTCCGCATAACGGGAAACCATACTTGGCGGCAGCAGCTCAAAAAAACCGCTCTGCTGAATTCTTTGTCTCCAGTACTCTTTATTGTAAGCGTCCAGATGATACGATTTATCAAAAAATGTCTCGAAATTGATCGCGCCTTCACTTGTATACACTTTTTCATCGTCTATATACAAAAATATGTTATCTATGAATGAACTCACCATATTCTGGTTCGCCGCTATCGCTCGCACAATAAAAGGTAAGCTCGCTTTTTCCTGATCGGTAAGAACCGAATACGGTTTGATCGTTTGACTCACGACATCACTGATAAGTAAATTATTGTTGGTCGATTGGGCCATGCCTAAATAAACATCGATCGTTTTGGAAGATGACTTCAGATTGACAACAAGCTTCTCTGAAACTTCCTTTTTAATCAGTTGATCCACATTAAAAAATACGATCAATCCGATAATTACGATTGGAATTAATAGGGAAAGGAAATATAGCAGAATCTTTAGAAAAAGCTTATTTTGGGTATTGGGCAGCTTGACTCGGTACATAGACATCCCCCCTTTTCTCTCTAATGTAATCGATTTCATACACTCATTATAGGCTGTCTCCAGCTCTAATTACAATAAAAAGAAATTAAAGAGAACCTAGGGAAGATTCTCCGATAGGTTCACGGATCTGTTACGCTATGTATGCGATTGCCGGGATACCATATTATAAACCGATGGTTAATTAGTTAAATCCTCTGTAAGCTTGATCACATAATCGGTCAGTTCTTGGGATATGGCTTCATGGTAAGCATCAAATGGCAATATCGGCTGGCGAACCCGCCTTGTCTTATATATATGTTGTTCAAATAGCAGATGCTTAAAAAAATGAATCGAAATATCCAGGTGCTGATTAGCAAAGGATAATACCGGCAGCAGCCGATTAAATAAGTTCTTGGCCGCATCCCTCTCGCCCTGATGGTATAAGGAATAGATCTTCACGTAGATTTCGTGCATACCTGTAGGCATGAAAGCGTGTACACCACGATCTAGACCTTCGATAAGCTGGCTGACAGCCCAGCCCCCTGCTACATGCAATTGCCCACCTGTCGCCTCGATCACCTGCGAATATTTAACTCCGGCTGGAACGACTTCTATTTTCAAGCTTCGAAAAACGTCAATTTCTTTAAACAGTTTAGTTATTAAAGGTACAGGCAGACCATAGCCTTGAAAGTCCCAATCCTGGAGCATCAAAAAATTCGGTTGTAAATCGGCAATTTCCCTGACACTCTGTTCATACTGTAGATCGTTGTCATAAGGGATGCTTACCAGCACGCCCTCACAGCCCAGTTGAATTAATTGCCTGGCATAACCAATTCGCTGCTCACTCGTCTGTGCCGAAGCACCTCCAATGACGGGTACTTTTCCTTTCACTTCTCCCACTACCGTTTCAACCAGCAGTTTTCTTTCGAGGTCGCTTAGCTTGCCTACCTCACTTGCCATAGCAGGGATAAGAAACCCGGCAACACCGGAATCCAAGGCCACATTTACATTGGTGCGAAGTGACTGAACATCGATGGTGTCCTCCTCGGTAAATGGCGTGTTGAGTACAGTAACAATTCCATTCATGTTCAACAATTGTTTATTCATCCTGCTCCTCTTTTCGTTCAGACTATGGGACTATGAATGAACTCCATCGCTATGAAACCTTACTATTAGTATACGGGCAACATACCCTCTTCACAACAAAAAAGGGCCCTATCCCAATCAATGAGATTAGCCCTCTGTATGCTTGGTTCGTTATACAGTGCACCTGCTTGTTCGCACCTTTTCCTGTGTAACCCTACTCTGAATGGGCCTATTCCTCGGGCTGTCCTGACGCCTTGCGAAGCTCGTTGGCCAAACGGTGGCATTCCTGCCGGGACCCAGGATCATCCACAGCCTCATAGGCTGCTTTCAAAAAAGCGATGATTTTATTGGCATCATTCGGAACTAGCATATAGGGTTCAACCTCGCTTTCTGTATCACATGAGAGATCCCAGTTATTCAGACCCCATTTGTTAATAATCGCAATCAGCTTTGCTGCATAGCTGGGATCTGTTGCGTAACCAGCCGTTTGCAGTGCTTGGGCAGCACCCTCGTAATCTTTATCAGCACATCGGTCAAAAAAACCGGATCTCGCATAACGTCCATTTTCGATTAAAAACTGCGAATGATCCCATACACTACCGATCCAATCGTCATATACACGGAAACCATCCGTCACATTCAGCCAATGACCGTTAATGAACTCCTGTGTTTCCTGCAGCTGCCCGGAACCTTTAATGCCAAACAGATTGTTACCGGGTGCCGCTGCGCCCCAACCACTTTCCAGTGCACCTTGGGCTATCGTAATGCTGGCCAAAATCCCCGTACGCTTCATTTCCTCAACAGCCCAAGGTGCGAGCTTGTCAATAAAATCCTGTGGGTTCATACGCTGCGCTCCCCCTTCTCTTTGGATTCGCTAAGCTCTGGTGGGTGAATGGATTTATTTTGCAAATGCCCAGCCGCCGCTGCCACCAGAAAAGAGTTAGCAAAATTAAGGATATACAGCCGCCAATCGCTGCCGTTCGCGCCAATAGCGAGCTGTGAAGCGAGCAATATTGCGTAAGCAACCATCACTGCGTAAATATCGGTAGGCATCCTCAGCCAGCGATCCACCTGGTTTTTCGTATACTGCACAATAAAAAAAGTCAACAAAGAAGCCCCGCCCATAGCAGACAAAGCCTCCCATGTAAAAAATTGATTTTCCATCCTGTCACTCCTTTCCTCCCGACTCTATGATATACAGCTATCACGGGGTCGTATTGAGGCCTCCCTTAATAATAAAACCGATAATAGCCAGGATGATCGCTCCAATAACGGTAGTCGCCAGCCAGCTGGTCAGCTTATCGATCTTATCCAGCCGCCGATGCGCCGACTTCGTTGACTCCATCGCTTTCTTGGCAATCGTCTCGACTTCTTCCAGCTTTTTGGACATATCCTTGAGGGTATCCATTTTCGTAGAAAGCTCCCGCAAATCAATTCTCACGTTGGTTAGCTGATCCTGAATCTTTTGAGCTTCTTCCATTTATTCTCCTCCTCCTCCACCAACTTTCTTGTGAAAAAAATAGCCCCGCTTGGGTGCAGGGCTGTTGTATGAATATATTCAAAAAGATTACTTAGACCAAAACACCGATTCTATGTCCTCAACGCTGTTGGCAGACAATACTTGTGACTTTAATGTCCAGTACTTGGTTATTAGACTGTTTTTGTGCGTTAGTCCATCGGCATATACTTGTTTAAATTGATTTATCGTATGCGGGACGGGCAGCCCTGATGCTTTCCAGTAGATTTCCTCTGTAACGATTTCAGCCATGATAGCATTCAGCATTCCACCCAAATTGGTCTGTGCTTCGTAGTCAAAATCGTAGGTGTGTTCGTCCCTAAGTGCATTTGAAGTAAACCCGGACAATATAGCGGCATTGCAGGCATTATTTAATACAGATATTTTAGATTGACGAATGTCCTCCAATATATCTGAAGCTGCACGTCCTTCTCCCCATGTCTCTGTGTCGAGATTAAATTGAGGTTTGTAGAGTCCTTCTGGAGGCCTAATCGAGACTCTGTATCCTACTACTATAGGTGCGACAGATTCTGAAGGCTTATCAGCCTCACCTTCTACGTTAGATTCAGGTAACTTGTATAAAGGAAATACACCTGTTTCGTTGTCGTCCACTAATATTACGTCCGTCATATATCCTTCAAGGTTGATTATGATTGCTTCTTTCATGGTAGGCCTCCTTTAAAGTGGTATGCGAATACTTTCTAACGATGCAAATGTATATCCACCTGCTATATATTTAACTTCACCATTAGAATAGATATCGATTCGTCCCATCATATCTGATATGCCATTATGTGAACTAACAATAATCGTTCTTTCTTTAGTTGGTCGATATTTGGGTGGCAAAACGAATATAGCAGTATTAGAACCCGAACCTAATCCACCTTTAAATTCTAATACGTTTGTATCTGTAAGACGATAGGACACAGCTTCCCATTGTGTCCTATCGAAATTTACCCAACCATTCAATAATGTAGGCTCAATCCACTGTGACTGCGCCTTCTGTGCCTGCGTATTCTCCAGCACTCCCACCCTCGTAACCACATCCGCTTGATTCGTTGCCAGCGTATCGACTACCGTTTTTAGGTTGCTTGGGTATTCTCCTTGAATGGATTGGACGTTGCTTGTAAGGCTGTATTGCTCTGCGATATATGTGACTGTGTAGGCAGCAGATTGATCATAATTAGTTGCCTCGATCCAAGCACGGTTTTTACCCTGCGGTACGGCTGTATCAATGTGCCATTCCTTGTCCAACAAACCATTTTTATAAATCGCAAGTATTCCATTATTGCGGTATTTCAGTAAAGCCGCTGGAACATTGCCAGTTACTTGCATATTAGCAAACGTGTAATTCGGTGGGCTGGCTCCGTCACTTTGCGGATTCAATCGCTCTCTAACAATCATCCCATTGCCAACATCAACTTGATTCAGTCCTTCGTGCAGCGTGATATCGCCTTCTACAGCAATTTCCTCTACTGTCGGGTTAGCTAGTTGGTATTGGAGTTTGTAGGGTTTCAAAATTTGCGTTATTGGTGTAACGTTTGCAGAAGTATACCATTGTGAATCTAAAGGAACCGATCCGATCGAATACCAATACTTGTTCCCTGATCCCATGTATGGGGCTGGTGACGATGTGTTAGTTGACGACATTTTCCACCCATAAAAATACGCCTGTACCTCTACATTTGTCGGATTGTAAGAATCGCCCCATCCACTATCCGTCATGGCAACGTCCAAATACAAGTTACCATCTGCATTCAGTACTGCTCCATCAATTGCACCGATAGCACCAAGAACTTTCCCATCGTATTTAGTTACTTTTTGTGAACTAGCAATAACACTAGTACCTATGTTTGCGGCCACTCTTTTATATCCAGTAGCATTATTAGGGTTCGACCACGGCAAACTCCCATCCAAGTCCATCGTCTTGAATCTTGATAGCTTCCAATACTTTCCGTCACGCTTATACAGCGTATCGTAAATCGTGTTATCCATGTTAGAAGCAAGCTGCACGTTAGGGAAGAATAGATAATCGTCAGCATTGGGCTTGAAAGGCAGGGCTGTTGTTCCAAGGTTGAGCATCGGATTAGTCACGGTAAAAGTGCCAGTGCCCGTGGAATTTCCGTAAAAAACGAGTGCATACGAAATGTCGCTACTTGTTACGAATGTGGCTGTTTTGCTTGTTGACAACTCTAGGATTAACTGACCGCCTGCCGACGCAGTACCATCAACTTTAGTTTGATTGATAAAGCCTTTGAATCCAGCACCCAAAGGAGATTCCAGAGATAAAGTGTACTGTGTGTTCGGTAATAAATTGACTCGCCCATTCGCAAGAAATTGGTTCGTCGCTGTAGTTGTCAAAGAAACCGAATAAGGCGCATTGACAGCAATCGGAACCAATGCTCCCAGGGAAGTTTGGTTAACCTCAGCTATAGGCGGCAGCAAGTTTTCCCCACTCTTAATCAAATACGGATTCCTGATCGTTTTCATATCATCGACATAAGCATATTTGTCCGCAATCCATTTATTGCTTGAATCTAATGAAAAGGTGGCAGGAGGAAGAGCATTATATTCCGCTTGGGTAATCTCGTATAGACGTACATCATCGCCCGCTATTTTCAGCCCTACCGCTGTGGCTCTGGCAAATACTGCAAAGGTAACGTTTGTATCACTTATAGTATGATTAATCCGTCTGCCTATAAGTTGGATCTGCCCATTCATAGGAACCTCGTAAGTCGCTACACCGGGAAAATCTATCCCACCCATGATTCCAGATGTGCCTTTTATAGCTGCTATGCTGACATAATATTTACCTTGTTTGAAGGCATAGGTAGCGGTCGAGCTTACACTCGCAAAACTTGCTGTTGTAGAAGTAACTTCTATTGCACCCACCCCGTTAGTCAGTGGTGCAACTTTTGCCATAGTCGCTTGGAAAGTGGTAAATCCACTTGTATCCTCACACCCCCCATTCCTACCCAACAAGTTAATCAACGTACGACCCGTGATATTCAGCAGGTTATAAGGTGTATTACGAGGCACAGTCACTATCTGGTGGCCATAACCAAGGTTTAGCGGTGTGGCTGTGGGACTTGTGGAAACAACAGAATCCACGTAAGCAGTCGTAGCTATTTGTGTATTATTAGAAGCTACCGTAGCCGTAGGTGCAGTAGGCACGCCCATAAAAGCAGGGGAAACCAGAGATGCCTCTGTCTGCTGAAAGGTTAACGCTGTAGAACCCAATATTACTGTACCGGTATTGGTCATTCTCCATAGAGTTTGTCGG
Organism: Paenibacillus sp. FSL H7-0331; assembly: GCF_001956045.1. Next base: position 14,191 of record NZ_MRTH01000013.1, on the reverse strand, counting down.
CCCACCGTACCCTCACGAACAAATACCTCAATACCATTGGCAAGCTTTGCTGACGTATCGGTATCTGCTGCGCGTGCCCAAGCTCCAGCTTTTACGACATAGATACCATTTTGGCTGCCTGTACTTTGATTTTTGACCAAAATGCGATCTTCGGCAATAACGGCAACACCATTAATCGTTTGGGTTCCAGACAAAGTGATATTCTCCGTAGTTCCAACACGAACATCAGATTTCACAGACAGCGATTGTATGGAGGTGATCTCAGCAGCCTTCTCCTGCAGCTCCTTTAAAGCCTCATATGTCCTGTTCTGCGTCCAGTTCAGCCAATCAGCAGGCGGCTTCTCACCGGGTTTCCAGCCTTCGTTGCGTTTTGTCAGAGGCGGCTCGATACCGGCTGCTTTCCATTCAGGTAGTTCTTTATTAAAAGCCATGCTATCCACGCTCCTTGTTTATATAGGTAATTCCGTTTCTACAGAAGGGGTAAATACTGCGCCTAACGTACCCCCTGTAGTCTGATCGATATCGGCAAAACCGACAGCGGTATCCAACTCAAGCTCTTCACCACTGGCTAATGAAAAGGTCCCCTGCAGCTCAACCGCATCCACTCTTACACCAGCAGCAACAGTTCTCTGAATAATACGTGCAAATTGCCTCAAATCGATTTCCGAATCACTAATCCGACTTAATGGAAGTCGCAGCAGTGAGATCGCAGCAGGCTCAGGCTCCAAGGACTCGGTATATTTCTCCTGAATTTCAATCTCCGAATATTCAGCTTTGACAGCCAAAGCTATGACGCGGATTACCGTATTGATGTCTCCCCGCGATAAATTCCGGGCGATTTTGGTTTTGATCAAGATCCGGTATACCTGATCCGATGCCGCTCCTCGCGGTTGTGCAACATTTTGGCCTATACCATCCAGCGTTGTGCCCTCAGCCAGATCAATATCCCGCCATTGTTCCATCGTATCCAAGGTTTGCAATAAGTCATTCAGCTGATCATTTATGATCGACAGCAGCTTGCCGATGTTGCTCTGCGGGCTTTTGTTGTAATTATCCGTTAATAGACTCAGCATATCGCGGACACTAAGCATGACTGACCACCTCAATATCACTGTGAATCACCTGAGCTACCTGATTGCTGGAAATCGCAATATTGTCCGATGTATAGCCACCAGCTGCTGCCATTTGCAGACTCACGTCCTCAACACCCTCAACTTTGTAGATCGCGCTAATCAGCTTCGTATAAATGACGTCATTTCCCATAGCCAAGCCGCTGTATAACGATCCATCGCTGTCCTCTCCGCCAATGTACCGAATGACAGCCGAACGTATTTGTGCTTTTCCATCTGCAGGAAATTGCGCATTGGTCCTGATGTTCGCACGTACATGAATGGCAACCTCCACGGCATAGCTGAATTTGATCGTATGAGGGGCTCCAGACAAATCGGTCACAGTCCGTGACACGCCACCGTAGGACTCAATGCCAACAGCCTTCGTATCCAAAATACTTTGTGCAATCGCATCCGCATCGCCTCCCAGCACATAAGCCTCAAAGCTTTTACCTGGTCGCCCTTCCGCATCTATGAGCAGCGAAGTGTTTTCAATGATCGTCGCAGCACGAACACCGGGAACACGCAGCAATGCACCTCTAATCGAATCCAGTGTACCTGCCCCGCCTCCAGATACAGAAAGTGTGAACCGTTCGCGGAATTCGGGATCGGTCTCTTTTTCCCTGCCGCCAGCAGCAGCTACAGCATTCGTTACTGAGGTCACATTCGGATTTGGATTCACAATTTCAATAATCGTTCCCGCTGCCACATTACCGCGAGCTCCAGCGACGGAAGCACGAATAGCTCCAGTTCCCAAGCCTGTCCCATCGAGAGTCACACTGTTTACTGTTGTGAAATATATCCCGGTTTGAGTACGGACGGAAAATCCGGCGGGAATCGTATACCCTGCTGTCCCGACAAAATTCACGGTGCCCGAAGCATACTGCTCGGCAATTCTTGTGATCCCGACATGAGGTCCAAGACGATCCTGCTGGACACCCTGTGCCGTATTAATATATGCGGAAAAATACACATCCTCCGCCTTCTCCCAAGGCTTACTCAGAAACCAGGCAAAGATGCGCAGCAAAATGCCCAAAGGTGATCTCTCCGAGGTATTGACGGTTTCCCCATAGGCTTCCCGTGCTTTTGCTTCCATTTCGACGATCAGATCGGCATACCGTTTTCGTTTAAAGCCCTGACTATCCAACATCCTGAATCACCTCGCCCTCTACTTTTTGACCATCAACAGCTGTTGCGCTAAACCGCACATCTATCGTCCGGTTTTTGGTATCATAATCAAAAGCGATTTTATCGACCGTCTTAATACGAGGCTCCTGAAATAAGCCCTGCCGGATTTGCTCGCGCATTTCCTCTTCATTTAAGTTTTTCTCCAGAAAGGCTTTGAACTTGATCCCCATATTCGGATTCAAAAACCATTCGGCTTTGTTCGTACCAAGCACATTTTTTACACACTGGGCAATCTCTTCCTGTCCATTAACAACCACAAGCTCCCCCAGCTCCATAACCAGGTCTCCATTGATTAGTTTAAAAGACTCCATGGCAGCACCCCCACAATAACAGCATCATTTTTACTATGCCTGCGCTTGCTGTCCGGCGAAGCAATCTGACCTGACAGCGTATTTTTGATTTCCACATCGGCACAAACGACCAGAACGATGTCACCCGCCATCACATTCGGTATACCGATCAAATCGTGCTCCTTCACAGTTACCGTCCGTTCAACTCCATTATCAATGATCGTCAGCTCATGCTCCCTCACTGTACTTTTCTGACCAAGCATAGGTACATTTTGGATTACCGCTGGCTGCATATCACCTGCACGAACCAAAGGCTGCACAACCGCCTTGCAGTTGACCCGATCAAAGGAGATCACTTTACAAGGAAAACTTACATACAGATCATTTAAGGCCTTGTCCAACATTCCGGAAATAAAAGCATTCGCAGCACTTCCCGCATCTACGACACTCATGGATAAATCCCCTCCATCTCCGTTACAAAATCCGAACTGCTGCATTTGTGCGAGCCCTTGCGGATATGCAGCTTTTTAATAGAACGCTTGGCAGTCAGCTCAACGACAGAAGCGGTTGTGATGAGATGCTGCAACTGGGATTTGATTCTCATGCCTTTGAGCTTGTCCTCACCATCGTCAAATTCTTCAGGCTGACCGATCATACCGCTGTCTGCCGACAAATAAACGACGGTATCATTTCCGAGACGCAAGTTACGAATATATAACTCACCCTTGTTGATATAAGCACTTGTTCCGCAGTCTGCGGCTATTTTTTTGATAATATCGGTAATTTCCCCGGTGGCTGTGTAACCATCCTCGTAATTCATATCTTCATTTAAATACATCTGGGCAACTTTAATACCGAGTTCTTTTGTCATTTGTTTGAGAATCGTGCTTGCCTTTGTTTTTTCAGCAAAAGCAAGATCGTTTACCTTACGATCAGACATTTTCTCAGCATCCAGTACATGGATCGTGGTAATTTTATCTACACCGCTGTACTGCGTTGAACATTTGGAAATGTTACCTTTCAGAATGGTTCCTGTATTTCCTATATAACCGGCGTTAATGATAAGCTCTTCTTGTAGCTTGAAAAGATTTATGGTTGTATCTGTAAGATTGTAGATTTTAATCTCACTTTCATTGGGCAGCAGATCATTATCGAATGGGACGGTAAATTCTATCGTAAATTCCTCGCTGGACAAGACCTTAGACCCCACCCGTATTTCGACAACACGACCGAAATTAACCATATGCAGCCTCCCACTCGACCACACGCAGAAATACAGTAGTTCCCAACGTATGAGCGTTGACTTCCACAGATTGCCCCGATGCATCAAGCGGAATTAGCCCTACCTTCGGGAATCTGGCATCCTCTATATCGTGAAATAAAGGCAATCCGTACAGCAGCTTTTCGCCATAAACCAAAGGCTCTTTATTTTTATAAAGATCGACAGTAAAAAAATCGAAACCGGGGTTGTAATGAAATTCCATCTCATAAAGCGTACCGGCAAGTGAAATCTCAAAACGGTATGGTATTTTTTGTTTATCGATATTAATGATTAATGCCAATAGTATAACCTCCTAACGCTACTCATTCGTCGTTTCAACCGGTTGTTGTACCCCTGATACAGTAACCGGAGCCGTTTCCGTGCTGACAGGAAAAGATTGGCTGCCGATTTCAGCTGTTCTGGCTATGCGCACTTCCTTAAGACTAGCGGAAAAGGACATACCATCGGCTATCTGGTGAGTGTGTGTACTGCGAAAGCTGGTCAGAATTCCATAAAATCTATTGCGCCCCTCGTATACGACAAGAGTACCGGTTTCCATCAGATTCAAAATATTTTGCCGGATTTGACCCGCTTCTTGAGGATTCTCACTGACAATGATTCCGCTGATGTTCATCGTTTTTGCTTTTGATCGCACATGATCCATCAGGTCAAGTCCACTTTCAACCGGCTGCTCCGTGACCTCAATTTCATAAGAAGGATCTTCCGTTTCGACCAATATATGAATACCATTTATAGTTGCCATGATTGAACCCCCGCAATTCCTTGCCTGCGTGCAGCGCTTTCGAATACTTCCTGAATCGCCAGCTTGACCCGCTCGGCAATGTCTTGGGCATTGGTTCCGCTGCCATCGCCGTTAAGTGTGATATTGATGATGGGATTGATTTCTGTGCTTGCAATGTTGGTTGGACCAACAGCAGAGCTATTATAAAAGGACGCTGCTGGCATGGCAGGAGCCTTGTTAGATGGTGAAACAGAACCTAAATCAGAATTAGATGACAATGTTGATAAAAAACCGGTATTCTCATTGAGCATCCCAGTATCGTAAGGAGTCGTAACTGCTTTTGCCACTTTTTCTGATGAGCTCATTACACTACTCTCACCATCTTCAATTCCGTTTGCCAATCCTTCAGCTGTCCAAAAGCCAACCTCCATCATTACTTTTGAAGGGGATTTGATACCAAGAAGATTTTTAAACACAGATATCATACTGCTTCCAATCGTAGTCAGTGCACCCAAAACTGCGGGTCCAGCGTTCAAAATTCCATCCTTTATTCCAAGCATGAGGTTATAACCGATTTCGGACATTCCAGTAAAGAAATCAATAAAAAAAGTTTTTATACCGACTAATAATCCTTGCACAGTGGTTTTCAGTGTCTCCCACGCTCCTGCGAAGTCACCAGTAACAATTTGCAATAGGGTCTTAAAGATACCTGAGCCATAACTGACCACAATACTAAATATATTGAATATATTCGTAAAAGCCCAAGAAATCATATTCCATATATTCGAAAAAATGATTTTAACTATTTCCCATATAACTGTTAGTTCCGAAATAAATATTGCACTAATAATGGGCCAAACAAATGCTACAATTTGTAGAATATAAGGCATTATTGAATTAATATAAACACTAATACCGGCAAATACCCCCATTACATAGTTGAACACAACCATTGCTACATCTCGAATACCAAACATGTTTGTTTTCCACATGTAACCTAATAGAGCTATTTCAGCTCCAATGAACACAACAGCTGCGATAAATGGCAATAAAGGGGAAATAGCAGCCCAACCAGCAGCAGCGACACTCCAAAGTGCTACAGACAAAGCTGTACCAAATATCACAGCCACTACACCAACTGCAGGACCTAGTATTTCAAAGTGATTTTTCAAAAAAGTTATTGCATTAAAAACACCATTTATGGCATCTGTCATCTTAGTGCCCAAAGTATCGATGAAATGATTAATAGATGGCATCATTTTGTCCAAACTGATCGGTAAATTGTTCATTGCTTGTTCAATAAGTGGAAAGGCTTTATTAGCCCACTCCATCAATTTTTCACCTAATGGTTCAAGCGATTTGGTTATTTTTTTCTTTAAAACTTCAAATTTATCACTCAAGGTTGCCGTATTATCGGATAGCTTGTTAATAATATTCTCAGAATTTTGCATATCCTGAAGAATGGTTCCTAATTCCAATCGACCTTCACGTATAGCCATTGCCATCGCTGGGCCACTTGATTCGCCAAAAGCCGCCATCGCCAGACTAGATGCTTCAGCACTCGTCTCAGCCTTTTTAATTTGTTCTATCGTTAACTTCAAAGCATTTCCGGGATCCGGTATTTTTTGGGAAGACATTTTATTAAGAGCTGAAGAGAAGGATCCTAAAACCATGTCTGCGTCCAAACCTTTACTTGACCATTGTCCTATCAATCCAGCACTGGTATCGAAGTCATAACCGAGCTGACGCATCGGGCCACCAAATTTAACCATCTTATCTGCAAGCGTATTGATACCTAAACCCGACTTTTGGGACAAATAATATAATTTATCGAACATATCCCCACCTTGATCGGCACCTATATTCCAACTCTGCATGGCACTTGTAAGTGACGCGGATATTGTACTGGTGCTTACCCCAGTTAGAGAACCAAGATTTAAGATTTTCTCTGTCATATTCTCCAAAGTATCTCCGGTTGCACTCGTCCTTCTATGAATATCTGCCATTACTGTTGCTACGGTATTCATCTTATCTGGAACTTGAGCTCCGATTTTTTGATAACTTGTCATTAAGTTCTTTAACTCATCTCCTGTAGCACCTGTACCTATTTTCATAATATTAAGAGATTTTTCCGATTCAATAGCTGCATTCCAGCTTGAAATGCCAATTTCTTTAAATGCTGAATATATTCCAGAAGCTGCAATTTCACCAAGACTAGTCATTGATTTTTTGAACTTTGAAAAGCCAGACTCCGCCTTGTCTACGCTTTCCTTAACTTCATTCGTAATCTGGATAAATTGATTAAGCTGTGAGTTAATATGTGTAAGATTATCTATTTGATTAATTTGACTAATTACGCCACTTGAATTTGCAATAGAAACAACATTCGCCATATTCCCCTCACCACCCTTCCCTTCAAAAGAACAAAGAAGCGTCCATCAGGAACGCTTCTTCGACTTCTCCATATTTTTCTCCATCATCTCGATGTACATATCGAGCGCCGCATTGGCTTCGGCCAGATCGTCCTGGTCCATCTGGTTCAGCTCGCTATAAGTGATATTCATATCACTCAGCAGCAGGCGCCACATGCCCCAGTTGCGTTCCGCCCGCTGACGCGCTTCACTCCTGGTTATGGTCATCCGAGGCTTCCTCGTCTTCGCCTTCAAGGAAACGGAAGGAGGCCGCAATCACATCGTTGAATTCCTTTTTATCGCTGCCAAAATAATCCCAAGAGATTTTCGGCTCAACGATGACATTCTTCATCATTTCCTCAGCAAGCTTCTCTTCCTGCGGAACTCCGAACTTATTTTTTACACGGTCGCTGATTTGTGCCGCTGCACGCACGCCCGGGAATTGGAATGTATAGGCTTTACCGCTGCGGGATGTATAGTTTTTTTGTTTAAAGTTGCTCATGTATCCATCACTCCTACTCGTATTGTTATTGATATGCGAATGGCTAATCTTAAGCTAAATTAAGATCCATGGCCTGGAATTCGTATTCACGGTCCTCGGCATCCTTGCCGTACTTGCGGTCAGCCTGCTTTTTTAGAAAAGCCTGCGTTACCGTGGTCGTTTGCTTCGGCTCGTTGTACGAAATGATGCTGATTGGAACCAATTTACCGGTATTGGCCAAGCTGTCAAGAAATGTAGTCTGCGGACTTGTTTGCTGCAGCGTGATTTTGATTGTGCCCAAGCTGTTATTAATCTTGGTGCGCACCGCATCACCCATTGCACCGACCTTGGTATCGTAATTATTTTCATCCTTGGAGATTTCCACCATGCTTTCGCCAAGTCCAGTCATAAACACACCGTCTACGGTAATTGATACGTACTTCGGATCATAAGTTGTTGTAGCCATTTTTATTCCTCCTCATAATGATATTGCTTCTTAAAATTGGATAACTCCATGGATCGTAGCATCATGAACAGCACCGGCAAGCTCGAAGTAAAAAGAGCCATCATTGTAGCTGCGAGCCGCACGGTCGGCAGGGTCTACTTCATCGCGGGATTTGAATGTCGTTCCATACAGGCCCAAACCATCCTCGTCACTGGCAATAATGCCCTGATTGTGCGCACGCTGAAGCACGGTTTTGACTACACCCTCGATTTGGGCAATACCCGCTGTGGTGTAAGGAACCTTTGGTGTGCTGTTCAACAGCTTTTGAACTCCATATTCGATCGAAAACTTTACATAGTCTCTGGCGTGGATAATATCGATATATTCGGCATCGACCACCCGGCCTTCTGTCGTTACCGCATCACCGGCTTTGGAAATATAAGCGTTCGCACCCAGATTATGAATCGCCAACAACTCACTGCTGGACAGCTCCAACGGCTGAATACCGTTCAACTTCTTGAATTTCCAGGTGATGCTGCCTACAGGTGCGGAGCCAGCCGCTCCAACCCATGCCGCTTCCGGATAATTGGTGATCGTCGTATGATAGAGAACGGTCGTACGTGTATAATTTTTGGCCTTGATTGCCGCCAAATCCGTCAAGCTTGACGAGCGAGTGAAGAACTGATGGGTTCCATCGGCTTCAATCTCATCGGCAACAGCCAGCACATCCACCTTGGCAGCAGAGGTGCTGATCAGGAAATACCAATCTTTATCCAGAACAGCCTGCAAGCGTTGAACCAGTGTTTCCTCAGACTCGCCTGTTGTCGAATTGCGGCAAGTAATAGCAATCACGGAAGGTGCTTGATCACCTTGGGCAAAAATCGCCTGTGCCGCTTTATATTCCTCTGTGGTTTCGATAAAATCCGCTTTGACACCCACCAAATCGGTGTATTCTTTATATTCGGAACCACCTGCTTTTGCTCCGAGAATAAGTACCTTACCAAATCCTAAACGCCCTACGGGCTTTTGAATATCGATGACAACCGTTACGTCTTTTTTTGAGTTGACCATGTTAATTCCTCCCTATTTCCAATTTACTGTTTGAATGGTTCCTTGATTCATATCCACTACACTTGCGGTGCGGAAGGTCACATACAATTGACTCCTACGCTCCCATACCCCTTCAATAACCGTATCGCGGTTTTTAAGCTTTCCAGCGTTCACGACGACCAGATCGGCCCCCTGCTTTAAAACATCGTGACCGACGATACGGAACCAGTCGTGCATCCGAATCGCATTCGTCCAGCTCTCCAGCTGTTGGTTCGAGCAGGAATTCAAGCTGATGCGACAAGTAGGCTGCTCCGTGTACCGCTCCATCACTTCTTCAGTGCCAGCTGCAACAAGCGTCATGGCGGGTGTACTACCCGGATATTTGATGGGTCCGGAATAGCTGTACGTGATATACGGATATTGTGATTGCCTTACTTCATCCACCTGCACAACCGGTATACCAAGATGAGCACTCAAGCCATCGGCAATTACCGTTTGAATCAGCTCCAGATCAATCATGGACACACCTGCCTTCCACTTGATAAAGCCGACTTGTGAGCCATCTGTTGTTGAACGCGGGTGAACGCGACTGCTGTCGGCAACTTTTTTTCTTACTCGTCAACTTGGGTTGCTCCTTTCCTGATTCGGCTCTTGCTGCATCCTGCATGATCATGCTTTCGATTCAAAATAAGAACACTTGTTCGTATTTTGTTCTCATTATTAGGTGGCAATCGTAAGGGGCAGCTTACTAAAACTCTCGTGCAAGCCGATGATGATTGCTTTTACATGACATCAAGCATGCTGATCGCCTGTACTTCCGCATTGCTTCGCCTGCACGACCTTTTTATTCGCTGTCTGCACATAGCCCTACACAGTTCCTTTCTTCACGCCCAGCAATTCTGCGATCTCACTCAAGGAATAGCTCATCCCATGATGATGCTCATAACATTCATCCAGTAGCTGTGCTTTATCCCGCCACAGACAAAAGATTGTGCATTTTTTCACAACTTATATTATTAAAAATCCTGTCTTGACATCTTGTAGCACTTTAGATTCCAAGCTGACGCCGTGCCACTTCTACAAGTGCTTGCTGGAGCAACTGGCATGTGAAGCGAAGTTTTATCGCGGTGACGCCAGGGCAGTTGCATCGTGAGATTGAGCTGATGCGTGAGTTGCACCATCTGAAACCTTGCGTAATTGTGGACGAGGCACCTTTACTGGATCGGGAGATGCTGGAGGAAATGCGGTTTCTGCTAAATGTTCGGATGGATTCGGAAAGCCCGATGGCGCTGATGCTGGTCGGGCAAAGCGAGTTGTGGGATCGCCTCCGGATGCAGGCGTATACGGCCATTCGCCAAAGGATTGATGTGCAGTGCCGGCTGCTTCATTATGATCGCGCCCAGACCGGGGAATATATCGACAGACACCTTGGCTACGCAGCAAGTGAACAGGCGGTCTTCTCGGACAGCGCGGTGGACGCGATCTACACCTTTTCCAGTGAACGGCCAGGTTAATCAACAAGATATGTACAAGCTGCCTCATCTACGGTGCGGTCAACCTGAAGCGAATTATAGATGATCATATGGTGAAACGCGTCATCGAGGGGGAACTGGCATCACAGAGCCCTGGCTGCCGATGGCCTATAACCGAGTTGCAAACGGCTGAATGGTTCATCTGGAGGGGCGTCCGTATCCGATCTATTGTGGGGAGTGGCTAGAAATCCGTATCCTCGAAGACAGGGGCATCGCTTGTCGTTTGGATATTGACAAACTGCACCTTCTTTCTCTGGTCAATTTACGTTGTCTGTAACAATTACCATCAATTACGTTTGACTAACGCTGCTGTTGAAGGACAAAACAATAAAATCAAAGCCTTATAACGTCGGCACTATTTTACCCGAAACGCTCAGTGCTACAAACAACGTATTTTACTGGAATGCAACAGGGAGAATCTTTGTGTTTAACTTTGTCAACCACAGAGTTTGATGTTGAGCCTTATTTATCTCTTCTTCTCTCGTCTATGAGCACTTTCAACAACAGTAAATCTTTATAGACTAGTGTCTTATCACGAGCAGCTTGCACCCATTTCCAATCTGTTATGGTTTGGTCGTTATAAGCATCACCCAAATATTTATCCAATTCGTCCCATGCCCATTGATCATAATCTAAAATTTTATTCATTTCATCTTCCTCCTCAAATTGTGTTTCCTTTTGAAATGTTTCATATAATCTAGCCCATGGAAACATGATACCAGGGCAAAATTCTTTCCAACTGTGAAGCTGAAAATGACCAATTACATGATAATCATCTAATGGAAAATAACACTCTTGGCCCCACTTATCCACTATGTAATCTCTAATATACTGATGTAGCCACACCGAAGCTTGAAACTGCTCCTCAGATAAATCACCATCAGTTCCTTCATGTTCAATTGAAACTGTCCAATAGTTTGCATTCGTATATTTCTGATCAATCCATACTTGAGCAGGATATTTAGACATATAACTCAAACTTGTGCCATTTGCCCATGCAAAACGTTCGATTTCTACGTATTGGTGTAGTTCACCCTTTCTTGAAACTCCAAAATGGGCACTTGATACTGCATTACCTGAAGATGTAAACCATGAGTCCATACTGCTCATTGTGCTAGCCGAAATGTGGTTGACTATAACAAAGGGTACAAACCCATCTCTACCAGAGGAGTTTGTGTATTTATTTCCCGACCAAATAATTTCATACATTTTATTTTTCACTTCCTATTATTCATTTTTTACTTTCATCTTCTGTAGGCTTTTTAATCTGACTATAAGCACCACTCGCCATTAAAGCTTGACCTTGCCCTGAAAAAGTAGACACGTAGAAAGCCTCAGTGAACCCAATTAGCCTAACTTTCTCCGACCAGGAATGGCGGGACATAATCGTTGGAGGAATGCGTTCTCCGACGGTTGTAAAAGAGCTCGATATATTCAAACACAGCTTTCTTAGCCTCAGCTCGCGTCTTGAATGTGTAATCATTGAGCCATTCCATTTTCAACTTTCCCCAAAAGGATTCCATTGGAGAATTATCATAACAGTTTCCTTTGCGACTCATGCTGCAGATAAACCCGTTCTTCTCAAGGAGTTTCTGGTATCCTTTACTGGCGTATTGAACGCCGCGATCAGAATGTACAATAAGTCCTTTGGATGCACCTGTGCGGCCAATTGCCTGCTTCAGAGCAGCACAGACAAGCTCTGTCTTCATACGACTATCCATCGCCCAACCTACGAGTTTTCGGCCATGTAAATCCAACACGCCAGCGAGATAAAGCCATCCTTCAGCAGTTGCTATGTAGGTAATATCACTCAACCACTTTTCATTGGGTTTGCTCGTTGTAAAGTCCTGGTTCACGATGTTATCTGCAACAGGCAGATTGTGGTTTGAATTTGTTGTTGCTTTGTATTTCTTTACCACTTTTGATCGGATCCCGTTAGCTCGCATTAACCGCGCAACACGGCCGCGACTGGCTTTCTGCTCTGACGGTAAATTCTTAGTAATCTGTGGTGATCCATAGATTCTGCGACTGTTTGTGTGGATGTCTTTTATCGTATCAAGCAGCTCTTGGTTCGCTTTGCTACGTTTGCTTTCCGGTCGCTTGATATGAGCATAATAGCCGCTTCTTGAGACGCTAAGTGCCTGGCACATCTTCGCAATCCGAAACTCGAAGCGGTGTTCAAAGATAAATTTGAACCTCATTATTTCTGATTTTTCGCGAAGTAGGCTGCCGCCTTTTTTAGAATATCATTCTCTTCCTTGAGATCCGCTAACTGCTTTCGAAGCTTACGTACCTCATCATCTTCAGCCTTAAGGTGACCACTGCCTGGAAACGCACTGTCTCCGTCTTGTTTATAAAATTTCACCCAGTCTCGGACTGTGGTGTAATGAACATTCAGTTCCTTGGCCGCATCCGCAAATGTCGTTTCGCCGGCTAGTATTCGCAATACAACCTGTTCCTTAAATGCCTTATCAAACTTCTTCCGTTGCCCCATAGTATATCCCTCCACTTTTATTATAGAGGTTTTCTATGTGTCTATCTATTCGGGGCAGGGTCATTCTATTGAAAAAGGACATGGCTCCAAAATTATAGATGAATTTATCACTTTGTCCAGAGAAATAGAACTTCCTCTTTCTCTTTATTCTGAAACTAAGCAACTGGTAGAATATTATCAGCAGTTCGGCTTTGTAAATTACGGAAAACAAGGAGTTAATAAGGAATTTCTGATGCTAAGAACTCCTGTATAACTCATTGTGCGTTATAAATGAAATTGAGGTTTTATTAGGAGATGTGGGATGCGTTGAAACGAACTTGCACAGGCTGTCGAGCATCGAATTTAATGGGTTTGCCTTATTACCGATGTGAGTTAGGTTATAAAGTAGATAAAATGAAAGGAAGACCATTAGAAGAATGTCCTAAGCCTAAAACTTATGATGAATTGATTAAGCTACCAAGAAAAGATTAGATGAAACTGAGATTTTAATGCGAAAGGAAAGTAGATAATGTTTAGTCATTGGAACTATCGACTTGTGAAATACAAAGTCGGCAATGAAATGGCTAATGAAGATGTCTACGAGGTATGTGAAGTGTATTATGAAAATGGCGAACCTAATAGTTTTATTAAGGATAAGAACCCTTATAATCAGGATAGTGTTGAAGATATTCGCAGAGCACATGAAAAGGTGGCATCGGCATTTGAAAAGCCTGTATTGTTATGGGATGAGATAAAACTAAATGAAATAGAGTAAAACGGATATTTATAAGGAGATGTTGAAACAATGTCAGATAAGGTATGGATTGATTTAGATGATGTGCTAGAAAAACTTCAAGACAGCTCCAGGTACATATATGTTGATTTAGGTGTTCAAGTTGTTTATCCAACTGAAATAGTCGCTCTTTCCCGAGAACTTAGCCCAAGAAAACTTAAACGTCTTCATTTGAGTGTTATGGAAAATGGATGGCAAGATATTTGTCCTGCCGACCTGAGCTTATTAAAGATTCCTGATGGGAGATACGCTGTTGATGATGGAGGAAATCATCGTGCTTATATCAGTAATGAACTTGGTATTAAAGAAATAAAAGCAAGTGTTGGCACCTATATTGAACTATATAAGTTGAACTAAAATTGTTCAGTAATTTGGTCGCTTTCTAAGCGAAGGCATAGGCGATCTATAATTGTCGG
>NZ_MRTH01000139.1 GCF_001956045.1 Paenibacillus sp. FSL H7-0331 | reverse complement strand
ATTCCAACCCTGTACTTGAAGGATCAGGGAAAATCTGATCCGTCAGAACGAGTTTTCCATCATTCGCAAATACTTCTACCGAAGATTGATCGACGAAAATATGAAGCTTTATTTTCTCATTATTTAGCATTAGGGGGGCACTGTGCTTACATGCGAATTGGTTATGAAAACTTGTATCACCCGAGTTCGAGCGGTCGATGAATAGAGCGTTGTTTACAGCATCGTACCCAATGATAGTTTCTTCACGTTCAGATGTCCTAATCTTGAGCCCAAACTCTGTCGCGCTGCCCCGTTCAATCTCAAGCTCGATTTCATACAATTCTGCTTGAAGATCTACCAACAGATTATGAGTTGATTGAATAGCAACATGTTCTAAGCGATGCAGCTGATTTCGCAGCGTTCTCATAGCAGGGATCGGTGTTTGAATCAAACATAAGCCTTCTGGTTCTTCCCTAAGGGTTAACACGCGCGGGATTGTCATTGCACTGCGCCATCCATCCGTCGGTGTTATATTGGCATATTTCCAATTGCTCATCCAACCGATAAACAGCTTCTCCTTGCCCAGAGCATTCGAATCAGACCATGTTACTCCAGCATAATTATCTCTCCCATGATCAAGCCACAGGATCGTATCCGGAGAAGAATTGTTTGTAAAGATCGTGCCATCGAAATCCCCAATAAAGTATTGGGTTCTTGAGCCCTCTAGCATGTCGGCATGGTCTCCGATACTGACGATCAACACCCATTTGGTCCGGTTAGACTCACCCTTAATGGGCAATTCAATCAGATCGGGGCACTCCCATACGCCGTCATGTGAACCTTCCTTCGCCCCGAATTCACTGGCAAAGGACCATTCCTTCAGATTCTCTGAGGTATAAAAGCGGATCCGATCACCTGCTGCAATCGACATCACCCATCGAGTGCTGTTTTCGTGCCAAAACACCTTTGGATCCCGGAAATCCACAATGTGCTCGTCAGACAACACGGGATTCCCCTCGTACATCGTCCAGGTTCTACCTTTATCCGTACTATATGCCAAGCTTTGTCTTTGTCTCGGACGATCCGAGTCTGGGTACGTGCCAGCGTGTGTAAATATGGCCACCAAACCAGGTATTCCAGAGAAAAAGCCAGTGGTATCGTTCCAATCTACTACTGCGCTTCCCGAGAAAATATAGCCGTGCTGATCGGGAAACAAAGCGATCGGCAAATGCTCCCAATTAACCAGGTCCGTACTCACCGCATGCCCCCAGTGCATCGGTCCCCAGGTCGTCCCATCCGGATGAAATTGATAAAACAAATGATATTCTCCCTCGAAGAAGACAAGGCCGTTCGGATCATTCATCCATTGCGTAGCCGGAGTA
>NZ_MRTH01000138.1 GCF_001956045.1 Paenibacillus sp. FSL H7-0331 | reverse complement strand
CGGGCCTTGTGCACCTTGCGGTCCTTGCAAGCCTTGCGGTCCTTGCAGACCTTGTGGTCCTTGCAGACCTTGCGGGCCTTGTGCACCTTGCGGGCCTTGCAAGCCTTGTGGTCCTTGCAGACCTTGCGATCCTTGTATACCTTGAGGCCCTTGGATGCCTTGCGGCCCTTGATCACCCTGCGGTCCTTGTGCGCCTTGCGGCCCTTGGACACCTTGAGGTCCTTGGACACCTTGAGGTCCTTGATCACCCTGCGGTCCTTGGGCGCCTTGCGGCCCTTGAGCACCTTGAGGTCCTTGGTCACCCTGCGTTCCCTGAACACCTTGAGGTCCTTGTACGCCTTGTGACCCTTGAGCACCTTGAGGTCCTTGTGTGCCTTGCGACCCTTGAACACCTTGAGGTCCTTGTATGCCTTGCGGTCCTTGATCACCCTGCGGTCCTTGTATGCCTTGCGGTCCTTGATCACCCTGCGGTCCTTGGGTGCTTTGCGGCCCTTGAGAACCTTGAGTTCCTTGTGCGCCTTGCGGCCCTTGGGCACCTTGAGGTCCTTGGGTGCCTTGCGGTCCTTGCGGCCCTTGGTCACCTTGAGGTCCTTGTATGCCTTGCGGCCCTTGAGCACCTTGAGGTCCTTGTGTGCCTTGCGGCCCTTGATCACCCTGCGGTCCTTGGGTGCCTTGCGGTCCTTGAACACCTTGCGTTCCTTGATCACCCTGCGGTCCTTGGGTGCCTTGAGGTCCTTGAGTACCTTGCGGCCCTTGAGCACCCTGCGGCCCTTGAGCACCCTGCGGTCCTTGAGCACCCTGCGGCCCTTGAGCACCCTGCGGTCCTTGAGCACCTTGCGGTCCTTGAGCACCTTGCGGTCCTTGAGCACCCTGCGGTCCTTGAGCACCCTGCGGTCCTTGAGCACCTTGAGGTCCTTGTACGCCTTGAGGTCCTTGTTCACCTTGAGGTCCTTGTACACCTTGTGGTCCTTGTTCACCTTGAGGTCCTTGTTCACCTTGAGGTCCTTGTTCACCTTGAGGTCCTTGTACACCTTGTGGTCCTTGTGTGCCTTGCGACCCTTGATCACCTTGCGGCCCTTGGGCACCTTGAGGTCCTTGTATACCTTGCGGCCCTTGATCACCCTGCGGTCCTTGAGCACCTTGAGGTCCTTGAGCACCCTGCGGTCCTTGAGCACCTTGAGGTCCTTGTACGCCTTGCGGCCCTTGTGCACCTTGCGGTCCTTGGGTGCCTTGTGGCCCTTGAACGCCTTGAAGTCCTTGATCACCCTGCGGGCCCTGAATACCTTGAGGTCCTTGTTCACCTTGAGGTCCTTGGGTGCCTTGCGGTCCTTGAACACCTTGAGGTCCTTGGGCACCCTGCGTTCCTTGAACACCTTGAGGTCCT
>NZ_MRTH01000137.1 GCF_001956045.1 Paenibacillus sp. FSL H7-0331 | reverse complement strand
CCTTTTATATAGAGATTCGACAAAGACCATTCATTTCCATGCCAACAACAAAGATTTATGAATAATTGTTAGACAGTCTGACGTACCGTTCGGTATACGGCGGTTCAACCGCTTGAGCGCAATTGACGTAAACGCTCGTATTGGGCAGGGAAGTCATAATACCCTGCCTGTGCGAGCCTTTCGTTTGTTACAGAGCGATTCAATATTGCGCTTCCGGCTATCCGCCAGTAGCCCAATCGGGTATTTCCCCATTGGTAAGCTTGCCACTCCGGTATTCCCAACTTTCGCAAGTTTTGCACCTTCGTCCTCGGCTTCTTCCATTGCTTCCAGATGTACATCCGCATCCGTCTTCGCAACCATTCATTCCAGCTTTGCAGGATTCGTTTCATGTCCGCTACGTAGAAATAGCCGATCCAGCCGCGAATGTAGACCTTTACGTTCTCCATCACCTGTCGGGCATTCCTGCCTTGGCTTCGGCTCGTTAGCTCCTTCAGCTTCTTCTTTGCCTTGACCAAGGGTTGGCGGTGTACGCGTACGTATACGCCCTTTCCGTTCTTCCCTAGAGCAAATCCGAGGAATTTGAAATGTTTCTGCGCCACGACACTGACCACTTTGCTCTTCTGCGTGTTCATTTGGAGCTTCAGCTTCTGTTCCAAATACATCCGGCTGGTTTCCAGCAGCCGGATGGCTGCTCGTTTACTCTTCGCCAGCACCACGATATCATCCGCATAGCGGATGACCCTTACGCCTCGGCTTTCCATCTCCTGATCAAATTCGTTCAGGTAGATATTCGCCAAAAGCGGGGACAACGGGCCGCCCTGGGGCGAGCCTTCTTCCGTTGCCCGGCGCACGCCGTTCTCCATGACTCCGCTTTTCAGATACTTCTTGATCAGGCCGATGACGCGCTTATCCTGGATTTGTTTGCTCAGCAAATTCAACAGAAGCTCATGGTTCAACGTGTCGAAGTATTTAGACAGATCGATTTCCACCGCTTGTCCATAACCTTGTTCGGCATACGCTTTGACTTTCCGAATCGCTTGCTGCGCACTGCGCCCCGGGCGGTAGCCGTAGCTTCCGTCCGAGAAGAGCGGCTCGAATAACGGTTGCAGTTGCTGGGCGATCGCTTGCTGAATTACCCGATCTACGACGGTCGGGATGCCCAGCTTTCGAACGCCGCTTCCATCTGGTTTGGGGATTTCCTTGCGCCGCACTGGGCTTGGCTTGTATTTCCCTTCCCGGATACTTTGCAACAGTTCCTCTCTGTTTTCCTGCAACCATGGCAACGCCGCCTCGATGGTCATCCCATCGATCCCGGGCGCTCCATGATTGCGTTTGACCTGCTTGTACGCCCGGTTCAGATTATCTCTGTTCAGAATGCGTTCCATCAGATCCTTTGCACCATCTCTTTCTCTACCTTCCCGAGTTCCGATACTCCACGCTCCTGCATACCCTTCGCGTTCCACGCTTTCTCTTTGCC
>NZ_MRTH01000136.1 GCF_001956045.1 Paenibacillus sp. FSL H7-0331 | reverse complement strand
GAATATAACAATCTTCTCGTCCTATTTGCAGCAATGCTGCTTAAAGACCAGTTAAACTGTGGTGAACTGGCACATCGGAAAAGAACTGGGTATAATCGATGACATAACGACACCTGGCTGCCGACATAATCGGCGGTCTGTCTCGCAGGGAAACACGGGTAGATGGAACAACCATTGCATACACGTATGACAAAATTGGTAACCTATATCGAAGGCAGTAATCAAGTCAGGTGTGACTACAACGAACGCTCATCGACTCTATTGGTGTCGAGGCGTGAAAAGTTGGTTACTCCATTCGGTACAGGCTGGGTATGAGCTATACCAGCCAACGTATACCCTGGCGGCAGCCGACAAAGAAAAGCAAAAAGAGTTTGTCGAATCAACCTTCCCAAGGTTTAAAAAAATTACGAGAACGGCGAAATTGATCACTTATGGTTTGAAGATGAAGCCATGATTCGTGATTACCAAGCTATTCAGCATACATGGTTTGTTAAATAGAATCCTATCCTAAAGGTAAAATCACCCTGGCATTGGATAATGCCAGGGCACATCACGCCAAGGTGCTCGAGCGATTCCTTAAGAAGCAGCGCGACCGTCTTGAACTTATCTTTTTGCCTCCCTATAGTCCCGAACAGATTAACGAGGATAACGTCTACAAGGGATGAGCTCAGTGTATTAATCGAATACGAGAAAAAGACCGCCGAGGAATTCCGAGGCCACTGAAGAACTTAGTTTTTTTCAGACTTAATGATTCTGTAGCATAAAAAATGGCCAGTTGCTCTCGAAAACGAAGCAGATGGCCCATTTTTCTATGTAATGTTATTTTTTTAGTCTGTTAATTTGAGTATTCGTTTTAGATTAGCAGCAAATATCGCCATAGCTCCTTGCATCTCCATGCCTAATAGACCCGAGGATGTGGCTACATCATACCCGTTCCTGTTGTCAGAAGAAAATAAAGTGTTAGACTCGGAAAATAAAGTATTTTCTTTCAACACTTGTGCTTAAGTTCGCTATTCTTGGCTTCAATCTTGTAGCGTTCCTTCGACTTTCTTTGAAGTACTCACTTTCTTGAAACGCCATTTGTTCGGTGTGTTCGTTGGACTTTATCGTTACCGAATACGTTTTAGTTTTAGCTCCGTCTGTATAGGATTCTTCCTTGAATTTGGACATCGCTTGCACTTTTCCACATCGAAATAGTACGTATTCGCTTGGTTTTTGCTGATCATGAACTGCCCGCCAATTGTTAGACACGACTAACAATTGGAGGTGCAGTTTTTTTGCCTTATTACAGTATGTCTAGTATGGGGACAATTACGTTTTGTATGCATCTCTACCTAGGTATATTTTGAATGCAGCCCTACTTGGACTGTCATCGATTATACCCAGTTCTATTCCGATGTGCCAGTTCACCACAGTTTAACTGGTCTTTAAGCAGCATTGCTGCAAATAGGACGAGAAGATTGTTATATTCATTAGCATGT
>NZ_MRTH01000135.1 GCF_001956045.1 Paenibacillus sp. FSL H7-0331 | reverse complement strand
CGTTAAAATAGGTTTCGTATTATGAGGTTAACCAGCTAAATCTGGTTAACCTCATTTTTTGCGTTAAAATTAGCATTAGCCGGTGAGAACGATAAAATAGGTGGGCTCATAGCCCGTTACACAAACTGTTCACCTGCTATTGCACAAACCATGATTGGGCTGGTTGAGACATTGATCTCGTATAACACGCGAAGCTATGGCAGTGCAATGGTTAGTGGGATCCGGTCATATTAATTTGAGGAGGGCATTATGAATCCTGTTGTTGGTAT
Source organism: Paenibacillus sp. FSL H7-0331 (assembly GCF_001956045.1). Next base: position 1,317 of record NZ_MRTH01000135.1, on the reverse strand, counting down.
TGATGTATCAAAAGGAGAAAGTGAAGGCTTTATTTTCCTTGAACGCAACAAATCCTTGGGAAAGTCGTTTCGTTTCTTGCATACCTTTGATGGTATTCAGAGCCTCATTTCAAGGCTTCAGGAAGTAGAGTCCTTAACGGAGAGAAGGCCAGCTATTGTATTGGAATCGACAGGACATTATCATTTGGGGCTTGTAGCTGCTCTTCAAAAGCAAGCGTATAAGATCATTATTTTGAATCCTTTGATCCCCCAGCGAGCAAGAAAATCAAAGCTGAGAAAAGTAAAAACGGACGCGGAAGATGCTAAGCATCTAGCTGAATTGTACTATAAAGAGGAGTTAAAACCTACGCCATTAAAACAAAACGAGCAAGCAGAGCTTCGCTTTTTAAGTAGGCAACACGAGATGATTACTCATGCTTATGTACAAGCACAGCTCAATTTCCAATCTATATTGGACCAATTATTTCCACTTTACTCTAACTTATTTGGACAGTTGTTTTCCAAAACAGCGTTGCAGGTGCTAAGGAAGTACTCGACACCTGAACAAGTCCTTTTGTCTGATTTAGAAGAAATCACACGTACCATTAGTTCTTCATGTAATCGATCAAGTTCTTGGGCGACTAAGAAGGCAGAAGATATTGTAACTGCAGCTAAAAACAGTCTGATGACGAACTCTTCTAATCATAGTCAGATTATCTCTTTACGGCTTATGATTGATCTGTTGATGGAGTATCAAACGCATCTCTCTCATTTAGAAAGAGAAATTCAAGTTATAGCAACGACAATGGAGGATTATCATTTGTTGTGCTCCATTCCCGGAATAGGACATAAGCTCGCCGCTACGATTATTGCTGAAATCGGTGACGTTACTACCTTTGAGCATGCTAAAAAGCTCGTAGCTTTCGCAGGTATAGATCCAAGTGTCTTCTCGTCAGGTAAGTTTACTGCGACTAGGAACCGTATTACGAAGCGTGGATCTACTCGTCTAAGGAGGGCTTTGTATTTGGCTGTTTTATGTGGCATTAGAGGGGCAGCTAGGAATACTCGGATTCGCGCCTTTTATGATAAAAAACGGCTTGAAGGAAAACCTCACCGCGTAGCACTTATTGCTTGCACCAATAAGTTGCTTCATATCATTTTTGCCATGTTGACTCGATCCGTTCCTTACTGCTCCGCATAACCACAAAAGATTCAAAATACCCATTAAATCCCAATTTAAGAAATGGGGCTAATTTAGTATTGTCTTTTTTACCATTCTAAACAAGATTAAAATCTTTCTTAAGCTCCTATTGACATTATATTAGCTGGTTTGTGTAC
>NZ_MRTH01000134.1 GCF_001956045.1 Paenibacillus sp. FSL H7-0331 | reverse complement strand
GGAAATAGCAGCAACTACTCCAACGAAGTCAGCGCAACACCGATAGCCGCAACACCGAGCGCATCCAGTAATGCGAATCTGAGCAGTATGGCCGTATCAGGAATAACGCTCAGTCCATCGTTTGATCCGGGTACATTTTCCTACACAGCGAGCGTAGCGAACGGTGTAACGTTGGTGATAGTGACGCCAACAATATCGGATAGCAACGCAAAAGTGAAGGTAAACGGGACAGCAGTGACGAGCGGACAAGCGTCGGGGGCGATCAACCTGAACGTGGGTAGCACTCAAATCACCGTGGTAGTGACGGCTCAAGACGGAAAGACCGTGCAGACGTATACCGTGAACGTGTCTAGAGCCGAAGCGGTAACGGCCAGTTCTACTGCACCGATTCAGGTGACGACTAAACCTGTATCTATTACCGTCCCTGCGAGTGTAACGAATGCCGAGATTGTGGTTGCAACGACAATGGCAGGATCGAGCAAAGAAGCGATGCTCCCGTTAGTGGAAGTGCAAGCGGCTACCACTCTGGGCAATGTAAGTATAATGATTCCAGACGGAACGAAAATTACGGCTCCCGGCAATTGGGACGGCACGATCAAGCTCCCGCAAGTGCTAAGCAACAGCAGCGTAACGATCAATCATGGCATCGTGAGCGCCGTCATTGAAGTCGGATCGACGGAGGTATCGTTAACGTTCGACAGAGCGGTGCGATTGCTCATCCCAAACCAAGGGGGCAAAAAGGCCGGCTTCGTCCGAAACGGCGTGTTTACCGAGATCACGGGCACAGTAACCGCAGACACCCAAGCAGCGGCAGACCACGAGATTGCCGCAGGCGGAGACGCCAAAATGATGATTGGCAGTGACCTTGTCATTTGGACTAAACACTTTACCCTATTTGTCAGCTACACGCAGGTCGACTCAACGAGCAACACCGTAACCAGAAGTGGAGGCGGTGGAGGCGGCGGTGCCGCAACCAACTCCGCAACGATCTCGGCTACCAGCGGGGGAAAGACAACATTGAACGGAGCCACAATCGAAGTTCCCGCCGGAGCGATGGATAGCAACATTCAAGTTACGGTAGATATAGTGAGCGACACCTCGATTCTGCCGATGGACAGCGCCTTACAATTGGTTAGCGAGGTGTACGAGATCAAGAAAGACAAGGACGGCGAATTCAGCAAGCCGGTCGTTATTACGCTGCCTTTCGACAAGACGAAGGTGGACTCTGCGAAATGGACGGCAGGCGTATATTGGCTGAACGAACAAACCCATAAATGGATGTCATTAGAAAGCTTGAACGTCGACGAAGCGAACGGGACAGCATCCGGATCGGTGAACCATTTTACGAAATTTGCCGTTCTAGCATTGGATAAAGCGAAGACCGAGCAGCCGCAAACAAATGAAGCGGACTTTGCCGATATCAAAGGGCAATGGTACGAATCGAACGTGCGGGAGCTGGTGAAACTCGGCGCGATTAACGGTTATCCAGACAACACATTTAGGCCTGATGCGAACATCACAAGAGCGGAATTCGTGACTGTTATCGTCAAAGCGTTCCAGCTTGGGGAGCATGAAGGCAAAACCTTTGCGGAT
>NZ_MRTH01000133.1 GCF_001956045.1 Paenibacillus sp. FSL H7-0331 | reverse complement strand
TCAGTTGATTTGTCACGGTGAATTATTTCAACTTCTTGATGAATTCATCAAGATCGATAGTTAAAGAGGTTGGTCTGTAAGGAAGCTGCTGAAGGACCAGATTACCGGAATAAATTGCTTTCCTATCTGCTTGATATAACGACATGGTGTAAGTGTCATATTCCGCCGGATACTGATCGGCTGCTTGCAGACGGATGTGTTGCATTCGTTTGGAAATAGCCTGAATGATGTGGGGATCTTGAATAATAATAGGCTTCCCCTCTTTAAGCTTTAATTCTATTTTATCGATGTGGGTCAAATCAAGATCTAGTATTATACTTAAAGGGATACCTTCTTCGCCTGGTTTGGCATCTTCAACAATTGCGATTTCATAGGCGATGGTTTGTCCGGGATAGCTCAATAAAGTAAATTTCGCTTTCCAAACCTCCACGGTCTGGCCAATCCTAAGGTCTTCCATGCTCAGTTGAAGTTCCTGCCCATATCTATGAATATTGGAATCATCGGGGAGCCTGATCCAATATGCTTCAGGAGTAGGATGTTCTTTACCGGACCATTTATAATAATTCACAACTAGCGCACGTTTACCTGTATTATCGATGGATATGATTTTTCCGACAAGATCAGCCTTGTCCGAAAGGGTAAACGTCGTAATCGAAAGAGGAAAATAACCTCCAAGTGATTGGAATACAGCGTTTTTAAGGGCTTCGACCTCTTCGTCGTTTAATTTCTCGCGGTGCTGGTAAAGTCTTCGGACTTCAAGCCTGGCAACATTGTTTTCGGTATGCATCGAAACGGGTTCGATAGAGAATCTGGATAAGAGAGGCTCTAGCTCACGGCTGGAACGAAATTTTTCTTGGTAGAATGCAGCTGAAGGGGTAAGGGCTGCCGCTGAGTGTTGATTCTCGTAATGCTCAATTGCTTTAGTCGGGGCAATCCATTTTTCCCCTAAATAGGTTAATATACGATACCATGATCGGCAGTGATCTGATTCCGATTGGGTACCCTCAGTGACTCCTTCGTTGCAAATGAAGAGCTGACCAAGCGTCGTTACCGTCTGGGGGGAAAGTTGCCCTACGTTACTTTCATCATCCACAGGAAAATTGTATAAGCCCTCCATACCCATAAACGTGACTTCCAAATGGACTGGGTAATATTTCTCTTTTATGACCGCAGGTCCGCTTCTCAACCATTTATCGCCATACCACGTCTTTACGAGATACCAGAATTCATCCGATGGATTCGTTGTGTCCCGCTCACTTCCGCCTGTTTCAATTACTTGAAGCGATTGGAATGCTGATATGACACCAGCTGGCTTGCTATCAGTGGACTGTTCGTCATAAACAGGTGTATCGACTAGCAATGTAAGCTTTCCCGGCTGTTCATTCCATCTCCCGCTTGCTAGAGCCTCTGAAGTGTACAACGTGTATATGGTTAAAGCAGCAATAAACTCCCAACATAATTGTATAAGAACGCTTGAATGCTTTTGTTGTTGGCATAATTACCACCCCTTTCCATATGTTAGACACAAAATAGAGCAAAAAGTTGTTCGTAAGGAAAAGATTAGAGACGGATGCCTCAGCGGTCGTAGGACCACTGGTAGTCAGCGTATCTGTATAGCAAAATGATTTAAGGAAGCATCCGAATGAGAAGTTATC
>NZ_MRTH01000132.1 GCF_001956045.1 Paenibacillus sp. FSL H7-0331 | reverse complement strand
CCAACAAAGGAGGCCACTGAAAAAGTCCAAATCTTATAAACAGGATACCTTACCTCCATTTCGAGGAAAGGTATCCTGTTTTCCTGTATAATAAAGTTATTAATTTCAGGTGGTGTCTCGGATGATTTCAAACCAACAATCCCTTAACATTAGTCCATTTATGGCCATTTACGATATCGTAGTGCCTAAAGATAATATGTTGCGTCAAATTAATGAACTCGTAGATTTTTCTTTTGTCCAAGAAGAATTACAGAATAAATATTGTCTGGACAACGGTCGGAATGCAGTGCCACCTATTCGTATGTTTAAATACCTACTGCTAAAATCAATCTTTGATTTATCCGATGTGGATATCGTAGAACGATCTAAATATGACATGTCCTTTAAGTATTTCTTGGATATGGCGCCAGAAGATGGGGTCATTAATTCGAGTTCATTAACAAAGTTTCGCAAGCTTCGTTTGAAGGATATCAACCTGCTTGATCTTCTTATTCAAAAAACAGTGGGAATCGCATTAGAAAAAGAAATTATAAAAAGCAGTGCCATTATTGTAGACGCCACACACACGAAAGCACGATTCAACCAGAAATCCCCTCAAGAGATCTTGATGGAGAAATCTAAACTGCTACGAAAGGCAGTTTATCAAATCGATGAAAAAATGAAAGAAAAATTCCCAGCAAAAACAGCGGCAAACGAATTGACAGATGAGCTGGACTACTGCCGAAAAGTCATTCATATCGTCGAAAAAGAAGAAACGATACGCGAATACCCAAAAATAAAAGAAAAGCTGAACTATTTAAAAGAGATTGTAGAAGATCACCATGAGCACCTTAAATCCTCGAATGATCCTGATGCACGCATGGGTCACAAAACAGCCGACTCCTCTTTCTTTGGTTATAAAACACATATTGCGATGAATGAAGAACGTATTATTACAGCTGCGGTAATTACTACTGGTGAAAAAAGTGATGGGAAACAGCTCCAATCATTGATTGAAAAAAGCCGTGAAACAGGAATGGAAATCGATACAGTGATTGGTGATACTGCATATTCGGAAAAAGATAATATTCAGTACGCAAATCAAAATGAGTTACAATTGGTAGCTAAATTAAATCCCAATATTACGCAAGGTATTCGTAAAAAGGAGGATGAATTTGAGTTCAATAAGGATGCTTCAATGTACGTGTGTAAAGCAGGACATATGGCGATTAGCAAAGCGCGCACAGGGAAGAAAGGTATCAATGAAAACCAAAAGGATACCTACTTGTTTGATATTGAAAAATGCAAATTATGCTCGATGAGAAATGGATGTTATAAAGAAGGAGCGAAAAGTAAAACCTATTCCGTAACTATCAAATCCACAGAACATAAGGAACAAGAAGTATTTCAAAACAGCGATGATTTCAAAGAGAAATCGAAAGAGCGTTATAAAATCGAGGCGAAAAATAGTGAACTCAAACACAGACACGGGTATGATGTGGCATCTTCTTCCGGTTTAATTGGCATGCACATGCAAGGTGCTATGACGATATTTTCTGTTAATCTCAAGCGAATCATTACACTTATGAAAGAATCAAAATAAAAGAATAAAGAGGAAGGCGATATTCCATTCGAAATTGAACGGAATATCGCCTTTTTGATTTGAAGCATGCCTTCAATTAATTAAAAGCGCAAGTTTTTCAGTGGCCTCCAACAAAGG
>NZ_MRTH01000131.1 GCF_001956045.1 Paenibacillus sp. FSL H7-0331 | reverse complement strand
GTTCCCAGTCCCTCAGTATTAAGGATTTATCTAACGAATACTCATTCATTCGCAGGATTTCATCACTTTGGAATACAGCGGCCGTAAGGATATTAAGTTGCAGCGACCGTAAGTTAACCTTTTTGGTCATACGGGAACAGAGGAACATATGGAATATTTCCCTATATTGTACTCTACTGCACGCATACTCCACAATCCCCCGGAGATTAACCATCCCAAGGCTCTACGGGTCAATGCCCTAACATTCCTTCGTTACACCTATCCAAGGTGTGGAGACCGATAGCGTTTAGCGGATGGGTCTGCGCCCTTTTGAGGAACGAACTCGGTTCTCTGTGCTTTCTTTGTTTGAAGTCCTGCGAATGAATCAATTTACGTTATATCGAAAATGTTAGGCTGCTTGACTGTAGGTGAGGACCGTTTTTTCAGGAGTAAACATATCCTTATGCTGCACCATGCCCACTATGATTCTTGCCAGTTTTCCTAGCAATTTGAATATGGACTTCTGCTTACTTATTCGTTTTACTTGCACATTATTTTCGTGTAGTTGTCGAAAAATAGGGTTTGTTCCCACTAAGGTAAGGGTAGCCAGATACAAATACTTTCGGAGTGTGGAATCTCCTCGTTTGGAGAGTATCACCTGACCCTTACGCTTCCCTGACATGCTCTCTGCCAAATTTAAACCGGCTTTCCGTAGCAACTGACGTCCGTGAACGTACTGCTTTAGATCACCGGCGCCAGCTAGAATCGCTGCAATATAGATTGTACCCAAACCTTTGACGGAGCGAAGTTGGCTAGCAATTGGAATCTCAGCGAGTAAAGCCGCGATTTCCTGTTCGATTTCGTTTAATATGCTCACGATGCGCTCGTACTCTTCTAACAAGCGATGTAGATCTTGTTTGGCCTCGTTCAGCGCCATAGTTTCCCCTACGCTCTGAACTGCTTTAGAGAGTAGTTCTGCTGCTTTCTGTATACCCGTTGAGCCGCCAGCTCGACTCATATATTTTCTCCAACCTGTAATAACTTCTGATGTAGATTGACCTTTTAAATCCAGCGGGGACGGGAACTCTTTAAGTGTTGCTCGGGATCGTGGACAGGTCCAATCTTTAAACACAGAAGCATACTCAGGAAAGCGTATATCCAACCAGCGGACAATCCGATTCTGCATCCGAACACTATTTGTAACCCAAAATTCCCGATCACTCATTAAGGTCCGTAACCTTTGATAATGAGTTGCTTGCCGAATGTATTCATAGTAATAACCACGACAGACAACATCTGCTATAACAAGGGCATCCTTCGGATCACTTTTGGATGGACAATTGTCTCGGTTCTCCTTGTTTCGTTTCGTCGTTGCAGGGTTCACTAGAACAACGTTTAGGCCTTTTTCCACAAGCCAGTTAGCCAAACTGTACCAGTAGTGTCCCGTCGGTTCCATGCCAATTATGATGCTCTTTAGTCGGTGCTTTTGTTGCAAGCCTTCCATCCAGCGTTGTAACTTTTCAAATCCCTGGAGTGTGTTTTTGAAGGAAAGATGTTGGTTTGTAAGGACAATTCCTCGATAATTTGTAGCTTGAGCTACTTGGGTTTCCTTTGCCATATCTATACCAACAACAAGATGCGAAGTGGTAATTCGTTCAATACGTTGATTTTGTCTGTCTGATTGCTTAAACTTCATAATAAGAGCGCCTCCTTGATGGTGTGGGTATTTACCCGTCAACAAACCC
>NZ_MRTH01000130.1 GCF_001956045.1 Paenibacillus sp. FSL H7-0331 | reverse complement strand
ATGAGAGTTTCAATATTAAAATTTCGGGTTATAATATAAATAACAAATAAATATCCAGAAATCTAATAACACAAAATAATCAAAATAGCAAATACTAATGTTTTGTAATATATTGGGGGTTGACAAAATAATGCGAATGTATGTTTGATACTTGTAGAAAGTTAAAAATGAATATATAATACAATTTATAGAAGCTAATAATAAATTTTGATACAACTTAATAGGAGTGTGAATTATATGAGTATGGTATTAGAAAGGCCTAAAACTAATAATCAACCAATTAAAGTACATAATAATATTCGTCGAGGATCGATATGGGTAGCAGATATTTCCGGAGTAGAGGGAAGCATTCAAGGAGGATCTAATAGACCTGTAGTTGTGTTGCAAAATGAGATTGGAAATCGTTTTGCTCCAACCGTCATTATAGCTCCATTATCATCATCTACAACCAAGAGAAAACTTCCTACACATGTAGAGATACCAACTAACAATGGTGTTTTAAGGGAGAGTATTGTACTTTTGGAGCAAGTTCGCGTAATTGATCAATGGTGCTTAATTAACGAAGTAACTCAACTGAGTGATGAAATAATGATACAAGTAGATAAAGCATTAGCGATAAGTGTTGGATTGGGGTATTTGTTTAATAAATAGAATCAAAATGAATTATACTAAGAAGAGGAGGTGTAAATATGTATAAGGTTGTAGGTAAAGGTAATTATACAAAAGAGGCATTACTTGAAATGCTTAGTAGCTTTGGTATTGCGAATCCTCTTTCTGTAGTCAAAGAAGCAACAGAGAAGAGGAGAGTTATCTGTGGGGATTTACGTATACTTGTATTTAATTGATATTAATTCAACTTGATCCTTATGATGTCCTGATCTGTGGGATATTGTGAGGATCATTTTTTTACTTTAAGATTAATATAAATTATGTAAAATAAGTGTTTCAACTTATATATGTAAATGATATATTTGATTCAAGTAAATTATGGAAATGGAGTTGAAGCATATGAGGTTAATATTAAGTCTAATTAAAAGAAACAAAAGGAAAGATGTTCATGAAATTGCTTCAGAAATGATACATAGACAACTTGAGATTAATCAGGACATGTTGAGTAGTAGGTAAAAGGAAATAAAACTATATTTTTATTGGGAGAGGAGAGTAATAAATGAATAAGGAAGATCTAATCGAAGACTTGGAAGATAGATTTTCTCACCGAAAATACATTGATTGTCTAGGTTGTAGCAATTCCTTTTCAACTAAAAATGATGAATTGTATTGTGTGATAAAAAGTAAGCTTGTTGAAGAAGAAGATGTGTGTCCAGAATATAATTAAATGATTCTTTGATGGGAAGTGATGCGATGCCATATATTAAAAAAGATAATTTGAAATTTCTACTCCATAATTTCTTTAGCGCTGGTTGCAATGCTGGTCATGCTATGGATCATGAACTGAATTTAATTAAGCAAGAAGACGCTGCTTTCGAGGAATATTACAAGATGATTTTTGAGCATAAAGAAAAATAATAACAATAAAATGATCCTTTGATTGGGAGTTGAACGGAAATGGCTTTTGATACACAAATTATTTACCACAACCTAAGAGAAGATCAAATTACGCACTTTTCATGGGATGGAGAGACTTACTATAGAACTTCATCTGGAAATTCTAAAAAAGAGGGGAAATCGATCACTTGCTCTTCGAAGACGAATCCATGATTCGCACCTACCTGGCTTTGCAGTATAACTGGTTTCCCAAAGG
>NZ_MRTH01000012.1 GCF_001956045.1 Paenibacillus sp. FSL H7-0331 | reverse complement strand
CCCTTGCCTTCAGCTAACAGTTCCTACTGCCAAGCCTGTAGTGGACTTTCACCACCTAGTTATCGCCCATGCCGGGCGCACACTCAAACAACGCGCACCGATTGAATATCGGCACGCGTTGGCTGCATAGTTTTTTTCAATTGTCTACTTGACTGGGGTATGACCAGGGGTATGACCACTTTCGGTTCTTTTCTTTATCGATAAAATGCTTCTTCCTTGGTTATGGTTTTTGTAACAGCAATAGTTTTATCTGTTTAAATCTACATTTCAATGGAACGACAATTTACAAGCTCTCTATGATCTACAAGGGAAAAAGCATTAACTCATCCGATTCATCGCTCATCTCTGCTTCAACGTCTTCGGTTTCTTCTTCAATTACATTGCATTCTTCTACCTCTACATCTTCGTCAATTACTTCTTCTAACATTAAGGATTCGTTCATAGCTGTTACAATTTCCACGGCAATCCCTCCAATGTTTACTTAGACTTCATTGTCTAAGAATATCTTCATTGTATCAGATACGAGGGGTATTTAGCGTTTAGTTATTGTAAATACATACTTATGATGAATCTTGCATTTCAAATAAAATTACTTGAATTTACCATGTATATGACACTAAAATTATCGAATAACACACTCAAAAAAAAGCAGACCAATTCAATCAAACGAGGTGAGAGGGGAATGGAGCGGATAACCAGGGTCTATCGATCCTGAAATCCCCTGTTCTGGGGGATAAACAAGGCGATGAAGCTAGGCAGTTTTGAAGGACGTGAATCCCAACATTGGTTTTATGATTTTCTTTATGAATCGATGATCTTGTTCAATTTTATTGTTGAGATATTTCTGTTGTCGGAGTATTGTTTCTTGATTCCTAACTTTCTCATCCTTCAATTTCTGGACTGCGGCAGGGTACGCTGGGTTTTTATCGACAGGGTTCACGCGTGGCGATTGATTGTGTGGTGAAGTCAACGCCTTCTTAAAAAATCGTTTGGCAGCAGGAGCATCTCGATTTTCAGACAACATGAAATCAATCGTATTGCCGTTTGAATATACCGCTCTGTAAAGATATTTCCATTGTCCCTTGACTTTAATGTAAGTCTCATCCGTCTGAAAAGAATCATTAGTCGGCTTCAAATAGAGACAAATTCGCTTTTCTAGCTCGGACCCAAACTCATGAACCCATCGCATGATCGTTGTATGAGCGAGTTGTAAACCCCGTTCTTCCATCATTTCTACTAAATCACGATAACTTAGACTATATTTCAAATACCATCTTACCGTGAGCAAGATTACTTCCGATTCATACTGTTTCCACTTAACCAAATCAAATTCCGTTTTCAAAGTAAATGCCTCGCTCCAATGATTTCATTTCAATGATGTTATCATGAATTTGAGCTTGCACCACAACCTCTGATGATCCTCACCTTTGAAAAACTCCGTCCCATTCAAACTCAGGTTCAGCTTCTACTTTAATAAAGATTTAATTGATTTTTACTATCTAATCATACCGTACAATGGAATAACTGGGACACCTCGTTTCCACAGATAAATTAACTATACCAAAATTTTCATTTAGAAAATAAGAATGTAAATAGTAGGAAAATGTCGATTAATGGTATTTATAGTAACTTTTTTCGCTATTATAAACCAAAATTTAGGTCCACTAGCCCATATGGTCTATTTCACTTTTTCAAGCTAGCCTCTATGATGTACACATAATAATCTAGGGGGGGAACGTTCATGGCTTTTTTCAAATCTTTAAGATTCAAGCTCGTCGCTTGCCTGCTTCTTGCAACACTCATCCCCCTTCTCGGTTTAGCGTTTTTTCAGTTAAACCAATTCAATAAGGTACTGAGTGTCAATATTCAGAATCAGGAAGTAGATATCGCCGACACGAATGTAAGGTTAATTAATATTTGGATTGATGGCAAAGTATCACAAATAACCGAGTCTTTAAAAGCCCATCCTGAATTTGCTGAAATGACTGTGGAACAAATCACCCTGATTGTTAAATACATTAATGAAAATGATTTGGAAGTCGAGTCTACTATTGTGGCCGATAAACTTGGCGAGTTAAGTGCAGCTACCAATATCAACATCAGTGACAGAGAGTATTTCAAAATCGCGCGAGATACGAAGAACGTTGCTGTCAGCGATATTATTATTAACAAAAGTACAGGCAAAAAACAAATATCGATTGCTGTACCTATTTTAGATAAAAGCAATACTTTCAAAGGCATTATCATCAGTCTTGTAAGTGTTGAGGCATTAGGTAATTACTTGGGAAAAGTCAAGCTTGCCAATACCGGCTATGCTTACTTATTATCCCGCACAGGTGAGATCATATATCACCCCAATGCCGATATGGTTGGAAAAGCTTATTCCGAATTTGTTAAAAATCCAATTCAAGATAAGGCCTTTAAAGAATCCATTTTAAAGGAAGATAAAGGAAACGTAGATTACCCGGATGATGATGGCTCAAAAAATGTAGCGGGATTTTCCAAAGTTGAACGCACAGGCTGGAAAGTTGTTGTGACCGCTCCTTCCCTTGAGGTATTCGCCGACCTGGACGAGTCCACTAAGGCATCAGAGCTCCTGATTGTTGTGGCTGCACTTTTCGCCATACTCCTCTCTGTTCTTATTGCGAATTTTATATCCAATCCGATCAAGCTGGCTGCTAAGCATTTGAATATTTTGGCAAATGCTGATTTCACGCAGGAAATAGGAACGAAAGTTACCAAAAGAGGTGATGAAATTGGCACATTAGGAAAATCCATGAATTCGATGAGTGAGTCTATCAAATCGGTAGTCAACCAAGTCATTGATGAAGCAAACCGTGTAGAAGCCAATATAACAAACTCCTCGCTTAATCTAGCCGAGCTTTCAGCGAAGGTGCAAAATGTTACCGCCACTACCCAAGAAATGTCTGCTTCCATGCAAGAAACGGCTGCTACGACCGAGACGATGAGAGAAACCTCCTTAGAAATTGAAAGTGCAGTTGAATCGATCACCAACAAGGTTCAGAATGGTTCCACCCTTGTAGAGGAAATCAGCTTACGTGCACAAAATTTAAAAAATAATGCCGAAAGCTCCCAGCAAGCAGCTCTTGAGCTCCGAAACAATGTCGATGCGGATATGAGATCTGCTATCCAGCAATCGAAAGCTGTTCAGCAAATTAATGTTCTGGCGAATGCGATTCTAGACATTACTTCAAGAACCAATCTTCTTGCGCTAAATGCGGCAATAGAAGCAGCACGGGCCGGAGAAGCCGGGAAGGGCTTTTCAGTAGTAGCTACTGAAATACGTAAACTAGCTGAAAGCTCCAAACAAACCGTTAATGAAATTCAAGATGTGACCAGGCTTGTCATAAGTTCTGTCCAAAGCTTGACAGATAGCTCCGAGAAAGCGCTGGAATTTATCGACAAAACAGTCATTAATGATTATACAACTATGGTTCATACAGGTGACCAGTATTATATGGATGCAGAGTCCATCCAGGAGATGGTCATGGACTTCAGTGCAACCGCTGAACAATTACTCGCTTCCATTCAAAATATGGTCCAAGCCATCAACGAGGTTTCTACATCCACTATGCAAGGCGCACAAGGAACTCAGGACATAGCTGAGAACACATTGACAGTCATGCAAGAAGCTAACAAGGTCACTGAGCTGATGCAAGCAACCCAGTTAAACTCGCAGAAGCTGATTGAGATCGTTTCTCAGTTTAAAGTGTAAGCTTGGATTAAACTATAAGGCGGTCCTATAATTCACGAACAACAAAGAACCTAAACCACTTTCACAGTGGTTTAGGTTCTTTGTTGTTATACTTGCGATACTTGCTCCCAGCTTCCTGTTTTCATACTTCTTACAATCATTATTGATAAGCATGATCTGGTACCCTCCTTGAAGGTGGCGACCGCGTCGGGAAGCTCTGTTTGATTCAACACAGCATCATAGAAATGATTCATCATATTTTTCAAGCTGTCTGCCCAGACTTCAGCATGACCCTGAATAATGAAATTGGACTTTTTAATCAGGTATTTTTTTCGGCAATATGAGTCTTAGTTCCAACTGCCGCGAACACAGGAATTCATTCAAATATTGTGAGTGCGGACGATAGTAGGCACCTAAAGTAGAGCGAATTGTACCAACACCTTCCGATTTCCAAAATTGTGATTCATACAGAGTAATCTTCTTTGAACCATCACCCAACGTCATTTGCTTATCACATACAATCCTATTTTAAATGACATCGGAAGTTCTCGTAAGTACTATCTTTTTCTAGTACCCTTTTCCCGTTCGTTTTACCTCGATCACTGCTGGCTTAAAGGAAACGATAGTCGGTTTTAGAAAGGGACGAATTTGCTTGTCTAATTCCGGCCCAAACTGGTGAACCCATCGCATGATGTTCTCACGTACCAGCCACACTCACTATCATACTAACCAGCAGTTTCAAAAGCTTGAATAGGTACGGTTCGATCCAGCCTCTGACTGCAACTGCAGTTGGTGTGTCCAAACGAACGTTCTATCTAAAAACTTAAGCATGAAAGGTATATCCTAATACCATTCCCATCATCACATACGACAAGCACTCAACAACGAGAAGGGGTGTCGTATGCGATGATGTTTACAACTGCAAATTTCATTAAACAACTTTATTTCAGGTTAAACTACTTTATTTCAGATTAAACAACTTTATTTCAACTAGCCGAGTTTTCATCATTTCGTAACGCATAAGTCATCAATTGATCATAGTTGTTGTGAAATAAATCACATACATAAGCTATAATAAGTGGTAAATAGGAGCATAATGTTCAAAAGGAGTGTGCATTCGGATGATGAATTACGACCCGGTATTTTATAGCCGTATATTAACAGGCCTAACGCTTGGTTTTCACATTATTTTTGCTACGATAGGTGTCGGACTGCCTGTCATGATTGCCATTGCCGAGTTTCTGGGAATCAAGCGCAAAGATCCACATTATACACTGCTCGCACGTCGTTGGGCACGTGGATTCGTCATCACTGTGGCAGTCGGCGTCGTTACTGGTACTTCAATTGGCTTGCAGTTAAACTTGTTGTGGCCAAGCTTTATGCAAATCGCGGGTCAGGCGATTTCTCTGCCTTTGTTTATGGAAACCTTCGCTTTCTTCTTTGAGGCGATATTTCTCGGGATTTACTTGTACACCTGGGATCGTTGGAAAAATCCTTGGACGCACTTTGCAATTTCTATTCCCATTATCATCGGATCGACGTTATCCGCATTTTTTATTACGATTGTTAACGCCTTTATGAATACGCCACAAGGCTTTAAGCTGTCCGGTCGAACCATTATCGACATAGATCCCATGGTCGCGATGTTTAATCCGGCCACACCTACCAAGACCGCGCACGTGATTTCATCAGCCTATATGACAAGCGCATTTGTGCTCGCTACCATAGCCGCATTAGCCTTATTGGCAGGTAAAAAGCATGTATATTACCAAAAGGCACTCAAGCTGACGATGATTTGCGGACTGATCTTCTCCTTGTCCACCGCGTTCATCGGTGATCTGTCCGGTAAATTTCTTGCCGAATACCAGCCGGAGAAGCTTGCCGCAGCCGAATGGCATTTTGAAACTACAGCGCAGGCACCACTTGTATTTGCAGGCTATATTGATAAGGAACACAACGTTCACTATGGCTTGAAGCTTCCTTATGCCCTGAGTATATTGGCTTTTGCCGATCCGAATGCGGTTGTGAAGGGCTTGAATGATATCCCTGTGGATGAACGTCCACCGCTCTATATCCATTATTTCTTTGATGCCATGGTGGCGATCGGAAGCTTGATGATTGTACTCTGTATCGCATATTTATATTTGAACAGGAAAAAACGGCGTCAACAAGGAAAAGAAGTGCCGCGTTGGCTGCTTCGCTTCATTACTTTCTCAGGCCCGCTTGCAATGCTGGCGATTGAATCCGGATGGATATTTGCTGAAGCCGGAAGACAGCCATGGATTCTGCGCGGCTATATGAAAACGGCACATGGAGCCACGACCGCTACCAATGTGGACTGGATGCTGCTGATGTTCTCTATTCTGTACATCATACTTGGATTTGGCGCATGGACGGTACTCCGCCGTATGTTCAAGACGAATACGCCTGAAGAGGAATTAGCATTGCGGGCTGATCAAGGAGGTGAGCACCAATGAGTATTGAAGTCATCGGAATTACAGTGCTCTGGGTTTTCCTTTACGGTTATTTAATTGTAGCTTCGATTGATTTTGGGGCTGGTTTCTTTAGCTACTACACGATGATAACCGGGCGCAAAAATATGGTGCATGGCATTATCGAACGCTATTTATCACCTGTCTGGGAAGTTACTAACGTTTTTCTGATCTTCTTCATGATCGGGATGGTCGGTTTTTTCCCGGACACTGCTTATTATCTCGGAACCACCTTATTAATACCCGGCAGTATCGCTATAGTGCTGATCGCTATCCGAGGCTCCTACTACGCTTTCAGCACCTACGGCTCCAAGGAAAGCCATCTGTACAAGCTGCTTTACGGGGGCAGTGGTCTATTGATTCCAGCTTCATTGTCCATCGTATTGACGATATCGGAGGGTGGTTATATTGAGGAAAGCGGCAATAATGTCACACTGCTCTTCTACA
Organism: Paenibacillus sp. FSL H7-0331; assembly: GCF_001956045.1. The sequence continues at coordinate 251,090 of NZ_MRTH01000012.1, read as the reverse complement.
AGCTGTTTACCAGCTCTTATGCCTGGTCGGTTGTCGTCCTGTCGCTTGTCAGTGTGCTCTATATTTCTGCTGCTTTCTTAACCTATTATGCTCACAAGGCGAAGGATACCAAAGCGACAGAAATTTTGCGAAGGTTTGCAATCGGTTGGAGCGGACCGACAATATTAGCGAGCTTGTTCGTATTTTTCGCTATTCAGCGACACAATCCGGTTCATTTTGACAACATGCTAAAGCTGTCCTGGATGTTTGTTGTATCCTTGATTTGCTTTATAATTGCTACCTATCTGATATGGAACCGCAAGCGTCTTGGCGTCGCTTTTTTATTCGTGATGCTGCAGTTTGCCTTCGCTTTCTTCGGATATGGCGCGGCGCATTTACCTTATATTATTTATCCCATGGTCTCGATACACGAAAGTGTCACCAGCCCGGAAATGGGAATTGCCTTGATCGGAGCTTTTATCGCCGGCTTATGTCTGCTCATCCCTTCACTGATATTGCTGATGCGTCTCTTTCTGTTCGATGCAAATTATGTGCAGGGTCTGCAGAAAAAGTGAATGCAATACAGATTAGGCAGACACTCACTCACTCACATATTCACAGCTATCACGAAATCCACATAACAAACAACCTCCAAAACCACTTCGTGGCTTGGAGGTTGTTGATGTTCCATAACATTTTTAAAGTAGCTATTATTCAAAATAAACAGCTTTGCCGGTTTTGGACGACTCATAGATGGCTTCCAAAATTTCCGATACAACGCAGGCCTGTTCAGGCGTGACAACGGGATCCGTATCCTCTTCAATTGCTTTCAGCCACAGACGCGCTTCCAGATCAGCCGGTGATTCTTGCTTCCCATCATAAAAATCGACGCCTTTGGCATCCAGCTGAATTTCGTTCATAAACAATTTGCTATGCTTTTCACCGTTAATACGCAGACCATCCTGCATATCCGCACCGCCTTCAGTTCCGCACAAGGTCGTTTTGGCTTCTCCCGTTTGCAGCATATTGATCGCCCAGCTCGATTCCAGCACAATAGTTGCCCCATTCTGCATCGTAATCATGCCAAAAGCAGAATCCTCAACTGTAAATTTATCTGGGTCCCAGGAGCCCCATGCATTAGCTGCGTCCTTCTTGGAGGACAGCTTGTGGAAAGCTGTGCCCAAGACTGCTTTCGGCTTGTAATTATCCATCATCCACAAGGTCAGATCCAGTGCATGGGTACCGATATCAATTAGCGGTCCGCCGCCTTGTTTTTCTTCATCTAGAAACACGCCCCAAGTCGGTACAGCACGACGACGAATTGCGTGAGCTTTGGCATAATAAACCTCTCCCAGATCACCTTCGCCACATACTTTTTTCAAATACTGGCTGTCTGAACGGAAACGATTTTGGTAGCCAATAGTTAGCTTCTTGCCTGAACGTTTGGCGGCTTCCACCATACGACGGGCATCCGCTGCTGTTTTGGCCATCGGCTTCTCACACATCACATGTTTATCCGACTCCAGAGCGGCAATCGTAATCTCCGCATGTGAATCATTTGGCGTACACACGTGTATAATATCAATCGATCCGTCCTGCAGCATTTCTCTAAAATCGCTGTATACCTTCGCACCCTCGGAACCGAATTTGTGAGCAGCCTCATAAGCTTTTTCTACCACGATATCACAAAAAGCTACCATTTCTGCGTTTGGCTGATTTTGCAAAGCGGGCATATGCTTGCCATTTGCAATTCCTCCGCAGCCAATAATTCCAATTCTGTACGTTTTCGACATGATTAGAGTCATCCCCCTTATAAGTTTAAGTCAAGTATAGTCAAGCTTCTACCAAAAAGATATGACTAATTTGGTCCATCTTTTATCCGATTTGGCTATTTCGAATTTCCTGGGAAATAAGAAAAAGCTCCTGATCGGAGCCAATTCAAGGAAGATACATCCGTGTTTTGAATGTAGCTTTTCTTGCGAGATAAGTATCGTTCAGCTTTGCTGAAAATTTATGAATACTTATCTCTAAAGAAAAAAAGCTCTCTGATATCAGGAGCTTCGCCATACAAAATAACCTATGATTTTTTGACAGTAGCTGTGACCAATTTGTAGCCTACACCACGAATGGACTCGATCTGTACGCTTTGCTGGTTCATTTCCAGCTTTTTACGCAAGGAGCTCACATGAACATCCACCGTTCGTTGACCGCCGATATAATCGAAGCCCCAAACAATATTCATCAGGTCGTCTCTGGTAACGACCACACTCGGACGCTGCACAAGGTAGAGCAGTACCTCGAACTCCTTCGGTCTGAGCGGAATCGATTCTCCACCCAGCATAACCTCGTATTTCTCCGGGTAAATAAATAAATCTCCTGCTGTGATGACCTTCTCACCTGCTGCATGTTTATCCTGTAGCTGCTCTTCCGACAAGGTTCTACGGAGTACCGCCGATACTCTGGCCAGCAGCTCGGCAACACCGAAAGGCTTCGTAATATAATCGTCCGCACCATATTTCAAGCCTTGTACGACCTCTTCCTCTGCGTTGCGGGCCGTCAGTATGATGACAGGTGTCTTGTTTCCTTTCTGACGCAGCTTGGACAAAATCTCGAAGCCATTCAGCCCAGGAAGCATAATATCCAAAATAATCAAATCGTATGCGTGCTGAAGTGCAGCCTGCAGCCCTTCGCTGCCATGATCGATGACCTTGGTCTCATATCCCTCTTGCGATAAATTATAGGAAAGCAGTCTGGCCAATGTAGGCTCATCTTCAATAACCAAAATTTGTTGTGCCATGGGAATCCCCCGTATCCATTTCTATAGATCAACCTTATCATAGCATAATATCATACTTCATTAATATGCTTTCCCGCCCTAATATTGAATTACAGGCAACTCAATGAAAAATTTGGTTCCCATCCCGACTTCGCTTTCAACACGTATCGAGCCTTTGTGCAGCTCAACCAGATGTTTAACAATCGACAATCCAAGACCTGTACCGCCGGAGCTGCGCGAGCGAGCCTTATCCACCCGATAAAATCGTTCAAAGATGCGCGGCAAATCTTTTTTGGGAATCCCAATACCTGTATCCGTAATCGTCATTCGTATGCGCTCGTTATCCATACCTTCTGCACCGTGGAAGATCGACTCGACCTTGATCTTAACCTTACCACCTTCAGGTGTATAATTAATTCCGTTGGAAAGTAAATTAATCAGAATTTGGCGCAGCCGATCCTCGTCCGCTTCAATGTAGAGATCTTCCTCTACCTGCATTTCGAGCTCAATCGACTTCTTTTTCGCCTCTGAAGTCATCACATGGACACAATTGCTTACAAAAGTATTAACCGAGACAGGTGAGAATTGCAGCGGAATGCGTTTCGATTCGATTTTGGATAGCTCCAATATATCTCCGATCAGGCGATTCAATCGTTCACTTTCATCAAATATGATCTGCAAAAATGATTTTGCCGTTTCTTTATCGTTCAGTGCACCTGCCAGCAGCGTTTCTGCAAACCCTTTGACGGCAGCAATAGGAGTCTTGAGCTCATGAGATACATTGGCGACAAATTCGCTTCTCATCCGTTCCAATCGGCGAACTGCCGTAATATCATGCAGCACGATCAGTACACCGGCCCATTCATTTTCATTTAATGAGATCGGACTGAGATTAATCTCCAGAATTCGCTCAGAGGGATAGTAAAAAATCATCTCATCACGGATATGCTCACGCAGATCAATACATTCCTGAATCAGCTGCGTAAATTCAAACTGCTGCTTGGCCTCGTCGAATTTTTTGCCCAGCAGCTCCTGCACGGAGAAGCCGAGTATATCTTCAGCTGAACGATTTAATAAGACAATCTTGCTGTCACGATCAATCATCATCACACCGCTGATCATATTGTCCAATACGCTCTTCAGCCGGCTCTCATCCTCCTGGATGCGATCCATTTGCAGCTGTAAGCTGTCCGCCATGCGGTTAAGAGCCTGACCGAGCTGTCCGATCTCATCCTTCTTCTTCACATTAACTCTTGCTTTATAATCCATATTCGTAATTTGCCGTGCAACCTTTGTGATCATCTCAATCGGTCTTGTAATGCCCCAGGCTACCCGAAAGCTGATTAAAGCGGCTATAATAAACACAGCAAGCAGACCAAACAATAACACATACCACACACGAAGGATTGAAGCCTCAACCTCCTCAAGGCTCATGGACAAGCGCACATACCCTTTCGTCAGGGTGCCGTTCTTGACCGGAACTACCACATACAGCATATTGCGTTGAATCGTAGTGCTGTATCGAATATCGGAGCCCGCCACGCCGGTTTGCTCCGCCTCTATAATTTCCTTGCGCTGCAAGTGATTGTCCATATCTTCGGGATTATGATCCGAATCTCCCAATACCTTGCCATCTGATCGTATATAGGTCACTCGGGCATCTGCGGATTGGCGAAGCCGGTTCACCTGTTCTCCATAGTAGGCAAGCTGCTCAGCTTCAGTACCGCCCTTGTTCCAGTCCATCGTTACAAGAATAATCCGCAGCTCCCGCTGCATATTTGTTTTTAAAGCTTCAATATGTGATTCCCTGAGGACCTGTGCCATGAATAGTCCGGCAATGAGGACCGAGGAGCCAATCAACACTATAAAAATCAACGTTAATCGTGCACGGAATTTGTGCATATAGGGTTGTCCCTCCATCATCGACATAGGCATTATGATAAGTAATCAACTGACTGCATTACACCTTATCGTATCTTTTTCACACTTGAATTACTAGTTAATTATTTGTAAAGATGAATTTTGCCATCCTGTACGTTAGCTTGCTCAACGTTCCAACAAAATAAAAAGCACCCCTGAAAATAGCTCAGAAAAGCCCTAGTCGGGTTCTCAGTCTAATTTAGGAGGTGCACATTGTTTTTGATCGTTACTTATTCGTTGTGTATGGGTTAATATGCACTCCAGCCCGCATCAGCTGTAATGACAGTACCATTAACAAAGCTTGAATCATCAGAAGCCAGGAACAGAGCAACTTTCGCAATTTCTTCGGGCTTGCCAGTACGTGGGTTAATGGCCATCCCTAATTGTTGTCGAGAAGCACCAAATTGATTAATTTTAGTCATCGAAGAGCCAATATTGGTTTCAACCCCACCCGGTGCAATTGCATTACAACGAATTCCTTTTTCCGCATACATAAAGCCTGTATTTTTGGTAAAACCAACTACTGCATGTTTAGACGCTGTGTATGCTGCTCCTGCACGAGCACCATATAACCCGCCGGCAGAAGCAACATTAATGATAACACCTTGTTGCTTTTCGATAAAGATTGGTATAACCTTTCGGGTCGAACGCATGACACTTGTTGTGTTAATGGCAAAAATTCGTTCCCAATTTGAATCTTCAATATCGGCTGCAGGTTCAAAGTTATCCATAATACCTGCGTTATTAACAAGGATATCGACCGTACCATATGTACGAACTGTCGTGTCGATTAATTGCTGAATATCTTCTTCTAAAGCTACATTTGTTTTAATAGCCAAAGCCACGCCACCATTTGATTGTATTTCTGCTACCGTAGCGTGTGCGCCATCAAGATTTAAATCGGATACAACAACCTTTGCCCCTTCTTTCGCATAAAGTACAGCAATTTGTTTCCCCATACCTGATGCCGCACCTGTTACTATAGCAACCTTATCCTTTAATTTCATTGAAATTCCCCCAATTATTTGAATTGTTATACATATTGAACAGATGTTTATTAATTAACTTCCTCTATAGTATAATTAATTTAAGAAGAGGTATTCAATCAGTAAATAGTTACCTTAATGTTGATTAATCAACATTAAGGCTCACAAATGTTCAACAATGGAATCATAACAAACAAAGGATGATTACAATGTCTACTACTATTTCTCATACAGACAGAAGAATTAAAAAATCCAAAAAAGCTTTAAAGGATGCTTTAATCTCCTTAATGCAAAATAAAGACTTAAAGGAAATCTCAATAACGGACATTGTCGACCTGGCAGACCTTAATCGAGGAACATTTTATAAGCATTATCAGTATAAAGAAGAATTACTGGAAGAGATCATGGATGATGTGATAGCTGATTTAATCGTGTCCTATCGGGAACCTTATAAAAGTTCCGATACTTTTATCGTTAATGATCTCACCACTTCAGTGATCAAGATTTTTGAACATGTAGCCAATTATTCTAACATTTATACGCTAATTCTTAAGTCGAATGGATTGCCCGGTTTTCAAAATAGAATTTGTAATGAATTAAAAAAATTACCGTTGGAAGACTTTGAAAATTATCAGACTAACCACAAAATTAATACGAATTTGTATTCCAGTTATCAAGCACATGCGATTTTCGGTATGATTATAGAGTGGGTAAACGAGGAATTTAAATACAGCACTGCCTATATGGCTGAACAGCTCTTAGAAATTATTAATAATAGTCCTAATAACCATACTTTTAAAATAAATAAAAATGTCAATTAATTGCGGATTAAAAAAGAAGGCCCACACGACCCAAAGGCTGCGCGGACCCATCTGATTTCTAGCAAGCTTAACTAAGCTTATACAAACACAGGCTCTTTAAATTGCGAGAGCTTGGCAAACGAATCCTTTTCCACTTCTGCGTGTAAGCTGTTACCGTGTGAATCCATCGTAACAATAGCCGCGAAGCCTTCCGTTTGCAAATGCCACATCGCCTCCGGAATACCGAATTCCATATGGTCGACACCTTCGACCTTTTTGAAGCATTCTGCGTAATATTGTGCGGCTCCACCAATCGCATTCAGATACACAGCCCCGTGCTCCTGCAAAGCTGCAAGCGTTTTGGCACCCATACCACCTTTACCGATAACAGCACGAATTCCGAACTTTTTAATGATATGGCCTTGGTAAGGCTCCTCACGAATACTTGTGGTCGGACCTGCCGCTCTCACATGCCATTCGCCACTTTCATCTTTGGACATAACGGGTCCACAATGGTATATAGCAGCCCCATTCAAATCAACAGGTGCATCATGATTCATCAAGTGATGGTGCAGCGCATCGCGTCCGGTATGCATAATACCGTTAATAATGACTACATCGCCTACACGCAGACTGCGTATCTGCTCTTCACTGATAGGCGTTTGCAGGACAACCTCGCGACGCTCCGATGCCACAGCTGCCTTTGGCTGCTCAGATGGAGTCATGGGCTGTGTATCCCCAGTGCGGTATACCCATTCCTTAATCTCACCTGAGCTTGCATCCAAGAGAACCCCTTGACGACGGAATGCCCAGCAATTGTAGGCAACCGATACGAAAAAGCTCGCAGGCAAACGGTTCATGACGCCGACCTTACAGCCAAGCAGCGAAACTTGACCGCCAAAGCCCATCGTACCAATGCCGAGCTGGTTAGCATGCTCCATTACATATTCTTCAAGCTTGCGAAGCTCTTCATTTGGGTTTACATCGTCGGCATGGCGAAACAATTGATGCTTAGCCAATTCATAGCCTGTTGTCCGGTCTCCACCGATTCCCACACCGATGAAGCCCGCGCTACAGCCTTGTCCCTGGGCTTGATAAACCGAATGCATCACACATTTACGGATACCGTCCAGGTCACGTCCCGCTTTACCCAAGCCTTCGAGCTCCATAGGCAAGCTGTATTGAATATTTTTATTTTCGCAGCCGCCACCCTTCAGGATCAGCTTGACCTCGACATCTTCCTTCTCCCATTGCTCAAAATGAATCACAGGCGTACCCGGACCCAGATTATCTCCACTGTTCGCACCCGTCAAGGAATCAACGGAATTGGGACGCAGCTTGCTGTCCTTTGTCGCTTGTGCGACTGCTGCCAATATTTGTTTTTTCATTACGATTTGATTGGCGCCCACCGGACAGTGCACGATAAAGGTCGGCATGCCTGTATCCTGGCAGATTGGCGATACGTTCGTTTCCGCCATGTGAATATTGTCAGCAATTGTCGATAGTGACAGCGCCGAGCGAGTTCCCTCGTCCTCCTGCTCTCTTGCCGCCTGAATGGCCTCACGTACGTCCGCCGGAAGATTCGTTGAGGTTTCCAAAATCAGTTTATACATACTTTGTTCAAAATGCTGCATGAATAAAAAATCTCCTCTCTGCTATAAGTGCCTACTCAAAAAGCCGACTTTTTAAATAACTTTATAAAGGCCTACAAGGTTTGGTTCCCTGACATACTATTCTATAATATCATAATCTGGCAGCTTCAAATACTGTTATCGGTTCACAATTCGTGTATAATATCGTACTATATATAGCCTTCAGGAGAATAGGATGAGATCAATGGAAAGTCATTTTTTTGCTTATATGTACCGTTTGCGTTATATCGAACGCTGGAGTCTGATGCGCAATGTCGTGAAGGAAAATGTAGCCGAGCATTCCTTTCATGTCGCACTGCTCACTCACGTGCTTTGCACGATTGGCAATGAAATATTCGGTCGTCAGCTTCCCACTGACCAAATCGTCAGCATGGCGCTTTTTCATGATGCGACAGAGGTATTTACCGGCGATATTCCGACCCCCGTTAAGCATCACAATCCGAAAATATTATCGAATTTCCGCGAAATCGAACAGCTCGCAGCCGAGCGATTGCTGGATATGATTCCAGACACGCTGCGTCACGTATATGAGCCCTTAATTGATACGAAAAGCAGCAGCCAATCGGAATTGAAAAAATATGTCAAAGGCGCCGATCTGCTCGACGCCTACTTGAAATGTGTTACCGAGCTATCCGCTGGCAACAAGGAATTCGGCAGTGCCAAGAAGCAAATCGAACAATCGATTCAGGAGCTCAATATGCCTGAGCTGGACTATTTCCTGCAAAATCTCGCACCAAGTCTGGAAAAAACATTGGACGAATTATCGGAGGACTAAACCTGTCGGTATCATTCTTAGTCCCACCAAAGCTCCACATAATCGTTGTCAAACAAAAACGCCTCCAAGGCTTCCATTGAACCCAAACCCTGGTCGATCAGATCAGGGCAAAAGGCGTATAAATCGCTGCATAGCCGTGACATGTCCTCGGGAAGCGCCGTAATCACAAATCCGACGGTATCCGTGGAAGCCGTTTTAATCGAAATACCGTAGCGGCTGTCCAATTCCTGCAACTTGGCTATTAAATCTGCATTATCCAGATCATAGTTGCATGCATCGGTTTGGGCTAGACGTACGATATCCAGCTGAGTGTCCCCAAGCCCGATAACTACCTCGGTACCAGTCCTCGGATCATCACCTAACCATTGTGAAGTCCCCGCATAGCATAACAGCCCCGGTGTGAGACGACGCTGTATATCATCGACCCATTGAAGAGCAACGGCTTTATCAGGTGCAATTACCGATATACTGTGGGGATATTGGTCACGTCCAAAATCTATGGTCGCATACGGTAGAAGCTTTTGCCCGCTTAACCGCTCTAGCTCCAGACCCGCTTCATCCAGCGTGTGAAGCTTATCGCTCGCTTCTTCATTTATAGGTCTACTCAGGTCAGCCTCTTCTGACTTATTAAGCTGAATCCCGTTCTGTTGGTTATCTTCTGTTTTTGCTGCCTCCACATCAGAAGGTGTCCATCGATACGGCTCCTGTGTACTTGGCTCGGCTTTCCTCTCCTTCTCCTCTGCCAGCTTTCTTTTCCTTTCTCTTCTGTTAGTCCATTTGATGATAATAATACCGAGCAGCGCACCGAAAATAATCCACTCCATGATAATCCTCCTATCTGTAATCATTTCCCACATTCCACATCACTCACCAAGATTAAGCTGCTCACACCGCAATAGACAGAAAAGCCCAAAGGCGTCAGACCTTTGGGCTTAGCTAGCTGTATGGTAAACAACCCATCTTTTTTAAAAAGGAAACTTCATAACGCCGACGATCAGGAAAAACAAGATTCCACAGATCACGCTCATCGATTTGATCTTGCCCAGGTGATCCTTGACTTTGGATCCGGAAGGGTCTGACAATGCTTTACGCATAGCTCCACCTAGTACACCCGTTAACGCACCCAATGCAAGGAACAACACGACAGACACAATCATCCATGCAACGGAATTTCCGACCTTACTGACCAGATAGCCTCCGGATAATAACGCAATCACTAGTGCCATCTGACCTGTCCGGTTCACAGCGAACAATACGCTCAAAAATCCGAATTGTGCCTGGCCTGTCAGCGCTTGAATTCGCATGGACAGGAAAGGCAGCAGCAGATAAATCCCCATCATTATAGCCGCAAGTACATGTAAAAAAACGAACACTTGAACCATCAGAGTACCTCCATATATACATAATTTATATAAATTAAGTATACCTGATTACGCAAAGCCTTAGCAAATGAAATGCGGCTTTATCGTCCGTTTATCACGTTTTACGGCCCTAATTAAGAACTATTCGTGAATAGCGATCCCTTTACGGATAGCTCGCTTCTCGCGCCACGTTTCCAGAATAACGAATAAGGAAGGTACGACAATCAAAGTCAGTATCGTCGAATAAATCAAGCCTGAGATAATGGTTATTCCCATCGGTCTCCACAGGTTGCCGCCCATAATCGTCATCGGCAGCAGGCCGCCAATGGCTGTTGCCATAGTGAGCAGTATAGGACGAAGTCGGGCTCTTCCTGCTTCCGCCACAGCTTCATACAGCGGTAATCCACGTTTTCTGGCCTGTTCAATAAATTCAATTAGTATGATTCCATTCCTTACGACTATTCCCGCCAAACTGACCAAGCCCATGAGAGCCATAAATCCGATAGGCGAATTCGTAATATACAGACCGATAACAGCACCACCAGCTGCTAAATATACGGTTGATAAGATCAATAGCGGAATCGATAATGAATAAAATTGCATAACCATCAAAATATAAATCAGCAGCAAAACAATGATCGACAGCTTGCCAATCGCGATGAAAGCGTCATTGCGTTCCTCATTTTCCCCACCATACTCAACGGTATAGCCTGCAGGCAGCGTTTGACTGTTCAGCTGTGTTTTGACATCCTTAATGACGGCATCAGGCAGACGATCCTGCGTGTAGCTTCTGACGATAATCGTTCTGGTTTGGTTACGGTGATGAATTGATTTAATCATCGAGCTCGAACGAATATCGCCAAGCTCACGAACAGCTATCGTTCCACCCTTTTGTGTGGGTACAAACAGCTTGCTCATCGTGTCAATAGGATCTGCACTGCGTGCCTTGGCATATAAGGTCACATCAATCAGCTTCTCTCCCTGCTGCATGGAGACGATTTCCAAGCCTTCCGTAGCCATTCGCAGCGTCCTTGTCAAATCCTTATCGCTGACTCCAAAAAGATTCAGCTTAGCGGGGTCAGCCTTCATCTCAAATGTATTCATGTCACCGCCGACATCATCAGATACACTTGTTGTGCCGGGAATTTGCTTTAATAGTTCTTGAATATTATTGGAAAGCTGACGTAATTGATCCAGATCATCCCCGCTGATACGAATCGCGATAGGCGCTCCCACGGGTGGACCTTGCTCCAGCTCCCGCGGTGTAATTTCGATATCCTCAGGAACCAGCTGCCTCAGCTCCTGCCGCCAGCTGCTTATCACTTCTTTGGTATGAATCACCTTGGGATCGATTTTGACAAAGAGCTGCCCTACGTTCGTACCGGTATGTTCGGACTCCGAATAATAAAACTTGGGCGCTGTTCGGCCCGAATAGGCAGTGACGAATTTCACGCCCGGCTGATGCTGTATCCAGTCGGCAGCTTTATTCATCGTAAATTCAGTTTCCATAAATATGCGGTCTGTCGGTAGCTTGAAATCAATCAGCATCTCATCCTTTTCTGCAGGAGGGAAATACTGAACGCCGAGGAACGGCAGCAGGCCGAAGCTGCTGGTACCCACTAGTAAAGCAACAACTCCCGTCAGCAGCGGTCGTTTCAGGAATACGTATATTTGCCTACTGTAGAAGGTACTTAACCGTTGTATCGGTTTACCCAGCAGCCCCGGAGAATGCTCTTCGACCAGCTTGAGCTCGTCCTGGGCAGAACGGGTATCGGCTTCAATCGATTCGGGATCGGCTTTAACCAGCTTGGCGCTCCTGGTAGCCATTTGTTTATTTTGCTGCTTCCGCAGCGCACGCTCACCTACCCATTGGCGAAAAATCGGAATGACCGTCAATGACATCGCCATGGAAGCCGCCAAGGTCAAAGAAATCACAACCGGTAGCGGTCGAATAAAGCTTCCGATATTGCCCTTGAGAAATAACAGAGGTAAAAATGCTGCAGCCGTTGCAATCGTAGCCGTCAGGATGGATACTGCAACATCGCGGCTTCCGAGCAGTGAAGCCTGCTCTGGTGTATCGCCCAGCTGCAGCCGCCGCTGGATATTATCATTTACAACAATCGCATCATCGACCAATATCCCGAGAACGATAACAATCGCTACAACCGTGATTTGATTTAAGTCGATACCCAGGAACTCGATTGGGATAAACCCGACTGTGATCGAAATCGGTATAGCCAGCGCCACCACCCAGGATGTACCAAAGGTTAGTCCCATCGAGCAGACTATGATAACTACGATGATCCCGGTCAGCAGCTCCTGGCCCAAATCCGTGAATAAATGATCCAGACTTTCCTTTTGCGTAAACAAGGACACCAATTCCACATGCTCTGGTAATTTAGACTTCAGGTCGGATACCATCACATCAATACGCTTCTGCAAGGAAGGAATATCTGCACCCTTCTCTGCGTTAATAACAAGATCGAGAGCCGGTTTACCGTTATGTACAATACTGACCTCTTGCTTCTTAGGTCGAAGCTTAACATCTGCAACATCTCTAAGCTTTAATGTATTGCCGTTAGGCAGTCCCAAAATATCCGTATTGGCAACATCCTCAGCCGACTTCCACTCTCCCGGCATATTAACATAAAAGGATTTTGTTGTTTGATCAACCATACCGAGTGGCACACGATCATGGCGATTGGTGAGCGCCTGTGCAACAATACCCCAAGGCAGCTTGAACGTATCCAGCTTATCCGTATCAATAATCACGGCTACTTCCTGCTCCGGCAGCCCGATAATGTCCACGTTGCTCACACCCGAGAGTGTGCTTAGCTGTTTTTTCCACTGCTCCATAACGGGCCGCAGAGGTTCTAATTGCTCTGGCTGTTGAACGACAAAATGCAGGATTTGCTCGGCAATTTTGCCTAAATCATCATTAACCTCAGGCTTATTGGCTTCAGCAGGAAGCTCGCTATCGGCAGATTGAACCTTCTGTCGCAGCGTATCCCAGGCTCGCTTAATATCGGTTTCCGGCTTGACTTCCACATTAATAATCGACACATTAGCCATGGAGGTTGAGCTGAGAATCGAAATATCGCTCATTTCCTTGATCTTCTGCTCTAACGGTCGGGTAACAAACTGCTCTACCTTCTCCGGTGAGGCACCCGGATAAATCGTCTTGACTATGGCCGTTGTGATCTCGATCTCCGGATTTTCCCGCTGCTTGAGCGTAAATACATTCACAATGCCCATAAGTACCGCCACTACGAAAAACAAAAGTGTTACTTTACGGTACTTCAGTAATTTGGTGATCATTTGTCACCCGCTTCCGTCGACTCCAACTGGCATGGCGCATTAACACCTGCGAGTACTTGAGCTATGGATTCAATATGTGTAGTATCGTAATTTTGAACGACAAAACATTGGTACGCCACCAACTCCACCATGCCTATTTTCGAATAGGCCGCAATTTCAAGCTGTGCATCCGAGTAATTAGGAAAAGCCCCCCAATCCAGAAAGGATTGCTTGATAACGAGCATAATTGTACGATAAAAAGCATCCGAAATATCAGCGATCTCCGTAGAAGCCGCCCCATGCCCGTTTAATATTTTCAAAATCGTTTTGTTATTATAATACACGCGCAGTGACTCCAGTATCATCCGGTAGAGTGCTTCTTCCTTTATGTCGCCTGTACAATTTTGCTTGATCGCATCAGCAATTTGGCCGAGGCACGATTCAGCAATGCTGCGAAATAGATCCTCCTTACTTTTGAAATACAAGTAAAAGGTCCCTTGGGCTACACCAGCTTTATGCACAATATCCGAAACCTTCGTAGTGTGATATCCCTGATCCTCGAAGAGCCTTAGCGCGGCCTCTATAATACTTTCCCTTTTATCTTCACCCATCTGTGCGTTCCCCCTCTGAGTACCTGAACAATAATTTATGACTGACTCATCAGTCATTTTTATATTAACATCATTATCCAGGTTCTGCAACCTGTATCATTGATCATTTCCTTACTGAAATCCGCCCATTGCAAAGCCTTGTATCATAGGTACAACAGATGTATAATTGTAACAATTTATCGAATTGAATGGGATTAGAGAGGAGCTGTATCTTATGAATATTCGCTACCTGGGTCCAGCAGATGCTGACAAATATCGCCAGCTTCGTTTACGATCTCTTCAAGAAAATCCAGAAGCCTTTTTAACCACCTATGACATACAGCAGGCCAAACCTCTTGAGGCATTCCAACAAAATCTGCAGCGTACAGCAATGAATTTTACGTTAGGCTGCTTTACCAAGACTCAGGAGTTGGCAGGAATCGTTACCTTTGTGCGAGAAAGTAATCCCAAGATTACGCATAAGGGTACTATATATGCTATGTATGTGTGCCCTGAATGCCGTGGACAACGTATCGGTTACGCTCTCCTCACCGAATTAATTGAACAAGCCAAACAATGCCCAGGACTTGAGCAAATTAACTTGACCGTAGTTTCCACGAATCATTCAGCGAAAAAGCTCTACGAATCCGTTGGTTTTACTACGTATGGGACCGAACGAAATGCGATGAAAAGCCATGGACAATATTGGGATGATGATTTGATGGTTATACGCTTGAACCCTTCAAATTCAATGTAAGAATCAACTGGTTCGATTGCTGCTGCAAATACTGCTTTTTAAGCTAAAAGGACCGGGATTCCCCTATGATTCAGGATCTCCCAGTCCTTATTTGGAATTGCATGGACACTATTAGAACAATGTCCCCAAGGCTTGCGGCGTGAATGGCGTCAGCTCTTCCGTTCTGCCTTCGCGGATTTTGGACGCCCAAGCAGGATCAATTAGTAAAGCACGACCAACCGCAACCAGATCAAACTCATTTTTATTGAGCTTTTCAATTAAGGTATCTACGCTGGCCGCACCTGCTCCTTCTCCTTTAAAGGCAGATATAAAATCATTGTCAAGTCCTATCGATCCTACTGTTATAGTTGGCTTTCCAGTTAATTTCTTGACCCAACCAGCAAAGTTAAGATCAGAACCTTCAAATTCCGGTTCCCAGAAACGACGTGTAGAGCAATGGAACACATCAACGCCTGCTTCCACTAAAGGTGAAAGAAACTGAGCCAGTTGATCCGGATTTTCTGCTAATTTGGCTTGATAATCCGATGATTTCCATTGCGATATACGTATAATAATAGGGAAATCCGGGCCTACAGCGCGACGGCATGCCGCAATGATGTCAGCTGCAAAACGAGTTCGTTTCACCAAATCGCCGCCGTAGCTGTCATTACGTTGATTCGTTTTCTCCCAGAAAAACTGATCAATCAGATAGCCGTGTGCCCCATGAAGCTCAATACCGTCAAAACCAATTCGTTTGGCGTCAGCCGCTGCTTGTGCGTAGGCTGCAATAACGGACGCGATTCTGGATTCGCTCATAGGCTCATTGACTTGCTCCCCGGTTGCGATGTCGATACCTGAAGGCCCAATCGGCTTTTCGTCAGGGTTAGGGATGGCACCGATTTTGCGATCTGTACCGATGTGCCAAAGCTGCGGCATAATAAGCCCGCCCGCCTCATGGACTTGAGCTACAACTTCAGCCCAACCCTTCAATGCATCATTCCCATGGAAATTAGGTATATTAGGATTATTCGTAGCAGCTGGATCATTAATTAAAGTACCTTCAGTAATAATGAGACCCACGCCATTCTCTGCACGGCGACGATAATAAGCAGCCACGTCAGGCCCTGGCACGCCTTCAGGAGAGAAAGCTCGAGTCATTGGAGCCATGACGATCCGGTTTTTTAATTTCAATTTTCCTATCGACAACGGTTCAAACAACGGCTCTACCTTCGTGGATGATTGTGTATCTTGATTACTCATTCCTTATTACCTCCGTTTTATATAAATATTTGTATAGCTCATGCTTTACCTCAACAACTGTCATAGCAATCATTACAGTTAATACAAATTACTATACCACAAGTTTCCTCATTCTACTACTGCTGACTTTTACCACAGCAAATAAAGAAAACCCAGCCTACGGCTAGGTCATTGTCTAAACTCATACGTGGGTTCGTTAGCGAGGACATAGGTATGGGGTTCCCAGGCGTTGTTGAAGTCGGGCTCCTTCAACGGATAGCTTGAAATGGTTCTATTCTGGCTATGCAATCAGGGCTGTTTCTTTATTGCCAAATCGTGCTCACCTAAGCTGTGCAGCGCATGTATGGCAGTTAATGCAAACAAGGAAGCAGCAGGTGCCAAAGCTTCTTCATTTAAGGTGAACTTGGGATGATGCCATTCCTCCGTCCCACTTGTTCCCATCCAGATAAAGCAGCCCGGAACTTTGGTTTGATAATAGGCGAAATCTTCGCCTCCTGTGCTCGGCGTAGCTTCCACTATCGTAAGCTGCAGCGCTTCTGCAGCTTGCCTAACCCGCTGTACCATAACCGGATCATTATGAACGCCTGGAATCCCCGTATGCCATCTGAGCTCAGCCACTGCTCCATATGCCGATGCGATTCCATTAGAAATCCGCTCAATCAGCTGCGGTAAACGTTCTCTAATGGCGGGGTTGAAGGTACGAATAGTGCCCTCCAGAATAGCGTCATCAGGAATAACATTCCAGGTTGAACCTGAACGAAAGCTGCAGACGCTGACGACCGCACGGTCAAACGGACTGATACTGCGGCTGACAGCAGTCTGAAGTGATCCAACGATAGCACTGGCGGCAACAATTGGATCAATCGCTCTTTCCGGTATAGCGGCATGACCACCTTTTCCAGTTACCTTAAGCCCGAATTCGTCCACACTCGCCATCAAAGCACCCGGAGATAATCCGATCGTTCCGACAGGCAGCTCTGGCTTGTTATGCATGCCAAATATGGCCTGAACGCCATCCAATGCTCCCGCCTTGATCATTTCCAGCGCCCCGGTGCCTTTCTCTTCAGAAGGTTGAAAAATCAAACGAACCCTGCCATGAAATCGCTCGGAGTTTCGCTGCAGCAGAATAGCCGCCCCAAGTACAGCAGCCGTATGAAAATCATGGCCGCAGGCATGCATCCTGCCGTCGATCGTCGAGGCATAGGGGAGACCCGTTTCTTCCTTAACAGGCAATGCGTCCAGATCAGCCCGCAATGCAATCGTCGGTCCTGGCCCGCTGCCTTCAATTTCCGCCAATACGCCGACTGGCAAATCGATTGGAAGGATACGTATGCCTTGCTCCTCCAAATAAGCCCGAACCTTACGGGTTGTCTCATACTCCTGCATCGACAGCTCGGGATAGCTGTGCAGCTCCCGCCGTATATGGATCAACTGTGGTAGCAGCTGCTCTGCTTCTTTCACAAGCCATTCAGATGTCATCGTGTATGGATCTCCTTACCCTGCCTGTACCGTAATCGAGTCTTTATGCGGAGCTGGCGGCTCATTTTCCCACACTGTGCTTGGAATCTCACGCCGCAGAACCGGTGCGACCTCGGTTGCGAAGAACTCAGCCTGTTCACGCTGCTCCGCCTCGGTCAGTCCGTCCACACTGATGCTGAGCACTTGATTTCCAAACACGGAATGATAGTTCAAAATCTTCTCGATCACACGTTCCGGACTGCCTACCAAGATAGGTCCATTTTCGATATTATCCTCAAGATCTTTGAAGGGGGATCTGTCATGAGGCGCTTTAAGTCGGCCATGAAACGCATCGTAATAAGGGCGAAAGCGTTTGATCGCTTCCTCTGTCGTTTTTGCCAAGTAAATGCTGCCTCCAGCACCTGAGCCAACCACTGCCTTACTCGGATCATGTCCGTAAAAAGCCAAACGCTCGCGATAATGATCGATGAGCTCTTTATATTTGGATTGGCGGTGTATCGTATTGGAGGAATATAAGGGCTCACCGTATTTGGCTGCCAATTCAGTCGAGAAGGTGCTTGACGCGCTGCCATGCCATACAGGTATCGACTTTTGATAAGGCCTTGGCTGTGTCGTGACGTTATCCAGTGGTGAACGATAGCGACCTTGCCAGCTGACGTTCTCCTCATTCCATAAACGCTTGAGGAGTGCATAACGCTCAGCCAGTGATTCCCACTGCTCCTCCTCAGTTATGCCGAAGAGCGGATAATGGCTGGCATCATTCCCTTTGCCGATAATCAGCTCAATTCGCCCTCCTGATAGATGATCAAGCGTGGCGTAATCCTCGGCAACTCGAACAGGGTCGAGTACACTCAGTACCGTTACTGTTGTGAGCAAACGAATACGCGACGTTCTCGCAGCGATCGCGGTTAAGACTACTGGCGGTGAGGAAGCCAGGAATGGCGCGGTATGCCGCTCACCAACTCCATAAGCTTCAAAGCCCAGCTCTTCGGCTAGAACGGCCTGTTTCAGCACGTTTTGAAATTTCTGTTGGGTCGTAAAGGTTTCCCCTGTTATGGCGTTCGGGGTGTTCAACATAAGGCTCATTAAAGCGAATTTCATTGTATACATCCTCCTTTATTTTTCACCGCAGCTCATGCATATTCTCCTATAATGGATAATGGCAGGCCACCGAGTGACCGTTAGTAATCTCGACCAGCTTGGGCGTTTGCTCTCGGCAGCGCGCTGTAACCGCAGGGCAACGGGTATGAAACCGACAACCTGATGGTGGTGACGCAGGCGAAGGAATTTCTCCTTGAATAGCAGCGAACTCTTTCTTTCTTGTCGGGTCAGGCCAAGGAATGGACGCGATAAGCGCAGCCGTATAGGGATGGGCTGGATGACGAAATAATTCGTCGGCCTGTGCCACTTCAACCAGATTGCCGAGATACATAACCCCGATTCGTGAGGATACGTGTCTGACAATGTTTAACCCGTGCGCAATGAACACATAGGTTAAACCGAGCCGATTTTGCAGTTCCTGCATCAAGTTCACAATTTGCGCCTGAACCGAGACGTCAAGAGCAGATACAGCCTCATCGGCAAGCACAAATCGGGGGTTCAGTGCGATGGCACGCGCAATTCCAATACGTTGACGTTGACCACCTGAAAATTCGTGTGGATATCTGGAAGCCCATTGAGGATTCAGGCCAACGATGTGCAGCAGCTCCTCCACCTTGGCTTTTTGTTCTGCAGGACTTAACGCTTCATGAACGGCCAGCGGTTCTGCGATCGTTTCACCTACAGTCCAGCGAGGGTTAACAGATCCGTACGGGTCCTGAAAAATCATTTGCATATCGCGTCTTACCGCTCGCCGTCTGCTGGTATCCATTGCTGTCAGCTCTTCGCCTCCAAAAAACACTTGACCAGCCGTGGCTTTCTCCAGCTGGATAAGAACGCGACCGAGCGTGGACTTTCCGCTTCCCGACTCACCGACAAGTCCAAACGTCTCGCCTTCACGGATCGAAAACGAAACATCGTCGACGGCATGAATAACAGCTTTCGTAAGTCCAAAAGCTCCTTTAACCGCGTAATGCTTTGTAAGCCCGCGAACCTCAAAAAGCAGCTTAGCTTTGCTCAGTCTATCTTGTTCAGGCTCCAGCTGATTGATGTGTTCAATGGCTATATTCATTGCAGCGGGACTTGTGACGGGCTGACCAAGAGCCATAGCGCTTACCAAAACTTCGGTATGCCAACAAGCAGCTTCGTGACCGTCGGACCCTCTAAGCGGAGGTACTTCAGTTCGACATTGCTCTGTAGCCAATGGACAACGCGGATGAAAGCGGCAGCCCGAAGGAAAATCCGCTACATTAGGCGGTGTTCCCTCTATGGTATACAAGGGAGCATTGCGGTCGCTGTCCATCGTTGTGATAGATCGCAGCAATCCGGCTGCATAAGGATGCCGTGGCTGTGCAAAGAGACGGGCGGCGGGTGCCTGCTCGACAATCCTGCCCGCATACATGACGATCATCCGGTCTGCTATCTCCGCAGCTATGCCCAGATCATGCGTAATTAGCAGGATTGACATACCCAGTTCCGCCTTTAAATCATTCAACAAACGCAATATTTGCGCTTGAATCGTGACATCGAGCGCTGTCGTCGGCTCGTCTGCGATCAGCAGCTCCGGGCCGCATGCGAGCGCCATCGCGATCATCGCCCGCTGCAGCATCCCACCCGACATTTCGTTCGGGTATTGGTTCATACGAAGCTTCGGTTCAGGAAATCCGACGCGACGCAGCAATTCAACCGCCTGCTCACGCGCCTCCTTATTGCTTCGCTTGTCATGACGGCGAATCGTTTCAACGAGCTGGGTACCGATTGTAAAGACCGGATCGAACGCAGCCATTGGCTCCTGAAAAATCATCGAAACCCTCTTGCCACGAATAGCCCGGAGTACACTCTGGGGCAGCGTTGTCAACTCTTCACCATCCAGCTTGACGCTGCCTGTGGCAATGCGGCCTTTATCAAACTCAATCAGCCTCATAATGGCTTTGGATGTTATCGTCTTGCCGCTGCCAGACTCCCCGACAAGGCATACGGTCTCGCCACGATCGATTTGAAAGCTTACGTCGGTAATCGGCGTAATGGAGCCGCCTGAGGACGGAAACTCCACTGTCAACCGATCGATTGTCAATAATGGTTGGCTCATAAGCCGCCTCCTGCGATTTAGCCGCCGCTTTTTTTCGGGTCCAATACGTCCCGAATATAATCACCTATGATGTTAACAGACAGTACGAACAAGGCAATGGTAAGACCCGGGAACGTGCATATCCACCAGGCAACCGTCAAATACCCTCGTCCCTGTGCCAGGACTGTCCCCCAATCTGGTATTTCCTTTATAACTCCTAGACCCAGGAAGCTAAGCCCGGATCCGGCTAGAATTGAAGTTCCAATACCAATCGTTGCCATAACCAGAAAAGGAGCCAGTGAATTAGGGAGCACATGCTTCCAGAATATTCGGATACCCGAGCTGCCGATCGAACGCGAGGCGAGCACAAATGGCCGGTTTTTGATGCTGAGAACCTGACCGCGCATCACTCTGGCGTACCGAGGAATTGTTGCTGCAGCTATGGCCAGCACAACATTGAACAAGCTCGGCCCGAGCGCGGCTGCTATGGCAAGTGCCAGCAGAATACCCGGTATCGTCATAAGCACCTCAATAATCCGCATGATGACTTGGTCAATCCATCCTCCGATATAGCCGGATAACGCCCCTAATGTGGCACCTGACAGCCCGCCAACCACGACGGATGCAAATCCGATCAGAAGTGAATCCTGGCTTCCATACACGACAAGACTGAAAACATCCCTTCCTAAATAATCTGTTCCTAACAAGTGACCCGCACCGGGCGGCTTCAGTAAATTAGCTACATCCATCTTGGTCGGGGAATAGGGCGCAATCCACTGCGGTGCGATCGCACACACGATCAGGAACAGCACAATCAGTCCCGCAGCATACAGAAACAGCTCCGATGTGCCAATATGCCATTTTCGCACAATCCTTTTACGTTCGATCTTCCACATCGGTTTAAGGGCTGCTGCTTCTTTCATTCCGGTTCCTCCTCATCTTATTGCGACCGCCTAATGCGCGGATCGACGAATGTATAGGATACATCCACAAGCAGATTAACAGCGACATAGATGATCGCCGTGAAAAAGACAACACCTTGTACAACAGGCATATCCTTCGCTATGATCGCATCGGCAAGGATTCGTCCGATTCCCTGCCTTGCAAACACGGTCTCAATCACGACAGTTCCACTCAATAGCTCACCGATCATGACGCCTATCATCGTAAGCGCAGGTATGAGCGAGTTTCGTAGGGCATGTCGATACATGACCGCACGTTCCGCCAACCCTTTTGCACGTAGCGTCAGTATGAATGGCTCTCCCAGCACTTCCAGCATTGTATTACGGACCATTCGGACAATAAAACCGGCTCCGACCAATCCCAGGGCAAGACCCGGAAGGACAAGCGTGTCCCAACCATCCGAGCCCATTGCCGGAAACCAACCCAGCTGAATGGAAAACAGCAGCAGCAATAAAATCCCCGTCCAGAACGAAGGCATCGAGATCCCGAACAATCCGACGAACCTCGCCATAATATCGATAATACCGTTGCGATGTATGGCAGAGAGGACGCCGAGCAGGATTCCGATTACGATGGACACTACCGCGCTGACGAGCGTCAAGGCCAACGTCGCCGGAACATGCGCCAAAATTTTGGGAAGCACCTCATCATGATTGATTCTTGATACCCCAAAGTTCCCATGAAGCAGCTCAACGAAGTAGTGTAAAAACTGGACATAGAACGGTTGATCCAGACCCATCTGATGACGCATGTCCGCGATCGCTTCCGGTGTTGTTGCATTCCCGTCCAGCATCTGAAGTACCGGGTCGCCGGGCAACACATACATAATGATAAAGACCAGCATCGACGAACCGACGACAACGAGCAAGGAGGTCAACAAGCGGGTTGCGATGGTTCCGGTCATGTAGCTTTCCTCCCTTTCAATTATTTACGGATACTGACATCATAGAACAGTGGGTAACCAAGCAGATCATATTTCAGTCCTTCTACTGTTTTGGGATGAGCTACCGTATAAGGAAATACGTAGATTGGAAGAATAATAGCCTTTTGGATCAAGTATTGCTGGATTTGCCCATAAATTGCCTTCCGTTTCTGCAGATCGGATTCCGCAGCGCCCTGATCGAGAAGCTTGTCGATTTCCGGATCAGCCAAACGTGCCCAATTCGTGCCTCCTTTAGAAAACTCCTTATCCGAACGGAAAATATTACGAATCACATCCGGATCGGCTTTGACCTGTGAATTGCCCCAAAGGTCATAAGAACCATCCAACAGCGGTGTATTCGTGTCCTTTGTGATATTCAATACGGTATTAATGCCGATTTGCTTGATCTGTTGTTGGACAATTGCGGCAATATCATTGCGCTTCTCACGGTTTGGCGATCCGTCCAGATAGCGAAGGGTCAACTTCTTGCCGTCCTTCTCGCGAATGCCATCGGCTCCCTTTTTCCAGCCCAGTTCGTCCAGCAGTTGGTTTGCCTTTGCTACATCCGGCTTAATGCGATTCTCCAGTGTCGCATCATATCCCAGTAAGCCAGGCGTAAACGAGGACCAGGCACGCTCATAGGTACCTAAATACAGCGTTTTGACAATCGTGTCTACATCTACCGCAAGCTGGACCGCTTGGCGTGCCTTGGGATCGTTCCACGGTTCATTATGTAAATTGAAGTAAAGCGAGAAAGCCGTTCCGTTCGTGGCCGCTTGATCCACCTTGATCTCGGCATCATTTTTGAGAGCTGCTATATTTTGCGGCGGTACAGCTTCGGCGGCAAGCAATTGTCCGCTTTGTACGCTGCCGATCCGGGTCGCTTCCTCCGGTACAATCTTAAATGTCAGCTTGTCGAGGTGAGATGGTCCTTTATTGTCAGCACCCGGTGGTCCCCAGTTATAATCCGGGTTCTTCTCAAGCGTAATCTCATCGTTCTCCGTCCACTTCACAAATTTGAACGGGCCCGTTCCGACGGGATGTTTTACATATTGATCACCAAATTGCTGAATAGCCGTCGGCGAAGAAATACCGAGGAATGCGGAGCTTAACCCACTAAGAAATGCTTCAAACGGCTGGGAAAGATTCACCTTGATCGTGTAATCGTCCACAACCTCCGAGGACGAGACAGGACCCAGCAATGAACGCGCTTGTCCTGTTACTGCTGCGACATGATCAAAATTTGCTTTGACCGCAGCGGCGTTAAACGGGGTACCGTCTTGAAATTTAACGTTTTGGCGAAGTTTGAACGTATACGTTTTACCATCATCTGATTTGGTCCAGCTGGTCGCCAGCCAAGGTTGAAACGAGCCGTCAGCCATTTGGAAAATCAAGCTGTCGAATATGTTCCGGAACACCCGATGTGATACGGCAAAACCACTGGCACCTGGGTCCAGTTTATCGGGCGAAGTTGCCAAAGCGAAGGTCAATGTACCGCCCTCGACTGGCTTGCTGACTTCCGTTTTGTCGCCGCTCGTCTTCTCGGCCTCCGTCCCCCCTTTGTTCGTCGAGCAGCCTGCCAATACTAAGGTTAAAGCCACGAAAAACGCTGTGGATTTGATCCATTTCGATCCCAAAATAGTCTTCATCATCTATCCCCTATTCGTGTTCGTCTTCTCGTCAATCCGTACTACGCAAACATATTCTACAAATGTACAGCCCCTGCATGATTGACAGCCGCCGATGCCTGCTTAATCCGATCTATCTGACCGATATGGTAATGCACGTGTTTGATAAATCCGGCTACGATATCGGTGATGCGTACGGTTTCACCCTTGAAATTGATGCCTGTTTTCTCCCAATCCTTCTCGGTCAATCGACCGAACAGCAAGCTGTTATATTGAAGCAGAGCCCGGAACGCTTCCAAGATTTCACTGATATCACTTTCGTTCGCTTTCTGTCCGCTAACCCAGGCGTCTTGATTAAAAGCGGGCAGTTGAGCTGTAGTATCCGCGAGAATATCACGAATACGAAACGAAACGACGATATTATGGTCCGTCAAATGATTAATGACCTCTGTTACGCTCCATGATTCCGGTGCCGCTTTCCATCTCACTTGCTCCTGACTAAGTCCATCAATCGCTTGAACCAATGAACGATGCGTGTCGAGGTATGCTGGTATTTGTTCTAAACTCATTCGGGTCCCTCCCAACAATTGTTTGTATAATGATTGCCTCATAATTACTACTTATCACATTGTTTTAGTTGGTATTAAGTTAATATTTAACATACCATGACTGTTTCCGACCGTCCAATAGAGTTCTTCTATTCATTAATAACAAATACCGATTGTAAATCGGGAACTTCGGCATCCACAGCCTAATGAAAGCAAACAAAAGACTTTCAGAACGCTGCTGCTGCAGCACCTAAAAGTCTCCGGTTGTCCGGCAGCCTCTTCTTGGTTTCAATTCTATCCTTAATGAGCAACTGGTTGCAGAGTCAACGGTTTGTTATCCCAAACCGTACTTGGAATTTCGCGTCTCAGAACCGGCATGACATCAGCGGCAAACCGTTCTACCTGCTCAAGCTGCTCGGCTTCAGTCAAGCCGTCCACACTGATGCTGAGCACTTGATGACCGTAAGCCTCGTGGTAATTTAGGATCTTTTCGATTACACGATCAGCGCTGCCCACGAGAGTAGGTCCATTCTGAATATTATCCTCAAGATCCTTGAAGGGCGATTGATTGTGCTTAGCCGATGCCGTATTGTGAAAAGCATCGTAATAAGGGCGGAAGCTTTTGATCGCTTCTTCGTTGGTATTCGCCAGATACAAACTCCCTCCACCTGCCCCCACAACTGCGTCTTTGGGATCTCGCCCGTAGTAGGCCCAGCGTTCGCGGTAGTTGTCGATCAGCGCTTTATATTTAGCCTGCGGATGAAAGCCGTTGGATGAGAAAATCGGCTCTCCGTATTTGGCTGCCAACTCAGTGGACAGTGGACTTGATGCGCTGCCATGCCACACCGGAATCGACTTCTGAAACGGTCTCGGCTGTGTAGTGACTTGGTTCAGCGGAGAGCGATAGCGTCCTTGCCAACTGACATTCTCCTCATTCCATAACTGCTTGAGCAGCGCATACCGTTCGGCAAGAGACTCCCACTGCTCTTCCTCGGTAATGCCAAAAAGCGGATAGTGCCGCGGGTCGTTCCCTTTGCCGATAATCATCTCGAAACGTCCTCCAGAGAGATGATCCAGTGTTGCATAGTCCTCGGCCACCCTTACAGGATCGAGTACGCTTAGCACCGTTACCGTCGTAAGCAGCCGAATCTTGGACGTATTGGCTGCGATAGCGGTCAATACCAACGGCGGTGAGGAGGACAGGAACGGTGCGCCATGCCGTTCACCCACACCATAAGCATCATAGCCAAGCTTTTCGGCAAGAGTTGCCTGCTTCAACACGTTCTGAAATTTTTGCTGTGAGGTTAAGGTTTCCCCGGTTACAGCGTTTGGGATATTCATCATCAGGCTAAATAAGGCAAATTTCATCTTTCATTTTCCTCCTTAATCATATGCAATAATTCGTATTGTTTTAGTATGAATTATTCGTTTAACCTACTCTATCACACGCCGCTGCAGACCGTCTAATAGGCTTTTTCTATTTTATAATTTAATAATTCAATTTATATGATGCTCCGCTACAGCTTCAACAGACTCCGTTTTATTCAATTTTGCCAAGGTGTATCGGTTTTGCGGGAAGGGCAAACCCAGGTTGCCACGCAGCGTATTCGCTTCGTATTCGGTTCGGAACAAACCTCTCTCTTGTAAGATAGGAACAACATGATCAATAAAATCATTTAATCCAGTCGGCAGAACGGCACTTCCGATCATAAACCCGTCCGCAGCTCCCTCCTCGAACCAACGTTGTATCGTATCGGCAATTTGTATGGGCGTTCCTGTAAACCCGCCTCTTGGCGAAGCTACTCGGATTGCCAATTGACGTAAGGTGAGGTTTTCTTCTTTTGCTAATTTTTTAATGAAATCGCTCGTGCTCTTAAATCCTTCACTCCCCAAATTCCCGAGATCCGGCAGCGGATCGTCCAGCGGAAACTGACTAAAATCAAAATGATTAAAAAACCGGCCCAAGTAATGTAAGGCGACGTTTATATCCACAAGATTGGCAATTTGCTCATACTTCGCTTTGGCTTCTTCCTCAGTAAACCCGACAATCGGGCTAATACCGGGGAATATCAGTACATCACCGGCAGAACGTCCGAATTTGACAGCCCTTCTTTTCACATCCTGATAAAAGCTTTTGGCATCCTCTATCGTTTCATGTCCGGTAAATATGGCATCGGCTTCTTTCGCAGCCAAATCTCTGCCCGCATCCGACGATCCCGCTTGAAAGATTAAAGGCTGCCCCTGCTTGGATCTGGCTATATTGAGCGGGCCCTGCACCGAATAAAATTCACCCTGATGGTTAACCCGATGCATTTTGGAAGGATCTATAAATTGACCGGATTGCTTATCGCGAACAAAAGCATCGTCCTCCCACGAGTCCCACAGCCCCTTTGTTAGCTGCAAATATTCCTCTGCGATTCGATAGCGCAGCTCATGAGAGGGATGCTCGGTTTTACTGTAATTTAAAGCTGATCCCTCCAAGGGAGAAGTGACTGCATTCCAACCCGCACGACCGCCGCTGATCATATCGATCGTTGCGAACTGTCTGGCAACCGTGTAAGGCTCGCTGTAAGAGGTGGAGAGTGTCCCGACTAGCCCTATGTGTGAGCTCACTCCTGCCAAAGCAGATAAAACGGCAACCGGCTCAAATCGATTCAAAAAATTCGGATGCGAGATTTCGTTAATATACAACCCGTCTGCCACAAAAACCAAATCCAGCTTACCCGCCTCGGCTTTGTGAACAAGCTGCTTATAAAAATCAAAATTTACACTTGCGTCCGCCACAGCATCGGGATGTCTCCAAGCTGCCATATGACCACCAGGTCCGTGCAGCATCGCTCCAATTTTCAACTTTCTTAAGTCTCCTATGGTAAGCACCTCGCAATCGTATAATAGGAATCATTAGACCTTTAATTGTGCAAAAGCCTCCTGCAGCTGCTCATAAGCATACAGCCGTTGTGCAAACTCATTTAATGCCACAGTCACAATAATCTCCCCGATTTGATATTCGTTGTGAATGGCTATCAGCTTCTGGCGCACTGTCTCTTTGGAACCATAGATGATATTTGCCTGCGTTTCCTGGATGGTGTAAGGCTCAGTTGTTTGCCGTCCGTATTCCTCGATCTGCTCCCTATTTTTCACCGTTAAGGTGCGTCCGCTTTCCAAATGAATTTTGAAAATCTTCGAATTAGCAGCGGCCAGCTGCTCTGCCTCCTCGTCGGAATCAGCTATAATGACGGATAACGCGAGAATTGCTTGGGGTTGCTTCAGGTATCCTGACTGAAAATGCGAACGGTATAGCCCGAACGCTTCAACTATCGTTTTTTTCTCTCCATTGATCGATTGCGAGAATACGTAAGGAATACCCAGACTTGCCGCCAGCTCAGCACTTTCTGCACTGGCACCGAGCAAGTATAAGTCGGCTGGCTGCTCTGGTAGAGGGGTTGCTCTGACACCATTCAAGGAATCCTCAGCATCTGGCTCATTAGCCAGCAATCGCTTTAATAATACGAGCTTATCTCCTAACGATGGACTGTTCCCGGATTCGTTCTGCTGAAGCGCTCGAGTGGAACGCGGCAAGCCCCCAGGTGCTCTGCCTATCCCAAGATCGACACGTCCTGGAGCAAGAGCAGCCAGAACATTAAAATTTTCTGCTACCTTATACGGGCTATAATGCTGCAGCATCACGCCCCCTGATCCAACACGAATCTGCTTCGTAACAGCAAATAAGTAAGCTATAAGTACTTCCGGCGAAGAACCTGCCAGTTTATCCGAATCATGATGCTCAGACACCCAGAACCGGTAATAGCCCAGCTCCTCTGCTTTTTGCGCAAGCCTAATCGTATTAAGAAACGCCTGATTTGCTGTCTCCCTTTCTCCTACCGGGCTTTGATCCAAGATACTTAACCTGAGTCCCATCCTCAACATCCTCTCAATCAAAATATTTCCTATAGGTTTTGTTGGTTTAATATCTTACTAAAACTGTATCATTGCCCATTAACAGCGTCAACCGGTAGGACAATAGGTTCTTTCTATCCAATCATTTAAACATTCTATTAAAGGTTAGCAAAGCGCCTTGAATTGGATTCCTTTGACCGTATCCTGAAACAAGGTGTGCCATTGCAGGCCTTCTCCATTTAGTGAGATCAGGTTGGTGCGAAGGGAAAGGCTGTTTAAGGTTGGAAGCTCTATCGGTACCAGCAGGTTTTCCTGAACTTCCTTTTGAACACACAGCTCCGGCAAGAAGCTGATCCCGACACCTTTTAACACCAGTTTTTTAGCCGTTTCCAAATTATCGATATGATACACAATGTTTGGCGGAAGGTGCAGCGATTCGAACAGCCTATGAATTTTCATCCAGTCGAGTGATCCGCATTCAAAAAAAACCATAGGTTCATTAACAACGTCCTCAACAGTAACGGATTCCATCCTGGCGAAGGCATGCTCTTGGCGAACAAAAAGACGAATAGGATCATCAAAAAATTTAACGGAATGAATATGGGGATGAGTAATATTGCGGACAAGCCCTAAGTCGATTTCCTTGCTTAGCAGCTTGTCTAATAAAGCTTCAGATGGAGCGGTGGTCAGCTTAATTTGCACATCCGGCATTCGCTCCTTCAGCACAGGGAGGATCTCGGGAATCAAATAATTTGCAACTGATACTGTGCAACCAATCCGTAACTCATCAAGTGATGTGCTCTTATGCTGCAGCTGCTGTTTACCTTTTTTATAAGATTGCAAGATTTGTTGGGCATATGGCAAAAACTGCTTTCCCTTATCCGTTAAGGTGAATTGTTTGCCTTCTCTTTCAAAAAGCAAAGCATTTAATTCCCTTTCCAGGGATTGAATTCGGGCGGAAATTGAAGGTTGAGATAAAAACAAGGCGTCAGCGGCTTTATTAAAGCTGTTGAAATGGATTACATAGACGAAAGCTTCCAGATTCTCAATATTCATAGCTAGTCCCCTTTCTTAATACCGAGCCTATAGAGCGGTCTTCCCCAAAAATAAACAGAGATACATCCACCTCCAATAGAGGAATGATGCATCTCCAGTTATTTCATTATAAAATAACTAATCCGATATGTTTAGTGTATTTTAAATATAGATTACCTTACCTGTTATGTCAATGCAGTATTTCTCACCATCATCGCAAGCCTGCATCCAGTTAAAGCACAAAAAAACAAGCTGATTCCGATTAAATATCGGAGCCAGCTTGCTGTGTTAAGTGTTATTCATCATCCATGAAAATTAAGCAGATACCACTTTGATTACGTTACGAACGGAATCTGCGGATTTATCAAGAGCTGTCTTTTCTTCAGGCAGAAGCTCCAATTCGAAAATCTTCTCGATGCCATCGCCACCCAACAAGGTAGGTACGCCCATGAACAGGTTGTCATAGCCATATTCGCCTTGCAGTAAGGCAATAGCAGGAATGATACGTTTTTTGTCCTTGATGATCGCTTCAGCCATTTGAACCAGGGAAGCTGCAGGTGCGTAGTACGCGCTGCCGTTACCCAACAGGTTCACGATCTCACCGCCGCCTGTACGTGTACGCTGTACAATAGCTTCGATACGATCAGCAGGAATCAGCTTCTCGATCGGAATACCGCCTACGTTGGAGTAACGAACCAATGGAACCATATCGTCGCCGTGGCCGCCCAATACGAAGCCGCGAACATCTTCAACCGATACGTTCAATTCTTGTGCGATAAATGTGCAGTAACGAGCTGTATCCAATACGCCGGATTGACCGATTACGCGGTTTTTCGGGAAACCCAAAGCCTCGTAAGCTACATATGTCATAGCATCAACCGGGTTGCTCAAAATGATGACGATGGAGTTAGGACTCGTTCTTTTTACATTTTCACAAACGGATCTTACGATACCTGCATTGGTGTTAACAAGGTCATCACGGCTCATACCTGGTTTACGAGCAATACCTGCTGTGATGATTACGATATCGGAGTTCGCTGTATCGTCGTAGTTGGAAGTGCCTACGATGTTGCTGTCAAAGCCTTGAACCGGGGAAGCTTCGAGCATATCCAAAGCTTTACCCTTTGTCGGGTTTTCTAATTGCGGGATGTCCAGCAGTACGACGTCTCCCAGTTCTTTCTGTGCTGCCAAGAATGCAGTTGTTGCCCCTGTGAAACCTGCGCCTACAACGGTAATTTTTTTACGTTGAATTGCCATAATAGTTAGCCTCCTGAAATGGTTTATTTGGGAGTGCGAGGTTAAAGATTAAAGATTTAGTGATTAAGGTCATAACGTCCAAAAGTAGGCTTTCAGGTTTTAGGGATGTGCCTCCAAGCATATGCTTCCGTAGCAAGTTTGCTGCGCAAACTCTTAGCTGTTGAAACTGTGTTCTTATTATTAGATGAAGCGGTGGGAACACAGTTTCAAAGGCGGCGCGTAAACTCTAAGGCACAATCCCTAACTCCTTATCGCACGATTTGGAGTTAAGTCAAGTTCACAAAGTCCATCAACCTTTTCACTCGTTGAGTGTAGAAAGATTCGCCTCAATTATACCCCAGGCGTAACAAAGTCATTAGCAAATCCAGATCAAAGCTATAACTAGCCAAGCACCTAAAAGCCACACACATCAATTCTGTAGGAGCATGAAATGGAAGTTCGTCAATGCGATGCTTCGCAAAGCTGAAGCTCTCATTGACGAACGTGTTTCACAGCTAAACTACCTTCGAGAAGCCGCGGCGCTTGGAAGCGTGTCTGTGGGATGCTTTGCGCAGCAAAGCCAACACAGACGGTCGCGTTCCCAACACCTCAACTTTCTCCACAACGAACTCCCGCATGATAGCGAGTCAGCAGCAAGCTTCGTGTAACGAATCTTGCTGCTGACAGTCGCGTTCCATGTACCCCAGACGCTCAAGAACACCCAATCCCCGAGATCACTCGCAGAAAGATGCTCTATCGTCGTCCAGGGGGCGAAACCCCTGGGGTCCCCCTTACAAAGGGGGATTTAGGGGGATGTTCCCTCTTAGGCCATATGTTTAATGATTTGGTTAGCGAACTCGGAGCATTTCACTTCAGTTGCGCCTTCCATCAAACGTGCGAAGTCATAAGTAACGGTTTTGTTGTGAATCGAAGTTTCCATGCCTTTGTAGATCAGCTCAGCTGCTTCCAACCAGCCCAAGTGCTCAAGCATCATAACGCCGGACAAAATAACGGAACCTGGGTTAACAACGTCCAAGCCAGCATATTTAGGAGCTGTACCATGTGTCGCTTCAAAGATAGCATGCCCAGTTACATAGTTGATATTAGCTCCTGGAGCAATACCGATTCCGCCAACTTGTGCTGCCAAAGCATCGGACAGGTAGTCACCGTTCAGGTTCAATGTTGCGATAACGTCAAAATCAGTAGGACGAGTCAATACTTGTTGAAGAGCGATGTCAGCGATAGCATCTTTAACGATGATTTTGCCAGCAGCTTCTGCTTCTTTTTGTGCCTGGTTAGCAGCGTCCGTACCTTTTTCTGCTTTAATTCTGTCGTATTGATTCCAAGTGAAGGTTTGATCACCAAATTCTTTTTCAGCCAGCTCATAACCCCAGTTTTTGAACGCGCCTTCTGTGTATTTCATGATGTTGCCTTTGTGTACCAATGTCAAAGTTTTGCGTTTGTGTTTGATTGCGTACTCGATAGCGCCGCGCACCAAACGCTCTGTACCTTCGGAGGAAACAGGTTTTACACCGATACCGGAAGTTTCCGGGAAGCGAATGTTTTTAACGCCCATTTCGTTTTGCAAGAAATCGATCACTTTTTTCACTTCAGCAGAACCGGCTTCCCACTCGATACCAGCATAAATATCTTCAGTATTTTCACGGAAAATGATCATATCTACTAGCTCAGGACGTTTAACCGGGGACGGTACGCCTGTGAAATAACGAACTGGACGGGAGCATACATACAGATCCAATTCTTGACGAAGTGCAACGTTCAAAGAACGGATACCGCCGCCAACCGGAGTCGTTAATGGCCCTTTAATAGCCACTATGTATTCACGAATTGCTGTTAAAGTATCGTTAGGCAACCAGCTTTCAAATTTATCGAATGCTTTTTGACCAGCAAATACTTCATACCAAGCGATTTTTTTCTCGCCATTATATGCTTTCTCAACTGCAGCATCCAATACGCGCTTGGAAGCAGCCCAAATATCAGGACCTGTGCCATCGCCTTCGATGAAAGGGATGATCGGGTTGTTAGGTACATTTAGAACACCATCAACGATAGTAATTTTTTCGCCTTCAGTTGGTAATGCGTATTTTTCGAATTTAGCCATGGGTATTAGTTCCTCCTTAGAATAGGTGCATAATTACACAAAATTGAACGGGAGCTACTGCGCTTGTCCTGATTCACACGAATAGGACAGAACAGCAGTAACAACCCGTTGATTGCAGTAATTCGGTCGATCAAAAGATTAACGATTTTCGATTGCAATATACTTTTGGCTCACAGGACCATTGTATTCAGCACGCGGACGGATCAAACGATTATTCTCGTATTGCTCCAAAATGTGCGCGGTCCATCCGGATGCACGGCTGATCGCAAAGATCGGTGTAAACAAGTCACGAGGAATTTCCAGGGAAGTATATACGGATGCTGAGTAAAAATCAACATTCGGCTTCAAGCCCTTCTCGCCAGTGACAATATCTTCGATCTTGATCGACATTTCGTACCACTTCAGGTTACCAGTAATTTTGCCCAGCTCCTGAGACATTTTTTGCAAATGCTTGGCACGTGGATCGCCATTTTTGTAAACGCGGTGTCCAAAGCCCATGATCTTCTGCTTGTTGTTCAGCTTGTCATGAACATAGCTGTCTACGTTGTCAAGCGAATCAATGTCTTCGAGCATCGCCATTACAGCTTCGTTTGCACCACCATGAAGAGGCCCCTTCAATGCACCGATTGCTGAAGTTACACCGGAATAAATATCCGATAATGTCGCAACAGTAACACGAGCGGCAAAAGTTGAAGCGTTCAATTCATGGTCAGCATGAAGCACCAACGCCGTGTCCAATGCCTGAATGGCTACTTTATCTGGTTCTGTACCAATCAGCATGTACAAAAAGCTCTCCGCGATGGATTGGCTCTGTTTAGGCGCAACAGGCTCCTTACCTTCACGAATACGGGCAAAAGCAGCGATGATTGTCGGAATCTGCGCTTGCAGCTTGATGGCTTTACGCAAATTCGACTCAGGTGACATATCGTTGGCTTCTTCATCGTACAAAGCCAAACAGGAAACCGCTGAACGAAGTGCTGCCATTGAATTGGCTTCCTTCGGATAAAGCTTCAGTTGCTCGATAACCTGAGCAGGGATGGGTGCAAACTTATTAAAATCTGCGATTAATTGCGCTAACTCAGAAGCATTCGGTAATTTACCATACCAGAGTAAATACGCAACCTCTTCAAATGTAGCATTCTCGGCCAAATCATCGATGTCGATCCCCCGATAAGTAAGGACACCATCAATGATGGAGCTGATTGAGGATGTTGTTGCGACAATACCTTCCAATCCTTTGGTAGCAGTCAAAGCAATCTCTCCTTTACGTTCAATTCAAAACCTATACATAACGATATAGATAACTATATCACATAACACATATCCTATTGCAACTTGAGCGCAGGATGGCCATTCTCATCAATCTTACTATTCTACTATAAATGATTTACCAAGCAATGTGAACAAATACACACATAAAAGTTCATTATCGGTACAATAAACTTATGCTATCTCTCGATAAATTAAAAACCAAGAAGCCCCGGGCAGCTGTCCCGGAGCTTCCATTCACACTATAAAATCCACAAAGCTCGGTGCTCTGAGCATCCCATGACGCGTCCAGCTGCTAAATTGAACTTTAACTTGAATACGTGGATCTAAATAAACAAAGTTTTGATCTTCACCGTTCTCCAGCTTCTTGCTGATAGTATCAAAAGCTTTTTTATGAGATGGACTCACTCCCTGCTCAATGATGCCTGCGGGTCGCATTTTCCCATTCTCCTTCACGTGGACAAGCCAGCCAAACTCATCTTTACGATAACCTGCCACATACACATCCGTATATTGATAATTCATGATTGCCAGCCAATCGTGGGACCGCCGCGACACATAGACGCTGCTTTTCCGTTTAGCCACAATGCCTTCCATCGACTTCTCTACAATCGATTCATATAAGTCCTCACCGCGTTCTTCAATCTGATTAACCACACTAAAATAATCATTCGGTAATAGAACTGATTCCAGGATGGAACGGCGCTTCATCAAGGAAAGCTGTCGAAGATCTCGACCTTTGTGAACAAGAATATCCCAAACTACGTAGCTAACTGGACTTTGATTTCTGAAAGCCTGAATTTTAGTTTTATTTGTTACTTGAAGCCGCTCCATGACCAACTCAAAATTAAATTGTTCGGATTCCGGATCTCTATAGCAGACCTCCCCATCAAGGACCACATCGCCCTCAATCGGGACGTCCCATAGCTCGGGATACTGTGAAGTGCATTCATTTTGATGTTCTGTAAATAGACGGGTCTCTTCCCCACTCTTTGATAGTATCAATCGGTGTCCGTCAATTTTCGGCTCAAATAAATAAGCCTGATCAGAAAAAGGTTTCTCGCGGGAGTTTAGTAGCATTGGCGCGATAAACATTAGCATCACCCTGTTACGATTTTACCATGTCTGATAGGTATGAATAATCAGGGAAATGATGGGGGAATATAGATTTAGTTGAAAATTTAAAGGAGGGCTTAACATGGCAACAGGTCAGTCGAGAAGCAGCAATCAGTTAGTTGTGCAGCAAGCAGCACAGGCATTGGAACAATTGAAATATGAGGTCGCACAAGAGCTGGGAATTCAAATTCCAGCAGACGGTTATTATGGCTACATGGCTACTCGTGATACGGGAGCGATCGGCGGCCATATGGTTCGGCGGTTGGTTCAAATCGCGGAGCAGCAAATTTCGGGTAACCGCTTCTAATTCTATAGCATGCAATAAATCGCCCTCAATCCTAACAAGGAAAGAGGGCATTGTTATGTGTAAACTTGCTGATCTACTCTCTGGGCAGACCGGATGCATCCCGCAAGCTGTTCGCAAGCCATGCATAATAGTCCCTTTGCTCCTTCCAAGCTGCTGCCTTATTGCTATCCTGAGCGGCCTTGAGCTGTGCATCGGCAGCAGCCCATGAAGGCTTTAAAAACGTATTAATCATCGTAAGTGCCACACCTGGATCAAGCTTTGGCATATCGTCCTCAACCTCCAAAATATCATAGTTGTCCAGCCGGTTTGCCTGAATGATTTGGATCAATTTTACCGCATACTTCGGATCAGTCGCATACCCCGCATTTTGCAAGCAGCCAGCAGCCCCAATATAATCAAGCTCCTTGCAGCGTTCAAAAAAGCCGGACGCCTTGTACCTGCTGTTCGCTATCAAAAATTCGCTATGATCGATCACAGAGCCTTCCCATGTATCATAGGTCCGGAAACCGCCAATTATTTTGACGAAATGACCATTGGTATATTCTGTTGTCACGAATTCCTGTCCGCTTCCTTTGATCCCAAACAGGTTATTCCCTGGTGCTGCAGCACCCCATCCCGATTCAATTGCGCCCTGTGCAATCGTAATACTGGCCAGAATGCCGGTACGCCTCTGCTCAGAGACAGCCATAGGGGCTAGTATATTGATAAAATCCTGTACTTTCACCTCGCATCATCTCCTTTATACAGGGTATTCAGCTTGTACCTTATTGATTGTATGGCAGCCCCGAACGCACTCTCCTATATGCCAATGCCTGCATTCCTTCAGGATGTTCCGCTGGATGGCTTGGGCCTGGTTCTTAAAAAACTTGCGCTGAGGGCAAACGATGGTAAAATAAACTTGTTTGCAATACTAAAATGTCATGGGGGCTCATCATGGGAAACAATCGCAGAATCGGCATCATTGATATCGGTTCCAACTCGATTCGCCTTGCCATTTACGAACTCAACCACCATCAGGCTCACCGGGTTATCGGCGAGTTCAAGCAGTCTGCACGCTTAAGTTCAAGGATCGGCTCCGATCAAATACTGCATACGCCAGATATCCGGGATATCGTTGATATTTTAATCCAATTTAAACAGATCTGTCAGACCAATCAGGTCACTGAGATCCGCGCAGCAGCTACAGCAGCTATTCGCAATGCGGCCAATTCCCAAGAAATTATCGATCAACTGCTGCAAGAAAGCGGAATAGAGGTTGAGCTATTGTCCGGAGAGGATGAAGCTACAATCGGATTTCTCGGGATGAGCAATTCTCTTGATATCGAGGATGGCATATTGGTTGATATTGGGGGCGGGAGTACAGAAGTCAGCCTTTTTAGAAATCGCAAGCTGGAACAAAGCGTGTCCTTTCCTTTTGGAGCCGTCAATACGGCAAGGAAATTTTCTATGGATGGCAACTTGAACGAGGAACAGCTCAAAAATATCCGACTTATGGTGCTTACTGCGATTACAGAACACCCCTGGATTGAGCAGCATCCTCAACTTCCGCTTGTCGGCATGGGCGGTACGATTCGCAGCCTGAGTAAAATCAGCCAGAAGAAGCGAAAGTATTCTTTGTCTCGCACTCATAATTATAAAATGGAAGCTGTCGAAATGGAGCAGTTGGTGAAGTGGCTGCCGTCCCTGTCTACCGACAAACGGAAAAAGGTAGACGGACTGTCCAAGGATCGTGTTGATATTATTATTCCAGGCATGCTTATTTTGGATACGATCTTTCAGGCAGCCAAGTGCAGCCATTATGTGATTAGCGGCGCAGGTCTTCGCGACGGGCTTTTTCAAGGAAAATATTTGCCAGCCCCACAGTCAACAGCGTCAAGCATTCTGAGGCAAAGCACAACGAATTTGCTCGGACTGCACGCAAGTGCCCCAATCGAGCATCTGGAGCAGGTTGCAGGTCATGCTGTGCTATTGTACGATGCACTTCAGGGAATTCATCAATATGACAGCAGAATGCGACTATGCCTGCATACAGCGGCTCTGCTGCACCGTATCGGCGTGTCGATGAATTATTACCAATTCGCCAAGCATTCCTTTTATATGATTGCCCATTCCCCTCTTAATGGCTTGAGCCATCGGGAAATTCTGTTATGCGCATGCATCGCTTCTTACAAAACAAAAGGCAAAGTTCATCAAACCTATCAGCAGCACAAAGATGTTTTGCATGAAACCGATGTCGACGTTATCACCAAGCTGGGCACTTTACTGCAAATTGCGATCGCTTTGGATGCTTCTGAAACACAAGCTATCGCTTCGATCTCGACAGCGGTGGAGGGGAAACAGCTTCATATTGCTGCCGCAATTAAATATAACCCCTCTGTCGAATACAGAGAGGTCGATAATGCAGAAAAAGATTTTCATAAAATATGGAACATGAAATTCTCATTCCAAACCTTTAATCAGGAGTGAGATTTCTTTTTCCAGACTTTGATTTTCATCGCTTCAAACTGGCTTCTTAGCGGCGGTGCCTCGTTGATGACTCTTGCATACATGCCATTGGACTGCAGCATCCGAGCCTTCACGTTATCGCCCAGGCTCAACTCCAGTATTCGCATCAGGATCTTGCGTAAATCCTGATCGAATACCGGGCAAGTCAGTTCAATTCGTTTCGTCAGGTTTCTTGTCATCCAATCCGCGCTGGACAGGTACATCTCGTTCTCTCCGCCGTTTTCAAAATAAATAATACGCGAATGCTCCAGAAAACGGTCCACGATACTAATCACACTAATATTTTCACTCAAGCCCTCTACACCCGGCCGTAAACAACACACTCCGCGAACGATAAGCTCGATTTTGACACCTGCCTTGGATGCCTCATATAACTCGTCGATCATTTCCTGATTGGATAGTGAATTCAGCTTGGCAATGATACGGGCTGGTCTACCTTCGACTGCATGCTGGGCTTCACGGCGAATTTTCTCAAATAGTCTATCCTTCATCACCGTAGGCGCAACCCCAAATGCTTTCCAGTTATGAGGTGCCGAATAGCCGGTAACCTCATTGAACAGAGCCGACGCATCCTCACCAATGATCGGATCAGATGTAAACAGACCAATGTCTGTGTAGAGTTTAGCCGTGCTATCATTATAATTTCCCGTACCGACGTGGACATAACGACGTAAGCCATCTGGCTCCTGACGGACAACCAAGGTGATCTTGGCATGCGTTTTTAAGCCTACCAATCCATAAACAACATGACATCCGGACTGCTCCAGCTTTCTTGCCCATGCTATATTACGTTCTTCATCAAAACGGGCTTTAAGCTCAACGACGACCGTTACCTGCTTGCCCGATTCAGCCGCTCTTGCCAATGCCTGGATCAAAGGAGAATTGCCGCTGACCCGGTACAATGTCATTTTGATAGCCAACACATCGGCGTCATACGCTGCCTGCACGACAAAATCGGTTACCGCGTCAAAGGATTCATATGGATGATAGAGCAGTACATCCTGCTGCCTCAGCTTCCCGAATATGTCCTCCACTTCCAGCAGCTCCGACGGATATACAGGCTCGATAGGTTTGTATTTTAGATTATCGTAACCCTTTAGAGAAAAGACCAGCTTCATCAAGAAGCTTAAATCTAACGGGCCATCTATCTCAATAGAATTATCGGTGACCTCAAATTCGTCCATCAATTGAGTTAGCGCGTAAGCATGAATGCCCTTTTGTACCTCAAGTCTTACAGGCGCGCCCCAGCGACGACGGCGAAGCTCCTTCTCGATCTCTTCAAGCAGGTCCTCGGCGCCTTCCTCATTCAGCGTTAAATCGGCATTACGTGTCAAGCGGAAGCCATGCACCGAAATCGGCGTATAACCGGAAAATAAAGTCTTAATATGATGTTCAATCAAATCCTCAAGCAATACAAATTCATGCTTCTTGCTGTTCGATCTTGCTGGCACCTCAATACAACGGGCCAAATTGGAAGGGACCTGTACAATCGCAAAATACGGCTCCTCCTCCGGATCATCGCCCTCCTTCATCAACACAACAGCGAGGTAGACAGCCTGTGTATGCACCAAAGGAAACGGGCGGCTCTGATCCACAGCCATCGGTGTCAACACCGGAAACACAATATCATGAAAATAAATATCCATCGCTTTGCGCTGACTGATATTCAAGTCCTCATAATCCGTAAATATAATACCTTCTTTAGCCAATTGTCTGGAAACATCCCGGTATGATTTATACTGCTCGGATACCATTTTCGCTGACCGCTTCATAATACGTTTGAACAAGCCCGCTGGGGTATAGCCGGTAAAGTCTTTTTTTATGTAACCCGCTTTAATCTGATCTTTAATACCCGCAACCCG
This sequence comes from Paenibacillus sp. FSL H7-0331, assembly GCF_001956045.1. The sequence continues at coordinate 210,903 of NZ_MRTH01000012.1, read as the reverse complement.
CACACTCATAAACTCATCCAAATTGGACGCTACGATGGCCAGAAACTTGGCTCTTTCCAGTAAAGGCGTTTCCGCATCCTGAGCTTCTTGCAATACACGCCAATTAAACTCAAGCCAGCTTAAATCACGGTTAATATAATTAGACGATGCTTCTCTTTCTCTAGGCGCCGCGATCTCTCTCATAATGTTGCGTAACCTCCATAGAATTCGACCAGTTTCAAAATGAAATTCGATAGCTTTCGCGCTATTTCTACTCTCATTCTGCTATTTTCATCGTAGCTCGACAATGTCAACAGAAGATGCGATTTATGTTAATTATTTGTAAACTGTCATGGTTGGTTATGTATCAAAGCATATAACTCGGGTAGGGCCCTGTCAATGCGCGTCGGTTTCCATGCCCGATTGACCCATACATGCTTGGTGCACCCGCTGACCAGCAATTCTTCCCCACGGCGGATCTCGGAATCAAAATGCAATCGAATGCTCGAGTATTCCGCAATCCGGGTTCGTATCGTAATCAGATCATCATAATTGGCAGGAAGCTTAAACTGCATCTGCAAATCAATCAGGGGCAGTAATACGCCCTTTTCCTCTATCTCTTTGTACGTCATGCCCATAGAACGAATGAGCTCGGTTCGTCCGATTTCAAACCAATTGACATAATTCGTATGGTAAACAACGCCCATCTGATCCGTTTCCTGGTAACGTACTCTTAAAGTATATGCAAACCATGCCGATAATTCCATAGTTTCATTCATACCTCCTGCCTTCTATCATCCCAAGTTAGCTTTCTTCTCACTCTTCCGGCTGCAATCCATCATTAGAACACGTTCTACTGCTTATATAGTCGCAAAAAAAGAGTGAAACCGACATGCTTATCGAGTTCACTCTTTTGATTACGGTATACCTGTTAATTAAAGAACGCGTGCGCTTCCGGAGTAGATCACACCAACCTCTGGATAAATCGACACTTCCGTGCCGTCTTTAATGAGCTCCAAAGCACGTTCAACCCCAACAACAACAGTTTTGCTGAGCGAGATACCAACCACTGCTGCATGTGAGGTGATTCCACCTGTTTCGGTGATAATCGCGGATGCTTTTTCGATCGCAGGCATATAGTCCTTATCCGTTGTTACGGTAACCAGGATGCAGCCTTCAACTGCCTTGGCATTAGCTTCTTCTGCACTTTTGGCTGCAACTACTGTACCTGTTGCAATTTGTGTTCCGATGCCTTGACCTTTAGCAATCATATCACCAATTTGATGAACCTTAATCAGGTTCGTCGTTCCAGAGCGGCCTACTGGCACACCAGCCGTAATAACAACCAGATCACCAAGACTAACGAGTCCTGCATCCAAGCTGCTGTCAACCGCGCGGCTGAACAGCTCGTCCGTTGTTTCACAATGCTCGCCCTTAACCGGGATAACGCCCCACACCAGCGATAAGCGACGCAGTACATGGTCAATTGGAGTGACTGCAATAATCGGTGCTTTCGGACGGTATTTGGACACCATACGAGCAGTATAGCCACTTTCCGTAGAAGTCAATATCGCTTTGGCTTCCAGATCCAGTGCAGAATTGGCTACCGCTTGCGAGATCGCTTCGGTTACCGTTTTTTGTTGTGCATTGCTTTGACGAATAAAAATTTCACGGTGCTCCAACGCACTCTCTGCACGCTCAGCAATACGAGCCATCATCATAACGGACTCAAGCGGATATTTCCCGGCTGCTGTTTCACCGGACAGCATCACAGCATCTGTTCCGTCAAAAATCGCATTGGCCACGTCACTTGCTTCCGCACGGGTTGGGCGCGGATTGCGCTGCATGGAATCCAGCATCATCGTCGCTGTAATAACCGGTTTACCGGCTTGATTACATTTCTTGATCATCGCTTTTTGTACGATAGGCACATCTTCAGCGGGAATTTCCACACCAAGATCGCCACGAGCAACCATTAAGCCATCGGAAACCTCCAAAATTTCATCCAGGTTATCGACACCCTCCTGGTTTTCGATTTTGGAAATGATTTGGATATGAGTAGCGTTGTGACGCTCCAAAATTTCACGAATTTCGATAACGTCGCTAGCCTTACGTACGAATGAAGCAGCGATAAAATCGACACCCTGCTCGATACCAAAGATGATATCGTTAGCGTCTTTTTCCGTAATACCCGGAAGATTAATTTTAACGCCTGGTACGTTAACACCTTTTTTACCGCCCAATAGACCGCCATTGACAATGCGGCATTTGATTTCAGTAAAGGTTTTGTCTACAACCTCTAAACCGATTAAACCGTCATCGATCAGGATGGTTGCGCCGACTCTGACATCTCTTGGCAAATCGGCATAAGTGATATGCACACGGTTCGCATCTCCGATAATTTCCTCAGTTGTTAGCGTGATAAATTGATCCTGCACAAGCTCAACCTTCTGATCGTCCTTCAGCTTGCCTGTACGAATTTCCGGGCCTTTGGTATCCAATAGAATAGCAACGGTCTTATTCAGCTCCTCAGCAGCCTGACGAACGTTCTTGATCCGGTTGCCGTGCTCTTCAAAATCGCCGTGCGAGAAGTTCAAACGGCATACGTTCATTCCGCCGTTGATAAGCTTTTTAAACATTTCCAGTGACTCACTTACCGGACCTATGGTACATACTATTTTCGTTTTACGCATGATTGTGATTACCCTCCTGAGTGTAAGTAAACCTTCCGATTTTCCTGAATTTCTTATAACGGTCTTCTACTAGCTCTTTCTCTGAAAGAACAGCCAACTCCTGCAAATTATTTATTAAGGTTTCTTTAATGACCTCTGCCAAAGACGCCAGATCGCGATGGGCACCGCCGCGTGGCTCAGGGATAATCGCATCAATAACCCCTAATTTCAAAATATGATCGGCGGTTATTTTCATTGCCTCGGCCACTTCACCTGATCTTGTAGCATCCTTGTACAAAATCGAGGAAGCCGCTTCCGGCGTGCTGACTGAATAGATTGAATTCTCAAGCATAAACACGCGATTGCCGACACCGAGAGCCAACGCCCCGCCGCTGCCGCCTTCACCGATGACCACACATAGAATCGGCACGCCAAAAGAAGCCATCTCCATCAGGTTTCTGGCGATAGCCTCGCCTTGTCCGCGTTCCTCGGCTGCACTACCTGGATAAGCTCCCGGTGTATCAATAAAGGTAATGATAGGTCGCTTGAATTTGTTCGCCTGCTTCATCAAGCGCAAGCCTTTACGCAAGCCATCTGGATGAGGCATGCCGAAGTGGCGGGCAATATTATCCTTCGTATCCTTGCCCTTTTGATGCCCGATCACAGTAACGGGAACGCCGCCAAGCCTCGCCAAGCCACCAATAATAGCCAGATCATCGCCGTATAAGCGGTCGCCATGCAGCTCCATATAATCGGTAAAAATAAGCTGTATATAATCAAGTGTTGTCGGCCGCTGCGGATGACGGGCCAGCTGCATTTTTTGGGATGTGGTCATACTGCTGTACAGCTCGGCCGCTAATTGCTCGTAGCGATTCTCCAAGCGGGCAATCTCATCGGAAAAATCCATTTGCCTTTCAGATCCGAAATTACGCAATTCCTCGATCTTAGCCTTCAGCTCCAACAAAGGCTGTTCAAAGGGTAATTCACCTGCCATTCTACAAATCCCCCTTTACGACATGCAAATCCAGCAAGCGGATCAAAGTGCTTTTCATATCCTTACGTACCACTACCATATCCACCTGACCGTGGCTTAAGTTAAATTCCGCGGTTTGGAAATTGTCGGGCAGCTTTTGACGAATGGTTTGTTCAATAACACGGCGTCCGGTAAATCCGAAGGCTGCACCCGGCTCAGCAATAATATAATCGCCCAGCATAGCATAACTAGCGGATACGCCCCCGAAGGTAGGGTCCGTAATCACGGAAATAAACAAGCCGCCCTGCTCGTTCAATTGTGCCAAGGCAGCACTTGTTTTGGCCATCTGCATCAGACTGAGGATACTCTCCTGCATCCTCGCGCCACCCGAGGTGGAGAAGATGATGATCGGATACTTCTTCTGTATCGCAAGCTCAATTGCTGATGTCACTTTTTCCCCAACAACCGAGCCCAGGGTACCGCCCATAAAATCGAAGCTCATCACCGCGGCAACAACCGGAAACCCACCTATTGTACCTTCACCGGTAATAACGGCATCGTTCATGCCAGTCGTGTCCACTGCTTTACGATATTTGTTCACATAATCCGGGAATTCCAGCGGGTCCTCGGAAATCATTTCACTGTCATATTCAAAAAAACGGCCCTCATCCATGACCATCTGGATCCGCTCAACCGCACTTAATTTGAAATGGTATCCACATGTGCTGCACACCTTGAGATTCTTTTCCAGTTCCTTGGAAAATTGAATCGTTGCACACTTCGGACATTTATTCATCAAGCCTTCGGGAATTTCCCTCTTGGGCTTGTCGTCAGGAATGTTTTCCCCGTTCTCATCGACCCGCGGCACTGTAGTTCTATTGGCGCCTGGAATGGTCGCATACTTTTTTTTCTGAAAAAAGTCTTTAAATTGCACGGCTACACCTCACTTGCTGTTGTTGTTCAAATGCGGTCCTTCATTCTCACGTTAATGTCTATGCAAAATGGAGTTGAGTACGTCCTGCACTTCTTCCACTTCACCTTCAGGAACCACGATTTCAAATTGATTCTTAGTCATGTTAATCGCCCGTACTTGAACAAGAAAGCCTTCTTCCGTCAGCTTTTCCTTAATTCGATCTGCAATTTTGGCAGTTGGCGCAATATAAATAACGGTCCACATGAAACAAGACCTCCCGAACATAATGCACTAATGATAGCATAACTTATCTTTTTATCGCAAGAAATTAACTTTGGAGAGAAAACAAGCAGACATTCTCGCTGCTTGGACCGCTCGTTTGGGCATAAATGCTCCATCAAACAAGACAAATCTTAACAGAAATCATGCCTGCCAACCCCTGATTACTTTTGGTAATAAACGCTTTTTGTCACCGTCGAGCTCTTTCCAAGGTTATTAACAGCCTTAAATACAAACGTGTTTTCACCCGCTTTTAAGGGAATATCATACTTGGAAAAATAGCTGCTGCCACCGATTTTCTCATCATTTAAATACACAAGCGGAAACGAATCGTTCTTATCTGTTACTGTTCCTGATACCGATATCTTGCTAGACGAGGTTTTCTCTGGAATATAATCTACCTTGAGAATGGGACCTCCCGCTGTAAAGGTGATCCTTTTGGTTACTGTGGTCACTTTACCCACGCTGTTTTTCGCTTTGAAAATCAGAATGTTCTCACCCTCAGCCAGTACGATGTCTCTCTTTGAAAAATAACTGCTGCCACCGATCTTCTCATCATTTAAATAGACGGTTGGAAACGAATCATTCTTGTCCGTCACCGTTCCTGATATGGATATCGTCTGTGAGTTCGTTGTCTCCGGGATATCATCTACCTTGAGAATCGGACCTCCTGCTGTAAAAGTAATCTTTTTTGTAATTGTCGTCACTTTATCCACATTGTTTTTCGCTTTGAAGACCAGAATGTTCTCACCCTCGACCAGCACAATATCACTCTTCGAAAAATAACTGCTGCCGCCAATTTTCTCATCATTTAAATAGACGGTAGGAAACGAATCGTTCTTATCCGTTACCGTACCCGATATCGATATCGTCTGTGAGTTCGTTGTCTCCGGGATTTCATCTATCTTAAGAGTCGGACCTCCCGCTGTAAAGGTAATCTTTTTTGTAATTGTGGTCACTTTATCCAAGCTGTTTTTCGCTTTGAACACCAGAATGTTCTCACCTTCGACAAGTACAATGTCACTCTTTGAAAAATAATTGCTACCGTGGATTTTCTCATCATTCAAATATACGGTAGGAAACGAATCGTTCTTATCCGTTACCGTACCCGAAATCGATATCGTCTGTGAGCTTGTGGTTTCTGGAATATCATCAATCTTTAACTCTGGACCTTCGATTTCATACGTCACTTTTTTGACTATCGTGTTTGTTTTTCCACTGGATAATGTGGCAATAATAGTAAGTTCATAACTACCTTCCTTCTCTAACTTAAACCCTTCTTTAAATTGACCGTCTATGATCTTCGTTACATCTTTGCCATTGATCGTTACCTTTGCATTGTTACTAACTGTTCCTGATATGTATACAGTAGAATTTGACGTTTTTTCAGGAACACTTACTTTAAGAAGTGGTCCATCACCTTGATCTTTAGCCGATGTCTTAATGGCTCTATACAAAAGCGTGGCGATTTCTGCGCGAGTTATAGGCTTGTCAGGACGGAATGTACCATCTTCATATCCACTGATTAAAGATCTTTCGGTAGCTATCGCAACATAATCCCTTATTCCGTAGGAAACTTTGCTTACATCTTTAAATTTTCGATCCAATATATTTTTGTTGGTAAGGTCGTTGGTGGTGAGTCCCAAAGTTTTGACTAGTGCAACTGCAACATCTTCGCGAGTAGCTTTAATTTCCGGGCTAAAAAACGCTTTGCCTCCAGGAGGATAATAGCCGGTTAAAAAATCTTTGGCTGCTTCCACATACGGATACGACCATTTGTCAGTTTGAACATCATAATAAGAAGGTGCTTTGGGTGAAGGTATATCCAAATAAAAAGTAGTCGCAATGAGTTTGGCAAATTCTTCTCGGGAAATAGAATTGTCAGGTTTGAACGTTTCATCCTCATAACCGTTGATGTATCCTTTTTTGGACAAATCGGATATCGCCTCATATGCCCAATGATCAGTCTTCAAATCAACGAACACAATATTTTGATTAATCACACCACCATTGACGGCCTGATTTTGCAGCACATTATCAACTGCTGCTGCGGTAAAGGTGGAGCACTGAAACAACAACAAGGATAGCATTATACAAACTAACCTTTTACTTTTCATTACCATCTTCCTCTCTCCTTCAATTCATAACATTCCATACACTTAAGAAGCCTTTAGAACCATTACTTTGGAACCACAACAACTGTTATTCAACAATATATGGTAAATTCCTGCTAAAAAAATAAAATCCGGCATTTTCCCGGATTTTTTGTGATCACACGCTGCTATTTTACTCTCGCTGTATCCTTGCCCAATAAATCTTCGATAACCTGAATCAGCTTCGGAGACGGCTTTACGTTAAATTGATCGTTTAAGCTGAGTGTTTTTTGGCTGCTTTCGTAATAGAGAACAACAGATAACGATCCCTGATGCTGCAGCAGAAGCTCCTTCAGACTGGATAATATGCGCTGCCGCTCATGGGCAGGCGAAATTTTGATATAAACCCGCTGGTTCGAAGGGGGACTTACTGCCTTATTCGGCTGTACCTCACGCGCAGCAGGTGGAGTCACGGTTCGTTCATTTGTGCTTTTTCCTTTATCCGGCTTGCTGACTGTCCTGCTGCCTGGCTTATGGGTAGGGGCAGCTGGACGTCGCATTGCGTTCGCAAGCAGCTCAGGATCATTTAAGGCAAATAACTGATCCGCCAGCAGCTTAACCTCCTCATCACCCTGCTGCAGCTTAGCTTTAATGAGCACCGGCTTCCCCTTTTGAACGAGCGGGGCATATTGCTTCCAAACCTCCGGGAACAGCACGACCTCGACCTTGGAAACGCGATCCTCCAGCTCCATAAAGGCCATCGGCTGGCCCTTCTTGGTCACGATTGTTTTGCTGGAGAGCACCAAGCCCGCTACTATCACCTCACTGTGATCCGGCATTTCCGGCAAGTAATGCAGCAGATCGATCTCCAGCTCTCTCAGTACCTGCTCGTAATCATCAAGCGGACTGCCCGAGATATAGAGACCCAGCAGCTCCTTTTCAAACTCCAGCTGTTGAGTCATGGTGTAGGGCGCAATCTGCGGATATTCGACATCCCAGTTCACATCCTCAACAAAGCCAAACAAATGCAGCTGAAGATCGTCGCGTTCCTTTCGCCATTTGAGCGCAGCATTGATCGTATCCTCAAGCATCGCAAGCTGCTGGGCGCGATGACCCGGTAAGGAACCAGCAGCGCCTCCTTGAATGAGTGATTCCAATACACGTTTGTTGCACACTCGTAAATCCACACGACGGCACAGATCAATCAAGCTTTCAAAAGAGCCTTCATCGCTGCTGCGCTCCTGCATAATGGTTTCAATCGCATGCGTGCCTACATTTTTGATGGCAGCTAGTCCAAACCGTATGGCTCCAAAACTGACCGGATTATCCTCCGACTCTTCGAGCGATTGCGGCTGCTTTGCTGGAGTGAAGACGATCCCGCTCTCGTTGACATCAGGCGGCAGTACAGCAATACCCATCCGACGACATTCATCGACATATTCAGCTACTTTATTGTGATTACCCATCACAGCTGTCAGCATCGAGGCCATAAACTGAACCGGGTAATGAGCCTTGAGATAAGCCGTTTGAAAAGCCAGCACTCCATAAGCGGTAGCATGCGCGCGAGGAAATCCGTAGTCGGCGAAGCGGACGATCATATCGTAGACCTTGTTCGCTTCAGCTGCACTATAACCAAGTGATTGGCTGCCTTTAACAAAATGCGCACGTTCCTCGTCAAGTACCTCACGCTTCTTCTTGCTTACGGCCCGACGCAGCAAATCCGCTTCGCCCAGACTAAAGCCGGCCATTTGGGAAGCAATTTGCATGATTTGCTCTTGATACACAATAATTCCGTACGTATCACGCAGGATCGGCTCCAGATCCACATGCGGGTATTCCACTTCGATTTCCCCGTGCTTACCTTGTATAAAACGCGGGATGAATTCCATTGGGCCTGGACGGTACAGCGCGACTACTGAAATAATATCCTCAAACCCCGACGGTCGCAGCTCCTTAAGCACCTTGCGAACCCCAGGAGACTCCATTTGAAATACGCCTGTTGTATCTCCTCGACCCAGCATTTCGTAGGTAGCCGGGTCATCGATAGACAGCTTATGAAAATCGAGCTCAATTCCCGTCTGCTCCTTGATCCACATCAAAGTACGTTCGATGATCGATAACGTTCGCAGTCCGAGAAAATCCATTTTTAACAGCCCGATGGCTTCCAGATGCTCCATGGAATATTGCGTTAATGCCGTCTGCTCATTACCTTCCTGCAGAGGTACATATTGTGTCAATGGTTCTCGCGAAATCACGACACCTGCGGCATGTGTCGATGCGTGACGTGGCATTCCCTCCACCTTCATGGCCATATCCAGCAGCTCTGCCGTCTTCGGCTGTCTGGCTGCTAATGCCTTCAGATCAGGATTGGCTTCAACCGCCTCCGCCAGCGTCATCCCGAGCTGATGCGGAATCATTTTGGCTGCGCGGTCCACTTCGTTATAAGGCAGGTTTAATACACGGCCCACGTCACGAACGGCAGCCTTGGCAGCCATCGTTCCAAACGTAATAATCTGCGCGACATGCTCGGGACCGTATTTGGCAACAACATAGTCAATAACCTCATCCCGCCGCAAATCGCTAAAATCGATATCAATATCCGGCATCGATATCCGTTCGGGATTCAAAAACCGTTCAAACAACAGCTTGTAGCGGATCGGGTCGACATCCGTAATACGCAGCACATAGGCAACCAGACTTCCTGCAGACGAGCCCCGTCCCGGTCCTGTTGCAATCCGCTGCTCGTGCGCAAAGCGAATAAAATCCCATACGATGAGAAAATAATCAGAAAAGCCCATTCGTTCAATAACCGACAGTTCGTAAACGAGACGCTCCTCAATCTGCTTGCAAAAGCTCGGGTCCTGCCAGGAATCCGAGTGCTCATATCGCGTTCTGAGCCCCACCCTACACAATTCGGCAAGGTATTCTCCTGCGGTCGAATGGTCAGGAATGGGCTCGAAACGCGGCAAAATGGAACGGCCGAATTCGATCTCCAGCTGACAGCGTTCCGCTATAATCGACGTATTGGCAATCGCCTGGAGTACGTGAGGAAACAATCTGTTCATTTCCTCAGCGCTTTTCAAATAAAGCTGGCTCGACTGGAACTTGAGACGATCCGGATCGTCCACCGTTTTGCCAGTGCCAATGCACAGCAATATGTCCTGTACCGCATGGTCCGGCTCACGAACATAGTGAACATCGTTGGTGGCAACTAACGGAATTCCCGTATCCTCACTCAGACGCAGCATGCTTTGGTTCACTTTTTTCTGCTCCAGCAGACCGTGATCCTGCAGCTCCAGAAAGAAATCATCCCCGAATATGGCCCGGTAGCGAAGCGCTGCTTCCTTGGCTTGCTCATATCGCTCATGCAGCAGATGCTGGGACACCTCGCCACCCAGACAGGAGCTTGTGCAAATAAGTCCTTCCGAATATTGAGCCAGGTGCTGCGGATCAATCCGCGGTTTATAATGATGGCCCTGCAAATGTCCAATCGAGCACAGCTTCATCAGATTCTGATAGCCCACCTGATTTTTGGCTAGCAAAATCAGATGATAGATCGGATGTTCCTTGCGTGTGCCCTTATCACGAATGGAGCCAGCCGTATAATACATCTCACAGCCAATAATCGGTTTAATGCCGTGCCGTTTGCATGCTTTATAAAAAGGAATCGCTCCATACATGACGCCGTGATCAGTCAAGGCAAGTGATTTCATGCCCATGGCTGCCGCTTGCCCGACCATATCGTCGATACGCGCCGCACCGTCCAGCAAGCTATATTCGCTATGTACATGCAGATGCACAAAGTCGCTCATCTGCCTCGCCCCCTCCATATGTGTCCGAATACCTATATATAAATATCTTATCATAATACGAACACGTGTACCATACAATTTACAATAGGAGAACAAGCTTCGAAGATGAAGAGGGTGAAAGAAACGATGACAAGCTTTTTAACCAAATGTGCAATGGATTGGTTTATTGCGTTCGGAGTTGTGCTTGGAGGCACGCTGCTCGGAGGGATCGGGGCCGTCCTTATCATGGAACCGCCAACGACGAGAATGCTGCTAATTTCGGAACAAATCAAAATCTGGGCGGTAGTAGCTGCTGTAGGCGGAACCATCGATCCGATCCGAGTCATTGAAAGCAATTTGACCGAGGGCTATATATCCCCGGCCATTAAGCAAATTTTGTATATTGTGTTCGCGTTTATCGGGGCACAGGTCGGAACCTCGCTGATTCAATGGATTTGCAAGGGAGGCAGCAGCAGTTGAGGGTGCCGCCTTTTGAACAATTTACCGGACTGCTGCAGGCTGCTGGCTTGCTAGCGGCGGGAGCGATCATCGGTTGTGCTGTATTTGTGAGTATTTACCATCATCACCTGAATGCCACGCTCCTGGAAAATCGTGAGCTGCGAGCGGAAAACGAACAACTGATTCAGGACAATAATTCCTATCGGATTAGCAAAACCCAGCAAAATCGAATTAATCGCCTTGACGTGATTGTCGAGTCGGGTGAAGACCAGCTCTTCGACAAACTGACCGAGCAAGAGCTGGAACGCAGGATCCGCAATGACCTGAATATTGTTAAAGGTCAAAAAATCAGCAGCATCGCCGAATCCCCCCAGCTTTACCGGTCACTGATTGCTCAGAAAACCTATCATGCGATTATGGACAAGGACTACACGGTCAACATTACAACCATGCTGCTGCTTCAAACAGAGCTGAAGGTTTGGGTTACCGCCAAGGAAGCCAAGCGCAGTCCTGGTTAAGAAGCGGCGGACTCTAACAGTCTATCTGGAACTCAAGGAGCACCGATACGCAGTGGAAAGTGGGTAAGGATGGCCGAGCTCGCTTCCTGATGTTGAGTGGCTGTCGTGTTGTTAATCATGTAGCTGATGGTCATCGGCAGCTTGATTTGCACACTATACAGTCCAAAGGGTACCTGCTTGCCAGCCGCATCCTTTTGATCCCAATTGAAGGAGATACCGGCGCTGGACCCGCTGTTAAACAGCCCCTTCGGAGCCTCAAGCGTTCCTGACCAAACGAGCTGCGGCTTCATACCGTCATCATTTTCGCTTTGACGTACAATTTGGATTTCAAAAGAAGTAGATGCGTCCAGGGTGAGTTGATCTGGACTTACATTTTTTACGTTAAAGTGAATCGTAGCCAGTTGATCGGACGTAAAGGTAGCTTCAGGATCAATTTTCTCGCCATTGGATACGATGGCAGTCAAATCAAATGGATAATTGCTCCGTCTGGTGCCAATGACAGATTCAACCATCGTCCAATCCACCGGGATGAGCTTTGGTTCGATAGCGGCAGGGGGTGAATACGTGTCTGGATCATAGTCGGGTGCCGCTTGATAGATCCACACGTCCCCAAGCCATTGGCTATGAATGTGATGCCAGCCGCTGCCGTGCTCGAAAGCTTCGACCGTCTGCGGTGCCAGTGTGCCCAACACCCGAGCTCTTCGATCAGGGTGCTCATACACATTCACAGTAGCCTTTAACGTCACACGGGTATCCTTCTTTTGCAAATCCTTGGGGTAGCCAGTGTTCGTGTGGACCCACCGTTTTCCTTCCCAGGTGTCAATGTAATACCATTCCTTGTAAAGCGTTATTTTACTTTGTATCCACTGCGGCTGCAGCCATCCCACGACCTCGCTGCCTAAATCCGGTGCGTTGAACATCGGCGTCATCGTCCTTAACTGTGCTGACCACCCCGAGCTGTTGCTGCCTTCTGCATTCACATCGTCAAATATCGGCTGCTCAGGATGAATCCACTTGTAGCCCATCCAGGTCTGGATGCGGTAATAGCCTTGATCCGAATAAATGGATCGCACCACCTGCGGTGAAATGGTTCCAAGGCTGCGAGCACTCCCGGATCGTTGATCATACAGATGTTCACTTCCCGTAAGGGCTATATACTGATAATCAGTATCGTCCATTTCCGGACTTTGCACATGAACCCAACGATCACCGTCAGTCGTCTGGATTCGAAACCAGGCCTCGTCATGCGTGCTCAGCAGCTTCCGGTCCCATCCATCCTCTGCTCCTGTCACTTGAACCTTCTGCGGGGCTGCTTCATAAAGCTCCACACCATTGATGGTATCGTAAACCGGAGTAACCTTATCCTTAAGGTTGAGTGCTTGGGGAAGCTTCATACCTGTCGAATTCGAGTCCGCCGCTAGCGCGTCCTGAGGGAGCCAGGACAAAGTCAGTAACAGCAGCAACACAACCCTTATTGGTATATTAATAAAAAAATGCGATTTCATCAGCATCTTCCTCTCGACTTTGTTGGTCATTAACTAAGACGCATCATTCAAGAGAAAGGTTTCTAAACGAGAGATCATCATCGAACTTATATTTACCAGTCTGCCGATCTATTTCCTTGCTAATGGCAAGTTTAACAAGGCAGCGGTTTCCTCTGGAAATGCTGTCACAACGAGACGAAGCCTGTATCCATTGAAGCTAAAGCTCAGTTCCTCATCATGACCTGCATTCGTATGATTGACTATCCCCTGCTCCTCCAACGAGGTACGAACCTGTTGAATAAATCTGGAATCCGACACTCCCAAGCTTACGGTCATGCGAGGTGGCATTGCGATCATCGCAATTGGAATCCAACGCCTTTGGGTTGAAGTTATAATCGTATGCGCTGTACCCCCGATAACAAAGTTAAAGTTGTCTTGCTCCTTGATCGTTTTTAATTGCAAGTTGCCCTTCAGCCATTCTCGAAACCCAATGACATCATCAACGGGAAAACCAATTTCACGGAGATACATCACTTTAAGGGGACCGCAGGGAGCCAGCACACCTTCATTCACATAGGAATGGGTTATGATTTCTAATAAATTACCGTCGCCGTCACGGAAATAAATATTTCTACCTGTCTCAAAGTCATCAATTTCGTGCCCTGCAGGCCATTTTAATGGTGAAATTCCAGCACTCCTGACAAAGGCAGCACTGGCCTCAAATTCAGAATAAGGTACCTCAAATGCAATATGGGCTGGGGCTATCGGCTCAAAAGCTTCCGTGAATGTTAATGCGAAATCAGCGGTCGGTTGAAAAGTAATGGCCGTTTCCGATTCGAACACAACGGGAAATTGCAGTTGATTGTGATAAAACTGCTTCACGGCAAGCTTGGAGACTGTATGTAATTGTAGTCCTGCAAAATGAGTAATCATTTGTCCTCGCTCCATTTCACTTTTTATAATTTACAATAACAGCATCCATAGCAAGCCACAACCATATTCGTTTCAATTCAATCATGGAAATCCAGTCCAGAACGGACTTCTCTAACGTAACCGGTTCGAATGACAAAATCACCGAAATGCTCGCCCGGATTTCGTTCATTGGCATATCTGTGGATGATAGGTGTTAACTCTCCCAGAAGCTCCGCTTCATTCAGGCTTTCCCGATAAAGCTTGCTCATTCTCTCACCTGCGAACCCCGCACCCATATAAAGATTGTATTTGCCGGGAGACTTGCCAATCATGGCAATTTCGCCAAGCACTGGCCGTGCACAGCCGTTCGGGCAGCCAGTCATCCTGATAACGATTTCCTCCTCATGTAAGCCTGCGTCGTCCAATACCGTCTCTATCTTCTCCAGTAATGCGGGCAGATAACGCTCAGCCTCGGCCATCGCCAGGCCGCAGGTAGGCAGCGATACACAAGACATCGCGTTTCGACGAAGAGCAGATTGCTGATGACCATCACTGAGTCCGTATTTTTCCACCAGCCTCATCACTTTTCCCTTATCTGTACTGGATACATTCGCGATGATAAGATTCTGATTTCCCGTCAAGCGGAAGTCACCTTTATGAATTTTGGCGATTTCGCGTAAGCCGGTCATCAGAAGATAGCCCTCCTGATCCTTGATTCGCCCGTTCATGATAAACAGAGTCAGATGCCACTGATTATTGCTCCCCTTTACCCAACCGTAACGATCACCGTGATGCTCGAAATAATAAGGACGCGCACGATCTAACTCCCATCCCAGCCGATCATGCAGCTGGCTAATAAACCAGTCATATCCGTATCTGTCGATTGTATATTTAAAACGGGCATTTTTGCGGACCGAACGATTGCCATAATCCCGCTGAATTAATACGGTTTTCTCCGCTACCTCAATGACCTGCTCTGGACGGCAGAAGCCGATTACCTGTGATAATTGTGGGTACGTAGTCGTATCACTGTGCGTCATACCCATTCCCCCACCTACGGCCACATTAAAGCCCTTCAGCTCTCCCTCTTCAATAATGGCGATAAAACCCAAGTCCTGCGAAAACACATCTATATCATTAGAAGGCGGAACGGCCATCCCGATCTTGAACTTACGCGGCAAGTAAGCGGGCCCGTAAATCGGCTCAACCAATTTGCCCTGCAGGCTGTCAACCACCTTCTCGTCATTAATCCAGATTTCATGATAAGCAGGAGTGCGTGGTGACAAGTGGTTGCTGATCGCTCGTGCCCAACCGTATACCTCTGTATGAATATCGGACTGATACGGATTGGGATTGCACATGACATTACGATTCACATCCCCGCAAGCTGCTCGTGTTGTCATCAACGCATCGTTAACTTCCCGGATGGTTTCCTGCAGGTTCCATTTCACGATTCCATGGAGCTGAAAAGATTGGCGAGTTGTCAAACGCAGCGTATCGTTGCCGTACAGACGAGCAAGGTTATCCAACACCAAATATTGTTCTGGTGAGGCCACACCTCCGGGGGCAAGCACACGCAGCATGAACTGATAGGCTGGTTCAAGCTTCTTTTTTTCCCGCTCATTACGCTGATCCCGGTCATCTTGCATGTAGCTTCCATGAAATTTAAGAAGTCTGTTATCATCCTCTGGAATAGAGCCTGTAATGCGATCACGCAATGCATCATAAATGGTGCCGCGCAAATATTCACTACCCCGTTTAATGTGCTCGACCTCGCTTGGCGGTCCTCCCGGTGGAGTTACTTTCGGTGGATTTGCCGGAACCTTCAAAGAACTTCCCATATTCCTCAGCACGCTACTTGAAGAAGTCGCTGGCTCCACCTCTATCGAACTCATGGATGGTAAGTATCGTACGTGATCCTCTTTATCTGGTGCCATTTCTATTAACTCCTTTCATTGTTGGATGTCTGTAGATGGATTCTGATAGTAATGGGAGAGTTCAACGATCATGGCACCCATCCGTTCGGTTTCAGGTGTTAATACTCGTCTCACGCCCTCCTCCTTCAATGCTTCGGCCGTCACTCTTCCAACTGCCGTCGCGAGCACCTTCATATTGAAGCTTTCATTAATCCTCGGATAATAACCATTCTTTTTTGCAAAATCATACAAATAGCGAACCTGAACCGCTGTCGTAAAACAGACCGCATCGACGGAGCCATCCATAATCTCCTGGCATAATTGACGCGATACCTTATCATCCGGAGCGATATGTTTATAAGGCAAAAGTGTCCTGGTTGCTGCTCCCTTATTTTTCAAAAAAGCTACTAATAACGGCATAGGCTCACCATGCAACTGAATGGTTACCCCTTGACCTTCAAATGCATAGGATTGCAGTTCTCGAATAAGTCCTTGCGTTGTACCATCATCATCAATGACAATCGGCTTAATCCCGATTTTTTTCAGCATGGCAAATGTTTTATACCCTCTTGCTGCGACTTTGGACTGTTTCACAACTGTGAGAAGGCTTTGCGTCACACCAATTCGTTCTGCCTGCTGAAGTAAAGCTTCAAGTCCGGTTCCCGTTGTGAAAATCATCCAGTCGGTTCCACTCTCCACCAGATTAAGCAGGTCACGCTCCACTTCATTTTCAGCAAGGAGCAAGGTCCCTTGTTGTGGACGAATAACGGGAATACCTTCATGTTTTTCAATAATTGCACTCAGTTCACTTAATTTACGGGAACCGGTGATAACAATCCGTTTTCCATCCAAACCTCTAGCCATTCTGAATACTCCCTTCTGTATGATGCAGTTTAACAATGAATTCCGACTTGATAACTATGATAAAAGAAAAGGACTTAAAGGAAACCATCCAAAGTTCATGAATTTATAACCATCCATTGCACTTGATAACCTATTGCATGCAACATCAAAGTTCAACAGATTGATAGACATTTGTCATTTTATGATGAAAAAATGAGGCTTACTGTATCCTTACAAATGGTATGATAAAAAACACAGTATTCATTCATCCTATATACAAAAAGATACCTGGGGAGGTCTAGTTCATGTGGAAACCTGATCGTTTAAGCGACCAAACTTTATTTCAACAAATTGCTGATGATCTCGAACGGAGAATTTCTTATGGCGAGTTTCCAGCTGGAAGCTTGCTTCCTTCCGAACGAAAATTAGCGGAGCAGTTGGGAGTGAACCGCAGTACCGTGATTCAGGCCTACGCGGAGCTGCGGGCGCATGGGATTATTGAGAGCCGATCGGGAAGCGGAACGCGAGTAAGTAAATATAAATGGGGAGCTACGCCCAAACATACCCCTAACTGGCATCGATACGCAGAAGGCGGTAACTTTTTGCCTAATTTGCCCTTTTTGCGACGTATCCGTGAAGCTCTGGGGCACAATCAAGCCTTGATTGATTTTGCCAGCGGCGAATTGGCAGGAGACTTATCCCCTGTCGAAGAGATCAATCTGCTCATGAGCGAACATGAATACACCTCCTACTTGGGCTATGACAACCCGCAAGGGTACATTCCGCTCAGACAAGCATTGGTAGCGTACTTGAAGCAGTACCGGGGAATTCAAACGACAGAGGAGTCCATTCTCATCACATCGGGTTCACAGCAATCCTTGTATTTAATTACACAGTGCTTGCTGTCTCCTGGAGATGCGGTTGCCATAGAAGATCCTTCTTATTGCTATTCATTGCCTATGTTTCAATCAGCCGGTCTCCGCTTGTTCCGTCTTCCCGTAGATGATAAAGGAGTTCGACCTGATGATATCCGTTCACTCTACAAGAAGCATCGGATCAAGATGGTGTTTATTAATCCGAATTTTCAAAACCCAACCGGCGCTGTTCTTGATGCTGAACGCCGTAAGGAACTGCTTGATGTGGCGAGCGAGCTGGGTCTCCCCATTGTAGAAGATGATCCCTTTAGCCTGACTGCCTATGACGGGGTACCTCCAATGCCGCTCAAATCGATTGATCCCATCGGATCCGTTCTCTACATCGGTTCATTTTCCAAAATAGCCGCTTCAGGATTGCGTATTGGATGGATGGTTGCTCCCCATTCCGTTGTCGAGCGGTTGGCCGATGCCAGGCAGCAGATGGATTTTGGACTTAGTGTAATCCCACAAAGGGTGGCTGCGCAGTTTTTGAAATCGGCTTATTTCGTTCCTCATTTGGAGCGTTTGCGCATGCATCTGCTGTATAAACGGGATTTGTTGATTGAAGCACTGCATAAGGAATTACATGAGCTTGTCAGCTTCACAGTCCCACAAGGAGGCTTGCATCTCTGGTGCAAAATTATACCCGAGGTGAATGATAACAAGCTGTTGGAAGAAGCCATTCGAAGGGGTGTTATCTTTGTCCCTGGAAGCGTCTATGGTTCCGAATCAGGATATGTACGATTCACTTATGCGAGAGCGCGAGCTGATGAAATCGGTCCAGGAATATCGAAATTTGCAGCGGCTCTTCAGGAAGCCATGGTGAATAAGTACTGAAATAAACCTTCCACTCGGCTCACAGGAACTGGATGGCTAAAAAAGCGGGAGATTGGAAGGTTACTTAGCTATGCACATCCTCTATAGTTAACCCCATAAAATATATAATTATAGAAGGTGACGATGAGAATGCGAATACGTCCATACAATTTTTATGCAGGTCCTGCTGCACTACCTATAGAGGTATTAGAGCAAGCACAAGCGGAGATGATCGATTATAAGGGAATAGGCATGTCCATTATGGAAATTTCGCATCGTTCCAAAGAATATGAAGAAATCCATAATGAAGCACAGCAGCTCTTTAAAGAACTGCTTCAGCTTCCGGCAGGGTATAAGGTGCTTTTTCTGCAGGGCGGAGCGAGTACGCAATTCTCAATGATTCCGATGAATTTTCTCTCACCAGGCAAAACTGGAAACTATGTGATGACAGGGGCCTGGGCGGACAAGGCGATCCAGGAAGCTCGAAAGTTCGGGGAAACAGTCATAGCGGCTTCGGGAGAAGCAAATAACTATATGGAAATTCCATCCATTTCAGACATACAGGTTAACCCACAGAAGGCTGCTTATCTGCATATTACTTCAAACGAAACGATCAATGGCTCACAGTTCCACAGCTTCCCGCATATGGATCATGTCCCCTTGATAGCGGATATGTCCAGTGATATCCTGTCACGTCCCATAGATGCCTCACAATTCGCCTTGATCTATGCCGGAGCTCAAAAAAATCTCGGTCCATCCGGAGTCACGGTGGTCATATTGCAGGAAGAAATCATTAGAAATATTCCTGCACATTTACCTGTGATGCTGAACTATGAGACGTATACCCAACACAATTCGCTGTTTAATACTCCACCCGTTTATTCGATTTATATGGTCAATCTGGTTTTGAAATGGATTAAGCAGCACGGTGGTTTGGCAGGTTTGGAGAAACGAAATGCGGAGAAAGCCAAGCTGATTTATGATGCTATCGATCAAAGTGGCGGATTTTACACAGGTATGGTCAAACCAAACAGCCGATCATTGATGAATATTACTTTTAAAGTCCATAACGAACAATTGGAGAAGCTCCTATTGCAGAAAGCGAACGCCGAGCATTTCATTGGATTGGAGGGGCATCGCAGCGTGGGACATCTCCGTGCGTCAACTTACAATGCAGTGCCATATGAAGCATGCCAAGCGCTCGCAGATTTGATGATTGATTTTCAAAAGCGCAATGGATAACACAAAAAGGTTAGCATCTCCTAATGCTGACCTTTTTCGCTCTCCACGCGTATTGCCTATCGTTGCAGCGCTTTGATATCCTTTATGATTTTATCGTAGGGTGTGTCCATGCTCCCATCATATTTGGCCACTACCGTGCCTGACGAGTCGACCAGATAAAACAGGGTGCCGTGAATGACTTGATTGGAGGACGCATCCCTGGTTACGATAGATTTAAACGACTTGAGGGCAAATGTTTGGATTTCATCAAACTCATATCCGGTTAACGCATGCCAATTGGAAAAATCAGCGTCAAATTTAGATAAGTATTTTTTTAAAGCCTCCGGTTTGTCCCGCTCCGGATCTACTGAAAAAGAAACGATTTGAGCCTCAACACCTGCTGCCTTCAATTGCTTTTGCAGCTTTGACATGTTAGCAGTCATTGTCGGGCATACCGTAGTGCAATAAGTAAAAACAAAGTCGGCAATCCAAACCTTTCCTTTTAAATCAGATAAAGCGACGGGTTTTTCATCCTGATTGATGAAATTGAAGGGTGCCACCTGATAATGGAGTTGATTCGGTTTGCCATTGCCGCATGCGGCTGTAAATATAAGGATCAGACCTAACCAACCAACTAAAATAACTTTTTTCATAACTGCCTCCCCCTTCATTGATGGATTGAGAGCCATTGTGCTAAAGCTTCCATTTCTTCACCATTTAATATGTTGTTAAAGGCAGGCATACCTACAGCACCACCTTGAATGATACCCAACAACTCTTCCTTGGTCATATTCGATCCAATATGCTGCAAGCTTGGACCTACCCTACCGCTTAAGTCAGCAGCGTGGCAGGATAAGCACTGTTTTTTATACAACGCTACTGCGCCAGCCTCACCAGGTAAGGTTGTACTCGAAGCGTCATTTCCTTGATTACATGCGGTTAATACAACACCGAGGAACATCATAAGAACTAAATAACCTTTTCTTCTATTCATCCCCAACGATCAGTTCCTTTTTGGGCAGTTTCAATTTGAAATCCCCTCCTTGTTTATGTTAAAAAGGACGGCCTGTCGTATCCACTATCATCATGACAAACACCACCATCAAGTAATTCACCGATATCAGGAAATTGGTTTTGGCCCATCGGTCCATATTCATTGCTGTTCTTCCACGCAGCGTATGCCAGAACCAGACGATACCCGCAAGTAAGGATACAATCAGAAAGAGGCTCCCGGAATAATCATACATATACAGCAGGAGGACTGTCGGCAGCAGCAGCGCGACGTATGGGATCATTTGTACTTGGGTACGTCGTATTCCTTTGCGAACAGGCAGCAGTGGATAACCTGCCGCTCTATATTCCTCCACACGCCGAATGGCGAGCGACCAGAAGTGAGCAGGCTGCCACAAAAACAATAAGGCAAACAAGAGAACAGCCCCTGGGTCAATCCCATTTGTACTTGCACAATAACCGATCACTGGCGGCATAGCACCGGACACACCGCCGATGGATGTGCTCCAGGTCGAGCTGCGCTTCAGCCACATCGTGTAAATGACAATGTAGACGAACATTCCGACCAAACCGAGCCAGCCGCACAGCGCGTTCACTCTCCAGAACAGGATCACTTCACCCGTTATGCCAAGCGTTAAGGCGTACAACAGTACGCCTCTTATTTTCAGTCGACCGGCTGCAAGCGGCCGATCTTGGGTTCGCTTCATCTTCCTGTCCAGCTTATAATCCCAAATATTATTGAACACGCACGAGGACGCCATCGTTAAGACGGTTCCAAGCAACGTCCATATCAATAGGCTCCACTCCAACGACCATTTGGAAGCCAGCCAATAACCTCCAAAAGCGGCAAACAGATTCAGCTGAAGAATGCGGGGCTTGGTCAATTGAATCCAGTCTTTGAATGTACCTGCAACTTCACTTGCTCTACTCATAAAGCCACCATATTGTACAACATGATCCACATCGATCCCGCAACAATTACCAAAAGAATGACCAGACCGAGAATCAGGGAGATCAGGTTATAACGCGGTTTCTTCTCATCACGCAGATGCATGAAAAAAATCAGCTGTACGCACAATTGCAGAACGGCTGCCGTCATAAGTACAACCGCGTTCATCGTCCCCTCCAGCCAGCCATTCATCACAATGACAATCGGTATTACCGTCAGGATAAGAGAACAAAGAAATCCGAGCGTATACGATTTGAACGATCCATGTGATTCATCCTGCGAATGAGCCATTTCAACCTGTGCCATTCAGCTCACCCCCATTAAATAAACAACTGTGAATACAAAAATCCATACCACGTCAAGAAAGTGCCAGAACAAGCTGATCACATTGACTTTTCGCTTCGTTACTGGCGTGATTCCCTGCCTCGATAACTGAATTATCAGTCCGATCATCCAGACCAGTCCGATCAATACGTGCAGGCCATGGGTACCTACCAGTGTATAAAAAGCAGATAAAAAAGCACTTGTGCCCATTGTTGCGCCTTCATTGACCAGATGAATAAATTCGCTGACCTCCAGCCCGATGAAGACTGCGCCTAAAGCTGCTGTAACACCAAGCCAGCCGATCAAGGCTTGTCGTTTCCCTTTATGCATCGCTAATAAGGCCAATCCGCATGTGTAGCTGCTAGCAAGTAATATGAACGTACTGACGATCACCCCGCCCAGCTCGAACAACTCAGCCGGTCCTGGCCCGCCGTTGGTATTGCCGCGAAGAACGATATAGGTGGCAAAAAAAGTGCCGAATATCATAACATCAGTCATCAGGTAGATCCAGAATCCGAATGTACGCATCTCCTCCAGATCCGGATGATTGTGATGCTCTGCATGTGACTCAGGTTGAAAAGCATGCCCTGACAAATTGGATGCAGCCATTAGCTTGTCACCTTCCTTATTGCAGCTTCCGTGCGTTCGATTTCATCCACCGGGACATAATAATCGGTATCATAATTAAAGGAATGGACAATCATACAAATCGCTACCCCCGCTAATCCTGGTATTGTGAACCAAAGCCAATGAAATACGAAGCCAAAACCGGTCATAAACCAAAAGGCTGCCATAATAATCGGGATTGCGGAATTTTTAGGCATATGAATGGGTTCCAGCTTCGCAGGTTTAGGCGACGGCTGTCCGCTTTCCCTGCGCAGCTTTTCTTCCCACCACTCATCCTGCGCGGAGACTTGCGGGAGTACCGCAAAGTTATAATGTGGCGCTGGAGAAGGGATAGACCATTCCAGTGTGCGCCCGTTCCATGGATCTCCCGTTGTATCGAGATTGGCTGCACGGTGTTTGACGCCATGGGCAATTTGCCATACCTGAAACAGGAATGCGATTCCCATCAAGCCAGCACCAATAGTGGAAACCATATTCATTTCCCACCAGCCCTTGTCCCATCCGTAGGTAACGACCCGCCTGGTCATACCCATCAGACCGAGCACATATTGCGGCATAAAACACAGGTAAAAGCCGATATTCCAGAACCAGAACGCCCATTTGCCAATCCGCTCATTCAGCTTGAAGCCGAATAATTTGGGCCACCAATAATACAGACCGGCAAAGTAACCGAACACCACACCACCAATAATGACATGATGAAAATGGGCTACCAGAAAATAGCTGTTGTGAAACTGAAAATCCGCCGGGGCTACCGACAATAGCACCCCTGTAAGCCCGCCCGTGACAAAGCAGGGAATAAATCCGATCGTCCAAAGCATCGGTGTTTCAAACGTAATCTTGCCTCGAAACATCGTAAACAGCCAATTGAATACTTTGGCACCTGTGGGAATCGCGATCAGCATCGTCGTCAGAGCAAAGAAGGCATTGACATCTGCGCCCGAACCCATCGTAAAGAAATGATGCGCCCACACAAGAAACGACAGAATGCTAATAATCATCATGGCATACACCATCGATTTATAACCGAACAGCTTTTTCTTGGCAAAGGTTGAGACGATCTCCGAAAAAATGCCGAAGGCAGGGAGCACGATAATATACACTTCAGGATGTCCCCACATCCAGATCAGATTAATGTACATCATGGGGTTGCCGCCACCGTCCAAGGTGAAAAAATGCGCACCCGCATAACGGTCCAGAAATAGCAGTGCCAATGTTGCCGTCAAAATCGGAAAAGAAAAAATAATCGCGATACAGCTCGATAATACGGACCATGGGAACATCGGCATTTTCATCAGCTTCATGCCGGGAGCACGCATTTTCAGAATCGTGACGATGAAGTTGATCCCGGTCATCAAGCTGCCAATCCCCGATATCTGGATTCCCCAAATATAGAAATCCTGTCCGACACCCGGGTTATGCATAAGCCCCGAATAAGGCGGATAAGCAAGCCAGCCCGCATCCGGTGAACCTCCGATCACAAAGGACATATTGAAAAGCATCGCACCCGAGAAAAACAGCCAGAAGCTTAACGAGTTAAGGAACGGAAAAGCCACATCTCTCGCCCCGATTTGTAAAGGAACCATCACATTAAACAAGCCAAACATAAAGGGCATCGCCATAAACAAAATCATAATGACGCCATGGGTCGTGAATATTTGATTGTAGTGATCCGGTGCCAGGAAACCAAACTCCGGCACAGCCAGCTGTGTCCGCATCAGGAGCGCATCCACACCTCCGCGGAACAGCATAAGAAAAGCACAGATGATATACATAATGCCGATTTTTTTATGATCGACGGTTGTTAACCATTCACGCCACAACCAACCCCACTTTTTGAAAAACGTTAGCACGAATAACACCGTTATGATAGTAATAACAATACTGACATCCGCCCCGTAAATTAACGGATCGCCCGTAACAAAGAAATCCGCAGCGAAGCTTTTTATTTTCTCCCACATGGGCAACTCTCTCCTTACTTTTCGATTCCGAGCCTGTTACTCTTTGACCTGAATCTTTTGAATATCTTTCCATGACAAGCCGTGATTGTGCGATGAAGCATACTTCGTGACCGTCATCTCAAACAAGCCTTCTGGAAAAGCAGAAAATGTCCTCACATCCGATGCAGCCGGTTTGGCTAACTGTTGGTAACCGTCCAGAGTAAGCTCAGGTGAGGTCGCTTTAACACCCTTCACCCACTGTTCAAAATCCGCCTGGGTTGTCGATTCCACATTAAAATACATCTTTGCAAAATCTTTTCCGGTGAAATTGGCGCCAGATCCCCAATAATGCCCCTGCTCATAGGCTTGCAAATATAGGGTCATAGCCATACCGGACATTGCGTACATTTGACCGCCAAGCTGCGGAATCCAAAAGGAATTCATTGGAGAATCGGCTGTGATCTCGAATCGGACAGGCACACCCTTCGGGAATTTCACTTCATTCACTGTCGCGATTCCCTGCTCCGGATATTGGAACAGCCATTTCCAATCCAGTGAGGTCACCTGAATGGTTATCAGCTTTTCGTCCGACGCCAGTGGCTTGGAAGGCTCCAGCGCATAGGTAGCCTGCACGGTAATTACCGCCAGCACGCCTATAATCACAATCGGAATACCCCACCAGATCACCTCCAGCCGGGTACTGTGCTCCCAATTTGGCGTATATTTGGCTGTGCTGCCTTTTCTGTCACGGTACCGCCAAACAATGAATGCCGTAAGAAACAGAACAGGCACGATAACCAAACAACACAATACGGTTGAAATGAGCATTAAATCTCTTTGCTGCTCCGCAATCGGTCCTTTTGGATCTAACACGATAATGTTGTCTGCGCATCCGGTAGTCGTCAATAATACAAGCGTCAGCAAGTAAAACGACGTCATCCATCGAAGCACATGGGGTAATTTCATATTTCTCAGCTCCTATCAACTAACCTTCGTACTTGAATTACGTTTCACTTTATAAGAGAACACTGGGTGTGTCACCAGCCGCTTGCCAAGATATCCAACCGACCATGTTCAAGAAAATGAAACAAAGAAGACATGCTTTGTCCATAAAGAAACCTTTCATAAGGACCCTCGTTATGGGATGGAAACGACCTTAACTGCTTGTATACTTGAATCCTCCGGACCTTTAACCGGAAGACCTGCATCCAAATGCCTCATGATATAGTCAATAATTTCCTGAGTTATCAGCTGACCCGGCATTAAAATTGGAATCCCGGGAGGGTAAACATAAATGAATTCAGCGATAATTCGATCACACGATTGTTGAAAACACACTTTTTCAGTACATGCATAGAAAGCATCTCTTGGCGATAGTTCAAAGCTCGAGGCAGCAGGAACATCGACAGCTTCGATGTAGTGGACCGCTGCAGTACGATGGAATACCGCTGACATCTGCCGCAATGCTTGCAGCAAGCGATTCACTTCCCGCTCTGTATCTCCCATCGTAATGAGGCACAAAATATTCGTCAGATCGCTCAATTCGGCCTCTATCCTGTGTTTATCCCTCAGCCACTGCTCGGCTTCATATCCGGTTATGCCTAGTTGACCCAGATGAATACAAAGCTTTGTAGAATCGTAATGAAACACGCCGTCAGTACGAAGGATATCGTCTCCATAACAGTACAATCCGGGAATTTCATTAATTTGGCTGCGGCCATAATGGGCTAAATCTATCGCTTTCTGAGCCAATACTTGTCCATTCACAGCCAATTGCCTTCGGGCAGCATCAAGGGAAGCCAGCAGCAAGTAGGAGGTCGAGGTCGTCGTCAGCATGCTCATTACCGTACGTATTCTCTCTATGCTTACCAGATTGCCCTTCACATTTAATATCGAGCTCTGGGTCAGCGAACCGCCGAGCTTATGCACGCTCGTTGCCGCCATATCCGCACCCGCTTGCATAGCCGATATCGGCAGCCTTTCGTGAAAGTGGATGAGTGTACCGTGTGCTTCATCAACAAGAACCGGGATGCCGTGACTGTGCACGAGTTCGACCATCTGGGATAAATCGATGCTTGTTCCATAATATGTCGGGTTGATGACGAGTACTGCTTTCACATCCGGGTTGAGCTTCAGCGCCTGCTGGATCGATTCCTTTACAACTCCATGCTCGATTCCAAGCTTCTTATCCCTTTCGGGATATACCCATACCGGGATTGCTCCTGCAAAAATAACAGCGGATAAAATGGACTTATGTGCATTTCGGGGAATGATAATTTTATCGCCCGGTGAACAAACCGACATTATCATCGTCATGATAGCTCCGGTAGTGCCTTGTACGGAAAACAGTGTATAATCTGCACCAAATGCATCTGCCGCGAGCCGTTCCGCTTCACGAATCACGCCTGTTGGCTGATGAAGATCATCGAGCGGCATAATATTAATAAGATCAATCGATAAAGCATTATCCCCCATAAAAGCTCTGAATTCAGGGTCCATCCCTTTCCCTTTTTTATGACCCGGGATGTGAAACGGTAGTGGATCGCTTGAGGCATGCTCTACCAATGCCGTAAACAAAGGCGTCTTCTGATGATTCATGTTGATCTTTCCTTTCACTTAAACATCCTCTTCGTATTCAGGGCTCATCCAAACCAGTCTATTCTTTAACCAAACCGACACATTCACTCGCCAGTTTCGTCATTGCGGCATAATTCCCGGCCTCAATCCACTGTTTATTTACCAAATGTCCACCCATGCCTACAGCACACGCCCCCGCGGCAATAATCTCACGAATGTTGTGTAAACCGACACTTCCTGAAGCGATCATCGGTATCTTATCTAGCGGAGCGCGAACTTCTTTCAAATAAGAGGCGCCACCCAGTGAACCCATTGGGAACACTTTTACAGCTTTGGCTCCTGCCTTGCTCGCTTTCACAATCTCTGTTGGTGTCATTACTCCCGGATAGACATCGATCTGATGCCTGATTCCATATGCAATCACTTCTGCATCCAGATTGGGGGAAACTAGAAATTGTGCTCCAGCGTCAATCGCTTGTTTGGCCATGTTCACATCGAGCACAGTTCCAATACCGATGTATAAATCGTCGCTATATGCGGTTCTCCAACGTGAGACCAGCGCATAAGCCCCTTCTGTATTTGTGGTCACTTCAATAAACCGAATTCCTCCATTGGCCAACGCATCCAAGGTCCGGTCAGTTGTGGCTGGCGACAGTCCTCTGATCATGGCCATTATTTTTTCCTTTTTCAAAACGTTCAGTATGCTCATCTGATTCAACCCCCTGCATAATCAAGCTTCTATGATAACCGCTTGTACAAACCGATCGTAAAGGATGGGAGTAGAAACGTAACCATCCATTTCTTTTCTTTACGTGCCAGCCATTAGACAACACAAATGAACCTATAAACTGGATCGGGAGAAATAAAACCGATTGGATGGTTACTTTACTTAGAGGAAGTTTTACATTAAAAGGAGCAGTCACCGCCTGAAATTTATATGAAAAGGAGATTTATTATGTCTGGAAACAATGAAGTCCGAGCGAGAAAGGCCATACAAAACATTAGTCCCTATACACCAGGAAAGCCTATTTGGGAGCTTCAGAGCGAGCTGGGGATATCCAGGATCATCAAACTAGCTTCAAACGAAAATCCGTTGGGACCTTCTCCCAAAGCTTTGGAGGCCATTATGTGTTCTTTACCGGACATTCATCGCTATCCAGATTCAAGCACAACGAACTTACGGCAAGCTATTGCCGAGAAACTTGACATGAAACCGCAACAATTGATTATCAGTAATGGAGGCGATGAGTTAATAACGCTTGTCTCCGAGGCTTTTCTGGAACCTGGCGATGAAATCATTGTCCCTGCTCCATCATTCAGCGAATATGAATTCGGGGCACTTCTTATGGGAGCAAACGTCGTTAATGTCCCGCTCGGGGAGTCGTACACCTTCGATATTGATGCCATCGTAAACGCGGTTACCGAGCGAACCAAACTGCTCTGCATTTGTTCGCCTAACAACCCGACCGGCACCTATCTATCACAATCTGTCTTGCATCATTTGCTGGACGTACTGCCTAAACATATCCTGATGCTGTTTGATGCGGCTTACAGTCAATACGCTACAGCTGCCGACTACACAAACGGGCTGGAATTTGTTCGCGCCGGATATCCGATTGTCGTACTTCAGACGTTTTCAAAAATATATGGTTTGGCAGGATTACGAGTCGGTTATGGGGCGGCTCCAGAGTCCATTATTAAGCAGATCCTTAAGGTGAAGGAGCCTTTTAATGTCAATGCATTAGCTCAAGCCGCGGCTTCGGCTGCTCTTCACGATACTGAGCACTTACGCCTGTCTTTACAAGTGAATTCAGAAGGCAAAGAACAGCTCTACCGTTCATTTCGGGAACTCCAGCTACCGTTTGTTGAAAGCATGAGCAACTTTGTGTTGGTTGATCTGGGCACGCATGCCAAATTTATTTATGAGCAATTGTTAAGTAAAGGAATTATTGTTCGTTTCGGGGGAATATGGAATCTTCCAGGCCATATTCGGGTTTCGGTGGGGAAGGAAGTAGAAAATTCAGCCTTTATACAGGAATTAAATGAAATCTTACACCTACGAATGTAGGTTCTGCAGCGCTCAAGCAGCTCATGCCATCGCCAACTGGGTGTCTACCCCCTCCTAACCAAACTGGGGCTGTCCTAAAAAAATGGTTCTAAGGGAGAGAGCGGGCTGCTTTTTCTCTATCAACTAACCATTCGTTTCACATTAGCGACGAATGCGGTGAGGTGAGCCTGTATTCGCATGCCAGAAAGCCCACGGTATTTGGCTGCGTCCACACCGCTCGAAATTTGATCTGTGTTGGTTGGACGACTCCATCTTTACTTCAACATTGTAGCTGGAGGATATTATATCGATAGAATTCTGAACGATAGATGATGGGATTTTTTAATGGTTACATAAAATGTTAATTTGACAAATTGATATTATTAAAATAAGGATGAACATTATACTCATCCTTATTTTTAGTAAATAGAGATTTAGTTTATGTGGTTAGTTGTCGTACTTTCTGTTGAATCGCGACGAAATATCCAATACTTCTCAAGCAATAATAGTGACCATGAACACACTGGTCCAGCCCTCCACACCTTCTCTCCCCTTGTTGAAGCCGAAGACGACGAAGAGCCTGAAGGTTGTGAAGATTATTCTAGAGAATAAGTAAATCTATAGTTCCCACTCCCGAGCAGAACAGATACACCCAAATTCATTTGTTGAAATGAAATAAACCCTAAGGTCTCTCTTAATGGAATACCTGATTCCTTCACATTTTCAAGATTTGCACTTGGAAGCATTACAGTACCCGTTGTATTCGTCGGTATAATGACTTCAACGGTGAACTGCCGCCCCTGTTTGCTCCAACCTGAGACAATGGTCCCGTACCGGGATTCATATTTCGCCGATGCATAAGACAACCCGCAATCAACAGCCGGCTGGATGTTAATTTTCTTATATCCCACTTGTTCTTTATGGAGACCCCCAATTTCACGGTAAAGCCAATCGCCAACACAACCAAACGCATAATGATTAAAGGACATGGAAGATACTTTGCCATCTGGCTGGATCGCGCTCCATGATTCCCAAATGGTAGTAGCGCCTCGTTCCACTTCATACAGCCATGATGGACACTCTGTTTGAAATAATAACATATACGCAATTTCTCGTTTGCCATATTTACAGAGAACATCCAATAAGAAAGGAACGGAAACGAATCCCGTATCAAGCCGATAGCCATTACCTTCTATAAGGCTAACTAATTGCTCTACGACTTTGATGCGAGCCATCTCTGGAACAAGTCCAAACTGTAGTGCCAAAACATATGCACCTTGAAAATGTGCCGACAGCATCCCTTCATCATTAAGGTATTCTTCTGAAAATGCATTCCGAATATGCCCATTCAGGACCGAATACTCCTCTGCGTCTGAGTGTCTGCCTAGTATGGCGGCAATTTTAGAAAGGAGCAGCGTAGAGTAAGCAAAGAAAGATGTCGATACAACTTCTTTTGTCATCATGGCGCTCTCCGTTGGAGTGGCGGCACTCGGGAACAACCAGTCGCCAAAATGATATCCGGTATTCCATAAATATTTCTGTCTTTCCTTTTGCTCATCATCCATTTGTTCATAGTTGTCCGGCATCTCATCTTCCGCTGTCCGGCGAATATAACTGATCCAACGAACCATGGAATCATAAAATTCCTCAAGCACTTGAACATCGCCATAAGCTTGAAATAAAGCCCATGGGACGATAATAATGGCATCCCCCCAACCTGCTGAAGAATCTTTTCCCATCAACGTATGGTCTATATATCGAAAACTTTTATGGTAAGGAGCTCCATTCGGTATCTCTCCATTTGGCAGTTGTTCAAGCGCAAGATTGCGGAGCCACCGTGTTAAAAATACGTGCACGTCCATATTGAATGCCGCGGTGGGAACGAATACTTGAATATCTCCAGACCAACCGGCACGCTCCCTTTGCGGACAATCCATGGGTATCGACAGCATATTCGATTTCTGACTCCATACAATGTTTTGCTGTAAACGATTAATTCTCTCATCAGAACATTCAAAAGAGCCCGTATATCTCATATCTGAAGACAGTACAATAGCCGTAAAGTGTTCAGGTAGAACGATCCCCGGATATCCTGTAACCTTCACATAGCGGAACCCGTGAAAAGTGAAGCTGGGTTCAAAAGTTTCGGGTTCACCTCCGCGAAGAATATAGATATCCTTTTGATCTTTATGCCTTCCCATAATATTGTTGAGAAAATTCCCTTGTTCATCCAACACTTCGGAATGTTCCAGTATAATTTCGGTGCCTGCCAGCCCTGTTACACTCATGGAAACACGCCCCGCCATCACTTGCCCAAAATCGACTACCGTTTCTCCTTTAGGAGTCGTTATCACTTGAACAACAGGAAGTTTTTCAACAACCCGAACGGGCTCACCATAATGTGCCACTAAATTGGAGATATCAAAATGTGCTACGTCAACATGATCCCAACTGGAATCGTCGTAATCCGGTAGTGCCCAACCATCCTTCATCAGTCTGGCGTCCACTTTTTCACCAATAAACTGATCTGAATAAAGGATATGGCTGAATGATGATTTAACGTTGTGATCGGAAATGATAATCTCCTGTGTACCGTCCTCGTATTCGAGTTCCAACTGAAACAAAAGACCAAGTCTATCGCCATATTGGCAGCTGTTTCCAGAGAGACCGATTCTTCCGGCATACCAGCCATCCGACAAAATAGCACCTAGAGCATTTGCACCCTTCTTCACCAGATCTGTTACTTCGTAAGTGTGATATTGAAGATATCGATCGTAAGATGTGAACTCAGGCGCAAGTTCCTGGTTGCCTACTTTTTGTCCATTGATTTGGAACACATAAGTGCCGTGTGCTGTTGCATAAAGTCTTGCCTTACGTAAGTTGGATGGAATAAAAAATGATTTTCTCAGCAAAGGGCATGGGTGCAAAATGGACGTATCCGTCGGTTCGTTGTATTGCAAGGCTTCACGTAAGCTTAATATAGAGTCTTCGACTACAGGTTCTTGTTTGGGCTCGATCCACAGGGCTTTCCAATCTTCCCGCTGCATGAGCCCCATTTCCCAATAAGCTACCGTGCTCCATTCTGATTCCGCCCCTGTCTGATCCCATACCTTCACACGCCAGTAATACCTTTTTCTGGATATTAATTGTTCACCCTCATAAGCGCAAAATACCGATTCGTCCGATTGAACTTTACCTGAATCCCAGATTAGATCGGTACCTTGCGATAGTTTTTCTTCAGTATCGGCGACCATGATGCGATAAGCCGCTTGAAGCACCCCTCGCCTGACTGATTTCAACTGCCAGCTAAACCTCGGGACCAGAATATCGATTCCGACCGGGTTTACCATTGACTCGCATAAAAGCTGTCCTACCTCTAAATCCCCCAATGCCATATTGCTTATCCTCCTCGTTAATACGTTTTCAACAAATGTTAGCAGCATTATTATCCGAATCAAATATAGACTTTTTTCTGATATATCCTTATGATACAATAGTCTAAACTTCATTCAAATATCCATACCAAGTTTATTTATTAACCATTTCAAACATTCGTACGCAAGGAGAGATTTTGTGGACATACAGGAAGTGGCTCCATTCCTCTGGAGTATTGATGAATTGGAGCGCAAGCATTGGGGACAGCCTTGGCTGCTGCAGTTTCCCGGTGACGTATCTGCCGACAAAAAAATTAGCGAAAGCTACTTTTTTAAAACAGACCAGCTCATCGTCATGAACAAACATCCCCGATTTGCCATTGTTCAAGAACATCGGCATGAATTCATTGAAATAAGTTACGTCTATGCTGGAACTCTTACTCAAACGATAAATAACAAAAGGATAACTTTGTCGGAAGGTCATCTCATTATTTTAGATACCAATGTTGTTCATTCTATCGAAGCATGCAGCGAGAACGATATTATCATCAATTGCTTGATGAGAAAAAGCTATTATGACAGCCATTTAATCCACAGCTTAGCCGGTAACAATTTGCTCTCCGAATTTTTTGTAAATGCCGTATATAAAAGCCAAGAGCAAAGTGAGTACATGATATTTCCGTCAGAAGGCAACTCCAAAGTTCGATATTTCATGACTGAACTGATCTGTGAATACTATAGTTCAAACATTTGTTCCGAAGAAGCAATTAATAGTTACTTGGGGCTGCTTTTCACTGAATTGCTGCGTCTCTATAAGGATACCAAGTACGAAAACGATACCGACAGCGGCAAGAAAACTGTAAAAATGGCGGATATCCTTCATTACATGGAGATCAATTATCAAACGATAAACCTGACTTCAGCAGCAGAGCACTTTCATTTTCATCCGAATTATTTAAGCAAAATCATTAAAGACTATTTCGGACAGAGCTTTATCAAAGTCATTCAGAATATTAGGCTGAAAAAGGCATGCTTACTGCTAAAAAACACAGATCTTAATATCGCCCAGATTTCAGCACATATCGGATACAAAAACATCCATTTTTTCTATAAAAATTTCAGAAAGCATTTTCAGATGAGTCCTGCAGAATACCGTGCAGTTCATCGAAATAATTGAAAAGGGCCTTTCCCAAAGGCCTAAAAAAACTGAGAGATGGCCCTGTTCTTTCTATTGAGTTACGGGAAACACTAGCGACACAGTCGTTCCCTGACCGAGCTCACTCGTTATGTAAATGCCATATTCAACTCCGAAATACAATTTAAAACGCTCATTCACATTGTATATACCGATACTCTCATTGCTTCGGTGTGCCCCATCCTGCAAACGTGAGAGCAGCTTGGATTGAATTGCCCTAAGCTTGTCCGGCTCAATACCGCGACCGTTATCCCGAATATGAATACGAACGATTTCAGGGTCGTATTCGCCATGGATCCATATTGTCCCCCCATCCGGCAGCGGATCCAAACCATGACGAATGGCATTCTCCACCAGAGGCTGCAAAACAAGGCGGATAATGCTGAATTCCTTTAACGCTTCCGATACGTCCATGCAGAATTGTATTCGATCCCCATAACGGCACTGTTGAATGGTTATATAGTTTTCAAGGTGTTCCATCTCCTCACGGATGGTAGCAAAACCTCCATTTTGTTTCATTGCATACTTAAACATGTCCCCCAAAGCGACCACCATCCTGCTGATATCCTCATTATCGGATAACATCGCCATGGCATTGATTGTGCCTAACGTGTTGTATAAAAAGTGGGGATTGATTTGGGACTGCAAAGCCATAATATGAGCTTCCTTCTCCTGGATCTCCGACCGATATACGGAATGAATAAGCTCTCTGATCCTTGACACCATTAGGTTAAAGCTTACGGTCAGTTGGCTAACTTCATCATGGCCCGTCACCTGGATATTGCTATGAAAATTATTTTTTTCAATGTTCTTCATGGAGTTCTTCAGACACTTAAGGGGAGTTACAATTCTTTTAGCAAATATAAAAGAGATGAGAACCGCCATAATACAAGCGAAGACACCTATCAATAATATGAAGCCACTCAGCTTTTTTGCGTCGGACGAAAGAACTTCTGCACTGGTGAGTGTAATGTAATTCCAGCCGGTGCTCGTTGATGTGAAAATGTTGACAAGGTAACTATGGTTTCCTTCCTGCACAATTGAGCTACTGCCGGGTGACAGCCCTGTAATGATCCGGCTAAGCTGCAGTTCCGGACTCTCTATTCCACGAGAATATATGATTTCCTTGGATTTATCTATGATCATCAGACCTGTGCTGTTATCGAGATTCAGTTCACTCATGATTGCATGCATATCATACATCTCAATTCCCATGACTAGAACCCCAAGTGAATCATTCTTTTGTAAATTATAAACCTTGCGCGCGATAGCAAAATTTAGGCTACCGTTCCGTAAATTGGGATAAATTGTATATTCACCCAGTTCCTTGGGACCGAGCAGCACTTTTGCACCATCCGCTTCGATCGCGTCTTGGTACCAACGTGCCCGATCAGTTGAGAAGCCTTTTTGAATAACAGTGTTTTCCGAATTAAAGAAGACTCCCTGTTCATCAAGCAAGGTTATGCCGCGAACACCGCCGTTAAATCCTAAAAATCCAATCCAACTATTCAGCTTAATCTTCATGTCGATCTGCCACGAGGCGTTTTCCACCGGATCCTTCGGAATGTTGTTCAGAAGCCTCTGCACATCATCCAAATACACAAAGTAGGAGATTCGGTCAATCTGAGTCACGAGATTATCAATCTTTTCGTTCATTAGCTGGAGCATTCTATTGTTATACTTTTCCGTTTGATCAGTCACGATGTGTGTCGCTCGTTGATATAGGATGAACGATGTGAGAACAAGAGGAATCACAATGACCAGAATATAACTTAGCATCAGCTTGCGCTGCAGACTGTAATTCAACCATTGAACGAGTTTTCTCATTTGTTGTCCTCCCTGGTGCAGGCTCGTTATTCATCGAATTCCTCTTCTGCGACATTCGTAGTTGAATTTGAAACCAGTTGCTTGAATTCGGACGGCCGATATCCCGTTTTCTTATGGAACAAGGTGGAGAAATAACGAGTATTTCCGTAACCAACAAGCTCGGCTATTTTGTTAATACTGAGCCAGGGGTTCTCCTGCATCAGAGCCTGGGCTTTTTTAATTCTAAGAGAGACAACATAATCTGTATAATTAGATCCTGTTTCTTTTTTAAACATTTCCGATAAATAATTAGGATTTAAGCTCACGTGTGAGGCAAGCATCTCGAGAGAAATATCTTTTGTATAGTGGCTTTGGATAAACTCTAAAGCGGCTGAGATGGCTTTAAGCCCTTTGTTTTCTTTGGCGGACGATATTTTACCGGTGATGGTGATTAGAATTGAAATTAAATAGTCGGTTAATGAATCGATGCCCTCCAAATATTCCAAATCCCTTTCTTCATAGAATTTTTCCTGGATCCCGTAGCGGAGTGCCAGCTCCACAGTTGCGTCAAGCAACCGTGATACGAGCTTCGCTACAGTGTCATAACAGATGGGTCCCAAATTGACGATGCTGCTGAGAACCACCTGTACTCCCAGCCGAATCCCCTTAATGTCAGAAAGCTCCACAGCCATGCATGTCGATTTAATGTGGTCTTCCGGAACAGCGAATTGACCGGAAGCTACCGTTAGCGGAGTAATAATTTTATCACCGCCGATAATGAGCTTTTCCCGATAGGCTTTCAAAGCTTCATTATAGGATTGTTTTATTTGTGAAACATGACTGTGAATATTTCCAGCCCCGATCGTTACCGAGTACGCTGTACTCCTAATTTCTGACAGTATACGCTTTGCTAACGCAAGATGGATCGGTTCACGGTCACTTTTCAGACCAAGAATGACAACAATCCGGTTCTCTTCCCTCTCAAATACAATACCTTCATCACATTTCATTAATATCGCTTCGATGATAGCGAGAGTTCCTTTAATATCTTGCTTAATATTTTCTCGATTTACGTTAATTTTTAAATAGTTGTCAAACCCTAACACAAGTACAGCATAATAGGGGGAATAGGCGATATCCTGATGAGACGTACTGTTATCCCGTCCCGACAAATAATCGAACATAATTCGTTCTTTTATCAGCGGAATGCCGACGTTCAATTGCTTTTTCACCTGTTCCAGATTAGTCCGCATTTCCCGTTCCATATGAATAACCTGGCATGCTTTGGCCAAGGTTTCGTTTACTTCCTCACGTTTGATCGGTTTAAGTAAATAAGCAAAGGCCCCGAAAGAAATTGCTTTCTGTGCATACTCAAAATTATTATAGCCACTGATAATAATAAATTTCGGTTTAAATCCCTCAGCCGCCCAATGTTCCATTAGCTGCAAACCGTTAAAACCAGGCATATGGATATCTATGAGGATGATGTCAGGATTAAGGCAGCGTACCCGTTCAAGCGCCTTATTTCCATCAGAAGCTTCGGCGACTAATTCCAGGTCAAGACGCTCCCATTCGACGCACTTCACAATGCTTTTCCTGATCCACTGCTCATCTTCCGCAATGATGACTTTTAGCAAAGCGCAGGCCCCCTACATCTCTTTTAATAAAATTATATCAAATTCCCACAAAGGCAGGATATAAAAGTCGCCATACGAACGTACCGTTCGTATGGCGACTCAGCATTTACATTGTATAAAGGCCTCTGCCTGTTGCAGGCTGACAGCTGAGCACGGATTTATCCTTGTTCTGCAGCATTCGGAGCTTTAACAAGACCCGGCCAAATATTTAAAAAATGCGCTTGACTTTCATCCCATTTATCTTTAAGTCCCGTTTGTTCAGCCAAATCATCCCACGGCACAAGCCCATCATGCTTGGTTATATACTCGTCTAATTTTCGGTTCAATTCCTCTTTACTATTTTGTATTTCGGGATGGCTAACTAAATTTTTCATTTGATAAGGATCCTCTATATTATCGTAAAGCATCCAATCTTCATTATGCACAGTTTTCGCATACGTGTAACGTTCGGTTCGAATTCCTCTCCACTGTGGTGTTCCCCTCACTACTGATATGTGACAAGCCGTAAGATCATGGATATAACAGGATTCTTTTCCTTGTGCTTCTTGGTTAGTAAAAAGATTATGCAGGTCTTCCCCATCCACATTATTGGTGAAATGAAGACCCATAAGTCCAAGCAAGCTGACCGGTAAATCTACCAAACCGATTAATTCATTTCGTTTTAATGTAATTGTGCGCCCTTGCCAAAAGACTAGCAGCGGTACCTTGATAGATTCTTCATAAGGCAGCTGCTTATTATACTGGCCTTGACTACCTAACATATCACCATGATCACTTGTGTACACGATAATTGTATTCTCAAGTTGTCCGGTTTGCTCCAATTGTTTGATTATTCGTCCAAATTGCTTATCCAATGCAGTTATATGAGCATAATATCCCTTAATGTCTCTTATAATATCCTCTCTATTTGCACCTTCTTTTTTAAATGATAAGGCTCTTTCGCCTACATTATCCCTTAATTGAATGTCAACATCTTTATATAAATCAACATATTCTTGAGGAATAAGAGCGTAAGGATCGTGAGGCGGGCCCCACGAAAGTACTAACCCCCATGGTTGACCGCTATTTCTTTGGATAAAATCCAAAGCGAGATTCGTTTGTTCGATAGGCTCGTAACCTTCAATCGGATGACGCACGTTCTCCTCATCATCATAGTAAGAATGCAAATAATCATGTGTACAGTTTGCTACCTTCCACTCCTTAAAACCGAATCTCCGCTTTCCTGAAGGAATAGATTGATCTCGCGGCACTCCGGCTAAATGCCACTTTCCTATATAACCCGTGTGGTAACCACTATCGGCTAACACGTGACCAAGGGTTTCAACATCATCAGATAATGGTAAATCGTTCCCTGCCGCTCCATGTTTTAATGGATGTAAACCTGAGAGCATCGATCCACGTGAAGGTACACATAACGGACTGTTAGCGATGCAATTCTCCAACTGCACTGACTTTTTAGAGAATGCATCCAAATGGGGAGAGATAACCTGGGTATTTCCATAACAGTTTAAATCACACCATCTGTGCTGATCGGAAAAAACAAACAACAAATTGGGACGCTCTAAATTATTTGGCATGAAAAATGACCCCGTCTCCTAAGATTATTTCTTTAAACCCCAACCGTTCTGTTCCGTCCAACCGTTCTGCTTGCTGAGTTGCTCCACACTCGACTTCAAGTCTTTGTTCAAGATCGTATTAAACTCCTTCGTAGTGGTCTTACCCTCGAGGAACAACTGTCCTACCATCGTATCATCCTGGTACAGTTTTTGATTCGTTTGCGGCGCAAGCAGTCTCAAGCTTGAAGTGTTTCCTTCGATATACATTCCTTTCAGGGCCTCGGGAAGAACGGCGTCCTTGGTCGCAGGCGTCCACCAAAGACCTTCAGCAAACAGTGCGGCACCCTTTTCTGAGGCCAAGAACTGCAGGAAGTTTACCGCGGCATCGAGCTTCTCTCCTTTTACCGCACTCGGAATTGAGAAATTGTTTATTGGAGATCCACCCATTTCATACAGCTTTTCGACTGCATTCGGAGAATCCTGCTTGGTTAAATAAGGGAAGGAGAAGAAACCGATATCGAATTTGCGGTCAGGATTGTCTATAAATGTTTTCAAATTGTTTCCGGTTTGCATCATCATGGCACCCTCCTGCTTGATGAACAAATCTGTCGCTGTTGCGGTATCAATTCCGTTATAACCCGGATACCAGTATTGGGAGAACGTTTTAATCAGTTCCGCACTGTCTGTCCAAGGTGATTTCTCCAGGTCGATAATCCCTTTCTGCGTACCGGCTACAATTTCATTTAGCTCCACGAGGCCGTTTTTGTCCAAATCAAGCTGAGGTATAATCGGAGCAATCATTTGATCCATAAACATCCGATGCTGCCAGTTGAACACATTGTCCACCGGGGATTTGTTGGGGGCAATAAACGGTACAACACCCGCGGACTTGAGCTTCTCGGATGCGGCAAGAAGTTCACCGAACGTCTTTGGATTACTTGTTATCCCCGCCTTTGCAAACAAATTTTTATTATAAAATACTTTCACCGCCACGGTAGAAAGGGGTGCTGACGGTACAGTACCATTCGTATTATCCATGTTCTGATTGATCAATCCGGTTGAGTAGCTGTCCCACCAGGTGCGCTGTTTGGAATCATATGGATTCTGCTTATCGAGATAAGGTTTAAGGTCCACAACCAGACCTTTACGGTAGTTTTCCATAGCCGGAACATGCCAGGTCCACACCACGTCGGGGGCAGCACCACCCAGAAGCTGCGAGTTAAGCCAAGTAACCCATTGAGCATCATCCGTGTATTCGGTATAAGCCATTTTCACTTGTACCTTTGGATTCACCTTCATATACTCGCTGATGACCTTGTTGTATACACCCTCATCCGCTTCTTTCTTCGGTTTTTGTACGCCCCAGGATATAGTTACTGTTGCATTTGTGTTTTTAGTGCTCCCGGCCTTGGATTCGTTTGGATCCTGAATCGTGCATGCCGATACCGTAAACGCCATGACCAGTGAGACTACAACCGCCAACATCCTCGATCCTACCCGATTCCCTTTGTTATTCATTGTTAACGCTCCCTTTTCTCATAAAGTAATGGTGATCTTAAGCTTTAATTGCCCCGGAGCTAAGTCCGGAAACAAATTGCTTCGTTGCGAAGATGAAAAATAGCAGCAATGGCATCGATGCCACCACATATCCCGCCAACTGCACCCCTTGTTCATTCTGAGAATTACTCATAATCCCCTGGAGTGCGATAATGACCGGTTTGACGCTCTCTTGAGAAGCGGTCATTAATGGCCAAATAAAATTGTTCCATCCGGCCAGTGAATCGATGACGGCAATTGTGGCAATTACAGGCATCGATAATGGAATTACGACTCGCAAAAGAATCATGAATTCTCCCGCTCCGTCTAAGCTTGCCGCCTCAAAAAGAGAGACCGATAACGATGAGAAAAATGTTCTTGCCAGCAAAACGGCCATCGGCGCCAAAGCTCCGACCGGCGGCAGGATTTGTACAGCGTATGTGTTCAGAAGCCCCATCTTATTAACTAGCACGAATTGAGGGAGCAGCAGCAGAAATGAAGGAATCATCATCAAAGAGATGATGAGAAAAAAAAGGAGTTCTTTGCCCGGCATATCGAAACGGACGAAGGCATACCCGGCCATCACGGAAATAATGATGACACCAACTACAATCCCCGAAGTAACGATGATGGAGTTAAACATAAACGGAGAAATTTGCCGGAACGCATTCATGTAATTATCCAAATGAAACGGCGGTGTCATGAACCATACGTTGTCCACGATCTGCATTTTGTATTTAAAAGAAGAGTTCACCATTAAATAAAAGGGGAACAATGTGCAAAATGCCAGCATAAACAAAATGATGTGTATCCCGATTTGATTCAGGCTCCTCTTTTGACGTGCTTTTTCGCCTCTATCCATGGTTCTTCCCCGCTTTCTTAAACTGGTAGCTGATGATGGTCAGTACAAAAATGATGGCAAACATAAAAACCCCAATCGCGCTTGCATAGCCCATCTTGTTATAGGTAATCCCTTGCTGGTATAGATGCAGCGCCGGAACCATCGTAAAATTGCCGGGACCTCCATTGGTCAGCACAAGCACGTTCTCGAAGCTGTTCATCGAATGAATCAAGGAAAGGATGATCAATACTTTCATCTGCCCTGCAATCAGCGGGAGATCGATTTTCAGCAGTCTATCCAGTAATCCTGCTCCGTCGATCCGAGCAGCCTCGTATAGCTCCTCTGGAATCGCTTGCAATCCTCCCAAATAAATGAGAAACGCAATTCCCCCGATCCAAGGAAAGCCTACACCAATGATAGAGAATAACGCGGTATCCGCACTTCCCAGCCAAGCATGATTGCTATTTGTCCCGAATGCGCCTAAAGCCAGGTTAAGTGCTCCAAAAGTAGGGTTATAAATCCATTTCCACATTAAAATAATGACCATTGTTGGGACGACCATCGGGAGGACGAGAATAAATTTATACACTTCCTTCGCTCTACGGGAACTCACGCAATACACAAGTTCTGCTGCGAGCAGGGGCACCGTCAAGGTTTTAACAATATCCGTCACGGCGATAATCGATACGTTCTTCAGTGAAGCTACAAAGGTATCGTCACTCCACATAGAAATAAAGTTATCCAGTCCAATGAACTCACGATAATTAAACCCATTCCATTCGAAAAAAGACATAATTACCGCTGTGGCAGCAGGATAATACTTAAATATCCCCATGATCAAAAATACAGGAAGTAAAAACAGATAACCATATCTGGCCTGCCACATTCTGTGGCCGATTCCTTTTTTGTTTATTCTCTCTGTCTGACTATACGCAGCTGTCAATCTTTCCATTTTAAACCCCCATCCCTCTGTTGTGATACTTATCATTATAAGTGCTGCCCTAAGAATGAGTAATGAGACACTTTTCAGATTGGATGTCTAATATTCTCAGGTGGTATAATATGTAAAATCACTAACAACAACAAAGATATGTTGCATACTTAATTGCTAAATAACGAGCTAATAAACAATTCGTGGTGAAATTTTCAGACGCTATTTCAACAGATTAGGTGTAACATGCGATTTTTTTCTGGCATCACATAATTTCACAAATCCAGGGGGTAAGGGAGCAGACTCCTTTCCAAGTGTTTGGGAGGCTCCCATTCGAATCCGGTACGTCCAATTAAATCCGAATTCCTTTTACCTCCCAAGGGCAGCGCTTTTTAATTCCCGACAGCATGTTCAATCCTAGTTGAAAAAGGAGATTAAACGTCCGTTATTAAATTAATTTCCAAATAAAAAACTGGATATCCTCACTCTAAGGAATCCAGTTTTATTTTTGACTAAACGATTCTAATATGCCGTTGTCGAACTTATCCTGCTTCAAATTAAAGCCATAGAATCATAAGCTCATTTGAGTTGCTTTCGCCCTTTAGAACATCCAGCACAGCGCACCTTTCCACAATGTCTCCAGCTCACATCACCTAAGAATAAGTTTGGTGCAGGTTCCATTATGGAACAATCTGATTCACAGCCAAGACATTTTCATTCATTGTGGTGATCGTTAGGCCATGTTAGTTTGGGAGAGGCCCTTTTCCTATTCCTTATCAAGAGCTTGGTACGGCCTGAAGTGTGTGTTATAATCACTAGCACGATAAAATGATAAATGGAGGGTATTTCATGCTTACCTTTGAACAAAAGCTTGCGATTATGGAGTCTTTCCCTGAGCTTACACGCAGCGATGTATCGCTTGGCCGCGTTAATTTCAGCTATGAGCAAAGCGCGTACGATAAAAAGAACGTAGCCTACCACCTGCACCCAAACGGAAACGGATTTATTTATGCGGGCCGGCTGCGAGACTATTCTACCGATGACAAAGGATTTGTCAATATTCGTGACTATGAGGCGGATGCGCTTCGTGCCCTTGTTGCCGAATCGATCCTTTCCTTGACGGATACTTCAACCCAAAAAACGCCCCCGCGTACTGAAAGCACGCAAAAGGAGCGTTGGGAAGGTCCTGATAATCAGTCCCTTGTGGTAACCTTTGAAGATGAACTATGGTATGTGTATGCTGGAGTCAATCTTGAATCCGCGTTTGAAACCTACGAAGAAGCAGCGCAGTACTGTCTTGAAGAAGGATTTGCTAAAGCTACCTGAGCCTGATTTCAAACAAGCTCATATGAATTCTTGATCTGAACCCCGGCAGGCAGGATCGCCTCAATATGACCCCGTATCAAGCTCTGTTCCTTGCTGTCCTCACTGAGTATAGCTATAATGCCGCTGTCGCCGCGGGTACGTATTAACCGTCCGATTCCTTGTCTCAGGCGCAGCAGCATGTAGGGCAGATCCACCTCTTCAAAAGGATTCACGGCTGCTTTGCGTTTCGCCATAAAAACAGGGTCCTGCGGAGGAAACGGCAGCGACCAGATGATCACATTGGAGAGTGATGGGCCTGGTACATCAAGCCCTTCCCACAGTGTAACCGCGCATAATACACTCTGCTCATCACGCTGAAATTCTGAAATCAGATGGCTGATTTCCTGGTCACCCTCGAACAGAAGACGCAAATCGGTACAGGCCGGATAATGTCCAATCTCGCTTTTGAACTGCTGTAAATCGTCTTTAGTTGGAAACAATAGCAGCGCTCTTCCTTGCGTCCGCTCCAGCAGGCTGGATGCTGCCCGCATCTTTTCAGTAAAGCTGCCTCCCTCTAACCACTTCGGCATGATCACTTCCATTTGCTGTGCATAATCATAAGGAGAAGCCACGGAAAAGGACGTGTACTGCTCAATCCCAAGACTATCGGCCACATATTCAAAGGAGCCCTCAACAGATAAAGTCGCTGACGAAAACACGATAGGCATACTGGACGAGTTGAATACCTGCTCCCGCAGCACTTCCTTCACGGTTCTCGGCATAATCGCCAAAGTAAGCCCATCCTCACTTTCCGTTACCCAACAAATTAAGCTGTCGGATTGCTCAAATAAAATCAGTGCCTTTTGCATCATTTCCAGATGCTCCTCCACAATACGCAGCTGGTAGTCATTCAACGTATACAGCTCGCTCTCAAACACCAGCTCTTCCTCTATAGCCGTAAGGACACTACGGAAGCGCTGCACCTCTCGAATCAGCTTGTCATTCAATATAACCTGCTTCCGATCCGTACCCGGTATCGCCTTGCTCTGACGTCCCAGCACATCAAACAGCGTTTCACTTTGGACAATCGCTTCATCTATGAGTACAGCCAGCGTCTCGCGCACTTCACCCTCCAATAGGCGAACGATCAACGCTTCAAATACGACATGTTTTAATTTAAAGGTCAAAGCCTTCTGTCCGGCAGATTCCAATAGATGCCCTTCATCAAAAACAACCGCACAATGATCTGGCAGCAGCGGCAGTTGGCCTTCCCGTTTACGTCCTTCGTATGTCCAGATATGCTCCATATAAAAATCATGCGAGCAAATAATCAGATCACCCGACTTGCGGTAATGATCCCTTGACAGCGTCTGGCCGC
The DNA here is from genome assembly GCF_001956045.1 of Paenibacillus sp. FSL H7-0331. The sequence goes on along the minus strand of NZ_MRTH01000012.1, from coordinate 166,086 downwards.
AGCGATGCCGCTTCTCACAGGTAAAACAATCCTGGAACGTATCCCAGTTGATTTGTTCCCATTGCTCATCATTCATATGCGGATAATGCTTACGATCTCCATAGGCATGAAACGACTGCATCGGCTTGTAGCTGTGGACAAATTCAGGCAGGCTCTCATACAGATCCTGAAACAGATCGGCATCCGTCGCCCTCATACGTGCCTCCTCCAGCTTCACCAGGCATACATATTTATCCGGTGATTTGCCCAGTCGGGCATCGATCGCCAGACCCAGATGCTGAGCCAGCTTCGCAATATCCCCCTCCGGCTTAACGAGCTGCTCGATCAATGACTCATCAGCACAGGCAATAATGGCCGGCTTGCGCATATAACGCGCATAACAAATCGTGTACAGCAGATACACTAACGTCTTTCCTGTTCCCACCCCGGCCTCAGCAAATATGGTCTGTTTTTCAGCAAACGCTCTTTCCAGCTGAAAAGCCATATAAATCTGTTCATCACGAACCTCGAAGCCGGATTCCGGCAGAATATCATAAAATACATCAGCTATCCAATCGCCAGCCTGCTGGGTAAAGGATTGTCTTGGATCATAGTTAAAAGGGTAACGCTCCACTATTATTGTGCCTCCATAAAATCGAATTCTATTTTAAAAACCTGATCATCAGATAAACAACTGCCGCATTAAAAATAATCAACAGTGGGATGCCTATCGTGAATGACCTGTGTTTGGTTTTATGATGCCATACCCGCATTCCTATCCAGCCCCCAACCGCTCCACCGAGTAAGGCAATGAGGAATAACTGCTTCTCAGGAACCCGCTGACGGGATTTTTTGGCGTACCGCTTGTCCTGACCCATTCTGATAAAGCCCCATATATTCATCACTATCAAATAGATAAGAAGTATATTCACTTGAGCCTCCATAATTAACTTAATTCAAAGATGACGAAATGAACATGATACTCTCAGCCAACCACAAAGCTCCAGGGTAACCGATGAGCACAAGCATATCGTTGCTTTTACCCTCAAAAATCGTTACATTAGTAATATTGCCAAGAGACTTTCGGACTAACGCGAGGCTCACTCTCTAGCACAAACGATTAGAATAAAGGATGTGCGTCATTCATGCAAACCGTTCAGACCATTTTGTTCGCGCTTATTCTCGTTACTTTGGCTTGTTCTGTCTACTACAGCTTCCGCTCCCGTAAGCATATCGATCCCAAGCTGCGAGGCATCTATAGCTCACGAATGAACATCATGATGGGGATTATGCTCGTCCTGATTGCCGTCAGCCAGCTGTTTTTTTTCACGGATTCCAATATCCGCCGCGTATTCGGTACCATCTGCTTCCTGCTAGGTGTTTTTAACCTGTTCTCAGGACTGCGCAATCATGCCCACTTTACCCGTCAATAATAAGGCTTTTTAGAAGCCCGGTGAATAAGTCTCGCTGCGCGGCCAAATATCCTTCCGATCGCTGTTGAAATCGTGAAATTGGATGCGATTAAGCGGTTTATTCACGATTTCAAAGGCGAACGCTTACGCTTCTCCAGGATCATTTGGCCGCTGCGCTCGTTCTTCACCGGACTTCTAGACCTGATCAATAAATTGTGCAGTGAGCATCGCTTTGGCGACCAGTGTTTGCGTATTCGCATGATAGATGGCGACATCTATTTTACCGAATTTACGACTCACCTCAATGATTCTTGGAAGAATCTCGATCTCACTGTCAATTTGCACAGGCTTGACGAAATAAGAGGACATGTTGTCCATAACGAGATCGCCTTTTTTGATATCCTGCACAATATGGTACGCAGCCTGCTTCATCAGTATGGTCAGTACACCTTCAGATACGGTGCCAAGCTGGTTCGTCATCTGGGGGGTAATGGCCCCACGGAATATGGGGTATCCTTCTTTGTTGCGTTCCTCTGCAAAGCCAGACCAGATCAAATCCTCGAAGGTCTCCCCATTCTGCGGCTGCCGTTGAATGTGCTGCATCGCTTTTAATACGTCCTTACGGCTAATGACAGCCATAATCTTACGATTCGTATCAATGATCGGGAGCAGGTCAATCCCTTCCCAAACCATCATATGCGCTGCTGCTGCTACGGAAGTATTTGGCGCGGCGGTCAACGGATTGCGCGTCATCAGCTTATCCATCGTTTGCTCCGGCTCTGCGCCAATCAAATCCTTCGATGTAATCATCCCTATGACCCGATTCCATTCATCCACTACCGGAAACCGGCTGTGTCCTGCCTGTTCATTAAGCCGCTGCCAATCCTTGAGCGTATGGTGGCTCTTCAATACGACAACTTCCATGGAAGGAGGCACGATGTCCTCAATCAGCAAAATCTTCTTCTTGATAAGACGATCATAAATGGCCCGATTGATCATGGAAGCTACAGTGAACGTGTCATAGCTGCTTGAAATAATTGGAAGTTCCAGCTGGTTGGCGAGCCTTTTTACCTCTTCACCCGTACCGAACCCCCCTGTAATCAGCACACCGGCCCCTTGCTCCAATGCACATATGTGAGCTTTACTACGGTTACCTACGATGAGCAGACTGCCCGGATCAATATAGCGCATCATCGCATCCTGCTGCATCGCCCCGATCACAAACTTATACAACGTTTTTTGCAAACCACCGAGTCCGCCCAGTACCTCACCGTCTACAATATTAACAACCTCGGCAAAAGTCAGCTTGTCGATATTATCACGCAGCTTTTTTTCTACGCGAACCGTGCCAACCCGCTCCTTGGTGCTGACGAGCCCCAAATTATCTGCTTCTTTGATAGCTCTATAGGCCGTACCTTCGCTGACTGCAAGTTTCTCGGCAATTTTGCGAACCGAAATTTTTGAACCGATCTTCAGGTTCTCAATATACTTTAATATTTGCTCATGCTTGGTAGCCGTTTCCTGCGCTGTATAGTCCATAACTGTACCACCAATCTCTAAATCTCTGTATTAATCTGTATGACTCATTATAAACGCTCTTCAGCATAAAAAAAAGCCCTTCACGAACCAATATCTGGGCTCATGCATAGGATAACGTATACTTATTTTGGAGGTGCCTTATCGATGTATAACCAACCTGTTGTCAATTCCAATCCATCTGGCGAAGCGGTTTACCAAATGGACCCCGCTATGGTCGAAAAGCTTCACCACATGAAGCAGCATATTCATGGTATATGCAAGAAGCACATGCATCGACCGGTACGTGTACAAACCACTCATGGTACAACCTTTGAAGGCTATATCATTCACATCGACGATGTACATCTGTATTTGAACCCCCTACCCGGCCACGTACGCGGTTTCTTTAATCCGCTGGCAGCTGCTCAGCAGCAATATGCATATAACAATGTAATATTGCCATTGGTATTGTTTAATCTGCTGACCATCGCACTCCTTTAAATTTGCTGTACTGCTCGTCCCACCTGCAGACAAAAGAGCCATTCTCCGCACGATCGGAGTATGGCTCTTTAGCATTACTTCTTAAATTGCATCAGCTTGCGACGGCCGGATAACATTTGCTCCATCTGCCAGCCTTTCATCCGCTTGATACGCACAATCTCCTGCTTCTTCCGCTCATCTACACCAATCAGCTCATGAAGATGAGCGGCCACAATCATCAGCGCGAATAGTACCCAGATCACTCCAAAAATCGTAGGCAGTGTGAAACCCGACCTGATATCGAGTCTGGGGACGGCATAGAACAGCATACCCAGCGCCAGACCCATATACATCACCGATTTCATCCCTTTCAAGCAAGCATCCCTCCGCTTCCATTCAATTAAGGCTTGTTCTCTATAGTCTATGAATCCAGATAGCCAAATAGCCCAAATTAATGAACTTAATAGAATGTAACCGCAGCAGCGCATATTTTGTTGGGAACGAATGGCTTACGAAGTGAGTTTTCTTCGAAAACTTTAGAGAAGGTGAACCTTATTGAATAAACATCGCAAGGTATCCGCTTCTTTACACCGTGCTGCCTGCCGCTGCCAACGCTCCGCCAAGCAAAAGACGGTTCGCGTCATCGTCCGCTTTGCAGGCCCTGCAAGCAAACGGCATGCCTCTTCCTTGAAGCGAAAACTGGATAAAGGCAATCATCATTTTAAAGAAAAGGCCCATCTTAAGCTGATTGGCTCCTGGGCTGCACATGTATCCCCCGCTTGTCTGAAGGCTATCTGCTCCCATCGACACGTAGCAAAAATTGTGCTTGACCGTAAAAACCGCATCAATCTGAATGTGGCAACACCCGCTGTAGGCGCAGCTGCTGTCCGCTCGCGGGGCACAACTGGACGCGGAATCACTGTAGCTGTTCTTGACTCGGGTGTAGCCCCCCATCCAGATCTGACCAAACCAACCAATCGAATAGTAGCATTCAAAGATTTTGTGAACAACAGAACCAAGCCTTACGATGATAATGGTCATGGGACACATGTAGCAGGTGACGTCGCCGGCAATGGTTACTCCAGCAAAGGTAAATATCGAGGAACAGCACCAGGTGCCCGCATTGTCGGGGTCAAGGTATTGGATCAGCAGGGCGGGGGATATGATTCAACGATTATCAAAGGTATAGAATGGTGTGTCAATAACCGAAAACGGCTTGGCATTCGTATACTGAACCTATCACTTGGTAAAAAAGCACTGGAGAACTGCAGCAATGACCCCTTATGTCAAGCCGTAAGCAAAGCCGTTCGGGCTGGACTTGTCGTGACGGTATCAGCAGGCAATGAAGGGCCAGCCAAGGGTTCCATTGATTCTCCGGGGATCAGCCCACTGGCTATCACTGTGGGTGCCACGAATGATCGAAACACGGTACGCGAATCAGACGATCAAATTGCTGCATTTTCCAGTCGCGGACCTGCCAAGGGTGGAGGGGTCAAACCTGATCTGGTTGCTCCCGGAACCAATATTATCTCGCTGCGCGCAGATGGCTCTGAGTTGGATCGTACGCTTCCTGGCAACCGGGTTGGCAAACGGTATTTCCGGTTGTCAGGCACCAGCTTCTCCTCTCCCATCACAGCGGGTTCCGCCGCACTATTGCTGCAGAAAAATTCCCGTCTGACACCCGCTCAAATAAAACGCTTGTTGCAACGCAACGCCTACTCTTTGAAGCAGTCGGTTCGGGCTCAAGGTGCGGGCGAGCTGAATATGCGATTTGCCGCATCTACAACCCGAAGCCGCAAACAATCCTTCAAAAGCAAGGTCAAGTAGCACCATCAGTGGAAAGAGCAGGATGGGTCAGGATCTCTGGAGAGGTCCTGCCTGCCTGCATGCATGCGGAACTGCCGCGGCGATAGTCCGGTTTTACGTTTAAACAGAGCATGGAAATATTTCATATCCTTATACCCTATATGCTCGGCTACCGTGCTTATTTTGTCGTCAGTAAGCTTCAGCAGCTCGCAGCACTTTTGAATCCGCAGGAATTGAATATATTCCATATAAGTTTGGCCTGTGGCCTTTTTTATCAGCCGGTGGAACTGTCTGGTGCCCAAATTGATGGATGCCGCCATTTCCGACAAAGAAGGAGGGTCTTGAAGCCGCTGGCCCAGTTCCTCCAGTACCGTATTCAAACGATTCATTTCCGGCTCCGTTTCAACGTCAGCGTGTCCTGCCGAGGATCGAACGATACATACAAGCAGTTGCAGCGCATAAGACAGCAGCATGATGCGGCGCGCCGTTTGGGTATCATTAAATTCCACATACAGCTGGTGCATTAAAGCACCTACTTCACCACGCGACTCCCGATGCACAAACCAGCTCTTCTCCTGATTCAAGGCCCGCAACGCGGCAACGTCATCAGGAGCCCATAGACTGGAATCATTAGTAGCAATACGCTCGAAAAACTGGTCATGAAAAATGCAGTTATACACGATTAAGCGCTCCTTAGCCGAAGCCTGCGCAGGTCTGAACACATGGGAAACCCCAATTGGAATAAAGAAAAGATCGCCCTTCTGGACAGTCACAACCTGATCGTCAATATAATGATAGCCTTTTCCTTCACTAATATAACTGACCTCAACAAAATCGTGCAGATGCTCCAGCATCTCGAAGGATTCACTGGCGCGATTTATATACAAAGGAAAATCAGGTCCAAAAAAAGTCTGGCCTGTCAACGAGTTGATTGATCTGCGAATGCTCATGAGATACGCTCCCCAGTCCATAATCCTTAGCTCAAACTTATTTCATAATGTCAATATACACCTATAAATATGTCAAGTCTAACCCAATCTTTTGCAGCCGAACCATACTAAAATAATTACAAATCCAAATCCACATTAAGAGGTGTACTATGCAGCCATTACAAGTTATGCAATTAACGTGCGAGTATCGCAGTAATCCTGTTGGAATTGATGTTATACAGCCAAGATTAAGCTGGAAGCTTGTTTCAGAACGACGCAATGTCAAACAAAACGCATATCAAATTCAGGTAGCTGCTGCTCCCGATCTGTTCGATAATCAACTCATTTGGGATACAGGCAAGGTCATCTCTGATCAATCCGTTCATGTTGTGTATGAGGGAGCTGCGCTTGAGTCGCGCACCCGATACGTGTACCGTATCCGGGTATGGAGTGAGCACGGTCAGCACAGCGATTGGAGTGAAACCGCTTACTGGGAAACCAGCCTACTGACTCCATCGGAATGGACAGCTGACTGGATTACAGCCAATATTCCGCGTGATCCCGAGCAAGCCGAGCCTATCGACATGTTTCGGGCCGCTTTTCAGATTGATGGTCAGGTCAGCAGAGCAGTTATATATGCAACCTCGTTGGGACTCTATGAGCTTAGCTTGAACGGCAATCGGGTTGGAGATGCACTGTTTACCCCTGGATGGACCAGCTATACAAGTCGACTTCAATATCAAACCTATCCTGTGACCGAACTGCTGAAGGACGGTGGGAATGCACTCGGCATGATGGTAGCCGACGGCTGGTACAAGGGCAATTTGGGCTGGCAGAAACAGCGCAACTGCTATGGAAGCGAGCGGGCTGTACTGTTGCAGCTGCACATCACTTATGAGGATGGCAGCGAACAAATCATCAAGACAGGCGACAACTGGAAAGCATCAGAAGGCCCCATTCGTATGTCCGAGCTTTATCATGGAGAAACCTACGATGCCAGACTTGAACAAAACGGCTGGGATACATGGGATTACGACGATTCAGGCTGGAGCGGAACCAATGTACGCGAGCATTCCAAAGAGATACTGATTGCCCAGGAAAATAATCCGGCGCGTATTGTTGAGCGGCTTCAACCTATTGAGCTGATTCGAACACCAGCTGGAGAAACCGTGCTTGATATGGGGCAAAATATGGTCGGATGGATGCATATTTCCGTCGAAGGCGAGGCAGGCCGCACCATCACTATACAGCATGCCGAGGTGCTCGATAAGGAGGGCAACTTCTATACCGGTAATTTAAGATCAGCCAAACAAACCAATGTTTATATATGCAAGGGAGAAGGCGTAGAAACCTACGAGCCGCGCTTTACGTTTCAGGGATTCAGATATGTGAAGCTCGAAGGCTATCCCGGAGAGCCAAAGCTTGAGCAGTTCACAGGCTGCGTAATCACCACAGACCTGGAGACGACTGGCCATTTTGAATGCTCACATCCGTTGATTAATCAGCTGCAGCACAATATTGAATGGGGACAAATCGGAAATTTTCTCGATGTACCGACGGATTGCCCTCAACGGGATGAGCGGCTTGGCTGGACCGGAGATGCCCAGGTGTTCATCCGCACAGCGGCTTTTAACCGCAACGTAGCCCCTTTTTTCACCAAATGGGTTCGTGACCTGAAGGCAGATCAATTCCGTGACGGTGGAGTTCCTCATGTGATTCCAGATGTGCTTCCCCAGGATACGCATTCTTCCTCAGCCTGGGGCGACGCTGCCGTTATATGCCCATGGACCGTGTATCTCAGCTATGGAGATAAGCGATTGCTGGCAGAGCAATATGACAGTATGAAGAGCTGGGTGGATTATATTCACAGCCAGGGGGACAACACGTATTTGTGGAACAGCGGATTTCATTTTGGGGATTGGCTCGGGCTGGATGCCAAGGAAAACAGCTACAAGGGTGCAACACCAAGCGATCTAATCGCCTCAGCTTTCTATGCTTATTCCACAAGCTTGCTTGCCCAAACCGCCAGAGTGCTTGGTAAATCAAGTGATGCTGCGACCTATGAGAGCTTGTACAGTAAAATCAAAGAGCAGTTCCGCAATGAGTTCGTGTCACCTGCAGGAAGACTATGCGCCGCTACACAAACCGCACATGTGCTTGCTCTGATGTTCGATCTGGTAGAAGGCGAGCAAAAGAAACGCATTGTCCGAACGTTGGTTGAGCTTATTGAGGAGAACAGCTTCCATCTGACAACCGGCTTCGTAGGTACGCCTTATCTGTGCCATGTGTTATCCGATAATGGACAGCATGATATTGCCCTGAAGCTCGTTCTGCAGGAGAGCTACCCCTCTTGGCTGTATCCGGTTACGCAAGGCGCAACGACGATGTGGGAGCATTGGGATGGTGTCAAGGCAGACGGTTCATTTTGGAGTGATAATATGAACTCCTTCAATCATTATGCGTATGGAGCCATCGGCGATTGGCTATATCAGGTTGTCGCCGGGCTTGATACCGACCATCAATCAACGGGCTACAAGCATATCAAGATTCGGCCGCGAGTCGGTCAAGGCTTTGAATACGCCAAGGCTTCCCTGGAGTCGATGTACGGAATGATTCGTTCCGGCTGGGAACGGACCGAGCACGGAGAATGGATCGTCAGCATTACCATCCCTGCCAATACGACTGCCGAGGTACACCTCCAGGATGCCCGGCTGGAGACACTTCTGGAGAGTGGGCGTTCGATCTTTGAAGCCGAAGGCATCTATACCCGTCAGCAATCGGCAGATGGTGTCACGATCACATTAGGCTCTGGAAGCTATCAATTCACAGCTAACCAATAATATAATCAAAGGCCCGCTATCGCTGAGCTGATCAGTCCGATAGTGGGCCTTAACTTGGTTCGTTTGGGTGAGTGGTATTCAACTTCAGTTGTTCGTATCAAAGACAGTTCGGCACCATACAATTCTGCTCAGTCGCTGAGGTTTATGCTGCACCTCTCTGCGGCTGTCTTTTGCTGCGCAATCTCAACCATTTGGCGATTTGTCCATATAGGGAAACCAGCAGCCACGGAACGATCAAGCTGAGCAAAAATGCTGAGATCGTATACGCATGATAGTGCAGGATGCTGCCAGTCGCATTCGTTACGTGTGTGCGCCAATAGCTGAGCAGCGCAGGATGCATCAAATAAATGCCAAATGAAACAGCGCCCAGTGAAATAAAGGCTTTGGAGAGCTTCGGGGCATACTGCAGCATCTTGCGCCCAATCCAGATAAAGCTCATCGCTGCAAACATCGGATACACGTTAAAAATAACCGTATACCAGATGCCGGTAAAGCGTATTTGACTTGATTGTTCAGTAAGGAACATCCCCATAAAGCTGAGTCCGAGCAGCACGCTTAATGGTAGAACCCAGCCAATGTGCTGTTGAATCCAGTTAGCAAACGTTTGATAATGTACACCTATGTATCCACCCAAAGTGAACAAGCTGAAATATGTAACACATAATGAAGCTGAATGCTCAAATGGCGCAACCGTATGCTCATACCAATAGGACGCAGCCTGTACCGCAATCCCAATGACGACCAGACTGTTCATAAAGCCCTTCCAAAGCCGACTCAGCCAGATTAATAACGGAAATACCAGATAGAACTGAACAATGATAATCATAAAATAAAGATGGTACGACGCATCGGACCAAGGCAGCATACCAAGAAGCTCCTGCCAATCCCAATGCAGATTATCCGGATCGTAAATCCATTGATTATATACATAATAAAACACACACCAGAGCAGGTAAGGAAACAGAATTTGTTTCACCCTTTTTAGATAAAAGGTAACGGCCTGCTTACCGCTCCAATCATCGATATACCGATAAAACAATACCAATCCACTTAAAAATATAAATAAAGGAACGGCAAAATTACTGAACTTGTTGATTCCTAAATACAGTGCCTGGGATGTCGAGCCTATGGGTATTTCAACTGTTGCTTCCGATGTCCCATGAATAACGAGAACAGCCAATATAGCAAAGGCTCTTACGATATCCAGTTCTATAAGCTTTGGTTTTTTTACTGTCAAAATATTTGCCTTCCCTCCGACCCGTTGTATAAACGGACCTATTGCTGATGTTTGTATACAGTAATCATCCTTAATCATACCACATGGAAGCGATGATCAGATGTAACTTTTTTGTAAAAACTTATATTTGCAAATAAAAACTTATGTTTACTTAAAATTAATTGATTTAAAATGCATGTTTACTTATAATCAACATAGAACATAATTACCTCTGCTAACAACATCCCACGGGAAAAGGAGGCTCTACATGTATCAGGAAGAGCGGTTGATCGGGATCATGGAATTTTTACAGATCCATCACCGGGTCAGCATTGAAAATATATGCGAGCTGTTCGACATTTCACGAGACACTGCTCGCAGAGACATTATTAAGCTTGAGGAGCAGGGACATATTCTCCGTACACGCGGCGGCGCTATTCTGCCTACATTGTCCCGCACCATCGCCAACTACAATGAACGGCTTCACGATCAAGCGACTACAGATTCCAAAAGAGCTATAGGCCTGCTTGCCGCCTCTCTGCTGCATGATGGTGATTATTTACTGCTCGACGCTTCTACAACCGTACAAAGCGCTGCTGAACAAATCCGTACGAAGGACCATGTTGTCGTCACGAATTCCATAGATATTGCCAGTATTCTCAATCAAAAGGAAAACATTGCTATCCATTTGCTTGGAGGGATGCTTCATCCGGAGCATCGCTTCATATATGGAGCCAGGGCTCTTAGCAATCTCAGGGATTATCACGTACACAAGCTGCTGCTCGGAACATGCGCGATTACCGAGGATGGCATTACGGACCCTTATGAGGAAGAAGGCTATATTACCAAGGAAATGATGCGCCGCAGCGATCAGGTCATATTGCTTGCCGACCATACCAAGTTCGGTAAAAAGCATTTTCACCGAATCTCGGGACTTGATCGCATCGACATTCTCATCACCGATCGTGAACCAGACGATGCTATGAAGGAAACCTTGCTTAAGCACCAGATCGACATCATGATTGCCAAAGGAGATACAGATTGATGATCAAATTAATAGTCAGTGATTTAGATGGAACTCTTTTGAAAACAGGCCACCATATCAGACCGGAGGATCGTGCCGCTATTCACGATGCCATTGCGAATGGGATTACGGTCAGCTTTGCATCCGGACGTATGCACCCGGAAATTGTTCATGTCATCCAAGAACTCGGAATATCTGCACATTCGGTCTCGCAAAATGGTGCCTTCGTACACACCATAGATCAGCAGCTTATACAGCAGGACACCTTTGAAACTTCACTCATCCGACAACTCGCATTGGCTGCTGACGGTACAGCTCTGTATCCGGTTATGTGTACTCCTGATTATTATTTCGTTACGGAGATGAATGACGGCTACGCTGCCATAGAAACGAATCTATTAGCCCCGCTTCGTGTCATACCACATGCTATTGAGGCACTTGGCAGCGAGCTGTTATGCTGCAAAATATCATTTATTGGTGAGATGGAGCAGCTAATTATGCTTCAGCAGCAGGTTTTATCCGTTCATGGCGACAAAATCGATGCCTATATTTCCGATGTGAACTGTATGGACGTTATGCCCCGCCATGTTTCCAAAGGTGTAGGCTTACAGACGCTGCTGGCGCATTCCGGCATACGTGCAGATGAAACCATCTGTATCGGCGATTCTTTTAACGATATCTCGATGTTCGGTGTTATCCCCCACAGCTTCGCAATCAGCTCGAGTCACCCTGAAGTTCAGGCTCGTGCAGCTTACGTTGTGGATAGTGTAGCGGAGGCTATTGCCTGGGCTCTTCAGTTGAACACAAACAATACGGACACGAAAGCGAATCTTACATGAAGCGATTAATCTGGATTTGCTGCTGCTTCTATTTACTCATCGGAATTACTTCGGTCGTGATTGCTGCACTTTTACCTGAACTCCTTTCCCACTATGGACGCAATTATGCAGATGGTGGCAATCTTATATTTGCACAGTTTTGTGGATTTCTGTTAGGTGTGCTTACCCAGCCACTATTGTCCAAAAAGTTCGGACGGTCCCGTATGCTGTCTTTTACGTTATGGTTCATATTTGCCGGGTTTATCGTTATTGCGATACTTCCACCATGGACGATTGTGTTGTGCTTTATACCTTTGGTCGGATTTGGCTCAGGAATTATAGAATCCACCATAGGGGCGATGATTATTGACGCAGTAAAAGATCGAACAGCCGTAGCTTTAAGTCGGTTGGAGGTGTTTTACGGGGTTGGAGCGTTATCCATGCCGATTATAATCAGTATTCTGATTGCTTCGGGCTATTGGAAAATAAGCTTCTACGCTACCTGCTTGTTCGCGCTGCTCCTGGCATGGGCCTGGTCACGCTTCACATCCACACATGGACATCTGTTGGTTAACAAAAAGAATATTGAAACACATACTATAGAAGCATCTACTATTAACCGTGGATTTGTGCCTCTGGCTATGGTCAGCACTTGCATCCTCTTGTTCTTCGTGTATGTCGGTCTGGAGATGAGTCTTGTTAATTTCCTGCCCTCCATTTTACTGGAAACGATGAAGCTGGACGCCGCGTTCGCAGCACTTAGTGTCAGCTTTTATTGGGGAGCGATGATTGTCGGTAGACTCGTATGTGGTCTGTTAGCTGAGAAGTTCGGTTATCCGCGATATTTGCTATGGAGCACCCTCGGTACCTTTATCGTACTGATCTGCTTCCTGTTTGTCACAACAGCCTGGGCCGCGTTCGCAGTGATTACATTAATGGGACTCTTAATGTCCGGTTTGTTCGCAATTGCGCTTATCTACTCCAATAGTCTGTTTCCCGGACGTACGGAACAAACCACAAGCAAGCTGATTGCTGCCAGTGGCCTTGGCGGGGCCTGCATGTCCTGGCTGACTGGCAGGTTTATGGAGCAGACGTCCATCACCTTCACGCTTTATTTTCTCGTTGGGCTGTCAGCTTTGATGGTGCTGCTAATTGTGATTATGATGAGAATGAGGCCGGTTCAAGCTACGGCTGCTGCTTCCACCGCGGAGAGCTTGAGCTAGACTAAGCACAACAAATATAACGCCACGCTTGCTCTTGTTGAGCAAAACGTGGCGTATTTATGTATTGTGGCCTATCCAGCAGCTCTCATTTAACTTCCTCTGCTCATTCATAACTCGTCTACGTTCTCATTCATAGGTGGCTCCGCCAGTTGTGCCATCAGGGTATACATAATGCGTAACTATTTTGCCTGACTTGTTATGTTTGTACCATAGCTCGATGGCATCCACCTTCCCATCCTCTGTCCAATAAACTATAAGTTGGGCACCTACTTCACCCTGTTCCAGCCCTTTACTATCAATCGTCAGCCCTTCATACTGATAACCGGATATAGGTTCAATATCATACCGCCAAACGGCTTGTTGATGATTGTCATTTGTTCTCTCAAGCGCAGTCGAACCGAGAAGCTTCCTCACATACTGTTCATCATTTCCTATATGTAAGCGATATTGGATTTCCCACACTTTGTTCATGATTTTATCTTCGTTCACGGGTTTATCCATAATAGAAATAACTTTGCCGAGTTCAATACTGTTGATGTACCTGACGCCCATTCCAAGACTTTCTGCGACAAATCGAATGGGTACATAAGCATGTCCTTTATAATTTAATGTTGCATATTCGTTGTCTAATTTCTTATCCTGTCCATTCAATTCAAACCCGACGGGAAACAAATAGGCTTGAATGGTGTCCGATGCGTAAGCTGCAGTCGAAGCCGTTACAAGAATACCGCATACCAAACCAAGAAAGAATTTTTTCAACCCGAATCCCCCTTAAAATCAAAAACTGAAAAACAACTCTTGCAATTCTTATAATTCCCAGTATAATACTAGGTATAAGAACATTAAAGATTCGGAATGGAGTGTTGATCCTTATGACGACCCCAATACTAACGAAATTAACCCAAGCGTGGGTAGATGATTATCTGGATCTCTACAACTACGCCAAACATATAGGTGATACAGAATGGCAGCAGCAAATCATAGAAGCATTAAGTCAGAAAGATATGATTATCCAAAACCAAGTACAAGAAATGCAGGAAAAGCTCAAGCAGGATCTTTGGAAAATGTTTGATACCGTTAACCGTAATATGCTGCAAATCTATGAGGAGTTACGAAAAAGTCAGGATATCAAGCAGGTAGAGGATTTGAGAAAGCAAGTGTGGGAGTTAAAATCGCAGCGGATTGATATTTCAAGAAAAATCAGAAGAAGTTAATCGAATTAAATAGCGAGTCATATATAATGGCATGCAGACGACCGCTCTGCCAGTGGGATGGAACGAAGGGCTAGCAGTGAACTGCAAAGCCGGCGGAAATCAATAGCATGCAGCTATCTGCTCTGCTCTCAACATCACATATTCATCAGCCAATGAATATGTTGTTCATGATTTACATCGAAGTTTGTTTCATTTCACGCATCATATTCATCATCATGGTCATCATCTCGTCACACTCTTGCATTTTGGACATCATCATACTTGTATCCATATCCTGCATCATGTTCATCTCGGACATCTTGTCCATCATCATTTTCATGGATTTCATTTTGCACATCATGTCTTCCATGCACATACCCATCATCATTTCCATACACATCTTTTCCATGTTAGCTGCCTCCCTTCGACTATGATTTAAGTTACCAATTATTAGGCACTTCTGTAAGATACTATATTTAGCACAATAAATCAATAACTTTCTTGATTTATTAGAATTCCTGTGATAATATAGAATGTTTAATTCTTATTAAACACATAGGATTTAGTAATCTAGTAGACATTAAAAAAACGTGAGCGGAAACCAACTCACGTTTTTTCGTATGCTTTTAACTTACCTTTTTTAAACAGGATTTCGCTGTTATCGTCATCTATGGATTTTCGTCTCCGCTCGCACTCAAACTATCATCCACATCCGTGGATGCCTGCTCCGCAAACTCCTGATTATAATTTGGCATTACACTTGGCTGCAGATATGGCGAATCCATACTTTTGGCCAGATACTGCTTCCCGAACAGTGTATCGTACTGCATAAGCTGATATTTGTTCACATCGTCTTTAAGGTTATCGGGTACGGCTCGGTACATATTCTGATCAGCGTCCACGACCAGATTCCGCAGCATCGCAGGCATCTTGCGAGATAACTCCTCGTTATAGGCAAGTGTCGCCGGAAGCTCCATACCCATTTGATTCAACATGTAAGCACCAAGAAACGAATTACTCAGCACCGGTATTTGTTCCTTCGGCATATCAACGTTAGACCAGGTTACAAATGGCACACTATGCATCCGTCTAAGATCATCAAGTGACCATTGCTCTGACTTGCTGCTTTGAATAAAACCGGTCTGTGCATACACGTCATAATCATAGCCCAGCATCGGTAGATGATCACCATAAAATACGATCACTGTAGGTTGACCTGTTTCCGTAAAGTGATCGATCAGCTTCTGCAGGCTGGCGTCCGCATCATATACGCCCTGCGTGTACGTTTCCAGTGTATTCTTCGCATCCGGCGTCATCGTGCCATTAGCTTGAATCTCATTAGTACCGTAACGGTTATCATCGTAAGGACCATGATTCTGCATAGTCACCGCATAGATGAAATTCGGTTGTTTCGTATTATCGACCTGCTGAATGATACTGTTGGCAACTTCATCGTCGGAGATAAAATCGCCTTTGTATTGCGGATTCTGGAATTGATCTTTGCTCATGAAGCTTTCAAAGCCCATTTGTTTATAAACGTTCTCGCGGTTCCAGAACCAGCCTTCGTAGGAGTGAATAGCCATACTTTTATAGCCTTGCTCTTCAAAATATCCTGCAAGACTCGGAATAGGTTTGGAAATATATTGCTGGTAAGGAATGGAACCTGCCGGGAGGAAGCTCATCGATTGCCCAGTTAATACCTCGTACTCCACGTTGCTTGTTCCTCCCCCGAATTGTGGAGAGAGCAAATAACCCGAAGTGGACTCCTGCTGCAATCGGTGAACCGTAGGCAGCGGGTCTTTACTGAATTCGACACCCGGCAGCAGCGTAGGATCCCAGAACGCTTCGTTCATAATAAATATAACATTGGGTTGCACCGCTTGATCAGCACTTATTTTTGCTGACGCGGTCTGCACTCCAGCCTGATTCTTCAATAACGATTGTGCCAAATTCGCCATAGAGGGATCGTCATAGCCAGACGGTTTGGGAACAATTGCGTTTTTTACATTCATGGTAAAGGCTAGAGACATACCATTATTTCCATAGTTCTCGGACTGGTTCCATACGATCTCATTTGCACCCATCTTATCCATGAGCTGACTGGCTAAGGGCGCATTCACACCAAACGAATACAACGCGGCAGCGGCCAACACACCAACGACAATTCGCGTTCCTCCAATTCGCAAACGCATCTTGGGCAGCTTAAACGACAGTATGATGAGCATCAAGACTACGCCCAGCATGGTTCCAATACGCAGCAAAGCTGATTTATTGGTTACCAGTGGTAAAATGTTCATACTTTCTTTATTGAGGAAAATATCCCACGGAAAAAACGGCTCGCCAATCAACTTTACTTTAAAGTAGCTAACAAACGACATTGTACAGAGCAGCAATAAGGCCAGAGCGACAGAAAATAATAAATTACCAGCCAACACATAAATCAACAACAAGACAAACAAGTCCAATAAGGCATTCATCGCTACCAATTTCGGGTTCTGAACGAACCATATCCACGTTTCATTCAAGCTTCCGCGTTGAATATATTCCACACCGAATACTAATACTAAGGGCATAATTATACATGTGATGAACGTCCAGAAAGAACTCCACTGCCAATTCGGTGAGGACTTAACATGCTTCTTATCTTGAAAACGACGCATGATCTCTACACTCCTAACCCGTGTTATTCTATTTCTTTTGTACGAATTACTTATTTGTAAAGCTATTGTAAACTCTGAATATTAAATTAAGATGAAATCAAGCTTGTTTATCGTACAATTTCCATAATTAACTATATTTTACATTATAATTAAATCAGCAATTTCCCTGGAAACCTGCACTTTTATATAACAAAAAAGACCAGGCATTGTAAGCTGCCTAATCTTTGTTATACATGGACTATTCATATGTATGTCTGGCAACCAAGATCACCTAAAGCTGTTTTAAGACTTCATTGCTTCCTGTAAAGGCTCGGAAATGATTCGGTGGATATCTTCCATAACGACACTAAGACGACGCTCAGCATCGAATATGCCACGCAGCGCAGGGTTCATATTAATGACCTCATAAAGCTTCTCCATCTGCTGCATTTCCTCTGGAGCAGGCATTTCACCGGACATCATTTTCTGCTGCAGCTCGGCCTGCTTTTGACGAAAACCATCTAACATCCGTTTGCTATCTGTATCTGACTGAATCTGATTATTTAACAGCTGAAGTTCTTTAAGCTCGTTGCTCTCGCGCAGCGCACGCGCCAATTCATGGGCTTTGTCGTACACATTCATCGTTAAGGTTCTCCTTTATGCTTGGGTTAGGTACAATTCGTCGATTATCCTTCATTGTTCAATGCGTAATCATAGGAAAGCACAGCCTGCAAATTATAGGGATCCGGGATTGGCAGCCAGCCTGCAAGCTCAATAGGCTCATAACTTATCCTGAATCGATATCCGTCGAAGCTGAATATAGTCTGTCGGACATCATCCTGATCACGTTGTTCCAATCCATCTGTGTCTTGATCAGCTTGCAATAAACCCGCAAATGGAGGCATTCTGTACGCCTGATAGTGGAGAAAAAATCCCATCCGGTACTGCTCCCAGCTTTGAATATGCTGCTGTAAGGACTGAACAAAGGCTTGACGCTGATCCAGCTTGTATTGCTCTCGAACCGACCGGGTGATGATCATTTGGTGCAGCACAGGAGCTATGCTCTTGGCAACCGTATCGATCAACAAAACCTCTTCTTCAGTAAGGGATGAAGCTGCTTCCAGCACAATTAAAAAACCTTTGGGATACGGGTCCTCCGCCAGCACAATTCGATTGCCGACTGTAAGGGGTGCAAGCACCGCACAATTCCCAGCTCCCATCCATTGTAGCACTTCCTTTGAAAAAAAGCGCGCAGCCCCATCAGCCATATAGTCGAACAAGGTTTCCCCATCTATACATGCCTCTAGCCATTCTGGTAGCGGCAGCGGAAATACGGTGCGGCCTTTGGGATCAGCTTCCCAACCGATCGTATCCGCCACCACATAATGATCACCAAAACGAAGGCAAATCAGAGCTTTGCGCACACCAAAGGATACCTGCAGCGTTTTGAGCGTAAAATAGCATAGCTCCTCACTTGTTGTGCATTCGTTAAGATTGCGAACCAATTTGTTCAGCGTCGTTAGCAGCTTCAGCTTGTTTTCTGCACTTTCCCGCTGTCTATGGACCTCTTGAAACAGCATGGCATTGGAGATCGCAATAAACGTAGAGGTCGCCAAAGATTCTATCAATTCAAAGGTGGACTCATCGTAGACACGATCATTAACCGGTCGGCTGAGCGTTACCATACCAATAATGTGATCCTTCACAATCAGTATGATGTACTCGGCCTCCAGATCACGCAGCTGCTCACTGCTCACGAATAGTGCTTGAATTCGTTCCTGGTCACGCTCCATATGCAGGACGATTGGTCCATTGTAGGCTTGCGTGTGAAGCTCAAAATCACCATGGTAGGTTTCGTAGGAGGATACATTCCGATATCCGGTAATTCGCAATCTGCCTGTGATCGGATCGACCACGCCAAAGGAGGTAATTTGACTGGAGGACACCTCGCTGAACACATCTGTAGCAATCTCGTGGAGTCGATGCAGCGTTACTTCGGAGAGCAGTGCTTTGGTACTGTGGTGAATGGCAAACAGATTAAAGATCTTCTGATCGAGCTTATGATTGGATTGCTGCAAATCGGCAAAATGCTGGCTATTTTCCATTGAATTGTTAATCAGCCGCATTAACGTATCTGACATCACAATATCCTCATCGGTAAACTGGCCCATGATTTTGCCGTTGGATACGATAAATCCGTGCAGCTCATCATCAATCATCAAAGGCATAGCCCAATTCATCTGGAAATGATCGACTTCCCGCTGCTCAAAGAACGCAGTAAAGTCATTACGCACGGTACGTCCGTGAAAGGTAACCATTCTTCGCAGCTTACCCGTATAAGGAATAAAGTATTCCTTGTCCGCGTAAAGCCTTTTTTGCCTCATAACGAAACGCTCCCCATCCCTGATAAATAGGGCAGACGCGTTCAAAGTCAAAATTTCGTTAACAAATTCAAATGAAAATTCGCTAAGCTGGTTCAAATGAAATCGTTGAGTAAAGAATTCGATGGCTAATAGCAAGCCTTCAAAGCGGTAAAAGGTATGGTTAGCGTCTCCCATGTCTATATGTAGATTTGAAGATGTCACCCTAGCATCCCCTTTGATTTTATTCATAAAACAGCTTGTTTTCACTCACATAAAAACTGCCCGTCGTGATTCGTTCGATATGCTTTTCCATTTCTTTGATTTGCAGGACAGTACGTGGAAAGGCTTTTTGAACAATTGAAATTTCGCCATCGCCTTTTGCGCTCAAATAGGCCATCAGCTTTTTTCGCGCCTCCTCCAATTGGTGGATCTTGTCAACCGAGGACTCCTGTTTGGACCAATAGTAAATAAAATCCTTTTTTTGTGTGCCCTTCAGATTATCACCATTGTCCCCACTATCCCCGAATAAATCGACTTCTTTTCTAATTTTCTCAATTTCTGCAAGCAAGGTTTGGTACTCCTTCAACAACTCATCTAGATCCTGCTTCACTTGAGCCCGGTTAAAACCTTCGATCTGAACAACCGTCGGCCGTTCCATTTCATTGCCTATAAATGCTGAGACCACCTGGACCTTCGCTTGAACGAGGCCGCCAATAATTTTCCCCCTTGATTTGTCCAGATATACATATTTGGCATACAGCTTGCTGCCCATCGAATACAAGCCGATATGAATTTTTTCACCCGCACGTATCGTACAGTCGTTGGCAAGCTTGACGAATACATGATTTGCTGCTGTAATCACCGTTCGGTCCTTGCCGAAGATTCCACCTTTAATGAAGATATCTCCGTTTTCCGACGTGATGCTTTCCGCAGCTCCGATACCCATCTGGCTCAAAACCGAAATATCCTGAGTAGCGGTCACCGAAAATCCATCCATGATCGTTCCTGTAATTTGTACACTTCCGTCATAATCAATATTACCCGTCTTAGGTCCTACGTCCCCCCGGATGGTCAGTACGCGTTGAACTTCAATGGTACGTCCTGCTTTTGCAACTGCACCATTTATTTTGGAGCGAAGCACGATCTTGCCGTCCTCTTGAGCCTCTTGTACCGTTTCTTTATCGTAAAACAGTGGTTTGTCGCGTCCTTTTCTTGCTGGCAGGATGCCTCCCTTGAGGTTGCGTCCTGGCATTCCGACCGTGGCAGGTATCTTCTCACCCAACCAATCGCCTTCTTCCACTTCATCAATGAAATTCAATTCATAATAATCTACGGTACCGTCCTGATGGATGGTAGGCTTTCGTTCAGATAACTCATAATACTGGATCACGGCGTCTACACCCTCAACAGGCTGAATCCCTTGTGCGATCAACACTTCCTGCTTCGTAAACGGTCCATTCAACGCATCATACAAAATACCTTCGGCGACTCCCTGCTGCTGCAGCGCTTTGAGAACAGCCCCAGTCAGCTCCTGCCGTTTCGACTCGTATTCGTCCTCACTGAGATGAAACCGTATGGTGGCCTTCATATAATCAGGGCTAATCACAAGCTCGTACTCAGGCTTCAATCGCCCTACTTCGGTTCGTTCCGGGAGATTCTGCTGAATAGCTTTGCGCAGGCTGCCAAATTGAGTAATTTGCACCCGCGGCACGGCTTGAAGCACTTGCTCAAATTCCGTGAAAGGATAGTCAGGGGCAAACACCGATATATAAACCCGGTTGTCTACAGACGATAAAGTGAAATACTCGTTCGTGTATATTTGCATAGAGTCCACCTCCTCCATCTCTCCTAAGTAAATTAGACAAAATTCACCTATTCCCTTCCGACCATAGGTATTTTGTCTCAAATTTAACAAAAAAATTATTTCAGTTTTAAAATTCAAGGCTCTTGCATATTGCGTTTTATAGCATGTCGGACATTTTCTTTTCACCAAGGGTAAAAGGCCCTCATATGATGCAGTAGATCACTTGATAAGTCATACAAGTCGGCGCCAGGAAGGAGTTGCAAGAGTGAAAAGAACGAAGGTCAAGATTCAAATCCAACCTGCCGGTCTGCAAACAGACGATCTTACGATCATGCTTAGCGATTCTTTGGTGAAAAGATGGAAGTTAACTGCTCAATCATCATTGCAGCTGCGTTTTGGATCAGCCAAGCATGAGGTGAAGGTCACTCCCTTATCGCAAGCCGGTGTCCTTCGGATCCCTGACTCCATAGCCGCTAAGTGGGGGCTTGTCCATGGCATACCGCTATGCCTTCATTATAAATCGTCCACGCGTTCGCTCCACATCGGCCCCTTGATCGGCGTGATGGTCAGCCGTGTGCATGCGGGTTCCCCGGAGAGACCCTTCGGTGCTGTCACCGCATTTTGCAGGGAGATGGATGATGCGTGCCGTCTATACGGAGCCGCTGTTTACTTCGTTACCCCCGATGAGGTTAACGGTCATGGCGAGACGGTTAGAGGCTGGCATTATGCCGGCAAATGGATTAAACGTGCTTTTCCGCTGCCCCATATCATTTATAATCGCCTAACCTCACGTAAACTGGAAAATCGCGCAAATGTTCAGCAATTTATACGTCATGCAAAAACGCAAAACCAGGCTGTACTCTTCAATGAGAAGTATTTAAACAAGACCGAGGTATTTGACGCTCTTCGCAAGGAAAGAAGCCTACAGGTTTATTTGCCGGAATCGCACCTACTGCACAACGTCCAGCAGTTGAAAATGATGTGCACCAAATATAACACGGTCTTTTTGAAGCCAATTACTGGCAGTCTGGGAAAAGGTATTATTCGTATCAAGCGAAAAATTGATGGTGGCTTCATATGTCAATTTGCTAACCGGAGCGGTGCAAGTAAACTAACCTTCGGCAATTCAGGCCAATTGGCAAATGCCTTTATTAAAAAGATCAAGCGTCAGCGCTATCAAATTCAACAAGGGCTTTCACTGATCTCGGTAGGCGGTCGGCCGGTGGACTTCCGCGCTCTGGTTCAGCTCAACGATGTCGGACAATGGAGCATCACTTCAATTGTAGCAAGAACAGCAGGAGGCCAGCACTTTGTTTCCAATCTGGCTCGGGGAGGCAGCCTGTCGACCGTCAGGGAAGCGCTGGCCCGTTCCAATTCAACCTCAGCCTCTGGTGGAGCGCTGAAGTTGCGACGTGCGGCTTTGGCTATTGCCAAAGGTATCGAAAGCCAGATCACAGGACATTTTGCCGAGTTAGGCATCGATTTGGCTCTGGACACACAAGGAAAAGTATGGCTGCTGGAAGTTAATTCCAAGCCATCAAAAGAAGATAATACCGCTCTCTCCACATCACGAGCTATACGACCATCCGTGAAGAAGGTCGTGCAGTACTCGCGTTATGCGGCAAAGTTTTGAGAAAGCTGGGGTGAGAGGCATGGAGACAGAAACGAACCGGATTCGGCACAGCCTTGGCATTATGACGACCCATGTGGGTCGAAGGATGAATTCGGGCCACGAGGCGGTTCGAGCTGTTGAGGAGCCTCCTTTTGGAAGCCGCCGATTTTATAAAAGCTTGTGTCTGGCGGGTCATCGGGCTGGAATGAACGTATTTGTCTTTACTCCGCAGGGCATCGACTGGCTGAACGGCACAACCGAAGGCTTTATCTACGATGAACGGGACCAGAAATGGCAGTCCGGTACTTATCCGCTGCCGGATGCTGTCTATGACCGTTGTTTTTTCACGCACCGTTCGCAATATCTGGAGCACCGTACTGCTGTCCGAAGACTGCAGGAGGAGCATCATGCCCTGTTCCTGGGCTGCGGCCTAAAGGGCAAACAGGAAGTCCAGCGTACGTTGGAACGCGATGGCCGCTTTGCGCGTTATTTGCCACGAACAGTCGCCATACGTAGCATGCAGTCTGTATCCGATTGGCTGCGGGAGCATGGCCAGCTGATTGTAAAGCCGCAGGCTGGCTCGCAGGGCCGCGGCGTGCTGCTCGTGCAGCGCAGCGAAACGACGCAGGCGTTTCGCGTGCGCGGTCGCGATGCGCACAATGGACGCATCGCGCGCAGCTTTGCCGACAAGGCGTCGCTCTTGCTCTGGCTGCGCCGGTTCACGGCGCGACGGCCCTATTTGCAGCAGCAATACCTGCTGCTGCAGACACGCACAGGCGACGCTTACGATGTGCGCTCGCTGGTGCAAAAGGATGGCACTGGCAAATGGTCAGTGACCGGGATGGCTGTTCGTAAAGGCCAGGACGGTAGTCTGACCTCCAATCTTCATGGCGGTGGAACTGCCCTGCCTGTTGGCAGCTTTCTAGCCGGACAGTTTTCCTCCAAGCAGGCAGACATGATATTAAAAGAGCTTTACAGCCTATCCGTTCTCATTCCTGTTGTCCTGGAGTCCAGTCATGGTCAGCTGGCTGAGCTTGGAATTGATTTTGGCATCGATACTTCAGGACAGCTGTGGATATTAGAAGTCAATTCAAAGCCCGGGCGCTCCGCCCTGTCACGTATAAATGAAGCTGCATCCTATATTCATGCGGTTACCAATCCCGTACACTATGCCCGTTATTTATTGAAATCTCGTGCACCATTCCTATCATCCGTACATGCGGATCGCGATATCTCTAATCGTATGGCAACGGCTGCAGCGGTGAAACATCGTTAATACAGTAAACTATTGCATGCTTTCGAAGTCAGTTTTTGCTTACGCAAAAACATAGCACACGCTTTCGAAGTCAGTTTTTGCTTACGCAAAAACTTTAGGAGGAAACCCCAATCATGAGTTTGACAACTTGCACGATTCATGTGACACAAAGGCAGGAAAAAGTCATCTACTTGACCAGTGAATTGGCGAGATCCCTCAAGCTGGCAAAAACCAGATCCGTCATTCTGCATGTGGGAAGCAAAAGCGCCTCAGTGGGTCTCAAGCTGATTAAAAAAGCGGGCAATCACCTTCATGTTCCAAATTCCATCATGTCTCAGCTGCGTATTCCCAAGCTCGGAACGAGTATGGTGGTATGTAATAACGGTAAAGATATCCGCATCGGGCCGCTCATAGGCATCCTGACAAGTGTAATGTCCAGCGGGACAGCACCTTTTGGTTCACGTACCGGGTTTCTTCGCGAGTTTATGCGTGCGGGGTCCGATAAATCCTTTTATTTCGGCTTCTCACCCAGCGATGTCAACTGGTCTCAGGAAACGGTGCAAGGCATTTTTCCTCGATCAGAAGGAGGCTGGGTCCGCAAAACCGTACCGCTGCCGGATGTCGTATACAACCGCTTACCCAGCCGAAAAGCGGAAAAGATGGCATCCATGAACAATTTCAAGCAGCGTTTTGTGCGCAAAGGCATTCCTTTGTTTAACTGGGCATTTTACGAGAAATGGGATGTATATAATTTACTCGAAGGAACAGATGCTTTCCGGCATGTACCTGAGTCCCATATCAATCCTTCTTCGGGTCAAATCAAGGAAATGCTCGACAAACACAAGTTTATTTATTTAAAGCCGACCGGAGGCAGTCTCGGCATCGGTATTTACCGGGTAACCTATAATCCCAAACGCGGCTATTACGCCCGCTTCCGTCGCAGTGGCAAAAATGTGCTGCTGCGCTTCAGCCGATTTGATTCCTTGATGTCCATGCTCAATCGCAGTAATGCCAAACTTAATCATTATGTGGCCCAACAAGGTATCCGGTTGATTGAAATCGATAACTGTCCGATTGATTTCCGCTTTCATTTAACCAAAAACATTAACAATCAGTGGGTCGTTGCAGGCATCGGAGCCAAGAAGGCAGGGAAAGGCAGTGTGACCACTCATGTTCGCTCAGGAGGTCAACTAATGACCCCCGATCAGGTACTGCGGCAAATATTTGGTTCACGTGCAGAGCAAGTATTGAATAATGCCAAAGAAACGGCGATTAAACTGGCGGAAGCGCTCGAACGTAACGATAAACATACGCTCGGAGAGCTTGGCTTTGATCTTGGTATTGACCAAAACGAGCATATTTGGATGTTCGAAGCCAACTCCAAGCCAGGTCGTTCCATTTTCAAGCATCCCGCACTCAAAGGAGAAGGTAAAGCAGCGCTTAAGCACGTTTATGACTACTGCTTATACCTAAGCCGATTTCGCTCAAGGAGGGAATCATGAGTGGAACCTCTCCTACACCAAAACCCACGACGACCTACCTTGGCCATTCTCACTCATTCCGATGACACGAGAATTTTTAGGGGAAATAAAGAAAATTATATCGACTTAATCGCTGCAGGAGAGGCAAAGGGAGTCCATGTATATGTCATGACGACCGCCAACTTCAAGCTTACAGCTAATCAGGCCATGGGCTATTCATATAATTTCAAAACCAAGTCATGGAAAAAAGAACTTCTTCCCCTTCCTCATGTTATTTATAATCGCATTCCTTTTCGTAAGTTCGAGCAGCTTCCCGAGGTACAGACCATCCTCCAGAGCTGCTTGCGCCATCGAAGCATCCATTTTTTCAACCCTTCATTCTTCAATAAATGGACGCTCTTTGAGTGGCTGAATAAATCCAGGGAAACCGGACCCTATATCCCTACCACCCAAAAGCTGACGACAAGCGATGATCTTGAAAAGCTGCTGCTCAAGCATTCCAGCCTTTATTTAAAGCCGGTCCGCGGTAAAGCGGGCAAAGGCATTATGAAGGTTAGCCGGATCATCGAAAAGACGACCAGAGCACAAAAATATCAGCTAAGCGTACAAGACAAGACGAGAAGTCATATCTCCCGCTATACGAATGTCTCGCAGCTGTGGGCCCAAATTAATCAAATGATGGTCACGCAGGACTATATTATGCAGCAGGCTATTTCACTATCCCTCTACAAGCAGCGCCCGTTCGATCTTCGGGTGCTTGTGCAAAAAAATAGCAAAGGAGCCTGGACGGTTGCCGGTATTGGCGCACGACTCGCCGGTAAGCAGAGTATTACCACCCATGTACCGCGCGGAGGTTCCATTGATGATCCCGCCAAATTGCTAAGTGCCGGCTTTGGTACGGCAGAGAGCAAAAGAATATTACAGCGGGCTCGATCAGCCTCTTTACTGATAGCCAAACAGATTGGGAAAGCAAGCGGCAGCACCCTTGGTGAAATGTCCCTCGATCTGGGAGTAGATACAACGGGTCAAATCTGGTTTTTTGAAGCGAATTCCAAACCCATGAAGTTCGATGAGCCGCATATTCGCAAACAATCGTTGGACAATTTAATTAATTACTGCGTTCACTTATCCAAGAAGACCAAGAAAAAGACAGTTACCACCATGTCCAAAAAAGCAAGGTGAGCAGGTGATGAAACATGACCCCGTACCGTTTAGGCATACTAGCTATGTACTTATCGGAGCAAAGGCTGGAAGAACTGTCCTATTTTCGTAAGCTTAGCACTTACGGACATAAGCTGGGCATCCAAATACTTGTATTTACACCCGATGATGTGGATAAGAACAAAAAAAAAATCAAAGCTCTGGTCTACGATGTGGCCTCCGGCAAATGGCAGCGCAAGTGGGCACTCCTTCCCGAGCTGATCTATGATCGCTGTCGTTATCACGGTGTTCATAACTTTCATAAAATCTCCAGATTTCGTGCCGTGCATAAAAAGCTTCATTATCTAAGCAGTCCATTGGCCAATAAATGGTCTATGCATCAAGCCTTATCGGAGGATTCCGTTATAGCTGACCATTTGCCGGCAACTGTCCGTTATAACGATCATCAAGATATGATTCGTCTGTTAAAGCAGCATCAGCGCATCTATTTGAAGCCCAGAAATGGTACTGGCGGAAGAGGAATCGTTCGGCTGCAGCGGATATCGAATTCGACATTTTTGATGCAGGGAAGGGATGAGCAGCGACGTATCATTCCCCAGCAGAAAATTAGCGAATCGCAAATTTCAACTAAATTAAGCAGTTGGCGCCTACAGGGCCGTTATATTGTGCAGCAGGGAATTTCACTCACCCTCAAGGATGGCCGTGTTCATGATTTCAGGATGCTCATTCAAAAGGACGGCAAGGGCGAGTGGCAGGTTACTGGTTGTGCCGGCAGGATCGGACCTATGCACTCCGTCACCTCCAATCTGCACGGAGGGGGTACGGCCATCGCGATGGAAAAGCTGCTGATGCGGCGTTTTGGCAATAAGGAAAAGGTAGCTTCTATCCAGCAGGAGGCTTATAAGCTGGGCATTGACATCGCCCACTTTTTGGAGCGCAAGTTCGGGAAGCAGTGTGAGATCGGAATCGATTTGGCCATTGATCCCAAAGGGAAGGTTTGGCTGCTAGAGGTCAATCCGAAGCCTTCGCGTGAAGTTTTTTATCGAATCGGGGAACGTGAAACGTATCGAAAAGCAATTACAAGGCCGTTAGAGTACGCACTCTGGCTACATCACAATAAAAATAAAAACAAAATACCCGAAGAGCAGGATTAATCACTCACAACTGGCTCAACGCCAAACAACCAACCGTATCAGCAGCAAGTCTGCACACGGTTGGTTATTTTATTATACGATATGAGGCTTACTTCTCAATCAATTCCAATATTTCGGAAAATTTGGCAATACGGACATCAGCGCCTGCCAGTTCGCCTTTATTGCGGAACCCGGCATAATCACAGCCAATTACAGTTAAGCCGTTTTCTTTGCCTGCTTCTACGTCGGAAGAACGGTCGCCAACCATCCATGCCGATTTCACATCATAGGTTTCCAGCAGTTGCTTCACAAGATCCACTTTGGACCTTGTCTGAAATTCGCCTGCACTGTACAAGCCTTCGAAAATCGGAGTTAACCCTTTAAATTCCATAACCCCTTTAACATAGCCTTCTAATCCATTGCTCGCAATAAATAAACGGATTCCTTGGGCATGGAGTGCAGTCAATGTGTCGGCAACGTCCCCGTACAAAGCACCCTCTCCATTTTCCAGGCCTTTCATTTGATAGTCCAACAGCAGTTCGTCAGCACGTCTATGTACCTGTACCTCTACACCTGGCATTACGCGCTGCCAAATATGTTCAAGCAGCATTCCCAGACTGCCGAGAATTGCACTCTCAGGCGGTGTTTCACCACTATAAATTCCTTCTGTCCTCATTTGCTCGAAAGTAGCATGGTAGGCAGGCAACAAAAGTGTTTCGGTTTGAAATAAAGTACCGTCCAGATCAAAAATCATCGCTTCGGGCTTTTGTAAAGTTTGTAACAAGCGCAATCCCTCCTGATTGAATAGTCCACGTTCTATACAATCATGATTTTGAGTGCTTGTCAAATAAAGCAATAACGCATCGGAAAGCGGATCACTATGGATTGTAGACAACATACTGATTGACTTTTTGAACAACCTCTTAAAAACTCGTTACAGCCAAAAGGCTGTAACGATACTCTATCCATTTGTCAAAAAACCTTCTTCGCCCCCTGCTCCGACTTCAGGATTTCCACAGCCTCACGAAACCGTAAGGAATGAACCACTTCCCGCTCACGCAAAAATTTCAGACTGTCCTGCAGATCAACATCGTCCGTCATATCAATTAACCATTGGTAGGTGGCTCTCGCCTTTTCTTCCGCTGCAATATCCTCATAGAGATCGGCAATAGGATCTCCTTTCGCCTGAATATAGGCTGCCGTCCAAGGCACACCTGAAGCATTCGTGTAAAATAAAGCCCGGTCATGGCTGACATAGTAATCATCGAGTCCAGCAACCTTGAGCTGTTCGATACTCAAGTCCTTCGTGAGCTTGTAAACCATAGTGGCAATCATTTCCAGGTGAGCGAATTCTTCTGTAGAAATATCTGTCAGGAGACCGATGATTTTATCCGGAATTGCATAACGTTGATTCATGTAGCGCAGCGCGGCGGCAAGCTCTCCATCCGCACCTCCATACTGCTCCAGCAGCAGCCTGGCCATCCGGGGATCGCATTTACTGACCCGTACCGGATACTGCAGCTTTTTCTCATAAACCCACATGGCTGAGTCGCCCCTCTCGTCATATAAGCCGATTAAACCTGCCAAGGCCATGGCGTATCGATCCACTGCCAAGGCTGTCGTGTAAAGCTTTGACCAAAGCTTTTGAGTGGGCCGAAGTGCTGTTCAAAACGCCCTGCAAGATGCATTCTCTTTTGCGCACATTGGTTATATTGTTGTATGGCCTGGGTGTCCCGCGGATGCGTATCCAAATATAAAGTGAGCTCCACCAACACAAAGTCAACCTCTTGAAGCTCCAAAAGCATTGTATAGAATTGCTCCGGCATTGTATGTTCCATAGCCTGCAGCTCCTTCAAAGTTTTGCTCAGCAAATGGGCTTTCACCCAAGTTTGCGGTGCTTTTATTATAGCGGCTCTACGCGCAACTCCACTAGCATTTAGACTCATAAGGACTAAAAAGCGCAGGCCATAACGTGCCATGCCTTAACGCTTCCTGCGGACTAAACTGGGGTAAATTCATCGGTTGAAATTGGATATATAATTGCGGTGGTGTTGAAAAAGTTTTCACTCGTATCGGCGGACACGGATCACAGGGACCTACATAGGGAAACCAGGCCTTTTCCTGATGCATGATCATACCTCCTTCCCAGGTTCTAGTGGTGTGTACTCCTTATTCCTATGTATATAACCGTTTCCTTGTCCATTATGAGTGTTTAATAAAAAACAAAAAACGACGATACATCGGATCGCCGTTTGGGTTAGTCTTATCATGGATTTTATAATTTAATGCTAAGCTTCATTACGCCCACTCGGCGGAGCGCCATGTAAACAATGATGAGGGAAGGCCCCAGGATAAGTCCAATCACACCTACCAGCTTAAAGCCAATGTACATACTGATTAAGGTTGCCAATGCATTAATCCCGACTGCGTTTCCGATAATTTTGGGCTCAACCAGCCTGCGAAACAGCATAATCACGACCAGTAATATCAGCAAACCAACACCCAGCGATACATTCCCGGACAAGATACTGTACAAAGCCCAAGGGACAAGCACCACGCTCGTTCCAAGCACTGGCAATACATCTACCGCCACAATCAATAAAGCGATCGCCAGCGGGTATTCTGTCCGTAAGAAGAGCAGTCCGATCAATGTTACAAAATATGTCAGGAAACTGATCAGCACTTGCGCGAAAATAAACCCGAACAGCGCTTTTCTCAGATCATACAGAACACTTATGATTTTGGGCTGTGATTTACCTTCAAAGATGCCCACGAACGACTGATACAAGGCAGGTAAGCTCAAGGAGATCAGATAAAGTCCGATGACAAACACGGCTGAAAATATAAATAAATTAGGTATCGTCTTAGCAATGTCCAGAAAATAAACCGATACTGCCGTAATAATCTCCTTCAGATTTTCAGAGATCGTATTAATTCCTGCTTCTGTCCAGGCTTGCAGCTGTGCAGCCAAACCGTCAGGCAAGGTTGTATAAAAAATTTGGGTTTTCTCAGAGGTCATATCAAAAAACAGCTGGGCTTCATTTAAATATTCAGGTGCATTTCGCCAGAACTGGATCAGCTCCGATACCATCTTGAACCCGAGTAAATAAAAGAAGCCCAGCACTCCTGCCGTAAACAAGCTGCAGATGACACCGGCCGCCCATTCTCTGCTCATTCGCGTAAGCTTCATCAACCATTGAATCGGCTGCTCCAACAGGATAGCAACGAGCAGGGCCAGCATAAAGGGAAATCCAATCGTAAACATTCCGTACAGCAGCAGCACACCCAACGTTACAAACAGGATCATCCTTAATGACATGAAACGGGCTTCCCCCTCATTCAGTTTCTTGAATGACTGGTTTCGCTAGTTCGGCTTTCTTATAGATCATCACTCTCATAATTCTAAGCCTTCTGACCTCCGTAATTTCAAAAACAAAATTTTCGAACTCCAGCTTCTTCCCTTTGGCGACGACACCATCCAGCCTCGTAAACAGCCAGCCGCCAATCGAATCCACCTCATCATCCTCGATACCCAGACCCAGCAAATCGTCCAGATCCTCGAGCAGAACCCGTCCATCTACAGAGTAGCCGCTGCCCCTCTTTTCCACACTTGGGACCTCATTCTCGTCAAATTCATCATGAATTTCACCGACGATCTCTTCCAAAATGTCCTCGGCAGTCAAAATACCTGCTGTACCGCCATACTCATCAACGACTATCGCAAGCTGGGAATGCTTACGCTGCATCAGCTTCAGCACGTGGCTGATTTCCATTGATTCGGCCACCATCAACACAGGACGAATGTAATCCTGCAGCTGGCGCTCCTCGTCAGGATCAGCAGTCAGTAGATCCGTAATATGAACAAAGCCGATAATATTGTCCTTATCCTCGCTCGCTACGGGGTAACGGGTATGCTTTGTTCTGTATACAACCTTCAAATTTTCTTCAAACGGCACATCGGCAAATAAGCAGTCCATATCTGTGCGCGGCAGCATAATTTCTCTCGCTACACGATCCGAGAATTCAAAGATATTATCAAACAGCGCGAACTCGTCCTTATCGATGTGACCGCTTCTAGCGCTTTGATTCATAAGTATGCGAATTTCCTCTTCGGTATGCGCAGCATCATGTTCAGTCGCCGGTTTAATGCCAATCAAGCTGAGCAAACGATTCGCAGCGCCGTTCAACACCCAGATTGCCGGGAAAAATATTTTGTGAAACAGCAGCAGCGGGGCTGATGTCCAGAGTGCAGTCCCTTCCGATCTTTGAATCGCGAGTGATTTAGGCGCCAGCTCTCCAAGCACGATATGTAAAAAAGTAATAACAGCAAAGCCTATAAACACAGACAATACCGAGGAATACCAGGCACTGTTCCAGTGAAGCAGTGCAAACAACGGGTCCACGATCAAATGGGTAACAGCCGGTTCACCGATCCATCCGAGACCGAGTGAAGCCAGTGTAATACCGAGCTGTGTTGCGGATAAATAGACATCCAGCTTTTTCGTAACTGTGAGTGCATATTTGGCCTTAACCACACCCTCATTGTACAACTGTTGGAGCCTCGTTTCACGTACTTTGACCAAAGCAAACTCTGCAGCTACAAAAAATCCGTTCAGCACAACCAGCAGCAAAACCAGAAAAATATTAAGTGCAATGGATCCCCAATCAAAGCTTGTATGTGACAAAGACTTCAAACTCCTTTTCCACAAATTAACTACCCTAGCTCCTTAGGGGATTTGGTGAACATCCTCCTATACAATAGCTGCACGTTTGGTAAAATCGACATTCTTATAATAAGAATCGACAACCAGAAGATTGGGCCCGCAGCAGCTGACAGCCGGACAATGGCAGTTCATCGAAGCATGAAGAGGATGAGCTTCCCATCGCTCAAACACCTCCTGCAGCTTATCTCTATGTATATTACCCAAAGAAGGCACATCAGAAAAGTCCGTGACAAAAACATCTCCTGTGAACAAGTTCACATTCAATCGATTGCGTCCATCAGGATCATTGCGAACCGTTACATTCGGCTCTTCTCTTAGCCTGCGCAGCAATTGCTGATCGGCTTCACTTGTGTTGCAAGCGTAATAGGGCAGCGTACCGAATAACATCCACAGGCTGCGATCGCGGCCGTCCAGCAGCTTATGGATCGCCTTGCTGTATTGATCCAATGATAACCTCGGCAAACTAGCAGCAAAAGCACTCGGATACATGGGATGCACTTCATGCCGTTCACAGCCCATCTCGACAATAAGCTGATGAATGTCGCTCAGCTTATCCAATGTCAAATAGTTGATCATCGATTCTGCCGAAATAAACATCCCGTTGCTGCTAAGCTTCATTGTATTCTCAATCATAAGCTCATACAGCTTGCCTGTTGCCTTATCAGAAACAGTTCTGCCCGAATGAACGAAGCCGACTCTATGAAAGTCTGCCGCTGAAGTATAATTAAAGGAAATATGCATCACATCCAGATAGGGCGCAACCATCTCATATCGGGATATCGGCAGCGTCAAATTCGAATTAATCTGGGACCGAATCCCGCGCTCACGGGCATATTTAAGAATAGGGACGATATAGTCGCGAACCGTTTGCTCGTGATAGCTCGGTTCCCCCCCGGTAATGGAGATGGTTTCGAGGTGCTCGACCTGATCCAGCCGCTTCAGCACCTGGGCAACAGGAATCCGCGCTCCTTCAGTCATCGTTAGGGCATCCCCAACTGCACAATGCTCACATCTCATGTTACATAAATTCGTTACGGTTAATTCGATACTCGTTAATATATGTTTTCCGTGCCGCTGCAGCGATCGAATCGGGTCCCAAGGATCATTCTCGGGAGACATTGCCGGCAGCATGGAACTTAGCTTCTGGTTCATGATAAAGTTCACCTGACTCTTGACGTATTTTACAACCTATTGTAGCTTATGACGGATGAAAATGAAACCTGACCTGGAACAAGAGCAGCCCAAAACCAGAAAGTCTGGTTTTGGGCTGCTCTTGTCCATGATAACTATGCGATATCATTGACTCCGGTAATCATGATCGATAATTTTTTGGATAAATCTACATCAAACGGTGCATATATCTCTTCTCCCCCTGGGGTTTGAAGCACTCTTACGATAGGCCGTTGTGGAAATATGTTGTTCAAGCCAACGACCGTACCCATTTCGCCTGTATTAAGGGTAACATTAATCCCAAGCGGATATATCGCTATTTTATCACGAAAGAGCTCAATTTTTTTCTTTTCGTATAAGGTTTCGGTTCCCGTAAAGATGATCTCCATCGCTTGATGCGGCAGCATGGCTCTCCGATATACTCTGTGAGTAGTCATCGCATCATAGGAGTCCACCAGTCCGATCCACTTGGCATAATCATGAATCTCCGTACCTTCAATACCTCGTGGGTACCCGCTTCCGTTCAGACGTTCATGATGCTGAAACGCACAGTGTGCGGACAGTAAAGGAATATTCGGCTCATCCTTAAGCAGCTTAAAGCCATACTCGGTATGTCTTTTCATACAATCAAATTCGTCGTCCGTCAATTGGGCATTTTTGCGAAGAATTTCGTAGGGAATCTGTGTCTTACCGATATCATGCAGCAGCGAACCGAGACCCAGCGTCATCAGATCATTCCGGTTATAGCCGTATGCCATACCCAGCAATGTTGCGTAAATACAGACATGCAGTGAATGCTGAAACAAATAATCATCCATAACACTCATGTTGGTGAGCATAATCATGGCGTCTTGATGGCTGCTGAGATCATCTATAATCAGATTCATCACTTCACCGAAGTTTTTACCCAGCTTGTTATAGCCAGCTGTTTTGTTCTTTATCGAATTATCCATCAACTTGCGAAACGAGGTCCGTATTTCAGTAATAGCCTTAAATCTTGTCTCCTCACTCAGCAATTGCGGAATGATAATATCAGCCGTTCTTGGATCAGCGATATAAATAAAATCAACCCCGTACTTGCCAAGCCGGTTGATTAGCGTCTGCGTTAATTCTATTCCTTCTGCAAGAAGGACAAGTCCTTCTTCATTGTAGATCTTTTTACCGAGCTTCATCCCAGGTCGAACTATATGGATAGGCAGCAAACGCATAGGACAAACCACGTCTTCTTTCTACTAGGAAGTTAATATGTTCTAAGCCTTAATGTAATAGATTCCGTATAAAAGAGCAATACACTTTTGCAAAATCCGACACCAAAATCAGGCTTTTTTCAAAAAATAAGGCGGAATACGCAGAAGTTTGGCGGAAGGTCCGATCATTTATGAAACTTTGCAACTAGAATGCTGTTTTCTATATGACAATTAGCCTATTGAAATCAGGCATATTTCTTAACCGGAGTGCATACGTATGGGTATTCCCGTAAATCGCTATTGTCGGACATGCCATAACAAGCTAAAATAGAATAGGTTTGCACAAAATTAGTGGGAGGCTTTTATGTTAAGTTTAAATTATTGGGTTTCAATCGTGATGGGAATCGTAGAAGGACTGACTGAATTTTTGCCGGTTTCTTCTACCGGACACATGATTCTTGTGCAATCACTGCTCGGAATTCCCGAGGAAGACACGATGATGAAAATATTTGAGGTCGTTATCCAGCTCGGAGCTATTATGGCCGTCGTTGTTTTGTATTGGAAAAGGCTCCTTAGATTGTTTGGTCTGAAAAAAAATCCGGTACGTGTAGGAAAGAGAAATCTGAACCTTATCCATATTTTGATCGGAATTTTGCCTGCAGGTATTATGGGGCTGCTGCTTAACAAAATTGTGGATAAATACTTGTTTTCTCCAAAAACCGTCATGATCAGCTTGGTGATCGGTGGGATTTTACTCATTATCGGGGAAAGACGGGCTGCCAAATACGGCTCTCAAGCGAAGGATCTCGATGACATCACCTACAAGCAGGCGTTTTTCATTGGACTATATCAAATTTTGGCCGTTGTATTTCCAGGCTTTTCCCGTTCAGGAGCAACCATTGCCGGAGGGATGATGAATGGTGTAAGCCGCGGCGCGTCTGCAGACTTTACCTTCATATTGGCTATACCGCTCATGGTCGCTGCTTCCGGTTTGGTTGTGATCAAATCGTACCATCTGTTTACAGCCGATCTTATCGGTTATTTCATTGTTGGATTTATCGTTTCCTTCATCGTTGCCTTGCTTGCTGTTATGACGTTCATCAAGCTTGTGCAAAATACAAGTCTTTCTTATTTTGCCTATTATCGCTTTGCTGTGGCCGCTATATTCGCAATTTACTTCTTTACAATGAAATAATAAACGATGAAAAAGAACAATTTCTTTGTTCATCGGGCCTTGCTCTGGCTTTGCGCCAGGGTAAGGTCGTTTACAAATTACAGCACCAATTATATGAATTAAAGGTGGATGAAAGATGGCCGTCACTAATCATAGAGAATACTTCCGACTTTCGCTGCAAATCCCCCTATCCGCCCAGTTAAAAATCATTGGCATCAATCAGATCATGGTCGATACGAAGTACGCCCAGATTATCGTCGTGGACATCAGTGCTGGTGGATTGCGTATCCATTCCAAGCTCGATCTCCCGCTGAATATCGATTTGCTGCTCGAATTCAGATTTTCCTTATTTGACAAGCAGATGAAGATTCTCGGTACCATCACAAGAAAATCCATTTTCAAGCCAGAGCTATTCGAGTATGGCATTCAGTTTTCTCTGGATGAGCAGGCTCATAGCATCTTGATCGGTAAGCTGAATCTTCTCCACATTCGTCTTCGACAAACCAATGTCATTTCAAGCTGCAGCTTTTGTACCGAAGAGGAGCTTAATGATTTTTACTCGAATCATTAATATCAACATGCGCCCAGCGCTTGACCTGGCTTGCTTGAATCGCACCTGTCTCCTGAAGCTCCTCGCGAATGACATCCCGAATAAAATTAGGCAATATATATTCAATCTCCGTACCCTCTGATAATGAAAGAAAACCGATTCCGAAGGTGAACATATCAATCGTCCCTACTACATATTCCTTTTCCATAACGAGCTGCTCACTGCCGATCCACACACGTTTGATTTTGGAATAAGCAGGCGCTGACGCATCATATTCGACCCGCATTCCATCCACATTGAGAATACCCAGCACCTTGCCTCGAAAACCGAACCCATATAGTGGTTTTTCCATAAACTCAGGAATTCGCGACTCCTCCAGAGCTTTCCATATTCGTTCTCCAGTCAAAAGCATACGGCATGGATTAATGGGAGAAGGACAAATTTGCAGCAAGCGTCCCATAGAGACGGCCCCCATATCGAGGCCACCCAGCAGTTGTCCCGCATTGACGATAGCGATATCGGCATGAGTCCAGCGCCGTATGCCCGCAGCCAGCAAATTGCCCAAAGGTGCTTCTTCATACCATTCCGCACTTAAAGGCTGCTCCAGATAAGCCACCTGCCGTGAGAGTACCTGCTCTGAACTTGACCGGTATCGATCCACCAGCTCCGCAATATGCGCATCAGCCGGGTAGCTGGAAGCTTCATGAATAGAAGCGCTCACCTTCACCTTTTGTCGGGAATGAGCATCGATCTCAATATCCACTACACCGAAATATTGCCCAAACTTGCCTGCTGCGCACACATAGGTTTCTCCCATTCGAAGAGGCTCCTCCAGCAGATGGTGGGTATGTCCTCCCAGGATCAGGTCGATGCCCTGAGTCTCATCAGCCATTCGCTGATCATTGCGCAGTCCCAGATGAGATAGCACAACTATCAGATCAACCTGCGGACGCAGCTCACGCACCAGTTCAGACGTAATGGACAAGGGCTCTTTAATATCCCAACCCAGTAATTGATAAAAATCCGGGAAATAGGCCGTCACACCAATCAGCCCTACCTTAATCCCGGCTTTCTCTATAATATGGTAGGCTTTACCCCATCTGGGTATTTGACCACTCGTCGCCTCCAATAAATTGCTGCACAGTACGGTAAAGCGCGCCTCGGAGCCATACAGCAGGTTCAATGTATCCTGCGACAAGGTTAGTCCTTCATTATTGCCGATCGTAACCGCATCATAGCCCGTCTCGTTCATAATGGCCAGATTGGCGGAGCCCCCGCTTCCTTCTGTTTCGATGTGCACACGATCGATATGATCGCCCACATCCAGCGTTAGCGTATGCTCTTCACCTGCAGAACCACGCAGCTCCTTAAAGGCAGCCGCAATAGACGGCATTTGTTCAAAATGGCTGTGAATATCATTGGAGTGAAGAATTCTCAGCCGCAGCGTTCGTGAAGCCATAACGGCCACCTCCTATATATGTATGTTATGGCTTATTTGCGGAATTTAAGCTCATCCAGCGTAACTTGATTTTTGAACCCGTAGGTTGCTTCCTGGGACGAGTCGTCCGTATATTGGAACCGGATCTGCACAACACTTTTCACATTCAAGCATTCACTGCTTCCATTTGGAACATATAAGCGGATCGGAAACCCTTTGCCAAGAGGCTCTCCATTCTGTTCAAACAAAAAAACAGCCTCACCCAGCTCTTTCCAAGGAATCGAAGCTTGAAATTCATCCACTGCTTCTACGGTCATCCGGGCAGGCTCTCCTTCAGCACGATGCTGCTGCTGGTTTTGCCATGCAGCGTACCACGCCTTCAGCTCAAAGGCCTGACCTTGAACACCAGGAACTCGTTCTTCCAAAGAAACCAGCCGCGGAGACAAAGCTGCCATTTCCTGGACAGTCAATTCCGCATGACCGCTCACTTCATCATATACACGAATTTTCATCGGCTTCCTCCATCATTTAACTGGACCTGTAATAAAACGGATAATGCCTATTATACCACTATCCCTATAGAATATGGTATGCTGGAGAGAAACATCAACAAGCACTGCTTAATCGCAATGTACGTAAAATGAAATATACAATACCTTGATCTTCAATATATATCTATGGAGCGATTCATTATGAAATTAACCATCCAGGTTTTTGCCGGCTTGGCCGAGCGGATGCAAGGCTCACTGCTCAATCTCGAATGGGACCCATCATTTCCACTCACCCCCGTTCGGTTGAAGGAGCATTTACAAGCACAGTTCCCTCACGCATCCATTTTATTGTCACAAGCTTTTGTAGCTGTTAACCAAAGCTATGCGGATGATAATCAGATCATCCATGAAAATGATGAAATTGCGATTATTCCGCCTGTATCCGGAGGCCAGCCCAACTATGTAGAGCTGACGCGTGAAGTGATTTCCATACAAAAAGTAACCGACCAAGTGCTGCATCCGAACCATGGAGCAGCACTCACTTTCATTGGAACGACACGGGAATGGACGCATGGTAAACGGACAACAAGGCTTGAATATGAGGCCTATGAACCTATGGCTGTCAAAACGATGCAAGAAATCGTTGAATACATTCATAATCATTATGATGGTGCTCTATGTGCCATCACCCATCGTCTTGGATGGGTTGATATTGGAGAAATCAGCGTTGTCATTGCTGTCTCTGCACCACATCGAGATGCAGCCTATGAAGCAAACCGTTACGCTATAGAACGACTGAAGCAGGTCGTACCTATCTGGAAAAAGGAAATATGGGAGGACGGCTCCGAGTGGAAGGGTCATCAGCAAGGCCCTTGGAATCCACGGGAAGTACTTTGAATACATCTATCCATTTTGAATTGTTAGGGAGTTGAATCACTTCATGAATACTACTAATCTGCGTGGCGAAGCGGAAGGCGTATCCACTTCCAACCGTTATTCCAGACAGCTTTTATTTGCACCCATAGGTGAAACAGGTCAAGTCAGGCTTGGAACAGCACGTGTCGCTATCGTAGGCATGGGCGCATTAGGTACGGTATTGGCTAATCATATGGCAAGAGCAGGTGTTGGTTTTCTGCGATTAATTGACCGTGATTTTGTGGAAGAGAGCAATTTGCAGCGCCAGATGCTGTACGACGAAGCGGATGCCGCTGCCTCGGAGCCCAAAGCCATGGCTGCAGCCAAACGCCTGCAGCAGGCTAATTCCGAAATTACGCTGGAACCGATCGTCAGTGACCTTAATGCAATCAATGCCGAAGCCTTACTGTCCGATGTCGATCTCATATTGGATGGAACTGATAATTTCAGCGTGCGCTTTCTTATTAATGATGTGAGCGCCAAACATCGTATTCCATGGATTTATGGGGGTGCCGTAAGCTCCCGCGGTGTTTCTCTAACGATAATTCCAGGGTCTACACCTTGTCTGCGCTGCATGTTTGGACAATCGCCTGCTCAAGGCACTGCCGAAACATGCGATACTGCAGGCGTGATTGGACCTATTATCCACACCGTTGCTTCCCATCAATCCACAGAAGCCTTAAAGCTGCTTGTGGGGGCTCATGAACAGCTTAACCGTAAAATGGTACATTGGGATCTGTGGCACAACCAGCATGCCGCTGTAGACGTCAGCAAGGCCCGTAAAGCGGATTGCCCTGCCTGTGCGCAGGAGCGTTACGAATATTTGGAGCAGGATCTGGGAGAAGACACCATTCAAACCTTATGCGGACGAAACTCCGTACAAATTCAGCCGCTGCATGCAGGATCGTTTCATTTAGAAGAATGGGCTGCCAAATGGAGTCAGTTGGGCAGCATTGAGCTCAATCCTTTTCTCCTTAAATTCCATATCAACGATACATTAACCCTTGTCTTGTTTCCAGATGGACGAGTCATTATTCAAGGTACTAATGATCCAATCCAAGCCAAAAGCTTATATAGTCGTTACGTAGGAATGTAATCCTAACCGCACCAAAACTTTTGTATTATTTAATCTATTCTTGACTATTATTCGGGGTTTATGGTTCGTTATGCTTATTGTCAAGTACTAGATGAGTTTGATAGGATAAATTCATAAAACTGGATTTATTCTACCATTTTTTTCATACTTTAGTTGAGGTGATCTTCTTGAGAGTTTCGGTAATGGATTTACAGGTTGGAGATCGCACTGGTTCTGATATTTTTAATAAAAACGGGCTCCTAGTCGTTTCTGCCCATACCGTTTTGAATTCTTCGGATATCAGTAAGCTTAACTTGCATCACATTGATTATGTCGACCTGATGATCCGATTCGACAATTCGTCTAAACATGAAGAAGAAGTTATATTGCCAGAACAGGAAATCTCCAAGCATGCAAAAGCTTACGAGGAGGCTGTTGACGGTATCAAGGATTTATTCGAACAAGTTGAAAAAAGCGGCAAGCTCGATGAATCCCAGGTTAACGATAGCTTTGCTCCGCTTTCAAACGAGTTTGTTCGTGAGAGGGATGTCGTTTCGCTGCTTCTTACCTTAAATAACCAGGATGATTACACATACCAGCACAGCGTCCAAGTCGGGATGATTTCTTATTATATTGCTAAATGGCTTGGACAAACCAACGAAAGAGCTTTAATAGCTGGAAAAGCCGGTTATCTGCATGATATAGGCAAATGCCGGATTGATAAAGCCATTCTAACCAAACCGGGACGTTTGACGGATGAAGAATTCGAAGAGGTCAAGAAACACCCTGCAATCGGTTATCAGCTTATTAAGGACTCTAACATGAGTGAAGCTTTGGCCCAGGCAGCGCTGCAGCATCATGAGCGATTCGACGGAAGTGGTTATCCTCATGGGCTCAAGGAGTCTGCCATTCTTCCGCTCTCCAAAATCGTTGCCGTTGCTGATATATACAGTGCAATGATATCTTCCCGTGTGTACCAAAAAAAACGGGATCTACTGTTCGTATTAAGAGAGCTTCATAGACTCAGCTTTGGTAAACTTGATCCCAAAATTACTCAGGTGTTTATTCGTAATATGATTCCAAATTTTATTGGTAAGCGTGTTCTGTTGTCATCCGGTGAGACCGGTTACATTGTTCTGACTCATCCCTCGGATATGTTTAAACCTCTGGTCCAGGTGGATGATCATTTTGTGAATTTGACCGACCATCCCGAACTCGTAATTGAAGAAGTGTATGTATAGCCGCTTAGCCGAGCCTTTCTCTAGAGAAAGGCTCTTTTGCATGCTGCGGTAAAAGAAGTCAGCGAGTTACTTTGTAACCCACCGAATCCATAGTTAATAAACAAATCTCTTGGCTTCCAAAAAAGTTTCTTTCCAATACGGCTTATTGATATTGGTGATTTGAACCCCATTTTCCGGTTCTGGCGACGAATGGACGATACGGTTATTGCCCATATAAATAGCTACATGGCCCACCGTCTTATTGGAGCGAAACCGACCTGGCACATAAAAGAACAACAAGTCGCCTTTACGAAGCTGCTTCCTGCTAACGCTGGTTCCTTCGGCGGCCTGTGCACGTGCTGTTCTCCCTAAGGTTATGCCATAACGTCCATAAATATAGCGAGTAAATGTAGAGCAATCAAACCTGCTCGACTCCGGGTAAGGAGGAGCTCCAAACAAATATTTGACACCCATATAGCTTTTGGCTTTGGCTATTAATTGATTGACGTCGACATTTTTAAGCTTGGCAGCAGGAATCGCTGAATGTGTAAGCTCGGACACCCCACTATTAGGAGCTGCTGCACCGCTGCTGTTATGGGCAAAAGAAGCTACTGTCTGCTCTACATGATCTGCTGTTGGCTCTTCTCCCTTAAAAGGGTCATTCGGGTCGTCCATAAAATCAGCATCTCCACCAGTGCTTGCATCTTCAGGTCCATTGATAGGTTGTGAGGGATTCCCGGACGATAGATCAAGCTTGACTTCTTTGTCTGTAACGACAAAATTCGTATACGATGCAAACAAGGGGGAAAGCGCTGATACAGGTACATAAACCATCGAATTGCGCAAAATAGGCGGCTGCGCTAACCGAATGGTCCCTTCATCCACCCGTACATCATCAGAACCAATTTTCAGCTCATAAGCCGCATCAAAATCTCCTAGCTGGTAAATATTCCGATCGGCTTCCCATTTGCTATGAAGCTGTAAGGCTTGAGCCAAATCGTTACCTGTTACATAAGGGATCCCATCATAAATGGATATGGGTAGACGCGCCGATTCGACAGAACTCAGCGTGTTAACACCACCGACCCCACCTTTACTGAACGTTTTCAACTGCGAACCCGTGACTGATTGCTGCTGAACTTTATTGGGACTGCATCCACTGCCTGCTGTGGTTAAACATATCGCCAATACACTGACGATCCCGTATTTGACTGGAAGCTTCATGGTAGGTCGCTCCTCTTTCTCATCATATAAACAACTGGATCTGCTTGATCTACTTGCTTAGCATGAGAATTTAAGGGCTCTCTTATGCATTTTTGTTGAAAAGCAAAAAGGCATCGCGCCTCCGAAGAGAAACGATGCCTTGCTATAACTGAATAGTAAGCCAGTATATGATTAAATATTAACCGATACTGCCTTCCATCTCGAACTTGATCAAACGA
The DNA here is from genome assembly GCF_001956045.1 of Paenibacillus sp. FSL H7-0331. The sequence continues at coordinate 122,814 of NZ_MRTH01000012.1, read as the reverse complement.
TTCATTTCAACTGCATATTCCATTGGCAGCTCTTTGGTAAACGGTTCGATAAAGCCCATGACGATCATTTGTGTAGCTTCGGCTTCGGTTAATCCGCGGCTCATCAGATAGAACAATTGATCTTCGGATACTTTGGATACCGTTGCTTCATGCTCCAGTGTAATATTATCATTCATGATCTCATTGTAAGGAATAGTATCCGAGGTGGATTCTTTATCCATGATCAATGTATCACATTTGATATTGGCCTTAGAGCCTTGGGAATTGCGTCCAAATGATGCCAGACCACGGTAAGTTACTTTACCACCGTGCTTGCTGATCGATTTGGATACAATCGTGGAAGTTGTATCAGGTGCCAGGTGAGTCATCTTCGCGCCTGCATCCTGATGCTGTCCGCGTCCTGCTACAGCAATCGAAAGCACCATACCTTTAGCGCCGCGGCCTTTGAGTACAACAGCCGGGTACTTCATGGTCAACTTGGAGCCGATGTTGCCATCTACCCATTCCATCGTTGCATTTTCTTCAGCAACAGCACGTTTTGTAACCAGATTATAAATGTTTGGAGCCCAGTTTTGAATCGTCGTATAACGGGCACGGGAGTTTTTCTTACAAATAATCTCAACAACCGCACTGTGCAGAGAATTCGTGCTGTAAATCGGAGCTGTACAGCCTTCCACATAGTGAACAAAGCTGTCTTCGTCCGTAATGATCAACGTACGCTCAAACTGACCCATGTTCTCGGAGTTGATACGGAAGTAAGCTTGAAGCGGAGTATCCACCTTCACGCCTTTAGGTACATAGATAAAGCTTCCGCCTGACCATACCGCACTGTTAAGTGCTGCGAATTTGTTGTCGCTTGGAGGAATAATCGTACCGAAATGCTCTCTGAAAATTTCCGGGAATTCACGAAGCGCTGTATCGGTATCCGTGAAGATAACACCCTTATCCTCAAGATCCTTTTGCATACTGTGATATACGACCTCAGATTCATATTGCGCGGATACACCGGCAAGAAACTTTTGTTCAGCTTCAGGAATTCCAAGCTTATCAAAGGTTTCCTTGATTTCTGTAGGTACCTCTTCCCATGTCTTTCCTTGCTTCTCTGAAGGCTTAACATAGTACTGGATGTCTTCAAAATCCAGATCATCCATGTTACCGCCCCAACGCGGCATAGGCATTTTCAAAAACTGCTCAAAGGACTTTAAACGGAAATCAAGCATCCAGTCCGGTTCTTTTTTCATTGCGGAAATTTCCATAATGATTTCACGTGTTAAGCCTTTGCCGCTTTTGAAGATTGATTCATGTGTGTCACGAAATCCATATTGATAAGCTTCCATTTCGGGCATTTGCTTGGCCATAATAGGTAAACCTCCTTTAAAATATCGTTCGTTAGTTATATGATATTCGACTTTATTCCTGTCGTTGCGATTGTTCAATTCCCTTACGTAAGGCGTTCCATGACAACGTTGCGCACTTGATGCGTGCCGGAAATTTGTTCACCCCGGAGAGGGCCTCAATATCCTCGTATTCAAATTCTACAGGCTCGCCCTTCATGAGCGAGGAGAATTTGTCAGCCATCTCCAACGCCTCTTCGATTGTTTTGCCTTTGACAGCATCAGTCATCATCGAAGCGGAGGAAAGGCTGATGGAGCAGCCTTCACCAACGAATTTGGCAGCTTTCACCTTACCATTATCAATTTGCATCTGAAGCTGAATCTTATCGCCGCAGGTTGGATTGTTTAAGTCAATGGTGACAGCTTCATCTTCAAAGGTGCCGCGGTTACGAGGAGTTTTATAATGATCCATAATGACTCTACGATACAAATCATCCAATTGCATGGCCGAAGTACTCCTTTGTTTTTAGAAGCGAAGCAACCAGACGGTCAACATCCTCTTCCGTATTATAAAGGTAAAAGCTCGCCCGAGCCGTTGATGATACTTGCAGCCAACGCATTAAAGGCTGGCAGCAGTGATGACCTGCACGAATAGCAATTCCATCCGTATCCAGTACGGTTGCTACATCATGGGGATGAACATCACCTAAATTAAAAGTAACCAAACCGGCTCGATCCGTAAGTGGTCCATAAATCTTCAAATCCTCAATCTCACTCAAGCGCTCTACAGCATAAGCAGTCAGCTGCCTTTCGTGACGTTCAATCTCATCCATTCCGATGCTTTCCAGAAAATCAATCGCGGCGCCAAGGCCAACAGCTCCAGCAATGACAGGTGTACCCCCCTCGAACTTCCAAGGGAGCTCCTTCCAGGTAGAATCATATAGATCCACATGGTCAATCATTTCGCCGCCAAACTCGATAGGCTCCATATGCTCAAGCAGCGTCTTTTTGCCATACAGGGCACCAATGCCGGTTGGACCGCACATTTTGTGCCCTGATAAGGCGTAAAAATCACAATCAAGGTCCTGTACGTCAACCTTCAAATGCGGTGTGCTTTGTGCACCGTCAACGACCATCTTCGCACCATGACGATGCGCGATTTCCGCAATAGCTTTAACTGGATTCACAACACCAAGTACGTTGGAAACATAGGTAACCGATACGATTTTGGTACGCTCCGTGATCGTATCTTCCACGTCCTGCAGAAGAATTGAACCATCCTCCTGAAGAGGAATATATTTCAACACGGCACCGGTCGCTTTGGCCACCTGCTGCCATGGAATCAGATTACTATGATGCTCCATTGGGGTAATGACAATTTCATCCCCCTCCTGACAAATCACACGTGCATAACCAGATGCGACCATATTCAAAGCCGTTGTTGTGCCGCGGGTAAAAATAACTTCTTCCGTAGAGCCAGCATTAATGAATTTGGCTACCTTTTCACGTGCACCCTCATAAGCGTCAGTAGCTCTCGAACCTAACGTATGCACACCACGATGTACATTGGAGTTATCAAATTCGTAATAATGCTTGATCGCCTCAATAACGGACACCGGTTTTTGCGAGGTCGCAGCCGAATCCAGATATACCAGAGGATGACCGTTTACTTCCTGATGAAGGATGGGAAATAGTTGACGGATCTCTTTGGTATTCATTGTCCCAGCTTCCTTTCAACGAAGCGCTGCAGCTGTTCCTGGATGTTTTTCATTGGGATGATAGACACAACGGGTGCAAGGAAGCCATAAATAACCAGACGCTGTGCTTCTTCACGTGTAATCCCGCGGGACATCAAATAATGAATCTGCTCCGGATTTACTTGACCTACGCTGGCGGCATGTCCAGCCTTCACATCATCCTCATCGATGAGCAGGATCGGATTCGCATCGCCGCGTGCTTTTGGACTCAGCATAAGCACTTTTTCAGTTTGCTGGCCATTAGCGCCTGTCGCGCCCTTTTCAATCTTGGTGATTCCGTTAATAATCGCCGTAGCTGCATCACGCATAACGGCACGGGTAATCATGTCGCTGCTCGAGTTTTTACCAAAGTGAACGGCACGAGTGGTTACATTCAGCTTCTGTTCGTTGGTACCGACACAAATGATTTTGGCATCGGAGGTTGAGCCGTTGCCCTTCAAGAGTGATGTCGTATCCGACATGACATTGCCATAGTTCATCTCGCCGATTACCCAGTTCATCGTAGCATCCTGCTCAACAACAGCTCTCCGGTAGGAAAGATCCGTAACCGATTCGTCAAAGTTGTGGACCGAAGCATAATTGACAACCGCTCCTGGCTTCACAACAACCTCTACAACACCGTTCTGAACAAGATGATTCAAATCACCATGAGAAGCAAAATTATCGACATACGTAACATAGGAATGCTGCTCGGCAATGATAAGCACATGAGGCGAGAAGCACGCCTCAGCGTCATCAGTCAGGAATAAAGCCTGCAGCGGCAGTTCGACTCTTACATTCTTAGGTACATACAAGAACACGCCACCGCTCCATAGTGCTGTATGAAGAGCTGTCAGCTTGTTCTCATCCTTGTTAACCACACTCATGAAATACTGCTTAACCAGCTCTGGATGATTCGTTAAAGCTGCTTCAAGGCTTGAGAAGATCACGCCCTGCTTGGTCAGCTCCTCTGAAACATTCTGGAACACGATGCTGGAATTTCTTTGAATGATCAAGCTGGCTTGATCACTGTCATCCTGCAGCAGCGCTTTGGTGAATGCAGGCAGCTGTTCTGTTGAGGTTATTTCTGTTTCTGCTTTATGGGTTCCGAAAGAACGAAGGTTCCAACGGTCAATTCTTGTTTTTTCAAGCACGGGTAATTCCAACGATCCGGCCAATTCCAACGCTTCTGAACGCAGATTGGTCATCCACTCAGGCTCTTGTCTCGATTGTGACAGCTGCACGATGGCTTGACGATCGATGGGAAGAATGGCTTGTGTAGTCATATTTATTCCTCCTGTACGATTATCGCTTAGTATTTTGGACCTGAAGTGTTCATGGGGATTTTAAATTCTTCTTCCTGTCCGCCAACCGTCTCATCGTCAATGCCCAGCTCTTCCTTAATCCAGTCGTAGCCATCATTCTCAAGACGTTCTGCCAGTTCAGGTCCGCCCGATTTCACTATACGTCCTTGCATCATAACATGTACAAAATCCGGTTTTACATAGTTAAGCAACCGTTGGTAATGGGTAATAATCAAAAAGCTGCGGTCTTCGGAACGCATCGCGTTCACACCTGCTGCAACAATACGAAGGGCATCTATATCCAAACCGGAGTCGATTTCATCCAAAATAACAACACTTGGCTCAAGAAGCAGCATTTGCAAAATTTCATTACGCTTCTTTTCTCCACCTGAAAAGCCTTCGTTTAAATAGCGGTGCATAAACTCCGGATTCATTTCAAGCTCTTTCATTTTGCTTTCCATTTGTCGGATAAAGCGGATCAAGGAAATTTCGCTGCCTTCCTCACGGCGGGCATTAATTGCACTGCGCAGGAAATCGGCATTCGTGACACCGGTAATTTCACTTGGATACTGCATAGCAAGGAAAATACCTGCACGTGCTCTTTCGTCAACAGCCATTTCGAGAACATCTTCGCCATTGAGCGTGATCGCGCCTTCGGTAACTTCATATTTGGGATGACCCATGATAGTGGAAGCAAGTGTACTTTTACCAGTTCCATTGGGCCCCATGATTGCATGGATTTCTCCGCCCTTCATGGTAAGGTTCAAGCCCTTCAAAATTTCCTTGCCTTCGACAGTAGCTTTCAAACCGTCTATAGTGAATTCCGTTGTTTGTGCCATGATCTTATTTCCTCCATATTTAAAGTCTATATTTAGAGTGATTATTCTTATCTAATAATCATTATAAACTGATTATCATTGATTCTCAATGGTTTGAGGGTGCTGTTTGCAAATTATATACAAAACATGCCTCATAAAAGCAGCTTTTTGGGCTTTCTACTAGTCATTACCCTTTTAATGCGTTCTTGATTTGAGCAACGGCTCCCTCGAACACTTCATCTGTAATCACAGGCTTACGGGATGCGGTGTGGATCGTGCTGCTCTCCAATTGAATCCATGATTTGCAGCCTATGTAAGAAGGAATAATCGGCAGCTTGATCGGCACATCCAGCTCATACACCCGAAGAAGCATCACATGAAGCGGCTTGGTGCGCTTCCACTTTAATCTTTCCTCGGCAAATGTATCTGTCCATAGATGCAGCTCGCTCAGCTTGTTCAATTGATCCTGATCTTCTATTAGTATATCCTCTACCAGCTCAGCGTAACAATGAACTTCAACCTCTGAATCCTCAGTGCTCCAGCCCTCCAAAGTCAGATCCAGCTGATATTGATGATCCGGTTTAATCCATTGTTTTTTCTGATGCTCGTAGGTCGGGTACAGATAGAAGTTCTCGCTTTCAATATGGAAGTCCCGTGTTTCCTCACGAATCCCCCCTTTTCGCATGATCATAATTTGCCGACCTGCTCGCAGCGCTTCTATAGCTACGGCCCATTCCTTTAAAGCGACCGGCTTTAACGTGCTTTCCGTCATTACTCTCGCCTCCCTTCAAAAGAAATTATGAAGCCAGCTGTAATTCACAATACTCCATTATAAGATTGATCCGCCTGACAATGCAACTATTTGGCAAACATACATTTATCGATTTTACCCCAACCTATAGATGCATTCGAACATTCACTCAAAATTACGAGGAGGAACCATCATGAGAGAAGGACTTATTCCTACTGTTTTGGGTACAGCTGTGACGGCTTCAGGTGTTGCACTAAGGGGTAAGTACCCTATGGCCGCAGCAGCCGTAGCAGGCTTCGGATTGGCACATATGGTATTGGGTGCCATCGATCTTGTGGAGCATCGGGGTCGCGGCAAACAATTCTAAAACTGTTTGATGCAGAATGACAAAGGAAAGGGAGGGCCTAAGCCCTCCCTTTTCATATTGTGGGATTCCCTCAATTAGCGATTTGCTTGAGCCGTCCGGTTGGACTCGCTATTGACAACGAGCGCCGGCTCTTGAAATCGTTCAAATTGCTGATGATTAGCTTTATAAGGATTTGCAAGAATCGGCCCCCCTTGAGCCTGCATTCCGAGCGTTAGTATTATACCTACAGCGAACACTATAGACAGTAACTTTACAAGCAGCTTCATCCTATGAAACCCTCCCGATATGAATCGTATAGGAATAATATAGAACCTGAGCGTCATCGGTATATTATCTCCAGATGTATTTTTTGTAAATGACGTTCTGTTTCAGTCTTAACCCATCATCTGCTATTCCAAGCGAAGTCTCATTTTGCTATACTATAGGTTGGCAGTCTTATCGGATGAAGAGCATACTTGATGCATTTTTCCATGAAATTTTATAAGCAAATGCTTACGAGATTATTAGAATACCCAACTCGAAGGAGGAATATGAAACTATGACTACATATCACGCTTTGACAGAAGCAGAAGCAGTAGCCTACGCTCGCACCATACCTGACTTATTCACCGCTGGAAGTGAGCTTTCCAGTCATGAAATCGGGGACGGCAATTTGAATCTCGTATTTCATATTTCAGAGGCTTCGACAGGTAAAAGTATTATTTTGAAGCAGGCCTTGCCTTATGCCAAGGTTGTCGGGGAATCATGGCCGCTCACGCTGGACCGGGCACGAATTGAAAGTGAAGCCTTACAGATACAAGAATCCTTATGCCCCGATCTGGTGCCGCATGTGTATACGTATGATAAAGATTTGGCCTTAACAGTCATGCAGGATTTAAGTGATCATGTTATCATGCGTAAAGGGTTGATGGATGGCAACCGCTATCCATTGTTTGCCCAGCATATTGGACGTTTCATGGCCCACACGTTATTCTATACGTCGGATCTTGGCATGAACCAGCAGGAAAAAAAGCTGCGCGTCAAGCAATTCATCAATCCAGAGCTTTGCAAAATCACGGAGGATCTGATCTTTGATGATCCTTATCGCGATGCAGATACGAACGATATTCCTCCGGCTATCCGCAGCGAAGTTGAGGCTCTATGGGTCGATAAGGAGCTGCTGCTTGAGGTTGCTATTCTGCGCAGCGGCTTTCTGACCAAGGCTCAGGCGCTGCTTCATGGAGATTTGCACACTGGCAGTATTTTTATTACTGAGGATTCCACCAAGGTTATCGATCCCGAGTTCGCTTATTATGGTCCTATGGGCTTTGATATCGGTGCGGTATTTGCCAATCTGCTGTTGAATTATGCTGCACAGGAGGGCTGGAGCCAGGATCAATTGGCACGTGATGATTACCGCGGTTATTTGCTTGGAACGATCCGCGATATCTGGCATACGTTCAGTGGTGAGTTTCGCTCGATCTGGTCCCTGTATGGCGTAGACCGCGTATTTGCTGGGGAGAACTATCAGGAATGGTATCTGGAGCAGGTGCTTCGTGACGCGATTGGCTATACCGGATGCAAAATGGTCCGCCGCGTACACGGTCTTGCCCAGGTTGCCGACATTAATAAGCTTGAGGACGAAGCCGCCAAGGATCGCGCACGGCGCATTGCGCTTCGCATCGGCACGGCCCTCATCAAGCATAACCGTCAAGCTCAATCGATTAACGACCTGTTGGAGATTGCAGCCGAAGCGATTGAACAGAAATAGAAAGGAGCATCTGGGATGAGCATACAAGATCAACAGGAAGAAAAGAATAAGGCAGCCGATTGGCTGCAGTCGGTCCGCTGGAACTCGGCGACCCATAGTTTGGATTTGCTTGATCAACGGCAGCTGCCGGATGAAATCGTGTATTTGGAGCTGACAACATCCGAGCAGGTGTGGGATGCGATCAAGCAGTTGGCGGTACGCGGCGCGCCCGCAATCGGGATCGCAGCGGCGTACGGGGTTTATCTCGGCGCGCGGGATACAAGCGGCAGCCTGGAGCTGCTGCTTGCCGACACGGTCAAGCAGTGTGATTATTTGGCGACGTCGCGCCCGACGGCGGTGAACTTGTTCTGGGCGCTGGAGCGGATGAAGCAGCGTGCCACGGAGCTTGCTTCCGCTGGCGGCGAGCCGGAAGCGATGAAGCAGTCGCTGTTGGATGAAGCAAAGCTGATCCAGAGCGAGGACGAGGAAACGTGCCGGCTTATCGGCGTGCACGCGTTGGATTTGTTCGAGGACGGAATGGGCGTGCTCACGCATTGTAATGCCGGCGGTCTGGCGACAGCCCGTTACGGCACGGCACTAGCACCGATGTACCTGGCTCAGGAGCGCGGCATCCATCTCAAGGTGTTTGCCGATGAAACCCGGCCCGTGCTGCAAGGCGCACGTCTGACCGCGTTCGAGCTGCAGCAGGCAGGCGTTGATGTCACACTCATCTGCGACAACATGGCTGGAGTCGTGATGAGTAAAGGCTGGGTGCAAGCAGTCATTGTCGGTACAGACCGTGTCGCGGCCAATGGCGACGTAGCTAACAAGATCGGCACCTACAGCGTGGCTGTTCTAGCCAAAGCTCACGGGATTCCTTTTTATGTGGCATGCCCGATGTCAACCATTGATCTGAATACTGCCAATGGGGCAGACATTCCGATTGAGGAGCGTCATGAGGACGAAATTACACAAGGCTTTGGCAAACGCACCGCACCGAAGGGTGTTAAGGTGTTCAATCCTGCCTTCGATATCACACCGAATGAATATGTGACTGCGATTATTACAGAAAAAGGCGTAATCCGCGCCCCTTATCACGAGAATCTAAAAAAGCTTTTTGAATAGAAACTATCGACTTTAGGCAGCAGCTGCGATCCACGCGGCTGCTGCTTTTTATTTTCAACGTATGGCTTTCACATTTTTTCACACTTCATTCACATCCCGTTGCTACAATATTAGAAAACTGGCACCCCTCTGCCAAGTCGCTTGAAAGGAGAAGCTTGAATGAAATCTCGCTATAAAATAGGGATCATAGCAGCCAGCGTATTGGTACTTTGCGGAGCTGGAGCCTATTGGTATGTTTACTCTCAGCCCAAATCCCAGACGGCCAATCCACAAGAGAAAGTTCTCACGATTAAAAAAGGGACCATCCGATCTGTTGTATCCGGCACTTCTCAGTTCGAGGCCAGAGATATGCAGAATATTATAGCTACTGCCGATGGTACGATCAAAACGATGAATCTGACCCGCAATCAGGCTGTCAGCAAGGGGGATGTTTTGCTTGAAATATCGGTGCCCTCTCAGGAGATCAGCCTGCAGGAGGCCGAATCCACCCTTGTGCAGTTGCAAAAGGATTTGAGCGAATTGCAAAACCAGCAAAATCATTTGCAAATCGTGGCGCCTCTTAACGGTACCTTAAGCTTGAGCAGCAATTTGGACGTAGGCTCGAATGTCGGCAAAACGAGTCGCTTTGCTACATTATCCGATTCCTCCACGCTCATTACGAAGCTGTCTTTTGTACTGGAAAATGCCGTTCAGCTCAAAAAAGGCGATCTCATTGATCTTACCGTCGACGGATTTAATTTGACGAAAACCGCTAAGGTCGAAGCTATCGGGACTCAACCCAAGGCTGATGCCAACGGCGGTAAATTGCTTGAGGTTGACATCAAGGTAACCAATGACGGCACGTTAGCAGCGGGAATGAAGGTCAAGGGCAGCTTACAGCTGAATGGTCGGCTTGTGGAATCGTCCGATAAGGGCCTTCTTGATTACAATTCGATAGAAACGATTCTTACGAGCGCAAGCGGTGTCATTAAAGAATTGAAGGTGACAACAGGCAGCTATGTCAAACAAGGTGATGTGATTGCCTCGTTGTTCAACGATACCCTGCAAAATGACATTGCAAGCAAACAGTCTACGATAGAACGGCAAAAAAATACGATCAACGACCTGCAGGAAAAGGTAAAGCAGCTTACGATACGTGCTCCTTTTGACGGCGTGTTTTCTACCGATTTTGCCAATAAAAAAAGCAATGTGCTGGCCAGCTATCCAGTCGGCTCCAAGATTGAAGTGAATACGCTGCTCGGAGCTGTTGCCAGTCTTGATTATATGCAGCTGCCGATTCAAGTCGATGAATTAGACTTGCCCAATGTCAAAGCAGGCATGAAGGCTGCGGTCCGTGTAGATTCGATCTCCAACAAGGTGTTTGAAGGAGAGGTCAATCAAGTATCCACCGTAGGCACAACCACGAATGGGGTTACCTTTTTCGATGCGGTGTTATCTGTCAAAAATACGAGTGAGCTGCGATACGGAATGACGGCTACAGCCGAAATTATTATTCAGGATAAAAAGAATATCGTCCTGCTGCCTATCGAAGCACTTCAACAACAGCAAGGAAAGCGATACGTTACACTGCAAAAAGCGGATGGCACCAAGGAAGAGCGCCATGAGATAAAAATCGGAATCCGCAGCAAAACGGATATAGAAGTTACTGAGGGCTTGAACGAAGGCGACCAGGTCGTGGCAGCCTCACGTCAAAGAACACAAAATGCCAGTCAGGCCGATATCGACCGTCTCCGTCAACAATTTCAAGGCGGTGCTGGTGGTGCGGGAGCTGGCGGATTTCCTGCTGGCCCTGGTGGCGGTACTGGTGCTGGTGGCACAGGTGGCGGCGGCAACCAAAGAACGGGCGGGAACAATCGATAAATGTTACATAAGGAGGTATTTCCCGGGATGCATTCCATGATCGAACTACGCAATATTACCAAGGTGTATGAACGCGGCGCAGAGAAGCTGCACATTTTAAACGACCTCTCGCTGTCTGTGGCCAAAGGCGATTTCGTTGCTATAATTGGCCCCAGCGGTTCCGGTAAATCAACGCTTATGAATACGATCGGGTTGTTGGATATCCCGACTTCCGGCAGCTATCTACTCGATGGCGTAGCTACCGAAAAAATGAGCGATAATCAGCTGGCAGAGCTGCGGAACAAAAAAATCGGCTTTATTTTTCAACAATTCAACCTGCTGCCCAGGCTGAATGCTTTGGAAAATGTCGAGCTGCCGCTGATCTATTCAGGTCTCGGCAAAAAAGAACGGCGGGAAAAGGCAATGCGCATGCTCGAATTGCTCGGGATGGGTGCGCGTGGTCATCACAAGCCAAGTGAGCTATCCGGGGGTCAGCAGCAGCGGGTTGCCATCGCCCGAGCGTTATCAGGCTCTCCCTCCCTGCTATTGGCGGATGAACCAACAGGCGCACTTGACACCAAGACAGGCAATGAGGTTCTGGAGCTGGTCATAGATTTAAACAAGCAGGGTAATACGATTGTGCTGATTACACATGACAACCATATCGCCGAGCATGCCAGAAGGGTTATATCCATTCGGGATGGTGCGATCGTCAAGGATGAACGACTTTTGCCGCTGCCTGGCGAACAATCGCTGAGTGATTCCCCAACTGCAATAACTAAACCTTCTGAGGTGCAGGTATGAATCCGTTGGAATTATTGTATATGGCACTTCGTACAGTAACCGCAAATCCGATGCGAACTGTCCTGACCATGCTGGGTGTTATTATCGGGGTCAGCTCCGTTGTCACTCTGGTAGCCATCGGGCAAGGGGCCAGCGCCCAGATTGAAAAACAATATGAAAGTCTGGGCACCAACCTGATTGTCGTCAATACGCTGGGTAACGGACGCGCCACTCAGCTTGATTATGACGAGCTGATGTCACTTGAGCAGCTGCCCGAGATCGAAACCATTGCACCCACCATGGTCAAAAGCAATTCAAACATTAAATACGATCGTATCCAGGAAAAATATACGGTAGTTGGCACCAATGACCGCTATCTGTCACTGATGAAAGGTGAGCAGGCCTCAGGCCGGTTTGTCCTAGAGGCGGACATGGAGTTCCGCAATCCAGTAGCTGTAATGGGCAGTACTGTGGCCCAATATTACTTTGGAACTCTGGACCCGATCGGCGAGGATATCAATATCGATGGCATCGTTTTTACAATAGTTGGAACCTTAAAAACCAAAGGCTCCAACATGAGTGGAGTTTCATTGGATAATTCCGTCTTTGTTCCTTTGGAAACGGCACGACGTGCCTTTAAGCTTGGGAATATTCGCACTACTTATTTGGAGGCACCTACCAAAGAAGAGTTGTCCGCCGCGCAAAATACGATGAAGCAGTATTTGAGCTATAAATTCAAAAGCGAATCTGGATTTCAACTGGTGAACCAGGATGAATTGATGAACGCCCGTGTAGCAGCATCCAGCACCTTGAATAATCAACTGATTAGTGTTGCTTGCATTTCATTGCTTGTTGGCGGTATCGGAATTATGAACATTATGCTCGTGACGGTTAGTGAACGAACACGGGAAATCGGAATCCGTAAATCAATTGGAGCGAAACGCAGAAATATACTGCTCCAGTTTTTAATTGAAGCCACGGTGATCAGCGGTCTAGGCGGGATTATTGGCCTGCTGCTGGGAAGCGGAATTGCCATCGCTTGGCCGATGATCAATCCGAAGCAGACCACGCAGCTTTCTTTTGAGGTTAGCCTGTATGCCTTTTTATTCTCAGTTGCTGTAGGTATGATATTCGGGCTCTACCCTGCCAACAAAGCCTCCAAACTGCGTCCCATAGACGCACTGAGGACCGATTAGGGCAGTTACGCTTACGAAGATAGCTTTCCTGCGGAAAGCTCAGTACCGCTTACGAAGAAAGCTTTCCTACGGAAAGCTCTTAGGAGGGAACCATATGAAACGCAATGATAGATGGTCTTTACCTGCAAAAAAATGGCTGGTAGCGGCAGCGGTTTGTACGAGCAGCTTGTTAGCTGTCACACCATCGGCTATGGCCGGGAAAGAGGGTGTATTTGTCGCCACAGATGCTTATTTCACTCTGGAGAACGCCGCTTTTACTTCCGGGAACGCTTCAAGCTCCATACAATTTTCATTGAACATGCACAATGGCAGCGAGAGCGATATAGATTTTAATAGCTATGGAGTTCGTATTGTTGATGGACAAGGCAATCTGTTTCCTGCCCAATTGACAAGCAAGCAAAATGCTCGCGTGAAGTCAGGAAAGGATCAGGAGTTCCGTTTTTATTCAGAAATGGCAGCGGGAGAACACCCTGATGAGCTTACTATCAATTTGTTTGCGTGGGATGACAGTCAGCCTACTTTTATGAGAAGCATTGGCGATTTATCGGTTTCTGACGCAGTCACTTCCTTCTATGATGCATCCAAGCAAATTCTGATTCCCATGAACGAGCTGGATGCGTCTTATTCCAAGGAAGTTCAAGTGGCTATGCGTCTTGGACGCAGCTACAGAATTAACGAAAATGGCAATAGCTACATCTATACCGAATTATTTGCTCAAAATGGAGATAAAGCGACTTTAAGCCTGCCTAACAGCTTGCAGTTTCGTTTACATGCTTCTGATTCATTGAAATACAGCAGCTCCTTCGTTGAAGGCATCCAACAATCTCTACTGCCTGGCAAACTAACCAAGCTTATGATCCGCACCCCGGTACCCGACAATTTTGTAATGAATAGCACACGTATGGATGCTTTTTACGTCAGCGAAGCGGAGGATCATGTACTTGGAGCATTGGCCCTAACCGAAACCGAAATCAAAGTGCCTGTTGGCAAAGAGCAGCCCTATTCCCTGTTCGGTACTGATAACAGCCTTATGATCGTGGCAGACAAAGTGATAGCAGTCAAACAAACCGAAGGCGTTCTTTTACAAACAACAATTAAAATCCGTAATGATAGTAATGCCGCTGCAGCGCTCCCCGCATTAACCGGGTCCTATCAGTTTGGTACAGGGGCCATGGAGGCAAGCCAGGAGCAGTCACTGCGAAGCGGCTTCCTGTCACCAGGTCAAACTGCAACCGTTCAGTATTCGATCCTGCTGCCTGACGGTATCGAGCCTCAAACCGTTAGTCTTGTTTTATTTGAGAACGCCACTGCGGTAACCAATACGAATACCAACAATAACAATTCAAACAATAACAATTCAAACAATAATACATCAAATAATAATGGCAACGGCTCGGGCAGCGGAAATACGAATACATCCAGCAATTCAGGAGCAGCTGCAAATTCCGGCAGCAGCTCGACGGTTAACGAATCGGCAGCCAATGGCGGTACTGGTGGGAATACGAATTCAGGTGCAAATGCTTCAAACAATTCAGGTAATGCAAGCTCCAACACAACAAACCGCAGCAATACTACGGTTAAACGTCCTGTTATGCTGTTTGATTTGAGTCATGTGGAGTATGCGAATAATGCTGCGATACAGGCCAAGCCCTATGAAATGGGGACACCTATGAGCTTTGCTTCTAATGGCTGGCTGGACACGAATATCGGCGTATCCTTAATGGAGCTTCATATCCATGAAAACAGTGATTTTGGTTATCGAACCGCTATTGCCAAATACAAGCTTACCAACAATGGAGGCAGCCCCCTTGTACTGCCAACACTTGGAACCGAACTCATTAATGGACAAGGACTTGCTTTTGCCGGAGTCAGACAATCAGCAGCCATCAGTCAAATCATGCCGAACACAAGCTATGTCGTATCCTATTCTTACATGCTGCCTACCACGGAAATGGGCACCCAGCTCGCGCTGAACGTATTTGACCCTAAATCCACGGCTGCGAGCAAGCTGTCTGTCGGTACGTATCAGGTAGTCGTACAAAATGAATCGATTGATAAAACCATTAGCTTGTATCCGTTCCAGCTTAGCTTTGATGCTTATGCCATTACAACCTTATACAGCTCCAATGCCTACAACTATGTATTGAAAATGGACTTAACCGTAAACCGTCAGGAGCAGGTTATCGTTGATCCTAATTTCTCGCAGCTTGAATTCGAGCTGGTCGATGGGCTTGGACGTTCTCTGGGGTCGCAAACAGCCAGCTTCACAGGAACCCAGAAGCTTATAACCGGAAACCAAAAAATCACCTTCAGCAGCATCAAAACCGAGCAATTTGAAAATGATTTAACGATCAATGTGTATGAAACGATCACGACGCCTAACGGTCCTGCCAAGCGGCTCGTCAAACAACTGCGGCAATAGCAAATTGTGAATTAAGCTCGATCCCTGTTAAACCAACAAGGGCTGACCCCAGAATAACTTTTGGATCAGTCCTTGTTTATTTTTTTAACAAATCACTTCTGAAACATCGGCTTTCGTACATGTTCACCTGAGATCGAGCAGGCTGGCTCAGCGGAGCTTCCCGTTTTGTTGAATCTCGATTCGAAGGAATCAATAAAATCAATAATCTGCTGCAAGGAAACCATTTGATTGTAGATTTTTTCCTTATGGCTCTGAATCTTGGCATACAGCTCAGGAAATTCAGTGAGATCATCGTCATACGATAAATTCAAAAAAGGCTTCATTTCATCCAGCGACATTCCCGTTTTTTTGAGACATATGATGAGCTTCATCGTAGCAATATCCTCAGGATGATAGATACGATGTCGGTTTTCCTTACGTTCTGCTCGCGGAAGAAGGCCGATTTTCTCGTAGTAGCGAATCGTATCTTCTGATAATTCGGTCTGCTCCGCAGCTTCTTTAATCGTGTATACATGAACCTCGCTCAACCTTTTCACCCACCTCTTTCTTCAATTGATTCGATTATATAACTTGGAGCCAACTCCAAGTCAAGTATCATACATTTACCCATTTCCTTATTATTTATTCAATGGTCTTTGTGTGCTGTCCATACCTGCTGCAGCTTTGGACCGGAAGTCGGCGTTCTTAAGCAGTTCCACTTCAAAAGCGTTCAAGCTGGCACTCAGCTTCATCGCCTGTATTTCGTCCAGATTGTTGAAGAAGATCGCAAGCTCCGTCCGGTTGCCCTCTTTGTCGGTCGCGTACATCGCATCTGTAAGTACAAATGCAGTCGATCCGCCCTTGCGACCCGCATGTTCAAACATCGAACGGTTTGCCGGATTTTCCATAAGTCCCTCCATAATGATATCCAGATTCTTCTGTACAGCTGGAGCAAAATAGGTTTTGCCGTTCATTTTGGCTAGCAAGCTGGCATAATCAGCAGTCGATGCCGCAATTAGCTTATCGGAATTCATACGATCCAGCTTCTCATTGTACCAGTCCTTGATGTTGGCTTGTCGCTTATAAGCGCCATCGTTGTCTTGCCTCAGCTTCTCATGAATGCCCACCGCCTTTACACGAAAAACCTCCATTGGCATGTCTTTCAGCTCCGTTATGGCCTTGGCCAGCGCATCATTCCGTTCCAATCCAGGGTAGGTTTGCATCAACTCATAGGGAATGAGTAAGCTCGAGACAAACGGATACAGAGGCTCGTGGCTTTTCATACCCAACTCACCGATATTCCGGTTAATGTTCGCCAAACCAAGCTTTTCCATCAAGTACTCCGTATTTGCATTTGAGCTAAACATGATCATTCCCTTAGCTACTTCTTCTAACGTTACAGCTCCGTCTCTTACCCGCTGCTTG
This sequence comes from Paenibacillus sp. FSL H7-0331, assembly GCF_001956045.1. The sequence goes on along the minus strand of NZ_MRTH01000012.1, from coordinate 106,006 downwards.
CTTTCCATATCACTAAGCCAGGAAGGATGCGCACCCCCGTCCAAATCTGGCAAATAATACGACTCCAGCTTTTGCAGCAATACCGGTTCATCCGGCTTAACCGTTCCCGCTGCAGCCTGCTTCGCGTACTCGATCGCGACGATGATTTTGACTGTGCTGGCTAGCGGCATCGGCCGATCCGGCTCAGTTTGCGCCACGATCACACCATTGCTGACGAGGGTGACGGAAGCTTGCTCCGGATGTTTTTTGACAAATTCCCACACGTAATCAGCATTTGGCTTCCCCGCCCACACGAGGGTCCCAATGATCCATCCAGCTAACCCAATAATGAGTACGACAACAATAATGACGATCCACACCCATTTTTTCACCCTTTACCCGCTCCTTCATCTCTTTGCGCTCTTTTCGCCTTCTCCTGTTATCTTAAAACATTCAGCTTTCTTGAAACGAAACCTTGTCTTACGTTTACCTTACTTTTGTAAGGTCCTGAGAGCATATTTGAAGCTGTCTATGGCTAACCAGCGGCATGTAGGAGAGGAATGACTGTGCCTGTTATAAAACCTCTGAAGCCATTTCGTTAAGGCTCCGTTAAGATTTCGTTTGTCTGTACGTAAGAAATCGATGATACAATAAAACTTGAAGCTATTACTTGATGCAAGCCTATTTAAAGGATTCAAATACACTCATGGCTAGGAGCGATACGAACAATGAATGACGCCAAGCTGCTGCTTGTCGATGACGAGCCAGCCATTTTGCGAATGCTCCAAACAGTGCTAACCAAAGAAGGCTTTACCCATATCGATACGGAATCGTCCGCGGAAGGTGCGATTGCAGCTTGCCGAAGCAAGACCTATGATTTTATTCTGCTTGATGTGATGCTGCCTGGTCAAAGCGGATTTGACATCTGTCCGTTTATTCGCGCAACGACGGATGCCCCGATTTTTTTTATTACGGCACGAACGACCGATTTTGATAAACTGACCGGCTTTGCTGTCGGAGGTGATGATTATATCGTCAAGCCCTTCAATCCACTTGAGGTCGTTGCCAGGATTAAAGCTCATTTGCGGCGTTACCAGCGGCAAGCCACACCGATCTATCCCACAACCGTGGTTCATCATTTTGGACGTTTTGAGGTGGATGAAGGTGCCGGCGAGCTCAGAGTTGAGGGTATACCGGTAGATTGCCCCGCTCAAGTATTTCAGCTGCTTCTATTTTTGTGTAAGCATCCAAACCGCATGTTCAGCAAAAAAACGCTGTACGAACGTGTATGGGGCCAGGATAGTCTAAGCGATGACAATACCGTGATGGTACATATTCACCGGATTCGTGAGCGGATCGAACGTTATCCTGCCAAGCCAGAGTATTTGCTGACCGTACGCGGTCTCGGCTATAAGCTGGTGCGCAGAGGTGAGACGCGTGAGCGATAAACAAAAAAGCATAACCGACAGTAATCTGACAGATAGCAAACCGCTCTTACTCCATCGGAGACCTGACTCATTACGCATCATTACCAAACGGCTGATCACTCAGTTCGTCGGCCAATTCGCGATCGTCGGCTTTATTGCCTTGGTGCTTATGGCCGTAGCCCTGTTCTTTATGCTTATAAGAATGAGCCAGCTCGATATGAATCGCAGCTTCACCAGCTCAGGCTTGCAGCTGCTTGTAGATTCATTGGAAATCAAGAGTGGGCAAATTACATTTGACCCCAAGCTGCTAACCGAAGTGAAGGAAAGTGGAGGTTGGCTGCAAACCTTAGATGAGCGCGGCAACGTTACTTCTTCGCATTATACTCCCGTCGATGTACCGAACCATTATAATGCTGGCGAGTTGGCGGCCATCTGGTCACGCAAGCAACCTTTTCCGTATTCACTGTATATTTGGATTGAATCCAAAGACGGCGTTGATTACACACTGCTGTACGGAACCCAGGACACAGGCCACTTACTCGCGCAAAAAGCTGCTGAATCCGCGCTGATAACAGATCGAACGATCCAGCTGCCGAATAATCTGGAACACGAAATCAGGGAAAGCGGAGGCTGGCTGCAACTACTGGATGGCGACATGAAGGAGCTAGCCTCATTGGGCAAATCAGAAGGGGCACCTTCCTCATATAGTCTGCAGGATTTTATATTGCGGTCGGAATATGCGGATCGGTATGCTGCCAAATTGTCATCCTTTTTCGACGAGCGTACAGCACAAACATGGGTTCTTCATATGCCCTTACCCGCCAGCTCACACAAAGGTTTATTCGGCTCCATACAATCTGTGATGATATTCGGATTTGCCGGTTTGCTTGCCGTTGTCCTGCTTGTTTTTATCATTCTTGCCTTTGTCTATGCTCATCGATTCGGTACGCCGATTCTGCATATGATGGATTGGCTGCAGCACCTGGCAAATGACGATTATAAGGAGCCGACCGATCGTAAAGGCCGCCCGCGAAGCATTCACAAGGATCAGAAGCTCAAAAGACGGTATCGATTATTTACGGAAATTTTCACTTCCCTTTCCCGATTGTCCGATACGCTTAAACGCAATGAGGATATGCGAATTAGATTGGAAAGAACAAGGGAGGAATGGATTGCCGGAGTTACCCATGATTTGAAAACACCGCTGTCCTCCATAGTAGGATACGCTCACATGCTGGAGGCTGACGACTATGAATGGACGCGTGAAGAGGTGCGCGAATTCGCAGCAATTATGAAGGAGAAAGCGTCCTATATGGACGCGATGATTGGAGATTTGAGCATTACATACCGGTTGAAAAATGAAGCTCAGCCGCTTTCCTTTGAAAGGGTTGAGATGAATGCATTCATCGAGCGAGCCATCATACGACTGCTGCAGGACCCGCGTTTGTCGGCTGCCAACGTCGCCTTAACCAGAATGGATCAGGAGCTGTACTATCCGATTGATCCCGGATGGTTTAACCGGATCATCGATAATATCGTAGCCAACGCAGTTCTGCACAATCCTCCCGGCACAGCCGTCCGTATTTCGCTTTCCACGCAGGACGATCAAGGTTTCGTTATCCTGGTCAGCGACAATGGACAAGGCATGGACGAAGCGACTGCCGAGCTGCTGTTCGAAAGGTATTTCCGGGGCACGAATACGGAAGAAAACGATCAAGGAACCGGACTCGGTCTGGCCATTGCCAAACAGCTGGTTCTCGCGCATGGTGGTACTATCGAGGTACAAAGCGCCTATGGCGCAGGTACAGTTATTCGCATGGCTTTTCCTCCGAAGTAACGTAGGCTTCTCTGAATATGTCTTTTACCACGCTTGACTTGGAGTCGACTCCAAGTTATACACTGAATCCATCGAATCGAAACCTGAATCGAAACTAAACGATGGAGGTCATCATAATGAAGACAAGGGGACAAGATCAAACTGCTCTTATTACAGGTGCAAGCAGCGGAATCGGGCTCGAATTAACCCGCAAAATGCTGGCAGAAGGTTGGCAGGTCATTGCACTGATCCGCTCGGGATTCCCCGAGGACGACACACGGATTCAGAAGTGCCTTGACGCAGGTCAGCTTAGGATTTTCAAAGCTGACCTTACCGATTTCAACAATTTGAAGCATGCTCTGCGCCAGATCAAAGCTGCTGAGGTGAAGATCGATCTGTTGTTCAATAACGCAGGCGGCAGCTTCCCGGAGCTTAGCTTTTCCAAACAGGGACGTGAGATGCATTACGAGCTGCAGACTGTAGTGCCCTACATGATTTATATGGAGCTGAAGGAGCTTGTTCAACGGGGAGACTTGAAAACCATCGTGAACACCTCTACCCATGCTTTTAAATATTTCAAGCATTTTGATCCCGACACACTGGAGCATCCTGCCGTATTCAAAAAGTTATTCGGTCCATATGCAGCTTCCAAGCTCGCGCTTTCCCTGTGGACGCAGGAGATCGCTCCTATAGTCGCCAATGAGGGAATCAGGATTCTTAGTGTGGATCCAGGTGGCAATAACACGATCAGAAAAGGTAAAAATCCAGGATTGCCGTTTTATATTAAACCGATTATGCAGCTATTTTTTCCACACCCGAGTAAAGGAGCTTCGCTTCTGTACGAAGCTGCTTTGGGTGAAACCAACCATCCGTCTGGCGTCTTTCTTGTACAAGGAAAGGTCACGGAGTTGAAGTTCGGCGAGCATGGCCGTAACCTATTGGAGACAATAAGTTCCATCTACAAACGGGAATTCGCAGCAGACAGAACGATTTAAATGATTGTGTAAAGTTTAAAGCCCGCAAAAAAAGCCTGACGTCCAAGCAAATTGGAAGTCAGGCTGTCGTTGCAGTGCTGCTTATATGTCGATCTAGAGTTAGAGTTAGCCTTTGACAACATCAATCAGCAGTGTCTTGATCTCATAAGGTTTAATAGCCAGACGAATAACGGAGGTGTTCGACGATTCACCAATCGGCCGCTCCATCAAGTCGCATTCCTGCCAGCCGCGAATCGTGTAATCACTGTTCAATTCAATCGTTCCGCGCTGTCCTCCAAACTCGTGGAAGCGCAGTACAACGCGACCATCGTCCTCGGATTTTTTAACGGCATCTACATGCACGTATCCGCCTGTTAACCTGAATAACGATGCAGGCGCATCAGAAGCACCCGGTTTGCTCGACATTGGGGCGTTCAAATCCCAAGCCTCAACAGCCGTTCCGCCTTCAATCCAATCTCCCGCATGCGGCAGCAAGGAGTAAGTGAAAGCATGATGCCCTTGGTCTGCCTGATCATCGGGAATCATTGCCGATTTGATCAGTGTCAGCCGCATCACATTGTCCTTAATATCGTAGCCGTATTTGCAATCGTTGAGCAGACTTACTCCATAACCGCGCTCCGATAAATCAGCCCATTGGTGCCCGACAACCTCAAAGCGTGCATAATCCCAGCTAGTGTTCCAATGTGTTGGCCGTTTCACATTCCCATATTGAATATCAAAGGTCGCTTCCGTCGAACGTACCTCAACCGGGAATGCAGCTTTTAACAGCTTGCGCTGCTCATGCCAATCGATTTCATTCACAAAATCAATTCGGCGTGAATCGCGATAAAGAACCATTTGCTGCACGATGGAAGAATCCTTGTAGGTCCATTTAAACGTCACTACAGCACGAAGTGGTCCGATTTCGCTAATGATAGCTGAAGTTAAATGAGTAATTTCTTCCTTCTTCTCCTGGTAATAAATATCAATATCCCAAGCCTCATGTCTGCTTTTCGGTTTATCCTCAAACACCTGCAGCACGTTGCCGCTGAAGCCCTCCGCCAACACTTCACGCTGTGCCATTTTGTCCCAAATCGAAGTCAATTGCCCTTGTTCATTCCATGTCAGTACGTAATGAGGCGTTTCAATCCCATTGGGCAATGAAGTGAACACTTCTGGGTGCGAATCCGTGATAGGCTCACTATTAATAAGATTATTGGATACAGCGTAAATCGTCGAATAACCCATGGAGGCGATTCCGTTCAACTGCACCCACCATCCGGCAGCATCCTGCTGTGCAATGAGGGCATGACCCTGCGCATCCGTCCATTCCACATGGCGGTTAGCAGCCAGGAAACCATCGTACCTCACTTGCACCAGACCTGTTCTTTCCCAGCCTGCGCTGTTCCATACCGTATATACCGCTTTGTCTTCAGAAGCTTGCGATGTGCTTGCTGTATTGGCTGAGTTAGTGGCAGCAGACGTGACAATTAGCGCTTCCTCGGCTTGGTCGCATGCGAGCTGCAGCAGCTTCTCTGCTTCTGCATATTCTAGCGTCGAATCCTCATAAACCTCTTTAATCGAAGAGCCTGGAATAATATCATGAAACTGATTCCGAAGCACAATTTTCCAGGCCTCGTCGATTTTTTCCTTTGCATAAGGATTCCAATTTCCTTGGATTAAGCTGCCGATAACGGCCAGCCATTCCGCTTCGCGGGCAAGCAATTCCAGCTTACGATTCATCAGCTTGTTATATGCCTGGCTCGTATAAGTACCACGATGCAGCTCCAGATACAGCTCTCCATCCCACGTATGCACATACTCCTTTGTTTCCCCTATCGTTTGGTGCAGTTCGGTGAAATAATCATCAACACGACCTGTGGTTACTTGCGGAATACCTGGCAATTCAGCAAGCCTGCGGCGCAGCTCCAGCATTTCTCTATTAACGCCACCACCACCGTCTCCATATCCATAGGCCAACAGCAGCTCCTGATTGACACCCTTGTCACGATATGTTTCCCAAATCCCATTAACTGATCTGGCTGTTACCTCTCCGTTATACGTATACAGCCAGCCGCCGTCACCTGCATCAGGATCAGGTGTCGTAATAAAATGCGTTAATACCTCTGTGCCATCAATCCCCCGCCATTGAAAAGTATCATGCGGCATACGGTTATATTGATTCCAGCTAATTTTGGTCGTCATGAAGGTATCGATCCCTGATTTTCGCAAAATCTGCGGCAGCGCCCAGCTGTAGCCAAATACATCCGGCAGCCACAAATAAGTGCATTCCGCACCAAATTCCTCACGAAGAAACCGCGTACCATAGAGCAGCTGTCTGACCAAGGACTCCCCAGAGGTCAGGTTGCAATCCGCTTCCAGCCACATGCCGCCTCCAGCTTCCCAGCGTCCTTCCTTGACTCTCACCTTGATTTGCTCATACACTTCCGGATAGTCGGTTTTGATATATTCATACAGCTGAGGCATTGTCTGTAGGAACACATAATCCGGGAACTTTTCCATCAAACGCAGAACCGTCGAAAAAGAACGCACCGCTTTCTCCCGCGTATGCTTAAGCTGCCACAGCCAAGCCACATCAATATGCGTATGCCCGATACAGCGGACCGTCACGGCATGATGCTTTGGAAGCTCCTTGACCGTTGCCCTCAGCAGCTGTGCCGCGGCGCTTACCGATGCGTAAAAATCATCCGAGCCCGGTCGGGACCAATCCACTAACAAAAAAGCCTGATCAACCGCAGACAGCAATGTTTGCCGCTCCGGTGAATGCTCATGAATCACTTTGGCAACACTGAGTGCTGCACGAGCTGTATAATACAGATCATCTGCCGTCTCATCCAGCCAGCACAGCTCGGCACGCTTCAATTGATGCTCCATAATCGCCTTGGAATTATAGCCGCCCAAACCGCTCCACAATCTGAAGCATAACCCAAGGGTTGCTCCCGCCGCCTCTTCGAAAAAAACCTCCTGATGATTGGAGTCGACACCTTGATAAGGTTGTCCATTCACATACAGCAGCGACTCAAAACCTGAGCTTCCTCCTGTTTTACCAAAATCAAACCGGCCCAACACCTTCTTGCCCTGCCATTCCTTCGGCACCACCACATCAGCTGCCAGCCACAGATAACGGTCACGACCCTGCCAATATTCGCCCAATGACATTTCCTTCGTATCTGGAGACTGCGTTAAAGGTAATACGGGGCGTCCACCAATGTCACCCTCGGGATCCTCCAGGCTTTGAAAAGCTGGAATCGATAATCGATCTCTATAACGAAATTCATCAAGCTCAAGCACGCGGGCGTTCAATTTTTCCCAAACATAAAACATTCAGATCACTCCTTGTATTGGATATAACACGTGTTATTAAAATTCAAAAAAAATTAGCTGCCGACACTATCTCTAACTATAAGCTGTGAGGACACCATCATATCACTATGATCTGAAAACGCTCTGCGACCACCAATCGTTTCCAATATTCGTTCCGCTGCCAAACGGCCCATCTCTACATAAGGAACCTCTACGGACGTAATCGTCGGGTACATATGCTGATTGATCCGCTCCGTATTGTCGGCTGCCATCACATGAATGTCGCGTCCAACCTCAACTCCAAGCAGCTGCGCGGCACGGCATACATACACAGCCCCTCTTGACCAGTTAGTCAATACGGCTGATGGCTTACTGCGTTCAGAAACCCAGTCTGTCCAAAATTCACGCCGCTGCTCCCATGGGCCATCCGCCGCCGATAGCATGCAAGGCTCCAACTGCTTATCTGCCATCCATTGCTCATAGGCTTGCCGCCGCTGCCGATCCCCACTACCAAGCTGAATATGCTCATGATACAGCTCGAGGTATACAGGTGCCAGCCCCGTTCGTTCCCAAATAAAATCAAGCGCACGATGAATACTCTCCCAATAATCCATTAATACCGAAGTAATCTGATGATGTTCGGGATAACCTTCTACAGATATATAAGGCAGCTTGTGGCTGTTCACCAATTCCACCCAGGATTCACTCACTTGATGCGGGCGGTCCAGGGCGACAATGCCATCTATCCGCCGCTGCAGGTACAAATCGAGCAATCCCTCCAGCTTCTGATGCTCCGACGGACCCAACGGATACAGCAGTACATGGTAACCCTGACCTGCACATGCGGCCTGCATACCTTCAAGTACCTGCAAAAAAAGCAAATTCGTCACATTGCCATACGCAGCCAGGCATCGGCTAAGACCTGTCTTCATCCCTCTTGCCTGTGCATCGACCTGATAGTTCAACTCGCGAATCGCTTCCAATACAGCCTTCCGCTTTTCTTCACCAACCCCAATTCCCTGGGTTCCGTTTAACACAGCCGAAACGACACTTCGGGATACACCGGCACGCTTGGCTACATCAAAGCTGGTTACTCTTTTACCCATCATGATTAACACCTCAAATTCAATATAACACGTGTTATTAAATGCGGCAATATATTTTACCAAAACAAAAAACGCCAGGATCAACCCCAGCGTTTGTTAAATGTTATAAAAGTGTTAAGCATGCATAAGCTGTTTGAATTGCTGAGTCGCCACATAATATTGAAATTTATTCAAATCACTCGCTGAGATCTGGTGAATTTCGGCTCCGTAACGAATCGTTCTCTCCAAAATGTGGGCATAACGAACGATAATTTTTGGCATGATGCACTCATCGTCGCAAAATATTTTGGTATCATACACATGGTTCAGCTTGATCGAAAAATCGTTGACCTCCAGGCCAATTCCGATTTGACTTACATTGGAAATCCGAACAGCTGTAATTTTAAAATCATCGTTAAGTGTCGCATAGGTGTTCAATTTAAAGCTTTTTATCGGTTCCATATTGTCATTCATAAAGTCTTCATATGCTTTCTCTGGTCTTTTTCCTATGTTAAACAATTCCGATTCTGCAGTCGCAAGAATCAGCTTTGTTGAGGATGCATATAAAACCTTTGTCGGTTGACGTCTTTTGAAATCAAAGCATAACACTTTATCTCCTCTTGCAAATTCTACAGGCTTTAAGGTCTCAACTTCCATCATATCTGGTTGATCATATCCTATGCGTCCATGATAAACTTTTCCTTTGTGTAATAATTGAATGTCTCTCATAAGAACACCTCCACTTAAGCTATACACTTACTATACGTGAAAATGTTTCAAAAAGTTTGAGGTAACTATTAGAAATTGATTAGCTTTCTTGACGAAATTCATCAAATCTTGTCGAACGTTCTAGAAGTTTGATTCATGGTTGTGGCTAGACCCTTGTCTAAACCCATACGTCGGTGCGTTGGCGAGGACATCTTTCTTTGCTGCCTGCCGCTTCTATTAGCCCTAAGAGCGGTTCTGCCATAAAGACATCCCATAGCACGCCTGTTGATTAACCAAAATCAGGAAGCTAAAAATTGAAAAAAGGACGCTCTTTCGGTAAAATCAATTCCACCACAGAAGTTGATTTGAAAGAGACGACCTCATGAAAAGTCTACTTGTCGATTCGACGACCATTACCCTTGGAAAACCACGACTCCCTTGGGTATTGTTTCATAGAGAACGTGCGGGCATTAAGCTACATGTTGCTTTTGCTGCAGCCACGGAGCAACCTGTTCAAGTGATCGAAACCATAGGTTCCGCTCATGATGGTCCTATTGGCGAACAGCTTTCCTCTGTTAGAATTGGAATTTTGGACCGGCAGTAATAATTTCTTTTTCCATATTGGAAAATTTCTCAAAATTGCGAGTAAACCGTTCAGCCAAATCCAAAGCGGCCTTCTTATACGCATCTTGATCCTGCCAAGTATGACGGGGAACAAGAACATTGCTTGGAACACCCTCTACGAAATCGGGACAGAGCACACCAAAGATCGGATCGGCCGTAAACGTCGCTTGCTCGATACTTCCGTTTAAAGCAGCGGTTACCATCGCACGGGTGAAAGTTAAGTTCATCCTCTTCCCTACACCGTAGGGACCGCCGGACCACCCAGTATTAACCAAATACACTTTAACTTGGTGCTTTTCAATTTTATCTCCCAATAGCCTTGCGTACACAGTTGGATGGAGCGGAAGGAAAGGCGCCCCAAAGCAAGTGGAAAATGTCGCCTCCGGTTCTGTTACTCCTCTTTCGGTACCTGCCAATTTCGAAGTATACCCTGACAAAAAGTGATACATCGCCTGTTCCTTCGTCAGCTTCGAAATAGGAGGCAGCACGCCGAAAGCATCAGCTGTTAAGAAAATGATGACGTTCGGATGACCCGCCTTCCCTGGGATGACTGCACCAGGAATTACATCGATTGGATAAGCGGCTCGTGTATTTTCTGTCGTCCGAGTATCGTTATAATCCGCTCTGCCTGTCTCTGGATCCAGAACGACATTTTCTAGAACCGAACCATAACGAATAGCCTGCCAAATTTGAGGTTCCTTTTCTTCGGATAGATTGGCACACTTGGCATAACATCCGCCTTCAAAGTTATAGACCCCTTGATCGGTCCAACCATGCTCATCGTCCCCAATCAAACGACGGTTTGTATCAGCGGAAAGCGTCGTTTTTCCTGTTCCGGATAACCCGAAGAATAAAGCAACATCGTCTTTCTCGCCCACATTAGCTGAACAATGCATCGGAAAAACGTCCCGGAAAGGGAGCAAATAATTCAGAACGCTAAAAATCGATTTTTTCATCTCTCCTGCATACTCGGTCCCTCCGATGAGAACCAATTTCCTTTCAAAGGAAAGGCAAATAAACGTTTCAGAGCGCGTACCGTCCACTTCCGGATCAGCTTTTAAGCCCGGCAGTGCGATCACGGTGAATTCCGCACTATGGGTTTGCAATTCTTCCTGTGTCGGACGAACAAAAAGCTGCCGGACAAATAAATTATGCCAGGCATATTCATTCACGATGCGAATGGGTAACCGATACTCCGAATCCGCCCCGGCATAGCCGTCGAATACAAACAAATCCTTATCCGACATATAGTCTTGCGCTTTTTGGTAGAGCCGCTCGAACTGAAGCTGTGAGATGGGTTGATTCACAGCCCCCCAATCTATATGATCCATTACGGAAGGTTCTTGGACAATGAACTTATCTTTTGGGGAACGTCCGGTATATTTCCCTGTGTTTACTTGTAAGGCTCCTGAGGAAGCAAGAACCCCTTCCTTCCGTTCTAATGCAATTTCGACCAGCTGGGATACGGACAAATTATTACTTACCCTACCTATTTTCAACTGCTGCAACTTGGCTTCCATACTCATCAATTCCCTTCGTTGTGTTATCCAAACATTGCTGCTCTTTGCAGTCCGAGTCATAAGTAGTCACGCCTAATCTACGCTAAGAGAGCACGCCGGCGGCGAGCAGCATCTTAGAGCAAGCGATGCCCGCTGCACCGATACCGTTCACTACGACCTTTTCTGCATGCTCCTCTTTAGTACTTGCCCAATAGCTCCGCTCCTGCGATGCCTGGGTTCGTCATTTCATATGGATCGAGAATAATTTGAAGCTCCTCTTCCGTTAAGACATTATATAAAAGGCATAGCTCCCGAACTGGTTGCCCCGTTAGAATCGCTTCACGCGCGATCCTCGCTACGACTTCATAGCCCAGATGCGGGTTGAGCGCGGTAATGACCCCAACACTTTTCTCCACATACTCTTTGCAGCGCTCTACGTTCGCTTCGATTTCTTCCAAACAATGTACACGGAAAACTTTGAAGGCTTGATTCATCATACTGAGCGATTGAAGCAAATTGAACACGAGCACAGGCTCCATTACATTAAGCTCGAGCTGCCCCGCTTCGGAGGCAAGACAAATCGTGTGGTCATTCCCGATGACCTGGAACGCTACCTGATTGACGACCTCAGCCATGACCGGATTGACCTTGCCCGGCATGATGGACGAACCGGGTTGCCGTGCAGGCAGATTCAGCTCCCCGAGCCCAGCACGAGGTCCGGAGGCGAGTAATCGTAAGTCGTTGGCAATCTTAGACATGTTGATCATGCAAACTTTCAATGCGGCTGACACTTCGGTATAGGCGTCTGTATTTTGAGTTGCGTCCACCAGGTGATCAGCATTGGTAAGCGGCAACCCGCTGAGCTCAGCGAGCAATTCCACAACACGCTTAATGTAGCGGGGATCGGCATTCAGCCCGGTTCCGACGGCTGTTGCACCCATGTTGACTTCGTACAGATGACCGCGAGTTTGTTTTATCCGCTTGATATCCCGCTCGAGTACTCTGCTGTAGGCCTCAAATTCCTGCCCGAGTCGGATCGGCACGCCATCCTGAAGATGCGTCCGCCCCATTTTGATAACCCCGTCGAATTGCACGGCTTTTTTACGAAATGCTGTGAGCATCTCCTCCATCGTCACTAGCAGCTTCTCAATTAAAGAAAGTGTTGCAATATGAATCGCCGTCGGAAAAGCATCGTTGGTCGATTGGGCCATATTCACATGCGAATTGGGACTTACTTTAAAATAATCGCCTTTGATTCCCCCGAGAATCTCGATCGCCCGGTTGGCGATGACCTCATTGGTATTCATGTTGATGGACGTGCCTGCTCCGCCTTGTATCGGATCGACGATAAATTGATCATGCCATTTACCGTCCATAATTTCCTGTGCCGCTTGCACAACTGCCTGCCCAACCTGTGGATTCAACTGCCTAATTTCCATGTTCGCTGCAGCAGCCGCATGTTTAACGGTTGCCATTGCACGTATCAATTCTTCGTGAATACGGTAGCCGGTAATTGGAAAATTTTCTACTGCGCGCAGTGTTTGAATGCCATAATAGGCGTCGGACGGCACTTCCTTAGAGCCAAGAAAATCTTTTTCCACCCTTTGCTCAGCTGTTGTCATGGTTGTTTCCCCCTCGTTATTCTCTTACGCAGCCTGCTTGACGGACTCTAAATATTTCTTTCCTTTGTTCTTGTCGTACTGGCCTTCCCATTTAGCCATGACCACCGCGGCCATAGAATTGCCGATGACATTGACTACTGTCCGGGCCATATCCAGAATACGATCAATACCTGCGATAAAAGCTAGACCTTCAAGCGGAATCCCGACAGATCCGAGTGTCGCAAGCAGGACGACAAACGAAGCGCCTGGCACGCCAGCAATTCCCTTTGAAGTGAGCATCAAGACAAGCATCAACATGATTTGAGAGCTAATCGACATATGGATCCCATACATTTGTGCAATAAATAATGCGGCTATCGCTTGATATAACGTGGACCCGTCCAAATTAAACGAATATCCCGTAGGGACGACAAATGACGTGATTGCCTTCGGTACACCGAACTTCTCCATTTTTTCCATCATCTTTGGTAGTGCCGTTTCGGAGCTTGCTGTAGAGTAAGCCAAAATGAGTTCATCTTTTAATATGCGAACAATTGCCATAAGGCTGGTACCGCAAAGCTTAGCAATCAAACCAAACACGATAACTACAAACAGGAACATGCCGATATACACGGCAAGCACCAATTTCCCCAAAGGAATCAAAGAGCCGACACCGAATTTGGATACGGTTACGCCAATCAATCCGAATACACCGATCGGTGCAAATTTCATAATTTGGTTCGTCACCCAGAACATCGATTCGGCAACGCCCTGGAAAAAAGATAAAACCGGCTTTCCTTTATCGCCAATCGCAGCAACGCCCAAACCAAACAATACAGAGAAGAAAATGATGGCCAGCATGTCACCGGCTATTAATGATTCAAAAATGTTTTTCGGAACGATATTGACAAATGTATCGGCAAAGCTGTGACTGGTCACATTTTTCGTCGCTTCGACATATTTCGTAATATCTGACTTAGCTAGTCCAGCCATATTGATTCCGACTCCAGGCTGAAAGATATTCGCTATGACCAAGCCGAAAATAATAGCAATCGTCGTTACGATTTCAAAATAAAGAAGAGTTTTCCCTCCAAGTCTTCCAAGCTTTTTAATATCTCCTACTCCCGCTACTCCGACAATAAGAGAGGAAACGACTATGGGAACAACAATCATTTTAATCAAACGAATGAAAATGTCTCCCGCCGGTTTCAAATAACTTTCGATGGTTGGGTTACCATAAAAAATAGCCCCGACAATAACTCCTAATAGTAGTCCAAACAAGATTTGAAAAGCCAAACCAAATTTTTTCATAATAAGATTCCCCTTTTTCATAAAATATAAAGCGCTTTCTTTTGATAAAAATTTAAAATGTCTTGATGAGTTTATTGTACGGGGAATCTACAGCAATCTATATAAATCTACATGTTGAGCAAAAATTCTTTGGTTCATCCTTAGTCGAATTATTCATCTCGTTTTTGGAATAATGAAGAAGAAGGAGTATCTATGACATGGAGGAATAATACAAATGATGTCGAAAGTCTGTTAAGTTGTTAAGAAAGGAGGTTGAAAAATCGCTTTGAAAGAAAAATGCCTTCTCTTAACACTAATGGTCATTTCGGTTCCGATCGCGGGCGAATTAAATTTTTACCCGTTTCAAACTGATTTTCGAGTAAGTTTGGGCACTCCTGCCTTTTTTCTATTCCTACTCTGGCTCCGTTCTCCCTCGCCGCTTATCTCCGGATTACTTGTCGGCAGCTCGGTTACGATCTTTCGCATGGGACTTGACTTGGCACTCGAACCGCATTGGAACTGGGGAGCTGCTTTTCAGCATCATTATCCGGTATTCTTTTACTATTTGACCTATGCGATTGCCTTCGCGGCAGTTCGAATAAACCGTCGTCATAACCGACCACTTCTGGTTGGAGCACTGGGTGTGGCATGTGAAATCGCCGCGACGTTGGTAGAGCTTTTGCTGCGTTATTCGGCAACAGAGCAAACGACCACTTTCGCAACCTGGAATCAGATAGTTCTCATTGCTTTTTATCGGAGTTTTTTCGTTCTTGGTTTTTTCAATTTGGTCAAACTGAGGCAGTCGAAAGCGGCCGAAGAGCAGAAGCGTAAAGAAAACGAGAAGATGCTCATGCTTATTTCTGAGCTTTACGAGGAAACCATTCAATTGAAGAAAACGCTGCACAACGCAGAAAATATCGCCCGTGACAGCTACGAGCTGTATCAATCGTTAAATAATGCACAGCATGTTTTTCATGAAGATCTAGCACAAAAAGCTCTCCGGATCGCCGGCGAGGTTCATGAGATCAAAAAGGACAATCAACGGATATATGCGGGTCTATCCAGCCTGATTTCGCACGAAAGCGATTATATGCCGGTCGAAGAATTGGCCGATATCGTTCTGCGTACCAATCAGAAATATGCCCAGTCACTTGGTAAGAAGATCGAATTCACTCTGCAAACCGAAGGGATCTTTCCTTTATGTCATGTGTACACAGCTTTGTCTTTGTTCAATAATTTAGTTGCCAATGCCGTAGAAGCGTTAGAGGAACAGGGCATAATCCGAATATGGGTTAAACGAGAAAAAGATGTTATTGTATTCAGTGTCGCCGATAATGGCCCAGGTATTGCGCCGAAGTATCGAGAGAAAATCTTCATGCCCGGCTATACGACCAAATTCGATAAAGCTGGCAATCCGTCAACGGGAATCGGTTTGGTTTATGTGAATCAGGAAACAGAGCGTTTGCTCGGAAACGTCCAAGTTCAAGACAATACCGAAGGTGCAGGTACTGTTTTCACCATCACATTGCCGATTGGCCAAATAGGAAAGGAAGAGTAGCGCGATGCGTTTTTTTATTGTCGATGACGATCCGGCTATCCGTTCCATGCTGGAACAAATTATCGAGGATGGGGATTTAGGAAGTGTGGTAGGCGAAGCTCCTGACGGGGTGCATGTTGATATCACTTTGCTCGAACTCAAGCAAGTAGACATCATGCTTATCGATTTACTAATGCCCATTCGTGACGGCATAGAGACCGTTCGCAAACTATCCGGAAGCTTTGAAGGGAAAATCATTATGATTTCTCACGTGGAGTCGAAGGAAATGATAGTCAAGGCGTATGCCTGCGGAATTGAATATTATATCACCAAGCCCATAAACCGTTTGGAAGTTATTGCTGTTATTAGAAAGGTTTCTGAATTGCTGCTCATCCACCAATCCTTTCGAAATATTCAAAAATCTCTCCGTGCTGTCGGCTTCAGCGGCGAATTAACGGAGAAGGATCCTTCTTCCATTGAAAAAAATATCATTACATGCGGAAACTATATGTTATCAGATCTCGGATTGATTGGGGAAGCCGGCAGCAAAGACTTGCTGGAGATGCTCGATTATTTATACCGTTATGAGGCCGATCACTCACAGGAACAGGGCTTTCCGCAGCTTCATGAAATATACCATCAAATTGCCTTGAAAAAATTAGGCCCCTCCGCTTCGACGATCGACTTGAAAAAAGAGATCAAAGCAGCCGAACAACGGGTGCGGCGAGCAGTGAATCAAGCGCTAACCCACTTGGCATCCCTTGGATTGATCGATTATTCGAACCCGAAGTTCGAGCAGTACTCTACAAAGTTTTTTGACCTGAGTGATATCCGCAAAAAAATGAAAGCACTGGAAAATGATGAAACTTCTGCTCTCAGCTTAATCCGGCAAAACACAAAAAAGTTTATTCAGGTCCTTTATTTAGAATCAAGAAAGTTAATGAGTTGATGAAATTGGACGCCATATTAATTCAATTGCAGAGACGGCAGACGAATGATTGCATTCGACCTGCCCTGTCCTTATCATGTGCACGGCAATTGTTTTCTTGGCAGTTGCGGGAGACTTGAATCCCAACATCGGTTTGATGATAAACTTCTCATCCTTCAATTGCTGAACCGCTGTTGGGTAAGCTGGGTTTTTATCAACGGTGATCACGCGCGGCGATGTTTGGATTCATCATGTTTTTGAGAGAAATCATTCGAATTTGTTCTCTTGTCTCATCATCATCTATCTATATGAAAAAAGCTCTTCGGGAACACCCGAAGAGCTTTCAACTCATTAAATTTCTATGTGGATACAATCGTCGATCTTAATGCTCCATATGATCTTCCGGTTGAGCTGCTTTTACTGTTAATCCGCCGTCAACCATTAACAGATGACCATTAATCTGCATCGCTTCATCGGAAGCGAGGAATACAACAGCATCTCCGATTTGCCGGGACGTGCCTAGCCGCTTCATCGGATTAGCCTCAATCTCTTTGGCACGAATTTGCGGATCCGCCAAAAAGTCCGTACACATATCGGTATCCACAGTACTTGGTCCGACTGCATTTACATTAATGTTGTACTTACCCAACTCGATAGCCATCCCTTTGGTTAACATATGTGCGGCTGCCTTGGACGATTGATAATGAGGAATCACAGGACTTGTTACCACGAGGCTCGCCGTGGAAAGCACATTAATAATTTTACCGTAACGCTTTTCAACCATCGTCTTGGCTGCAAGCTGAGAACAGAGGAAAATCGATTTGACGTTCGTCGCATAAGTCCGATCCCATGTCTCTTCAGTCAGCTTCATAAACGGTTCGAACGGTGCAATTCCGGCATTATTGACCAGTATTTCAATATCGCCCAGCTCCTCACGGACCTGCTCGAACATCGCTTCCACCTGTTTGCCATCACCAACATCCGCCTGCACGATCATCGATTTGACGCCTAACGCCTGAATTTGTTCTTTTACCTTTTCCGCAAGCGAACGTGAACGATCTGACGTATAGTTGACAGCTACATGAGCGCCCTCTTCAGCCAACCGCAGAGCCACGGCTTCACCGATTCCACGACTGCCACCCGTTACCAGGGCAACCTTATTTGCTAATCTTGCCATTTACATAGGCCTCCCTTATAAGCTCGGTCCGATACGGTTGATGCTGAATTCGGTATGACCGAGAATTTCAGCCTTCGTCAGCTTGCCGTTCGCTACCGCTTTAATTTCTTCCCAAATCATTTCTCCAGCATCTTCCAGACTCAGCGTCCCTGCCAGCATGTCACCGACATTAATATCCATATTGTCACTCATCCGCTCGAACATCCGTGTGTTTCCGGTAATTTTGATGACAGGCACAACCGCAGAGCCGGTTGGTGTACCGCGTCCGGTTGTAAAGCATACGAGATGGGCTCCACCCGCAGCCATACCGGATACACATTCAATGTCATTACCCGGGGAGTCCATAAAATACAGTCCATGCTTCGGAATTGTCTCGGCATATTCGACAATACCCTTAATAGGTGCCGTACCGCATTTGCTGATACAACCCAGGGATTTCTCCTCAATGGTCGTTAAGCCTCCTGCAATGTTGCCCGGGCTTGGGTTGCCACCGCGCATATCGGCGCCCATTCGCTCCACTTCTTTTTCAAAACGGTTGACGATGGTGTACAACATATCGGAGGTTTCCGGTGTGGCACAGCGGGAAGCCAGAACGTGCTCGGCTCCGATAATTTCCGTAGTTTCTCCGATCACGACACCCCCGCCAA
Organism: Paenibacillus sp. FSL H7-0331; assembly: GCF_001956045.1. Next base: position 87,390 of record NZ_MRTH01000012.1, on the reverse strand, counting down.
CCTGGATCAGGGAATCCGCCGCTGCACCCAATGCAGGGTTGGAAGCCAGGCCCGAGGTTGCGTCGGAACCGCCGCATTTGACGCCAATGATCAGCTCGCTGAAAGGAATCGGTTCCGACTCCATCGCATCCAGCTGCTGCTTCATCTTCTTCGCCAGCTCGACACCGTGCTGAATCGCTTTAACCGACCCGCCGGCTGACTGAATATCAAATACCTCAACCAGCTTACCTGTTGCACGAACCGCATCTGCCAGCTGCGTAGGGTCGATCACCTCACAGCCCAAGCTGATGATGATGACTCCACCTACATTCGGATTTTTGCCTGTACCTGCCAGCATGTCGAAAGTCCGATCCTTATCCGCGCCGATTTGGCTGCAGCCGTGCTGATGCGGAATCGCTATCGTTTCAGGTACCATTTGCATGATACGGCTGCATACCTGATTGGCACAAATCACAGTGGGAATGATTAATAAATGATTGCGGATACCTACCGTTCCGTCCGATCTTCTATAGCCCATCATATGCTCCATTACAAATTCCTCCTTAGAGTCTGCTGAGCAGAAACTCACCTGCTATATTATTAAGCCTTAGGCGCTTGATCGCCGCGTCCACGAATACCTTCGACATTATGGACATGAACATGCTCACCCGCACGAATAGCTGTCGTCGTTCTACCGATCACTTCGCCATATTTACGAATGTCGGTACCTTCGGCAATATCCGTGATCGCCAGCTTATGACCGAATTGTATTGCATCCACAAGCACAAGCTCATGAACCGCATCCTGTACACGATAGGCAACCTTGCTCCCCTGCTCCAAATCCTTGATCGCTGTAGCAACATGATCCCTTGCATCCATGACCAGAGCGTCTGCCCCTACTTCAATTTGATGTCCTGCCATTGTAATTGATAACCTCCTGAAAGCTTCCTTAAGAAGCTGGGATCGTAAGCATGAACCGGAATGTTTTCGTAAAAAACAGACTACGTAAGCATCCCATCTACCTGTATTCTGACATTACCGTTGTTCGGCTACCATCCGGTTCGTTAATGTACCCAGTTTTTCCACTTCAATCGTTACCACATCGCCGTCTTTCAAATAAACCTGTTTGTCCTCAGGCAAGCCCAATACGACACCCTCTGGTGTTCCAGTCAAAATAATATCTCCCGGTACCAGTGTCATATGCTGAGAAATATAGCTGACGATTTCATCGCAATGGAAGATCATATCCGACGTATTCGAGTTTTGGCGCTGCTCACCGTTAACAAGCGTGCGAATACCCAGATTGTTAGGATTGCCAACCTCATCAGCTGTCACCAGGTAAGGCCCAAGCGGACTAAAACCATCCAGGCTTTTGCCAAGCAGCCATTGCTGAGTGCGCAGCTGCAAATCACGAGCGGACAGATCATTTACGTTACAGTAACCGAACACATGGCTTAGTGCATCTTCCTTGGTTACATACTTGGCTTTGGTTCCGATGACAATAACCAATTCACACTCGTAGTCCACCTTGCTAGTCACTCTTTCCGCAAGTGATACATCAGCGCCATGACCCGTTAGCGTATTATTGAATTTGTTAAAAAGGATTGGATATTGCGGAATCGGTGCATTGGTTTCTTCGGCATGCTTCCGATAGTTCAAACCTACGCAGATGATTTTGTTCGGATGGGTCACACACGGTCCCAATGTCAGCTCAGACTCAACCAGCACATGAGCGCTTGGACCGCGATCCGCAGCTGATAGCACTTGATCCACATAGGCTGCAAGAGCTGCTAGCGCGTCTGTACCACCATCAATTACTTCATGTACCGTTTGCGGGACGACTTGGCCTTCCAGTGCTGGAATCTCCTCAAGGGCAGCAGTAATATGTACAATCCCTTGTTCGGTCTTCACACCCAGCTTTTGTTGACCCTCTTCAATAAAAGTAAGCAGTTTCATAAGTTTCATTCCTCCATCATATATAGTTAGATTTAGCCGTATTGAAACTTAAGCATTTTTACCAAAAACAACGCCGCCATCAATATATAGCGGAGAACCCATCATAAAGCGGGAGTCATCCGAAGCCAGGAACAATGCCGCCTTGGCCACATCTTCAGGTCTGCCCAAGTCACCGCTAAGCTGGCGTTTCTTGAGAGAATCGATCGCTTCCTCCGGATCGTCGTAGGAGGTACGCAGGTAATTTTCCACAAAAGGTGTAAGAATTGTGCCCGGGAGCAGCGCATTAACGCGAATTTGGTAAGGTGCGTAGTCAACCTGCATCGATTTGGTGAGCGACAATACAGCACCTTTGGTTGCTGAATAGGAAGCACGACGGCCCAAGCCGATTTCGGCTATGCAGGAGGACATATTAATGATCGAGCCTTCACGGCGATCCATCATATGCGGCAGCACATATTTACACGGCAAAAACACACCGCGAATGTTGATCCTGATAACACGATCCCAATCCTCCGGCTCTACCTCGTGAATCGCTCCGATACCGCTTACCCCTGCATTATTAAACAAGACATCTATACGACCGTAGGTGTCGATAGCCTGATCCACCATCGCTTTTACCGATTCTGGAACCGTTGTGTCTGCCTGGATAAAAAGCGCCTTGCCTCCAGCCTGATGAATTTCTTCCACGGTTTCGAGACCGCCCTTTTCAACCAGATCATTCACAATGACAGTAGCGCCTTCTTTGGCGAACAGCAGCGCCGAGCTTTTGCCAATACCTGATCCAGCACCCGTAATCAAAACGATTTTATTGTCTAATCTCACTCATTATCATTCCTTTCGATTGATATTAAACAGAACTATGTGAAAGCCTTGCAGCCAAGGCACAAATTTCACGCTGCGCCAGCTCCCGCTTTTGCTCCCATTCATGCTGAAACATCGAGCAGCTGATCGCCGCTATGACCTGACCCTGCGTATCCCTAACCGGTGCCGCCACACAGCAAAAACCCATTACAGCTTCCTGTAGATCAAATGCAACACCATGCTCGCGGGAAAGCTCCAGCTGCGTAATCAAGTCACTGCGATTCTTAAGCGTGTGCGGTGTCGGGCAAGGCTGAAGTACCTCATCCGGGAACAGGCTTTCAATAACCGAGGTTTCCAGATCAGCCAGCAGTGCTTTGCCAAGTGCCGTCACATGAGCAGGCAGCTTCATACCAGGCTCGGAAGCTAATCGAACCGGAGATGGCATTTCCTCCTTGGCCAGATACAGCACCTCGTGCCGTTCCAATCTGGCTAGTTGAATCGTTTCCTGAATCTTGTGTTTCGTGATAGACGCTTCCTTGCGAAACCGTTCTATTAAACTGAATTGCTTGAAAAAAGAGTTTCCGATAAACCCGAGTTTAGACCCCAGGGAATAGGTCCCCTCTGCATCCCGAACAACCCATTCCAACTGCTCCATCGTATTCAGTAACGAAAACATCGAGCTTTTGTTAATGCCAAGCTGCTTCGAGAGATCAATCAGCTTCAGCTTGGAGGGCTGCCCGGAAATGGCCAGCAGGATATCATTAGCTTTGTCCAAAGCCGGTACCCAATACTTTTTGTCCATATTCCCTCCCAAGATGAAAAACGAATGTGGTTTACTATAATAAACCATAGTTTTGTATAATCTACATTTTAATCCTAACACCAGCCAATTCGTCTGTCAACGGGTTACTGCCTAAACATTTTACTTCATTCCCCATTGAATAGGATAAGAAAAAGATCGCCCTCTAAGTAAAGGACGATCCATGCAGTAACTTCTATCAAGAAATCAAATCTATCACGGTAATTGTGTTAAGGCTGTAGGGTTGGTCTAATCACGATCTCGTTGACTCCGGTATCCTCGGGTTCATTAATGACGTATGCAATCGCTCTGGCAATACTGTATGGAGAAATAGCCATTTTCATGAATTCGCTGGCCATAGCCTGGATGGCAGGACTGTTAATCGAATGGGATAACTCCGTATCCGTTATTCCCGGTGAGATAATGGTGGTTCGAATATTAGAGGCAGGAGATTCTTCCTGGCGCAAACCTTCCGTTATCGCTCTAACTGCAAATTTGGTAGCGCTATAAACAGATGAGGCTGGACTTACACTATAACCTGCAACCGAGGAAATATTGATGATATGTCCTGATTGCTGTTCCCTCATAGTTGGCAATACAGCGGCAATGCCATACAGAACTCCCTTAATATTAACATCAATCATGTTATCCCACTCGTTGACCCTGAGTTCGTTAAGCTGGGATACTGGCATGATTCCGGCATTATTCACTAGAACATCGATACGTCCATACTGCTGTAAGGCAAATTGTGCAAGCTTCTGCATATCTTCCGCTGAAGCCACATTTGTTATATGGTAGACAGCCTCTCCGCCTTCTTTTTCTATCTCGCTAACTATCGTTTGCAAGCGTTCCTCTCTTCTAGCAGCCAATACGACCTTTGCGCCGTTTTGGGCCAATAGCTTGGCTGTAGCTTCTCCTATTCCGCTGGATGCTCCCGTAATGATGATCACCTTGGATTTCAAGTTGTCCATTTGTTATCGCCCCTTAAAATAATTTGTAATCAATTTAATTAACAACTGTTGATTATTTAATAGCTGTTGATTATTATTATATAGAGAAGATAAGTTAATTCAATCGCTAATACTTGCAATTTTGTTTCATATACAACAACAGCACTAGAATTGTTCATTAACGTGAGGAGGCAAATGCAATATGGATACCGCAACGAAAATAGATAGACGAATCCTGAGAACAAAGGAATCCATTAACAAGGCGTTTCTGGGATTGTTTTCCGAGAAAGAGTTCGATCAAATCACCATTAATGATATTGCTGAACGGGCCAATGTAAACCGGGGGACCATCTATCTTCACTACACGGATAAATACGACCTGCTTAATAAATGCATAGAAGACCATCTAAGCCATATGTTCATAGCATGCAAAGCGATCGATTACAATCTGGAAAAAATAGATCTGATCCGTGCATTAATGCCAGCATTTACTTATTTCGAGGATAATTTTCTATTCTTTTCTTCCATGCTCACTAATCAAAGAACCTCCGTATTTCGGGAACGCATGCTGCAGAATGTGGCAGCTAGCATAACAGAGAAGATCAATATGCAGGAGATCAATCAGGAAATGGATAAGGAACTAATTACACAATTTATGGCCTCGGCCTTCGTTGGAACCGTGGAGTGGTGGATTCTCAATAGCATGCCACGTTCACCTCAATTTATGGCAGAGCAGCTATGGAAATTGTTTCAAAGAAATGATATTTACCCGAGATGACACCTAATCAGAAGTCAACAAAAAAACACATGCCTGAGCATGTGTTTTTTATTGAAAGCATTATTCTTTTCAGGATATTTTGAAGCCTAATAACGTAATATCGTCACGCTGTGGCTCATCGCCCATATAATCGACCAGTCGACTGCGGAACAAAGCTTCCTGCTCGCCCAATGGTTTACCATGGAACTGCTCGATCATTTCAATCAGCTTTTGCTTGCCGAACGAAACATTCTTGACGCCGCCGTTCTGATCCAGATAACCATCTGTAGTCATATAAAAGGAAGCACCCGTACTTACCGTAAGCTCGGCATTCGTAAAGTTGAATTGGTTATTCGTTCTGACTGAACCAATGCTTTTGCGATCACCCTTGATCACCGTCAATTCCTGATCGTTCTTCATATACAGGGAGGTTTTGGCGCCAGCAAATGTAAGCTGATCCCCTCTGATGAAACAAAGCCCGATATCCAACCCGTCATCCGACATCAGGTCTCCATGCTCGCGGTGCAGTGTTTCTTTGATCAGTCGGTTCATTGATTGCAGAATGGATGCCGGGTCCATAGATTCTGCCGTCTCGGCAATACGATTGAGGATGGAGATGGAGATCATGGTCATCAATGCCCCCGGTACACCATGGCCTGTACAATCACCAATAGCTAATAAATAGCCATCATTGGTCTGCTTCATCCAATAAAAATCGCCGCCTACAACGTCACGTGGCTCCCATAGTACAAAATGATCCTGCAGCACACCCTCGATTTCCTCGCGTGAAGGCAGTATCGAGTCCTGAATCCGCTTCGCATAATCAATGCTGTCGGTCAGCTTCTGCTTCTGCTCGGATATTTGCTTCGTCCGCTCCTGAACCGCCTGCTCCAGCTTGCGATTAAGCTCCAGAGCCCTATTGTAGGGGTTGGCCAGGTTGCGTGTAACGAAATAAAACATGAAGATCATAGCTAGGATGCACAGCAGTGACGCAATGCCTGTATTAATTTTAATCGTATCGAGAAACGAAACCGAATCACTCCGTCGCATTTGAAACAGCAGCTTCCAATCTGTCGATTTGAGTGGAAAGCTGATCAAATCCATCTTCTGTCCTTCGCTATCCATATAATCAAGGACTACAGGTTGTTGGCCATTGGAGTCAGTTTGATTGAATTGACCGAGCATTTGTTGAACAAGCTGTTCAGGAACAAGACTGGACACCATTGTCCCCACCTTGCTGATATCATCTGACAAGTAGATTTTGCCGCTGTTATCGATCAACCACAAATTACTTTTGGCCCCATACTTGTAGTCGGCAAAATTGGTTGCCAGCTCCTTCAGACTTAATCCAATACCTGCTACTCCAACGGGCGCATCTGTCTTACCAACAAGCACATTTACGAATACAAAAGTATCCTGCCGCACTTCGTTATAATCCAAATTAAGTGTAACCTGCTGTTTGGAAGCGAGTGTTTTATAAAACCATTGGTCAGTCGCATTGCCTTCTGACAATACCTTGCTAGCCTGTCCGTTTTCAATCCAATAATTACCCGTTGCCTTGCTTGCTATAAAACCGTTGCTGTAGTCAAATCCGGTTGCCAGGTTATTAAGCTTTTCAATAACATGGCCACGCAGCTTCTCGTCCTTCTCACCATCAGCCAGCCAGTTGATCAGCTCAGGGTCCTTAGCCAACATTAGCGATGACTCTTTAGCCCGTTGAAGACGGCCATCGACCTTGGAAGCGACCGACTCGGCAATCCGCACCAAATCCTTGCTTTTCAACTTGTTGACAACTTCTTTTTCTGCAATGATATATACGCTTGTGCCAGCAAGTATAATAGAAAGCACAATAATGATGCTTGCGATTACGATGACTTTCATCAGATTGTGATCTTTTGCGCTCATGATTCCGTCTCCCAAGCCTGATCCAGAATAATCGTTCCCGGTAAAGTAAAATAGAACGTGCAGCCGTGATTTTTCACACTGTTAACGCCAATTTGCCCGTTATGCTGTTGAACGATTTCTTTGGCAATGGCCAGTCCAAGCCCAGTACCCGGAGTCGTGCTCGATTTAGCCTTAATGGCTCGATAAAAACGATCAAAAACATGCGGCAGCGCTTCCTCATCAATACCCTCTCCTGAATCGCTTACCTTGAAGGTAACCTCACAGTGAAGTCCATTGGCTAACATCCGTTGCTTCTCAATATGGACCTCTCCGTGGATTTTAATCATACCTCCGGGGGCCGTATAGCGAAACGCATTATTCACAAAGTTATTCATAACCTGCTCAAATCGTTTCAAATCTATCGAAATCGAAACATATCCAGCTTCCGGGATGTTTTCTTGAAAATCCTCGACACTGAACTGATAGCCACGATCCGCCGCTTCAAGCTCAAATCTACCCCGTAACAGATCCAGCACCTGCTCCAGCGGGTATTCGGAAAATTGGAAAATAGCTTTGCTGGCTTCAAGCTTGGACAGCTCAAACAAGTCATCTACCAGATCATTTACGAGCAGCACCTTATTATAAATCATCCGTAAATGCGGTTCGCCCGGTTCGATCACGCCATCCAGCATCGCTTTGACATAACCCTGAACAGAAGTCATCGGTGTACCAAGCTCATGTGAAATATCACTCATCAGCTTACGACGCGATTTTTCCAGATGCTGCAAATCATGATTCATTTGGCGCATTTCATCCTCGTGCTGTTTGATGTTTTTGCCCTGGATGTCGCTGATCTTGAATATTTTGGTCGTCAATTTGATGAGGCGCTCATAATCAATGACCAGCTTGGAGAATTCAGGCAGCAGCTCGTTATGCTCGTGAGCAGCATCCTCCATAATTTTGCGGGATGCCTCCAATATTTTCCGTTCATTTCCAAACAGATTTTCTTGATCCATTGCAGGCATCAAACCTCTTTCTGTGCAATGATTTGAAATGGCAGCTCCAGATCTTCCTTAAATTCTTCAGCACATTCGATTTCGCTCTCATTATCCTCACTGCAAAACCAGTTCAGATTGAGCTCCTTGCCATCATGAAAAGCTTTATTGAACTTTTCCAACAGCATCATGATACACTTCGAGCTGCTTGTATTGATGTATGGCAGGCAGAATTCGATCTCAACCTTCTCGCCACCAAGATTATGTAAATATTGTTCAACCCATTGTAGAATAGGTTCGTAAAATTTAAACGAATTTTCAGGATAAGATTGTCCGCGAACAGATAGCCTATGATTAGTCGGATTGAAAGAAATCTCCGGTGTGCTTCTTGTAGCTTCAATACGCAATACGTCTAACATCTATTCACCTGCTTTCTATACGGTTGCTTTTAATGTAAAAAAGGAAAATTGTGAGTCCAGTTCTGTGATCGTATATTCCAATGGCTGCTTAACCTTTCTGGCAATATCAATCAAACCTAATCCGGCTCCCGAACCTTCCAGCTCTGAAATATCCTGCTTGCGTTTCATTTTGTACATCTTTTTCAATTCTTCCTTATCGAGTAAGTTAATCTCGTCTAATGCCTTGATCAGCTTGGCTGTATCACGGTTTTGAATCTGATTGCCGGAGCATACATAATTGCCAGTCTCCGTTTTGCCTATGGTTACAATACAAGATTCTGAAATTCGATCACCAAAATCGGAATCCTGCATCAGGGAACAATAATTTTTAATATTTTGCGTCTGTTCGATAAAAATTGAGAATAGGTCGAAAATCGCATTTTGTGGGCGCTTCTCAGTCTCCAAATATTTCTTAACCGCTTCACCGAGCTCTTCTATAATACTTTGAGTAAATTTTCCGGAGAAGGTGATTAATAGACTATGCTCGCGCAATAAGGTTTGCAGCTCCAATAATTTATGGTTCATGGTTTGTCTACACCTCTATTTTTAAGATTTGGGCAGATATGAATTAAATTTATAACCGATCCCCCGAATATTGTGAATATACTTGAACTGAGCAACAGGTGTTTCCAATTTCTTGCGAAGACTGCTAATGTGCACCATCACGGTACGGGTATCAGATATGCTATCTGCTCCCCAAATATTTTGATAAAGCTCATCCAATGAAAATACTTGATCCGGCTGCCGCGCCAAAAATATGAGCAGCTGCACTTCCTTCGCAGACAGTGGAACATGGATTCCGTTAACATGCACCTGGAAATTAACCAGATCTACAGTCAATCCATCAAAAGAAAGTGTTCTCAGCTCGTCCTTCTTAACTGGAGTGGCCCCCCTGCGAAAAATCGGTGCTCTCCTGAGATTCGCCTGCACTCTCGCAACCATGACCTCGGGATCAAATGGTTTTGTAATATAGTCATCAGCGCCCAGCTTCAAGCCCTCCACAATGTCATCCGAATCCTTATTACAGCTAATAAACACAATTGGAACATTGGAAACCTCACGAATTTCCTTGCACACGGTAAGCCCATTCATACCATCCAAATTAATATCTAGCAAAATCAATGCGGGTGTGCTGTTCTCAAATTGATCGAGGGCTTCTTCCCCCGCCTCTGCTATAACAACGTTGAATCCTTGCTTACGAAGGTAGAGCTCAATCAAGCTGCTGATTTCCCGATCATCCTCTACTAGCAATATTAATTCACCTGACATGATTTCACCCCTTATGTAGACACATTTTGTCATTTATTAATACATCTGCAAGATGTACGATTTTCACAAAAAAATCATTAATTCTATTATACTTCTACGAGCATATCATTTGAACTACTTTTTTAAGAAAAATGTAAAGATTTGGCGAATATGAATAAGCTGTGAAGCATTTCCACAAAAAAAAGAGCGACAAGCACCATCGATTTCGACACAAACCGACACTGCTTCTCACCCTTATATTCAGTTTATTTGAGCAATAATGGTTTGCTTGGTTTTACTTGATAATTACTGCATATACCTTTCCAGGCCCATGGATTCCGATAGTCAGATCATTCTCGATATCCGCGCTGCGGCTCGGACCTGTAATCAGATTTAGAGAGGAAGCATACTGACTCGCATCATTCTTGCCGTTCGTAACTTGCTGAAAAGCTTCACCCATTCGAGTGACAAGCTGATCAGCACGAAAAACAGCGAATAATATATCGGTCAAGAGACTTACGGAACGACCATGCTCAGGCGAGCATTGCAATACAAGCGTGCTCGTATTAGCTACAGCATAATCGGGCCATATAATGCCCATCTCGCACCGCTCTGTTCGCTGGAGCAGCTGACTGCGCTGCTGCCAGTTTGAAGTAGCTGCCCCCTGCTTGTCGGTATGTACCGAGGACAGCTCGATAGGACCTGAATCCGCCGTCGCTTCAAGCTTGCTTGGATCCACAGAGTCAGCTTCGATCGGCTGCACATCGGCTTGATCGGCAAGAACTGTCGAGTCAGGTCCAACGGTACCACTTGAGCCCGACACATTCGTACTAGCCGGACCGCCTTCCTGAGCAGTGCTCGGGTCGAGAATCCAGGGGACTACCTCGACCCCCGCTGCTGACAGAGCCCCGTCCACATTCAATCCGATCAAACCTGCATGCTCCCAGCGTGATGCCCGTTTGACCTGCAGCTCCTCCACGATCTGCTGCAGCCATACGCCAAGTTTCTCCTCTGCCTCCGCTGCTTCAACGACCAGTACCTTGCCTGTCAATGCTGTCCAGTTATCGGTAAAAAGCAGTATTTTTTCCTCGGTTGTCCGTTCGATTTCTTTATAAAATGCAGGCGCCCCTCTGTAAGGATGCTCCGGTGCCACGGCATCAGGCGACTTGCGCCCCAATCTTGAAGAGATATTCGCGATAAAAGAATCGCGGCCCTGAATCTGTCCGGGCTTAATGGTCATGATGCTCACCTCTTTTCTTCGAATCTGCAGAGGATGTCACAATAGAAGCAGCAGAGCTTCCGGCAGAGGACTTCATTTCCTGCTGCAGCTTATTCCACTTATCCCGAAACGACTCCTTGGGTTTCATAGGAAAGAAGCGTGACTGCGTCCAGCCCGACATCGGTCCCGGACCCTTCTTAATAAAGCCTTTGCTAATAAAAGGCTTCTGCAAATAGTAAGCGGAATTCATCGCTACCTTGTACAGCTTGACGTTACCAAACACAGTTTGGAATGTCTTAAAGGCAGTACGCTCGGCAAACGGAGTCAGCCCCATTTTCACCTTGCGATTACGCAGCTGTACGAGCATATCATGCAGCGGAATTTTCACTGGGCATGCCTCATAACAAGCCCCACATAAGCTTGAAGCATAGGCCAGCTCACCGGCTTCCTTCATATCCTGCTGCAGCAGCGGAGTCAATACAGCTCCGATAGGTCCACTGTACACACTGCCATAGGTATGACCGCCAACATGCCGGTACACAGGACATACATTCAGACAGGCTGCGCAGCGGATGCAGTTCAGAACCTCTTGGAATACCGGATCGCCAAGCTGCTCGGAGCGTCCATTATCCAGTACAATCAGATGGAGCTCTTCAGGTCCATCCAGCTCGCCTTCACGCCGCGGCCCAGTAATCATGGAGGTATAGGTTGTCAGCTTCTGTCCCGTAGCGCTTCTCGCCAGCAGATTCAGTACAACCTCCAGATCATCAAAGGTGGGAACCAGCCGCTCCATTCCCATAATCACTACATGCGACTTCGGTATCGTGCTGACCATTCGCCCATTTCCTTCATTGGATACAAGCGTGATCGAGCCGGATTCAGCCACACCGAAGTTACAGCCTGTCAAGCCAATATCGGCCTCCAGAAAATAATTGCGCAGCTTTTGTCTGGCAAAATCGGCCAGAACCCTTGTTTCCGGAGGAAAGCTTTCCCCGGACTCCTCGTTGAACAGGTCGGCAATCTGCTGCTTGTTTTTGTGAATCGCAGGAATAATCAGATGTGATGGCGTTTCCTTGGCAAGCTGCAAAATATACTCACCCAGATCTGTCTCAATCGCTTCGATCCCATGATCCTCCAAATGGTGGTTCAGATGAATTTCCTCGGACACCATCGATTTGCCTTTGGCTACCAGCTTCGCTTTACGCTTCTCGGCAAGTTCCATAAAGGTCTTTACAGCCTCATCGGCAGTACGGCAAAAGTACACATGCCCGCCCGCCTTGGACACATTATCCGTGAACTGGGTCAAATAATAATCCAGATTATCAATGACATGGGTACGAATCAATCGTCCACGCTCACGCCACTGCTCCCAATCACCAAAATCATCTGTCGCCTTCAGCTTTCCGGTCTTCAGCTTATCAGTTGTGAACGCAACCGCCTTCCGCAAAAAATCGTCAGCCAATGCTTCTTCTGTCCGCTGCTTTAAACCGCTACCGATTAACTGTCTAGTTTCGACCTGACTCATTGCGCTTCACTCCTTCCTCAAGCAGCTGTGCCAAATGCATCACCCGAATTGGCTTATTATCTTTATTCAAGGCCCCGCCGATATTCATCAGGCAGCCCATATCGGTTCCTACCAGCACTTCTGCGCCGGTCGAGCATACATTTCCCGCCTTTTCGCATACCATCGCCTCCGACATATCAGCCATTTTGACGGCAAAGGTACCGCCAAAGCCGCAGCAATCTTCCTTTTTCGGAAGCTCGATCAGCTCAAGCCCCTTAACCTTCGACAATAAAGCACCCGGCTCTTCCTTCACGCCCAACAACCGCATTGCATGACAGGACGGATGGTAAGTGACCTTCTTGTCAAATTGTGCGCCGACATCTGTTATACCAAGCACTCCGACCAGAAACTGCGAAAATTCGTACGTCTTCTCCACCAACTGCTCGGCCTTCAGCAGCCATTCAGGCTCATTGGCAAATAGCTGCGGATAATAGTGGTGAACCATACCGGTACAGGAGCCGGAAGGCGATACCACATAATCACTATGCTCAAACGCGCGGATCAGCCCGCGTGCAACTTCTCTTGCCTCATCCTGATAGCCGCTGTTAAAAGCCGGCTGTCCACAGCAGGTTTGCTGCTCGGGAAAGTCAACCTCACACCCATAACGGGTTAACAGCCTTACGACACTTTCACCAACCTCGGGATACAGCTGGTCCGCCAAACAAGTAATAAACAGGGAAACTCGCATCGGAATACCTACCTTCTTTAAAATAACCATTCATCTTATACTTATCAGGTTATCAGATATGTTGGTTTTTTGAAAGCCTTTTTATAAGAAAACCTCTATCGAGGCCTTTCAAAGATGAGCGACCGCGGTTCAGAGGTAGGTTTTCTTGAAACATAAGAATCCTTCAGCTCCGCTGAAAACTTATAAATTCTTATGTTATAAAAAAATAGCAAACAAAAAACCACTGCTGAGCAGCGGCGCCCGTGTAAGAGTGCTCTATGTAATCGATTATCCATGCATAAATAATAAACGCCCCTGTCTATTTTCCAATAAACAGGGACCTTTATGAGGTATTTCTATTCACTTTTTTCTTAAGCTCCATTCATTTACCTTACATCATCAGAACATCTTCAGAATGAACATCATCAGATCAAATTTATTAAGGTTTTAAATTTTTGTTACGATGTTGCTCGTATTCGGTCACTCGGTTTCAGGTTGAGGTCCCCACATGCTCTGAATGCTTCGGAAATGAGCATGCTTCGCTTACCTACGTCATTGGACTATCCCCTTTCCCTTCAGATCCTTTGCTTTTATTTTACTTTCAGCATCAAGGTTAACTTCCTTCACCCTGAACTGAAACTTGTTAATGGCTTTGATTAAGCTCGTAACCATTCGATTGGCCATTGGATAGTAATTCGTTATGTCACTGGGTCCCCGCATGCTCGGATGGTTTCAGATTAAGCATGCTTCGCTTACCTACGTCATTGGACTATCCCCTCTCCATGCAGTTTCTTTACAATATCATCTTCTATGATTTACTTTCAGTAACAAGAGGTTTTAACCTCCGTACCGAAACTTGTAAACGAATGTAAGGATGGAAATTTAGTGGTTTGATATAGTGCTTTTCGGTGCTTCATGTAGTGTTGCTGTTCTTTTGTTAAGTTCATATTAATATATTATTAGATTATTGTAAATATTCAGATAATTCTGTTTTATGGGCTAAAAGCCTGAATTTTTAACTCAGCTCCCCATTACCTGCCAATTTCATTTAATTGCTCTATGATCCTATGTATATGAATATTGCCTTCAATATATGGCAAAACAAGCCCTTATTTCTTTAAAAATTTTAGTAAAACCTGTTCGACATGGAACAGATGCTTGCGCATCGCTTCTTGGGCAGCAGCAGGCTCCTGATCACGAATCGCTTCAAATATCGCTTTATGCTCCTCCCACAGCTGCTTCGATACGGTTTTGTTGGCATACATCTGCAGACGTCTCGTTTCTCTGATGGCCGTCTGCATTTGTGTAGATATCGAATCGATCATCCGTGCCATGATGGAATTGTGCGCCGCTTGCGCCAATGTCAAATGAAACAACAGGTCAGAACGCTCTCCCTCCTGCTCATTACCAAGGAAATTCTCCATATTGCGGATGATTTCTTCCAATTTGGTGATATCCTCTGCATTCCGTTTCTCAGCGGCCAATGCGGCATTGGAAATTTCCAGCGCCTTGCGCGCTTCAATCAGCTCAATAACCGTCTCCCGATTCATCAGCAGCGCATCAAATACAGGCAAATCTACATCCTGCGATTCGATGCTTCGCACGTAGCTGCCTTCACCTTGGTGAATTTCAACAAGTCCCATAGCCTTTAATGCGCTTAACGCTTCACGGAGTGTAGATCTGCCTACCTGAAATCTTTCCGACAGCTCCTTGGCAGAAGGGAGCTTCTCTCCCGGCTTCAACTGACCGCTAATAATTTGCTCTTTGATCTGGTCCGCTATGACTTCATATATTTTACGTGAAGATATTTTTTGAATGTCCAACCCCGACGCCTCTTTTCTTTATACAAAATGTCTGTAGTCGTTGAAATCATTATTAAAAGTAACAAACTTCCTGCTAAAAGTATATCCTGTAGCCTTAACGATTCCACATATCATCATGATCAACGGTAATGTGCTATATAAAACGATATTCGAACATATGATTCATGGACTATATGTAACTTTGCGAGGATTTACGAAATAATCCAGGGGTTATCCCGACTGTCTTACGGAACAAACGGATGAAGTAGTTGTAATCATGAATACCTACCTGTGCTGCTATTTCCTGAACTGGCAAGCTGCTGTGAACAAGCAGCCGCTTGGCCTCTTCCATCCTCATCAAATGATGATATTGAAGCGGACTCATGCCGGTATGCTGCTTCAGACAGCGGGCAGCATAATCAAAGTCAAAATGAAGCTGATCCGCAACCCGCTGTGCCTCGAACGGCTCGTTGCTATGCTCCCGTATATACAGCTTGAACTGCTCGGCAATGACATGAGATCTTGTCGAGCGGCGGTTCGCTCTCAAGCCTGCCTGTACCAGGGACAGCAGCCTGCCCAAGGCTACCTGCACATCAACGGCATGCTCTAAGGTGAGACTGCTGCGCAAACGCAGCATATCTTCGAGCGTTGGCAGGAGCGGCCGGATATCGATCTTTCCATATTTGGGTAGAAACAATGATTGCTCTGAGGGTATCAGGTCACTATCGGTTCCCCTGCTTACCAGGGTTGACCAAGGTATTTGTTTCTCGGCCATTCTTGCCACTGGGCGCTCGTGCTTGAAATGAACCCAGTAAATTGAGGTATCCTCCGTGCATGGCATATACCCGCAATGTGTCCGTCCCGGCTCCATCAGCAGCATTTCCCCGCTCTGAATCTCATACGGTATGCTATCCTCCATCATGTATAAGGTCCCAGAGCATACAATCAACATGTCGTAAACCTCAAAGCATCGCTCAAAATGCTGCATACCCGGTTTCCAAACCGAGTGGCCAATGGTTAGAAACTGCGGAAGCGGCGGAATAGGTAACTGGAGGATATCCATCTCGACACTCCTTAGACTTTTGCGTAGCAAAGCTTGGATCGTAAGCGTAACCTAATGTTCCAACCTGTTCAGGTCTTTGTATATTCAGTGTAACGCAAAAAAAACTCATTCACAAACAATTGCAGTCGAAAATGTGCTATAAAAAGTCGCTAGCTCGCCTATTCCCTTCTCCCGACCGGCTTTATAGTGGTAAGGTAGTCTTCATTGTATCCGTAATCACCATCATTTACCCTTGAAGGAGAGTGTCATTTATGCGTTTTCGTCAGGTACATTTGGATTTTCACACCTCAGAGGCGATTCCCAATATCGGCAAGCAATTTTCCAAGCAGCAATTTCAGGACATGCTGATCCAAGGACATGTGGATTCCATAACGATTTTTTCCAAATGTCATCATGGCTGGGCATATCATCCTACCGAGGATAATGAAAGGCACCCCCATCTGGACTTTGATCTGTTAGGTGCCATGATAGAAGCAGCCCATGAGATTGATGTCAAAACCCCTGTCTATGTATCGGCAGGACTGGATGAAAAGCTGGCTCGACGCCATCCGGAATGGTTGATCCGCGATATTAACGACAACACCAATTGGCTGGATGGCTTCATGAAGCCAGGTTATCACCAATTTTGTCTGAATTCTCCTTATCTGGACGTACTCGTACGCCAAGTAGAGGAGGTTGTCCGCAAGTATGAGGGGGACGGTATCTTCCTCGATATTGTTGGCGTTCGTAAATGCTACTGCCACAATTGTGTCAGTACACTGCGCAGCGAGGGTCAGGATCCGCGAGACACCGCGGCGGTTGTTGCCTTAGGGGAGCGCGTCTATGCCAACTATACCCAACGTATTCGTGAAGCGATTGACGCCATCAAGCCAGGTTTGCCTGTTTTCCACAATGGAGGCCACATTCGCCGTGGACGCAGAGACTTGTCCGCCATGAACACACATTTGGAGCTGGAATCGCTGCCGACTGGGGGCTGGGGCTACGATCATTTCCCGCTTTCCGCGCGTTACGCTCAGGGTCTTGGCATGGATTATCTCGGTATGACCGGAAAATTCCACACAACCTGGGGTGAATTCGGTGGGTATAAACATCCCAACGCGCTTCGTTATGAAACCGCCCTCAGTATTGCTAACGGCGCACGCTGCTCAATCGGCGATCAGCTTCATCCGGAAGGGCTGATGGATCCGGCTACCTATGCCTTAATTGGTGCGGCCTATCGTGAAGTTGAGCATAAAGAAGCCTGGTGCAGCGATGTCCAGGCGATTGCCGACGCTGCCCTGCTGTCTGTTGAAGCTATCGGTGCGTTCAAGGAAGAAAAACGTGAGGATCGTTCGGGATCAGCAGATGCCGGAGCCATACGTATGCTGCTCGAAGGAAAGATTTTGTTCGATGTTGTCGATTTGGATAGTGATTATACACGTTATAAAATACTGATTCTTCCTGACGACATCTTGGTCAGTCCCGAGCTGCAGGCTAAGCTGAATGCTTACTTGGCGCAAGGCGGCAAAATTCTGGCTACCGGACGTTCTGGACTGAACGAAGCGGGAGATGCATTTGCCATAGATCTGGGTGTCGCCTGGGAAGGACCCAATTCGTATAAACCCGATTATTTCCGCCCGAGCTTTGAGCTGACTAACCTCTCGAATGCCGCTTTTATCTTCTACGCAGATGGACAACGCGTAAGTTTAACCGACGGACAAGAGCTCGGCAGGCGGGAAAACCCTTATTTTAACCGGGAAGTGTTTACCTTCTGCTCCCATCAGCATACACCAAGCGCCCAGCAGTACGACGGCCCTGGTATGGTCGAGAGCACGAACGGGATTTATTTGGCCTGGAACGTATTCAGCGATTATGCGACTAAAGGCAGTCTCGCTTTGAAGGAATGCGTACTATTTGCGCTGAACCGTCTGCTCCCGGATAAAACCTTGAGTACCAATCTTCCTGCGCAGGGTATCGTAACCTTGATGGAGCAGCCGGCCCAGCATCGCTACATTAATCATATCCTGTATGCCTCTCCCGTCAAGCGCGGCAATGGTGTAGAGGTTATTGAGGACATTGTGCCTATATACGATACCAAGGTGACGGTGAAGCTTGGAAAGATAGCTAAGCAGGTTTACCTGGCACCGCAAATGGAGCCACTGCCATTTGCGGTGAGTGAAGCGGGGACTGATGTATCCTATACCGTGCCGAAGCTGGAATGTCATCAGATGGTTGTCATCGAGGTTTGAGGAATACGGGAACGATATCGCGATCGCATCAGAATTGAATTGAAATTGCAGCTGCCGGATTCGGTAAAATTTAACATACTTTATTTTGAAGAAAGCTTGAGAAATCAGGCTTTTTTCGTTTGTACCTACTCTGCTTCCGATTCATTTAACGCATTAATCCAATCGCATCCTTACCCTTCATCCCCGGCACAATACCCAAGCGTTCTGCTTCATAGGTGACGGATTCCAGTGGAGCCTCCAGCAGTTCCTCGATCGTCTTGACTCCCGTTGCTCTCGCTGCAAGAATGTGGCGATCCTTCAATCTTTCGTTCAGCAGTCCGACATCCAGGGCTCCACACATAATATATCCACGGTCAGTTGTCACTACAATCAGCGTCGTTTTGGGCAGCTTAACCTCAATCGCCAAGGCCGTGAAACCGTCTATTTCAACAGGATGCATCTGGATCATATACGCACCTCCTTTATCAAACTTACACTGCAGTATATGAACAGGGCTGATGAAAGTTATGGGCTATTCGGAAAAATACATAGTGGTTTGGTCATGAACTCGTAAAAGTATGGGCTACTTTTGTACTAGAAAAAGTGATATAGTTAGGTTAGGCATCGTTCAAATGGAGGAGTCCGCATGGATATTAAGCAGAATCATATAGACAAACGCAGATTTCTATTCAATGTAGATATCCTGATTGAAAGCGAATCCAATGGCCATGCTCTGGAAAAGCTACTCCACTTGTTAAATACATCCGAAGTTCAAGATTATTTGGTCAAAGAGGGCATTCATTTAGGTAAAACCATTGAGGTCATCATGCGGGAAACGATTGGCAAGCAACAAGCAGACACCAATTCCGAGGAAAAACCAGATAAAGCTAAAACAACCAAGCCTTTGGATAAAGCTGCAGCCGCCCCCACCATGAAGAAGGATAGCGCCGCCAGCCCCATCAAGCTGGAAGATCCGCATCAAGCCATCTGGGATCAATTTCAGGGCTTTAAGGAACGCAATTCCCTGGTTCGTCTCACCATTGTCAAAGCCAAAGGCATCAAGCTGAGCCTGCCCTGTCGTATTCTAAATGTGGATGCGCCCGGTGGCATGGTCTCCGTGTATCATGTTGACGAGAAGCAGGTCTACCTGTTCAAAATCAATGAAATTGATGATTTCGCAGTAAGCTCATAAAAAAAGCCTTTAACGGGGATACGAATCTCTCCAACGTTAAAGGCTTTTTTTATTCCCCTGACTCCTCATCCTGATGGGCGGCTACTTGTTGAATACGCAGCATCAGCTCCTCCACCTTAACCGTGCTGACGGGAGGACTGAACCAATAGCCCTGTATTTCATTACAATGGTTGTTGCGCAGAAAAACCAACTGATCCTCCGTTTCAACCCCTTCGGCGATCACCCTCAGGTTCATATGCCGCGTCATTGAAATAATGGAAGCAACAATAGCTGCATCATTGGGATCGGTCATGATGTCACGTACAAAAGATTGGTCGATCTTCAGCTTATCGATCGGGAATCTTTTCAAATAGGATAATGAGCTATAGCCGGTACCAAAATCATCGATACTGATTTTCACACCCAAAGCCTTCAGCTCCAGCAATACACCAATCGCAAAGTCAACATCCATCGTACTGCTTTCTGTAATTTCCAGCTCCAGGTAAGATGCAGACAAACCGGTCCGTTGTAAAACCTCCGATACTTGATCACGCAGGTTATGCTGGAGAAACTGCCGGGTTGATAGATTCACAGACACAGGTACAAACAGAAACCCTTCGTCCTGCCACTGCTTATTTTGGCGGCATGCTTCCTGCATCACCCATTCACCAATCGGTACGATTAAACCGCTCTCTTCGGCATAAGGTATAAACTCATTCGGGGGTACGAGCCCCCTGACGGGATGAAGCCACCGAATTAAAGCTTCAAAGCCGACAATGTCACCCGTTTCAATATCCATTTGCGGTTGATAATACAGCATCAGCTCGTTATGACTTAATGCCCGCCGCAGGTCATTTTCAAGGGTTAGCCGCTGTAAGGAATCGGATTTCATTTCTGTATTAAAGACTTGATAGGTCTGCTTGCCCTTATTCTTGGCATGAGTTAAAGCAATGTCTGCGTATTTGATCAAAGTCTCTGCATCCAGCTCTTCATCCGATAACAGAGCAATACCGATACTTGCCGTAATATGTAATTGGAACGCATCTAATGTAAAGGGCTCCTCCAGAACCGCCATCACCTGCTCAGCAAGCTCCGTCACTGAGACCGTATCAGAGCGCCCTGTGAAAAATAATGCAAACTCATCACCCTGGGTACGTGCCAAAAAGTCATCTGGTGTAATACAGCGACTGAACCTCTCCGCAAGCTGCAGCAGCAGCATATCCCCATAATCATGGCCAAAGCAATCGTTAACCACCTTAAAGCGGTCGATGTCTATTAAGAATACAGCCAGAAATCCATGATGCGGATACGCACTGGAAATCACTTCATTCAATTGGTTGACAAACAGGCTGCGGTTGGGAAGTCCCGTCATATCGTCATAATAAGCCATATGGCGAATTCGTTCTTCTGTCCGCTTGTTAGCGGTAATATCCTGACCAATGACGATGATGCCAGTAACATCCAGACCTTGCTTAATGGGGGCAGCCGTAGCATCCAGATCAACCCGATAGCCATCCTTATGCTGTACGGCCGTTTTAAAAGTTTGCGGAGTGCCCTCGCAAGCGTCTTGAACAGCCTGCAAGGAGTGTTGGACGGTTTCCTCGGAGAGCAACGAGTGAAAGGAACGATTGTTCATATCTTCTTTCAAATAACCCAAAATTTGTTCCGTATTCCCGTTTGCTTTGATGATCACACCATCGCGATCCATCAAAAATACAATGTTAGGATTGTGCTCGAACAAGGATTCAAATACAGGTTGATTTTCCTTTAGCCAGCTTTCCATCGAATCATGCACAGCACAATTTTTGACCTGCTTGCTGCTGACAAACCATCCGGGGCGATATATCAAAATACCAAGATAAACGAATGTAATTGCACTGAATCCCACAACAAGAGGGTAGGGGAACCGCAAAGCCACTGCCAAGGCAAACAGAAAATTGGAAGCGAATATTACGTAAAGCTTTGCGGGAACCGTACTGGAGCCGGCAGCCTTAATCATCATAGACCCCCCTTCTGCAGAATATTACCGAGAGTACCCCAAGCTCAACCTATTTCTTGATGTTTTTTCTTGCTGCGTTAATAAAAAATAACCATCCCAATAAAAAGGCTACCCCGCCGAACGGCGTAATCGCTCCAAGCATCGTGACTCCTGTCATGCTGAGCACGTACAGGCTTCCCGAAAATAAGACAATGCCGATCAACATCGACCAGCCTGCTTTATTCAGACTGCTGTTATTCGGTAGGTAGGCGGATGCGAAGCCAATAAGGATTAGTCCAAGTCCATGGTACATCTGGTATTGGACACCCGTCTGAAAATTAGCAAGCATGTTTGGAGGTAATGCATCCTTCAGTGAATGTGCACCAAAAGCACCAAATAAAACAGACAAAAAGGCGCAAATACAGCCAATGATCACAAAACGAGCATTCATTCCATGAGCCTCCACGTAGTAATAGATTTACACCTCGCCAACATCATGCTGGCCAATAATTAATGTTCTGGGTTCGAGATACACGCGTGTCGTGGCAGGTTGAGTGATCAAATCAATTTCAATATCAACAATGCGAATGCGCTGTTTCTTGCCCTCTCTTCTATCATAGACAACATCAAACTGTCTTAATCCCAATTCATTCGTTATAACGGAAGAGCCTACAGCGAGCGCGGACAGCTCAAAATCACCATGGTCAAACAGTACCTCTGCCATAATTTCATCGTTCATATCAACAATTTTCACAGACTGACTAATTGAATACTTCACTCAAACTCCCCCTTAGCTCTGCTGATGCTTCAAAAATTTGAATTCGACATAATCCTCCTTAATTCCTGCTTATACCAAAAAATTGTAGGACCAAGTCCTATACCTAGTAATATTACTTGTAATAGAGATAAAACCTGAGATATAATTTTTCGAATAACGGTTAGGCGGGGAGGGGCTATCAGCTTATGAATACCATCATTGATATGAACGAGGTTAGCTATCGAAGAGATCAGAAAACTGTGCTTAATTGTATCAACTGGCAGGTCAATCAAGGCGAGAATTGGGCTATACTTGGTTTGAACGGCTCCGGTAAAACTACGCTGCTTAATCTCTTAAATGGTTATATGTGGCCAACCTCAGGAAGTATTCAAGTATTGGGGCATCAATTTGGTGAAGTGGATGTCCGCGAGCTTCGCAAAACGATCGGCTGGGTAAGCTCTTCCTTGCAAGAGAAGCTGTATGGTTCGGATCGTACACAGTATGTCGTAATCAGCGGTAAGTACGCCTCCATCGGTTTATATGAAAAGCCGACTGAGGAGGATTATGAGCAGGCTTTAAGCTTGATGAAACGGTTGGGTTGTAGCCATCTGGTAGACCGGACTTATCAAACCTGCTCGCAGGGTGAAAAGCAAAAGCTGCTCATAGCTAGAGCGTTAATGGCCACGCCTGCTTTATTGATTTTGGACGAGGCTTGCAACGGACTGGACTTCATATCAAGAGAGATGCTGCTTACGAGTATCACAGAGCTGGCTGCGCAGCCTGATGCCCCTCATCTCCTCTATGTCACACATCATACGGAAGAAATATTGCCACTTTTCAGTCATAGCTTATTGATTCGCCGCGGAGAAGCTTTTATGCAGGGCAAAACACGTGATGTAGTAACAGGAGCAAATCTATCCACATTTTTTGAAACGTCTGTTGATGTTCGCTGGCATCAGGATCGCCCTTGGCTGTCGGTTACTTAACCTTGCACAGCTCAACAAACACCCATCTCACAGGGCCAAATGATATATTTAGCTCAGGTTTGTGCTATTATAGTAAATATAACAGTACTAAACTGGAAGTAAGGGGGAGTCTGATGAGCACAATTTCCGACAACAGCAAGGAAACAGTCATCGAGGCAACGACTGTATCGTCTCTATGGAAGTCTTTAATGGAATTAAATCGTCAAGTTAAGCAAATGATTCAGCTTATGAGTATTGAGAGCGGTATTTCTTATTCCTCCGTTTGCCTTATTTTCAAACTGGAGCATGTACCATCATTAAAAATGAACGATATTGCCGGTTTTTTGTCCATTACCGTTGGTGCAGCTACCAGTTTAGTTGACAAGCTGGAATCACAAGGGTGGATTGAGCGTATTCGTTCCTTGGAGGATCGGCGTATTATTAATGTGCGCCTGACCGAACAAGGTATCCGTCAGCTGACAGAAATCAGAGAGCAGTTCACGGCGCGGGGGGAGCATATTTTCACTGCCATTCCTCAGGAGCAGCTCGCAAATATGGAACGGGAGTTAGGCAAAATCAACTCGATCATGAATCATTACAACCAAATATAAGCCAGATGCAAATAAACAAATAACCCTCCTACTCTAATCGTGACGTTGAAGGGTTATTCGCTATGATTGCTGAAATCCGGGATATGAATTATTTCACGGACCACGCCGCTTTGTTCCTGTCGATTTGTCTTACATGTATATTCACATGGTTAATGAAGCCTTGAAACAAATCCGAGATTGTAACTTCCTTTTCCCCGTTCAATCCTTTTTTACTCCAGTCTGCCTCCGTCAATCGCTCATAAAACAACGCATTATAATATAAAATCGCCTGAAAAGCGCTTAATATTTCTGCAATGGAGGTTTCATTAGCTCTTGAATCGGCCACCCATGCATCCTGATCATAGAGCAGAAACGGTGGCAGCTGTGCGGAGCCTTCGGCCACGATCTTGCGTATGCGTATGGAATGCACCAGACTCGCGTCCACGAGATGAGCTGCTACTTCCTTGATGCTCCACTTGTCCACTGCCGGCTTCCACACCAGCTGACCTTCAGTCAAGTCCTCTATCGCTTGTTGAATCAAAGCATAGGTTGCCCGGAAATCATGAATAGAACGTAAAGTGATCTCGCTCATCGTTATACTCCCCACTCTTCGAATAATTGGTGATTATGCTCTCCCTTAAGAGGAGGTTTGCGGTAAATCTGAAATTGATAGCCCGACAGCTTGACCGGATAACCAACCGTCATGGTCGTCGTGTTATTGGGCAGCTGAAGCTCATGCAGCAGACCTGAATCGGCAACAGCCTTGTCGTTCAAGATATCGGCAAAATTATTGATTGGAGCGCAGGGTACGCCTCTGCGGTCAAACTCCTGCAGCCATGCTTCCGCCGTTTGGGTACTGAAAACCGGTTGCAGGATCGCTGCAAGCTCTTTTTGGTTACGGGCTCGCATGGCTTGAGTGATGAACCTCGGGTCATCGGCGAGCGCCGACAAAGCTGTCGCCTCGCATACCTCCCGCCACAGCTTATCGTTACCGGCAGCAATGACAAAAGGCTTGTCGCTGCCTTGATAGCCCTGATAAGGTGCGTTGCGGGGATGTGCGCTGCCCAGACGTGCAGGCGCAACCTGGTTGCCATAATATTCGCTCGTCTGCAGAGCGGATATACCGAGGACGCTTGCCAGCATCGAGCAATCGATGTAGGCGCCCTGCCCGCTGCGCTCCGCCTGCAGGATCGCGGCGACAACCGAATAGGCGCCGTACAAGCCAGCGGCAAAGTCAGCCACGGGTACGCCGCATTTCACTGGCTCCCCTTGTTCCTCGCCTGTCACACTCATCAGGCCGCTGATCGCCTGGATCGTCACGTCGAAAGCACCCTTTTGCGAGTAAGCCCCCTCCTGTCCATAGCCGGAGATGGAACAGTACACCAGCTTGGGATTGGACTGTGACAAAGATTTATAATCCAGACCGAATTTGCCCAGTACACCAGGACGGAAATTTTCAACGATCACGTCCGCTTTGGCACACAGCTTCCGAAGATTTGACAGCTGCTCCGGCGATTTAAAATCGATCACGATACTACGTTTATTGCGATTCAGAGAGCTAAAATTAGAGCTGTATGCTTCGCCATCGTCATTTTCAAAAAAAGGCGGCCATTCCCTCATACTGTCTCCGATATCCGGCCGTTCCACTTTGACTACGTCCGCGCCCAAATCGGCAAATAACATTCCGGCAAAAGGCCCTGCCGCAATCTGCCCAAATTCCAATACTTTAACGCCCGAAAGAGGTCCTTTCGTTAGCTGCTCCATGTAGGTCACCCCTTGTCGTATTCAGCTGTTAGCTGTAGATCGGAGCCGGATTGTCATGTCTGGTGACGACATCCCGGTAAGTACCGGTTTGCACATCATGAATATGGCGCTCCTGCTTTCCTATATCTGTTCCATAAATGTGAACCGTAATCGCAATTTCATCAAAAGGGTTGGAAACACCATGTATATCATAATCCGGCGGATACACGAATGTGATATCCCCTTTGTCCGCTTTCACCTCGGAAACCTCGCGAATCGAATAACGGGGCTCAGCTGAGATACCATGATCCTCACGCTTAAATCTTTTTTCGATTACCGATCCGCGGTACAAGCCTACCAGACCCCAGACCAGATGGTCATGAACCGGAGCCGTCTGACCCGCCCCCCAGATGAAGGCAATCACGGAGAACGCTTCATTGTCCGGTTTGTACAGTAAATACTGGGCATACTTGTTCGGCAAAGGCTCCTGATAAGCTGTCGGAATCAATTCTTCATAGGCAAGCAGCTTTTGCAGTAGAGGGCGGACGCCCTCTATAATACCGCGATAATCCTTGTTGGACTCCAGCACACTGCCGATCTCGTATTCCAACTGCTTCCAATCATAGACGCTGCTCATAAACCATCCTCCATAGAAATCAATTTATTTGCCAAAAACACTTCGCACAAATTCAGGGTAAATCCGCTTCAGTTGCAAATTTACGACCCCTCGCAGCAGTTGAAGCTCTTTTGCAGATGGTTCAACTGTTTGCGGTATCGGCACGCTAGTGATTCCAAGCTCAAATCCGGTTTGCGTCTGAACATGAAGGGGCTCGATACCCGGTGCCGTATGGGAAAGCTTCAATCTCCCGCCTTCTTGGGCTGATGGCCTCATAATACCAAGTGGAGTGAACACCCCCTCCAATTGACTGTTCCGATTGACATAAGGCTCCGAGCTTGCAGACGAAGTGACAAAATCCAGCTTTTCAGGAAATCCCTTGACGTTATGATCGGTCTTGAACAGGAATATGCGCTTGCACATAAAATAAACAACCGCTGATCCGGCACCTCCAGGCAGTCGAACCTTCGGAGCGCTGTAATTCCCAATGACATGGAGATTGATATTGCCATAGGAATCAATTTGTGCGCCGCTCAAAAAAAATACATCGATCCCACCGCGCTGCATCAAATTGAAAAATTCGTGTGTGCCCTCAAAGGGCCAATCCGGCTGGCCGAGAATGTAAACTGTCGCATTGGGGGCATGGAGCGCTTGGGCCAGTAAAGCAGCAGCGGCTGGTACAGGCGAGTTATTCCCGACACCGACCGTCTCGTGATCCTTTAATTCACGGGCCAGATTACAAATCAATAGTTCATCCTGCGTGTAGCAGCGTGCATTCATCGGCTTACCTCCCGAAGGGATACGGCATTACGATCATCGTCATGATGGTGTGGATCGAATATGTAACGTTTCACATATTCGGCAAAGCCAGCTTCCGATCGAGACGCTTCCACATATGTGCGCACGTGCTCACTATCAATCTCATACCTGCCAGGGCAGCTGGTGGGGTATGCCCCATGTGGGGCGTGCACAATCGCCGTTATAAATGCCGATGGAATTATCGAACCTTCGGCACGGCGCAGTTCCTCTGGCGATACGATCTCTTCAACGGAAACAATCGTCTGCCCAGACGCCTGGGCTAATATCCGGTTATTTTGCGAAGGATGGGCGATAACATTCCCTTCCGTATCCGCTAGATAGGCGTGAAACAATGCCGTATCCGGACGGATCGCAGGAACAATAGCGATCTGCTCCTGCTCGTCATAAGGATTGCTTATGATATGGAAATCAGGTCGAATACGCATATAATCCGTTCCGATCAATCCCCATACAGGGATAAAAGGAATGCCCATCGCCCCCGCCTGTACAGCCGAAGCGAGCGAGGGGCAGGCGTGCTCGAAGCCTGACAGGGAGCCGTCCTCAAATCGGCGGCGAAAATGCGGTGCGAAGCCGAATTCCCCCAGCGAAACCTGTGAAAATTCGAGGCTTCGTGCGACACCCGCCCCGATCAGCAAATCGGCATTAATTGCTGCCGCGCCAACGCAGATCACGGACAGGTCGTGCCTGCCAGCACGAATGAGCTCGCGGATCAGCGCCATTGGAGACATTTCCATATTGCCGCTTATAGCCAGTGAACTACCATTTTTTACCAAATTATTGACAGCTTGTATAGATAATAATCGGGAGGTCATCCTCTACCCCTTCCTTGCTGCGATCTGTTGAATAGCTTACGTACCGTACTGAAGGGTCTACACCGGATAGTGGCAAGCTGCCCAATGCCCCTGTCCGACCGCCCTCAGCTCGGGCACCAACTCTTTGCAGCGCGCTGTAGCAGCCGGGCAACGGGTATGAAACCGGCAGCCGGAAGGCGGGTTCGCTGGCGAAGGCATCTCACCCTCAAGCGGCACAAATACTCTTGTGCGGTTGGGGTCTGCGATCGGTATAGCAGACAGCAGTGCTTTCGTATAATGATGGGCGGGCTGCTTGAATAACTCGTCCGTAGGTGCAATTTCGACAAGCTTGCCAAGATACATCACCCCGATACGATCGGAAATATGACGAACGATATTAAGTCCGTGGGCAATGAACAAGTAGGTCAGATTCAGTCGCCCCTGCAGCTCCTGCATCAGATTGATCACCTGGGATTGAACCGAAACATCGAGCGCAGAAACCGCTTCGTCCGCCAAAATAAATTTCGGGTTGAGCGCAATCGCTCTGGCGATGCCGATTCGCTGACGCTGCCCGCCGGAAAATTCATACGGATGCCGGTCATACCAGCTTGGGCTTAAGCCCACGAGCTGCATCACTTCCTCTACCTTCTCCCTCTTGGCTGCGCCCTTTAACGAATCGTGCACCCACAGGGGTTCGCCGATAATATCACCGACCTTCCAGCGTGGATTGATCGATCCGAAAGGGTCCTGGAACACCACCTGCATATCACGCCGTGTTTGCTTTAGCTCCTTGCCTCTCAGGCCAACCAGATCTTTACCCTGAAACAGCACGCTGCCGCCCGTTGCCTTTTCCAGCTGGATCAAAACCCGGCCCAGCGTCGTTTTGCCGCAGCCGGACTCACCGACAAGTCCAAATGTCTCTCCTTTATTAATTTGAAAGGAAACGTCATCCACAGCACGGATCGCTCCACGGTCCCGCTGAAACATTCCCCCGTTAATGGGAAAATATTTCTTGATCTGTTTGACCTCCAGCAGTGCTGGGGTATGCTCTCCGGAGGCTGCAAGCGCAGCGGCATTCCGATCTCTGCCTATGGCAAGCTCACCCTTAACGGTTGATCCCCAGAAAACCTCAGCCGCCATGTTATCCAATCTTTCGGCATGCCAGCAGGCAACCTCACGACCGTTAACCTTCAAAAGCGGCGGCTCCTCCGCGAGGCAGCGATCCGTTGCGTAGGGGCAGCGGGGGTGAAAGCGGCAGCCTGCTGGCAGATCGGACAAGCTCGGAATCGATCCGCGAATCGTATACAGTCGTGTATTCCGGTCGTTATCCATAGCGACAATCGACTGCAGCAGTCCCTGCGTATACGGATGGGACGGGCTTTCGAACAACTGGTGAACGGAAGCCTGCTCCACTACCTTCCCGGCATACATGACCACAATCCGGTCCGCCATTTCGGCGGCAATACCAAGGTCATGGGTGATCAGCAGGATGGACATATTGAATTCGTCCTTCAGCTCACGCAGCAAATTCAGAATTTGCGCCTGAATGGTTACATCCAGAGCGGTTGTCGGTTCATCGGCAATTAACAGCTCGGGTCCGCAGGCTAAAGCCATGGCAATCATAGCGCGTTGGCGCATCCCGCCTGACAGCTCGTAGGGATACTGCTTCATGCGGATTTCCGGCTCCGGAATTCCTACCCTGCGCAGCAGTTGAGTCGCTTTCTCCTCAGCCGCAGCCTTACTGATCGTCTCATGACGCAGGATCACCTCGATAATCTGAAAGCCGATACTGAATACAGGGTCAAGCGCAGTCATTGGCTCCTGAAAAATCATTGCGATTTTTTTGCCACGAAGCTCACTGATTTCTTTCTGTGACAGCCCGACCAGGCTGCGACCGTTAAACTCAATATTACCGCCGGAAATTCGCCCGTTATCATAATCAATCAGACGCATAATCGATAAAGAGGTAATCGTTTTACCGCTTCCTGATTCTCCGACAAGGCAAACAATTTCTCCGCTGCCGATCTGCAGATCGACCTTGTTAATCGCATTCAGCGACCCTTTGGATGTTTGAAAATCGACCGAGAGCTGATGAAGTTCAAGAAGCTGTTTCATGTGTTATGCCCTGCCTTTCTTCGGATCCATCCGGTCACGAAGATCATCTCCGATCATGTTGACGACAACGACCAATATGGTAATAGCCAAGCCCGGAAAGGTAGCAATCCACCAGGCAACTGTCATATAGCTTCTTCCCTGTGAAAGCATGTAGCCCCAATCGGGAATTTCCTTGATGACGCCCAGCCCCAGAAAGCTTAAGCCCGTTCCTACCAGAATGGAGCTGCCTACGCCAATCGTCATCATAACGAGCAGAGGTGAAAAACAGTTCGGTAAGATGTGCCGGAACATGATCTCCATATGAGACGTTCCAATCGACCGTGCCGCATCAATGAAGGGCCTATTACGAATCGTAATCACCTGGCTTCGCACGACTCTGGCTTTATTCGGAATGGAAGCGATACTGATGGCCAGAATCACATTAAAAAAACTCGGACCCAACACGACCGCAATCACGATAGCAAACAAAATACCCGGAATGGTCATCATCACATCATTGATACGCATGAATACGGAATCGACAACACCGCCGAAATAACCCGCAACCAGCCCTATGGCGGTGCCTATCAAACCGCCGATCAGAACGGAAATGACCCCGATCATCAGCGACTGCCTACTCCCATAAACGATCAGTGACCACACATCCCTGCCGAATTGATCGGTGCCCAGTATGTGCGAAAAGCTGGGCGCCTTCAATAATTCGTCCGTTAGCATGTCCGTAGGCGAATAAGGTGCAACCCACTGCGGGACAATCGCGAATATGACCAGCACAGCTAGAATGAATATGGAGAAACCAAGAAGCAGGTTGCTGAACGAAACCTTCCTGTATAAAGAAATCGGTGGCTGTTGCTTGATTCTATTCGGAGCCAGAGCTTCAGTCGTAACCGAGTTCATAAGCATGTGATAACTCCTCCCTTATTTTCTGATTCCAAGCGTATCCCGTTCTTGTGCCGACTCCCCCGGTTAACTGCGCGATTTACGCACCCGAGGATCCACATAGGAATACGAAATATCAACCAGCAAATTAACGAGAATCGTAATGACTGCCGTAATCAATACAGCTGCCTGAATGACCGGTATGTCCTTCTGGTTGATGGCATCAACGACCATTTTACCTAAGCCTTGCCTGGAAAAGACGGTTTCTGTTACTACAGCTCCAGAAAGCATATTACCGACGATAATACCGAGTATCGTCAGTGCAGGCAGCAGCGCATTTCGCAGCACATGCTGGTAAAGAACAACCCTTTCGGAAAGCCCTTTGGCTCTGAGAGTGAGCACAAACTGTTCGCCGATAACCTCCAGCACACTATTGCGAACCATACGAATCAGTGTCCCTGCACCTGAAATGCCTAATGCTATCGCCGGAAGAATCAACTGCTTAAAGCTACCGTTCCCAATAGCAGGCAATAATTGAAAATGCACCGAAAATATCAATATTAGCAAAATCGCTACCCAGAATGAGGGCATGGACACGCCAAGCAGGCTCACCAATCGAATCACATAGTCCATGAAACGATTCTTATATACAGCAGACAGGATGCCCAGCACGACTCCAATTACGGCAGCGAACAGCGTGCTCAGCACAGCCAGCGACAGCGTTGCCGGCATCTGCGCAATCAACCGGTTCAGCACCGGCTGGCTGTTGGCAAACGAGGTTCCGAAATCTCCCTGGACACTGCTCCATATATAGGATAAATACTGCTGCCATAGCGGACGGTCCAGTCCCAGCTGCTGTCTCAAAAATTCGATACGGTCAGGTGCGGCGTCGTCTCCGGCAAGCATCACCGCCGGGTCTCCCGGAAGCCAGTGGATGATCAGGAAAACCAGTGTCAACGTTCCCAGAATAACGGGAATCGACACGAGTAACCTTCTTACAATATAACCTGCCATATCCGCTTCACCTTCACTTATTTATTTTTGAATCCATGCATCATAGAACACAGGCCATGCCGGGGAATCAAAGGTAATCCCTTGGACTTCCTTTACGGTTGCAAAAGAATACTGAAACACATAGGTTGGGATCGAGTAGACATTTTTAATGATGTGCTGCTGTACTTTTTTGTAAATGTCTATCCGTTTGGACGTATCATTTTCCAGCAAACCATCCTCCAGCAGCTGCTCCAGCTGAGGGTCATTCGTTCTTGTTGAATTATTTTTACCGGACGGCCCCTTGGTTGAATACAGCTGCCGCAGCACATTCGGATCTCCTGAAAACTGACTTCCGGCCAGCAAATCATAATCGTTCTTCAGACTGCGCTCCGAATACGTTCCTGACGGAAGCGAGATCAGCTTGAGCTCGATTCCTGCAAGCTTCAGCTGTTGGGTCAGGATGGATAGCAGATCCAATCGTTTCTCGCGATTGCCCTGCGTATCGAGGAATTCAATGATCAGCTTCTTACCGTCTTTGACGCGATAGCCATCAACACCTTTAATCCAGCCTAAGGATTCCAACGTTTCGTTGGCGCTTTTCAGATCATACTTCCATGATTTCTCCAACGACGCATCATAACCGAAGGTTTGGGGCGACAGAGGAGACCATGCCTGCTTGGAGGTTCCCAGGTAAATCGTCTTGATGGCAGAATCCAGATCAAGTGCCGAGCGTACGGCCTCTCTCACCTTCAGATTGTTCCACGGCTCTCTCGTCTGGTTAAAATATAACTGGTGATTCGCTTGAATCAATTCCGTTTCCAGGACGTTAAAATTTTTGTCAGCTTTCAAGGCAACCAGATTTTGCGGAGGAATGATGTCAGCCGCTTGTGCTTGCTTGCTTTGCAGAACGCTAACCCGCGTCGACTCTTCTTCCACATATTTGATGGTGATTTTATCCAAATAAGCCGGACCTTGATGCTTGGCGTTCGCTGGACCCCAGTTATAATCCGGGTTTTTGACCAGCTCGACCTGCGAGCTTGGGGTAAGTACTGATAGCTTGAACGGTCCGGTGCCAACCGGATTTTGCGGATATTTGTCTCCAAATTTTTTAACGGCTGCAGGAGATACGAATCCCAGGTCGACTTTGGCGGCATTGACCAGAAACGGCGCATACGGCGTAGCGAAATTAATTTTGGCCGTAAACTCATCGATCACATCGGTTGATACATAAGGTCCGATTTCATTAATGGATATCGACGCTTTTGTAGCTGGATCCTTGATGCGATCAAAATTAAACTTGACGGCCTCCGCATTAAACGGTGTGCCATCGTGAAACTTCACATCCTTGCGAAGCTTGAAGGTGTAGCTTTTCTTATCCTCCGAGATTTGCCACGATTCAGCCAGCCATGGTTGGATCGAATGATCGGGCAGTTCCACAACCAGACTGTCATACAAAGATCTCATGACGCGTGTAGTCGGGGCAAAGCCAGCTTTATGTGCATCCAGGCTGTCATTGGATACCGTTCCTGCCAATGCCCATACGAGCTCGCCACCAGGTGTAACCTTCCCGGGATCTGACGCCGCCTGGCTGCCTTTGCCGGCATCCGAATTGCTGCAAGCCGATATCAGAATAGACATGCTGAGTATAAATGCGGTGAGCTGAAGTACCGATTTTTTCTGTTTGTTCATAAATTCCCTCCGGTATAAATGCATTAGCCTATGGACTATCGTCTAAACAGTGACTTTCTGTATACTGTTGCGGTTAACCGGAAATGACAAACGGAGATGGTTGCGCAGCGTGTCTCCATCGTAGTCATCGCGGAACAGTCCCCGTTCCTGCAGGATCGGCACGACCAGCTCTACAAAATCCTGTAGGCTGCTTGGAAGCGCAGAACCAATAATAAAGCCGTCTGCCGCACCCTCCTCGAACCAGCGCTGCACCGTATCAGCTATCTTCTCCGGTGTGCCAACAAAGCTGCTTCTTGGCGTTGCGAACCGCAGTGCCGTCTGGCGAAGTGTCAGCTTCTCTTCCTTCGCGATTCGTTTAATCCGATCCGTTGCGCTGCGGTAGCTGTTGCTGCCGAGATCGCCAAGCTCCGGGAAGGGTTCATCCAGCGGATACTGTGTGAAATCGTGGTAAGTAAATGGACGCCCAAGTTGTATCAACGCATCCTCCAGATTGACACGGCCGACAATTTCCTGAAACTTGCTTTCTGCTTCCTCCTGCGTCCGTCCAATAACCGGTCCTATGCCAGGGAATACAAGAATTTCCTCGGAGGCTCGCCCGAATGCCGCAGCCCTTTGTTTGATATCCGCATAAAAGGCCTTCGCTTCTTCGATATTTTCATGGCCTGTAAAAATCGCATCCGCGCTTTTGGCGGCTAAATCCCGTCCTGTGCTTGAACCTCCAGCCTGAAAAATAACCGGCTGCCCCTGCTTAGAGCGAGCAATGTTAAGCGGGCCCTTGACTGAGAAGAACTCGCCCTTATGGTTCAAGGTGTGCAGTTTGCTTTTATCAAAAAATTCACCCGTTTCCTTGTTGCGCACAAAAGCGTCATCTTCCCATGAATCCCACAAACCTCTGACGACCTCAAGATGCTCCTCTGCCCTTTTATAGCGAACCTCATGATCGAAGTGCTCGGTTTTGCTGTAATTTTGGGCTGCGCCCTCCAGTCCGGTCGTAACCACGTTCCAACCAGCACGGCCATGACTGATATGGTCCAGTGAAGCGAACTGCCGGGCTACCGTAAATGGCTCTGTAAAGGAGGCAGTCAGTGTGCCCACCAATCCGATTTGTGAAGTCACCGCGCCAAGCGCCGATAACACCGTCAGCGGTTCAAGCCGATTCAGGTAGTGCGGTGCCGAGCCTTCGGTAATATAAGGACTATCGACAATAAACACGAAATCGAATTTGCCGGCTTCAGCCTTTTGCGCGATTTTCTTGAAATGCGCAAAGCTGACACTTTCATCTCCGTTCAGATCAGGATGCTTCCAGCCATGCTTGGAAGTGCCTACACCTGTTATCGTTGCGCCAAGTCTTATTTTTCTTGAATGAGCCATATGTGTACCTCCTAAAAGTTTTTATAGAAAGCTTGCAATCATGATTATGGGGTCACAGTCACTTTACTGTAACGATTAACAGGAACCTGCAGGCCCAGATGACCGCGCAGGGTATCATGCTCATATTCCGTGCGGAACAGCCCACGCTCCTGCAGAATGGGTATCACCAGCTCAACAAAGTCCTTCAAGGCACCTGTTGTCCCTGTCCCTACTATAAAACCATCCGCTGCCCCTTCCTCGAACCATTTCTGGATCGAATCTGCCACCTGCTCCGGTGTTCCGATAAATTCGCCTCTCGGAGTCGAGAACAGCAGCGCGGTCTGGCGCAGCGTCAGCTTCTGCTCCTTGGCTGTTCTTTTGATCCGTTCAGAGCTGCCCTGCTGGCTGTTGGCACCGTGCTCTCCCAGATCAGGGAATGGCTCGTCGAGTGGATAAACCGAAAAATCATGATCGTTAAACGGTCGTCCGAGCGCTACTAATGCATTCTCTATCGTCACCAGATTCGCATAGGTCTGGTACTTTTGCTCTGCTTCCTCCCGGGTACGTCCGATAATCGGTCGTATGTTCGGAATAATCGAGATATCGCCAGCCGATCTTCCGAAGGCTATTGCACGTCTTTTCAAATCCTTATAATACTGCTGGGTTTCTTTGAAGGATTGATGACCCGCGTATACGATATCTGCATGTTTCGCTGCAAAATTTCTTCCGTCCTCCGAGGTTCCGGCCTGCAGAATCGGCGGTTGGCCCTGCTTCGATCTGGATATGTTAAGCGGACCCTTCACCGAGAAGAACTCGCCTTGATGATTCAAGGTATGCAGCTTGCTTTTATCAAAAAATTCGCCGGTTTCCTTATTCCGCACAAATGCGTCATCCTCCCACGAATCCCACAAGCCTTTGACTACCTCCAAATATTCCTCAGCAAGCCTGTAGCGGACATCATGATCCAGATGCTTCTCTTTACTGTAGTTGCTGGCGCTTCCCTCCAGCCAGGAGGTTACAATATTCCAGCCGGCCCGGCCGTGGCTGATGTGGTCCAACGAAGCAAACTGCCGAGCTACCGTAAACGGCTCACTGTAGCTGACCGTTAAGGTGCCTACAACTCCGATTTTGTCCGTAACCGCAGCGAGCGCAGACAAGATCGTCAAGGGCTCGAAGCGATTCAGGTAATGCGGACTGGAATTTTCCGTAATGTAGACACTATCGGCAACAAACAGAAAATCGAATTTGCCCGCTTCCGCCTGTTTGGCCTGCTGCTTGTAAAATTCAAAATTAATACTGCCGTCGCTGAACGCTTCGGGATGTCTCCAATCCCACCAGCTGGCGCCTGCTCCATGCAGCTGAGCCCCCAATTTCAACTTTCTCTGATTCGCCATATAGATAACCTCCAGATTGGATAGACTTTATGAACATCGACTATGTTAAACCGTTATGCCAGCTTTAGCCTTTGTATTGCGGTTAACCGGAACCTCAAGTCCCAGATTCCCGCGCAGCGTGTCCTGATCATATTCGGAGCGGTACAATCCACGTTCCTGCAAAATCGGCACGACCAGCTCTACAAAATCCTTCAAGCCGCCGGGAATAGCAGAGCTGACAATGAAACCGTCAGATGCTTCCTCCTCAATCCACTGCTGGATCGTATCCGCTACTTTTTCAGGCGTCCCGACGAAGGTCGATCTTGGCGTTGCCAACCTGAGTGCAACCTGACGCAGCGTCAAATTCCCTTCTTTGGCTATCCGCTTTATTTTTTGCGAGCCACCCTGCTGGCTGTTGTTGCCCAGGTCCCCCAAATCCGGGAACGGCTCATCCAGTGGATATACCGAGAAATCGTGATCGTTAAAGGGGCGTCCCAATGAAATAATCGCATCTTCGATGTTAACAAGATTCAGCTTCTGCTGGAATTTGCGTTCCGCCTCTTCCTCCGTGCGACCGACAATAGGACCGATACCCGGTAAAATCGAAACATCATCCGCAGACCGTCCAAAAGCAACGACTCTACGTTTCAAATCCTTATAGTATGCCTTGGCTTCTTCAATATTTTCGTGTCCTGCAAAAATTGCATCTGCCTTTTGAGCAGCAAAATTTCTTCCGTCATCAGACGTTCCCGCCTGGAAAATAACCGGTTGTCCCTGCTTCGAGCGGGCAATATTGAGCGGACCCTTCACAGAGAAAAACTCTCCCTTGTGATTCAGGGTGTGCAGCTTGCTTTTATCAAAAAACTCGCCGGTTTCTTTGTTGCGAACGAACGCGTCATCCTCCCAAGAATCCCACAAGCCCTGTACAACTTCCAAATGCTCTTTGGCCAGCCGATACCGTGTTTCGTGAGAGGGATGCTCGGTTTTACTGTAGTTATCGGCACTTCCCGAGAGCCAGGAGGTGACGACATTCCAACCTGCCCTTCCATGGCTGATATGATCCAGAGAAGCGAACTGTCTGGCTACCGTGAACGGCTCGCTGTAGCTTGCGGTTAATGTGGCGACCAGCCCGATGTGGTCTGTGACTGCCGCCAAAGCGGACAAAATCGTCAACGGTTCAAAACGGTTAATATAATGCGGACTCGATTTTTCATTAATCGATACACTATCCGCAATAAAGGCAAAATCAAATTTACCTGCCTCAGCAATCTGTGCCTGCTCCTTATAAAAGCCGAAATTTACACTGGCGTCCGGAAGCGCATCGGGATGCCGCCAATCCGCCCATCCACCTCCAACTCCATGAATCATTGCACCCAGCTTTAATTTCTTGTGTTTTGTCATTTGAATACCTCCCAATTTTGTTTTGTATTTAAATGATAACTATTCCGATTGAATTACTATTAATTAATACAAATCATACCTCATCCGCTTTTTATTGTAAAATCGAAATACCTGATGTTTTTATTCACTTTTTATGAACTATGATAAAGTCCAAGCCAATAGTTGAGTATTCCCCTTGGTTTAATTAAATATATTCTTTAGATATATATACAGAACTATTATGATTTTGTACAATTGAAAAAAAAGAACTGTTCCTTCACTTATTTTGAAGTATCGGTAAAGGAGAAAACCGACATGGACTTGCGTACCATTAAAACATTTCAAACCATCGTCAAGCTGGGCAGCTTTCAACGGGCAGCGGATGAACTGCAGTATGGCCAATCTACGATCACTATGCATATTCAAAAGCTGGAGATGGATCTTGGCGTCAAGCTGCTGGAACGCGGAAAAAAGCTTCGATTGACGGAAGCCGGGCGGTTGTTTCATGAAAAATCGGATTTGCTGCTCAAGGACTACGCTTTTCTGAGCAATACGATGAACGAGTTTATTAAGGGTGAGACCGGCGTGATCCGTTTCGGCGCCATGGAACCAACAGCCAGCTATCGGCTGCCGCAAATATTGGGTCCGTTCTTGCAGCAGTATCCCAAGGTACAGATCAGCATCCAGATCGGTAACACTACGGTTCTGAGCCAGATGCTCGCTGATGATGAAATCGATTTGGCAATTTGCACGACTCCTGAAAGCGGTCTTAGCAGCACCTTCGAGCCTTTGTTTATAGAGGAGCTTGGACTGCTCATACCCGAAAATCACAGCCTCGTCGGTAAGGAGCACATCTATCTTCACGATCTTCAGAATGAAACCTTGTTAATCACGACCTCCGTCTGTCCCTATCGCAAAAAGCTGGAAAGCTGCCTGTTGGAAAAGGGTGGCAGTCCTTACAATGGGATGGAGATAGGGAATATGGCCGCGCTCAAGTATTATGTGCAGGCTAATTTCGGGGTTGCCGTCGTACCGTTGATTACCGTTCTTCCCCCGCCTGCTGGAACCGTGCTCAAGAACATTCAGGATCTGGACTCAGGACTGGTAACGGGTATTTTGAGAAAGCAGGAGGGCTCGTTATTCAGCTCTGCGGTTGAAAAACTGCTCGATGCGCTGAAGGTGGGGCTGTTGGCGGTTTAGGCAATAAACCAAAAATGCAGCCTGTCTCTCTGGGAGACCGACTGCAATATCAGCTTATTATTTACCAGCTTATGTTCAAATCGTTTGCAAAATTTTAAGCAGATGATTAGCTGTTGGCTCGCTGCCGCCCTGCCTCGTGGGCCTCGACAATCCGATCCATCAGTTCATTCCAGGCTGTGTCCACGGTGCATTTCTCCGGGTGTCCTTCGAACCATTCTACAGTCCGTTTGATCCCCTCATGAAAAGGAACGGTTGCCACAAAGCCGGGAACGAACCGTTTGATTTTACTGTTATCAAATACACTGCTCACTGCCTTATCACCCAGCAGACCACCGACACTATCAGGCGAGAACGCCGTTATAAAATCAGAGGAAATATTAGCAATATCAGGCTTAACTCCTGCTGCTGCCCCGATGGATCGAGTGATTTGATTCCAATCCAGTACCTCGTCGGAGGTAATATGGAAGGCATGTCCGATTGCTTTAGGATTGCCTAATAATCCAACAAATCCTTTGGCAAAATCGGTGTTATGAGTCATCGTCCACAGAGATGTTCCATCTCCGTGTACGACGATTTTTTTGCCTTTGCGCATCCGGTCCACCAGAGACCACGGGTGGCTCCAGCTATTCAGTGCGGATGGAATCATCGTATCTCCATATGTATAGGACGGACGTACAATTGTGATCGGGAAGCTCTCATTGCGATATGCATTCATCAGCAATTCCTCACAGGCAATTTTATCCCGAGAATACTGCCAGAATGGATTGGCAAGCGGTGTCGATTCCGTCACCAGGTACTGGCTGGCAGGCTTCTGATAGGCCGAGGCCGAGCTGATAAATATGTACTGGGATGTTTTGCCTTTGAACAGCTCTACATCTACCTGAACATGATCCGCAGTAAACGCAATCCAGTCTACGACGACATCGAACTCAAATGGCTTTAAAGCCTCCGCTGTAGCTGCTGCATCCCGAATATCTGCCTTGATCACATGAGCACCATCCGGGACAAAATCATTCCGCTGCCCCCGGTTTAACAGGTATAAATCGAAACCTTTTTCCACGGTCAGCTTGGAAACTGCCTGGCTGATTAACCCCGTGCCTCCAATAAACAAAACCTTCATGTTCGTTTTCCCTCCTCAAAGCTTCCTTTAGGAAGCTTGCATCGTAAGCATTTGCTTGAGCTTCCATCACGAAGCTTTCATCGTAAGCGTTTACTGAGCTCCCGTTTGGAAGCTTTAACGTGTATGACTTTCAAAATAATAATAACATATGCAGGCTCACTTGAAGTAAAATAGTACTAAACCCATTTTATTATAATGGATTGCGATGTCAAATTATTGAAAAAACAGTGGGTGCTTATGATGTCAGTTTTGCGGAAGCAAATCCCGCAGATGTTACGAAGTAGGTTTTCTGCCGTAAGTCGGTAAATGTTTATGAATGGTGTGATCCACTCAAACGCTAAGGAGGAATCTAACATTATGCTGGTGTCAATGGCGTATCCAACGGTTTATATTCAGGAACCGAACATTTTACAATTGTCCGGGGAATGGTTGGGGAAATTCGGAAAGCGAATTCTGATCATCGCGGGTAAAACTGCTTGGCAGAAAGCGGGACCGCAGATTAAAGCAAGCCTGGAAATGAATGCGCTTCAATTTCACTTGTGCACCTTTAATGGTGAATGTACCTATGAGGAAACCGAGCGCATTATGGCGCTCATACCTGAGCATATGGATTTGATCGTTGCCGTTGGTGGCGGGCAGTGCATGGACACAGCCAAGGTTGTCGCTCACCGTACTGGCATTAAAATGGCAACCATAGCTACACTGGCTTCCACCTGCGCAGCTACGACTCCACTGTCCATTATGTACAAGCCCGGTCATGAGTATTTGGGGATGGAGTATTATGATTGGTGCCCCGTGCTGACGCTGGTAGATCCGCAAATTATCGCAGAGGCTCCTTATCGGTATTTGATTGCTGGAATCGGTGATACACTGGCGAAGTGGTACGAGGCATACCCCATCAATGAAGGTAAATTTCAAAACGCCAAAACCCGTCTGGGTCTAAAAACGGCTGAGCTTGCACGGGATCTTCTGATGGAATTCAGCGAACAGGCGATTAGTGAAAGTAAACAAGGTCTCGCCGGTGACGCCATTCGGCAAATTATCGATACGAATATTTTACTGGCCGGACTTGTCGGAGGTATTGGCCACCATACATGCAGAGGCTCTGGAGCCCATGCTTTTCATAACGGAATGACCTGTATCGATGAAATTCACGGCACCTATCATGGCGAGCTGGTTGCCTTCGGCATTTTGTGTCAGCTGATGCTGGAGAACAAGTCCGAGGAGCAAATTGTTGAGCTGATGCGTTTCTATCAGGTGATCGGTCTGCCTGTCAGTCTGTTTGACATGGGCTGTACCGAAGTGCGGGATCACGAAATAAGGTTGAGTGCCCAAAGAGCCTGTGATCTGAACGAAATTATTCATTATCTCCCCTTCCCGGTCCACCATGATAATGTGTATGCTGCGATTCAAGCCGCTCATGCGCTTGGTGAAAAGGTCAAATTGGAGAGCAAATAGCAGACAAAAGCAGTCCCTCTACCACAATTCGGTCCGGGACTGCTTTTGGTATATCCACAATCAAATATTTTTTTTCAAACTGCCTTTGCTTCTAAGGGATCAAGATCGCTTTTATACACGGATCACCCTTCTCCATCATCTCAAAACCTTCCCGCCATTGCTCAAGACTGAGCTGGTGCGTGACCACCCCGTCCGTAGGCAGCTTTCCGTTGCCAATCCATTCAATAACCGACTCATAGCAATATGGGCTTAAGTGGGCGCCGTAAATATTCAATTCCTTGGAATCCCCTATAATGCTCCAATCGACTGTTACGAGATCCTTGAACACGCTAAACTCTACGAAGGTTCCCAGCTTTCGCACGATTTCCAGTCCCTGCTTGACGCTGGCCGGATGCCCTGTAGCCTCAATATAAATATCACAGCCATAGCCGTCCGTCATATTCATGATCATTTCTTTTACATTTTCTTTGGACGGATTGATCGTGATATCAGCGCCAAAAGCTTTCGCGAGCTCCAATCTATCATCCTTCATATCGAGTACAACGAGCTTTGTGGGATTTCTCAGCTTAATTGCCCCTATCATGCCAAGTCCCAAGGTTCCTGTTCCTGCCAGCACCACAATATCTTCATTGCCGATATTCGCCCGATCGACGCAATGCTTGGAGCAGGCATACGGCTCTATAAGGACTGCCTTTTCAATCGGGATTTCCTTCGGAATCGTATAATTGATCGCTTCCTTCGGAAATTTCATATATTCAGCCATGGCGCCATTGACATGAGTTTGAAAGCCATAAATATCGTGCCTTTGGCACATCCAGTATTTGCCCGTATTACAATATCGGCAGTCCCAGCAGGGCACGATCTGCTCGGAAATGACCCGATCACCTACTTTAAAATCACCCTTCACACCCGGTCCCATACTTACGATATGGCCGACAAATTCATGGCCCGGTATCGCTGGAGTTTGAATATAAGGCGGATTGCCGTCACCACCCCAAATTTTGGGCGCACCCAAAAAGGTTTTGACATCGCTGGCACAAATGCCGCAGGCCTCTACCTTAATTAAAATCTCCCCTTCGCCAGCTGTGGGCACATCAACCGTTTCAAGCCTGTAGTCACCTATTCCATAGACGACCAGGGCTTTCATTTTCTCAGGAATTTGAGTCTGTTCCAATTGTAGATCCTCCAGTCTGAGGGTACTGACCCTCCAAATAAGTAATAATCATCTGCTGACCTATTTCCAAGTGCCCCTTCAGTAGGTGAATCGCTTCATCAGCCTCTCCCGCTAATAGCGATTTCGTTATTTCCGCATGACTATGCATAACAAAACCGATATCTCCATAGGTTCCCGTCGTCATTTCTATCAAAGCACTCGTCAAGCCTTTGATCATCAGCCACATATTGAGCAGCGTACGGTTGCTTGCGGCTTTCACGATTTGATAATGATACTCGATATCCAGTCGAATCGTATCTGATTTGGAAGTGCTGGCTTCCATAGCTTGCTGGACTCCCTGTACACCAGATAAATCATGATGGCTTCCCTGTTCAATCAAGCTGCGAATCGCCAAAGCTTCCAGCATACATCGAAGCTGAAATAAATCCTTTACATCCTGCTTGCCATATCCCTTCACCAACGTTCGGCCGTTTCCCGGAGTTTCAGTCAACCCTTCGTTCTCAAGCAGGTGGATCGCCTCTCGAATGGGCCCCCTGCTTACGTTAAGCTCCTTCGATAACTGTACTTCACTCAGATGAAATCCTTTT
This sequence comes from Paenibacillus sp. FSL H7-0331, assembly GCF_001956045.1. The sequence continues at coordinate 44,296 of NZ_MRTH01000012.1, read as the reverse complement.
GGATATTCACCCAGCAATATTCGGGTGCGCAAATAGCTGGCAACCTTCTCTGATAAAACTTCCTTTTGAATCATGTTACTCACTCCTATGGAGAGCTGCCGTCAATCGCTTAACAGAACCGATATTTGCGGACTGCTTCTTCATCTACCTCCACACCCAGACCCGGCCCCTCGATAGGCAGCACCCAGCCGTCCTGCTGAACAATCGGATTATAAACGAGCTCGTGCTGCATGGAGCTGGGAAGCGGCTTAAGCTCCATGATTATGCAATGGGGCGAAGAAATCGAGAGATGAACACTGGCGGCAGTTGTTAAGGCCGTGCTCCAGGCATGGGTATTGAATTTGATCTTGGCATCGGCTACAAGGGTAAGCACCTTAAGAAATCCGGTAATACCATCGGACCGCGCAGGATCAATACCGACAATATCGATCAAGCCCGTCCGGATCAGGCGGGAATAGGCTTCCACCGTCGATTCACGCTCTCCCGAAGCCAGCAGACAGCCCGTTGCCTGCTTGAGCCGGGCAAAATCAGCAAGCTGATTCGGCTCAAAGGGCTCCTCGATCCAGTCGATTCCATATTCGGCAAACTGCTTCGTCATTCGGATCGCGTGTGCAACATCCCATTTGACCTTATGCCCAATATCGACCATAAATCCAACCTTGGGACCGATTGCGCAACGGACTGCCTTGACGAATGCCATATCGTATTCTTCGGTTAAACCCAGCTTGGCGGTTCCTTTTTTCCCAAAGCCTACCTTGACCGATTGATAGCCTTCATCGATGTAACCCTTGATCTCATCGGCATTTTTTTGATGCTCGAAATATTTGACATGAATGCTGGCATTCGCATGAAGCTTATTCAGCATTTTGCCGCCAAACAGCTTGTAAAGCGGCTGCTGTAAAGCCTTGCCTTTGATATCCCACAAGGCCATGTCGATAGCGCTGATAGCAAAGGATGCAATTCCGCCATCTCCACCATACCACCATACATGCTCCTTCATCACCTGCCAGTGCAGTTCGGTATCCAGTGGGTCCTTGCCGATCACAAGCGCCGTCAAACCACCATCAATTAAAGCTGCCGCCGCCTTAACGGCTTCCGGCCACATCGCTATCCCTTCCCCCCAGCCCACAAGCCCGCTGTCCGTTTCAATTCGGACGAGCATCGTATAACGCGTGCTGTTATCATCATTCGGCTCGATATAACGCATGCCCATCGGCTCAACCTTCATGATTTTCATAGCATCACCTCATGTATAAGCCACCATTGATATCCAAGGTAGCTCCTGTAATGTGACTGGCTGATGCATCACTTAAAAATAATATGCTTTGCACCACATCCGCTATTTCACCGAGTCGGCCATCCGGTGTTTTGGAAATCATGCCTGCAACACCCTGCGGTGTAAAATCAGCAATCATATCCGTCTTGAACGGCCCTGGAGAAACGGCATTCACACTAATTCCATAGCGGGAATACAGAGCAGCAAATGACTTGGTCAAAGCCACTACTCCGGCCTTGGAGGCTCCATACGGCGGGCTGACCAGCGTTCCACCGTTATACGCACTGATCGAGCTGACATTAACAATACGTCCATAACCCCGCTTTTTCATATACTCCGCGGCAGCCTGGCAGGCAAAAAAGGTTCCTTTTACATTTACGTCCATCATTAAATCCCATAGCTCATTGTCTACATCGGCTGCCGCTACCGTAGAGCATACTCCTGCGGCATTGATCAGTACATCGATTCTCTGCGCCTCACGTTCAATCATCTGCAGCCATTCCTTCAGTCGGGCCGTGTCTCTGACATCAACAGAGGAAACATCGAAGCTGTCGTGTTTGTAGGTCTGCGACAGCGTTTCCCTGGCTTGTATCAAATTGGCATCATTCATTCCACAGCTGTACACCTTGGCACCACTTTGAATGAAACTTTCAGTTAAAGCGTATCCTAATCCACTTGTCCCCCCCGTAATGACAACAACCTGCTTTTCAAAATTCCATGTGATCATCGGCACTGCCCTCCTTTGGATTATCGCAGTCAGTCTCTTAACGAGTAGCTCACCAGCAAGGACTTACATCGAATACGACAAAAGTCTAAAGTATGCGCTTACAAATAAGGTTTCAAGGCAACGAATGGAATCATTAAGACTTATCTTGAGGTATTGACCACGCAGGCGGTCAGCATAGCTTGAGGTAAGATAGCAGCAAAGTTGGAACCGACAAAAGCAGCCTTTTTGCGAATATCATCGTTTGGAAACTGTTAACAGTTTACTATAAATAAATTATAAACGACCCTCTTCCGTTCGGCAAGAGGATCAATTGTGTTGCTGGGCGATAGAAACGGAAATGTTTACCTTTCAAAAAAAGGGACAGACGCTTATAACGTTTCAACCTCTACAGTTTCTATATAAGGCAAGCTTTTCATTTCATAATAGACCTCCGAGGCAAATTTCTTTTCAACAAGAAGAATAAAATTCAATTCCTGCTGCTCGGCGCTCAATTCTTTGATATGAATATTGTTCATCTTATAGTGCTTCGCAATAATCAGCTTGATAATACTGGTCAAATCACCTTCGTGCTGTACAACAAGCTTGATACGAAGCTCTTTTAAGGTCAAATTTTTGGGCCCTATTTTTTTGATAAAAAACGGAACGGCCACAACGCTCGCCAGGATGAGCAGCATGCCAAATATGGCCTCAATATAAAAACCGGCCCCAACAGCTATCCCCAAGCCGCTGGCTCCCCAAATCATGGCTGCAGTCGTCAAGCCTACGATGACATCATTTGATTTTCGAAGAATAACACCCGCTCCCAGGAAACCGATTCCGCTCACGACCTGAGCAGCCAAACGCATCGGGTCCATAACGTGAAGCCCGGCTATCGCATATTTGTTCGCTGATTCAATAGAAACAATCGTTAACAAGCAGCTGCTTAGACAAATAACCAACGAGGTCTTCAAGCCCAATGGCTTGTTGCGAATCTCCCGTTCTACGCCAATAACCATACCCAAAATAGCCGATATGCCCAGCTTCATTAAAATTTCAAGCTCAAACCAACCAATTTCCATCATACATCCACCCTCTAATCACGATCACCGTTCTGGTGAATATTATCGCCTGCCAAACGGAATTGCTCTATTATAGCAAATAAAACCTGACATTGAATAGTCAGAAACAATTAGATGAATAAGTGGCTGCATGACTCATTTCGCTGGACAATAAAAAACCACAAAACGACCATCTCTCGTCTTGTGGTTTATTGCTTGGATTCCTTTATGCTGAGCAAGGAGTTCAACTGCTCCAGTAAATTACCACCGCCCGTGAGTGAAATCGTCCCGATTTTCTCACAGATTTTTTCCAGAAACTCCAGCTCCTTCAGACGATACAGCGTCTGGTTCTCATCCATCAGCTTGGCTGTATTGAGCAGGCTGCGCGTTGAGGCCGTTTCTTCACGGCGAGTAATAATATTAGCCTGCGCCTTCTTCTCAGCCAACAGGACCGTATTGAGAATATCCTTGATATCGCCAGGCAAAATAATATCCTTCAGCCCTGCTGACAGAAACTGCACCCCATAATCTTCACTTCTCCGGTTCAGAGCAGAGAGTACGAAGATGGCGATTTCCTGCTTCATTTTCAACAAATCATCCAGCTTCAGCGTACCTACATATTCGCGCAAGATCAGTTGCAGCAATATATAAATCTGGTCCTCGAACGATTTGATCTCAAGCGACTTCAGCGGGTTTACAATTTTATACTGGCAAACAAAGTTCAGACGAAGTGTGACCTTGTCCTCTGTCATAATTTCCTGACCGGTCATATCCAGCTGCTGCTGCCGCAAGTCCAATGTTTTACCTGCAACGTGAACAGGACCCTTCCAAAAGTAATACTTGCCGGGACGCAGCTCCCTTTGCATCACATGATTGTAATACAGCACGCCTGCCTCATGACCTGCAACTTCAATCGTCTGGTAATACCCGGTCAGCTTAGGCAAAATCGAACGCTCTACCGCAGCATCCATCTCCGGCTCCCGGGTATCGATACGCACACAGGTATGGCGCTTCAGCACATTCCAGAACACATACAAGCCAGCCGTCAACAGCGAGACAAACTTGCCATCCTCATAATGCAGCACATATTCATAATCCTGAACGTCTATGATGGTCAGCTCCTTAAGCAGCTGCTCATCCTGAATGAACAGTTGAATATCCTTGTTGGGCACATAAAAACGCTTTGCCACATCCATGATGATAATGGTATCCTCGGAAAATGGACCAAATCGGTACGTTCCCGGCTGCAGATGCTTGATGTAATTGCCCTGGCGAAACAGCAAGCCCCGCTCACCAGCTTGAATGATAACTTTTTTAAACATAGGACATCCTCCTTAGCCTTCTTTGAATTTGACCTCTTAACAGGAAGCCTCCTGAAGCGAGTGCGGAGTCTGGCTTAAGAATCGGGTACATCAGCTTTCAGTCTGCAGTCTCGATGAAATGCCACAGGTTTAACTTCAACCCGTAAGCCGTTTAACTTCGTCCACAGTCCGATCCGCGATTCGCCCGCTTCGGTATCCACCGACTACAGAGCCTGCCTGCAGTGTAAGCACAAGTGCCCACTGAAGCTTCCTGTCCAAGGCCTTGTTCTGCTTTTTCAATATCGCTCGATTAAAAGTCGAGTGCTCTACCACTGAGCTAATTGCCATCCAGGCAATAAGGGATTCGAACCCTTGACACATCGGAGATTGACACCGGTATAAACGTTACAGCATACCTGCACTCATAGTGTGCGGGCACTGCGGGATGCTCGACATCCCTGCCTGGGTAAGTCACCCGTGCATCAACCTGTCTTATCATCGCTCATTTTGAGGTGCAGGAACATGGTGAAAGTATTACGACTCGCTACAAACTTTCCATTTTCTTCATTTCCTTCTGCTGTTACAATAGCAGTGCGGTTCCATAACGGTATTTCTGCATGAAAGAGAGAACAACCAGAATTGAGGGATTCACATGGCCAAGGAAAGCTTCGATAAAGAAATCCAGTTTTTACGTATGCTTGTCCTGACTGGCGGCGCATACAGTCGACAGCAATTTGCCGATCGACTTGGCATTTCTGTTCATACCTTTGACAAAACGATCAAACGATTAAAAGAAATTGTCGGCTCGATCTATCGCCAGCTGCCTGAGGACCAGGGAAAAGAACTCGCCGATATGATCCGCTACAGCTATTTGGATTCCACGGACCCCATGCTGCTGTTTCTATTTCGCGCCAAATCGCTTAAAGAAACCGAATCCAAGCGGATTTCTCTGCTGTTGGCCACCCTTCATAAGAAGTCGCTGACCGCCATGGAGCTGCTGGATGCCTGCTGCAGTGCAATGCCCTCCGAGCTTGCTTTGCCCGATGAAAAAACAGTCCGCTCCGATCTCAAATATCTCGAAGAGGTTGGCGTAATCGCCAAAGAACCAGGACCGCGCCCGTATCGTTACCGCATTAACCATGATCTGGTCCGGGATTTATCGCAGGATGAGCTGCTGGATCTGTATGATTTTGTAAATGTTATGGCCAATACTCAGCTTCCTTCGGTACAAGGCTACCTGCTGCGGGACAGTCTGAAGAAGAGTCTCCAGTACAACCAGTCGGAGAAGCTGCTATTGGAGCCTTTTCTGTATAAATATCATTACTACTCCCGCATTTTGGATGAGGCTCATTTGTTTGTGCTGATCGATGCTATCCGCAGCCGCCGTAAAGTGCAATTTTTATATTTTTCGCCAAAAAACCCACAAAGCTATGCTTCGCAAAATACGAACCCATTGTTCGAACGCGAAGCGGAAGGCCATCAGGAGCTGACGCTTCCCTTAAAAGTGGTGTACGATCATCAATACGGGCGCTGGTACCTGCTGTCTCATCATGCACGGCATGGTATCAGAAAATATCGAATCGAGGGAATGACGCAGATTGTCGAGGGGGAGTCTGTTACCGAGGCATTTTTTGAAAGTAAAAAGCTGGAACTGGAGCATAAAATTCAACACAGCTGGTTAATCGATACCGGTCATCCGGTTACAGTTCGTGTGCGATTTTTCAATCCGGTTCATTTGCGGACGAATTTCGTCAAGGAACGTGTGCTGCTGCAAGGACAGTGGGGACTCATTACCGAAGAGGACAAGGAATCATTTATATATGAAATAACCGTCAACGGGACGCAGGAGATCAAGCCATGGCTGCGAAGCTTCGGTTCCAGCTGCGAAGTTCTGGAGCCGAAGCGGTTCCGACAAGAGCTGATAGCCGAATGGAAGGAGATACAGTCTTACTATGAACCTGAATCTGTTTGAAAAGATTTTTAACTATCAGATTATTTCCCGCCTGGAGGATTCAGGCACCTTCATGATCACCTCCCATGAGCGCAGCTGGCTGAAAACCATGCTACAGCATCCCGCAGCGGAGGAAGCGTTCACGGCAGCAACACTTGGAAAGCTGCAGCAGCTCCTCGAACCAGAGAGCATGATGGACATAACAGAGGCTTTCATGGAAAAAGCCCGCAGCACAGAGCGGCAGGTTTACCACGCTTACCTGCGCCCCTTGCGTCGGGCGATTATGAATCAGCAAGGAATTTGCATCAGCTATCAAGTGAAAGGCGGACGGACCAAACTCGATGAACTCGGGTTTCCTTATAAGCTGGAATATTCTATGGTCAAAAAGGAATGGTATCTGCTCTGGTACCATCAGAGGCGCGCAACTCTGATGAGCACACGTCTGCACAAAATCTTGGCTGTAGCCGAAGAAGCTCTGCCTGATCCTGAGGTCGCGCAGTATGGAGCATCCATTCACGCCGCTCTTGAGCAGCATAAAGCAAGCACATCCATTCAGGTGCTGCGGGAATATAACCGCGAGCTGTCACGCATCCTGTATGCCTTTTCCTGCTTTGAAAAGGAGGTCGATTATGACGCCGAACTAGACTTGTATACGATTCAGGTGACCTTTGCGAAGAATGAAACCGATTATATGCTGTCCAAGCTTCGCTTTCTTGGCAAACGTGTCCGCATCGTCGGGGATCCGGCCCTCCAGCAGCGAATGTACGAAACTACTGTGAAGGCTTTGGATCGTTATGCGGACAATGAATGATAACGAATGCGAGGATGAGTTTGTTAGATTCTTATCGTCTGTAGGCGGAGCTCACTCATCCAGACAATCGAACAAGCTGCTCACAGCAGGAACCGTCTCGGCAACGATACGGCCCTGACTGATAACATAACGACAAGCCGGCTGCTTGTTCACAAGCTCCATTGCATCACGAGCCTCTAATACAACAAAATTTGCCGGTTTGCCGACCTCTATGCCGTATTGATCCTCTATCTGCAAAGTCTTCGCCGCACGAACCGTCACCATCCGTACAAGCTCGGCTACTTCTTCCCGACCCGTCATGTGCGCTAGATGGGCGGCCATATGGGCAGCCTGCAGCATATTGCCGGTACCAAACGGATAAAAGAGCGTTTGAATATCATCATGCGCCACACTCACATTCACTCCCGCCTGCCACATCTCCTTGATCCGGGCAATGCCGCGTCCCTTCGGGAAGCTGTCGAACCTGCCCTGCATCGCACTGTTAATAAGCGGACAGCATACCACATTGATTCCAGAGCGGGACAGCAGGCCGAGCAGCTTTTGAAAATAGGCCTCTCCATAATAAGCCGTTGCATTGCAATGACTTACCGTTACCCGTTCGCGCAATCCCGTTTGAATGGCCAAATGGGCAGCGGTTTCAATAAACGTTGAATGTCCATCATCAATTTCATCGCAAAAGATGTGGACAAAACGCCCGTGTTTCTCGGCAAGCCGGAAACAAACCTCCAGCGAAGCAATTCCTTCCTCCCGCGTATGCTCAAAATGCGGTATCGCACCGACTCCATCCGCGCCCAGCTGAAGCGCTTCTTCAAGCCGCTGCTCATTATCAGGGCAGGCGCGAATGCCATCCTGCGGAAAAGCCATAACCTGAAGGTTAACATAAGGCTTCACCCGCTCACGAAGCTCCAGGAGCGCTCGGAGAGCGACCAGCTGCGGATCGGAAATATCCGCCTGTGTGCGTATATGCAGAATACCGCCGACGATATACATCCGCAGCACCTTCTCAGCTCGCCGCAGCACATCCTCAATGGAAAGGCTCTGCTTCCGCTGCTGCCACAGCCTGATGCCTTCAAACAAAGTGCCGCTCTCATTCCAGGAAGGCTCACCAGCTGTGAGCACCGTATCCAGATGAATATGCGATTCAACAAAAGGAGGCAGCGCCAGATAGCCGCTGCCTTCCACTTCGCGCGTCCCGCTATGAGCAGGTATCGCGCCGATCAGCGTTATGGTTCCATCCCGCAGGCCGATATCGACCAGCGGCGAGTCTTGTTTACCTTGCAAACGCACATTTCGAAATATGAGATCGAACATCGGAATCACCTTCTTTATATGTTAACAAACTATTCCTATCAGCTTTCACGGCTCATTTCCGATTCATGCCATGAGCTTAATACCCATTTGGAGAAAGCGTTGACCAAGAGGAAAAATCCAATACCCAGCACCGATGCAGATAGGCCGCAGGCGAATAAATAGGCTGTTTTGAGACGGGCAGCTGCGTTCGTAATCGCGTAGCCAAGACCACCCTTATCCCCGCCGATTCCGGCAATGTACTCACCGACGATTGCACCGATGACACAAAGCGTACAGGAAATCTTGAGACCGGCTATGATGTAAGGCAGAGCAGCCGGAATACGCAGCTTCCACATCGTCTGGAACGGGTTGGCATTGTATAAATAAAACAGATTGCTCATATTGTGATCCGTAGCATTCAATCCGATTAATGTGTTGGATAACATCGGGAAAAATCCGATCAAAAAAGCGATAATGACGATTGCATTCATCCCCGCGTCAAACCAAATAACGATCAGTGGAGCGACGGCAACAATCGGAATCGTCTGCAATATAATTGCGTAGGGATAGACGCTTTTCTCTATCAGCTTCGAGCTGGCCAGCAGAATCGCTCCAAGGACACCAAGCACCACACTCAGCACAAAGCCCACGATCGCTTCGATTGCCGTAGTAGAGACGGACACCCACAAATCTCCCTTGCTCAACCAGGCGGCACTTACGATATCCGATGGTTTGGGCACCAGATAGACGGGCAGATTGAGCAGGCCCACAATCAGCTGCCAGCCTCCGATAAACACAATGAATGCAATTAGTGGAGGCAGTATGCGCTTGACAAAACCGAGGCGCATGAATCGATCTTCCATTCTGTACGTCCAGGCCGCACGTTCACGCTCCGGGAATATCTCATCCTCAAACATCATTGAATACACCTTATCCATTGCCATAGCAGCCAGTCTCCTTTCGATTGGACTTGTATTCCCAATGATCGCATTGGATTATATCTACATCTCGCAGATGATTTTTCCGGGATTAAGCAGTCCTTGCGGATCATTCTGACGTTTTCTGCGCTGCATACTGCCGACTTCACCGCGCCCCCCGTTTTCCAATACCCAGGTATGGGGATCGAAAATTTTCACACCAATCGACTCACAATAATGAATAATCTCGTACAGCCGCTCCTCGCTTTTGTAAAAAACGAGCGGAAGGCAGGTAGGTGTGATCGCCCCCGAATTGCGCATCCATTCAAAATGAAACAGAACCTCATCACCGAACTGCTGCTTGATCATTCGCATTTGTTCCAAATAAGATGACAATTGAAAGCCCGCCTGCAAATAGGTCAATGTTGAATCGGATTTCATTCCCCACAAGGTCGTATGGTTCCATGTAAAATCAGAGACCCCAATCGTTCGCCGGTATTTATCCGCTTCAATGACATGTCCGATATGCCCGTCATAGCTTTGTGCAAGCGTGTCTACCTTCGACAGCATCGCTTCGGCGATTTCAACCATAACAGCCGCCATATCTGGCTTGATCACTTTGGCAAACGGAGTAAAATACGAAGGAATCGGCCATTCCATCGGACTGATCAATCGTTTCTGGATCGTTTCATCCGCTGCCAGCGCCTCTCCAAAACGCATCGATTGCTCAAAGGAAGGAAACTGGACAATGAGCTGTGTCCATGCGGTACGCGGTGCCAGCGGAATTGTGACCTCCGTCATGATGCCTGTCGTACCATAATTGTGAATGTAATCGAACAGGTCGCGCCCCTTCACTACTAATCGCTGTGGCACTTCTTCCATTGTATAGATGACAGCCTCCAGCACATTGCCATCCCATAGATTGCCATAGGTTATTGAACCAATACCGCCCGATCCACCACTCACAAAGCCGCCTACTGTTGCTTTTACGTAAGTGCTTGGGTAAATACGAATTTCCTGACCCGCTTCCCGCGCTGTTTTCTCAATCGTGCCCAGCTTAACCCCGCACTGCAAGCGGGCATAACCTTCACCGATTTCGATAATTTGATCCATCCGGCTCAGGTCAAGCACAATACCGCCCTGCAGTGGAACCGCCTGACCGTAATTCCCCGTTCCTGCTCCGCGAACCGTTACAGGAATTTTAAATGAATAGGCAAAAGCGAGCACAGCGGCAACTTCGGTTTCATTGCGCACAAGCGCCACACCATCGGCTGCCTTGATGTCTTTGAGCTGACGATCAAGCACAGGCGAATACCAGTAATAATCCTTGGACAGCTTGGCCCGGATCTCCGGATCAAATACCATTACGTCCTTGCCAAGCAGCTCAAGAATGTCATGCTCCCAGCTTAAATCAGCAGCCATAAGTTTATGCTCACTCCTTCGATTTAATGATGTAAAGCTGCAGATACGTCACGAACAAGCTGTCCGAATTGTGCAGAGGTCCGGTATGTCTCATCCCTTGGAAAAGGGACCGGAATTTCGATCTTTGCCGATATTTTACCGGGGCGTGCTGTCATCACAACCACGCTGGTGGACAGAAACACCGATTCGAACACATTATGCGTGACGAACAATACGGTCATTTTCTTGTCCTGCTGCCAAATATTAAGCAGCTCGGTTTGAAGCGTTTGTCTGGTGATTTCATCCAAAGCGCCAAAAGGCTCATCCATCAGCAGCAGCTTCGGCCTGGAGATTAACGCCCGTGCAATCGAGACCCGCATTTTCATCCCGCCGGACAGCTGTCTCGGCAGCACCTTCATATAGTCCTTCAGTCCAACCAGCTCCAGAACCCGCTCGGCTTCCTCCTGCTGCACCTTTCTGCTGATCCCGCCGCGCAGCTCCAGAGGAAGCTTCACATTCGCCTCCACCGTCGACCACGGCAGCAGGGTATGATCCTGAAACACAAATGAGGTATGACTCTGCTTGCGCGCTTCCTTCGGAGTAGTACCGAAAATATCAAGTTTCCCCCCACTTGGTCCGCTAAGACCCGTTATGATTTTGAATATGGTTGATTTGCCACAGCCCGAGGGCCCAACAAAGCACAGGAATTCACCTTCACGTATGGACAGGTTGACATCCTGTAAAGCAACGGTTCCGTTCGGATATATTTTGGATAAATTTTCCATATTAACAAAACTATCTGTAGGTTGATTGGCTGCGAACGCTCCATTCATAGCTGCTGTTCCCAGCAGGGTAGGCTCTATTGCCATTCGCTTCATCCCCGATCTTGGATTGATTGCATATCGAAATGATAAATGTCCATTAAACCTGCTGCGATATCGAGCCCATATTGACCAATCATCGCTTGACCCTTTTCCATCGTAGCTGCCGAAGCATCACCGGAAATGCCGGTACCGGATAAATCGTCCATAACCCAGGCAAAGGCCCGATTGCGAAATTGTAAAAACCGCGACTCCGGAAAATGGGGGATTTCAGTAGGCGCGAGCTCCATATGCACCCAATTCGATTTGGCCGCAATGACAACGGATGTTTCTACATCTCCCGCATGAATACCAACCTGCTTTTCCTTCGCTGTAATCCATGCATCCGCAGAGCCCAGACCGCCTGGGTCCAAACGAAAGACCGCCATGCCGGTTTCGATCCGGATGTCACGGGCCATCATATTCAACAAATCCGTGTTGCCACCATGTGTATTCACAAGTACCAGCTTCGTAAATGCACTGCGATGCAGGCTTTTTGCGATATCCATCACAACCGCCATCAGCGTAGTCGCCGATAATGAGATCGTTCCGGGATGGCCCAGATGCTCCGTGCTTTTACCGTAAGGCATCACTGGAAGCAGCCATATGTTGGCATCATCGGGCAGCTGCTCGAAAGCCTCGGTCAGCAAGGTTTCGGAAATCAGCGTGTCTGTATATATGGGCATATGCGGTCCATGCTGCTCAATCGCTGCAATGGGCAGTACAATTAATGCATCGTGCTTGGCAAGTTCAGCAACCTCAAGCTTACTTAAACGCGGGAAAAAGCATTGATCCCACGCTTTACCTACATAACGTCCTGCTGTCAAGCTTAAGCACCTCCGCTAAATTTGTATGATTTATAACAACTTCCGCTCCCTATAGAGCTGAAGGGCAGCAGCCACTCGGGCAACACGCTCACCAAGCCTCGCTGCCATAACCAATTCACGCTGATCAGGCGACAACGAGCTGTCAGGACCTGCCAAGGTCGATGCCCCATAAGGTGAACAGCCAATCGGATCAGCCGTGAGGTACTCAGGATTCTCCGTATACGGCAGGCCGACAAATATCATGCCAAAATGGAACAGTGGAACCATGGAAGTCAGAATGGTCGCCTCATGACCCGTATGAATCGAAGCGGTGCTGTTGAATATTCCTGTCGGTTTGCCTTCCAGCGAACCATCGATACAGAGCTCTCCGGCAAATTCAAGGAACAGCTTGACCTGTGCCGGCATCGATCCATAATAGGTTGGAAATCCCCACAATATCCCGTCTGCCCAGCGCAGATCGTCGTTCGTCGCGAATGGTATTTCCTTTTGCAGCTCAAGCGAAGCTTCGTATTTGGCATAACGGTCTGTCAGGCGGAAGCGTCCGGATAATTCCTTCACCGTCTCATCTGACTCAGGCAATTCCTTGTCGAGCGTGATCGTACGGTTACGGGGTGAAGCCATTTCAGGGATACGAACAATACGAACGTCATTTCCTGACTCTCTGCCCGCTCCCTCCGCGACCGACTGCGCCATTTGAAAAACGTGACCAAAAGCGCTGTAATAGACGACGAGCACGTTAGCCATAGCAGGATTAACCCCCTTCAAGCGGCTTACGGAATGAAACCATTTCGCTCGCCTGCTCCCAGTAATTAGATAAAGCCGTATCCTGCCAGCTCGCTTTACTTGCCGCCATTCGCAGCCACTTCCCTTGGTTATAAACCCAGCGTCGGTCGGGAAGCAGGGTGAATAGCTCTTCCGGCGATTCACAGTCCAGAATAACGAAGCTGGCACTAACCCCAGGCCGAACCCCATAATCCTCAAGATCAAGCACAGCTGCCGGAACATCCGTTATCATTCGCAGCAATGTACGAAGATCAGCAGAGCTTCCCATATGGGCTGCATAGGACCCGATCAGAGCAATCTGCACCAAATCCCCGCGTCCAAACGGATGGAAGGGATCATGGATATTGTCCGAAGCCACCGCTATCTTCATACCGGCATCCCAGATTTGCTTCAAACGTGTAACGCCACGTCGGACCGGAAAGCTGTCATGCCTTCCCTGCAGATATAAATTCACAGCTGGTAAAGAAACAGCTTTTAATCCCGACTCTGCCATCCGTTCAATGAGCGGCAAAGCATCCTCGTCAGTCATCGAAGCCAGTGCACACAGATGATCCACCGTAACACGTCCGGCATAACCGTATTCCTGCGTCCGAAGCGCGATGTGCTCTACCGTTCGCATCAAAGGATTGTCAGTTTCATCCGAATGGAGATCGATCGGCAGGTTGTATTTCTCTGCAAGACCAAAAATCCGGTCGATATCCTCCTTCGGTGTTTGGGATAGATGCGGCGCCCCGCCGATCCCATCTACACCCATGCGAAGCGCTTCTTCCACAACCTCGACGTCTGCTGAATTCATATTGTAAGGCAGCATCGGAAACAGCTGCAGCTTCACGTAGGGTGCCAATAATTGTCTGGCTTCCAGCGCCGCTTCAATCGTACGGAGTGCCACCTCTCGGGAAGCCCTCATATTAAAATCAAGATGTGTGCGTATGTGAGTAGTGCCAAACGACAAGGCCTGCAAAGAAGATCGCATCATTCTCGACTGAATTTCGAATTTACTAAAACCCCGAGATGCCAAGGAATAATTGCGGACAGCCTCCTCAAGCGTACCGGTAACATTGCCGACTGTAGTTAAGGAAAATGATTTATCCAAGTGCATATGGGAATCCACGAAGCCCGGAAGCAGCAGCTTACCCTCCAGGTCAATCTGACAAATAGCCGATGTATCCGTAGTGGCGCCAGGGCTCCAATGCTCCAGCGAAGTGAAATCCGGTTGAACGGCATTGGCTTCCTGTATCTGGATGCGAGTCCATTTGCCATTACGAACCGACACCTGAAACAGGCAGGCTTCGTCTTCCATAGGCAATCTCACATTCAATAATTCCAAATTTTCCAATGTAGCCAATGCCGCCACCATCCCTATCATCATTTGTTTGAACTGTATGACCTTAAGCTTATTTCTTGGGCAAAAATTGTGTTGTAAACACTTTGCTTAAATCTTCTGCTTTCTTCAGAACGCCTACATCCATCAGTTGCTTCTGCACTTCAGCCCAACGCTCCTGAGTCATAATCCCGGTGCCTTTGGTTACCGCATCACCGCCATAAACAAAATCCATTTCTTTTTGTGCACTGTATTTCATCATGTCCAGACCCATGTCCGGATTCTTTTCCTTAATCATAGGATGAATTTCATCGGAGTGATCCTTGTAATAATCCCAGCCTTTAACTGTCGCTTCGACAAAAGCTTTAACCTGGTCCGGATGCTCTGCAACCATTTTCTCCGTCGTAAAGTACACACCTGCATAAATGTTATAGCCTGAATCCGCATTTAACAGCGTACCGAACTCAATATTTTGCTGTTGGAGCGTGAATGGCTCGGAGGTTAGATAGCCTTGAGTAACCGAGTTTTTATCATTGACAAAGTTGACTAATTGTCCGGTATATTTCATCTCCTGCGCCGTATCCAGCTTATATTTTTTCTTCATGTACTGCCAGAAGTTCGCAGTAGCAGCTACATAAACCTTATGTCCATTCAGATCGCTAAAGTCCTTAATTCCCGAGTCCTTGTGAAAAATCAAAGCCTGTGGACTCTTCTGCATGGATGTCGCTATCGCGATGATCGGAATGCCTTCCTGTCTCGCTACCAAAATATCATCACCGTTCGCCATCCCGAACTGCGCCTTACCGGATGCCACGATCTGTGTGGCAGATACCGAAGGCCCTCCAGGAGTTAGCGTCATATCAAAGCCTGCATCCTTGTAATAGCCTTTGGCCAATGCCGCAAAATTGCCACCGTGCTCAGGCTCTGCAAACCAGTTAAGAATGAGACTTGCCGGTACAAGTGCCTTAGGCGCTGTCGCTTCTGCCGGTTTGGCTGCTGCTGGCTCCGCAGGCTTGGCAGCCATAGTGTCAGCAGGCTTGGGTGTTGCAGCTGTCTCGGGCGGCTTCGCGCTTCCGCAGGCTGATAAAGCACCGGCCAACAGGACCAGACAGAGCGACGTAACCACATTGCGTTTCCCCAAAAACATGGCAGTACGATTGAATAATTTCATTCTTAACTTCCCCCCTATTTTGGATGAACCCACTGCAAATCTGCTGATTGCATGAACAAAATATAATCCGGCGTAATGTATAAGTCAATATATATAACATTTAATTGTGTAATTCAACAAAATATCGAGCGTTTTTCGTTAGTTGGCCTATTTATATGTTATATAAACTAACATTAATAATTTTTATTATTCGATTCTGAATTGCACTAATGACTGAAACAACTCTTCAGACAGCACATTCAAAGCTTCAGACGACATCGCCACTTCCTTGGTCGTACCTACCTGTTTTTCCATAGACACTTTTACATGATGAGCATGGGAGACCGCCTTGCGGGAAACACCGACACTATCCTCCATAGAAGCCGACACCTCTTCCGTACTGGCAGATATTTGCTCGGAAGCTGCAGACACCTCCTGAATCTGACTGGCTACCTGCTCCACGGACTTCAATATTCGATCAAACACAACACTAACCTGATCCAGCAGCATACTGCCTTTATCCACCTCTTTAATTTCAACACCAATCTTATCCACTGTCTCCTTGGCACTATGCTGAACCCGGGTAATCAACGAAGCTATTTGCTTGACGGATTCGTCCGATTGCTCAGCCAGCTTCCTAACCTCCTCAGCCACAACATGAAATCCACGCCCATGCTCACCGGCACGCGCCGCTTCAATTGAAGCATTCAACGCCAGCAGCTTGGTCTGATTCGATATCTCCTTAATAACAATAAGAATCCGGTCAATTCGAATCGACAATTCATGCAGCTGCGAGATCGTGACCGCCGTTTCACTAACCTTGGTTTTGATTGAGGCCATTTGAACAACGGCTTGCTCCAGATCAACAGCCCCTCTACGTGCATCCTGAGCCGCATCACCAGCTGCATTCGCCACAACCGAAGAGGTTTCAGCAATTCTCTGAACACCGAGAGATACTTCATTCATGGCCGACGCAGTATCCTGGGAGCTCCGCATCTGCAGCTCCGATCCAACAGCCACCTCCTGCATAATATCCGTAATAACTCTGGAGCTGCCCGCCGTTTCCTGAACACTGATCCGCAAATGACCTGCAGATTCATAAGCCTTTTCCGCCACCTGCCTGCTGCGTCCCACCACATCCTGAAAGGAATCCGCTAGCAGGTTATAGGCAGAAATGACATTACTAAATTCATCTCTCGTCCCTAAGCTTACTCTCACCGTCAAATCCCCCTGGACAAGCTGCTGTGTAGCCCGATCCAGCTGAACGATCGCATTTTTGACCGAGAAATAAAAGCCTGCGAACAAATAAATGACCAGCACCAAAATGAACAGCAGCAGCAGAGCGACAAGCAAACCGTTAACTTGATAATCGCGGATTCGCTCGCCAAAGCGCTCCGCCATCAGATTTAGCTGGCTGTCGTGCAGATCAAGAAGCGCTTTTTTGGCAATTTGACTGGTAGACGCTACCTCATCAGCCGAGGTTACAATAACACCGGCATTTACGAGTTTATCGTCCAGCAATTCCGTAACTACCTTGGTGGAAGCTGCGTTTTTTGCCTGCAAATCCCGTAAAGCCATTTCGAACCGCGGATTTTGTTTAATAACCAACTCGGCAGATTGATTCATCTCAGATAATACCGCATCCAACTCAACCGTCAGACGAATAAGATCCTCTCGCTCTTTCACATTTTTAATCGATCCTCGCATGGCAATCTCGGTACCCATTAGCTCTATCTTTTCAAGATAGGTCCAATAGCCCGGAAATACATTAACGACAGCATTCATCAAATAATACGTATCCATTTCCGAATCGAGAATGAGACCCGAATTGTTTTTCACTTCATCCATTTGCTTCAAAATCATTTGCTCAAGCTCAACATGCCGAACCTCATAAAAAGCTCTACTCGTGGAACCACCCTCAGCCTTGATTATCTCCCACTGCTTCACCAAATTGGACCATGAATCAGGATCCATCAACCCGCTTTGAGATGCGGACATTTCTTTAATAAGATCATTTATAATCCGATCGATCCTGCCACCAATCTCCTTGACATCACCTCTGACAGCAACTCCCTCAGATCCCCCATCCAAACTCCACCCATACTGCTCCATTGCCACAATCATTTCCCCAAGGCTACGCTGATAAACCAACCCCGAGCCTCCAGCTCTGTATTACGAACATCCTTATTCATGTTGTAAAACATCTGAAATGTGAGCACCATAATCGGAATCACAAACACGAGTCCGATCAGCACAAATTTTCGAGCGTAACGCAGCCTGTTCATCAACCACATTGAAGGCTTAAACAAACGATCCAACCAGTAACCTCCGCTTGCAGCAGCTATCTTCATCACCTACCCACCTCTACCTTCGACATATTTTCGACTGACTAGCGATAGATACACGGAACCCGATAAACCGGATGTTTTCCGCAATCTTTCACCAACAGTCTACATCGCCCCCAGTCCAATAATGATTCATTAAGAGACTGCGTTCTTATCATTAAAATAGAAGCAGCTCCACTATAGCTATCATGTTATAGTAACGTCAATAAACATGACATAATTTCGTTAAAATTAACAAAATACCTATGTTAAATTTTGTATTCCATATAAAAATGACACAGCAATCTCCACGCATTGTCTGCTATATCGTTCCGACAACGACACCCAGCTCCTTCAACCACCGACGGTAAGCTATGGAAAACAGGTCTACCTTATGGTTAAGCTCTACCTGCAAATCAAGCGGCAGCAGCTCAGGCTTCTGCGTCTCAATAATACGGGCATCTTGATCAAACACCATATCCTGAAATTGAATAAAATTCGCATCATCCACATCAAACGCATAATTGCGCGAAACGACCATGAATACGAGACATTCCTCTGCTGTGACAGGCAAAACTGTCAGCATGATCCATAAGGCTTGACCGTTGCTGGGGTCAGCCTTGGTCAGCCGTGCCGATAAAGGGCGATACACTTCCTTTCTATACACATAGGTCGTCCCTTCTCTTTTATCCGAGCCCGAATGAGCTACAGGCTGAAAAATCGGTACGTCTTCAATATAAATGCGATCCTTTTCTTTAATCACCTTAAAATCAGGAAGCTCTGCATAATCGGGATGCCCCAGTAGACCCTGGTGTACAAACATCAAATGGGCAAAATCCGTAAAATTCTCAATGACCCTCGTTCCTGCCGCATGCACCGTATAGGGTCCACAAGCAAGCGGACGAAACTGAGGATCAGCAAATTCTTCAAAATGCGGCAGCTCCGCTGACGGTTCACCGATACAAACCCAGATAAAACCGTACTTTTCCATACAGGAATAAGCCTGAGCCTTGGCTCTTGGCGGAATCTTCTCACCCCTCGGCTGCGCCGGAATGCAGACGCATTGACCGGAGGAATCATACTGCCACCCATGATAGGGACAGACGAGAATATCATCCTGAACCCAGCCTTTGGACAGCATAGCTCCGCGATGGATGCATAGATCCTGAAAGGCATGTACCCCCTTCTTCGTCCGATAAATAGCTACTCGCTCACCCAGCACCATAACACCAACCGGCTGTTCCTTAAGCTCGGAAGCCAGATAAACTGCATGCCAATCATTTTCCAACACCGGATCTTGCAGACGTTTTTGATACATAGAAATCATCCCTTCTTCTTGTAGTCAATTCATGGTATTGAACTTTTTATTCAACCATCGAAAAAATCGGATAACTCGCTGCCAGTTTGCTGCGAAGCGCATCCACTCTAACCTGGGCTCGCAGCAGCACCTCCTGCTCATCAATCCCCACACACAATCCACCTTCAACAACAACCTGACCCCCTACCATCACGAGATCAACATCGTTACCATTAGCATTGTACACAATGGCCGAAGTTGCGCGATGAACCGGACTGATATGCGCCTTCATTAAATCAATCGTGACCACATCTGCCTTTTTACCTGGCTCCAGACTCCCCAGATCATCACTGCGGCCCATCGCTTTAGCCCCATTTACCGTTGCCATCCGAAGTACATCCATAGGGGGAAGCAATGTCGCATCCAACTGATTCACTTTGTGAAGACATGCCGTGAACTTCAGCACCTCCAGATTATCCTGGCAATTGTTACTCCCTGGTCCATCCGTACCCAAGGCGACATTAATTCCAAGTCTCTGCATCTCCGGCACCCGAGCTACACCCGAAGCCAGATACATGTTGGATACCGGACAATGCACAACCGTAGCTTTTTCGGTGCGTATCATCTCCAGCTCGCCATCATCAAGCCATACTCCATGGACGACCTGCGTCTGCTCGCCAAGCAAGCCAACCTCGTTCAGCAGCTCCAGATTCCGTAAACCATAACGGGCTACCGTATTGTCAATCTGCTCACTCGTTTCTGCCACATGCACGTGCGAGATCAGCTTGCGATCCCGGCTGAATTTGGCCGCCTGCTCCAGATAACTACGCGAGCAGCCGTATAAATTAAGCGGCCCCAACGCAATCCTTATACGCCCAGAGGCAGCGCCATCCCAACGCTCCAGCAATTGGTCCGTTCGTGTGAAGATTTGCTCCTCCGTCTCACGCAAGCGCTGCTCATGCGTCATATCCGAACCACCGCGCGCCAAATGCCCGCGAATCCCCGAATCCACCATCGCCCGCAATACACCTGCCTCATTATCTGGAGAGGTATGAATATAATGATGATCCATGATATAAGTCGCACCTGATTTCAAATTTTCCATGCAGCCAATTAATGCCGCTAAATAAAAGTCCTCAGGTTCCATCGCCAGACTCAAAGGCCAAATAATTTCACGAAGCCATCTCGAAAGTGGCAAATGATCGGAAACCCCTCGCATAAAGGTTTGAAACAAATGTGTATGTGCATTCACAATACCCGGAATAACCGCCTTCCCTTGTGCATTGTAAGCATAAGTCGATTGAACTACCAAATGATCCAGACTCCCGTCCAGCTTCCACTCCCCAACCGCTTTAATGACATCATGCTCCATATACACGTAGCCCGGTTTAAACACCTCATTATCCTTGTTCATCGTAATTACCGTTCCGTTATAAATAAGTTTGCCAGCCATAACCAATCTCACCTCCATGTAATAATACTTTACGTAAATAATAATATTTGAAATCATGTTACGTTTATTAACATGATTATATGCAGACATCCACATTTCGTCAACACCACTTGTAAATCAATATTCACAATTTAGTTGCTATTATGGAAGTAATACCTTAATATGATTAACATTTTATCAATTTAAGACCAAAATCAAGTTAACTTATCGATTTTTCTATGCTAAAATAAAATTATGTAAATTTTAATTGTCTTGAAGGAGGGTTTCGAATTGGAATTGCCGCATCTGGATCAAACCGATCAGGATATTATCAAGCTGCTGCATGAAAATGGACGCATGTCCTATGCCAAAATCGGCGAGCTGCTGAATCTGTCTCGGGTAGCCATTCAAAAACGTGTAGAATCGTTGATCGAGAACGAAATTATTGAAAATTTTACGATCCGGCTGAACGCCACCAAGCTCGGTAAAGTCGTCAGCGCCTTCTTTGAAGTCGAGGTGGAGCCCCGCTTCGTCCAGCAGGTCGGAGATTCCCTCAGCGCCGATCCCAATGTGATCAGCATTTATCAAATGACCGGTCCCAGCACCCTGCATATGCATGCCTTATTGAAGGACGATGCAGCTCTTGAGCATTTTTTGTTCCAGCATATTTATACACTTGAGGGTGTGGTCAGCGTGACTACACAGGTTGTAATCAAGCGATTCAAGCAGGGAACCGGTTTAGAGCTCTGAGTGTGTCCACCTCGTTAGCGTCTCATCTCGGCAGAAAAAGCCTGCTTAAGCTCCCAGTTGGAGACTAAGCAGACTTTTAGGGGGTAACCCACTCTTGTTGACTGATACATGACTTCTGAAGCATTCTCAAATTCCTTTAATCGCAGCCATAGGCTTGCATTTGGCCACCACATCTGCGAGTGACGCACCCACGACACTATCAATGATTTGATCCACATCCTTATAGGCTTGCGGACATTCGTCCAGAATCGTCTCCAAGGAACGATGGTTCACCAT
This sequence comes from Paenibacillus sp. FSL H7-0331, assembly GCF_001956045.1. The sequence continues at coordinate 22,565 of NZ_MRTH01000012.1, read as the reverse complement.
AACCTCATCCTCAGAACCGACCTTTAAGGATTGCTCAAATTGATCCACGGTGACCATTTCCTTGGTAGCTCTCCGTGATCGGGTTCTCCCCGCGCCGTGGCAGATCGAATAAAAATTTTTCAAACCTTCCTCTCTGCCAACCATAATATAAGACGAGGTTCCCATTGAGCCTGGAATCAAGGCCGGATGACCTGTTTCTTTGTAGGCTGGCGTGTTCAGAAAGTGCTTGGGTGGCAGCGCCCGTGTTGCCCCTTTCCGGTGAACGAGCATAGGCTGACCGCGATGAAATTCTTTAAGCGCATAGTTATGCATCAGATCATACAGCACCGGAGTCTCCATACCAGAGCCGAATACCTCCCTGAAAGCCTCCTGTACCCCGAACGCAATCATATGCCTGTTGCTGACAGCAAAGTTCAATGAAGAATACATTAAGTTCAGATAGGTTTGTCCCTCCTGGCTCGCAATAGGTGCGTAGATCAGGTTGGGATCAGGATTGCTCACACCCCATAGACGCATGGACTCCTTGAGCACTTTGTTATACTCGCGCCCAACCATAGCGCCCCATGCACGGGAACCGGAATGGATCATGACCACGACCTGCCCATCAAACAGTCCCCACTTCGCTGCAAGCTCCTGATGCTCTTCATTCAATTCCAGATACTGAATTTCAATAAAATGATTCCCGCTGCCAAGTGACCCTAATTGACCTTGGGCGTTTTTACGAATTTTGGGTGGCAGATGTTCGAGGAAAGCATGATCGTACTGAAAAGCAGACTCCTCCACATGCGTTAACCAGCGCTCATTAGGTACATAGGATGCAGGCAATCCCTTCAAGCCATACTGTACTACATTCATGATATCGATATCAGCATAATGCGAATTGGTTCTTTCGTTCGTTGGTACATACTTCTCAATAGCGGTGATCAGCGCTCTACGAACCGCTTTATCCTGAATATCGCTGCGATGCAGTGACGTTGTATGCACCCGCATGCCGCAGCCGATATCGACTCCAACAATCGATGGAGATACGATACCATCCTTCATATTCCACACTGCCGTCGTTCCGATGCAGGTTCCAACACCCACATGCGCGTCAGGCGTATAGCCCATATAGACGTTTCTTGGAATTCTCAAATTATTATCAGCCATTTCGTAGACTCTTGATTCGAACGATTGGAAAATTTCCGGGTTCGCATAAACATGCAGATTCCCATGTCCCAGCTCGACCTCGTAGTGATTATTACCGTGTGCGATGATTTTATGATCCATTGCTAATGCCTCCTCTGTCCTCCGTATGCTTCAAGTTCATGATGCTTATCTTGTGGGTCTATCATCGCTTATTTTAGCTGGAACGAACATGGTGAAAGTATGACGACATGGGAAATATTCGCCGATGACAACCTGTTACATTATGTAGTATGGTTAATGTAAGCCATACTTTACAATTATAAGAAAGTTTAATGCATGTGAGGAGGAACCCAGCAGGCATGACATCAGCAGCAACAGGTTATATCACAATTACGATTTTTTCGGCTGTACTCAATCTGCTGCTCACTCTCTATATCATCAAAAAAATTAGTAGAACTCCGCTCTCACGAGCTTATTTGCTGTTATGCGGATTTTGCTCACTGTATGCCTTTACATATGCTGGCGAGCTGGCTAGTGACTCCCTTCACCAAATGATTAACTGGATCAAGCTGGAATATTTGTTTGTTCCGTTCCTACTGCCTTTGTGTCTACTCATCACGATTGAATACGCACATATGGGCAGACTGTTGAAAAGATCTTGGCTGTGGGCTTTATTTGTCATTCCATCCTTAACCGTGATCCTTCAGCTTAGCAATGATATGCATGGATTGTATTTCAGTTCGATAGAGTTATATACACATGGCCCTTTTCCCGTCAGTGACGTCCAATTGGGACCTTGGTTTTTCTTCGATGCCGCCTATTCGTGTACCTGTTTTGTGATATGTATCATAATCCTGTTTCTGCAGTGGAAAAGAGCTTCGCTCATTTTCAGGAAGCAGATTGCCGCTATGGCGATTACCTTCACGATACCGTTATTAAGTGCATCGCTGTATTATACCGATATCGTTCCCTACGGCATCGATGTAACACCAGCATCCATGAGCTTGACCTGTTTACTCATGGGGATTGCCATCTTCTCATTCCGGATGTTTTCACTCACACCGATAGCGATTCAAGCTGTGTTTGAGAGCATGCGCGACGGTATTCTGGTGCTGGACGAAGAAGGACGCATTGTCCGCTATAATCAGGCTGCTGTCAAGGTCATTCCCTTATTGACACCTGCCATCATTGGCACCTCAGCGGATGGCTTGATTCCCGGATTATCCATTAAACAAATGACAGCAGAACCATCCCGGCTTATTAACGAATACGATACAGAAGTCCATATTGGCGGCCTGATCGTTCACTACCAGGTTCGTATTTCTCCAATTCCGGAAAATACTGCTGAACATCATGTGGGTGTTATTGTATCCCTGATCGATATCACCGAACGCATTCAACTGATGCAAAGATTGCAAAAGCTGGCCGCCATTGATGGTTTAACGGGAATATATAACCGATCTCAATTCATCCACGCTTGCGAACAACAGCTGCAGCAGATAAATTGGCAGCAAGAGCCAGCTGCGCTCCTCTTGTTCGATATTGACCACTTCAAACATGTGAACGATAGTTATGGCCATGAAGCAGGGGATATTGCCCTACAGCACGTAGTGAAAGTATGTCAGAGGCAGCTCCGGACGAGTGATTTATTTGGCCGTTACGGCGGGGAAGAATTTATCCTGTGGCTGCCGCGGACCACAAAATCTGCGGCTCTAGAGCTTGCCGAAGCTCTGCGTTCAACCATTGAAGAATCGCCTGTACAGTATGATGGAGCCCATATCCCGCTGACAGCCAGCTTTGGGTTAGCTGCGCTTCTACTTAATACCCCGCTAAATCAACTTATTCGAGAGGCAGATGATGCCTTATACGCAGCCAAACGTGAAGGACGCAACCGTGTTAAGGTTCGGACATCCACTTTGTGAAGATGATACGAAATATAAGCCTGCTCAAGCCACCAAAATGTGGCACGAGCAGGCTTTTCAATATTCAACTTGATGGGCTCAGGAAATCCGCACATCGTTCATCCCTTGGCTATTCATTCATGAATTCGGCAAATAACAGGAAACGCTTCAGCATAACTGCCGCTTCAGCTCGGGTAGCTTTGCTGTCAGGCGCAAATGTCCGTACTGTTGTCCCATTCACAATACCGGCATTCAGCGCTCCTGCAGCTGCGTCCTTGGCCCAGGCAGATATGGTAAGACTATCATCGAATGCTGCAAGCTTTTTGGCATCCGTATCGTACTTCTTGCCTGACAGTTGGATCGCACGTGCAATCATCACAGCCATTTGCTCGCGGGTAATCGTCGCATTAGGCTGAAAGCTTCCATTCTCCAATCCATCAACAAGACCTGCTTTCGAAGCGGCTCCTACTGCACCTGCATACCAATCGGTTGCTTGGACATCGGAGAATTTGGCTGCAGCTTGTTCTGCTAACGCTGCCTGCTCTTCGTTCAGACCTGCCGCTCGCACCAGCAGTGCTGCGAATTCAGCGCGTGTGATGGATTTTTGCGGAACAAAGGTCGTATCAGTTGTACCCTTAATCAACAGCTTGGAAGCAAGCAGCTCGATATCTGCCTGTGCCCAATGACCATTCAGATCGGCAAAGGTTTTATTGGCCTGAACCACCGTATAGATGCTATTGCCAGGTCGTTTGATCGTTGCCATAAAGCTGCTTCCATTGCTTGTAAACAACGTAGGTACGAACGTCATCGTGCCCGTAACCGGGTTATACAGAACACCTGTTGCTTTTTTCGTATCCACAGAATTTGATATCTCGAACGACCTTGATACATACACGGTACCAAAATCACTTACCGTTGCCGTCTTGCCGTTAGCCTCAGCCGTAATTGTAAAGTCCACAGCACCAGCCAATGAAGTCATACTATTCTTGGTTGAATAAGCTGCAATAGCGTCTGCCACTGCTCCGCTCACTTTTTCCACGGAAATGTTCAGCTTTAGATCTTTAACATCCACACCCAGTGAAAGTGCCAATCCGTTAATATCCAGCACCTTTAAGGGAAGATCATAAGTAATGCCGCTCGCCTTGATCGACAAAAACGCATCAGGTGCCTTGGAGACAGCGGCAGCGATTGACGAGGCTGTGACTTGCACGATCTTGACAAGCTCCGAGCCTGTGACTTCAACCGTCACTTTGGGATTACTGGAGGTTAGGGCATCTATGGCTTTGCCCCATACAACCGAATCGATTGTGACCTGAGCAGCCGCTTTTCCATTAACGGTTACTTGCTGCGGAGTCACACGAATCTCACTACCATTCACAATGGTTTGTGCAGCAGCAGAGCTGCTGTCCGATCCCGCTCCACCCCCAGAGCCACCCGTTGAAGAGGAGCGTGAATTACCGGGAATTGTATAAACAGCTACTGAAGCAGAGCTGGCGCTTTGCGTATCATTGACAGCAGACACCGTATAATAGTAATTTTTCCCTGGGAGCAAGCCCGAGTCCACATAGGTCAGCTCCGTAGTGGTACCCATCTGCACAAAGGTTACGTTATCCATACTGCGTTTAATCGTATAGGATGTTGCGTTCGCCGCACGATTCCAGGTAAGTGTTGCCTCCGTTTTTCCTGATACAGCGATAAGACCTGTTGGAGCCAGCAGCTTAAATTTCAAAAAGTCGCCTCGAATGATGGTACCATCGGCATTTCTCTGGTAAGGCAAGGATGGCTGTAGGCTGACAAAGTTGGCATCTGAAAGAGCTGTGCCCGATTTATTCGCGGATACCGAGCCGTTAAACATATAGTTGCTGTCCGAAGCCAGATTGGCTGGATAGCTGTCTTTGGCCGTTATCCCTTTTTGATAGGACATAAATCCATTGATTCGGAAATCCGTGGTTATGCCACTATAGGTTGTAAAATTCATGTTGCCCTTGGCATTGTTATAAGCGATGTTACCGCCCTCAGCCCGAACACCCGGATTGCTATTACTGGCGAAGCCATAAGCGCCATTGCCAAAAGCCAAACTGTTCTGAATGATATGGGGAACGTGAATCCCTTCACCGCCGAGCTTAAAGCCATTTTTGTCTCCGGCACCTACCGTACCATTCGTTAAAGTGCCATTATTGTAGGCGATACTGTCTTCGATAATGACAGCACCGATAGCACCCGAGCCTGCTTTCGTATACAAGTCCCAACCGTCATCAATGTTATTATGAGCGATATCCCCTCTAAACACATTCCCGACACCTGCTGTCAGCTTGGCCGCAAAACCATCGGCATTATTATTGGAAGGATCGATATTATCATACGATTCACTATTGAGAATCAAATTGTAGGAAGGCCAAGTGGTCTTGTCACTGGAGCCGTCTGTACTGCTGATTTGCAGTCCGGTATCACCGTTATCATAAAATTTGCAGTTGTCAACCAGGTTATAATTACCGCCTACGGTAAAGCCTTTCGTATTGCCTGCTGTGCGGGTAAAGTCGATGCCTTGAACCTGCCAGTAATTGCCGCTCAGCACAACACCTTCAGATTTTTTGTCAAAATCAATAATCGGTCTTGCACCCGCAGCCGCAACCAGATATTTCTTGGCGTCTGCTGCTCCATCATTGCCCTTTTTGATATCGAGCTTGGTGGAACGTATATATCGACCGTCTTGCACGATGATTTTTTGTCCGGCTTTAACAAAATCAATTGCGGTATCCAGATCAAGCGGGCTGTTAGGAGTACCTGTACCTTTGCTCGTTCCAGTGGGCGATACATAAATATCCCCGTCATCGGCATAAGTTTTCATCTCAACCGTGAAGTTTTTAACCATTTTATTGTAAGAGGTCAGCAGCTGCGTATCATCAGGTATAAATGCGATACTGAATCCGGTAGAACTGTTGGCATTAAGCGTCGTATTGACTGTCAAAACCTTGTCGGCCGAGATGGCCTGATCCAATGTGATGACAGACTGCCCCTGCTTAACTGTGATCGTACCCTTCACATTCGCTTTTATCCCCAGCGCATAAGCTGTCTTGGAGGTTCTCGTTAACGATACCACATCCAACGATGGGGTTACGGCAGCCTTGGGGGCTTCCACCTTGGGTGCATCTGTTTGAGCCGCAGTAACCGTTAATTGCTTATTGCTGACTTCTATCGTTGCCAGACGAGCTGCGTAAAAGCCTACGTACATTTTATTAGGGTCCTGTGCCTTTAAAATGTCCGGTACGAAAAATATTTCCTCATTCCCAGCGTTTAATTTGCCTGTAAACCCGCTGTTTGTTTTGGCAAGTGTCAGCTTGTAGTCTGCCGCAGGATACGTATTGCTGACTGACGGTCTTTCTGCTTTGAGCATCGTGTTTTGAACGCCCAAGCTGCCAGCCCCATCCGGTGAGGTAACCCCGGTTCTTACGAATAATTGGGTTCCGTTCGCTTTGGTTGTGCCTCCACTGTAACCACCTATGGCTGCAATGTTGGAAGCAAAGACGCTGGAATCACCAGGCGTTCCAATAACGTCTCTGGCCATAATGCCGAACGATTCTTGACCATCATACGGTTCTTTGGCATACGCCACAACCTTCACATCAGCAGATAAGCTGAAATTGTCCTGGTTGGCATCCAGCTCCGTATAATAATACGTAATACCATCATGATCTCCGGTTACTTTACCGCCGCCTTCAAGCGCGACGAGCTGAATGGTTCCGTCTTCCTTGACCGTTACCTTATTATTTGCAGCAGATGAAGATTGTCCGAATTCGGTCGATTTCCATGGGTATTCAGTCACCGCTCTGACCGTTGTGGGAAGAATGATCGGTGCTATCCCCGTATTCACCGGTACGATTCGGATGTCATAGCTTCCTGCCGCTGCAGAGTTAAAAGCAGATGCATCTACCGTGTATTGGCTCGCAGCTAACGTTTCTTTGTAGGTATTATCAAAAACGGAGGATACGACCAAGCCTGTTTTGTCAAAATTCTGACCTACCGTATACGTTGTTTTTGGATATTGGGTGACTTGAATTCCAACAAGCTCCTTTTGCTTGACGGTCACGTTGATCGGTATTGGTTGAGCCGTCTTATGGGTGAGCCACACCTGCTTGGGTCCTGCACTTGTGCTGTCCAATGCAGACAAAGTATATTCATTGCGCATCAGCTTGACTACTGAATTGTCGCTATAGGTTGCATATACAGTCATCCCATCAGCAACGAAGGATTCACCTATGTAGTAGACTGTTTTTTGTGGATTTTGTCTGATTTCCAAACCGGTAATCAGCGCAGGTTTAACGATCACATCAAATGTCGTATATGTAGCTGTAGTCACACTGGAGCGGATCGTAACGGTTTTGCTTCCTGCCGAATCCAGCTTATACGTAGATCCACTCACGGTTGCTCCAGCTATCGAGGTGGTGAATTGGGTGCTGGACAGCTCTTCTTTACTTGCTCCATTATTGTATTCTCCGATCACCGATAATCCCTGAGGGTCATACAGGTCTCCAAGATAATAAACCATTTTGGCTGGCAAATATTGCAGCTCCAAAGCGGTAACAACGAGCGGTTTGACGTTCACGTTGACCGTTGCTGTTTTACCATTAAAATGGATCGTAACGGTTTGGGCTCCAGTCTTGTTGTTATTAAAGCCTGTTACCATATAGTCGTTGGTCGTCAGCGTTTCTTCATGCTGGTCCGCATACACAGCTGTTACCTGTAAATCGGCTAGATCCATGTTATCGCCAACAAAATAATCATTTTTGAAGGATGTCGTATTCAGCTTCAAGGAGCTTGGTGTTCTGGTGTCTGTAGTTAACTTTACGTTACTATAGGTAACTGTCGTATTCCTCGCTGTAAATAAACCGGCATAAGCGATAGTTCCGGTGAAATCATCAATAACTTGCGTCTGATTGCCAATTTTCAATAAGTAAGCGTTCCCAGACCTTTTCAGGCTCAGATCATATACATTGCCTGCAGCGGGTGCGATTGATTTGTCAAACTGTATTTTCGTAGGAATTTTGACGGCCCCCTGCTTATAAAAGGCCTCCATTTTCTGTTCCCAGGCGCCAAGTGCTATATAATCTCCGGTGTAGGCGGCTTGGTGGGTATTCGTCAGTATATTGCTCCGCAGCATAATACCAAAGGCTACCTGACCGTTAGCCGTCCATTTGTCTACATTGACCTTAGCCGTTAGTTCAAAATTTGTATTAGCAGGAATTCCCTTATAATAATAGGCAATCCCTTCAATTGCTCCACTGTCCGAGCCTTGAATTTTCCCTCTATCACCCGTGCTTTTCATTGTCACTATGCCATTGTCTTCCGTAATGCCGAAATTGTTAACAACAATCTTGTCCTGTCCACCCACATCCCCCATAATCGTTCCCTGCCAATCACTCTTGACGCTAATCATGGGTGGGAGGTCGGTTGCTGCCGAAGCTGTAAAGGGAAACACGGATACCAATAATACGAATGCCATGATCAATGCCAACAGCTGTTTAGATTTCCTCATTAGTCACATTACTCCTTATACTTCATATTTAAGAATACCATATGGAAATACAAGCATATCGGAGTCCAACGGTTACAACAATAATCAGGGCATTGTATTTCATCATATTTCAAAGCTATAAACATAAAGTTAAATTCAGCATATAAGGAGATATAGGTGCGGACATTAAACAACCCGCATTCCCAAGGCAAGCCAGGTAAGCGGGTTGTTTATTTACATTTGAATGTCTTAAAATTTTCTAGCCCGATACTGTCGTTCAATAAACTCTGCCCGATAAGTGCCAGGCGTCATGCCAGCAAGCTTACGGAACGAGCGAATAAAGTTCTGTGAATTGTTGTATCTCAGCTTTTCGGCAATTTCAGAAATTTTCATTTCCGTATCTTCCAGCATTTCCTTCGCCTTATTCAACCGATACTGCATCAAATAGTCGCTAAAGCTGATCCCAAGCTCTTGCCTGAGCACCTTGCTGATGTAGCTTGGATGGTAATTAAGCATATTGGAGCAGGCTTCCAGGCTGATGTCGGTATCATATCGGTCATGAATCATCTGTACCACTTCCTGGGAGATGGTTTGGTATTTGGTCCTGCGTTGATCCTCGTACACACTTACTACGGGCTCGATAATTTGTGATTTGAACCAATTGCGTGCATCTTCAACCGATGAGAGCGCATGCAGCTGCTCCATGAGGGGCGGGTCGCCTCCAAGCAGCTCCAAATGCGATACTCCACTTTCCTGTAAAAGCCTGATCAGATTGACAAAAAAACGCGTGACGGCAATTTGATAGTCATTATAGTTATGATACTGCCCGGATATTTCCTCAAAAAAGGAATCCAGCAGACATTGGATTTTTTCCCTCTCTGCCATCTTGATCGCATCAAAGATTTGTCTTTCCAGTTCTTTAGGATATTCGGTAGTTACATTCTGGGCGGGTTGGACGTCATCAATATGAAGAATCGTCTGCTGTCCAAACAAAACCCGGTATTTCAATGCATCCATGGCTTCCTTATAAGCCCGATTAGCGTCATGAAGTCCAGCATACGATCGGCTGATTCCAATACTGATCCGCAGTGACAAATAATTTCCAACCTCGTCCTGAACCTTTTTGGCCATGGCATACATATAGGTTCTGAATTCCTCTGTAGATTTGGGATCGTCAAAAATAAGCGTAACCTGAGAGGACTGGACAACTATAGGCATCAGACGATTATGAGCCGGTATCAATTCGCCTACCATATTACTTATGGCAAAAAGCAGCAGTTCGCTGTCACTTTCACTGTACCGAGTGCCCTTCAGCGTATCAATTTTGATGGTCAGGACACCCATACGCTTCCATTTGTTGGAGTTGGCACCTAGCTGCCCCAGCTTTTCGTTCATTTCCGAAGGCTTGATGTCCCCTCTTACGAGCTTCAGTACATAATATTCTTCGAGCTGCCTCATATGGTTCTTGATTTGATCGGCCATCTGCACCTGAACGTTGCGCATCCTTATGAAGCCTTCATTGATCATATGAAATTCGTCAATCCGTTTGCGTTCCTTGTCCTGGTTGGTAAACAGGGATTGGTATAGGCGCTGCACGGGGGCATACATACGCTGTGAACCGGCAAGAGAAATAACAACCGCCAACAGCAGCATGATGACACAGGTGGCAAGTATGATCCAACCCGTTTTCCTGGATTCAAGGCGGATCAATTCAATGGGTATGACTGAAATATATATCCACCCGTTGAAGGAGGATCGTTGAAAAGCGACTCCAACCTGCTTCTTGCCATAGTTGGTTTCGTATAACCCCGAAGCTTCATTAGATTGGTGCAGCTTGGCTATCAACGTATCCAGCATTTGCGGGTCCAGCAGCTTGTTGTCATTCTGGGAGGCCAGAATACGATAGGATTCATCCAATATCATAACCTCTCCCAGCGTATTATGAGCAGACAAGTAGCTGCGAAGCTGCTTGCCGGGGATTTCAGCAATAAACAATCCATCAGGGTCTTCTGAAAATGCGGGAATTTTTTTGATCAGTTTAATCGTTGTGTTGTTCTCACTATTGCCTGGTCTGAGCAAGCTCCCGTTCTCAGCAATCCAGAATTTGTCCCTATTGATATGAAGATAACGTGATAATGTGGATTCTAGAGCAGCCACCGGGTTCAGTCCCCCGCTATTTAATATCCACCCCTGCTTTAAATTAATCAGGTGAATGTCCTGCACACCCACGTCGAAGGTTTGAACACGAGACATGGAGCTAAGCAGATTTTGAACCAATATAAACTGTGACGGAACAATACCGGTATCCAATGCTTCCGTGACGTAGCTGCTGTCAGAAAGCCTTTCAATTTGTAAATCGAGTACAGTGAGTATTTGTTCTACACGCAGACGCGTTTGCTCCAAAATCAGCACGTTACCTGCATTCACCTTATCCTGAATCGTCTCGGATGTCTTCATGTAAAAAAATAGGCCGAGCATAATGATGGGAAGCGTACTGACTCCAATTGTAAAAACAATCATTTTGGTCAAATATGTGTTGAATCTGAACATGAGCTACCACCACCTATTTATACAGCTTCAAAATCTGTCATCAGAACAAACCAAGATCAGGCTGTGTGCTTTCTCATTATACTATAAGAGTTGTTCAGAATGGCTGCCGAAAAAAAGACGTATGGAAATATGAAGCTAACTTGTAATGCAAGCATATCATTACGGACAGTAACCAGAAACAATCAGCAGAAAGCTAATTTGGATGCGCTTACAAAAAGTCTGATTTTGAGCTTATTCTTAACCAAATAATCATTAGAGAGACAGTTGATTATCATTAGATAACATTTGAGATGGCTCAGTGGTTGTTCCGTATACCCGTATCGATAGGCAATTAGACCGGATCGGCAATGGCGCCGTCCCGGTCTGCAAGTTTGGTGTTTCCGTTGTTATACAGCCAAAAGAGTATTCAGTCTGTTCAGATCCATACTCCCGGTGAAAAAATCGCTGGCGTATAACAGATTGCCAAAGCCTTGCTTCAAAGCTCTGCCGTAGTCACTTGTAGGCACAGCTTCATAAGCTACTTCGATCTCTGCCTGGGAAGGCTGTGCCCCCTTGCGCAGCGATTGGGCTAATTGAATAATTGCATCTTCATCCTCATAGAAATCGGTGTCGGACACATACTGCTTAACTTTGACCGGATCAGGATTCAGCACGATCTCTGCATACAGATCCATATGAACGGCTCGTTCCCTAAGCTTGGCATCCAGTCTGTCGAACCAGCCCTCAATATCGTCAACGTCCGGAACAAAGGTATGCATTTCGATGAAAAAACGCTGCTGCAGCGAGTGAAACCATTCTTCCAAATCCTTACTGCTGATGGAAACTGAGACAGGAAGGGTTTCCATATTTTTCTCATATAACGCGGTTCTGTAAGGAACCGGGGTATTGTTATTGTTTACGTACAATCTGTGAAAAATAAAGGCATCCTGATAAAGACTTGATTCAGCCGATCCGGTCTTCAGCTGAAGCTCAGCAGCCCGGTGACACAGCCAGCCGAGAACGAACGCAAGGATGGATTCAGCTTGCGACTTGGGCACTGCTGGCGCAGACCTGAATCCGATTTCGACCGGAACCTGCTTATGAGACTCCCAGTTGTCGCGGTACTTGTTCAACAATGATACTGCAAACTGATCTCCAGAGCTCGTTATGCTGCCAAATTGCGCAAAATTGAGATGGTCACGGCCCACTTCCTTAAAAACCTCGCAAATCTTGTCTGAAGCAAACATAATATGAAAGCAATCCTCTACCAACGCAGTGTTGATTACGTTCTCTGACATATTCCAGCCTCCATGATTGAGTTTTATTGGTTTACCGATTAACCGGCTGTCATCCCTTTACCGAACCAATTAATGCTCCTTTGGCGAAATGCTTTTGCAGGAAGGGATATACACACAAGATGGGCAAGGTGGAGATGACGATGACAGACATTTTAATGATTTGTCCAGGTGGCACCACATAGTTGGAATCGAAGGTCGCAGAATCCCCCAAGCCGCCTGATGAAAGAATGACGATTTGACGCAGCCACACCTGAATCGGCCACTTATAGCTGTCATTGATGTACAACACCGCATGGAAAAAGGCATTCCAATGATTGACCGCATAAAAGAGTGAAAAGGTGGCGATCGCCGGGAGTGACAGCGGAAGCACGATTTGCCATAATATCCGCAGGTCGTTGCAGCCATCAATTTTCGCTGATTCCTCAAGCCCCTCTGGCAGCTGCTGGAAGAAGTTTTTCAGGACGATCAGATTAAAAGCGCTGATCGCTCCAGGCAGCAGCAGGGACCAATACGTGTTGAGCATACCTACCGATTTGACGACCAGAAAGGTCGGGATCATCCCCCCGCTGAACAGCATCGAGAAGACCACGCCCAGCATAATGATTTTGCGTCCATCCAGATCCTTGCGTGCTAACGGATAAGCCATCAGACATGTAAACAGCAGGTTGATGGCCGTTCCCGCGATCGTTATAAAAATCGTGACCCCAAGGCTTGTAAGCAGCACGTCCGTGGAGAAAATATATTTGTACCCTTCCAGTGAAAACTCATGAGGAAACAACACCAGCTTCCGGGTAATAAACTCCTGGGGAGATGTGAAGGAGCCCGCCACCACATAAATAAACGGGAGTACCGTCGCTAAACCGAATAACCCCAAAAAGCTGTAGTTAAAAAGGTCGAACAGTCTGCTGCCCAGCGATTCCTTGATCATATGATTGCTCCTTGTCTGCAGGTTGAGGGCTTTAATTAGTAGATGCCTTCCTCCCCTATTTTTTTGGCAAACGTATTCGCCAATACGACCAGAACGATACCAATCGTCGATTTAAACAAGTTGACGGCTGTGGAGTAGCTGAAGTCACCCTGCTGGATGCCTCGTTCGTACACATACGTATCGAAGACTTCCCCAATCTCCCGATTCATCGGATTTAGCATCAGAAAAATCTGCTCAAAACCGAGATCCATAAAATGGCCGAGCCGCAAAATCAGCAGTACCACAATAGTGCTTTTGATGGCGGGCAGCGTCACATGAATCATTTGCTTCCAGCGCCCAGCTCCATCCATCCGGGCCGCTTCATACAGCTGAGGGTCTACGCCTGCCAGGGCGGCCAGGAATAGGATCGTGCCCCATCCCGTTTCCTTCCAGATCATTTCACCGACGATCATGATCCGAAACCAATCTTTATTGAGCAGGAAATTAATTTTTTCACCGCCATATTGGGCAACCAGCTCATTGACAATACCGCCTTCGGTCGTAAACAAAATATAAGCAAGACCTACGACGACGACCCATGAGATAAAATGCGGAATATAAATCAAGCTTTGGATCGTACGTTTGTACACTTCCTTACGCACTTCGTTGAGCAATAACGCAATAATAATCGGTAGTGGAAAGAAAAACACCATATTATAGATAGCTAGGATCAATGTATTCCTGAACAGCAGCCCAAACTCAGGCTCACTAAAGAAGGTTTGGAAATGCTGAAAGCCTATCCATGGGCTATCCCAAAATCCGGTAAAGGGCGAGTAATCCTGAAAGGCAATCAGTACGCCCCACATCGGTGCATATTTAAAAATGAGAAAATACAGAATGCCCGGTGCCAGCATGTAATACATCCACCGATTTCTCAACAATCGTTTTTTCAGTACTGCTCCCATTGAAGCAGCCGTTGATTTATGAAGGTTTGCCGCTTGTGCTTTCAATGCATCTACCGCCTTTCTAAAAGGACACGATATCTGAACAGACCTATTTTCCTTTGTCAGGATCAGCCTGGTATTCTTTATTCAGCTCTTCAAGTACCTTGTCGCCGCCTGCCTTCTGCCAGCTTTCAAGCGCTGCCTGCCATCCCTTCTCATCAAGCTCACCCATTATATATTTAACACGGGCATCATTTATAATTTTATCCAGTTGGGTACGTTTCTGATCGTACGTAGCAGAGCTGTAGGCAGCAGCAGGGTTCACTACAAAAATATTCGAAACGGCTGCAGCCTCTTTTTTCGCTGCTTTAAATTTGGCTGTATATTTATCCAGTGTACCTTCCATAGCCAGGGAACCATCGGAAATCTGCATGGCCTGCTGCATCTGGATCACTTCCGCTGCATATTTGGCGGCTTGCTCAGGCGTGCGATCCGCTTTGCCGTCCTTTACAGAGTAATGAACGCCTTCAATTCCCCATTCGAAAATGTTTTGTCCTTCTTTGGTAGAGAGCTTGTCAAAGTATTGAAGAATTTTCCTAACCTCGGCTTCAGTTTTGACGGATTGCTTCGGAATGACGAAACTGCCCGACATCCCGGTGTCCATCAGCAGCTTGGTGCCATTTACCCCTTTGAGAAGGCTTGCCGTATCCAACTCAGCTGTCGGATTGATCTTGAACAGCTCTGAATGGCGAGAAATGAAATCATTGTCTCCCATACGGAAGCCGAAGAGGCCTTTATTGCCGTTATCAATATTTTGTACCCGTTCGGTGATCGCAAAATCCTGATTGATCAGCTTTTCCTGATACAACCTTTTGTACCAGTTCATCGCATCTACGAAAGCTTTGCTTTCATGGGCCGGTACGACTTTGTTGTCCTTGATTTCCCACACGTTGCCGCCGCCAGCTGCTGCGAGAATAAATTTGAAGCCACGAATACTTTTCTCTTCGGCGAGTCCGATCGTATCATTTTTGCCATTGCCATCCGGGTCCTTAGTCGCGAAGGCTTTGATAACTTCATACATTTCATCCAATGTAGTCGGAGGCTTCATACTGAGCTTATTGAGCCAATCTGTACGATAAATCATCCCATCACCAACGAGCGAACGGGCGCGATTAATCCCATAATATTTCCCACCGACAGCCGAGCTTTTCAGAACCTGCGGATTCAATGCTTTTTCCAAATTCGGAAAATCCTTAAGCAGCGGTCCGATTTCCCAAAATTGTCCGGTTCTCATCGCATTTTTTATATTTGACGGCATCGGTGTACTGACAAGCAAAACCATTGGCAGCTGACCGGATGCTATTGTGGCATTGACCTTCTCGTCGTAAGTACCGTTAGGGACCCATTGAATTTGTAAATCGGTATTGGTCAGTTTTTTGACAGCGGAAATGATTGGATCGCTATCCTTGGGTGGCTCCGATAGAACAGATAAATTCATCATCGAGATGGTGAACGGCTTTTCATCACCTGCAGGTGTAGTTCCTTTTGGCTTGCTGTCTGTTGCTGCGGGACTTGGACTGCTGCAGCCGGCTAATGCGGTAGTAACAAGCAGGCTTCCGGCAAGTACGAGCATAGACTTCGATTTCCATTGAATAGACATATGATAACCCCCTCTTAATTATGGTTAAACCGATTGACCGTCTCTCCCTTTTTTGCCTACATCCAATTGATCCTTTAAGGTGTCCTGATCGATCTCTCCCGTGAAGTAAGCGCTTGCGCTTTGTAAATAACCATACCCCATTTTCACAGCGTGAGCATAATGGCTGGTGGGCTCTGCTGCAAAAGCCGCTGTCAGTTCTTCCTGAGAAGGTTTTGCGCCTTGACGAAGCGCTTGAGTTAGCTGAATAATAGCATCCTCTTCATTATAAAAGTTCGTATCCTCGATAAATCGTTTGACTTTATCCGGGTCCGGGGTCAATACGGCTTCTGCATAACGATCCAGATGAATCGTTTGCTCCTGGTGCTTGGCATGCAGCTTATCAAACCAACTATCGATATGTTCAGTATCCGGGACAAACGTCTGCAGTTCAAGAAGCTGGCGCTGCCAAATAAAGCGGAACGTATTTGCTGCTGCATGGACATTAATGACTCCCGAGCCCCTCAGGCTCTCCATGTTGGTCTCAAAATGTGCCTTTTGATACGGAAATGGCGTATTGTTATTATTTTCATATAATCTGTGGAAAATAAATGCATCATGATAGATGCTGCAGTCCGTAGGAAACTGTCTGGATTCAGGCTCGGCTTCACGAAATACGACCTTCATCTGGCGGTCGGCAGCACGATGGCACAACCAGCCCAGTACAAAAGCCAGCTTGTAGCCTAAATTGTCCTCATCCTTCCTTGCATCCCAATTCGTCCGATATTTATCCAACAGCGCGACTGTAAATTTATCTCCAGAACGGGTTACACTGCCGAATTGTGAAAACTGGATATGGTCGCGACCTGCTTCTTTGAAGGCTTTACAAATGTGTTCCGCTGCAAACATCATATTAAAGCAATCTTCTACAACCGCTGTATGGGTTACGTTCTCTGACATGTCTTATCCTCCATTATATTCGTATGTGGGTACAGGCTCATTTCACTCTTGGCAGGTGGTGAACGTTCCATAAACCGATCATTGTCCATATGTCCTCCTTGCGAATCAGACCAGTATACACATCCTTTTCTTTGTTGGTCTGAGCATAGCATCGGAACTCCATAACTGGATACAATCAATACAAAGCCATTTGCTCTAATACCTGCAAACAGCACTGCAGCAAGCTTTTGCATACCGAAACAATCATCAGCAATTCTCTCGATAATCATAAGAAATCACGATGTACAGCAAGTAATAGATAAAAAAACCTCCTATGCTAGTATTGGTTACCCACTCGGGGGTTGCCCAATGCCTATCATAAGAGGTGCAAGTGAAGTTCGTGTCAAGCACGAGCTTCTTGAAGGTTTCTTTTAAACGACAAGCGCTTTACGAAGTACTTTATCAACGACTTGAACATCCATACCAAGACCGGGAGCTGTAGGTGCTCGAAAAACACCGTCTTTCACTTCCATGTGCGGCGTGAATAAATAATCAGTCACTTTGACTCCCGCTTTATCTTCCTGAAACTTCCCTATGTTCGGAATGTACGAAGCAAAATGCAGCATATAAATGTACCCATACCCACCGCTAATGTGAGGTGTAACTGGTATGCCCTTTAAAGCTGCCATTCTAGCAACACGTGTATTTCTAATAAATCCCCCGTTATACTGTAAATCCGGCTGTACGACCTGTGCGGCATCATTATCGATAATCCAGCGGAACCGTCTTATACTTGTTTCCTGTTCACCGAAGGCCAGAGGAATATGCAGCGCGTCTGCGACCTCCTTGGTATCTTCAAGATGCTCAAAAGGACAAGGCTCTTCATAAAAGAAAGCACCAATTTCTTCCAGTATTTTACCGTATTCGATTGCGACTGGAGGATCATAGGAACCATTACCATCAGCATGTATGGTGAAATCGTCTCCGAACGTTTTGCGTGTTAAATAAATCAGCGATTCAGAGCGTCCTTGAATGGAATCGGCATTCTTGCTCATCCGGCCGCCTACCTTGAATTTAACTGCTCTTGCTCCAGTTTCCGCGACCTTCTGCTGCAGCACTTCAATTTCCTCTTCAGGCGTTGTACCCCTGTTACCGCTTGCTACATAAATAGGAATCTCATTGCGAAGGACGCCTCCAAGCAAATCCCCGATAGGCTTGCCTACTATTCGGCCCATCATATCCAGCAGACTCGCTTCCACCCATGAAATGCAGCACCACAAAGCAAGTCCAGACAGCTTATAATTGCTTTGATAAACATATACGCCGTCCAGGAGCTTTTCCAAATCTCTGGCATCCTTACCTATAAAGTAAGGGATGATCAGCTGCTTGAGCAAAGGGTACAGGTAAGCTGCACGTTCACTTGCCACAGCTACGCCTTCTGAGCCATCCTTCGACCTTGTGCGCAGGAAGTATAAGCCGTTATTAAACAACAGTTCCATGGACTCTATGATTAATGGAGAGGTGATACCTTCCACATTCAGTACGGTAGAATTCGCCGCTGCCTCCAATTCCGCAGTGCTGACATTACTTTGTGCCTGGGTAAGGGAGCTGTCCAAATGCAAATAAGATAAATCGTGATAAGTGTTTACCATGTCTGTTCCTCCTAAAATTTTTGTTAAGCATCTGCAAATTTGGCATGTAAATAACCGGTAATAAAGGCTGCCTGCAGCTTCCGAACCTCATCTGTATAATGCACGTGATCACAGAATGCTGCTTCGCCAAACTTGCGGCTGAAACCGTACAAATCAAGGATGGTGATCCCGTGCTCCTGCATAATCGCATCCGCAGCAGCATTATAGTCCAGAACATCCGAATGAAAACGATGGAAATTTCGGGATCTCGCATTGTGGATATGATCAATGACATCGGTTGTCCGAATCCAGACGAAGGAATTCGACATCTTGCGTGCCTTATCCACAATTTCGGATATATTGTGGCGATATTGCTCGAGTGAAATCTGCTTACTACCGGTTACAAGATCAGTTTTGATGTCGTGAAGTCCGCAGTTCAAGAGCAGAATGTCATACTTCGTACCCAAGGCTTCTAACGATTCCAAATACGCCAATACCATACTGCTATCTCCGCCGTTAGCGCCAAGCGGCTGATCCAGATCGATCATCGCTTGAGCGTCGCCTCGCTTGCGGTCATAACCCAAATCGCCCTCCAATTGCTCTTTTAAATAAGGACCGTATTGAATCGAAATGCTGTCCCCAATAACGAAAATGCTCCTCATTTCTGCAGCCTCCCCTATTGACAGTTCTACATAGCGACTTATTGCTTGAGCCGTTTACATATTTCGGATGTGACCTCTGTCGTTGTTGAAGTCCCGCCGATATCACGGGTTTTGATACCGGAGTCGGTTACATCCTCTACCACTTTCAACAGCTTATCCGCCATCTCGTGCTCCCCAAGGTGCTCCAGCATCAGCTTCGCTGTCCAAATCTGCCCAATCGGATTCGCCAAATTTTGACCCTGAATATCCGGTGCTGAACCATGGACAGGCTCGAACATCGACGGATACTTGCCGTTGAGGTTAATATTCGCGGCAGGGGCAATCCCGATGCTTCCCATAATCGCGGCGCCAATGTCGGTCAGGATATCCCCAAACAAATTGCTGGCTACAACGACATCAAATACATGAGGCTTGGTTACAAAAAATGCCGCAAGCGCATCAATATGAGTCGATGTTGTTTGCACATCCGGATAATCACGACTTACCTCTTTAAAAACACCGTCCCAAAAAGGCATCGTATGTACGATTCCGTTCGATTTCGTGGCGCTGGTTACATGCCCTCTGCGCTTTTGTGCCAGCTCAAACGCATAGCGCATCGCTCTTTCGGTTCCTTTTCTGGAGAAAACTGCGCTTTGGATGGCCAGCTCATCTTCTCCTTTATGGATGCGCCCGCCGATTTCACTATATTCACCCTCACTGTTTTCTCTTACAACCAGTAGGTCAAACTCATTAGGTTTAAGTAACGGAGACTCCAATCCGCGGAAGTATTTGGCCGGGCGTATATTAATGACCTGCTCAAATTCACGGCGAATTTTGATCAAGAGTCCCCACAGTGATATATGGTCAGGCACACGTGTCGGATCACCCACCGCTCCAAGGAAGATCGCCTCGAAGCCCTGTAACGTTTGCAAACCATCATCCGGAATCATCTGACCATGCTCCATATAATAATCGCAGCTCCAAGGGAAGCTTGTATAAGTAAAAGAAATGCCTCCGTGTACTTCAGCCAAAGTGTCAAGCACTTCCAGCGCAGCCGGCACAACCTCCTTACCTATACCATCACCTGGAATTACCGCAAGCTCGAATTTTTTCATCCTCTTCACAACTCCTCATGACAATTTTCACTGCTTGGCTTCCTCGCAGCCCTCCTGCTGAGTGCGGTTCTCTGCTCATTTTATTGTAATACAGGAAGCGATTACATGATATAATCTTTGGCTTACATCTTTTAAAACCTTGCTCCATAAGGACTAGAGCTAGCGATAATCATTAGCAAGCACTTCAATAATCATCATATTCCATTCATTTTCAGTCCATCCATCACAAAAAAACAGGATTCATCCCCACTACTTCCGAGATGATCCTGTCTATTGTGCTTCATTCATCGGAGCCGCTTGCAAACAGGAGCAAGGCCTCTCTATCGACGATTGCAATAATGTAGAGGAAGTCGACGGTGTGGTCACTACATGGTTACTAGAAATTCATCCTGCGAAATTAATCAAAGATTTGGCCTTAGCTCTTTTATAAATGTCCGGGCAAATTCCTCTTTTTCCCTGTAAGCATCTTTATTTTCCGGTAAAAAACAATGGTATTTACCAAAAACATTACTCTCTATAATGAGATCTTAATCATTTGCAAAAAAATTCTAACCAACCAAACCCTAAAGCGGCCAAAGAATTGAAATCGCCTTGTATATTTTCCAGGAAAGTCTATTTTCGCTTGAGGAACTACTAATAATGCTACTAAAGGTCGTCTGACCTTTAACTCAACGTTTTTTGCGTTCCAAAGCTCGTTTTTTTATCGTAACCCTTTCTTTACCTTTCTTGTTATACTATTTGCTTCGTGATTTCGCCGTGGTATAGGATGTGACAATATGCCCATGAGTCTTTTGCTTTCTCACCAATATTTCAATCCACACATCCGTATGGGATGTGACCTCAGTCATTTTCCACGACCTCGCCATCGATCCCATTTCAATCCACACATCCGTATGGGATGTGACATATCCATCTCCAAGCTCTGTCCCTCCCTGATTATTTCAATCCACACATCCGTATGGGATGTGACGATGTTCCGATTTATGATGATGTATGCACATTAACATTTCAATCCACACATCCGTATGGGATGTGACTTGCGTTTCCATGCCGTGTTCTGGCTTTCAACCAAATTTCAATCCACACATCCGTATGGGATGTGACCAGGGTTCCTACCAGATAAGCATACTTAGCTGGAGATTTCAATCCACACATCCGTATGGGATGTGACAATGTAATTACAGTATCCGTAACATCTGCAGCTGATTTCAATCCACACATCCGTATGGGATGTGACTTGGCAGGGTAAGTGCAAATCCTCCTGCACGTAATTTCAATCCACACATCCGTATGGGATGTGACGCGCGAGCTCCATTGCGGCCGGACTCAGCAAATCATTTCAATCCACACATCCGTATGGGATGTGACATCTTGGCTCCGCTCATCCTTCCCGCCAAACAGATTTCAATCCACACATCCGTATGAGATGTGACTTAAATGGGGATTAGTAAAGGCGGGATGATGGTATTTCAATCCACACATCCGTATGAGATGTGACGGTTGAGCTGATCGCATTGATCAGATCCGTTTTTATTTCAATCCACACATCCGTATGAGATGTGACCGGGATCTGCTGCTGAATAAAATGAGCCACACGCATTTCAATCCACACATCCGTATGAGATGTGACATTCTTGCCGGTGAAGTCGAAGGAATCACCAAGATTTCAATCCACACATCCGTATGAGATGTGACCTTACGAACCTTGCCGTCGTAATTGGTGGATTGTGATTTCAATCCACACATCCGTATGAGATGTGACATTTTGGCCCAGATTTTTATAGAAATGGAGTTTCATTTCAATCCACACATCCGTATGAGATGTGACGGTTGGTGAGGTTCCTTATTCCGATGCTCAAGTTAATTTCAATCCACACATCCGTATGAGATGTGACTACGTATCCTAATGCCAGTAACATCACTGTACGTATTTCAATTGGATTGTCAACAGAAAACTGGACAATATTTATGAGGGCATCTTTCTAGCTTCAATGGGAGTGAGATACCCCAAAGTACCATGAATTCGGTGGTGGTTGAACCAGTAAACATAATCGCTGAGCTCCAGAGCTAGCTGTTCAGAGCTCAGGAAATGAGCATGGTTAGCAAATTCCGTTTTGAAAATCTTGAATGTAGCTTCGGCAACCGCGTTATCGTAAGGGCAGCCCTTCTTGCTTAATGAACGTTTGATTCCAAAGGTTTGTAAGGATTGAGAAATAAGTGTGTTATCGAATTCTTTACCACGGTCAGTATGAAACATTTGGATACGATCCAACCGGACAGAGATGCTCGCAATTGCCTTGTAAACTAGCGTTGCTGTCTTTTTCGGACCGCTACTAAACCCAATGATTTCACGGTTAAATAGGTCAACAAACAAGCAGACATAC
>NZ_MRTH01000129.1 GCF_001956045.1 Paenibacillus sp. FSL H7-0331 | reverse complement strand
ATGCCTCAGCGGTCGTAGGACCACTGGTAGTCAGCGTATCTGTATAGCAAAATGATTTAAGGAAGCATCCGAATGAGAAGTTATCTGGCGATATAACTAAACTAACGGCGAACGATAGTTCAATCGCGACATGACGGCAGCCGGCACACTACCGCTGCCTTTGTCCGAGGGAAGTAACGGGTAGTTTAGTTAAATACATTTCAAATGAAATGATGTAACTTTTACGGCATTATCACGTCTATATAAGGGTGGTTTTAGGCAAAAGGAGGACTTGGAATGCGTCATAAAAAAGCATTCATTATATCTTTTACGGGATTTTTAGCTTTGCTGGTAGCATTCATTTATTTAACTCCTTTTGTGGGAAACCTTGTAGCGAATACAAGAATTGAAGGATACGCTAGGAGCATTGGCATAAGGATTGCAAAAAAATCTCCACCTCTTCCCAATGTTACTTCTGGGCAAGCACAATAGACGGTTGAAATCTTTGGCTGACGGTAATACAGAAAATCTCCGCCTTCGGCAATACCCGAACTGCGGTATAAAGGAAAATGGTGATGATAGAACAATATGGACACTAAAAAAAATATTGAAAATATCAGCCTATTAAAAGAGAAAATATCTGATTGGCATAAGTTGGGTGAAGAAGAGCTGTTTCTTGCTGTTAAAGAGTTTGAGAAAACGCCCAGGTTAGAGGTTTCAATTTATTATCAAGATTTATTTAATGATCCGAAGTTTTCTAAAATCCTTCTTGATATCTATATTAGGCATAAGGATAATACTAAGCTTATAGTTCTGCTTGTTTCAGCAATTGGGAATATGGTTCAGAGATATGATCTTCCGGAAACAAAGGAAATTTACGAATTCATGCTGGAAAATTCAGATAAAAGTAACATAGGACCTTATGTTGCGATATTCCTGCCTAAATTAAAATATTTTGATATTTATGATAAAAAATGGGAATATATTATGAATATCAAAAAAATGTCACCCAAAAAAGTAGCCGAAAGTTCTTTTGAAACGATAATGGATTTGTATTTAGAAAAAATTCCGGAACAATATAAAAAAGAGGCCATAGAATATTTTAATAAAAAAGTAGAAGCGTCTAACAATGAATACGGTAAACAATATTATCAAGATATCATTAATAAAATCCAGAGTTAATTAGGGTTCTGGGTTTAAAAACGAGTCAATGGTGGTTATGAAATTACCGAGCGGTCCTTTATTAATTCTCAATCAGTCGGATTCGTCTACTCGCGCGGTATGGTCACATGAAGGGATGACCCGACGAATTATCGGGTTTACGACCAATGAAATAGAACAACTCCAAAGAAATCTTCGCGAGTCAGGCATTACCGTAACCGATATACGTGACGAAGGAATGGGATGGTTTTTCGAGTTTTTAGATCCTGACGGCAATATGTTTTCAGTTCTAAAGTATAACCATCTATAACTAAGATAACTAACCTAACGGGTACAAGAGTGCAGCGATGGAACCGATCCATTGCTTTTTCAGCGTTGCTGGTTCACTGAACAAACGGGCAGAATAACGCAACGAATAGAAGTTGCCAGCGTCTTATAGCTGGTTGGAGAAATATGAAAGGAGTTGAATGAGAAAGATGACAGCATCATTTTCACATAAGCCCGAAGGATACGAGTGTCCATTTTGTCGTGTTTGGGGTATCGAGCGACCTCATCAGGGAACAAAACAAAGGGATATCATCTATCAGAATGAAAAGGTAACGGCATTTATAGCGAGCAAATGGTGGCCA
>NZ_MRTH01000128.1 GCF_001956045.1 Paenibacillus sp. FSL H7-0331 | reverse complement strand
ATGCTAAACATTCCTGTTAGTGCTAAGAAATAGGCTTTGTCAAAAAAGGAGCGCCTCGGTATGATGGGTTTGTCGACGGGTTTGTAACCCATAACCATCAAGGAGGCACTCTCACTATGAAGTTTAAACAAACAGACGGACAAAATCAACGTATCGAACGAATTACCACTTCTCATCTTGTTGTGGGCATCGACATTGCCAAGGAAACTCATGTAGCACAAGCGACTAATTTTCGCGGAATCGTACTTTCTAAGCGTCATCTCTCATTTTCAAATACAATTGAAGGCTTCGAAAAGTTAGTACGGTGGATCGATGGACTGAAACATAAACACCGTTTACAAGGACTCATCATGGGAATGGAGCCGACTGGACATTATGGGTCTAATCTGGCTAATTGGCTAGCCGACAAGGGCATAAATGTTGTCATGGTAAATCCGGCCACCACCAAAAGAAACAAGGAGAATCGCGACAATAGCCCATCTAAGAACGATCCGAAGGATGCGCTTGTCATTGCCGACGTGATCAGCCGAGGTTACTACTATGAATACTCACGACAAGCTACAGTCTTTCAAAAGTTGCGAACGATGATGAGTGACCGGGAATTTTGGGTGACAAATAGTGTACGATTGCAGAACCGGATCATCCGCTGGTTAGACATTCGCTTCCCTGAGTATTTCTCGGTGTTTAAAGATTGGACCTGTAAACGTTCCTTGGCCACACTTAAAGAATTTTCTTCTCCGCAGGATCTAGAATCTCTATCCGTATCAGAGGTGATCACAGGATGGAGAGCGCACATGCAGCGAGCTGGTGGCTCCACGGGCATGCAGAAAGCCGCGGAGCTAATCGCTCAAGCTAAGCGAAGTGTAGGCGAAACCACTGCACTTGATGAAGCAAAGCAGGATTTGGGGCGGCTATTACAAGAGTTCGAACGAATTGTTGAAATACTAGACAGAATTGAACAGGATATACAAGTGTTGCTTAGTGAAATTCCTATGGCCGATCAGCTTCGTTCCATCAAAGGTCTAGGTCCAATCTTCATAGCAGCCATTCTATCTTGCGCTGGCGACCTTAGACAGTACGCCCATGGACGTCAATTATTGCGTAAAGCAGGTCTAAACCTGGCTGAAAGAATGTCAGGAAAACACAAGGGACAAATCATGCTTTCGAAACGGGGAGATGCTACGCTACGCAAATATATGTATCTGGCGACGATCGTACTCGTAGGAACGAATCCTGTCTTTCGACAGATGCATGAGAATAATGTTCAAATCAGGCAAATGAAGAAGCAACAGTCGGTATTTAAACTGCTTGGAAAGCTAGCACGAATCATCATTGGCATTGTTGGGCGGGGAGAAACTTTTTCTCCTGAAAAAGCTGCCCCTACGTGCACTCGAGCTGCCTAAGACTGAATAAACGAACACGTAGATTGACTCATTCGCAGGATTTCACAAAGAAAGCACGGAGGACCGAGTTCCTGCCCGGCAAGGGCTTCAGACCCATCCGCTAAACGCTATCGGTCTCCACGCCTTGGTCAGGTGTAACGAAGGAATGTAAGGGCAAAGACCCGTAGAGCCATGGGATGGTGAACTCCCAAGGAAATTGTGGAGAATACGTGCAGAAGAATAGCACTTGGAGAAATGTTCCACACGCTTCTTCTGTTCCCGCATGCCCAAAATTGGAACGACGGTGTCTAATAAGCTTACTTTCCGGACGACAACTGTTATACAGGACAACGAAATCCTGCGAATGAGTGAGTATATGTGAGATAAACCCTTAAAACCGAGGGACGGGCAGTAATATTCAGT
>NZ_MRTH01000127.1 GCF_001956045.1 Paenibacillus sp. FSL H7-0331 | reverse complement strand
CACTAAACTCCCTCTATGGAGAATCACTTTTCTCTTAAATGCTCATGTTTTCTTAGAATTTGAATGTTTTACTTATTTAACAGATCACTTTTTCATGGAAACAAATTAAAGATGAAGAAAAATATGGGGCTGCAAAAAGCGCAAAATATCTCCACCTAGACCACTTCTCTGTAAAAAATGGTTTCTCCGGTAAAGTATGGTTGCACTTATGGATCTCCACATTGGCTCATGGTGGTCAACCCTCCCATGTCTCACAGAGTCTACGCTCCCACATTCCTTCATTCAACCTGTCCATGAGGTGGAGGTCAGATATGCTGCCCGACAGGATCTTCGTCCGTATGTTAGTTTCGTTCCGACTCATCCGTGCTTTAGTTGTCTGTTGTTTGTTACAACCTCAATTTCTATGAAGAAGCTGTTGCATTTAAGCTGCTAGTGGTACTTCCTTGAATCGAGGGATATCCTGCATCATTTTTTCTTCACTGAATTCATGTCCCTTTTTCATGATCCCGAACAGAATCCGAATGAGTTTGTTACACAGCGCAATCAGCGATTGCATCTTTTTTAATGGATGATCCGGCCGTTTGGTGTAATACTCGTGCAAGGCTCTACATGCTCCGTTTTTCGCAACCAATGGCATGATGACGCGAAAGAGTAAGGCTCGAAGTCGCTTCCTACCTTGCTTCGTAATTTTGGTCTGTCCTTTGTGTTTGCCCGATGTGTTTTCTTTTAAGTTTAGCCCTGCAAGCTTTACGATCTGCTTGGGATGTCGGTATTGGTGAATGTCGCCAACCTCAGCGATGAATCCAGCTATCGTATCTCGGCCAACCCCTTTGATCGCCAATAGTTGCTGAACATATGGGATTTGCTCCATGAGCTCGTCAAGTTTCACATCAAGCTCTGAAAACTTACTTTGAAGATATTCATACTGCGTTAGTAGCAACTGAAGCTCTATCTTAGCTAACTCTGTACCTTGTTTCATACCTACAGAACGGCTGGCTGCTGCTTTCAGGCTCTTCACGCGACCAAGGCCGAGTCCGCGCTTTGCAGCTTCTCTTAGATGCTTCAACAAGATCTCATCCGACAGTGAAACAAGTTCATGCGGAAGCAAATAGAGGCTAAGCATTTGGCGGGCCGACTTGCATTCCCAATCCTTAAATACCGTGAGGAACTCTGGAAAGTACCGGTCCAACCAGTTATGGACACGTCCTTGAACCACGCGCAGGTCAGTCGACAGGTGATCGCGAATTTTCATGGCTTCCCGCAGCTCTGCATAGATGCCTTGGGGAAGATTAGGTACGGCGTATCTCCCGTCTTTGACGAGCTGTGCGATGACTTTAGCGTCTTTGATGTCATTCTTGGTTGGTGAATTGTCGTCAAGTTCTTTGCTTTTCTTCACATGCAGTGGATTCACCACACCGCATAAAATATGCTGTTCTTTAAGGTAATAGGCAAGGTTCAACCAATAGTGACCGGTTGGTTCCATACCAATGATGACGTCCTGAAACCCTTGTTCCATCGTGATCTTTCGGAACCAATCTGCAAGTAATTCAAATCCTTCCCGACTATTCTCAAACATAATTGGCTTACCGTACTCGACTCCGCGGTAATCTTGTGCACGAGCCACATGTTTAAACTTTGCGATATCTACACCTACGATAAGTGTAGAAGAGGTGATTTGATTAATTCGTTCATTTTGAGTAAAATTCATGTTGTAGTCTCCTTGGTTTGTTTTCGGTCCCGTCGCTGGCTAGCATCTAGGACCCATAAACATCATACCAAGGAGCCTTTTTGTTTCTCAACTCTCGTATTTCTTCATTATAGGAATGCTGCCCGTTAC
>NZ_MRTH01000126.1 GCF_001956045.1 Paenibacillus sp. FSL H7-0331 | reverse complement strand
GATGCCCAGACGATTATTGATCGTCTATGTCTTCGCTTGGAAACCAACCAACTTCCTGAACAATTTTAGTTCAACTTATATAGATTGGCTACGGCGGGAAGAACATTATAATAATTTAGCACTCAAACCGGCTGCGTTCCAGCCGGCTTGTTGCGTTAACAAGAGAGATGATGGGAGACGAATATTGACAATCGAAATTAGTTACACTAAACTGTAAGTGTAACAGTAGTGTGTAACTAAAATGTGGGTTAGGAAGGTGAGCGTGTTGAATACTTACACCGCAAAGCAAATAGCTGAAGTTTTGCAGAACGACGACCCTCAAATAAATTTAAGAACGATTAGGTACTACACACAGATAGGGATTATCCCGCCTCTTGAATTGGTTGGAAACAAAAGGGTATATACGGATAATCATCTCCATTATTTTCGTGCCATTCTCTTATTGTCCAAAAGCGGTGAAACCTTAGCCTCAGCACAAGAAAAGTTAGCGGGTTTGCCGATTGAAGATGTTATTAAAATCGGTGAAAACCTTCGTTTTTATCAATCAGATCAGATTTTTCGAAACGAAACACATGTCTTAAATGAAGATGTTATTATCTCGGTTAGTTCACGTGTTTCACCGGAATTGAAAGTTAAGATGATCGAAACCGTTACCCAATTACTGAAAGGGGAAGGGAACCAATGATAAAAGTCCGGCATGCAAAAACTACGATTGAAAATGAAGAAGGCATGAACCATCTGTGGATTCAAATTGCTCCGATTGGTCAAGTTGACAACGTCCGTATACAGATATCTCTTCCGATAGGTATTCATCGAACTCGTAATCTTAATGGTTTTGATGAAGATAGCACCGGAGAAATATCTATTCTTAACCCACGAATTGCAAATGATATTTACATTGAAATCTTTACTCGAGAGCCCGTAACATGTGGGGAGAAAACCATCAATGTGGCATTTTGCTACAAAGACGAAGTTGGAAGGGTCACTCGCGTTGAACACTTTGTTACCTTAATGGTCGTATCAGAAGAGGAAATCGATAGTATTAGCACCGACGAGGAAGTTGTTGGAAAAATTAAAGAACTGCGGCAGCAATTCGGAAGTAGCGACGTCCAAGAGTATATCGAGCATACACCAACAAAGATTATCAGGATTGACCCTAAACATGTTTCAGAATGGGAAAAGAAGTATCGAATTGAAGGGATTATACAATAGGAGGGCAATCCGTGAATCTCATACCATATGTTGTGGAACATACCAGCAGGGGCGAACGGTCTTACGACATTTATTCCCGTATGCTGCAAGACCGTATCGTCTTTATTACAGGAGAAGTGTCGGATGTGACCGCGAACATAGTTATTGCGCAGTTACTATATTTGGAAGCGGAAGACCATGAAAAGGAGATTAAATTGTACATTAATAGTCCTGGTGGATCTATTACAGCAGGAATGGGTATTTATGATGCCATGCAATATGTAAAACCTGAGGTCAGCACGCTTTGTATCGGTATGGCGGCTTCAATGGGTGCGTTTTTATTGTCCAGTGGTGCCAAGGGAAAGCGTTATTGCTTATCAAATAGTGAAGTTATGATTCACCAACCACTTGGAGGTGTACAAGGGCAAGCATCAGATATTGAAATTAGCGCAAAAAGAATCTTGAATTTGCGTCATAAATTGAATGAACTGTTGGCAAAACAAACTGGGCAACCGATTGGAAAAATAGAAAGGGACACGGATCGAGACCACTTTTTGTCTGCCCAAGAAGCATTAAACTATGGTTTGATTGATGCCGTACTACGAAATAAAGAATAAAAGAACATGTATAGCGACACAAATGTTCCTACATAACTTTAGCAAAAAAGCTTGATAAATCAGGCTTTTATTTTTTTTATGTAGGAA
>NZ_MRTH01000125.1 GCF_001956045.1 Paenibacillus sp. FSL H7-0331 | reverse complement strand
GGTCTCATCCTGATTGGGCTTAGGAGGAATTATTGATGAAAAAAATATTGCTGGTGCTCGGGCTCATTATCGTGATTGGGGCATGCTTGTGGTTATTCTTCTTCACTCCGGAGAAGCTTACACCTGATAATCCTGCGGGAAAAACCGTCTATTACACGATAATAAACGAGTCCGGCGTACAAGATGAGAATGGACGTTACGGCTATGAGCTAACTGCTTATAGTCAGAAAGGAAAGGAAAAAAAGCTTGGTTTTTCGGCTGGGAAGCCATTGAGAAAAGGGGCTTACGTCCAGTTATATAACACGCTGATTCGAGGTGTCACGCACTGGGAAGAGATTTCCTTCAAGGAGCTGCCGGAGGCGGTTCAACAGGAGTATCAAAAATAACACGAAATTGAAGGAAGCCAGACGGTTGATCCGGCTTCTGTGAGCTGATCGTGAAAGTGGTTGTGGATTTATATTGTGTTGTTACACCATTTTATCGAACAAGAGCCTTTTGAAGAACTCTATGGAAAAGAAAGCTTGTTCTCGTATCCCCAGGTCGTATATGCGACTAAATATAGCAATGAAAGTATTCGATAATCCCTCACCATTAAATAAAAAACTCGCAGCCTACGATAAACTGACTAAACATAAAAATAAGGATGAACATCATGCTCATCCTTATTTTTATGTTTTTATAAAAGACCTGTGGGGGGAATGAAATCAGATTCTTGTCATTTATGTAGTAGCTGGTTACTTTTTTGAGCGCTTGAGTCAATGATTAAGCTAGTGAATTCTGGCTTGACGTCCATTCCTTATAATTGTCCATGGTGGATTGATATGTAGTAATAGACTTCTCTTTTACAAAGTCGTTTTGTGAAGCTTTCACTGAGGTCTCAGTTTCTTTTTTTGTATCGGTTGAATATGAATTGATGGTTTTGGAATCTCTATAATCGACGACACCATCATCGTTTGTATCTTCATCATCATTTGTCAGCGAGTCTAAGATTGATTGCAAGGTATCACCCTCACTCGAAGATGAGTTTACACCCTGGACCGAATTGCCATTTGGAGGAGTTCCTCCACCCATAGGTGGCATACCCATAGGCGGCATATTACCATTTTGTATATTTTGTGGCATGATGATTACCGTGAGAAGGTTGGCACCATGTCAAAAGTTGTGGGTGGCATATGCACAATTGACTCGGTATGTCCAACTAAAATGGCTTGTGTGGGATGTGGTGCAAAAGTGCCTCGTCCGGAGTTTAGAGAAGAAATTACAGCCTTTTATAATTGGGCAGATGAAAGTGAAAAAAGATTCGAGCAACTGGGGTTACCGCTTGAAGCAAAGAAAATGAAGATCGCAAAAAATAGAGCTAAGCACGAGCTCAGGGAGATCCAGTTAATCGAAAAATCTCAAAAGGATGAGACATATGCGCCGGAAATTCGTATCTCCTCAAACAAATGAATTGAAATGGCTTCAAGCATCGTATGACGAGAAGAAAAACCGTTCCTTCGAACGTGGAGTAAAAGCCATCGACGCTCTTTCTAATGAGGGTAAGTCAGTTTCTTACCGGACAGTTTCAGATAAATCGAAAGAAATTGACCCGGATGGAAAAGGTATACACCAAAATACCATCCGAAAGAACAAGGAACTTCACAATCATTTTCTAAAACACAGTACTACAAAGGTTTATAAACCATTGAAAAGGTCCTACAAGCCCTTAAATGATGATCTGGATGCATTCAAGCACATAAAACAGGATCGTGACATAGATCGAGTCAGACAACGTTATATGCAGCTGACGAAACCAGAATTGGTTGATTTGTTAGTACGCATGGAACAATACATTGCTCATCAAAACCAGACATGGTTAAAAAGTGAGTTTGAAAAATTTCAAAAGTAGCTATATAAGTTGAACTAAAGGAATTCATTTCCACATCGTCGAATAAAGAACTACAACCTAAAAGTGACGGTGAA
>NZ_MRTH01000124.1 GCF_001956045.1 Paenibacillus sp. FSL H7-0331 | reverse complement strand
GACCTGTCCGACCCGGCGATCAAGATTGTCGAACCGAACGAAACGCTGCCAGACTCGTCCTGGATTTGGCCCTCACCCGAATTTGGAGAAAATCCGGAAGATGCTCTCGTTCGCAAGGATACCCTTCAGCTCTGCTTTATTGCACTCTTGCAAACCTTGCCGCCTCGTCAACGCGCGGTTCTTATTCTGAAGGATGTCTTTGAATGGTCTTCGAAACAAATTGCGGAAACGTTGGGAATGTCGCCGGCAGCGGCGAACAGCGCCCTGCAACGAGCCAGGGAGACGATGGACCGAACGCGGCTTCGCTCCGACGAATTTAGTAAGATGGATGTCAATCCCGACCATAATCTTCTCTCGCGGTATGTGGAAGCGTTTGAGCAATTCGATATCCAAGCGCTTGTGTCGTTGTTCCATGAGGAAGGTTGTATGTCCATGCCGCCTTTCGCCATGTGGATTAGCGGGCAAGAAGATTTGTCCGCGTTTTTTGCGCTTACGCGCTGGCATTGCGAGGGATCCAAATTTTTGCCAACTACAGTGAATGGCGGTTATCCCGCTCTGGCGCAGTATGTGCCGGGTAAGGAGGCATCCGTCCTGGTGCCTTGGGGCATTCACGTGATTGAAGTGAAAGATAGTCGGATATTCCATGTTCAAAATTTCATAAATGCAAAATTATTTTCCCGATTAGGGCTTCCGGAACAAATAGACCGATGAATTCGGAGATTGGCATTCGTCTATATTAGTGATAAACAAAATTCCCGTAAAGAGGTGTCCTTCACAATGGAAACAAGCAATCCAACGAAAGTAACCGTAGAGACCGTCGTTAAAGCCCCTGTAGCAAAAGTATGGAGCTATTGGACCGAGCCGGACCACATTACGAAGTGGTATCAACCTTCCGAGGAATGGCATGCGCCAAGAGCGGAGAACGATTTGCGGGTCGGTGGCGAATTCCTGACAAGGATGGAAGCGAAGGATGGCAGCATGGGTTTTGATTATAGCGGAATTTACGACGAAGTGAAGCTGCATGAGACGATTGCTTACACATTGGGAGACGGACGGAAAGTGGATATTGCGTTCGTCGATCAAGGCGAGGCCACGAAGGTCGTTGAAATCTTCGACGCCGAGAGCACTAACCCCGTTGAATTCCAAAAGGCGGGTTGGCAAGCGATTCTGGATAGTTTCAAACGATATACGGAAGCATCATAAGAATAACGAAACGCGCTCTGCCTCCAAAGGACGGCAGAGCGCGTTTTGCCTTGGATGAAAGAGCAATCGATCTTCGTTTGTTCTGTTCCCTATCCATTGTTGTTGTTATTGTGCTCTATCGGTAGACGATAGCATCACGACATGACGGCAACCGGTTGCGCGATCGGTTGCTGTCGTTCGTTGAAGTAACGGGCAGATAGTGGGGCAAACAAGCTGAACTAAATAAATACAATAGAGGCTCTGCGCTTCTATCATGGATTATAATTAATTAGTAACATGAAAATGAAATAATTTCTCTTAAATTAACTGTATAAGGATTCCATCTTCCTCCGAAAAATCTATATCCTAAAATCGATGTCCTTCCGACAAAAGTCAGATAGAACCAAAAGCTATCTCCATTATTGAGCCATATGAAAGTGTATTGATCCAAACAACCAGAAATTGTCCCAAGGTCAACAGCATATGGAGACATTTGAGGTACATATGAGGGTGGAGGAGAAGTTGGTCCTTGCTGCGGTATAAATCCCATTCGATTTATTCACTCCTTATTAATTGGGCTTCTAACTCAGTGTATGCCGAGATAAAAATTAGGGATTGGATATACGCCCATATCTATCTCGTAAATAAGTATGGAATAGTTTTTGTGTTCTGAATTCCCATCATTTCTGCATTAAAGCCACTTGCTGAAAGTAGCTTTTCTCATGGATAATAATGCAATACGTGAGGAAATTTCATTGCGGTTCACAGTAGGCGATATATTCGAAATTAGG
>NZ_MRTH01000123.1 GCF_001956045.1 Paenibacillus sp. FSL H7-0331 | reverse complement strand
AAATGCATAAGTATTTCGTTCTCGATGCAGCGGGCAGCAAACGTAGCCAGCTTGGTTCCTTTGTCCGGGGAAAACGATTCGATCGCCTTGATCAGCCCAATCGTGCCGATGGAGATGAGATCCTCCAAATCCTCTCCGGTGTTGTCGAACTTTTTGACGATATGAACACGAATCGATGTAAAATGTTTTGCTGCCATGATGGGCCACCTTGATGAATTCATAATTCAAGGGGAAGTGTGTAACTTAACCCATATGTTTGCCGATTTAGAAAGGTTATGCTTCTAATTTCATATGGCAAACTTATGCTTCTAAAAATGCACTTAGCTGGATCACTCTTCCTTAAAAACAAAAAAGTACTTAGCCATGACTAATAAAGTCAAAACTAAGTACTTTCCAATTTATTTATTGGAATTTATTTTTGCAAACGTTGTTTATATTGTTTTTCAGACTTTCCTCTAATTTTCCCTTTATGCAGCCGTTCATTAAGTATATCAAAATTTAAATTCATAGGATTTTGTGGGTTACTAAGTAAATTACAAGATTTAAGTATGTGCCACTCTGTAAGACGATCCTCGTTAAAAGCCAATCTAGTTGCTTTAATTATTAACTCCTTAGTATAGCCTGGGAATCCGCCTGAGGTGAGATACAATTTTTCAGTCACATTCTCTTCAGTAAGACATGACTTTTCAGAAAATGGCAAACAGGAATCAATATCTTGAAGAAATCTATCATACTCATCCTGATCTAACGGAGACAACGTTAGCGTAGATAAAATCCTACTAGCAAATGCCTCATTATGATTTAGTAATCTAGTAGAAATATCTAGACCCGATAAAATAAAGGAAATTTGTAATTTTTCAAATAGCATCCGAAGCCATTCTACAGAATCACTATGAATTCTTCCTGTATTAATATTGAAAAGATGCTCAATATCATCGAGAACTATTAATTCAATACCCGATTTCGCAATTGACTGAACAACTTTGTTTGTCAAAGAAGATAAAGAGAGATTGTTACTATAATTAATATCCATTTCTTCTAATAGACTTATAGCTAATTCCTCTGGTTTTGCTTGAAGAGGTAATTTCAAATAAAGTATTGGGAAAACTGAATCACCTTTATAGATCTCCAAATACTTATTTATGTAATATGACAAAAGGGCAGACTTTCCTGTACCTGATGATCCAGTCAATAAAAGATTACAAGGACATCCATCATTTGAGGATTGATGGCACTCAAAAATTGCTTCAATTATTTTATTAAATTCGAGATGTGTGATTATTGAGCTTTTTATCTTCATAAGTGAATTAAAAAACTCATTATTATTGAACTCACTAGAAATAACCACCAACAATTCCCCTCCATGACATCGTCAAATTTAGTTTCATTACATCCAAGTATTCCCACAAAATAGTCTTTTAAACAGATTTCCTTTAGTACATGTTAGAAAAGTAAAGTAGACTCCGTATTAATTCCGAAAATAAATTAAACAGAGCCATTACTTGTAGCAACAAGTAAGTAGCACTTCCCAGAATACGTTATCAGCCTCATATAGCGCCCATAGATACTTTAAATACATAATTAAAAACCCTCCCAAGTTTTGTTGATTCTAGTTTCGCTAGAAATTGGAGGGTTTAAACTTATATTCCAATATTAAACTATCGTTATACGTTGAATGAACTTCTGAAATAAATGAATAATTTTACAGCAAAAAGGAGTTATAACTGTACCCAGAACCGTCTTACAACGTTCCCACTTTCCTCTATATACTCCGATTCAAATTGACCGCCATTTTTTATTATGGTTCTTTCTGATGCAATATTGCCATTATCACAAACAAGAAGAATTTTATTTAAACCCATATTTTTGTTATTTTAAGTATTAATGCTAAAAGTATAGAAGCGTAGCCTTTTCAACTATCCTCCCTCTATGGAGAATCACTTTTCTCTTAAATGCTCATGTTTTCTTAGAATTTGAATGTTTTACTTATTTAACAGA
>NZ_MRTH01000122.1 GCF_001956045.1 Paenibacillus sp. FSL H7-0331 | reverse complement strand
AATTCTTTTCGATCATTTTCGACATTCCGTCAAAAGCGACCTGATCAATATAACACATTCATTCATTCAATTGCAAGCTTTTTTTTCATTAACTTTTTTAAAGTGTTTCAAGTCATTTCGTTTTCCGTACCATCTTGCGGCCGGATTAACAATATACCACATCAGTCTAGATAATTGCAAGCTCTTTTCAAATTTATTTGTGTAGTTTGTTATTAACATTAAATAATCCAATTTCAGGTATTTATTGGTTGGTTTTATACATTGTCCTATTTCCTTGTTTGTGTTAACTTTTAAAAATGCCATCTGAGAGTGTCCTTTAAGCCTGTTTACCCTACTTAAAGATTCGGAGGAATTGAATGAGACGTTTTACAAAGCTATTTTTATTGTCTTCAGTTGTGTTGTTATCTTATTTTACCTCGGTAAGTAGTATTCATGCAGCCCCACCATCAGCAAACGACGTTAAGGTACAAATCAATGAACAGTTGGTTACTTTTCCTGATGCCCAGCCATTTCTGGATAGCAATCATCTCTTGCAAATCCCGGTGCGTACTTTAAGTCAGAAGCTCAATTATGAAATCAATTGGGAACATAAAGAACAATCAATAAACATCACCATAGCCAAAAGCGGTCACACCGTATCCTTTACTACGGGTACCAGCATAGCCACAACTAACGGGAACCCCCTAATCTTGGATTCAGCACCCCAATTGATAAATGGAACTACCTATGTGCCTTTACGTGATCTTGCAGATGCTCTTGGTATCCGACTACAGTGGGACGCCCAGAATCACATTGCGATATTAAATCAGGATGGCAAGTATCACGCTCCCTCTTGGTATGCCCCGAGCTATAAGGTCATCGATGGAACTGCAACCGCCTATACTGGATCATCCGCTGAAAATGGTGGCTACGCAGGCAAAGATTTTTTTGGTAATCCATTAGCCGTCGGCAGTATTTCTGTCGATCCCAACATTATTCCATTAGGCTCCAAAGTATATATAGAAGGTTATAACTACGAT
Source organism: Paenibacillus sp. FSL H7-0331 (assembly GCF_001956045.1). Next base: position 1,100 of record NZ_MRTH01000122.1, on the reverse strand, counting down.
GGTCTTCCCTCTGATGGTTTGTATGCGACCGCTACCGACACAGGCAATGCTGTAAAAGGAAATAAGATCGATATCTACGTTCCGGACAACGCTATAAAAGCTGCTCAGTTTGGTATTCAGCAAGTAAAAATATATATTTTGAACAATTAAGTTTTCCTGAGAGTGATTGCCTAACCAGCGATTACTCTTTTTTTGTATAATCCGAGGGGTCCATGACAAACTAAAAGCTATTAAGACTTAGAGGAGTGGAGCGTTTGATAAAAGTATTGATTGGAAAAATACTGCTTTTGATCTTGGTATTAGTAATGACTACAGCTGCCTCCGCCAATCCCAACAGTGAGGTGGTTTGGAATGTAATAACTGATAAAAAGCTGATTGCCATTACTTTTGATGATGGTCCTAACCCTATTTATACCCCACAAATTCTGGACCTGCTCAAAGCGCACCAGGCCAAGGCAACCTTTTTTGTTTTAGGAAAAAGAGTACAAATGTATCCAGCCCTCGCCATACGTGAGGTAAATGAAGGGCATGAAATAGCTAATCATACTTTTGACCATCATTATTTGAAAAATGTACCACCGGAGAAGCTGATAGAGGAAATACGTCAAACTCAAGATATTATTTTTGATGTAACGGAACAAATGCCTCACGTCTTTCGTCCTCCTGGAGGATTCTATAACGATGCGTTGCTTCAATTAACTGGGGAGGATAAGCTAACCGTTGTGATGTGGTCCTGGTATCAGGATACAAAGGACTGGAAACGGCCAGGCGTGGATAAAATCGTGAGTACGGTGCTCTCGAATGTCCATAATGGAGATATTATATTATTCCATGATCTTCAGGGGGATTGCAGCCAAACGGTTGAAGCCCTTAGACAAATTTTACCGGAGCTTGGAAGGCAGGGTTATCAATTTGTCACTGTGACTGATCTCATCGCTCGAACCAAAAAATAGAAAAAGTTATGTTTTTCCATACAAAAAAGCAGTTGATCACTGAGATCAACTGCTTCATTGTGCTTGGCAACGTCCTACTCTCCCAGAACCCTGCGGTTCAAGTACCATTGGCGCTGAAGGGCTTAACGGTCGTGTTCGAGATGGGAA
>NZ_MRTH01000121.1 GCF_001956045.1 Paenibacillus sp. FSL H7-0331 | reverse complement strand
ATCTGCCTTAAAAAGGATTCATGAGAATTCATATCTTAACACTCCATTTTTTAGTGTTTCTTTACTGGGTATTTTTTGTTTATTGGTCATCTCAACTTATTCACTCTTTGCAATCTTATCATAATATAGAAATACATATTCAATCACCCAACAAAGTTCAACAAAGCACCACGCAAAACTGCCCGTTTCTTAAATCAAAACAGGGAGCAGCTGCCGATGCAATCTGCTCCCTGTTTATTGTGCTATCGTCTCCCGCTAGCCTCCCATGCATCCCCTGCGTTGCACCACAGAGCATGAAAGTTAGTCTGTTCTTTCATGGTAGTTACATTGACCCTACTACTCTACGACGTCTTCGATACCTTGCAAACAAAACGGCCCTCAGCACGTTATCAGCGGCGATGCTGGCCCAGACGGCGGGCAGACCCCATCCTTGGTACCAAGCAAAGAAGTACACGCCAAGCGTGCGAATCCCCCAGATGCCGATGGTAGTCACGATCATCGGATATTTGCTGTTTCCTCCCGCTTGGATAGCGGAGGTGTCCACTAGCGTGGAGGCGAGAAACGGCTGCGAGATGGTATCGATGGCCAAAACGATAATCAGCAGCTGGATGACCTGCTGGTTATCCGAAAAAAGCAATCCGATCCATGGTGAGAAAATGCAAATAGCAGCGGTGATGACGGTCATCGAGATGGCCGACAGGATATAGCTCCAACGTCGGTACGCTTGTACGGCGGAAATGTCTTTGCCTCCGATAGCCTGCCCGATGGTCACGCTCGCGGCCGTGGCAAACCCCGCGCCGACGGTTGACGCAAACACCGTCAGCGTGCCTGCGATGGTATGGGTCGCGTACACGTTGATGCCCATACGCACGATCATACCGAAGTAGATGACCTGTCCAAGCCTCATGGAGAGCCGTTCGGCAGCTGCAGGAACGGCAAACGTAACCATCTCGACCAGCACAGACGGGCGCCATGTGAAGTCCTCTTTGCGCAGGCAGATCGCCCCCACGCTCCGTGATTTCCACCATAAGCGAAGAAACGCGTACAAACGGGCCAACACCATAGCCCACGCTGCTCCAGCTAAACCGAACCCTGAGATCCATCCGACTCCGAAGATCAATATATAATCGAGCACCACATGAACTGCGTTCATTTCAAGTGCCACTTTCAGAGGCGTTTTGGTATCCCCCGTAGCCCGAAAGGCTGCCGATTGAGTGGTAAACAGCGCGATCAGCGGGGATATGCCAAGCACGACGCAAAAGTAAGGCAGAGCGGTCGCTTCGAGCTCTCCATATGCACCCATGATGTGCAGCAGAGGCACAGCGAAAAGGACAGAAGCTGCCGATAGGATGAGACTCAAAGCCAAGGCAATGACATAGCCGTGCCAGACGGCTGAGCGTCCTCGCTTTGCATCATTTGCGCCGACGGCCCGCGAGAGAAAAACGGACACTGCCGTGGACACCGCAGTGAATACACCGATATAGGTGAGGCTGTATATATTCGTTAAGCCAACAGCATTCACGGCAACTAGACCAATTCTGGCGATAAACCAGGCATCGACGACGCCGAGCAGGCTCTGCAAATAGGCTTCGCCGATGGCGGGGATCGCGATGGATAACACACGTTTTGCGGGAGCAGGCAGCATTGTAAAACCCCTTTGAATGAGCTTTCGCTCTCAATATTCGCTTAATAAGAAGGAAAATCCTGCATTTGGCATTATGTACATTACTGCCCGTTGCATCCCCTGCGTTGTACCACACACATAGCATGAAAGTTAGTCCGTTCTCTCATGATAATCGAATAAATGTGGCTGAATCGCTTTAATTTATCAAGAAGCTCTGGAGACATTTCCGGAGCTTCTATTATTGTATAAAGCTAGTACTTATGTTGTGTTTGTGAAGAAAAACGGATCATCTAAGTGTATGGGATTTCGACAACCTATTATGAGAGAGAACAAATCCCTGGCTAAACTAAAAATGGATGTAATAAAGGAAGAAATTACTTCCTAGGTACGTCCATTGTACTATCGTTCCCAGTCCCTCAGTATTAAGGATTTATCTAACGAATACTCATTCATTCGCAGGATTTCATCACTTTGGAATACAGCGGCCGTAAGGATAT
>NZ_MRTH01000120.1 GCF_001956045.1 Paenibacillus sp. FSL H7-0331 | reverse complement strand
CACCATGTAATCATCTGCCCCCAAGCCTAATCCGAGCAACCGATCCTCATCCTCGCCCCGGGCGGAGAGAAAAAGGACTGGCGTATCCGTGAACTGTCTGATGGAAGACAGGAGCGAGAAACCGTCACCATCTGGCAGCATGACATCAAGAATTGCTATATCCGGCTTGCCTGTTCGGCAGATTGACAAAGCTGAAGCGCAGTCGGTGGCTGTGTAAATGCGGAAAAAGCCCTCTTTTCTTAAAAACCGTTCCATCATAATTCTGATTTCCGGTTCATCATCTACAATTAATATTTTTTTGTCTTTTAAATTGTCCATGTTGTATCACCCGATTTTTATTATACATGAACAAGGGGGTTATCTGTGTTGTGCCAATTCTATTTAAGGTAGATGTAAGGTTCTCTTTAGGCTGGAGAAAGGCGCATTCATTACAGTTGAAGTAGAGGAGAACGATCTCAAATAGACTTGATTGGAGCTGACTTTTCATATGAATGCTTCGGCTATTGTGCAAACGCACAATCTGTCCAAAACGTATGGGGCAATTAATCGTGTAAATAAGGTTGATCTTCAGGTTCAGGAAGGTGAAATCTACGGGTTTCTGGGACCTAACGGAGCGGGGAAAACGACGGCGCTAAAAATGCTGCTCGGACTCATTAAGCCTTCTGAGGGGACGATCACAATTTTCGGGCAAAGTCTTAGCAGACATCGCTTATCCATACTGCAACGTACCGGATCACTGATTGAATCTCCTTCCTTCTATGGGCATCTGACAGGGCTTGAGAATATGAAGGTCATGCAGCGCCTGCGGAACGTACCGGATAAAAATGTAGATGAGGCGATTCGTATCGTCCGGCTGGAAAATCAGCAAAACAAAAAAGCTGAACAATATTCGCTCGGAATGAAGCAGCGGCTGGGAATTGCCATGGCCTTGCTCGCCTTTCCCAAGCTGCTGATCCTCGATGAGCCAACGAACGGCCTTGACCCCGCAGGTATTGGCGAAATCCGGGAGCTCATCAAGTCATTGCCCGCACGCTACGGAATAACGATATTGCTTTCCAGCCACCTGCTCTCGGAGATCGAACAAATCGCTACCTCAGTAGGCATTATCAGCGAAGGGAATCTGCTGTTCCAGGGCAGCATGTCAAGCCTGCGGAAAAAAAGCAAAACCACCATCCTGTTAAAAACTGGAGACAATCCCAAAGCAGAACGGCTGCTTCTCACTCAAGGCTACGGCCTGGCCCAAAGCGGCAGTCGGCTTGAGCTCGATAATCTTGAGGACATAGAGGTGGCAGAGTTAAACAGACTACTTGTTTCACATAACATTCCTGTCACTCGGATCGAGGAGCGGAAGAAAAGCTTGGAGGATATTTTCCTGGAGCTGACGGGAAAGGAGCGGAGCTTGTGATTCAAACATTAGGACTGGAATACTTCAAAATCCGCCGCAAAAAAATAGGGATCATGATGATATTATTTCTTGTCGTAGAGATGCTGTGGGCTTTCATGTCCATCAGCCTGTCCATTACCCGTAATCCGGATCACGCCGTCTGGGAATCTGTCATTTTCAGTATATCCTCCATGAACGGACTTTTTACCCCGATTATATCGGCCATCCTTGTTTCGCGGATTTGTGATATGGAGCATAAGGGTGATACTTGGAAAATGCTTGTTTCTACCAACGTGAGTCGCGGCCATCTCTATGCAGCGAAGTATATTTGCGCCAATAGTTTGCTCCTGTATGGCATCCTTGTACAGACCGTATTTATGATCGTGTTCGGACTGATAAAGGATTTTCCCGGTGCTCCTCCTATGGCCTTGCTAATCCATTTCATTGGAGGGACCGTGCTGACGACTCTAGCTGTTACGGCGCTTCAGCAATGGATTTCTCTGGCCATCAAGAACCAGGCCTTTGCGCTGTGTCTAGGCATGCTGGGCGGCTTCATCGGAATGACCGCCGGACTGTTCCCGGCTGCTGCCAGACATATCTTTATCTGGTCCTATTATATGGATCTCAGCCCGGTTACTTATCTATACGCCAATTCTTCGGGCACTTATATGGCACAGCCTGTAGGCTCCGGTATCGTAATGACCGCGCTGATGATGACGGTCCTGTTCTATATCGCCGGAAATAGCCATGTAACCCGGCAGGAAATCTGAGGAGGGAAGCTGATGAAACGAAGTATCTCTGCTGAATGGCTCAAATTGCGGCATTCCC
>NZ_MRTH01000011.1 GCF_001956045.1 Paenibacillus sp. FSL H7-0331 | reverse complement strand
CAGAGGTAGGTTTTCTTGAAACATAAGAATCCTTCAGCTCCGCTGAAAACTTATAAATTCTTATGTTATAAGAAAAGCTTCTGATCGGAGCCTATTCGGTGAAGATACATTCGTGTTATAAATGTAGCTTTTCTTGCGAGATATCTCTAAAAAAAATAGCCGTGGCACTAAAGCTCACAGGCTACATCCTTCTCATCATCCGTCTGTACCCATAATAATCGATCCACACTGCTAACAGAACGCCCACCGCGTATCGAACTAAATCCAGCTTTAGAAAACCTTGTCCCAATATTAAAGCTCCAATAAAGGTATGTCTGATCTCATTAATCCAATCTGCCTGATACAGTTGGCTAAATTCAATAGCACAACAAAAGATCAAGCTAATCATAACAGCAACGATCAAAGGTTTGTCTATAAATATAAATCGAAATCCAAAATAAATCATGCTTGCCCAGCATACATCTCCGGCATGCTCCACAATAAATACAGGCAATGCCTCAGGAAATTGTCGGGAACCCATCCCCAACAGGATTACGATCAGAATTGAGCTTAAATAAAAAATTCTTGCTTTCATTGCATTCAACTCACTTTTGGTTAGTTAGATCTCGATGACAATCCTGCCGCGAATTCGGCCATCCAAAATTTTCTCGGTATACTCTGGAATCTCTGTCAAACGTATCCTGCTGCTGCCAATCTGATTCAGCTTTCCGCTTGATTTTAAATCTACGGCAATTTGTTCCCATAATGGGTACCTTCGTTCAATGGGATAGTGAACCGAATCAATTCCGAGCAAATTCGCACCACGTAAAATAAAAGGATGCACCGTTGTCGGAAGATCGCCCCCTCCTGTCAGCCCACTTACAGCCACTGAGCCGCCATACTGCAAGGATGCGAGAATATAGGCAAGCGAGCTGCCACCTACTGGATCAACAGCAGCGGCCCATGCTTGCTTCTCAAGCGGTCTGCGAGACGCCGGATTGAGCGCTTCCCGGCTGATGATCTCACTCGCACCCAAGCTGCGCAAGTAGTCATGTTCCGCTTCCTTGCCTGTGGAAGCTGCCACCTGATAGCCGCGTGCGGCCAGCAGGGCAACCGCAAAGCTGCCAACACCACCTGTGGCACCGGTAACCAGTACGGTTCCGCGCTGCGGACTCAGCCCATTATACTCCAGACGTTCAATGGATAACGCGGCTGTCAGACCGGCTGTACCAATCATCATCGCTTCGTCCAGCTCCAATGCAGGAGGAAGCGGCACAACCCAATCGGCAGGGACGCGGGCAATGCTGCTGAAACCACCACTATGGGATACTCCGAGGCCAAATCCGGTTACGATAACCTTCTGATCTGTGGAAAATCGCGAATCCGTCGAAGACAAGACGGTACCTGCAAGATCGATACCTGGTATGTGCAAATAGCTGCGAACAATACCGCCATTCGCCATACAAGCCAGACCATCTTTATAGTTCAAGCTGGAATAGTGCACACGGACCACAACTTCGCCCTGTGATAGATCCTCCAGCTTCATCTCCTGCAAACCGATCTTGAAATCATCCCCCTGCTTATCAACTACCAGCGCTTCAAAGCTGTTAGTGTCCATAACAAACCTCCCTATAGTTTTTCGTGCATTGGAATTTAATGTACCTGCTTGTACAGTTCAAATCAGATAACTTTATATATGGTAATTATATCAACTTCTAGCTGAATGTACATTTGCATCGCTCATTTCGCCTTACAGAGCTTTACAACTATAATACAAAAAGACGTACTCCATCTACCATCTGATCTCGCTTCTTAACTCGATGATGGTTTGGGGCACGTCTATTTTTTAACCCATATTATCGATGGGTAAAACTCGTTCTTGGCTAAACTGGATTCGCATCTTCCTCAACAGCAAATTCAAAATCATCCATATCAAAGATGTGAACCGGTATCCGCGCTTCAATAATTCTGTCTACCAAATCCGGCTGATCCGTCATAATGGGAGCTTTCTCGCGCAAGGAGGTCAATATCAGCTCCGTCTCAATAGGGTCAAACTCTTCACCGTACTCTGTATTATCGTAGGCATTCACCACAGTAAACGAAACATTGTCGTTGAATGGCAAAGGCGGACTTTTTCCCCAAGGTGTGGCTAAGGCGCGCTCCAGCTTTTTCTTGTTAAAAGGCTCCTCGAGCATCGCAATTAACTCGCTAATTTTCGAGCGAACATGTGCCTCATCAATAGATAAAGGCATCACAGGTTCCTTGCTTTCTATCATTTCGTACAATTCACTTATCGTTGTATAAGGAACCAGGTATTCCACGGCCTGACTCGGCACGAGCATTTCTCCGTACACGGCAATCATCACAGCCTCAATCACAAAACGCTTGCGCAAAACTTTGTCCCCCTTAAAATGGATAAAATCTGCAACGGTCCACAGACTATAATCTCATTATTATAGCACAAGGAAGACAAGTTCGCAGAACGTTTGTGTGTTATCCACGCCTCACCGACTTATAGCCAAAGGGTAGGTGTGTCTGTTGAATATGCTTCCTAGATAACCCTGTATTAAATATCATTATTATGATAAAATAATTATTAACAAATTGATAATCGAGGTGGAAAATATGCCTACTATTCGTCCAATCTCTGACTTACGAAATAACTTTAATGCAATTTCAGATATAGCCCATCATGATGGTGAACCTATATTTATAACAAAAAATGGTCAAAGTGATCTTGTAGTTATGAGCCATGCATTATATGAAAAGCAGCAAGCTCTTATTGAATTGTACCAAAAATTGGCAGTTGCTGAAGGTCAAAGTAATACTGGAGTTGATAGGAAAAGTCATGCGGATGTCATGAATAATCTAAGGAGTCTAATACGTGGAAAAGAGATATAATATCGAGTATTTGCCAATTGCTGAACAAGATATCATCGATATCATTCAGTATATAATGCTTGATAATCCAACTGCTGCAATATCAATGGCAAACAAATTCGATGAAGCAATATCTGTCTTAGAGTTGTTTCCCCATAGCGGTTCTATTCCTAATGATATTAGACTTCAATCCCTGAAATACAGAATGTTAATTGTTGAAACATATATTGTATTCTATGTGTTTAATAATGAGTTCGTGGAAATTCGAAGAATACTCCACGGTAAAAGAAAATATGACTTCTTGCTTTAACTTCCAGCAACTTGGTTTAAGCTGATTTCTTATAAATCTCGGATAACAGACGGACCGATCGGCCTTATCCCATCTTCAAAGTGCGGGGACAATTCGCATATTGCTGAAACTCATGAGAAATAGGATCCCACCCTTTAACGGTGAGATCCCTAATGAAAAGTCCTTTAGTGGTTTTACAATTGTTCCAGCAGCTTAGCCAAATTGCTGATCGAGCGTGCCGATGCCTGCTTCTGATCCTCGTTCCCTTCATACTCGACAGACAACCAGCCCGTATAACCAGCACGTTTCAAACTGGATAACACAAATGGTAGATCGACGTCCCCTTCTCCGGGAACCTGACCGGCATACACGTCTCCACTAAGCGAAGTATACGTTCTGCCCTTATGCTCACTATCCGTAATTTTCTTGAAATCCTTCAAATGAACATGTGATACCAAATCAATCAGTTCGACAATAGCTCCATTCGGCTGCTCGTCTACCAGAAGAAAGTTCCCCGTATCAAAGGTTTGACGCAAATATGGGGAACCGACCTCAGCTATGATTTTGGATACCTGTTCAACCTTACCGGCAAACAGGCCATGATTTTCAAGGCATAGCGTAACTCCCTTGGTTCCAGCATAAGCTGCAGCCTCTCTCAAGCCATCCAGTATCCAATCCTTGGCTTGCTCGAAGGTCATGTCTCCCGACTTATCACCTGAGAACACACGTACAACCTTCGCTCCCAGCAGTACAGCCATATCGACGCTTGAGTAAATATCTTGAACCTGCTCCTTGCGCTTCTCCTCATCGATTTGCGCCAGATTATTGCTAGCCCCAAAGCAGGCCAACTCCAAGCCATTGCGTCTGAGTGCCTCTTGCACGGGTTCAATATCTGTATCCGAATTCCAGAACATACTGAGAAGCTCCACACCATCTGCACCTGTTGATGCAGCATAATCGATGAAATCGGCGTTCGTCCACGTTTTATCATAAAAGCTCTGATGGCAGCTCCATGCGCTTAATGCTATCTTCATCTATACGTGCCTCCTGTCTATTGATAATTACGAATAAAAGTGACTGCTTTGCGAATATCCACCTCGGGCTGGTCGCCCACTTCACGCTCTATAGTCAAATAACCTGTATATCCGATTTGCTGCAGCGCTTGAAAATATTCCGCGAACTTGACTTGTCCTTCTCCTAATGGAACTTCCTCAAAGGCTTTGCCGGACGCTGCCAATTGGGCGATATGCTCATGTGTCATTTGGCTGTAACCCAGATACCCGTATACTTCCTTCGGATCGATTTCCCGAACCCTGATTCCGTCCTTCACATGCGTATGCACGATATAATCCTTCAGCAGCACAACTCCCTGAACGGGATCATCTCCAGTCACCATCACCATGTTGGCCGGATCAAAATTGACAGAAACCCCGTTTTGTGTTAGCGAATCCAGAAAAGTCTTTAATCTGGCCGCAGGCTCCGGACCTGTCTCAATAGCAAAATAGGCATTCATCCCATGCGCATAGCTGCTTAGCTCCTCGCAAGCGGACTGCATGGCCGCATAAATCCGATCATTCGGATCCTCAGGCACAATCCCGATGTGAGTAGTCACTATATTCGTTCCAAGCTCAAGCGCCAGATCGAGAATCCGTTTCGATTGCTCGATCTTAACAGGATTCGCCGCTGCATCCTGAAAGCCATGGCCTCCCAGATCTCCACATAACGCTGAGATTTCCAAACCTAATGAATCGATATAGCTTTTGAGCTCACGTCGAGCCTGCGCTGATAAGCCCGCTGGATCCATCTCACCAGAAACCGCGTAGATCTGCACGCCATCCGCACCAACCTCCCGCGCTTTCTTTAATCCTTCACGAACACCGATCCCAAAGCTATCGACGATGACTCCGACTTTATTCGTAAGCTTCATACCCGGAAACTCCTCCCTCATCTGTTTTTCAATTATTTTAAAACTGTATTTCCTTACCTTCGGCTGCGGATTGATAGATTGCAGTTAATATTTTAATCATTTCGACGCCATCCTCTACTGGACATAACGTTTCCGTGCGGCCGCGGCAGCAATCAACAAAATGAGCAATCTCCGCATTAAAGCCGGGCTGGAATTGAAAGCTGGGATGATCGATCTGTGGAGTTATATTGATAATCGTATTCTGCTGTTCGGATATGATCTGAAGCTCAGGCTCGATCTCTGCTCCACCCTTATCTCCGTACAGTTTAACAGCGAGTTCATCCTTGCGGGCATGCAGCGTAAAGCTGACATCCACCATTAACGACGCCCCGTTGTCGAATCGGATCAGAGCATTTGCGAGATCCTCTACATCATTATGCTCAGCATTGAAATCAGCTGCCTTGTAATAGGATAAATTGTCAATATGCGCACGGTTTCCAAGCTTACGGTATGTATTGCCGCTAACCGACTTCACCTTCGGCTTGCCCATCAGATACCAGCATAAATCGATCACATGCACACCAAGATCGATCAGCGGTCCACCACCAGAGCGTTCACTATCCGAGAACCAGCCGCCAGGATTACCAAGTCGACGCAAGCAGGAAGCTTTTGCATAATAGATTTCACCCAATTGCCCGGCGTCCACAAATTTACGCAGAGTCTGTACATTCGTACCATAACGTCTGACATAACCGACCTGAAGTACCTTGCCAGAATCATGAACTGCCTTTTGCACATTCAGCGCTTCTTCTACCGTCTTGCAAAGCGGCTTTTCACATAACACATGTTTCCCCGCTTCCAGAGCCGCAATCGCAATCTTCGCGTGCATGTGATTCCAGGTACAAATACTGACTGCCTCAATATCGGGATTTTGCAGTAGCTCCAAATAATTCGTATACGTAGTACCCGCACCATAACGTTCTGCCTTTTCCTGTGCTCTCGTTTCATTCAAATCACAGATTGCGATTAATTCGACTTCCGGGTGTACGGAATATGCGGTCAAATGGGCCTCGGAAATCGATCCGGCACCGATAACGGCAATTTTCAATTTAGACATGGCGTCAGCTGCCTCCAATGTATGTTACAATAGGATGAATACCTAACAACCATACCATGGAGCCGAGATGGAGTGAATGCACAAAGTGACACGATTCATGGATTATATGATCAGTCCACAGCCACTTCGGACCATTGACTGCAAAGTCGATTCAAGTAAGCTGTATGTTCAATCTCTGAGAATAACCAATGTCGGTCATCTTCCTGGAAGAACGATGATTAGACAGCAGGCCACTTTCAGTAAATGGGCGATTGTTTATATTACTGGGGGTAAAGGAAGCTATCAGGTGAACGATGGAGTCCGGCAGCCTGTTGAGCAGGGAAGCTTGTTCTGGTTCTACCCGGGCGCCGAATTTCATTATGGTCCTGATCGTAACGGGTATTGGGATGAGTTTTATTTTACAATTGAAGGTACTCGCATTCAGGAATGGATCGAGCATTGGGGAATTAAGCGGGATAAGGTACTGCGAGTAGGTACAGATGACGCCCAATACAATAAAATTGAACGAATCTTTTTGTTGATGGAAAGCGGTGTTCCAGCAAGTATAGATCGGGCATCCCTGCTGCTTGAATCGATGCTGTACGAGTTCATCTTGAACGCTAACGAACAACCGGAGAGCAACAGGATGCATAAAATGATCCCGATCATGGACGATATTTCAAATTTTCTTAACGAACCGATTGATGCTGACAAAATAGCGAAGCGGCACCACATCTCCGTATCCACACTGCGCCGCAACGTATCTGAATATACAGGTTATCCGTTTAATGAATATGTTCATCGTTTAAAAATTGCTGAAGCCAAAAATATTTTGATTAATTCTGAGCTGTCCATCAAGGAAATTGCTCATCAATTGGGTTATACAGACGTCTTTTATTTCTCACGCCTATTCAAGCAATACGTGGGCGTTGCCCCAAATACGTACCGCAAGCATATGTAAGTAAAAGTAAGGCTTGCGAAAAATCATGAGTCTAAGTTAGCTGCAAAATCCATTTGTCCACGGCGTAAGCGATACCGTCTTCACGCAGTGAGCGAGTGACGAAGCTTGTTTTTTGCTTCAAGGTATCATCAGCATTACCCATAACGATACCAAGGCCGACTTCCTCAATCATTTCCCAATCGTTAAGCCCATCGCCAAAAGCTGCAGCTTCATTCGTGGAAATACCCAGATGGTCAAGCAGCCTTTGCAAGCCGATTGCTTTATTCATGCCACCTGGATTAATGTCGAGTGCCCAGGGACGCCAGCGGTGCATATAATAGGTGTTACGTTCTTCACCCACATAGAGGGACTCATCCTGCTCGTTACAAAATACAATGCATTGATAAATATCAGGCACATCCTGATTAGCTTCCAACAGGATTGGATTCATGAAGCCGATCTCCTGCTGAGCCTGCAGAAAATAGGGAGCATCCTGACGATTGGTAAACATTTTCTCTGAGCCATACAACAGAAGCGTTTGGTTCAAACGGTCAGCCTGCTCAAGCCACTCGCGTACGGTATCTTTGGTGAAGGCACTGCCGAAGACAGTTTCTCCTCGATAACCTATGTGTGTGCCATTGCAGGTAATAGCCCAATCGATACCAAGCTCCTCGCGCAGCGAAGCCATTTCGTACTCACTACGACCTGTACATAAGGTAATAATTATGCCTTGCTCTTGTAAACGCTGAAGCGCCAAACGGGTCGATTCGGGCAAATAATCCCGGTCCCTCAAAGTTCCATCCACATCAAATGCTACAAGCTTGATCATCTCTGCCACCTCACCTATCTATAAGGCTTATATCTATAAGCTGATCTTATTATAGCAGAGATGTCGCTTGTCAGGAACGATAGATTAAGCTCATGCTTGAACAGGAGGATGGATAAGTTCTTCTGCAAGTGTACGCATCTGATCCAGATGCTCCCAGGGCTCGCCATCGCCCAGATAAGTAAGTGACAGTGGACCACGGAATCCCGTATCTACCAGCAGCTTCATGCAGCGGCGAAAATCTGCCGTATCGATCGTACCGTTATCATTAAGGGCCGCTTTGACGTGTACAGTCTCGGCAAGTGGCAATACATCAGCAAGCTGCTGATATTTGTCCTGCTCGAAGTTGCCGAAGTCTGCCGTAAAGCCAACCTTGGCATCGCACAAATCGAGGAAATAACGGCAGTTCTCAGAGGTTGACAGCAGCTCATCCAAATTTTCGGTCATGATCCGGATTCCCAGCCCTGCCGCATAGTTGGACAGCTCCACAAAGCCTTCGGCGGAGCGTTTAAGCGCTGCTTCATCATCGGCAGATGATTCACCGGCCGCAATACGAACTCGGTGGGCCCCTGCTTTGGCCGCAATGTCCAGCCATATTCGGCACCATTCGAGATCAGCCGCGCGGCGGACAGGATCGACCGACGACAGATCCGCATAGTCGAGCAGCAGCGAAGCGAAGTCTACACCTGCCTGCTGAAACGCGGTTCTTAATTGTTCAACATACAGCGTATCCGTTTGCGGAAATTGCGAATAGCTAATCTCTGCAGCGGTATATCCTTTTTCTTTCAATGTGGCAGGCAGATTCAGCAGCGACAAGACTTCTGGCTGTGGCTTAACCTTTGTCCTAAGCTGCTTGCCAGCTTCGTCCCATTCTGTCAAGGTTAAAGTTCCAAGCTCACTTTCCAGACTAAACGTATTTATTGACCAAAATGCCATTTTTAATCCCCTCCTGTTTGTAATCAGCAAGCATGTTATACTATTATTACTACTATTAACCCTCAAGGAACAAAATCATTCACAAAATAGAGATTGCTTACGAATATTGTGAATAGCAGGAGGCGCTATGATGGATACCCATACCTATAAACGTTATAACAAAGAACAGCAGCTACAAAAACAATCCTCAGGGAATTTATATAAAGGCCGTGATTCCATTCTGCATCGAGATGTGATGCTCTATATTTCGGAATTTAATGAGAGCGAAGGTCCGCGTCTGGATGTGATTCAATCGATCAAGGATGGCTCGCAGCTGCCGGAAGACCGCTTTATGCATGTCTGGGATATTGAACTCGATTCACATTCGATTATGATTGTACTGAAGCCTGAGCTCGGCTATTTCTTGGAAGAGGAGCTTGAATCACATTCCTTAAGTGTATATGAAATACTTGTTCTCATTCGCACTCTTGGGCAAAGTATGCAGGATGCGGCCAAGGATGGCATCTCTGGCTTTTCGGTTCATGCCAACAACATTTGGATTCAAGGCGCGAATCAGCCTATCATTATTAACTATTGGAGCAACGAAGATCCGCTCTGGAGTGAAGCCGGAGGATTGGGGCGTTTGCTGTATCAGTTGATCGCAAAAACTTCTATTATTCCCGCTAATGTGGAGGCTATGGGGCTGCTGCTCGTAGATGCTTTAGGCAAAATGCCTGTGGACGAAAAAGAGGTCATAATCAAATGGATTCGTGCTGCCGTTCTCGATCGCAAGAGCTTGACGGTGCTGCTGAAAGGCCTTGATCAAATGCTGCTAACGTATCCTGAACATCTGGATATGGAACGGACTCTTTCCGAAAAAAAGCTGATCCCGCCTATTCCACCCGATCCTGATCTGACGAAGAAAATGGCCGCGGTTCAATCGCCTCAGGAGCAATTTCAAAGCCGTTCGTTTCAGGATACTATCATTAGTCCACCTAAATCGGCTCCATACCAGGCAAAACCCGCTCAACAGCAAGCCAGACCCGTTCAACAGCAACCACAATCCGATTTTGAGGAACTGGAGACTGCTGTACGACGTAGTGGAACTAAAAAGAAGTGGATTCTTGCAGGCCTTATCATTCTTGTTCTACTGATTGCAGAAATGTTAACTGTACATTTGCTTAGAAAACCCGATCAGCCATCGAATCAGCCAGCGGTTGTCGAAAAACCAGCTGTTCCGAATCCGACTCCACAACCGACCACTCCGACGCCTGCACCTGCCACTCCAAAGCCGGTCAACGAAGGGGATATCGTAGTCGTTCCGAATTTAAAGGATATGCCATTAAAAGAAGCGGAAGCACTTCTTCTCGCAAACAATTTGCGTTATCAATTTTTCCTGGAGGCTAATGAAGCATCAGCAGGTAAAGTCATGAGACAAGATCCTCCGGCGAATCAAAATGTGGAAAAAGGCACTGAGGTTACCTTTTACGTGGGGAAATAAGAAAAGCTTCTGATCGAAGCCTATTCGGTGAAGATACATTCGTGTCCAATAGGTTGCTTTTCTTGCAATATCAGAATATTCAGCTCTGCTGAAGACTTATAAATTCTGATATTATAAAAAAATAGCAATAGCAAGCAAGGTCAGTGTCGATATGCCTGGCCTGCTTTGCTATTGCTTGATTGGCTCCATGTTAAGTCCGCCCTTGATACGCAGCGAGACGAGAGGCTCTGGCTGAACCGGCAGCGAATCTGTCCGACGAAAGCGAAATCTTTTGCCGACTGCTGCCAATATCAGGGTTGCTTCCATCATGGCGAAGTTAGAGCCGATACAGCTTCGCGAGCCCCCGCCAAACGGAAAATAAGCAAACCGCGGCCAAGACCCTGCTCCCTCTGCGAATCGTTCAGGACGAAACGCCAGCGGATCCTCAAATACATTCCCATTTCGATGAATGGAATAGGGACTGATTAGAAAGGAGCTGTGCGGAGCAAAGGTCTCACCCAGCATCGTCACTTCACGTTCGGCTTCCCTCAATATGGTCCAAGCTGGTGGGTACAGACGAAGTGCCTCTTGAATGATTTGGTTGTTATAGGTGAGCTTGCGGTACTGCTCCATAGCTGAGCCTACGGTCAGCTCAACACTCTCCAGCTCTTTGTGAAATTTGGCCTCCACCTCTGGGTGCTCGCCCAGTGAATACCAAATCCAGGTGAGCAAATTCGCGGTTGTCTCATGTCCGGCCAGCAGCATGGTCATCATTTGATTGCGCATTTCCTCTATCGGTATGCCCTCACCGTTCGTATCCTTCGTATCCATCAGCAAGCCCAGCAGGCTTAACTGATATTTGTCGGGATGGATTTGGGCATCATTAATAACCTCATAGACCATCGTCTCCAGCGTACGAATGGCTCTTCGATGCACAATATTTCCCGGAGTGGGCATACCTAGCGGCATAATAAAGGGTGAAAATAAAGTCCGTGCAGAGCGCTCAATCGTATCATTCACCGCTGCAGCCAGCTCCGATTTGCGTTCCTCCAGATCGGTGGCAAACATCGTCTGGGCTATTACCGTCAACGTAAGCTGCATCATCATATCACTGATGGAGATGGTTTGTCCTTCTGTGAGCCGGTTAGCGAACGCTTCCGCTTCCCTGAGTACGATTTGGGCGTACGACTGAATGCGTTCCTTGTAAAATACAGGCTGCATATACTGACGCTGCTTCTGGTGACGCTCATGCTCTGAAGTAAGAAGTCCATCCCCTATCGTTCTGCTCAATACCGAGGAAGATCGTCCTTTAACGAAAAAGGCGTCCTTACTGACGAGAATCTCATGGACAAACTCTGGCGAATTCACAATATAGGCTGGCCGTTTGCGTCCATTGCCCAAGTAAACCATATCGCCGTCATGGAGAGTGCTCTCCAGCAGATGAAGCGGATCCTTTTGAAATGCCATAAACACCTGCAAACGGGACTTATCGATTTCTGTGACTCGGCTTATGGTCGTCGCCTCCTTACTCTGCTTGGCCGCAATAAGCAACAACATCCTTGTAGGATAAGCTTCCGCCAAAAATATCCAAAGCGCTGCCTACGGTTATATCCATTTTTCCATGTACAATGGACCTGAACAGCTCCAAATCCTCCATGGAACGAGCTCCTCCTGCATAGGTTGTCGGAATCGTTACCCAATCAGCCAAATGACGAACCAGACTTTCATGAATGCCTGTACGTTTGCCTTCTACATCGACCGCATGAACAAGAAATTCATCACAATAGCTTGCCAGCTCACGTATATTTGCTTGATTCACTTCAAAGTTGCTGAACGTTTTCCATTGGTTCGTTACGACATACCATACCCCGTCTTTAGCTTTGCAGCTTAGATCGATGACAAGTTTTTCCTTGCCTACAGCTTCTACAATCCGACGCAAATTATGCATATCCAGCTCGCCATCACGGAAAATGTATGAGGTCACGATCACATGCGACGCACCTTGCTCCAAGTAGGAAACTGCGTTATCCGCTGTGATGCCTCCACCAATCTGAAGACCACCCGGATAAGTGCCAAGCGCCTGCTTAGCCGCCTCTTCATTACCGCCACCAAGCATGATCACATGCCCGCCCCGCAGTTGATCCTGTTGGAACATGGAGGCATAGTGCGCAGAATCGTACTCGGAAACGAAATTTTCTACAACATCATGGTTAGCCGCACTTAAAGTATCACCTACTATTTGTTTGACCTTACCTTGGTGTAAATCAATACAGGGCCGAAATTTCAAATTAGTTACCTACCTTCTATCTGATCATGCTGTTCATCCTGATCACTTTGTTTATATTTGTAATCATAATTGTGGAATCGACGTGATTATAACCGCGATGCTTTCTTGGGAACACTAAGCTGCTGCCAATCCGCATCCTTGATCTGCTTGCCGATATACACAATTTGTCCCACATGATAACCATAATGTTGAATCTGTCTGGATATGGCCTGAATCACGTTATGTACCTCTCCGCGTATTGTGATGTTACTCAGCAGGTCTTCTTCCTTCAATTCTTGTAAGGTCTCAAACGTAAGCTCCCAGCCTGAACGCCAAGCTTCCAGAAGTGCTTCGCGGGTATCATAACCTTCTTCAAACTCGGCATCCCGATTACGGCTTGGCTTTTCACCATCTGTGGTAAGAAAATCGGTCCAGCGTGAAAGCATATTTCCATGGAGATGTTTAACGATAATCGCTATAGAATTCGATTCAGGACTTGGTTTCAAGTGCAGTTCCTCATAGGATAATTGCAATAATGTTTTATAGCCCAGCCTCTCTGCACTCTTGAAGGTATCGATAGACGTTTGCAATAATATGCTGCCTATACTCATGTTTCCCTCTCCTTGATACCGTATTTTCCTATCTATCCTATCATACTATGTCAGGCCAAATATAGAAACTACAGCAAGAAAAAACCGGAGAATCCTGCAGCCGAATACAAGAGCGATGCGTTCGCCTTGATTCCAGCCTGATTCTCCGGCTTGTTTTATTAAAGCTTCCCCTATGAGTCCAGGGATATTTGGTTTACCAGCCTAACGATTTCTTGCCTGCTTCCAGTGCCGTTACGATTCGTTCCACATCATAGATGCTTCCCCGCCAAGTGCCGCCGCTAACCGCTTGCAGTGCTGCCCATAATCGGGTATCATCCGGCAGTTTCGCATCGGGAGCCAGATCAGGATGCGGGTCACGAGCCTGAAGAATGAGCGCACCCTCCTCCGGACTGACGAGATCATCGCCGTGACCGATAAAATGAACGCTGCCTTCAAGGGTATCACGGTTCACTACGATATCAATCGTATCGCCATTACGCAGCTTCCCTATCGGACCACCAGCAAGTGCCTCGGGTCCGACATGACCAATACAAGCTCCTGTTGATACCCCCGAGAATCGGGCATCGGTAATGAGCGAAACGTATTTGCCAAAAGGCAGATGCTTAAGCGCTGATGTTAATTGGTAGGTTTCTTCCATTCCGGTTCCAGAAGGACCACGACCGATCAGCACCATAATATCACCAGCCACTACGCCTCCACTTTTAATGGCAAAGATCGCTTCGCGCTCAGAGGTATAGACCTTTGCTTGGCCGCGGTGACGATAAACACCATCCTCACCAACAACGGATGCATCGATAGCTGTTGATTTAATTACTGAGCCTTCCGGAGCCAGATTCCCCATCGGAAAGGTTACGGTTGAAGTAAGCCCTCTTCGTTTGGATTGCTCGGGTGTCATAATGACAGCATCCGCTTCAACACCATCGGCATCCAGCAGCAGCTTCTTAAGCGCTTTCCGACGCTCGCTCGTTTCCCACCAATCGAGAACCGTCGACAGCTTTTCCCCTGTAACTGTCATTACATCCACATCCAATACACCGAGCCTTCTTAGATGCAGCATCACTTCGGGTACGCCACCCGCCAGAAATACGCGTACTGTCGGATGATAATCCGGTCCATTCGGCAGCACACTGACCAAACGCGGAACCGATTTATTGATCTTAATCCAATCCTGAACCGTAGGCACAGGCAGCCCCGCCGCATGGGCAATGGCCGGAATGTGCAGCAGCAGATTGGTCGAACCGCCAAAAGCGGCATGTACTGCCATCGCGTTGCGGATAGCCGATTCCGTCAAAATATCCTTCATCTTGATACCCTTGGCTTCCATCGCCATCATAGCTCGTGCGGATTGGCGGGACATCTCCTTCCAAATCGGCTGACCGGAGGGAGACAAGGCTGCATGCGGAATGGTCATGCCAAGCGCCTCGGCAACGACCTGCGCCGTTGCTGCCGTCCCGAGAAACTGACAGCCACCTCCTGGAGTTGCACAGGCGCGACAGCCCAAATCGGCTGCATCTTCCAGCGATAGCTCCCCATTCGAATAACGGGCGCCTATCGTCTGAATCTTGCCTGCATCCTCGCCATTTGTTGGAGGGAGCGTCACACCTCCTGGAACAATAATGCAAGGCAAATCATGTATACCAGCAAGCGCCATCATCATCGCGGGCAGCCCTTTATCACAGGTCGCTACGCCAATGACCCCTCTGCGGGTCGGTAATGAACGAACCAGCCGTCGAAAAACGATAGCCGCATCATTACGGTAAGGCAATGAATCGAACATTCCGGTCGTTCCCTGGGAACGGCCATCGCAGGGATCGCTCACATAGCCGGCAAAAGGCAGACCGCCGTTATCGGCGATCTCATTAGCTGCTTCTTCCATAAGCAGACCTATTTCCCAATGGCCCGTATGATAACCAAGAGCAACCGGAGTCCCATCATCCTTACGGATTCCACCTTGCGTGCTCAGCAGCAGAAACTGCTTGCCACTCAGGCGAGAGGGCTTCCAGCCCATTCCAACATTTTGCGAGAGCCCGAATAAATCACCGCTCGGTGAATTCAGCAGCATCTCCCGCGTTAACGGAAGCGAGCCCTCGGGACCGGAAGCATGGGTATGAATTTCATATATTTGCGAATGGTCGGTGCCCATAATCTGATTTAACTGCTCACTCAATGTGGAACCCTTCTTTCCTGACGTTCTGTACAGTATGGATATCCTTCCATATTCAGCTCTATGATTAAAATTATTTGGGCAGGATGACTAGGATTTTAAAAATACGGTTTTTATCGCAGTGAAAAATTCAATAGCCGCTTGACCCTGCTCACGTGAATGTGAGCTTGATTGTTTCATACCACCGAATGGAGCTTGCAGCTCAACACCAGCTGTTTCCGCATTAATTCTTACCAGACCTGCATCCATATCCTGAATAAAGGCCAATATATTGCTAATGTTTTGTGTGTAAATCGAGGCGCTGAGTCCATAATCGGAGTCATTAGCCAGTTCAATCGCCTCTTCCATCGTGTCGACCTTGATTAAAGCGAGCAAAGGTCCAAAAACCTCCTCGCGGGCAATGGCCATATCGGGTGTTACTTTATCGAATACCGTAGGTTGAATATAGAACCCATCAGCCAGATCCGCCTGATCAGGACGCGCGCCTCCAACAAGCAGCTCTGCGCCTTCGGCAATCCCTTTTTCAATGTAAGAAACAACGGTATTTAGCTGATTTTCATTCGCACAAGGTCCTAACCAGGTTCCCTGCTCCAAACCATGACCTACCTTCAAATCCCTAACCTTGGTAACGAGCTTGTCTTTGAACGCTTCATAAACAGCACTCATCACAATAACCCGCGAAGTCGCTGTACATTTTTGCCCAGTTGATTTGATACCGCCGCTGATCGTACCATCTACTGCCAAATCCAGATTCGCATCGTCCGCGATAATGACCGGATTTTTCCCGCCCATTTCCAGCTGATACTTGGCACCTCTCGCCAATGCTGCTTGTCCCACGCTTTTGCCTACCTGATTGGAGCCGGTAAAGGTAATGCCGTTAACATCTTTATGCTCAGCAAGACCTTGACCGATAACGGAGCCGCTGCCTGTAATTAAATTGATAACGCCTGCCGGAAGACCCGCTTCAGCAAAGCATTCGATGATTTTGGCTGCAGTAACTGCTGTTTCTGTTGCGGGCTTGAGAACAACTGTGTTTCCGTAGATCAACGCAGGTGCCATTTTCCAAATGGGAATCGCCACCGGGAAATTCCAAGGTGAAATGACACCGACCACACCAAGAGGAACGCGGGTCGTGAACATGAGTGCTTCGCTATCTGTAGAAGGAATCACATCGCCGATTTTACGCATGCCTTCTCCGGCATAGTATCGTAGAATCGCTACACCACGAGCGGTTTCACCTTTGGCTTCCGGCAACGTTTTGCCCATTTCTCTGGTCATCGATTCAGCAACCTCATCCAAGCGACGTTCGAGTACGTTGGCCGCTTTGAATAAATAATCACCTCTTGCTGCACCGGAGAGCTTTCTCCATGCTTTGGCCGCGGCTTTCGCTGCAGCTACGGTTTCGTTCAAATCCTCGGCGGACGAGGATTGGACATAACCCACCACTTCATGGCGGCTCGCCGGGTTGATACTCGAAATGGTTTTGCCTGTAGAGGCTGCCTTCCATTCACCATTGATATAATTCAAATAGGTTTGTTCGCCTGCAAATGTTCCCATCGTAATTCCTCCTTAGAATTGTCATTGGTTAGAACGGATAATTGGATTAAAATGGCGTATTCGGTGTAATTGGTATGGATTAGTCCGCGCTTTTGACTGGATTGATCAAGGTACCAATACCGGAAATTTCAATGTCGATACGGTCCCCATTTGCAAGTGTAAATTCATTAGGAGGCACAATGCAAGTTCCGGTCAGCAATACGGTTCCGGCAAAAACCTCGTTGTCCCTCACCAGAAAAGATACCAGCTCCTCCAGCTTCCTTTTTAGCTGACCTGTACTGGCTGTACCCTCTACAACCTTTTCCCCATCACGGTAAATGGTACTGGTGATTTGGAATTGATAAGGATCAGCAACAGCTTCCTCCAGCAGTATAGCTGGTCCAATTGAGCAAGAACGCTTCCACATCTTGGCCTGAGGTAAGTACAATGGATTCTCACCCTCGATATCCCTGCAGCTCATGTCATTACCGATGGTATAGCCCAATATCGTGCCAACGCTATCCAATACGAGTCCAAGCTCCGGCTCTGGAACCTGCCACTCCGAATCGCTGCGAAGCTGAACATAATCGCCAGGCCCAACTGTACGTGCAGCCGTCGATTTGAAGAAAATTTCCGGACGTACCGCATCATACACTTTGTCATAGAAGGTCGATGCGTCCATTTTGCCACCTGTTGCTTCATAGTTACGTGCCTCACGGCTCCGTTCATAAGTAACACCAGCAGCCCATACCTCGGGGGCTTCGATGGGTACGAGCAGTTCAAGCTGATCAAGCTTCTCTGTTACAGGAGATTTACCCGAAACCAGCGCTTGCACAAACTCCAGAATCGACTTTCCTGCATCCCTTGCTTCGTTTACTAATGAAATAAAATCAGATTGCTCCAGATTATACACCGCTTCATGTTCGTTCACAGCTGCTAGTTGTGGTAAGGATTGTGCATTCGTATATCGGATAATTCTCATCGATAACTCCCTCTTCCATTCGAAATTGATTTTTGTTAAAGCTAAAATATGATTTTGTTTGACATTATAAAACACAGTTTTCGATTCGTTTTAAAATAAAATGCCTATTCAGGCATTCATGAATCCTAAGGACGATAACCCATAAGCTTGGAAATCGTCTTCGTTTCTTGCAGGAGCAGTTCAATCAATTGTTGAAACTGGCTATCGTCTACAGCAGATAATAATGTGGATACGCTCATAGCCGCTGCGACTTGACCATTATGATCATAGATTGGAGCAGCAGCGCAACGTACGCCTGGCTCGTTCTCCTGATCGTCTACCGCATAGCCCTGACTTTCGATCCTGGATAGCTCAGTGAGAAAAGCTTCCTTACTCGTGATCGTTAAAGAAGTTTGAACGACATAGCTGTAATCCTTCAATAACAGCTCTATCTCTTCTTGTTTACGAAAAGCGACTAAAGCCTTCCCAACGGCACTGCTGTGAAGCGGCACTCTACGACCTATTCGTGAGTAGCGGATCGCTGCCTTCTCACCCTCAACCTTATCAATATAGACACCTTCCTTGCCATCCAAAATAACGAGATGCGTGGTTT
Organism: Paenibacillus sp. FSL H7-0331; assembly: GCF_001956045.1. The sequence continues at coordinate 252,400 of NZ_MRTH01000011.1, read as the reverse complement.
GTCCGGTTTGATCGGTAAAAGCGGCAAGATGCTTACGTGCTAACGACCGAATATCAAGCCGCTGCAGCAGGAGCTGACCCTTTTCCAGCAGTCGCATGCCAAGCCGGTACTTGCCTGTTTCCTCATCCTGTTCGATATAGCCGTGTAACTGTAAGGTTTTCAACAGCGAATGCACCGTACTCTTGTGAAGGTCCATCCGGTTGCTGATCTCGGTGATCTTCAATTCAGTTGTGTACTCATCGAACAAATCGAGAATGTTTAAAGCACGGTCCAGGGATTGAATAATTGGCATGGCTACTCCTTACGATTCAACCAAATGTTTTATAATGTAGAACGATGGTTGATATTATGCGATATGTTTATCATAAACAATATTTTGTTTTCTTTCAAGCTTTTTTAAAAGACAAATTCACATCCGTTTGGGCGTTGGTAATCCTAGCACCTGTAAGGCTTGATGTAACGTATCTTTGAATCGTTGGGTAAGCCATAGGCGAAGCTCACGCTGCTCCTCAGATGCTTTCATTATTGGGCAGACGCTATAAAAGTTGTTAAACGTAGAAGCCAGCTCGAAAGCATAGCTGCAGATCAAGTTAGGAGCAAGCTGGTTGATCGATAATTGCAGAGTTTCGGGCCAGTATGCAAGCTGTCTGAACAATAACTGCTCCTGAGGTTCCAACTCTGACAAGCGGTTGGAGTCTGGTTGTAACGGAAATCCGTTAGACAGATGCTGAGCCTTAGCCGCCTTGTCCAGAATGCTATTAGCTCTTGCATACGAATACAGCAGATAGACGCCAGAATTACCGGATACCTCCGTAGCCTGCTGTAGATCAAAGACTACTTCAGTCTGCAGATGATACTTTAGCAAATAATAACGAATCGCCGCTGCTGCTATCGATCTGCTCGACAAGCCTTGTTTTCTTTTACGCTTTGAATGAATAATGTGCTCCATCTGATCCAGCAGGTCGGATACCTTAATTCCGATTCCTTGACGACCCGACATCGCGTATGAGCTTTTGCCATCCGAGATATCTACACCCAAGCTTGCGGCTGTTTCCGGGCTTAGCGATACGACTCCATAGCTTACATGCTTTAATTGCTCGGCTTGCTTCGGATAACCGAGTACTTCAAGAGCCAGCTTCACCATGGCTTGTGGATATTGCTGTCGCTGATCAATGACATTGATCACGGTATCCGCTCGACCAAATGTTTTCCTGACACCCTTGGGATGTGTTGTCCACACACGCTCGGCGAATTTGGTATAGGTAAAATCCTTTTCAAGAATACCGAATTTCCACATATGGTAGGCAATATCTTTGGCTGTATACGTTAAAATCCCGTTCGATCTGACCAATACTTTATCTGCCTGATAATCCGTATCTCCACCCGCCTCCGGCAACTCCTCTGATTGCTTGAGCACCCAACAGCCGCTCAGCTTCCCCACCGTGACTTGACGAAATACAGCCGTCTGCTGCAGCAAATCAAACGTTGATGCCCAGAAACCTTCTCTCACAATATTGCTTTCCCAAACCAGCACGTCATATCCAATGCCAAACTGCTTCATTTCAACCAACTGTTCGCGAACGATACGTTCAGCAACCAAAGAACCGATCCATGCCATATTGGAATGACCCTCTTCCAATTGCTGCAGCACCTGAACACGTGCTTCCTGCAGCTCCGCGTTTACCTTATAGGCTTGATTAACCTTTGCGTACGTATCCCAACAATAATCCCCAAAACGCGTATGAGCTTGCTCCGCAGACGTATTCAGAATCCCAACCACCGTATCTGCTAATTGATTACCCAGATCATCAATATAATTATGAACCTCAACCTCATGTCCTGCGTATCTCAGCATGCGGGCCAGTGCATCCCCAATGCAGGAATTTCTTAAATGGCCGATATGAGCTGATTTGTTAGGGTTGATCGATGTGTGTTCGATGAGCACCTTGGATCCTGAGCCATTCGGGGCTTCGATTTGATTGGCAGCCCAAACGGTCCAATTCAGATGAAAATTTAAAAAACCGGGTGCTGCCACTTGAATCTGTGCAACCATTCCCCCTATATTCCCTTTCTGCTCCAGCCTTTGCTGAAGCTCCTCAGCAATGTGCAGGGGGGATTTGCGTAAAGCTTTAGCCAGCTTCATGGCAATGTTCGTACTGTATTCTCCATGCTCAGGGTACATCGGATGCTCAATTTGGATATTCAGCTCAGGTTCAGGTTCAATTCCCTGTGCAGCCAGCATTTCACGCACATGCAGTTCAATTTCAGAGCTCAATATCGTGTTTAACATATCTAATTCCTCCTTATTTATGGCTAAAACACAAAAAGCCCCCGTCTCTAAATAAGAGACGAGAGCTCGCGCTTCCCGTGGTACCACTCTAAGTACTGGTCCTCTGTCACAAGGCCAATCACTCTGCTGATAACGGCAGTTACCGGATCCTCCTACTCGGTTGTGTTCGGAGGACCATTTCCCGAGTCCGCTTCATTCCAATCATCCGTACCGGATCTCACCTATTCCGGCTCACTGTGACTCTTTGTCTGGAATTACTGTCTCGTTCATTAATATTGGGATATCGTAAAAAATATACATTGTAGCAATAGCGTCAAACTGTCTAATCTCAAATTTGAATTATACATATTTATACATGAAGTATAACTGTATGTCAAGCCGTTATTCAGAGCTCTACTTGCTTAAGTGATTATCAAGGAATTTTAACATCGCCTGATAGAAGTCAACTCGATTGGTATATGTCTGGAAGCCATGACCTTCATCATTTTTAATCATATAAGGGGCGTCAATACCACGCTGACGTAGCGCCAATACGATCTGATCCGACTCGCTCTTCTTTACCCGTGGATCGTTGACGCCTTGAGCGAACATGATCGGTGTTTTAATTTGGTCGGCATGCAGCAAAGGCGATCTGTCCTCCATCTGCTTCTTATCCTTCTCAGGATCACCAACCTGCTTGTACAATTTTTGACGATCAGGCTCCCAGTAAGACGGCATCGTATTAAGGAAGGTGAACAGGCTGGAAGGCCCCATATAATCAATTCCGGCGGCATACAAATCAGGGGTAAACGTTACTCCCGCCAATGCTGCGTAGCCTCCGTATGACGCACCATAAATTGCGATTCGCTTCGGATCCGCATACCCTTGCTGTGTCAACCAGCTCACGCCATCGGTAATATCATCCTGCATCGATTTGCCCCATTGCTTGTCCCCAGCCAACTTGAATTCCTTACCGTAGCCTGTAGAGCCGCGGAAATTCATCTGCAGGACGCCGTAGCCACGATTAGCTAACAGTTGAACCTCACTATCGTATCCCCATGAATCACGTGCCCAAGGTCCACCATGTGGAAGGATGACAAAAGGCAAGTTGGTGCTACCGGTTTTGGGTAATGTCAAATAGCCATTGATTGTATACCCATCACGCGATCTGTAGGAAATCGGCTTCATTTCAGCCATCTGCTCTTCTTTGATCCATGGTTTGCTATCTGCGATTTTATCCAGTGTGTCTTTCTTGCGGTCATAGTAGTAATAGGCTCCCGGCGATTTGTCGCTGTAGGTTCTGAGCAGCACCTTCGTATCCGGCAGCGGATTACCCAAGATCTGGTACGATTGATTGGGAAGCTTATTTGCAATCATTACATTTAACCGCTCGTATTCCTTGTCTAGATACTCATAGTAGACTTTGTCCGTCTCATATTCAACGGCCAATATCGCTTCCTTCTGGTAGGAAATGATAATATTGGTCACATCGGCCTTCGGATTTTCATAAACGGTATCGCCCATTTCTTTGGTATTCATGTTGTACTTGACCAAGGCCAGCTTGTCCCTGCCAATATTAGATAAAGCAAACAGTTGGCTGTTATCAAACGAAAACATAATGGGAATGAAGGAATCTCCATAATTCAGCTTCAATATGGGTTTAAATGGCTGAGCAGGTGTCTCTCTGTACAGCATAGACGTATTAATACCATCTGTAGCCATGGCCACCCTGACTTCTCCATACAAGTCTGTAAGCCAACTGGTTACATTGCCAGGATTTTCAGCGACAATTTCCATTGCACCTGTTTTGACATTCAATCGATACACATCAAAGCGCTGCGAAGACCTTTCATTCATGCTGATTAAGATATCAAATTCATGGCCTCTCATGTAAGATAACGACTCCATGTATTGGGCTCGTACCTGATCAAAAGGGGTCAAGTCCTTTTCATCCGTCCCATCCGCATTTACTACGTGAATATGATGATCTTCCGTTCCGTACATATCGGTTATGTATAAAATTTTATCATTGCTAAACCACAAAAATCCAATGATATCTCGGTTGGTCAAGCTGGTGATACGTGTTTCCGAGGCTTCTTCCCCAGTTTTTTTCAAATAGATGTGTGTCTGGTTGTTGGCTGTCTTCAGGTAGGCCATCTTCTTACCATCAGGTGACGACTTGAAGCTGGACTGTGCAGATCCCCTCAGAAAATCATCAAGTGGTAATTCATTATCCTTCAACGTGACCGTTGAAATCGCTCTGCTGAGAAACAGGACAAGCTGTGCTCTGGTTACCTTGTTCTTCGGCATAAATTCCAGCTGCTCGGTGATAAAGTGTTGTTTGAGTCTGACGACATCGATAAAGTGACTATCGCCTATCGCCTTTTCGTCCTTGAACCATATGTTCATATGGTTATCCTTAAGCTGAAAAGCTCGTGCCAGCAAGCTTGCCATTTGCTCACGGGTTAATGGCTCCTCCGGACTAAATCGACCTTGATCGCCTTGTACGATGTCTTTTTCCTTCAAGGCATTAACTGCCATTGCGTAGGGACTTGAGGCTGGGACATCTGTGAATCCGTTCAAGCTGTTAGGCTGTCTAAGCTTTAAGGCTTTACTGAGCCACACGGCAGTGACACCGCGCGTAATTTCCACATCCGGTTGAAATAAGCCCTGCTCATTCCCTTCGATGATTCCGCTCTCTGTAAGCTTGGCTATTTCTTTACTTGCGTAATACTCGGCGGGAACATCCTTGTAATTGGTCGGTGCTGCATAAGCTTGACCACTTAACGGTCCCACAAGGGTCGATAGAAAGACTGTAATCAGACCCATAGATAAACATGCTGCCAATGAACGGATCATACGATACCCCTTTTGCAAAAACATATTTGAAAACATGTACATTATAATAAAATTTACACAATATTGATAGATTGTTTTATTATCTGGTAACCATTCAAACGAATAAATACCCTTAACATTTCCTTCGAAGTTGTTAAGGGATTATCATTTCTCTTATCTATAGCTACAGCTTCAATATCTCAATATGTTTGGCTTGGATAGGGCTGTGTGTAATAATACTGTTGCGCGGGAAGTTGATACCCGATTGGGTTGTGCTGCCCATGATTGGGTTGCGGCTGTTGGGTATAGGCTGGATAAGGCTGCGGTTTACCAGCCATGCTCCCTTGAACCTGAGAGGGGTTGCAGTCTCTCGGTGGGCCAATGAAGACTGAATCATTAATTGGGGCAAGCGTTTGTTTAACTGCAGCTTCATTCAAGCAATAGGTATGTGCCAGTACATTGGCAGGCGTTAATCTCAGAATGTCAGATCCCAGTATCACTTCAGGAACCGGTGCATCAAAGATCGCCAACAAATGAGTGTTATCAACCGAGGCAATTTCGTAATGCCACCAGCCTTGGGGGACATTGGCCACTTGACCTGGTGTTATCGGAAAATTGAGCAGATCATTGGTGAACGGATTGATTATTGAGACAATTGCTGCACCCGAGATACAATAAACAAGCTCTGCCGCATTTTGATGATAGTGAGGCTCAACTACATTACCAGCACTGAGAAAAATATCAAGCAGTGATGTATTCTCCAATGTATTCAGCTGCTTGTTGGACAGTACATTGATGTAGTTACGAGCATCCTTTCTAAAAAGCGTGCTATTATTTACGTCAAAGCTGAACTGTACGGATGGGGACTTGTAATCCATATATAAAGTCATTCAAGCTCCTGCCCTTCTCTAATTAAGTGAATGGTGACTTACTTATGTGGATAAGGTATGCAGATGCCTATAAGTAGGTGCAGATTAAACCGTATGTGATCAGATGAAGGCTCGCCAGTTTCTATATATAGGTCAGGTTCAGTTCAATCCCAGCATTTAGGAATTGTTTTAACCTTATTCGTTCTTGTAAGTAAACGCTGCAGTCGACTTTTTTTCTTCTTATCCGCCAGCATTTTTTTGGCAGCTTGCATCAGAATCATTTCCCTGAACTCATTGTTACGCTTCATACCTTTAAGCTCTTCAAAAAAAGTAGGTCTCATTGCGGTTCCCTCCTGTTGTGCTGGTTCTTCTAACGAATAGAACACATGTTCCCTTTCTGGATTATACACATAAACTCTCATTTAATCAATAACTATCGTCCCCAAAAAAGCGTCATCCAGCTTATCACCGGTTCTGTACGCCTTAAGAAACTAACCAATATTGACAATCATTTGACTCGCGTGCTACTTTTTATGAGAGTTTATTGTTGCTCAAATACATAGAGACTGGAGGTAACGATCATGGATTTGGGTTTAACCGGAAAAGTAGCACTCATCACAGGGGGCAGTAAGGGAATTGGACTTGGAACTGCCTTGGCACTGGCTGCTGAGGGAGCACGTGTAGCCATATGTGCACGCAATGAGGACGATCTGCGTACAGCAGCACAACAGATTGTGGAAAGAACCGGTGCAGAGGTGCTCTACATCCAAGTGGATATTACCTCTGAAGAGGACTGCAAAAAAGCTGTACAAGAAACTGTGGATCGCTTTGGCAGTTTGGATATTCTGGTGAATAACGCAGGAACGTCTGCAGCTCGTCCTTTTGAAGAAGTCGAATCTGAAGGCTGGGCTTATGATTTGGATTTAAAGCTATTCGGTGCAATTCATTGCTCCAAGGCAGCCATTCCCCATATGCGAAAAGCGGGAAAAGGCGCGATAATTAACATCTCTACCTCATCTGCCAAGACCCCTTCCGCTTCGTCTTTACCGACTACAGTCAGTCGTGCTGCCGGAATGGCTCTAACCAAAGCAATGAGTAAGGATCTGGCCTCTGCCAATATTCGAGTGAATGCCGTCTGCATCGGGATGATCCGGAGTGATCAAATCGAAAAGGGCTGGAAAAAGCAGCACCCTGAGCTGACTTGGGAGCAATTCTCAATGCATCCGAACCATCAAATTCCGATGGGTCGCATCGGCGAAACCGAAGAAGCGGCAAAAGTTATCACATTCCTGGTTTCAGACGCGGCTTCCTATGTAACGGGAACCTCGGTTAATGTGGATGGCGGCAAAGGCGCTGCGCTTTAAGCTCTGGCATATAATAGCAAAAACCTTCCATGACCGTACATAACGGAAGGAAGGTTTTTTCAGCATGGTTCACGATTCAGTTTACAATTCAATAGCGGGGATAATCCAACCTCATAACATCCAGAAAAGGAATCCATTTAAAGCCATCCTCCAGATTGACTCGTATTTGACGCTTTCTGGGGTCTAACTCCACAATAATCCCTACAACAGGCTCTTCCACGCCCCAGACGGTCAGCATGACCTGCTCCTTATTATCCTTGGCCTCTACAATCTGGTTTCCCAGGTCCTCGAGCTCGAATTCATCGCGTGTCGGTCTTTTTTGTTTCGCTTTTGCCACCACTCACATCTCCTCATAGCCCTGCAGCCCTAATCACTCTATATTACAGAACACCAACTATGTTATCAATGTTAATTTTTTGTGGTCAGTTCAGGTCGCATCCGCACATCATCAATAAAGCTGTGTCTGCTATGCTCAAATAGGTTCACTCCGGAACCTGCCATCTGCTGGATTAGCATTCATACTCCGAATAAATACGCCTGCCTGGACATAGGATAGGATTAAAAAGGAGTTGGACTATGGGCAACAAAGAAAGGAGCACGGATATGGCTATTGATATTAGCGTAGTTGCGGCAAGTGCGGCTTTTGTGACTCTGACTTTTTATCTGATTCGCATACTGCAAAAAGGAATGACGTCGCTAGACGAAACCAACAGGACCTTAGCTGAGGTACGAACAGCTGCCCATGATCTTACAGGAGAGGCCAAGCAGCTCATCCATACGGCCAACCAAATTTCCCGGGATGTAAAAGGCAAAATAAAAACGGTAGAGCCCCTGTTGGAATCGGCTCAGGATATGGGTGAAGCCCTGCACAGTGTAACCCATTCGGTTAAACAGGCTGCTGCCGTATTGGGAAATGAGCTGACACCCAAAAGTCAGGGTGCCAACAACAAGGTTCAAATTAAAGTCAGATAGTAAGAACGGAACATTGTGATAAGCTGAACCAACCAGGAGGTTTCCATGATCCCTACGATTCTTGTTCAAGTTGCACTCATCATCATCATTATCCGGTCTTTATATGTAGTGATTCAAAAAGCAAATTTACCGAGCAAATTTTGGCTTGATATTTTGTTCCATATCTCTGTGGCCCTTATCGCTCTACATTTTTTGTTATAGTCGGATTCTGAGCTACGACTCCGGTGTATAAGAAAACGAGTGCAGCTTATTCACCGGATTTCCCTTGCCAATGTATTACGCGAGTACACAGCCTTTGTATCAGACTGGGCTCATGACTGATCATCAGGATACCCAGGTTGCGACGCTCGGCAATGTCCATCACAGTATGCCAGATTTGCGCCTGTGTGATGGCATCGAGCATCGTGGTCATCTCGTCCGCGATCAAAAACCGCGTCTGCGGCCCCAAGGCTCTGGCCACACAAAATCGCTGAAGCTCTCCACCGGACAGCTCATTAGGCCAACGATCCAGCCACTCCTCCTCAATACCAAGCATGTGCAAAAATGCCGAGTCTGGCAGCCAGCCCTCCCGAATCGTCTGACGCATGCGCCAACGCGGATTGACAGCCTTTTCCGGGTGCTGGAACACCAACTGCACCGGCTGAACACCACTTGCTGTAAGCGGAGTTCCATCACAGGTGACACTGCCGGTCTGCGGTTTATCATAGCCGGCAAGCAGACGGGCAAGCGTAGTTTTACCGCTGCCGCTCGGTCCAACAAGACCGACCACTTCACCCTGCTTGATGCTGATATCAATCTCCTTGACAATCCATTCTCCCCGTCCATAGCGAAACCCAAGATTTTTTCCCTCAAGAAGCATGAATGCACCTCACTGAACCACCACGAATATGACGTGTCTCCGGACGTAGACGACTACACTCATCAGAGGCATGATCACATCGTGGAGCAAACAAACACCCTACTGCCAAGGACCCCGCAAGCGGTTGTGAACCAGGAATCGGCTTAAATTCATTTTGCGGAAGTGACTTCCATAATGCCTGTGTGTAAGGATGTCTAAGCTGCTCGCCACTCCCGCTAAAATCTGCTGCAAGAGCCATCTCTATGATCGTCCCCGCATACAATACCGCTACTTTATCCGCTACCTGCAAAGCCGATTCGATATCATGCGTGATTAACAGAATACCGCAGCCTTCGTCGGCAAGCTCTCTAAACTGGCGCAGTGTTTCCTTGGCAACATCCTGATGAAGCCCCGGTGTCGGCTCGTCTGCTATGATCAATCGGGCACCGCTAATCACAGCTGTGGATAGCAGAACGCGTCGCGCCATACCGCCTGAGAGTTGGAACGGGTACATCCGTTCCACATCGTCCGCTAATTGATAACGTGCAAACACTTTTCTTTGTGCATCCAACGACAACGTCTGCTGATCCACCGATGAACGCACCTGCTCTCCCACCCGCATAAGAGGATCGAGATAATTAACAGACTGAGGGACCAAAGCGATTTCCTTTCCTCGTAGAGCTACCTGCCTGGCAGCGTCCAATGGCTCTCCATTATAGCTCAGGGTACCCGTCACACTCGCATTTCCAGGAAGAATACCCATGATCGCATGAGCGAGCAAGCTTTTGCCAGAACCGCTGGAACCAACAACCGCAACGATCTCTCCTTCTCCAATCGAAAGCTGCAATTCATGAATGACCTCGGTTGTACGTTGACGCAAAACGCTTGTATAGCGGGTAAAAGCAATACTTAATTGGTCAATTTCAAGCAGTGCCAAACGTGACACCTCCTAAAAGTTTTCGTAGAAAACTTACTTCGCAAGTTTTATCTCGTTTTCCTATAAAGGGTCCCCTGCTTACTCCTGCGATTGGCGTGGGTCCACGAGTACACGTAATTGCTCGCCCACCCTATCAAACGAACGGACAACCAGCAGTAAACAGATACCAGGGAAAAATGCCAACCACCACATGCCAGTCGACAAATAGCGCATGGATTCGGATAAAATGATGCCTATAGCTGGCTGATGTGGCGATAGACCCAAACCGATAAAGGTAACTGCCGCTTCATGCAGAATAGCATGTGGAAATAGCAGCAATAATCCGACGAGCAGCTGCGGAAGCAAATGCGGGAATATATGACGGGACGCCACCCACAGGCGAGATTTACCAAGCTTACGAGAGATCAGTACATACTCGGCTGACCGAAGCTGCAGTACCTCCGCACGAATAATTCGCGCAAGGCTCGGCCAATGCGTGAAGGCAATTCCGATAATAATCCCCTTCATGCCACCACCAAACACGAAAGCTATCAGAATAAGCGAGACCAAATGCGGCACACTTAAAAACAAATCAATCAACCAAGAGACAATCGCGTCCGCAGTCCTTCCCATTGCAGCCGTCAGCCCGAGTATGGCGGCTATTAAACAGCTGCATGCAGAAGCAATAAAACCAACTTGAATACTTATGCCAAGCCCCATGACCGTTCGTGAGAACATATCTCTTCCCAACCAGTCTGTGCCGAACAAATGAGCGAATGATGGCGACAGGTTTCTGTTTTCCAAATGTGTATCCAATACCGCCGAATCTACCAAATAACCACCAAGCCAGGCACTCAAAATAAACAAAGAGACAAGTCCACTATAAACAAACGAACGCTTTCTGCTATTCATACGAATTTTAACAGGTGCACGGGATGTTGTGTCACTCCATGATCGACTCATCGGTTCCCTCCTGCGGCAAGCCTTGGATCCACTAACCGATAGATTAGATCTGCTACCGCATTACCGGTAAATACGAATAATGAGCTGCACAACACCATGCCCAGCAGCAGCGGTACATCGCCCCGCAGACCAGCTTCAACAGTCGCTTGTCCCAGCCCCGGATATGCAAATACTTGCTCTGCCAGAACAGCACCTCCAAACAGCTCACTGAAAGAGGTGAATTGTAAGGAAATCGCAGGAAGTGCGACATTTCGTAGTCCATGTCTCCAAAACAAACGAAAACCGGATTCCCCTCTCGCTCTCGCAAAGAGCACGTAGTCGCTTGTCAACACCTCATTCAGCTTTTGTCGTGTATGTAGAGCAATATTGGAAATGCCAACCACACTTAAGGTCAATGCCGGTAAAATCATATGCTGAACTCTATCGGCGAAAGTAACATCTTCGGCCAGCACACCTGCAGGCACGCCCAGACCGACCGGAAACCATCCTAGCCAGACTGCAAAAACAATCAATAACAATAACCCTAGCCAGAACGTTGGGGTAGAAGCCAAGGTATAACAGTACCATTTGATCAACCTGTCTATCCACTTATCCTTGTTCATAGCCGCAACTGTGCCAGCGACAAATCCGATCACACCTGACAACAACCACGATACGCCCATGAGCGCTACCGAGTTCATAAACCTTTCCCCAATGACTTCCACTACCGGAATCCGGTGGATCATCGATGTGCCCAAATCACCACGCAGCAGCGCCGAGCCCCAGCGCAGAAACCGCTCTACAGGAGGCTTATCCAACCCCCAATATTCGGCAATCAGCACACGCTGCTCAGGACTTACCTTCATAGCATCCGCGCCCACATAAGCTTGTATAGGATCAATAGGCGATTGCTCAACAAGCCAAAACGAAATCACACTGACAGCGAACAAAAGGGATAAAAGCCGAATCGCCTTCCGTCCCCAAAATGCTGCTGTACGGTTCTGCAGAATCCAACCCTGCTTCTCTATTCCTTCCATCTCCAATCTTCGATGTTATCAGTCACAGGCCAACCATGTCCATGTGGGTGAATCTTTTGCTTGCCTATATCGAGCTTATCCTTCACCAGGTACAAATGATCGACATTCACGAGCCATGCCCAGGACGCGTCTCCTTTGGCACTTGAGCCGGTTTTACCATCCCACTGCGACTTCTTCCAGTTATCCCACGCCGCTTCCTCCGTTCTTGCCAGCATCGCTTTATTCATCCATTCATCTACGGTCGGGTTGCTGTAATAACCTGTATTGTAATAATCAGCACCTTTATATTTACTGCTGTACAAATTATACATTTCCAGAGGGTCACGACTGCCCCAGCCAAACATCACGGCGTTTGAATACATCATTTTTCCGATGTCATCCCAGCTTTTACCCTCGACATTGATCTTGATCCCAATAGGCTTGATCATATCAGCGGCAGCCAGTGCAAGTGATTGCCGGGAAACATCACCTGAAGGATACACCAATGAAAATTGCGCTTTTAAAGCATCCTTTTCAACAATGCCATCCCCATCTGAATCCTTCCAACCCCCATCTGCTAACAGCTTCTTCGCCTCGTTCACATTGGCATCAGCGAATACCGTTTCAGGGTTCCACCAAGGTAAGCCATCATTCACTGTATAAGCGGGTGAACCGTAGCCTTCGAGCACCCCTGTAACGAGTGCTTTTCTGTCCAAGGCAACATTAATTGCTTTACGAATGGATAGATCTGCCGTCACGTCATTACCAACGGCAATGCCTTCCTTCGTTTTTTGTCCGGATTTTACATAAGGAAACATAATGCCGCGGTTATCTACGGTTTTTAGCGCTTCAAGACGCATACCCTCAATCTTTTGCTTGCTAAATGCTGATGGAATATAGGATACATCCACTTTTCCTGCCTTTGCAGCCGCAAACGAAGCGTCTTCATTTAGAAATAAAAATGTTATTTTTTTGAAAAATGGCTTCTTCCCGTAATACTCAGTGTTCGCCTCAACAATGACCTGCTGTCCTTTGTCCCATTGAACCAGCTTAAAAGGACCTGAGCCAACCGGATGGCTTGCGTAATCCTTGCCGTATGCATGCTTCGGCACAATTCCTGTTGAAACGAGCAAAGAAATGAAAGTTGATTGTGGTTCTTTAAGCTTGAACGTTACGGTAGCTTCATCCATAGCCTTAACACTTTCCATATTGGTCAAATCGATGGCTGTACCGCTTTTGGCTGCTGTTTCAAAAGTGAATTGCACGTCTTCAGCGGTTAGCGGCTTGCCATCTGAAAATTTGGTGTCCTTGCGCAGCTTCACGGTCCAGGTTTTGCCGTCACTGCTAATTTCATATCCGGTGGCCAGATCATTCTCAATCTTCATTTCGCTATTCCTATTAAGCAGCGTGCTTTGGAACAATGGCGAGCCGTAACGACCCCAGCCTGTAGTAGGATCGAATCCGCCCTCCGGCTCCGCACCAACGGATAGAATGAGTTGATCCTTAGCGTTACTTGTTGGGATGGCGGCCTTTTCTTTGGTATTGGACATACAGCCAGATACCATCATGCAACCTGCAAGCAGTACCATCCCCATCCATTTACTTGTCTTCAGTTTCACATCAAACACTCCTTGTCCTTATGGTTCTTTATATGTATCGTGTTACGAACTTCATAAATTGTAACACACTTTTGGAATAAGGGCACTCTTTTTTCAGTCAAAGCTCACATAAACTCACGGTGTTCCTCACATAGAAAAACATCTCACGCCCTGATACAGGTGAATGAGATGTTAGTTATATGATAGTATTCAGTTTTTGTTGGTTAAGCTGTCTTTATTTTATAAGCTTTTCTTATCTAATGAGCTCCAGCAGCATCTCATAATGATCAACGACCTCATACTTGAAGTGCGCGGTATTAATCTTCTCAAAATGTTTTCGGGCACATTGGATCTTGGCATTCTCTGTCCCTCTGATGTCCATAGAGCTCATGGAACCCTTGGTCTCGGCTACCAGGTACATCACCTTCGACACCCCTTTGTTAAACACGATCGCCCAATCCGGATTGTAATCGCCAACAGGCGTTGGTATGAAAAAACCTTTAGGCAGCTTGGCAAAGACGCAAACTTCCTTGCTGACATCCAGCTCTTGGGCAAACTTTTTTTCAATCTCCGAATCGGTAACGATATAATCATAAATGTGACGATTCACTGACATTGCATTGAGACCAGCTTGTCCGCTCTTTGGATTCATCGTGAAGATAGCGGAATCAAAGGTTTCATTAACTACATCATACGTAATCTGTTTAATAATTGCTGTCGCCTTTTGTTCATTGATCAGCCTTGATGCCCGGATTATAAACGCCTCTGGATTTTTTCTGAACAAAAGAAACGTCTCAGGCTGGATACCCCTTATCATGTTCACAATCGTTTTCCGGGTCAGCCTTGTTTCGTTAACGAGCTTACCGATCAGATCATATTTAACCTGTGACGCAGTGCGGGGTTCAACCGTTTGTGTGTAGGTTTCGTGAAGCTCAAAGCCCTCGCCTATCTGCAGCTGCTCTTTGGAGCGAATCGCTCCTAGCCCGCCATGCTCAACCCGGTAATAGGCCTCAGGAACAGTAAGCTTTGTATCCAATTCATACACACATTGCTGAACAAGCTCTGCTGAATCAAAATTTACCGTATACGTGGTCTTATAGCGAATTCGATTCCATAGCTCCTGAAACTCTGGTGTATAGAAATTAGGACTCAGCTGCAATTGTTTGATATTGTTTGTGCGATCATTGTTGATCCAATCGGCCGGGAGATCTGAATAAATCGTCGCCACCCAATCCATAACAGCTTGCTGGAATGCATGAAACTCTTCCGGAAGCACAACAATTTTATTCGCTGCAGCCTCATAATAATCGTGGGTAAGCTCATCGTCATCATTGATGTAGTTACTTCTGATGAATGATTTGTTCAGCCTTTTGGCAAGTGATTCATCAATTTGCAGGGTTTCACCAAGATCATTAATCAATAAATGACCGAGGAAAAATGAAACATCTGCTTTCTGCGGCCTGTCCGACAGGATTGAGGCAATTTCACTCTGAAGCTGTCGGGCAAACGAATCGTACGATTCACTGGCGACAATCGTCAATACATTGATATCATGAACATCGATCCCTGGCATCGAAGCATCTATACGATCACCATATTGGTTGACGCACAGCCTCAAGCCCCGGCCAACCTCCTGGCGTTTTTTCATCATGGAATCACTGTGCTTTAATGTGCATATTTGAAACACATTCGGATTGTCCCAACCTTCCTTGAGCGCTGAGTGAGAAAAAATAAACCGGGTCGGTTCCTTGAAACTGAGGAGCCTTTCCTTATCCTTCATAATGAGATCATAGGCATCGGCATCATCCGAATCGGTTTCTCTAGCCGCTACCTTGGAATCGACGAACCTGCTGCTTTTTTTATCAATCGAAAAGTAGCCTTTATGCGTCTGCTGCACCCGAATGCTGTCAAGATATTGGATATATAGCTGCTGATCCGTATGTTTAACCTCATCACTCATGACGTTAGAATATTCCTCTTCAAAAATCCGCATATAAGCGCCGCTGACTTCCTTACCATCCGAGTCATACTGACGATACTTGGCAACCTCATCGATAAAAAACAAAGACAGCACCTTAATTCCCTGATGAAACAGCACCCGTTCCTTTTCAAAATGGGATTTGATCGTTTCACGGATCTGGATTCTTCTGAAGCTCAATTCATCGATATCTCCCAGAACCTCTCCTGCGGACAGAGTTATCCCGTTCGTAAAGCTAATTGTGCTGCGGACTCCGTTGATCTCGGTTAGGGTGTATCCTTTGTAAACTTCAAGGTTGTTGGACAGTCGGTAAAGATCATCGCCAGCCTTCATCCTGCGAGTTACCCGCTTCGAGCCCGTTTTGGTTTTCTGTTCCAACTCTATCCTCACAGCGGGTGCCTGCTTGTGACTCAGATCCAGACCTTCCACATACACATAAGCTTCAGTTCCGGCCATACCTTTAACGGAAATGCCTTTGACGTTGATTTTTTTGACAAGCTTTCTGTTATAAGCATCCAACGCATCCAAACGATAGATTTTGTTAAATTCCTGATCCTTCCGATGAGTTGCCGAATATCTCACCGTAAACAGCGGCTTAAATTCCTTCAACCCTTCCTTTGTCTTTTCCCCTTCGACTGATTGTGGCTCGTCGATGATCAGTATCGGATGGGTTGAGGCTATAACGTCTATCGGTCTCCTGGATTGGAACTCGTCGAGCTCCATATGAATTCTTCTCGCATCCTTCCCCCTTGCAGCGAAAGCTTGCGAATTAATAATCATCACATTGATACCGGGATCACTCGCAAAGCTTTCGATTTGGTGAAGCTGCCTGGAGTTGTATATAAAATAGCGGGCCTTTTTCCCGTACTCAGCCATAAAATGATCTTCCGTAAGCTGGAATGTTTTAAATACACCCTCGCGAATCGCTATTGAGGGAATGACGATAATGAACTTGCTCCAGCCATACTTTTTATTAAGCTCAAACATCGATTTGATGTAGGTATACGTTTTACCTGTACCCGTCTCCATCTCAATCGTCAGATTGTATTGACCTTCAAGCTTACCTGAGGGCTTGAGACCGCGATGAATCTGCACTTTTTGGATATTGGCCAGAACCTGCGGAGGCATCAGCTCGATCTGATTATTTTTAATTCCTGTATACGGGGTAGCTTGGGTCTCCCACATCATCTGCTCGATCGCAGGCTGTTTTCCCGGATCCAAGGTAAATCGGGACACAACGATCGGCTGTCCATCAAAACAGTCTACCACACACTGTACAGCATCCGTCTGGAATTGCTGATGTTTGAACTTAAGCTTCACGCTTCACTCACCTGCCTATATGACTTTAATCTCGGTGCCCGCGGATAGAGATTTGAACATTTCCTCGACATGAATCCGATCAGCATCACTTGCAAACGAGCTGTCGCGAAATACGGCCCGAATTGGCTTCTCTTTAGCAATTTCCTTCATCACGTTCCGTGTAATCCGTTCCTCAAAACAGCAGACGAGCGAATTTCCAGCGACCACATACACCTGCCTACCCTCGATCTCCTTGATTACCATTGGCAGAGACAGCTCCAGTCCTAATTCAAGCATCACCTGAATCAGCAAATCCTCGTTTGAACGATCTTCCTTGATATTGGATTCCAGCTCAAGCACAAACTGCTGTTCCAACTGCTCCGGCACGTAATAAACCTCTTTCATATTGGAAGAATCGATCCGATATACACGAAATCCATAATCGATTTCAGCATCGGTTTCTACTTTAATTTTACGGGCAGCTCTACGTATTCGTTCTTTCCCAATGTCACATATCGTCTCATAGCCAGCACGCCGAGCCTCGCTGCGATCCGCACAAGGTTCTGGGAGCTGCACCAAAATATATTTGCGATTCCCCCCATCCTCTGCATTCAGCTGCATGACCGCATCCGCTGTTGAGGCCGAACCCGAGAAAAAATCAAGTACGATATCGTCATCGATCGTTCCCGTTTTCAACAAAATTTTTAGCAAAGAGGTAGGCTTGGGGAACTCGAACGTGTCTTTGTCAAAAAGTGCCTTCAATTCTTTGGCCGAATCGAATGAAAAACCTCCATTTTCAATAATGGTAGGCAGCGTTACACCGTCTCTAACCTCCGACAAATATCTTTTCAAATAAGGCGCACCTGAATTTTCTCTAAAACCAATTCTCCCGTCAGCCAGCAGCTCATCCATCTTTTCTTTATTGTACAACCAGCACTTGTTAGCCGGCGGCATAAAGCCCTCTCCGGTCTGTGGATGGAGGATAGGATATATACAGCTTTCTACAAGTCTTCCGCCCTTGCCGTTCGCACTTAAATCCGAAGCGACCCACCGCCCCCTGGGGTCATGATCCGGATTGCGATATCTGGCATTCAGTTCCTCGGAACGAGGCTGCAAGTATAATTGCACCTGACTCGCATTTTTGGCATACACGACGATATATTCATGATTTCTACCGATAATCCGATCATTGGGAGGTGTCGCTCGACGTTTCCATACAAGCTGTTCAATAAAATTCATTTCTCCGAATAGTTCATCGCACACCTTTTTCAAATTATCCACTTCATGATCATCTACCGATATAAAGATTACACCCTGTTCATTTAACAAATTTCTGGCAAGCTTTAATCTTGGATAAATCATCGTAAGCCAGTCGCTATGGAATCTTCCGTTAGACTCTGTATTGTGAAAATACCGAAGCCCTTCACCATTAACTTGACCAGATGCCTCGGCATACTGCTCGACCGTCTGGCTGTAATCATCTCTATAAATAAAATCGTTTCCTGTATTATAAGGAGGATCTATATATATGCACTTGATTTTGTTCAAATACGATTCCTGCAGGAGCTTCAATACATCCAGATTGTCACCCTCGATATACATATTATGGGTATTGTTCCAATTTGAACTATCCGCTTGAATCGGACGAAGTGTTTTCTCAACCGGTTGATTGGCCTGAAGAATTGCCTCTTTCTTACCAGGCCAGGTTAGCTGATAACGCTCTTTCTCGCCTTCAACAATGTGGGGTGACAGCTCCTGTTTTAACAGATCAAAATCTATCACACGCCTAAGTTTGCCATCTTCACCCTTGACTTCAGTCATGACATTCGGAAACAGTAGTGCGATGGCATTCGTATTTATTTGATCAGTACCCTGTGACTTCATCGTAAGCTTATCCATAGTTACCCTCCTCGCTTGTATAATATAACAAAAGCTTATTATTGAAATCTTCTCGAAGTCATAATGATACATTCGTGTTATAATGTAGCTTTTCTTGCGAGATAAGAATCGTTCAGCTTCGCTGAAAACCTATAATCCTTATCTCTAAAAAAAAGCCAGCCTGTGAAGGTTGGCTTTTTCATTATATCCCATTCTCCAGCTCAAGTGTCACCGCTTCGATCATATTGACAAACGAGTTTAATTCCTCGGAAACCGCCGCCTGATCGCGCGCCTGAGCCGACGTTTGCTGGGTATCGTGCATGACTTCATTTAACACTGTGGATATATCCTCCAAGGTCCCTTTGATCAAATCCAGCGAGTCCTTGGAATGTGCTGCAAGCTTGCGAATCTCATTGGCCACCACGCCAAACCCTTTTCCATGGTCCCCGGCATGAGCTGCCTCGATAGCGGCGTTAAGCCCGAGCAAATGGGTCTGATCGGAAACCTCCTGAAGTAAGTTGCCTACCGAATGAATTTCGCCAATTTTAACCTGAAGCTGCTCAACCTTGTTCAATGCATGATCTTGAATCTCTGCACTCAAATTAGCCGAGTTCGATACGGACAAGCTGCTTTCGCTCAGCTCTACGATCATCGTAGCAAGCTCCTGGACTGCCTTATTCACCTTAACAATTGTTGCTTGCCTATCGTTGGATAATTCTTGTATTTTCTGCTTTTCATCGGCTTCGTAAGCTTCCAGGACGAGCTGGGAATCAAAGTTAAACATCTTGGAGAGGGACAATATGATCTGCATCCAATTGTCAGGAGCGACGATTTTAAAATTACTCACAGCAATATCAAGATAAAGCATATAAGTACCCAAATACCAGTCGGTCGTTAATCCAATGCGGGAGTGAATCTTACCAATATGTATTCTTTTCTCAATAAATTCTGTGTCAATAACCCCTTCTACCATCGATAAAAAGTACCATCTCTGCGTTTGCTTGAGGCGCTCAATCGTGCTGTTGGCATTAATTATTTTAACTAGCTCCGGTTGTAGATTCACTTGATCATACAGCTTATCGACGACAATTTCGACAATTGCCTGAAAATGTTCATTTTGACTTTTCAAAAAAGTCAAGTCGTTCTCTGTGATACCCGTATAGGCAAGCTGTTTCCTTCTTCTCTCGTCAACGTGAATCATGCACATACCTCCTGAAATCATGAAAGATACCCTTTCAAACTTACACTAGTATATAAGATTTACTAGAGCGGATGCAATCTAGATTTGAAAATGCTCCCAGCATCGGCAGTGCAAATAATTGTTTGAATGTTCTGAATATAGATTAAGTAATATAATCAGGACATCAACCACGATAAATCGTCATATAGTAAATTATGGCAGGGGAGGTGTGAGAACGATGCTAAATGAAGATGCATTATTCACTGTTGTGACAGAAGATCAAACGTATCTCTTTGAAACAGAAGAAGAATTTTACAATTTTATGTCAGATACCAACTCACTGCTTTCCATCAATCGGATCGAAAAACACGAAAATTAAATCAACCCGAATAAAAGCCATGTTTTTCTACAATATGTAGAAAAACATGGCTTTTTTAGTACCTGTTGAAACAGACGTTGGACACTGGAGGGGATTTATTTTAGCTTGCTGAGTGCTAACAAGAGTGCAACAGCTTCTGCACGGGTTGCTCCTGCGTTGGGTGCATACAGATTATTGCCCCGTCCGCTAATAATTCCTTTGCTGGACGCGGCAGCAACCTCCGCATATGCCCATTGTGGAATATCTCCTTCATCGGCAAAACCCAGCTTCTGGCTGGTATCACGCTGCAATCCGAGTGCACGAACGATCATAACGGCAATTTCCGAACGGACAATATTGCGGTTAGGTCGAAACGTATTATCCTCATAGCTGCCGATAATACCCGCTCCGACTGCCTGCTCCAGATAAGACCGGGACCAATCTGGAATTTGGGCGCGATCCGAGAACGAGAGCTCCGCTTTTTTCCCTTCCAGCTTCAGAGCACGGCCGAGCAGCACAGCAAACTCGGATCGGCTGATTTCCCCATCAGGATGGAACGATCCATCCTCATAGCCGCTCACAATCCCTTGTGCTACCGCCTGTTCGATCGCAGTCTGAGCCCAATGGCCGTTAATATCGCTTAAAGCTGGTTTAGTCACAGCTTGTTCACTATCCTTTGCTTTTACGTTGGTATCAACTACGGGCTTCTGTTCAATAGGAGTTGAGCCAGCAGGAGTATCTGCTTTAGATGAAGGAGCGGAGCCCCCTTCAATCAGCTTGGCGCTGTCTTTGTCAATGGAAATCTCAATGTCGTATTCATGAAAATAGTTGACCTCGGCCCAATCGATTTTTACCCATGCCTTCAGCTTTTTGGTTAGATCAGTAACCTCGAATCGCACATCCCTTGTATTCTTAGCTTCGTTCGTTCCGACAATCTCCGCATCTTTCAGCGTCCCGTTATGCTCGACTTTGAATGCGGTAATTTGTTTTCCCTGCTTCAACGTCACCGTCATGTAATATTTACCGCCAGCGACTGTTAAGGTTCCTGGTGTTATCACATAGTCCTGCATCACTGATGCCTGTTCCGTACCAAATTTCTTAATCATATATGAGATCTTATAGCTTCCGTCTTTTATTGCACCTGTACCGACCTCAGCAGCAAATGCTTTATCGTACGAAATTGAATCGGGCAAGCCCGCAACAGGTAGTGCCATCGCCAACAGCGATGCCAAACACATCCCACACATAATCTTTTTAATTGAATGACTCATCGTTAACACTCCTCAAAACTAATGAATGGTTCGTTCTCTCAGCACACCATGAATGACTAGCCGACCCTCGACAGCATCCAGCGTATAATCACAGGTAGATAAAGTAAGAATCGGTTCCAGTTCGTTCAATACGGTATCCGTTTGGTATATCGACTTGTTCTGGATGCTGTGCAAAAATGACAAGTAATCGGTATCGTCAGAAAAAGCTGTTTCAATATAATTGAAATCGGTCGTCGTATAATAGAAGGAAAAAATCTCGACATCATAGCTTTTGTACAACGTATCGTAACGAAATGTACGATGATTATCGAAAAAATCGCGGTCTCCATAAGCCTTCAGAGCCCCAAACATCGAGCCGTTTTTCATCCGATGTCCATACAATATGGTGTTCATGTCATTCGCCATTATGGTATTGCGATAATCCATAAAAATGCTGCCTGATCTGGAAGCTTCTTTTTTATAATTACGATCCAAATAATAATCGTTGTCCTGCGCCTGAACGATCGGATCATCGACCGATGTCCCCGCTATGTTCAACCAACCTACAGTATCCGTGTTCACATCCAGCAAGCCGCGAAAAGCAGGACGAGTCTCGGGAACAGACACATCCTTTGCAGTTGCTTCAATACGAGTATCCTCCAACGTTTCGCGGTTCGTAACGACTTGCTGGTAGTAAATTTGTCTGGCCTGTGCAGCCAGCTCTTCTTGCTGCTGATAGCCGAGAAAGATACGACCCAGCGCGAACAGGCAAAAAACAAACATGCCCAAACTCAGTATAGTCAGTGCCCTGTGAACACTTACGGTTCTCATCAAGACATAAACCGATTTGTACATATTTCCAGCGCCACCTTCTTAAATGCCAAGCGGCACCATATACAACCCGGCATCTGTGTCCTCTCTGACAATAACATCGACTCCGTATATTTGCTTGATCGTCTCCACGGAAATCACCTCGGCTGGTGAACCTTTCATCACAATTTGTCCGTTCTGCATCACAATGATGCTGTCACTATAACGGATTGCTTGGTTAATATCATGCAGCACCATGACAATCGTCAATCCGTAATCTACATTTAGACTTTTAATTAAATTCAAAACCTCAAATTGGTAATAAATATCCATATAGGTCGTTGGCTCATCGAGAAACAAAAAAGGTGTGCTCTGCGCAAGCGACATCGCTATCCATACTCGCTGCCTTTCTCCGCCCGATAATTGATCAATGGTCAAATTCCTTTTGGCTAGCAGGTTAGTGCGGGTCAGCGCCTGCAAGACTGCTTCAGTATCCTCACCTGAATGGGGAGCAAACATGCTTTTATGCGGCAGGCGTCCAAAACCGACAAGCTTCTCAATAGTTAAATCCGATGGAGCATCGTTGTGCTGATGTACAACTGCAAGTTTTCTGGCGAGTTCCTTGGGTTTGTACGTGTTAATGAACTTGCCATCCAAAATCACATTCCCGCTGCGGGGCTTATGGTTATTGGACATGATGCCAAGAAGTGTCGACTTGCCGCATCCATTCGTGCCGATAATCGTGGTGATTTTCCCGATCTCGATGCTGCTGCTCACGGATTTCAGATGATCGTTTTTTTTGTCATAAGAAAATGTGACCTCTTTAATGTCCATGAGTCTGCCCACTCTTTCTCAGTAAAAATATTAAAAAAGGTCCACCGATTACCGTCATAATAATAGAAGCTGGAACCTCCGAAGGCGCCAATGCGGTACGCCCAAGCGTATCAGCTGACAAAATAAGAAGTGCACCAGCCAGAGCCGAAAAAGGAATCAGCAGCTTATGGTCAGAGCCTACCAATATTCTGGCGATATGTGGAATTAACAAGCCTACAAAGGCGATTAAACCGCCAATGGCTGTTGCGACAGCTGCAAGCATCACCGCTACGATCGAAATCAGCAGACGTGCTTTCGTTACATTAAGGCCAAGGTTCTGGGCGGATTTATCCTGCAGCGACAGCAGGTTGCACCAGGAATACAGCAGCATCGCTAACACCAGTCCGATTGATCCATAGATGACCATGATTTGTACATCGCCCCATGTTTTCATCGCAAAAACCGATGTGGTAGCCTGATTAATGCTCGTAACGGCATAGCTGCCTCTGTAATTGAACGACTGCCCCAGACCCGTAAAGGTTGCATTGACCGCAATTCCGACCAGAATGATTCGAATTGGGGTTAAACCCGATTTCCAGGACAAGGAATACACAAGAAAACAGGCGATAGCCCCTCCTATAAAGGCAGCCAAAGGCAGCCAAAAAAAGAACTGCGGGAACAGGGTTACAAACAGCAGCGACAGAACACCCGCTCCGGAAGAAATCCCGATAACGCCGGCATCGGCCAAGGGGCTCCGCATAACTGATTGCAGCAGCACACCAGACACTGCAAGGGCTGCGCCTACGAATACAGCGATAATAATTCGCGGTAGCCGCAAATCTTTAATGATCTGTACACTTTTATTTGTTCCACTGAACAAGCCCTGTATAAGCTCCATGCTCCCTACCTTGATACTGCCGGTAGTTGCTGATATAAGGGCAGCTGCCACAAGTAAAATGATGACGATAATCATACTCAACCATGCTTTGCTCATTTCAAACTTCCTTTATTGGCAAAATCGTAAACGTTCGTATTCATGGGTACAGCATCGGCATCAAGGCGTCCAGTGCCTGGACAGCAGCTAAATTACCGGTAGTACCAAATAATTCCTCAGGTAAATCGTACACCCTGTTCGTCTGTACAGCTGCAAAATGTTTCCAGATATCATTTTTCTTAAATTCCTTGTCAAACATGATGACCACTTCATCGGGCAGCCCGTGAGCAGCACGTAGAATGACATCGGGGTTGGCCTTCTGCAAATATTCCGTGTTCGAAGCAAGATACTCCACCTTCTCACCCTGAACAATATTTTTGCCTCCTGAAAGCTTGACAAGATCCCCGATATAAGAATTTTCCGTAGCAACCAGGTAGCTGCCTGGAACACCCAGCAATATGAGGACGGAAGGCTGCTTTTTACCCTCAGTTTGTTTCCTAATGGCAGCAAGCTTGTCATTAAACTTCGCTATTATCGCGTCAGCTTGCGCCTTGCGATCATATTTATTTCCAAGCGCCTGAATTGCACTGTTCATTTTGTCAACGCTGGTCAAATCCATAAAGTTCGCTCCGACACCGGCATTTTTAAACACAGGCGCCAAATCATACTCGAGTGTCGTGACCGACAGCACGTCTGTAGGATCAAGCGATTTGACGACTTCCATATTGGGACTCATCGGATTGCCTACCTGTGTTACACCTTCATACCGTTTCGGCAAGCTTTTGTAGCTCTTGGGTATGCCCACCAGATCAACGCCGAGCGCATCCATCATTTCTGTTGCCGCCACGGTTGTCGCAATAACGCGATATGGTGCTGATGAACTCTTGGCATCAGGGGACACTGCTTCCGATACAACATCATTTGTGGAACAGCCTGCGGTTATTAACAATACAAGAGCGATTAATGCTGCGCTTATTCTTGTACGCATTCCAGTTCTTGTCTCCTTTACCGCTGCAGAACGGTCATCGACCCGCCTACAGTTTAAAATTCACGAGGACACCGGATTTCCGGTATCCCCGTTTACTTGCTATTCGCTTTTCAACTTCTATGACTTACTTGGCGTGATCCAACATCGCCAGAATCAGTGTGACAGCTTCCGCTCTTGTCGCTTGATCCTGCGGAGCGAAAATGTTGTTATCCCTGCCGTTAATGATTCCTTTCTTGGCTGCAGCCGCAACCGGGGCAGAAGCCCAGTCCGGAATTTGCCTTACATCTGCAAATGTTGGTGCTTCATTGGTATCAAGTGGGAGCTTTAATGCACGTGCAACCATGACTGCGATTTCCGAGCGTGTAATTTTGCGATCAGCACGGAATGTACGGTCCTCATAGCTGCTAATAATTCCAGCTCCAACCGCTTGTTCCAAATAAGGCTTCGCCCATACTGGGATGTTATTGTTATCAGCGAAGTTGAGCTCTGTACCGCCGCCCTCCAGCTTAAGTGCACGACCCATCATGACAGTAAACTCGGCACGACTGATCTCACCATTAGGACGGAAGCTTCCATCCTCGTACCCGTTGACGATGCCAAGTGATATGGCACGCTCTACGGACGCCTTGGCCCAATGATTCTGAAGATCACCAAAGCTGGAACCAGAAGCTGGCAGTGTACCACCGTTCGGGTTAGTTGCAGCTTGATCCGGTTGTGCACTTACCTTGTTGCCAAGCGCCTCGATATCGAACACAAGATCGATATCTTCCAATTCAACCTTTTTCTTTAGTGTCGGAATATAGCCCTCTTCCGCTTTTTGAGCTTTATCCACCTCGTCCTGGTGCTTCTGCAGCTCTTCTTCTGTATGAGGCACAATGAGACTAAGCTGAGCATGGATAGGCGCAGTCAAGTCCTTAGGTTCAAAGCTGACAACGCGTGAGTCCGCCGATTCGTCCTTGCTTAATACTGCTGCCGCTTGAAGTACCTTTTGCATCGTAGTTTCGGTACCGGATTTGTTAGCAACAGCTTGATCTTCCTCTACCTTGAAATCGTCCACCAGCTTATGCTTGGTTATCGTCAGTTTCACGCTTTTCTTGTCGCCCTTGACTACGAGCTTGGCAGGATACGCGACTACATTGCTATATTTGGATTCAAGGCTGTTCTTGTACTGCAGCATTTTGTAATCCAGATCATATTCACCGTCTTTGAGCGATGCGACAGCCGCACCCGCTCCGCCACCAAGCACTGTATCTGCACTGACCTTCGTCATGCTTGATTTATCAAAAGCAATATCTACATCGTACTCGTGAAAATAGTTCATTTCCGCCCAGTCGATTTTTACCCAGCCTTTGAGCTTCGATGACAAATCCTTCACTTCGAACTGTACAACTCGGGTATTGTTGACATCATCCCTGCTGATCACAGTAGCATCAGTCAATGAACCACCGCTATCCGTCTTAAACGAGGTAATCTCCTTGCTCTGCTTGAGCGTGAATGAAAAATATTGTTTGCCGCCCTGAACGGTCAAAAGTCCTGGTGTGATTACGTAATCCTGCATCACTGAACGTTGGTCGGTTTCATATTTTAAAATCTTATAGTTTACCGTATATTTACCGTCAAGGACCGGATTGGACACGACACCACCGCCGCCACCTCCGGTACCACCTGTGCCGCCCGTTCCTCCGGTACCGACACCACCTGTACCTGGATTAACCGGATCCGGTGTAGTCGCGCTTACCGGAGAAACAGTGCTGAACTGCAGCTTATAGGTTGTTTCTGTTCCGTCAGCAGCCGCCAGTGCAAGAGCATATATAGCAGTCAAATCATCGACTTCCAGCTGTAAGCTGGTCGTAGTATCATTCGCCAACACTTTCACTATACCTGACTGTTTGGCTGCATACTGCGGTGTAATCTCTTTCTTAAAGGTTCCGTCAGAGTTGTATTGCGTAATTTTCTTGGCGGTTACACCGCTTTTTAATTTAAAGGTCGCTGTTTTCTTACCATTCTGTACTTTCAGGCTGCCCGCATTTTCCACATAATTGCCTATCGGGGCCGCCCCAGGATTATCGGAAGTAGCTGAGAATCCGAAGCTGTATTGACCGTCCTTAACTGGCTTCGTCAAATCAATTGTAATGCCCGTGATCCCGATTTCCACATCGTATTCATGATCATAGAGGAAGCTCGGTGTTACTTGCCAGTAGATTTTGACCCAGCCGTCCAACCGCTTTGTCAAATCAGCCACTTCGAATTGTACCACTCTTGTATTTTTCGTTGCATCACTGCTCACCACTACCACTTCAGTTAGTGCTCCATTCTGTTTCGTTTTGAAGCTGGTAATTTCAGCGCTTTGCTTCAGTTCGAACGACGCGATTGCTTTACCGCCTTGAACCGTCAGCTTACCGCTGGTCTTGTCTACATAGTCGTACATAACGGAAGCCTCATCGGTCCCTTTTTTATAAATCTTATAGCTCAACTGGTAATCCCCATCCGGCAAAGTTCCCGATACGTTAATGACCAATGCTTGGAACTGTTCGAATGCACTTTGCAGAGCAGTTTTGGCATCATTCAGCTGCTGCTGCGTTGCCGTCAAATTGGCAGCTACATCCTTTGCTTGTTGAATCGCTGCCAGCAGCGTACTTTTGGAGCCTGCCGGGTATTGACCACCCGCACTTCCCTCGATGGCTGCGTCATGTGCTGACTGGACGCTGGCAATCAGGGAATTCAGTGCGCTTGCTGGTAATGCATCGCTAAACCCAAGCTCAACATCATACTCATTGTCATACAAAAAGGTTGGATTCACCTGCCAATAAATTTTAACCCAGCCGTTTAATCTCTTAGTCAAGTCTTTATTGACTTCGAATTTAATCAAACGGGTGTTGTTAACAGGATCAATACTCACGATTTCCGTTTCCGTCAAAACGCCAGCATTCTCAGTCTTAAACGATTTGATTTCTGCACTTTGCTTTAAAACAAATGAAACATACCTTTTATCACCAGCTACTGTAAGATTCCCGCTTGATCGATCAACGTAGTCATACATAACGGAATTTTCATTGGTGCCTTTTTTGTAAATGGTAAAGTTAATCGGATAGTCACCGTCTGCTAATTCAACGGGTGCAGCGACAACCGATAATTTGAATTTAGCCAAAGCTTGCTGCAAAGCGAGCAGTGCTGTTGCCGTTTGAGCCTGTGTACCCGTAATGTTGGAAGCTTCAGCACTTGCAGCATCAATGGCTGTTTGTATAGCATCTTTAGCAACTGCCGGATACTTACCAGGCTCAGTACCTGCTAACGCTGTTCTATTAAAGGTGGAAGCTTCTGTTACAGCTTGCGATAGCGCACTATTATCCACATTGTTAAAGTTCAAACGAATACTATGGGTTTGATCATAATTTTGTGCTGGTACTACTGCACGCACCTTAGCGTCCAGAAGAGCGGACAAATTATCTGCCTTGAATTTGACTATCCTCGTATTATTCGCTGCGTCCGCACTCACAAGAGTCGTTTCCACGAATTCACCGTTTTGCTTAATCTTGAATTCCGGTACCGTCTTACTATCCTTAATCGTTACGATGGCATAGACAGAGCCGTCTTCCTCGGTTGTTAAGGTAGCCGGGTTCATAAAATAGCTCCCTACAGTCGAAAAGGCGTTATTGGTTGCATGAACGGCTGAGAAATAAATTGTATGCACAGCGCTGGTCTTGAACGCATCGACTGCAGATTGTAGATCTGATGTAGATTTTAAGATTTGCGGCCTTTGAGCAGCTAGGTTGTTTCCAACAATTTCTGCAAGACCGATGGCCTGCTGCAGCTTGGTTTTGGCACTAGCCGGATATTGCCCCATTGCAATGCCTATCACTGCGGAGTTGCTTAACTGCTTAGCAGCTGTGATAGAAGCATTTAAAGCCGTAAGCTGATCAGCGTTGTAGCTGATATAGACATTTTTAGTCACACTGTTAACTGTGTAGTTCAACCATGTAAAGCCTTGCCATTTTGTATCATCGGCAGCACCACTTCTAGAATACACTTGATAAGTTCTATTTTGCGCATCAGAACTTTTATTTACTAAATTTACAGTATAAATATTGCTTAATGCAGTGCCGAACAACCCTGCATCGAGAGGCGTTGGTATTTTTGCAGATGGTTCATTCGCAGGATTTACAAAAGTAATGTTAGAATAGCTTTTAAAATAAGGAGATGTCTGAACAGCCTTATTTCCCACCATTTCCATCATGGTTACTGTTTGCTTAAATTCATTGGAATAAACTGAACGAGTAGCTGTTGCACTGAGCGAGTCGAGAACGATTATACCCGCTGTTACAGCCTTGTATTGCGAATTATTTACTCTATCAATAGCTAATTTTAGGGCATCATATGCATCGGTTACATTTTTGGTGGTAGCACTGATATCATTTACAACATTTGTAGAGTCTATAATATTGCGATAAAGTAAAGTATTAGCTCCGTTAAGAGTAGTAGCCAAAAATGATTTTTCGTATTCGTTGTCGGATACAACGTTCCCTGCTCCTCCTTCCGTTGATCCAAACAATTTCGTAACTGCGACATCAAAAAGCGATTGGGCTTGTATAATCAATTGCTTCAAGCTTTCCTTGTCAACAACGTCTCCGGTAGATGTCGTCTCCAGTTTGCTGATATCCAATTCCAATCCCACGTTATACCAATAGTTATACGTGGGGTTCAGATTAAAAATATTTTCCTTGTCATCGATATGCATTAAAATATCCTGTACTTTCCCGATATCCTCAACATCGACCTGTACAATGATGTTGTTAACATCACTGGCCTGCTTAGTTGTTACGGGTTGATAGCCTTCCATACCGGTAACTACGGGTACTTTACCCGTCTCTTCTTTGATAACTGCCTTATCCTTACCTGCAATACGCGAACCAAAGTACGCAAAAGTGGTGTAGTCCGTCTTCTTAATCTCATGCTCTAGCTTCGCCTTGCCATTACTTACAATTAATTTGCCTGTGTCTTTGATCATAAAATAGTTAGCAGCCGAGGTTTCCGACGTACCGTTCTTGATATATCGGTAGGAAATCGGGTATTCACCATCTGCAACTGTAGTCGCAGCGTTCGCCACCGATACAGGTCCTATATGTATTGTAGACAGCAATAATACGAAGGCAATCAGCATCGCCATTGTTTTCTTAAATAGTTTAGTCAATTCATTTACTCCCCTTAAGTCGTTCTATATGACTCTTGCTCTTACCGGCATAAACGCGAAAAAATCCAATTTTCAAAATGAATCGAAATTCCAACGTACCTTAGTGTAACTGGATAACATCATAAGTAAAGAACGGCTTCAATACTTGCAAGCCATTCTTTACCCCTTACATGGTTACAGCTATTGATTAGCTACCGTATTAGTCTTACAACCATTGAATAAATAAGTCAATATCTCCACTATGAGGACCAGCATTAACTCCAAGCTTCACAGGCAGATTCTCAGTGAAATCAGCAACAGTAAACGTGAACGAAATGACACCGGATACTGATGTATCAGGAGTAAGTGTTACATAACCAGAACCGCTATCTACCTTTAAGCCAGTAACAACAGAGCTGTCATAGGAGACTTTAACTGATGATCCGGTAATAACTGCGTCCGAAGTGAACGAATTAGCATGAGACGAAGGATTTAATGATGAATCCAAAAATTGATAGTTGGAAGCAGCAGCGAAAGCAGGAACAGCCAGAGCAAACACCAGTACGAACAGAGCTAGCATCGATACAACGGATTTTTTCATGGATCTCATCATTAGTAAACACTCCCTTAGATAATTTGGTTTAGTTTTTAATTTGCTACGAATGTACGACGGCAACTGTTATTCTTGCTTTCAAATGAATTTCCCTCTTCGATCCCCCTTTCCTGAATGCAATTATGGATGCCACAGAAAAGTAAGTTTAAAGATAATGATAATCATTATCAACAATGATGTAAAAAAAAACTTCTGCGACTGAGGTACTTGATTACCGCGTTATAAGCAGGCACCTCTTTTACTCATTTCGTCGATAACGTGTACAGCGTCCACCAACAATCCAATTTTATACATAAATAAAATATTATGTCAATCATTAATTTTTTATTGATTTACCTGCCGGATCTTCTTGTTTTTACTGTATACCCTAGGTATAAACCTGACAATAACAGCAGAACAGTCAGTAAAACAACCGGAGCCGTATCTCCAGTCTGGGGATTTGTTATTTGACTACGCGAGCCTGTGGAGTCACCAGCTTCTGCAGTTTTATTGGACGAGTCCTTCGACGAAGCCTGGACCACTGGTGACTTTGGTGCCGGAGTCACTACCTTGGATGGAGCAGTAGTGCTTACGCTGGGCACAGCTGCTGCAGGATTGCTTTGGGGAGATGCTGTTGAGGCCGAAGTGGCCGGAGCTTCCGCCTTGGGGGCTGCTGAACTGTCCGCTGCTACACTTTTAATGCTTTTTTCGTCCACCAAAAAACGAATCGTATAATCATGGTCATAATCGATGGATTCAACAGTCACATGAATTTTTGAAATAATCGGCTTGGACAAATCGGCAACTTGAAAACGGGTGACTCTCTTGTCTTCAGCACTGTCACTACTAATGATTTTCGCATCTGTAAAGCTCGTATTGTTCTGCACCTTAAACTGAGTCACCCATTTGCTGTGATTGATAGTAAGCTGCATTTCGATCTGGCCATTTTTCACAAATACAGTTGCAGGCTTTTCGAAATAATCATTTGCCATCGATGCGGAATCATTTTCCGCTTTGGTTACCGTGTAATTTAACGTGTACGTACCATCCGCCAATGCAGCCTCCGCTTTAGGCAGACTAAACAACATCAACATACTGAGAACTGTAAAGCATACAATTTGCAATCGCCAACTTGTTTTCACAATCTAATCTCCTTCTCGATAATAAAACTTAATAAATACTCACTTTTGGCTGTAGATTCAATTCAATGATACCGATAATCATTATCAATGTAAACACAAAAAAATAACCGATAATCGGTTTATCAGATTTGAATTTATGGTATCAGCCCCCTTATGTACTCATATGTTCACAATATGATACCAGTGGAAAAATAATACAAATTTGATGATAGCTTACTACGCTCTGCCTTGTCAATCCATATCCACCAATATAAATTTGGAACAAATTGCCACAAAACGATTGACAACGATAATGAGATTGATTATCATTCTCCTTGTGAAGGGGCAACGCTACTCGTTTCCCATATTATCATTTGTTCTAATTTTTTGCTAATGAATTCTGAATAGGAGGACGCTTTTTTTATGAGAAAACCTTTGCTGATGCTTGTATTGGCCGCTGCCCTCAACGGACTAACGGCCTGTGCATCGGCTCCGTCTGCGGACCTTGGGTCTGCGCCGGGTGTGAAAGAAGGTTCTACCCCATCGAAGGGGAGTAACCTAATTATCAAGGATTTTGCCGACCGCAGCATAACCTTTCCCAGCGCACCTCAAAAAATTGTCGCTCTAGCAAACGGTGAAATGGATATCGTCTATGCGCTTGGGGGGACGCTGGTAGGACGCCCAACCGCAACAGTTCCCGCAGCGCTGCAAGCGGCCCAAAGTGTAGAACAGGTTGGTTCCACACACGGGCTTGATCTGGAAAAGATCGCGCTCCTCAGTCCGGATGTTGTACTCGGTAATCATCCGTTGAACACCAAAGATATACCGGGTGTTGAGGGTGTAGGCTCCAAGATGGTATTGACCAGCGCCAATTCGATTGATGACATCAAGAAGCAAATCGGTTTGTTCGGTCAGCTGCTGCAGAAAGAAGACAAGGCCAAGGAGTTAACTCAAGCCATTGATCAAAAATTGCAGGAGCTCAAAACCACTCCAAGTACAGCTAAAACGAGGGTACTGATGGTGTATGGGGCACCGGGCACCTATATGGCCGCTCTTAACAATTCATTAAGTGGCGATATACTCGTATCTGCCGGTGGTGAAAATATTGCCGCAGACTACCCCAAGCTTGACAATTATCCCCAGTATGCGCAGATGAATACTGAGAAGATGATGAAATCAAATCCGCAGTTGATCGTTATTATGACCCATGGAAGCCCGGAGAAAGTGAAGGATGGATTTATGAAAGAGATGCAGCAAAATGCGGCCTGGAGCAGTCTAGATGCCGTGAAGAACAACCATATTGAGATACTTCCCGCTGACCTGTTCGGCACGAATCCCGGCACCAAAGTTGTCGAGGCACTCGATCTGATGAGCAAACGGCTGCAGGCGGCCAAGTGACAACGATGAATCAAAAGCAGCGAAGCTCCAGAAGAAAGCTGATCATCATTGTTATTCCCGTTCTTCTTGTCATTGTCTCCTTCTACGGCTTGACCTATGGCTCGGTACCTATATCGCTTCGAGACATATGGGCGGTATTCACCAACGGCGGACAACCGATTCACGAAAAAATCATCATGAATCTAAGGCTGCCCCGTGTATTAATTGGGATTTTAACGGGTGCATGTCTGGCGGTCTCCGGTGCGCTGCTGCAAGGTGTGATGAGAAATCCGTTGGCTGACCCGGGAATTATCGGCGTATCCGCTGGCGGTGGCTTGGCAGCCGTCATCACTATGATCGTACTGCCACAGTTCAGCTATTTGCTGCCGCCTCTCGCCTTTGTCGGCTCTTTTGCGACTGCACTGCTCATTTACGGTCTTGCCTGGGATAAAGGCTCGTCACCACTGAAAATCATTTTGGCTGGTGTTGCAATTAATGCGCTGCTCGGGGCTGTCATGAACGGCATCATGGTATTTTACAGTGATCGCGTTCAGGCCGTTTTGCCTTGGCTGGCAGGGGGACTAAGTGGACGAAGCTGGCACCATCTTGGATTTATGGCCCCGTATGCGATCATTGGGCTTTTGCTGTCGCTGCTGACAATCAAATCGGCCAACCTACTGCTGCTGGGGGATGATTCAGCCAAGCTGCTCGGTATGAAGATTGAGATGCACAGAGTCCTGCTAATCCTGTTGGCTGCTTTTTTATCTGGTATTGCTGTCAGTGTTGCCGGTCTTATCGGTTTTGTGGGTTTAGTGGTGCCACATGCTATCCGCCTGCTTACAGGAGAGGATTACCGCTATTTGCTGCCACTGTCGATGCTTGGAGGCGCCGTACTTGTCGTGTTGTCTGATACGATCGCTCGTTCATGGTTCGATCCCCTGGAGCTTCCTGTTGGTATACTGCTGGCCTGCCTGGGCGCCCCGTTCTTTTTATATTTGCTCAAGAAACGGAGAATCGTATAATGTCGGCAATCCTTACTGACCGAATCCAGCTTGATGTAGGCGCTTTTCAGCTGCAGCATATCACCGTATCGATTCCAAAAGGAAACGTGACTGCCATCGTCGGTCCGAACGGCTCTGGTAAATCAACGCTGCTGAAAATCATAACCCGGCTGCTTGAAGCCGATTCGGGAACTGTGACGATAAACGGCAAACTGGCGCATACTTACAAATCGGCAGAAATGGCGCAAACCGTTGCCATGCTCACCCAGTCGAAAAACGGGCTGCCCGAGATGACAGTCAAGGAGCTTGTCGCTTACGGCAGAGCTCCCTATAAACGATTGTTTGATCGCATGACCGACGAAGACCACGGAATTGTGGACTGGGCTATGCAAACAACCGGAACCAAAAAACACGAGGACCGGATGTTCCATACGTTGTCTGGTGGTGAGCAGCAAAAAGCACGCATTGCTATGGCATTGGCACAAAAAACGACGATTATGTTGTTGGATGAGCCTACCACTTTCCTGGATATTGCCCACCAGCTGGATTTGATGGAAATGCTGCAAACCATCAACCGGGAGTACGGAATAACCATCGTCATGGTGCTTCACGACCTCCAGCAGGCAGCCCACTATTGTGACTACATAATCGCCATGAAAAATGGAAGGATCGCGGAAACGGGCAAACCGACTGAGATTATTTCATCGCATTTTTTGGAAAGTATTTATAACGTTCAGGCGAAAGTCAGATTTGAGGACGACTATCCTGTCATTATCCCTTTAAAAACATTATCAAACTCTAGGAGGCTATAATATGATTATTATTACAAACACATCGCAAATTACGAAAGGAAACGCCCATTTGCTGATCGAACGTTTCGACAAGATCGGTAAAGTGGAGTACATGAGCGGCTTTTTGGGGTTGGAAGTGCTGCTGACTGAAAACACGAAGGAACATGACGAGGTTACGGTCGTTACCCGTTGGGAGAAAAAAGAGGATTTCCATGCATGGACAAAAAGTGACGCCTTTAAAGAGTCGCATGCCCACGGTAGGGAAATTCCGGAATATATCGTCTCCAATAAAATTTCATTCTATGAAGTAAAAATCGTCAGACAGCCGATTGCTGCTGCTCAATAATATGTAAAGTTATCAAAGCCATACAACTTAGATCCTTTCCTAATCAGGAGAGGATCTAAGTTGTATGTTTCTCCAGCAAAATACTAACTTTCAGATTAGCCAATTACTTCACCTTACGTAGAAGATAATCTGACAGCTTCTTCTGTTGGCTCTGTAGTCTCTCCACAATGGCTGCATATTGTACCGCTTTCTCGCCTATATCCTCGGCTGTGTGCACTTGTAATCTTTCTGCAAATTGCACGAATGCTTCTTCTCCTCTTGGAGAAACACCATTCAGCAAATGTTTACAATCGATAAATCCACGCCAAAGCGGCCAAATACATTCCCTTGGATAGCCCATGGAGATCATGGTCTGAATGCCGAGAACATGGTACTCACGCTTAACTAATTGAACCTCTGGGCACAGACTGGCTACATGGGAATATAAATCACTCAACAGCCGATTCCATTCTTCAACCTCTACAGCCGTTATCGCATCTGCTCCCAAACAACGCAATATCGATTCACTAACATCAGGCAAGCCGCACAATAGACTGGTTTGGGTTATTTCCATCAATCCTTTGCGCGCAGCGCTAGGCGGGCGCAAGTCTATTGAATCCAGCAGTCCCACCGTCGGGCCAACAACCGTTCTTACAAAGTCAAATGCATGGTGATTATCTTTATTATTCTTGATATATATGGGGTCTAACCAATTATTCGCATGTACGGTCAACTCCGATAAGGATCGGTCAATCGCTGCCTCTACCCATTGCGCATTTCGCAGCAGCCTTCGCGTTTGTTGCTGAGGATTGGAGAATCTGCCTTCTTTCTCCCACAAAATGTGAGCACGGTTCAAAGATACAATAACCGAAAGACGCATGGTCTCAGGTCGTGACAAATCTCCCCAAAAATAATTGGCCATCTCTATCGTAATTCCCGCCTCCTGAAAGATACTATGTGGATTCAGACGCGGATCGTTGATGCTATCGTTTTTGGTACCATGCCAATTAATATCAATGTCTGAATGGGGCAATTGAGTGTCTGGATTCCAAATGGAACCCGTCAGGATAAATCCGTCGATACCAGGATGAAGTGGAATAATGTCTTGAATTAAGTTCTCGACGAGATGTGCCCGACCAGGTGGTAAAGGTTCAGTGTGGATGAATACTGTCATGTATACTCTCTCCAATTCTAAATGAAAAATATTTTAATTAACTTACTGCCATATGTAACTTCCTTCAATAAACAGCAGTGTACGACGCACTGAACCCGCCTCTTCATCAAGAAAAACATAATTAGAATTCTAACTATATCGCAAAAAAAATTTACTCGGGGCTATTCTTAATGTGTTGA
Organism: Paenibacillus sp. FSL H7-0331; assembly: GCF_001956045.1. The sequence goes on along the minus strand of NZ_MRTH01000011.1, from coordinate 215,563 downwards.
AGATGATTGGACATCTTGTTTAACAACGTGCTCAGCTGTCGCTTTTCTTCCTCCGTAAAACAAGATAAAGGATCAAACTCCTCCTCAGCTTGCAGCGCTTGATTCAAAGACGCTAGCTTGTCTCGTCCTTCCTCCGTGATCGCAATATTAACCATCTTTCTATTAGTCGAATCCTTACTCTTTCTAACCCAGCGCTGCCGCTCCATGTTGTTAATAATGACGGTTGCGGTAGGACGGTCACAATAGAGCAGCTCTGCAATTTGCGAGGGGTTTAGAACCGTTTTAACGACAAGTTTGCGCAGTACATACTGCTGCTTTAATGTGATTTGATGAGGTACAAGCTGCTTTTGTAAATATCGCTGCCACGTTAGGAAATTGACACCTATGCGAGACATTATAGAAAGTTTATCTGACATTTCGTATGGACTCCCCACAGTTAGTGTTCTAATCATAATATACAATATCCTAAATAGGAGAACAAGACGTGAGGAAAAAGAATTGAACGTATAAGCCTGTTTTTACATATATTTAGCCAGTAAAAACTAACTTAAATTGTTAGTCTAAACAGCAAAAAAAGCCTTGATATACAAGACTCTTTTCTTTATATGCGGTCGGCGGGATTTGAACCCGCACGTCCATGGGACACTACCCCCTCAAGATAGCGTGTCTGCCGTTCCACCACGACCGCTTATTCACAATAATGACGAGGATTACCATTTCATCAGTCTGAGCTGTATGCCAAGCGCTGCGCTTACACTTTCTCTTGACCGAATTAGACTATATCATATTTGCTGACACAATAGCAAGGGGACGCATATTAGTTAATGATGGCAAGCCTTTCACACGAATTAGCCCCTGCCTGCCAAACGAACAGGAGGGGCTATCTAATAGTTCCGCTTTATGATGGTCTATCCTAGAATGTGCTATTTGGTGTCGTGCTTGCGCACCAGCGGGAGTCTCGCAGAAATTTCAACAAAATATCCTTAGCCTTATCCGTATTCATACTATATAGAGCATCAACAGCTGTCGCACGTACATATCGATTCTCATCATTCAAAGCATGAGCAATAACCGGTATTGCGTTTTGAGCCTTCGAGCCCATTTTGGTCAGAGCCATCCCCGCCATAAACCTCACTTGGTCGTCCGCATCCTGAATACCAACCTCAAGTCCCTTAACAGATGGCTCGGATGCACTTCCGATGAGACCAATTGCCTCGACTGCGTTCCTGCGGACGATTTCATTCTGGGCATGCATAAGCTCCACCAGCTTCGGTACCGCTTCAGCCGCTGCTTCCCCCATCTCGCCTAGCGCAAACGCCGCGCAGCCCACTGCTTGAACATTGTCGCTATCCAAAATACGCATAAGCCCATTCACAGCCGCCTTGCCTGCCGATGACGCACCATAGGCAGCCGCACGCGATACGTGAGCCGAATCATCAAGCAAAGCCTTAAGCAATTGATTTATTCCCGCTTCGCCAAGACGAGCCAATCCGTAAGCAGCATTCAATGCCACAGGCTCAAAGGCATCATTCAAAGCTTGAGTCAAGCCGTTAATTACTTCATTTGATCCATTACCTGACAAGCCCAATTGATCGGCCGCCCTTACACGAATCGCCTTATCTTCACTTTCTAACTCGTTCAACCAGCCTGCAAGCTGCTCCTGTGAAGCATCACTCAGTGTCACATCGTTCTCTTTGCCAAGCAGCCAATTCCACGTATCCTGCCAGATCACTTCATGCTCATATATGGGAGAGGTGTAGGATTCCGGATTTACCCAAGTGTCAGCATCTTCATGATGATCCCAGCTGGCTTTAGTTGGTGCTAGTCTGCGCATGAATTGGAACTTAAGCATGTAACGATCCTTACCGGCGATGTTAGCATTGGCCCGATGCCATATATCATAATGCACCAAAGCAAAAGTTCCCGCGCGGCCAGTCGCTTTCCGCTCTTCTTGTGTTTCATTTTCGGCAAAGGTCCTGGTTTGATAACACTGTGTACCAGGCATAATTCCGGTAGGCCCCATATCCAGCGTCACTTCCTGCGGATAATAGAAGATCATCGCCCACCAGGGATGATGATTGCGCATTTTGTAATGGCCCCAGTAGCTGTCCTTGTGCCAACCACCCGCTTCCGCGTTTCGGTTAAAATGTCCATGACGGTGCGGATGCATCATATAATCTTCTCCCAGCACACTGCTAAGCGCACCGGAGATCACCGGATGATCGAATACCTTAGCCAAATCCGGAATACGCGGCAAAATATTGTTACCGGGATTGCCTTCCTCTTTATATACCTGATCCAAGGTTTCACTCAGCTTCACATGGAATTCATCAGCAAAATCCGCTTTCAAAAATACATAACCCTCCGTAACAAACTGGCGCATCTGCGCATCCGTTAACAATTGTAAATCCCCCATCGTTCAGCCTCCTATACATGATTAATTCCACAATAAATGAATGAATTCACCATCTGCAACTTATTATAGAACTGCGTCAGCCATAGATAAATTCACAATCATCACCTAAATTTGCACAATACTAAGCTTGTTTTAACAAAAAAATCCCACAGGCATAAGCCCATGGGATCATCTTTATATCAATATCATTAATGAATATCTTTCTTATTGAATCTGCCGCCCTTAACGTCATGAATATTACCAATCGCCAGAAACGCTTGCGGATCAACTTCCTCAACAATCGATTTTAGCTTGGCTTCCTCCAAACGGTTGATTACACAAAAGATAATTCTTTTGGAATCACCAGTAAACCCGCCTTCACCATTCAAAAATGTGACACCACGCCCAAGCCGCGCTGTAATGATATCACCGATCGCTTGATAACTTTCACTTATGATCCACACCGATTTGGACTCGTCAAAGCCCTCGATAATGATGTCCATCATTTTAAAAGCGATAAAGTACGCCATCAAGGAATACATTGCATGATCCCATCCGAATACAAAGCCCGCACTTGCCAGTATAAATAAGTTAAAGAACATGACAATTTCGCCAACTGAGAACGGGCTTTTTTTACTTACTAGAATCGCAACAATCTCCGTACCATCCAGGGATCCCCCTGAACGAATAACCAATCCTACCCCTACCCCAATGATAATCCCGCCAAATACCGACGCGAGCAGCGGGTCAATCGTTAGTGGTGCCACCGGGTGAAGCAGCGATGTACCGATCGACATGATAATTACAGAAAATAGAGTCGAAAATGCAAACGTCTTACCTATTTGCTTATAGCCTAGATACAGAAACGGTAAATTGAAAAGAACCAGATAAACACCGAGCGGCAAGCTGGATAAGGCCGAGGCAATAATTGAGATACCGACAATACCACCGTCAATAATTTTGTTCGGAACCAGAAAAATTTCCAGTCCCACAGCGACCAAAGAAGCACCAAGCGTCATAAAAAGTATTTTCATGAGCAGCTTTGTTTTGGATAATTGGGTGTGCTGTTGGACCCCTTGCTGAGAAGAATGATCAATCATACATTGGTTTCCTCCTGTCGTGTTTGCTAAATGAATTGTGATCAGGCCCCCACTCAACCTTCAAACGAAAACATAACTCAATCCATATATAAGCTATTCTTATATTGTAAGTTAATGTATGCATTTTTGCAAATGAACTTGCCCACTTTTTTTCACAGAACCTTGGTGAGCGGCCATATAAGCACGTCCAATTTATTGGCATAATGAAGCAGCGGTTTCCTTGCAGCACATTGAATGCCTTGACCGCTAGCCATTATATTGGTCCTGATCTCCGCTTCTGCAAGCTGCAGCTCCCAAGGCAGATGATGAATATCTCCACGGTAAATATGATGATTCGCATTTATACTGTACAAACAATATCTCTCTGTCAGCCAATGCTCGAAGGATTGCTTCGTGCTTGTAAAAGGTGCCGATACCGGCATATAGCTGCCTTCAAAAGCAACCTGCGCGCCTCGCTTGTCCTTACGGACACTCTTGTAATAAATTTGCTCTTCGACTTGCTTGGCTTCCATGTCCGCATGGTAATAAGGCAAGTAAAATAACAGTCTCGCCGCTTCGACGGCTATTTTGCTCGCCGCATCCAAACTAAAAAAATACACACCTGGCTTGTCCCCTACCTTAACGTAGGTCCTTACATTCAGCTCGGCGAATTGATTGGTGTATGGAATTTCGGGCATCGCCCTCATTCTGATTCCTTCCATTGAAAATGGAACTACACCTACCCACGCATAACCATCATAAACTTCCAGCTCAAGCTCCTGGGGGACCATTGGCCGCAGCTGCTCATAAGGAACCGGCCAATGGGCAAACAACAATCCTACCCAGGTTTGCTTCATAACCCAAGGTCCATTCGGCAGCGGCCAAGGACGATGAGATTGTGTGGCCAGCAGCGTCTTCATCCGATCACTCCTCTTTCTATGTGACAAACTGACGAAAATGCTTAACTCTGGCCTCATTTTCTATTTGGCAGTTCGACCCAACCTGCAAAATAGAGGAGGTGGAGACCGCCAGTACACGAACACAGTTGACCTGGATGTAATCGCATAGATTCTCCACCTTCATGTCCACCTGCTCATACACCTCAGGGATGGGTATAACGCGGCTGAATAGCTGATAAGCTTCCAGATTTCCCTCATTCTCCTGAAAAGTCGCTACCTGCCGCTGCACTGCCAATGCTTTAGTTTTTGACTTTATAGACTTATTATCCCCTATTTGTAAAATAGACGCCAACGAAATGTTAGTTATATTCATTTGTCGAACTATAGACCAACGGCTCATTCACTTTTCTCCTCCTCTTCAGGAGGCAGTGGCGTTAACGGACCCGACGAGACGGATTCAGGCGGCGTATCGAATATGGAAGAGCAGACGATGGTCTGGGTATCTCCAATCAGAAATACAGAGGAGCTGGATACCCCGATAATTCGAACATCTCCTACGCACAAAGCATGGTTCGTAACTTGAAAATTCATTTGGCTTCTCCACCTTTAGTCGGCATTTTTTGAAAATATTGCTGAAGTGCTGATCGGATATCCTGCTGGGTGCGGAATAATACGGAATCCTTGATCGAGGACACTTGATCCACCGTTACACCTTGGCTCATCTGCCGCAAGTAATAGTCCATCCGGCCGTCAAGCTGCTTGCTTAAATCCTGTTGAACCATCCTTCTATGCCATTCGTCCAACTGCTTGCCGCTTTGCTGCTGTAGCAGATCAATCTGCTTGGGCACCTGCTCTTCCATGAAGTGCTGCATCTCCTTGCTAATATCCTCACGAATACCAAGCGGAGGCATAAAGGGCTGATCACTATTTGTCGTTTGGAATCCATTAGCATTTCCTGTATCCGATGTTATGGCGCTTTTATCGTCATTGTCTCCATTCACAGCAAGGTTTTCAAGCGCTCCGGGAGACATTCCAATATTCATCGTTCCATCAAGCTTCTCCACTTTGAGCTGATCAAATTTATATTCGATTTTATCGATATGAATACGTTTCTGCTCCTTGCAGGCTTTTAACTCGGTTTGCAAAACATCTACAGCCTTTTCGAGCCGTTCTATCTTACCCATCTGCACCTGCATCTGCGCTTGCAGCTGTTTGGCATATGTTACCCACTGCTGGAATTGCTGAAATTGCCATTGCGGACCCACTAACATCCTAAACACCTCCTTACCTATCCTATGCCAAAACCTGCGTCTGGGTGTTAGCCCATTAAACCGCAGCAGCAACCCATGAATAGCTGGCACCTATATATATGTGATCATCAGCGGCTTCACCCGCATTCAGGTTGGACTGGGCAACGGCACCAATGATATTTCATTGCCCGCAGTGGCCAATTGCTCTGCTGGCCCCGTAAAGCCGCCTGTATTATATATATTTGATAAGGACTTGATCAACCCGGCACTGCCGATCTGCAGGACAGAAGAATTGGTCACAGCATCTACACGGAGCTGATGTATAACAATATGCTGATTAACAACGAGATTCATATTATACAACCCCCTGATTGCCCGCTTCTGCAGTTGTGGAATCATTCACATCTTGATCGTTCGTATTGGTACTGCTTACCGCATTATGGGTATTGGCAAAATCCCCTGTATTAAAGGACCCCGAGCCCGCAAAGGTTTTGGAGACACTGCTCGGCGCAAGCTGTACGGCATCCCCAATCTGAACGATCGAACTAGGTCCGACGTTAACTACTTTAAAGTTTCCAACAATCGCTGGCATCGGCAAGCTCCTTTACTCATCATGCTTACAGTAGTGTATGCAGACAGCTGCCCAGATGGCACTTTAGCTTTTCTTATTTGGTTATTGCTGATTTCCTTGTGTCAACTGCCCAGCCTGCTTCATATCCTACTAGCAATCAAGGCAGAAAAGGAGTGTGACGAAATGTCTCATAGTGGCAGTTCCAGTCCACAATCCCGTTGGAAACAAGTAGAAGCCTTACTCGGAACTAAGCTGCCAGAGCTACCAGACGCATCTGATACGTCTCCATTGACTGATACTTCATGGGTGGACGACTACGTCCAGCAAATGTTGAAGAAAACCATGCCTGTGAACGGCATGCTGAGTAGGCATAAAAGCAAAGCCGAAGTATTCGAAACGCATCATTATGTCATCGTCAAGTTCAAGCTGCCGCAGCCAGCGAACCCCATCGTCAGAGCAAGAGCTGACCGTGTCAGCATCGAGGATAGTCCTCTGGTGAAAAAGCAAAATATTAAACTGCCGTGCCTTGTCGTCCCGCGTTTAAGCAAAGCTTCGTACAAAAACGGAATTTTGCAAATCAAAATGCGTAAACAGAAAATAAATCAAACTGCTTATGACATTTATATAAGGTATTTATAAGGCAACTATCTATTAGGTAAGGAGTGAACACATATGATTCGAATCATCATCGACTTATCGGATCGGATGCTCTATCTGCTTGATGACAATAAGGTAACACGCGGTTTTCCTATTGGCATTGGTAAAGTATTAACCCAGACACCGGTAGGCGTGTACACGATCATTAACAAGGTACCTAATCCGGGTGGACCCTTCGGGGCTTTTTGGATGGGCCTATCTCGTCCGCATTATGGCATCCACGGTACCGACAACCCTGCCTCGATAGGCCAGTTAGTTTCACATGGATGTGTACGCATGTATAATCAGGATGTACTCACACTCGCCTCTATGGTATCCGTAGGCACAGAGGTTACAATTCGCCAATAAGCCATCCGAGCTTCCATCATTCCTACAACTCATAATCTGCGTAGTATTAGTTAAATTTATATTTTCATACGTGAATAGAAATAACCACCCTGCCAACCGAGGTCAGCAAAGTGGTCTATTTATTTAATCCTATTAATAATTAACATAGTTTATTTCGAACCTGTTTCTACAGCAACCTTGTCAGATACCGTATCACGAATGATAGACATGACCAGCTGCAACAGATAGTTAATATCCTCTTGAGATTGACGGAACTCATTCACTATTGGAATCGAATCCAGTTGATCCTGCAGCTCGACGATCTCTTTCTCTATCTTTTCCACCATCTTGGCATTATTGAAGGATTCGAAGGCAACGATTTCTTTTTGCTTTTTCTTGATAGCACTGATCAATACTTGAATCGTATCGTTTGAAGAAATTTGCACCTCGGCCTTTTGGAAAAACTGTACTTCATTGGAAGTCGAAATCAGCTCAGCCAATTCTTTGGCCTTGGCCAAAATATCCTCGCGTACGATTAACTCCGTATTTGTATAATGTGCCATTTCATCACAATGAAGATGCTCCTGATCATGGTCGTGATTGTGGTCGTGGTTGTCATGTCCAGACATTGCCGGTCACGCTCCTTACTTTTTTTATGGAAAAGTTGATTGATTATCTATGGATATATTACTGAGCAACAGCAGTAGCTGGAAGCCATTCACCCTTCATGTACCATGTTTGTGAGCCTGTAATTTTCACAGGCACAATTTTACCAATTAATTCCTTGGGACCAACCAGATGCACCAGTTTATTTTTACGAGTACGTCCTGCCAATACGTCAGGGTTATTCTTGCTTTCACCCTCAACCAATACATCCAGAACTTCGCCTACCGAGCCTTCGTTGTCCTCTTTACTATATTGAGCCAATTGATCATTCAAACGGTACAAACGGTTTTTCTTGACCTCCATCGGTACATCATCAACCATACTGGCAGCAGGTGTACCCTCACGAGGGGAATATATAAAGGTATAGGCACCGTCAAATTGAACCTCACGCACCAGAGAAAGCGTCTCTTCAAACTGCTCCTCCGTCTCGCCCGGGAATCCCACGATAAAATCAGAAGTAAGTCCTACACCAGGAATAGCCTGTTTGATTTTGGCAACCAGATTCAGATAATGCTCGCGTGTATATTTGCGGCTCATACGTTTCAGGATTTCATTGCTTCCCGACTGCACAGGCAGATGAATTTGCTCTACCAAATTACCTTTTTTCGCAAGCACTTCTATCAAATGATCGTCAAAATCACGCGGATGCGAGGTCGTAAATCGTACACGCGGAATGTCGATCTTGGAAATATCGTCCATCAAATCCGCAAACCGATAATCACTATCCTCAAAGTCCTTGCCGTAGGCGTTCACGTTTTGACCGAGCAGCATAATTTCCTGGAAGCCCTGCCGCGCCAAATCTCTCACCTCTGCAATGACATCCTGGGGAAGGCGACTGCGCTCCTTACCGCGTGTGTAAGGGACGATACAGTACGTACAGAACTTGTCACAGCCATACATGATGTTAACGGAAGCCTTGATCCCTTCACGCTTCTTGGGAAGGTTCTCAACAATGTCCCCTTCCTTCGACCATACCTCGATGACCATCTCTTTGCTGAAAAATGCCTCCTTCAGCAGAACCGGCAGCCGGTGAATATTGTGCGTTCCAAAAATTAAATCAACAAAAGGATGCTTCTGCAAAATTCGGTTGACAACCGCTTCCTCCTGTGACATACAGCCGGATACACCCAGTACAAGTGACGGCTTCTCAGCCTTCAAATGCTTCAGATGCCCCAGCTCGCCAAATACCTTATCTTCGGCATTCTCGCGAACTGCGCATGTATTCAGCAGAATGACATCAGCCTGACGGCGATCTTCTGTAGCTGTATAGCCCATTTGCTCCAGCAGCCCCATGATCGTTTCCGTATCATGCTCATTCATTTGACAGCCGTAGGTTTGAATTAAATAATACTTGTCCTTCCCGAACTGCTGCATTTCATCGGGAATAACAAAGTCATAATGAACCTTGATATCTTCCTTGCCCCGTTTCTTCGCGTCTGTAAGGGAGGGCGGCTGAAAAAACTTTTCATAGTATTTCGTATCTTTAGGCAATGGAGCACCTTCCTTCTATCCTGACAATAAAGAGATTTTGAACCCTTGACAACATATTATATCATGAGTGTTAACCCAAATTCAATTTATTTTCATGATAAGATCCAGGCCATATCCCCATTCTTGGCTCCTGCAGCATTCGCCTCATCCGTATCAATATGCATATCCAATGCGTATTGGTCAGATACACGGGCTATCACGCCTTCCAGAATGAGTGCGCGCTCGCCATCGATCTTGACGCTCAGCAGTTGTTTGTCCATAATTCCCCATTTGGCTGCATCATCGGTATGAAAATGGATATGCCTGGCTGCCACAATAACTCCCTCAGCAATCGTTACTTCACCAGCAGGACCTATCAATGTGATTCCTGGTGTTCCATTAATGTGACCCGATTCTCGAACCGGTGGGTTTAAACCTACACTAAAGGCATCGGTACGCGATATTTCCAGCTGGGTTTGGCTGCGAGCAGGTCCCAGTATTCTTACTTTGTCAAAACGTCCCTTAGGTCCTACGACGGCAACCGTCTCCGCAGCTGCGAACTGCCCCGGCTGTGACAAGTCTTTTAATACCTGTAATTGATATCCTTCTCCGAACAATTGTTCGATGTGTTGTTCAGATAAATGAATATGTCTGGCTGATACGCCAATGGGTACTTGATTCATGTGAAAGCCACCTCAATTCATAGTATTAACAAAAAAAGCATACGGCATCGCCATATGCTTGTAAAGTCTTTATCGAATTATTTGAATTCTGCCACCAATTTATTAAACTCGTCTTCAGTGATTTGAATATTTTGATTGGCCAATCCTTGCTCTTTAAAGCCTGGAACATGACTTTCATAGCTGGTTTTGGCTGTGTTTTGATAAATCAAGCCAGTCAGCATACTGCCAGTCTCCATAATTTTGGTCATGGCCATCACACGATTGGTTGGATCGTAGTCCGGAGTTTCCTCCAGGTTCACGATATTTTCTTTAAACCAGTCATACGTATTCACCTTGTTGAAGGTAACACAGGGACTGAATACGTTGATAAAGGAAAAGCCTTTGTGCTGCATGCCTTGCTCGATCAAAGAAGTCAGCTGCTTCAGGTTGCTTGAGAAGGATTGAGCGATAAAGGTTGCACCTGCGGCTAGTGCCACTTCCAATGGTGAAAGAGCGGATTCAATGGAGCCTGCCGGTGTACTTTTCGTTTTGAAGCCTTCAGCGCTTCGCGGCGAGGTTTGACCTTTGGTCAATCCATAGATTTGGTTATCCATTACGATATAAGTGATGTCGATGTTACGACGAATCGCATGAACAGTATGTCCCATACCGATTGCAAAGCCGTCACCATCGCCGCCTGCTGCCAATACGGTCAACTCACGGTTAGCCATCTTAACACCTTGTGCGATAGGAAGCGAACGTCCGTGAACACCATGGAAGCCGTATGCATTAATATAACCGGAAATACGTCCGGAGCAGCCGATACCCGAAACGACAGCCAGATCTTCCGGCTCCAACCCTACATTCGCAGCAGCTCTCTGAATTGCGGCTTGAATGGAGAAATCTCCACAGCCTGGACACCAGTTTGGTTTGATATTGTTACGAAAGTCTTTTAGCGTTGCCATACTAGGTTCAACTCCTGACAAAATGTTGTGATTTCTGCCGGTAAAAATGGATTACCGTTGTATTTTAGCAAGTTTTTGATTTTATCGGCATAGCCTACGTTTAGCTTGATCAACGAAGCCAATTGTCCGGTAGCGTTATTTTCAAGAACAACGACGGTTTTGGCCTTTTCCATATAAGGTCTTAGCTCTTCAGCAGGGAACGGGTGCATCAAACGAACCGTTACATGATTTGTAGCGATGCCCTTCTCAGTCAGGCGTCCTCTAGCCTCATCAATGGTACCTCCGGTCGAGCCCATACCGATAATGAGCACATCTGGTTCTTCGTGTGGCGCATCTACAAGGATCGGGTTGGTAACCTTCACATGCTTGAGTTTGTCCATCCGTTTGTCCATCATGCTTTTACGATTCTCAGTGCTCTCGGACGGACGTCCTTCCTGGTCATGCTCTACGCCGGTAACATGGTGAATTCCGTATTTCTGTCCTGGCACAACACGAGGCGAAATACCGTCTTCAGCAAACTCGTAACGTTTGAACAGCTTGTTATCTTCCGTTGGAGACAGCTCACCTGTCATTAATCTTCCGCGTTCAATCTTGACCCGATTGAAATCCAACAGCTCACAGGATTGTTTACCTAACGATAACTGAAGATCCGTCAGCAAAATAACAGGGCATTGGTAAATTTCAGCCAAATTGAACGCTTCAATCGTGTCATAGAAGCACTCTTCTATCGATGACGGCGAAAGCACAATCTTCGGAATTTCACCATGTGTTCCATAAATCATTGCATATAAATCGGATTGCTCCTGCTTGGTAGGGAGACCTGTACTTGGACCGCCGCGCTGTGTATCTACAATAACAACCGGAGTTTCCGTCATACCGGCAAGGCCGATTGCTTCCATCATCAAGGACAAACCAGGACCCGCTGAAGCCGTCATTGTACGCACGCCAGCATAATTGCCGCCGATTGCCATAGTTACAGCTGCGATCTCGTCTTCCGTCTGAATGACGGTACCGCCGAATTTAGGAAGCGTTTTAATTAAGTACTCCATAATTTCCGATGCCGGCGTAATCGGGTAAGCCGGCATGAATCTACAGCCGCCCGTAAGCGCACCCAAACCAATAGCATCATTACCGATCATGAACAGCTTTTGCTTGCCGTCTGCCGGCTCCAATTGGAATTCAAGCATCGGTCCGCCATTTTGTTCCAAAATAAATTCAGCCGCTTTACGAACTGCTTCGATATTTTTCTCTACGACAGCAGCACCTTTACGCCCAAATTCTTCTTCAACCGCTTTATTAAATACTTCCAAAGGCAAACCAAGCAGCGCCCAAGATGCTCCGGAAGCAGCCATGTTTTTGAATAGAGATGTTCCTAAGTCTTCTGCAATAGCTGTAATCGGCACAGGGAACAAACGTGCTTTTACGCCTTCAGGCACAACAGGATTAAATTTTGCATCCGCAACAATAACTCCATTATCACGAAGCTCAAAAGCATTCAGATCGATTGTTTCTTGGTCAAATGCAACAAGGATGTCCAAATCGTCAGATATAGCGCGGATAGGCTTTGTGCTAATTCTGATCTTGTTATTGGTATGCCCCCCCTTGATTCGTGAGGAGAAATGACGGTACCCATACAAATAATATCCAAGACGATTCAATGCCGTCGAGAATATTTTGTCGGTACTTTCCACACCTTCTCCTTGTTGTCCTCCGATTTTCCAAGATAATTGGCTAATCACCGCTGCCCACTCCTTTAAATGTCACTAAACATTGTTCCTAAAAGCTCATTTGCTTAAAACAAAATTCACAAACAGATAAAAAAATTCTTTCAGTCATCACTCAAATTCTATGCTGATAAGAGTTAAAAAGCAAGTATTATAATCAAATATAAAGATAGCTATTTTAGATGAGAATCATACCAAATTGAGATTAATTTACCAACCAACTATATCTAATAAAGATGTAAACGGTTAATAAGTCGGAAGGTTTTGCTGCAGATATCGATGCCAGTTTCCGTGAAGAAAACCTTCAATCGTATCGTCTTTATAGTATTTACTCAAATGCTGCGTCAGCTGATCGAATTGCCCTGCATGCTCAAGTCCAGGTATCCATTGGTCAATGCCATCAAAATCGGAGCCTATAGTAATATGTGCTTCTCCACCCAGCGCACAGATATGCTCGATATGCCTCATCAGCCCTCCAATAGTGGCATTTTGTTTGTCTCCTACAAACCAGGGAACAAAGGTCATACCAATCCGCCCTGACTGGCTGATTATAGCCAGCAGTTGATCGTCATCCAGATTTCTTGGGTGATCACAGACCGCTTTGGCATTGGAGTGAGAAGCTACGAAAGGTTTAGTCGAAGCTTCGGCCAGATCCCAGAACGAGCGTACCGACAAATGGGATACATCTAATAGGATGCCCAAATTATTGCATTCTTTAATAAATATTTTTCCTTTTTTTGAAAATCCGCCTTTTCTCGGCTCCAAAATTCCATCTGCTGCCCAATTCGCATAGTTCCACGTAATTCCGATCATCCGAACTCCGAGATGGTACAAGGTTTGAGTGTATAAAGGGTTATCCTGAATGGCATCCGCGCCCTCCAGGGTCAAAATGGCCCCTCTCTCATCTCCACTCATGACCCGAACCAAATCAGCTTGATTTTTAATAACCGTCAACAAGCCTGACTTTAACACCTTCTGATAAAAAATATTTATGTATTTGAGATAATGCTCAAAGACGGGCTGCCGGATCGATTCGGCCAAATAAATCGCAAAAAATTGAATTTTGATATTGGATTCCACCATTTTAGCGTAGGTCACATCTAGTTCGGTTGTATCTGAATCATAAAAGTCGATCCGCGGATTATCATACATCTTCCACAGCACATCACAGTGTCCATCTATAATCTTCATTTGCTTTTCCCCCGAATTCATCAATTTTGGGCATAAAAAAACCTGTTTACAGGCGTAAACAGGCGTCTTCCGCGTTTTATCATGAATAAGTTAGCTATCTGGGCTCGACAATCAATTTGATGGCCGTACGGTCCTCTCCATCAATTACAATATCGGTAAAGGCCGGAATGCAAATCAGGTCAACTCCGCTGGGAGCGACGAACCCTCGAGCAATCGCCACGGCCTTGACTGCTTGATTTAAAGCACCGGCACCTATGGCTTGCAGTTCGGCCGCGCCGCGCTCACGCAGCACCCCCGCTAATGCGCCTGCTACGGAATTTGGATTGGATTTTGCTGAAACTTTTAATACATCCATGAAAAGTACCTCCTCGAGAATGATGAATGGCTTCCATTTATCCTATTCGGCCCATTTCACGTTAATTCCATCTTCCCAAAGATGATCTCCGCTTCACGCCATGCAGCGTCCATTTCAAGCATTATCCCATTGATTATTCGAATAGAATTTGATCCTCGTCCTTGCGGATCAGCTGAATTTTCTTGGCCAGTCCCGTCGTCGGATCCAGATCGATACAAACCGCATGAAAATGCCATTTACCTTCATCCACGACAAATCTTACAGGCAACTGTGTTTTGAACTTTTGCATAACCGCTACCTTTTCCATTCCCAGTATCCCATCACGCGGGCCCGTCATGCCAACATCCGTCACATAGGCTGTTCCCAAAGGGAGCAGTCGCTCGTCATGGGTTTGTACGTGGGTATGTGTCCCTACAACCGCCGAGACCTTACCATCCAAATGCCAGCCCATCGCCAGCTTCTCCGAAGTCGCTTCAGCATGGAAATCGACGAGAATATGTTTATTCCGTTTCTTCACGGCATCTATGATTTCATCTGCTTTTTCAAAAGGACAGTCCAAAGGCGGCAGAAACGTACGGCCCTGCAAATTAACGATGACCAGTTCATGACCTTTCACTTTAATTGTTGTATAACCTCTGCCCGGTGTTCCCTTGGGAAAATTCGCCGGTCTGACCATACGTTCCTCATTATCGATAAAATCAAAAATTTCTTTTTGATCCCAGGTGTGGTTGCCCATCGTAATACCATGGACTCCCATTTCGAATAACTCCTTCGTAATCGGTAAAGTGATGCCTCTGCCCGCAGCGGCATTTTCACCATTGGCAATAATAAAGGTTGGATTCAGCTTCGTTTTGAGTCCTGGCAAGCAAGCCTTTAAAGCCTTACGCCCAACAGATCCAACAATATCCCCGATAAATAATATTCTCATGTGATACAAGCTCCTCTTCTTCGCCAGCACTTGTAAATGCTCTGCAAGTCAAAAGAAAAGTGGCTTATTCAGCCACTTTTCTCTGATCAAGTATGAAATTCTTTATTTAGCATATTCAACGGCACGCGTTTCGCGAATAACTGTAACCTTGATGTGTCCCGGATAATCCAGTTCACTCTCAATTTTCTTCGTAATATCACGAGCCAAACGGAAAGCTTCCGTATCATCCACCTTTTCAGGCTGAACCATGACACGTACCTCACGCCCTGCCTGGATTGCGTACGACTTTTCAACACCTTCGAAGGACTCTGAAATTTCTTCCAGCTTTTCAAGACGTCTAATGTACGTTTCCAATGTTTCACGGCGCGCTCCCGGACGAGCAGCGGATAAAGCGTCTGCTGCACCTACCAGCATCGCTATGACCGAAGTGGCTTCACAGTCACCATGATGGGAAGCAATACTGTTGATTACGACTGGATGCTCTTTATATTTCTTACCGATCTCTACGCCAATTTCAACGTGAGATCCTTCAACTTCATGATCCAAGGCTTTACCGATATCATGCAGGAGACCGGCACGTTTCGCCAATGTCACGTCTACCCCGAGTTCTCCAGCCATCAATCCAGTTAAATAGGCAACTTCCATGGAATGCTTCAATACATTTTGTCCATAGCTGGTTCTAAATCTCAATCTACCCAATATCTTGATCAGGTCTGGATGCAATCCATGAACGCCGGTTTCAAAGGTTGCCTGTTCTCCGTATTCACGAATCCGTTCGTCCACTTCCTTGCGGGACTTCTCAACCATTTCTTCAATACGGGCAGGATGGATACGTCCATCTGCAACCAGTTTTTCAAGGGCAGTGCGGGCAATTTCACGACGAATCGGATCAAAACCGGACAAAATAACAGCTTCAGGGGTATCATCGATAATAAGATCAATCCCTGTAAGTGTTTCAAGCGCGCGGATATTTCTACCCTCACGTCCGATAATTCGTCCTTTCATTTCCTCATTCGGCAACGTTACCACCGATACCGTTGTTTCCGCTACGTGATCAGCAGCACATCTCTGGATGGCTAACGTGATGATTTCACGGGCTTTCTTGTCGCCTTCTTCTTTGGCTTGCTGTTCGATCTCTTTAATCAATTGAGCTGTTTCATGTCGTACTTCCTGTTCCACATTGGTCAAAATAATTTGTTTGGCATCTTCCGTGGTCAATGCGGAAATACGTTCCAACTCGGTAACCTGGTTCTTATAAATCTCGTCAATGTGTGATTGGGTTTCTTCAATCCGCTTCTCTTTGTTGGCGACTTGCTCTTCTTTTTTCTCAAGAGATTCTAATTTTTTATCCAGCGATTCCTCTTTTTGCAACAATCGTCTCTCTTGTCGTTGTGATTCATTTCGACGATCACGAATGTCTTTTTCAGCTTCGGTTCGGAGCTTGTGAATCTCATCCTTGGCCTCCACAACCGCTTCTTTCCTTAGTGCCTCCGCCTCTTTTTTAGCGCCATCCTTGATTAGCTCAGCGGCTTGCTCAGCACTTGAAATTTTCGCTTCTGCAATGGACTTGCGGATAAAATAACCAATCCCTAAGCAAATAGCACCAACAACGAGAATGATTAAGATCCAGATGGCTGGATGTATGTTCATCCAGTTCACCTCCTCGTTGTTTCTCCAAGGGGTAAGCTTGGGGGTCGTATGGTTTTTAATCCGTTTAACAAGCAGTAAGAAAAGTAAAAATTGGCGATTTTACTTTGCCAACCTTCCTGTTTAGGCATAACAGAGAGGTTGATTGTACAAAATTATACATGCTCATTTTATCTTTTGTCGAAGAAGCTTGTCAAGGTGTATGACATGAGAAATGCTTTACTTTGTAGAAATTATTAATTTCCTGCCAAATTTTAAAGCTAATCCGTACTCAAACCAGGTTTCCTGCCTGATTAGTTTACATTATTAACTATTCGTATCACAAATGAATTTCATTCTTCAAATTCAATCTTCCAGTCCTCATTGTCCATTCCACGACTGACGGCATCCGTTAATTCGCGTACAGCACGATTGGTCACGCTTGAATTGTAGCCTCTTCTTTGCAATAAGGCATAGGCTTTTCTTTTAATATTTTGCACATCTGAGTCCGGCTTTAAACTGGAACCATATTTTTTATATATCAGATTATAAGCATTACTATACTCCATTTGTTCATCAATTTGACCAATCGCACTTGTAATATGTTCAGATTTGAGCCCCTTCTGCTGAAGCTCCTGCTTAATCCAATTACGTCCCTTCTTCGCTGAATGAATGCGCTGCTGTGTCAACTGCTCAGCAAACAAGGAATCATCTATATACTGCTCCCGTCTAAGACGGTCCAGCGTGTCTTCAATTGTGGGAAGCTCATAGTTCTTTTGACGCAAACGTGCCTTTAGTTCATGCTCGGAACGCAGCCTGAACGATAATAAACGAATGGCATCCAAATAAGCCTGCTGTTTGTCTTGAGCATCTACAATCGCTTTCAGCTCTTTTTCATCAATTGCAGTACCCTTGGCCAAACTGTATTTGATCAGCACATCCTCATGTATAGAAAATACATACTGCTCTTCGATATATAAATTGTAACGATCCTTGGCTCTTTTTTGTCGCTCTATTTTGGTTATTACGCCTTCTTTTAAAGGCAGCTCATTCAATTCATTTACTTCTTCATCCATGATCTATCACTCCGAATGCAACGGAAGGGCACCTGAGTAAGGTGCCCTTCATCTGCTTTATTCAACTTCTTCCAAATCTTCATCATCTTCCTCGTTATTCAGCAAGTCGGCATCGACGGTCGCTGACAAGTTGGCATTTTCGCGAATTTTATTTTCAAGAATATCAGCAACTTGCGGATTATCCTTTAAGAATTGCTTGGAGTTCTCACGGCCTTGACCCAATCGGTCACCGTTGAAGGAATACCAGGCGCCACTTTTTTGAATAATATCCATTTCAGCACCGATATCGATAATGCTTCCTTCTTTGGAAATACCTTCGCCATACATAATATCAATATCTGCCTGCTTGAACGGAGGCGCTACTTTATTCTTAACTACTTTAATTCTTGTACGGTTACCAACCATATCATTGCCTTGCTTGATGCTCTCTACACGACGTACATCCAAACGTACGGAGGAATAGAACTTCAATGCTCTTCCGCCCGGGGTTGTCTCCGGATTACCGAACATAACACCGATCTTCTCACGAAGCTGATTGATGAAAATTGCAATCGTGTTCGATTTGTTGATAGCACCGGATAACTTACGCAATGCCTGTGACATCAAACGTGCTTGCAGACCCACGTGGGAATCTCCCATGTCACCTTCAATTTCCGCTTTAGGAACCAGCGCCGCAACCGAGTCAATAACGATAATATCTACAGCTCCACTGCGTACCAATGCTTCGGCAATTTCCAACGCCTGCTCACCCGTGTCCGGTTGGGAGAGCAGCAGTTCGTCTATATTAATTCCAAGCTTACTTGCATAGGAAGGATCTAGTGCATGCTCAGCATCGATAAAAGCCGCTGTTCCGCCTACTCGCTGTACCTCAGCAATAGCATGAAGCGCAACTGTTGTTTTACCCGATGATTCAGGGCCAAAAACCTCTATAATTCTACCACGTGGGAATCCTCCTATGCCGAGGGCAATATCAAGGGCCAAAGATCCGCTGGGAATAACATCAATCTTCATATGGGCGGATTCACCCAGTTTCATAACCGATCCTTTACCAAATTGCTTTTCAATTTGACGAAGGGCATTGTCTAGTGCTGCGCGCCGATCTGACAAAACACTCACTTCCTTTTCCGTATTGGATAAGTATAATAATAACCTATTTTGTTGGTGTTGCCAAGCATTTTTACGAACATACATTCTGTTTATGGTCCAAAGAAAAACCGTAACAAAATGTGATCCATTGTTACGGTTCTTCCGCTTCCTCTATTATATTACATTGGCTGAGCGCTTTCAAGTTCTAATTATATCAATCCCAGCTCTATCAAACCACCAAACGCTTCCACAATTGGTATAATGCCGCCTTTGCAGCACGAAGCTTGATATTGTCCCGATTACCGGACAACTGCAGCCGCTCCACAACCGGCAGCCCTTCTTTGCAGGCAATAGCCAGATACACAAGACCTACCGGCTTTCCTTCGGATTCATCCGGTCCGGCCACCCCAGTGATAGCAACTGCATAATCGGTATCTGCCTTAAGTCGCATCTGTTCTGCCAGAATACCGGCTGTTTCCGCGCTGACTGCACCTGGAGCTCCTGCTCCTTCCAGAATGCTCATCGGCACATCCAGCAGCTTATTCTTCAACATATTTGAATAACAAACGATACCTCCACGGAATACGGCAGAACTTCCGGGGACTGCGGTCAGCATATGGCCGAGGAGCCCTCCTGTACAGCTCTCAGCAGCTGCCAGGAGCAATTTGCGCTCCTTCATGATATGTATGATCTCTTGCTCAATAGGAACGTCTACAGAGGCGTATATGTAGTCTCCAAGCCTGCTTCTGATTTCCTGCTCCAGCGGCTCCAGCTTTACATCCGCTTCCGCTTGTGAAGAGGCGCGAGTGGTAATGCGTATCGTAACCTCCGACTCCTTGGCATAAGGGGCTATGGTCGGATCTGTTTGCGCATGAATAAGGTCTAAAAGTTCATGTTCAAGCGTAGATTCACCAATTCCCGCAAATTTCAACATCCTCGAGAACAAAGGATGAACCCCGCTCATCTTCGACGCAATCCATGGCGCTGCATAATGATCGAACATGGGTTTCATTTCTTTAGGGGGACCGGGTAATAGTATGTAGTGCGTGCCATCCTGAGTCAAAGCGATACCTACGGCCATTCCTGCATCATTCGTTAAAGGATCACTGTGCTCCAGCATTAGCGCCTGCCTACGATTGCTTTCGACCATATGAATGCCCCTCGACCCAAACACTTGTTCGATATGATCCATTGAGGGCTGATGGGTGACTATCTTTTGTCCCAGAAAAGCGGCAAGCGCATCCTTGGTCAGGTCATCCTGAGTCGGCCCAAGTCCGCCAGTACAAATGATTAAATCGGCACGGCTTTTGGCAATTTGCAGGGCGTCCGCCAAGCGGCTTTCATTATCACCGACAACGGTCTGGTAGTATACACTCACACCCAAATCTGCGAACCCTTGGGCCAAATACTGAGCATTGGTGTTCACAATCTGTCCTAGTAAAAGCTCTGTACCAACAGCTATAATCTCAGCTCTCATCCAAATTACCTCCCGAATGGAACAAAAAAACAATAGGAAGCTCCTACTGTTTATTCGTTAAAGTTAATGACATGTTTATTTTTAATAAAATAATCCAAACCGGAATACAAGGTTATGATAGCCGCAACCCAACTTGCAAATAAATCAAAGCGCAGATTAATAAAAGCAAATGGAAAATTATTGATCAGCAGGGCAATAATTGCAGTAATTTGGGCTGCTGTTTTCCATTTACCCCATTTACTAGCCGCAATGACATGACCCTCAAGCAGGGCGATCTGTCGTAATCCTGTAACAGCAAATTCCCGGCTAATAATCACAATCACGATCCATGCGCCGACCTTATCCATCTCAACCAAAGATACGAGCACAGCAGATACAAGAAGCTTATCAGCCAAGGGGTCAAGCAATTTCCCCAGATTCGTTACCAGCTTACGCTTCCTGGCAATATATCCGTCCAGACCATCTGTCCAAGCCGCAATGATAAAAATAAGCGCAGCAATAATTTGGTTATAGGTGATGCTGAACTGATCCATTTCAATTTGAGGAAATTTTAAATTAACAAGCAAAAAAAACATAATGATAGGTACTAAAAAGATCCTCGCCAAAGTGATCCGATTGGCCAGGTTCATGCCACAACCTCCCCGGACAAATCAAACTCGAATGAGTGGGTAATGTGAACCTTGGCTAACTCTCCAATCTTAAGCTGTGTCCCTTTTACAAATACTTCTCCATCAATCTCAGGAGCATCGTATTGGGAACGGCCAATATAGACATCATTTCTGCCGTCATACTTTTCAATCAATACATCCACGGTTTGGCCTACCCGATTTCCGTTACGAATATTAGATATACTACGCTGAATTTCCATGATGGTATTAGCCCGATATTCCTTTACATCATCCTGAACCTGATCCGGCAGACGGGCAGCTGGTGTATCCTGCTCTTGTGAGTAGGCAAACACACCCAAACGGTCAAATTCAACTTCTGTAACAAATCTCTTCAAATTCTCAAAATCCTGCTCAGTCTCACCCGGGAACCCTACAATAAGCGAGGTACGAAGTGAAACATTAGGAATTCGTGAACGAATTTTGTCAATCAATGCTTTGGCATCCTGCTGTCTGCCTGGTCTTCTCATCCGCTTCAAAATAATATCTTCACTATGCTGCAGAGGCATATCGACATATTTGCATACCTTTGGGTTTGAAGCAATCGTGTCGATCAATTCGTCGGTAAAAAATCCCGGATATGCATAGTGCAGTCTGACCCATTCAATACCAGCTACTTCCGTAACCTTGTTCAACAAAGCAGGCAGCATAAAGCCGTCATACAAATCTGTACCATAATTTGTGGAATCCTGTGCAATCAGACTGATTTCCCGAACACCCTGAGAAGCCAATTGCTCAATTTCCGCAATAATGGATTCCATGCTTCTGCTGCGGAACTTACCGCGCATGATCGGAATACTGCAGAACGTACAGGCATTGTCACAGCCCTCGGCAATTTTCACATAAGCGGTATAACGCGGAGTCGTCACACGACGTGGAAGCGGCTTGTCATAGTTAAAAACCGGGTTCCCCACCAAGACCGGCTTTTTCCCAGCAAGTGCTTCTTCAATAATTTCATTGATTTTGTCAAAATCCCCTGTGCCTACGATACCATCAATTTCAGGCATTTCTTCCATGAGCTCTTTCTTGTAGCGTTGAGTCAAGCATCCGGAAACAATCAGTGCCTTCAAATTAGCAGTCTGCTTCAAGTCAGCCATATCCAATATCGTATTAACGGATTCTTCCTTTGCTGCATCAATGAACCCGCAGGTATTAACTATAATTACAGTAGCTTCTTCCTTATCCGATACTAATTCGTAGCCACGTCCAAAAACAAGTCCTGACATGATTTCGGAGTCAACGAGGTTCTTCTCGCAGCCGAGCGTAACTACTTTTACTTTCTCTGTCATATCCATATCCTCCAATAGTGAATCAAGCCTATGGGTCAAGTATAAACGAACCGAATGAATAGTGTCAAAAATGTATATTAACGAAAATTTAAAAATTGCAGATCAAGAGGCAGATCTGCTTTGCGAAGAAGCTGGATAACCTGTTGTAAATCGTCTTTGCTTTTGCCAGAAACTCTGATTTGATCGCCCTGAATTTGGCTTTTCACCTTTAGCTTGGAATCCCGGATCATGATATTGATTTTTTTGGCATTATCCTGATCGATTCCTGACTTGAGCTTCACCTTTTGCCGAACGGTTTGGGATGAAGCCGGTTGAATTTTATCGTATTCGAGGTTTTTCAAGGAAATTCCCCGTTTAGCCATCTTGGAATGCAAAATGTCCATTACGTTTTGCAGCTTGAACTCATCATCGGAGACGATAACTAATTCATCTTTTTCAACTGCGATACTGCTTTTGCTATTTTTAAAATCAAATCGGGTCATAATTTCTTTCTCCGCTTGATTAATCGCATTGTTCAATTCCTGCATATCCATTTTCGAGGCAATATCAAAAAAACTTTCGTCAGCCATGGTCGCACTTCCTTTATATAATTAATTGACTTACACTTTTTGTAAATCGATTTGAACCCGTTTAGCATTTGGAGTGTCGCCTAGCACAATAAGGGTTCCATTCACATTCAATTCAACTGCATTGGAGCGGCCAAAAATCATAAATGCCGAGTTGGTAAGCTCCCAGCTTTGCTCTTTACCCTTGGTGAAGGTGCCTTGCTCGAGCATATCTCGTTGTTCTCCTAATGAGTCAATCTGCATCCAGCAAGCATCGCCTACAACCTTCATTTGGATCATAAGCTTATCTGCATTGGAAACCAAATAGTAATCGGTGCCACCTTGGCTTTTGACAAGCTTCACTTCTGTTTTAACTACAGGAACAGGTGGTGGAGCAGGCACTGCTGGTGCTTTTTTGTCGTAAACGGGTGTAGTCACACTGCCGCTGTTGGCATTAGGATCCACTTTATCCGTGACCCGATTCGGTTCATTTACAGGGTTGGCTTCATGCGGCTTACTATTATAATTCGTTATTATATAATAATAGATGATCCCCAGGATGAGAACAAAAAAGGCAATCATCATAACAGTGGAAACCCATTTGCCCATTCTTTCAGTATTTCGTGTCGTTCTCTTGGAGCGAGTAGGTTCAATATGGTCTGGCTCTGCCGCGGGAATCACATTTTGATATAAGCTCAATATTTCATTAGGCTCCAGACCCACCGCTTCGGCATAACTTTTGATAAATGCTCTGACATAAAAATTACCCGGTAATATTTTGTAGTTTCCATCTTCAATCGCTTCCAAATAGCGCTTACGAATTTTTGTGCTTTCCTGCAAATCTTCTAATGAAATCTTTTTTTCCAACCGTGCTTTTCGCAACAATTGCCCAAGATCAGACATGTTCTCACCCCTTTCGGAACGTTCTTTGTAATGGATTATTAATAATCATTGATACCGTTTGTTATGGCATCGTAATTGATTTCTTCATCAGGTGTATTGCGCAGCTCTACAATGTAATTGAAATGCTCATACGTATATTCCGAATCCCGCACAAAAATATCCGGATGCTCGATGACTTTCGTCGAAGGCATACTCATGATTTGCTGTAAAAGGGAGTGATGCTTTTCATTGGAACGAATGGTCGATACAATACCATCAATAATAAAAATATTGTTCGGGTTCATTTCCTCCTCAGATAATTGACTGCGAACCGTTTGGCGCAACAGTGTTGAGGATACAAAATTCCAACGTTTATTTGAGCAAACGCTCCCGGCTATGATCGATTCCGTCTTTCCTACGCGCGGCATGCCTCTGAGTCCAACGACCTGATTGCCGTCACGCTTGAAAATTTCACCGAGAAAATCGACCAGAAGACCCAACTCATCGCGCGTAAAGCGGAATGTTTTACGATCATCCGAATCTCTTTCAATGTATCTGCCATGGCGAACAGCTAATATATCAACCAATTTGGGCTCTCTGAGTGCCGTTATAGTTATATTATCCACTTTTCGCAACATTTTACCCATCAAGTCAATTTTTTCATTATCATTGGTTTGCAGCAGCATACCACGGGTCCGGTCTTCTACCCCGTTAATCGTAACAATATTAATATCCAGCATCCCCATCAGGGAAGCTACATCCCCCAATAAGCCAGGACGATTTTTATGTATTCTGTATTCCATATACCACTGCTTTGTTTCCATTATAGGCACCTCATATCGATGATAATCACACATCAACTCAAATTTTTGGAGCATGTTACAAAAATATTCTACAATTTTCGAGAAATTCCTTCCTACTTCTTAAAGAAATCTTTATTATTCTTGATTAAGGCTTAATGATTTGTATTTCCTGGGAAGTATATTCCTGATTTCCATTCGCCCATGTCTGGGTTTCTATGGTTTGCAATATCGAGGTCATAAGGAAGCCCCATTGCAGCTCTATGGAAACTGCTGTCATATCGATTACTGGCACCTTCAGGTTTTTAACCCGTTGCAAGGAACTGGCGTCCAAAGGAGAATAAATAGCTATCCAGTTGGGCCCATGCCTCCTGACCTGATTCTGAAATTGCGGGAACCAGCCTTCGGCATCGGACACTCCTATCGTTTCGGCCTCCTCAGAAGGTGCCCACAACGATGGTATCGGCCTGGCGCCAACTGTCACCCATTCAATGGATTTACCCAATATTTGCTGCTGCTTAACCCACTCGTCCCATTGCTTGTCCATAAAACCTTGTCCCGTCTGTTTCCATACGATATGTTTATCCGTGACTGGCGGATTATCACCCGACACCGTATCATCGAGCAAAATCCATTTTTTGTCGGGAATTGCTGTAGCAATAGGCAGTACTTGTCGAGCAAGCTCGTTTCCTATGACAATTATGTAAGTATAGGGTCTCGTTTTCAGAGCGGTAATCTGCGCTTCCTTAAGCACAGCTGTATCCGCCATCCAATCAAAAGCAATATGATGACTGTCACGCCAAGATATCAATGTATTTTGTAAAGTTGATTTTGTAGAATCCGATACATGTTCTTTGGAAATAATTAAAACGGAAACTTTGGATTCCAGTAAAGCGGGGTCAATTGCGGGAATGTTCTTACCACAGCCTCCAAGTACAAATAGTATACATAAAGTAAAGAGCCCAGTTGTCCATCTCTTCTTACTCAACTACCTCTAGCCGCCTTTCCAATCAAATTAAGTTAAGTATACCACAAAAGTAACGAAAAGCCCCCTTGGAAGGAGGCTGCTAACAATTGCATTTAGGTTCCCGGTGTAACCAGCTTTACCATCAGCTTGGCGATTGTTCTCTTTTCCTGCTCATCAGCAACATCCCAGAGCTCTTTAAGCACTCGTTCTTCATTATTTTCCGGGTCCACCTTGTCAGATAGAAACTCCCCGATTTGAAAGGCCAGCTTGTTGATCGTTTCATCCTTCATGCCAGCTTTTTCTGCCTGATCGATGCGTTCATTCAAAAATTGCTTCCAGCGGTCGAATACCTTTAGTACAGTTGCCATTGCTCATAGCCTCCTTGGAGTCAAAGTGTATTACCACTTTTACTATTCGCCAAATCGAGGTCTACTATACCATGCTTATGTTAACCAACCGCCATTAGGACTAATAATCTGTCCGGTAATATAGCCGGATTCCGGAAGTGCCAAAAAATAAACCAAGGAAGCAATTTCGTTCGGCTGGGCAAACCTTCCAGCAGGAATTTCATTCTCTATGGCCGCTTTTTCCTGGGAGTCAAAGTTGGCCATCATCAGTGTGTCAACCGCACCTGGCGCCACCGCATTCACGGTTACTCCAGAAGGGGCTAATTCTTTGGCTAAAGCTTTCGTAAAGGCATTGATACCGCCTTTGGTTGTGGAATATAAAACCTCGCAGGAAGAGCCGGAAATCCCCCAAATTGAAGACACATTAATAATTCTTCCATATTTTTGCCGAATCATCGGTTTCATGAACTGCTGACTGATCAAAAATGATCCTTTCAGATTAATGTTCATGACATCATCCCAGAGCTCCTCGCTCACATCCGAGAGCATCCCGTAATGGGAAACACCCGCATTGTTAACGATAATATCAGGTGTCATCTCATGATGATCCAGTTTCTCCTGCAGCCGTAGAATCTGCTCCTTGCTGCGCAGATCAGCCGTAGCCGTAAGTACCTTTGCACCTGTTTTCATACATCTGCGTGCCGTATCATTAGCCGCCTCATGGGACTGCATATAATGGATCACGACATTCATTCCCACGGAAGCGAATCTTTCGGCAATCGCAGCACCAATACCGCGGCTGCCACCCGTAACAAGTACGGTTTGCTCGTTAAAGGGACGGATCGGATCATTCATTACGCTTCACTTCTGACAATGGATACGGCCAACTGGTTCCAATCAAAATGCTCGTTCAGCATTGTCGTTACATCCTCAATAGTCAATTGCTCATACACAGGCAGTATGTCAAATAAATCGATTTGTTTAAAACGATATTTGGTGAATTCATTGGCAATGGACTCTGGAGAATTCAACTGCCGCAGAAAACCTCCAATTTTCTTTTTACGGCTTCTCTCAAAATCGGTTTGCGCAATCCCGCTCTCCTTCACTTTATCGATTTCCTCACGAACACGTGAAACCAATTTGTCAGGATCTGGCGTATCGCCACCGATGATTGAAAAGGCATAATTTTCTGCAATATTGTACTCACTTCCGAAGCTGTCGGAAATGATTTGTTCCTCGTATAGCTTTTGATAAATAGCCGAGCTTGGACTGAGCAAAATATCCAGTAAAACCTTCATAACCAGTTCCCGCTTCAGCAGTTCCTTGCCATTAGCATCCTGCTTCGGTTCCTTGCAGCCGAACAAGCATTTGGGAAGAGAAACCGGCAGTACGGTTACTTTCTCCTTGTTCCTTACGGTGGTTGGCTCCTGCTCAAATAAACGATGAATTTCACCCTGGGGCTTATACTCCTTGGCAGCCTGATTGCTCCTGATCAACTCCATCGTTTCCTCTGGATCGACGCCTCCGACCACAAACAAACTCATATTGCTGGGATGATAAAAAGTGTGATAACAATCATACAGCAGCTCTTTGGTAATCTTGGCAATAGACTCTACGGTACCAGCGATGTCAATATGTATCGGATGGTGGTGATACATCGTCTCTATCAAACCAAAATAAACGCGCCAATCCGGATTATCCTGGTACATTTTGATTTCCTGACCGATAATGCCTTTTTCCTTGTCTACGTTCTCATCCGTAAAATATGGATTTTGCACAAAATTTAACAAGGTAGTCAAATTTTCAAGAACATGCTCAGTTGCCGAAAATAAGTAGGCTGTCCGGTCAAAGCTCGTAAACGCATTGGCAGAAGCACCATTGGAGGCAAATACGGAAAAAATATCGCCGGTCGGCTCCTCAAACATTTTATGCTCCAAAAAGTGGGCAATTCCATCAGGGACTTTAATCTCGGAAGCACCCTCCACACGAAAATGGTTGTCAATCGATCCGTAGTGGGTAGAAAAGGTTGCATAGGTTTTGGAGAACCCTTCTTTTGGAAGTATAAAAACGGTCAATCCGTTAGGAAGCTGCTCTGTGTAAATAGTTTCCTTCACATGAGGATACGGTATCGCCTTCATATTCTACACCCCCTCCTTTCGATCACGTAAGAAGTAAATCGTATCGAGCTTGACCTTGCCTGCTGCTGCTTGAATTTGCGCTTTGTCGACAGCAAGAACATCATTAATCAAGTCAGGTACCGTACGCTCTACACCGGACAATATATTGTTAAAATCAAAAGAAATCAGTTCGAAAGCGGAATCCTGAAGCTGACGCAGATGTCCCGTAATCATAGCCTGGGTCTGCTGAAGCTCGATGTCATTGATATCACCCGCAGTCATCGCGTCCAGCTGCTGGCGGATAATCGCCACTGCCTTCTCGTAGTTTTCGAGTTCAATCCCTGATTGTATCGTAAGTATTCCCTTATGCCCATCCAGCCTTGAAGAGGCATAATAAGCGAGACTTTCCTTTTCCCGCACGTTGATAAACAGCTTGGAGTGCGGATAGCCTCCTAAAATGCCATTATACATTAGCATCGTTGGATAAGCCGTGTCCGCATAGGTGGTATAAGTTCGCAAACCCAAATTCAGCTTGCCCTGCTTGACGTCAAGCTCTTCTATAACCTCGCGAACCTCAGCTTCTTTGGATTGACCTTGAAGCGTGGAATAACCTCCAGCAACCTCTCTTTCTCCACCAAAACTGTTTTCTACGAGAGCCATGACTTCCTTAAGCGTGGTTTTACCCACTACATAAATGTCGATAGGCGATTCTTTCAGCCATTGCTTGTAATACGTATACAGCTCCTTGCTGGTTAGCTTCTTTAAGGCTTCAATTGTACCAAGTGGGTGCAGACGATAGGGCTCACCCTTACACATTTCCTCTATACAGCGCTCGGCTGCATATTTTACCTTATCATTAATGATCGATTCGATACGTTTTTGCAGTGTTGTTTTTTCGGAATCCACGTATTTGGAGGCAAATGCGCCATCTTGGGCAGCAGGTTGGGTAATCGCCTCTCCAACAAAACGCATGCCTTGCTCCAAAAGCGATTCGTTGCTGTTCACGAAGTCATCCTGTATCAGATCCATCCGAAACTGTACCATCTGATAATCGCCGCGCTTATAAATATCAAACCCAAAGCCCGCACCGTATAAATCGTCCAGACGTTCCCGGAACTGCTTGGTTTCTGGATAAACCTTTGTACCGCGACGCAATACAAATGGAATTAATGCTGTCGGTGTTACCGTTTCTTCCTGTAAGCGACTTCCGACATAAACCGATATGGCATATGTTTTAAATTGCTCTGTGGGCAGCACGTGCACCCTGATATTATGAACCGTACCACGTTGAAATTGAACATTTTTCAAAAGGGAGCAGCTCCTTTCAGCCTGTAATCGAACTCCATACCATTATATTCCTTCATAAACAGAAGAAGCAAACGAACTTCGTTTGCATCCCCTTTTCTGCTTATCCATTTATTTGCAAAAAATATGCTTGCCGATGGTTTTGACCTGCGGACGTCCCCATATCCATTTGGAGGTTGCTGTTTCCGGATTAAAATAGTATATGCAGCCTCCCGATGGATCCATGCCATTTAACGCTTCCTGTACGGCCTTCTTGGCATTTTCATTAGGTGTCAGCCATATTTGTCCATCAGCTACTGCTGTAAACGCACCAGGCTGAAATATGACACCTGATACGGTGTTAGGAAAGCTTGCCGATTTAACTCGATTCAATATGACAGCAGCTACAGCAACTTGACCAATATAGGGCTCACCTCTTGCCTCGCCATATACCGCATTGGCCATCAAATTCAAATCCTCTGTGGATAAGCCCATATGATTGTTCGGCGCCAGGTTGGCATTCTTATCCGGGGCAGGCTGGGCATTTCCTCCGCCATCTGCAGTATTTGAGGATGGGAGTTCATTGGCTGTCGGCTTGTAATCCTTGGTCGCTTCCCATAGTTTCAGCTTCGTTTTAGAACCAGCTATACCGTCAACCTTCATACCGAATTCGGATTGAAACCATTTTAATGATCGCAGTGTATTGTATCCAAAGTCCCCATCTACAGCACTGTTATAAAAGCCGAGGAATTTCAATCGTCCCTGCAGCTCGTACACATCTTTCCCTGCTGCTCCATATGCAATATCATTCTTGCTGAAGGTTTGCATGGTTTCAAGCTTCTGTTTTAATTGATAGCCTGTAAACAGCACGAGTAATAAAGCTGCAGTTATAAGCACCAGTCGTTTGTTCATTTGCATTGCGTGCACACTCCCACTTCATAATGGTAAACATTTATGGTTATTATGAGAAAGGCGGCACGCTTATATGCATACGGAAGCTTAAAAGCAAAATGAACAAAAAAACATGCCGGATCCATCATCCGACATGCTCATTTTACGAACTCATCCTGCCTTGATACTGTTCCAAGGAAACCAGCACCTCACGCGGTTTACTGCCTTCATAGGGCCCTACAACACCCTTGGCTTCCATCGAATCAATTAATCTGGCAGCCCGTGTGTAGCCTACGCGCATCCTGCGCTGAAGCAAAGATACCGATGCCTGCTTGGCCTCCAAAATAATTTGCACGGCCTGGTCGTATAATTCATCCTCAACCTGATTGGTTCCCTCAGCCTGCTCTTCAACCTGCGGAACCATATCCTCTACATAATTGGCCTGCTCTTGATTCCTCACGAAGTTAACAACATCTTCCACTTCATTGTCGGACAAAAAGGCACCCTGTACACGCACAGGCTTTGAAGCTCCCATAGGCAGATACAGCATATCCCCACGACCCAACAGCTTCTCAGCACCAGCCATATCCAATATCGTACGGGAATCCACATTAGACGATACACCAAATGCGATACGAGATGGAATATTAGCTTTGATAACACCCGTAATGACATCAACAGATGGCCTCTGTGTAGCAATAATTAGATGAATACCCGCGGCACGCGCCATTTGCGCTAATCGACAGATCGCATCCTCCACATCATTCGCAGCTACCATCATTAAATCGGCAAGCTCATCTACGATTACGACAATATAAGGGAGCGGGGCTCCAGATTTGGTTTCCAGCAGCATCGCATTGTAGCCTTCTAAATTACGCGTACCGCTTTTGGAAAATAGCTCGTATCGTTTTTCCATTTCAACAACGACCTTTTTCAAAGCAAGCGAGGCCCGCTTCGGGTCAGTAACAACAGGGGCAAGCAAATGGGGAATTCCATTATAAACGTTCAATTCCACCATTTTCGGGTCAACCATCAAGAAGCGTACCTCGTTAGGTTTTGCCTTGTACAAAATGCTCGTAATGATCCCGTTAATACAGACTGATTTACCTGATCCCGTTGCTCCTGCTACAAGTAAATGCGGCATACGTGCCAGATTTCCGACTATTGGCTGTCCGGCAATATCGCGCCCTAATGTGATCGACAGCTTGGCACTCGAATCCTGGAAAACAGCGGTTTCCATAACCTCTCGCATCGTAACTATCGACACCTCAGCATTCGGCACCTCAATCCCGATTGCAGCTTTACCTGGAATAGGTGCCTCCATCCGGATATCCTTAGCTGCCAGAGCTAAGGCAATATCGTCCGTAAGGCTTACAATCCGGCTAACCTTGACACCAACATCCGGCTGTATTTCATATCGAGTTACAGAAGGTCCGCGTACAACCTCCAGTACCTTCGCCTTCACTCCAAAGCTTTCCAGTGTAGCCTCCAGCTTGCGGGCAACCGCTTTATAATCCAGTGAATCGGCACCCTTGAGAAGGCTTGGCTTGGCCAACAGATCCAGAGATGGTAGCACATACGGCTTCTGAGGCTTGACTGGGGTATCCATAGTAGCTATATCCCCTGATTCTTCCCCAGCTACTTCATTGTTTTCGTGAGTTGGAGACGGGTCTAGCGAAGGAGCCGTGGTTACCGTTGGTATTGGCATGTTCGATATTTCCTGCTGTACCTGCTCTTGAAAATCACGAATAATCGGTATTGGAGACTCCTGCTCGACTTCTCTTTTGTAAACCGTCTCTTCCACAATATTCGGTTCACTCACCGCTTCAGGCTGAGCCGATACCGGAAGTTCGTCATCGAAACCTTCAGGCTCAAATCCCATAGCCGTGGTTGGCTTTGGCTTCGGATGTACCCGATCCATGAATGAAGTAAAGGCTTTATTCGGCCTCTTTATTTTACGCTCCGGCTTCAACGTTTCTTCATCAAATTCATTATCATCAGGCATGAGCGGAGCCACATAGGCTTTCTTCTTGACAGCAACGACCTCAGCTGCTGCTGCTTTCTGATTCCGTTCTTCCCACCAACGACGTATGTATTGGCCAAGTGCTGTGTCTGCGAACGTTTTCTTTCCTTTTATTTTTCCCATCATATCGCCTAGAGTAAGACCGGTAAGCAAAATAAACCCGATAATGAAAAGCGTGTACTGGATCAATTGGGCACCTATTTTTACGAATAGAAAATATAGGGTTCCATATAACGCAGCTCCGAGCATTCCGCCGCCAACCTGATGAGTAAGAATAGCCTGTCCTTTGTCAGTCGCACTGAAGCCATCCACCATACTGGCCCATGTTTGTGACCAAATCATACCGGCTGTATATGTACCTTTCGGGTAGAGCTGCTCAAACAAGCTGATGTGACTCATAATGAGCAGGGCGATAATCATCAGCAAAATTCCCGTCTTGCGGAACGTCCGCCAATTCGGCCATTGCCGTTTCACCATTACATACAAGCCTGCATAAATAAAAACAAGCGGAATGATGAAATCCCACGTCCCGATTAAAAATCGAAACAGATAGCTTAAAGCACGAGCAACCGGACCTTCCCGGGAAAGTGCGATTACCGATAGCGTTAATATTATAATTCCATAGAGCTCATACTTTAAATTCGTTTTTATCGATTTTACAGAAGCCTTACGTTTCTTCTTTGGCCTGGCCAAGACGGCTCACCCCCAAGAATAAAGTATACCATACTTTGGGGATAAGCTTAATCGTCTTGTAAAAATCGGACTTCAGAACTAAAAGACAGGTCGAAATTCGACAATTTTGCCAGGACTGTAGTTTGGATTCAGATAATCCTGCGGATTTCCACTTCTTAATCTCACAATGGTTGCTTGTGTAGCATTCAACTGCTGAACCTCCAGTTCAACTCCGTTAACCTTAATGTCCATACTTGCAGTATCCATAGAGTCCAAGCCGCTCATCACTACCTCCATAGGCATGATCGTATATAGTGTCACTGTACCACTCCTCCGGGCATCAGCTTTCTGTTCGCCTCAATACGTCGATTCAGCTCTCTGATTCCATCACCCACACCACCTATGGTGTCGATAAGTCCATATTTAACGGCATCAGCGCCAATAACGGTCGTTCCGATGTCACGGGTTAATTCTCCGGTTTTAAACATCAATTCCTTCAGCTTTTGTTCGGAAATTTCGGAATGGCTGGTTATAAACCGGATTACCCGTTCCTGCATTTTATCCAAATATTCAAAGGTTTGTGGGACGCCGATGACAAGTCCATTCAATCGGATAGGATGGATCGTCATCGTAGCGGTTTCCGCAATGATCGAAAAATCTGACGAAACTGCGATCGGAACGCCTATGGAATGCCCTCCACCCAATACGAGCGTAACTGTAGGTTTGGATAATGTCGCGATCATTTCTGCAATGGCAAGTCCTGCTTCCACATCTCCGCCTACGGTGTTCAGCACGATAAATATGCCTTCAATCTTGGGATTCTGCTCAACGGCGACTAGCTGCGGTATTAAATGCTCATATTTGGTAGTCTTATTTTGTGGCGGAAGTACCAGATGCCCTTCTACCTGTCCAATAATCGTCATACAAAATATATTGGATTCGCTTGCAGGTACCGCCGTTTGGCCTAGCTGCTGTATCGTATCCAAAACGGACGGCTTTTTCAGTTCTTCATTCGGGCCGGGATTTACAGGCTCCTGCTCTTGCTGCTTGGAATTGTCCAACTGGGATACCCCCTTCAAATTCTGTTGATCTTTCGTAGTATGGATGAATGCTGCCGAAAACATGCAAAAAAACCACCCAAGTCGCCGTAATCGGCGTCTTAAGTGGTTTTGATATTTCGCGCATACAATGGATTTCAATAATTGGTTTATTGTGAAAGGTATCAAGTATAGACTGGTGGTCTTGGATCAAACTTCCATAATAATTGGAAGGATCATAGGTCTTCTTTTGGTTTGTTCATACAAGAATCGTCCTAAAGCATCTTTGACATGAGTCTTCAGCGAAGCCCATTCATTTACATTTTCGCTCATTAACCGTTTCAGCGTACTAGCTACAATACGGTTGGCTTCATCCAGCAAGCCTTCGGATTCTCTAACGTATACAAATCCTCTGGATATAATATCAGGTCCAGACAAAATAGCGCCATCTTGCTTACTTAATGTAACGACTACGACCAAAATACCATCCTGAGACAACAGTTTGCGATCTCTGAGTACGATATTACCTACATCGCCAACACCCAGTCCATCGATCAAAATGTTCCCTGCTGTTACCTTCGAGCCTTTACGAGCAGCACCGTCAAGAACCTCCACAACATCTCCGTTATCTACAACAAAAATGTTTTCCTTAGGAATTCCAACCGATTCTGCAAGTATCGCATGCTGACGAAGCATCCGGTACTCACCATGGATAGGGATAAAGTATTTCGGTTTCATTAAATTAAGCATCAGCTTCAATTCTTCCTGTGAACCATGTCCGGATACGTGAACGCCTGTAATCGAACCAGGACCATAGATAACATGAGCGCCTATGCGCATCAATTCGTCAACCGTTCTTCCGACATACCGCTCGTTACCAGGAATCGGTGTTGCTGCGATAATGACAGTATCTCCAGGCAGAATATCAACCTTGCGATGTGTGGACCGTGCCATACGGGTTAGTGCCGACATCGGCTCTCCCTGCGAGCCTGTCGACAATACGACAACACGATCTGCAGCCATTTTATTAATTTCTTCAGGCTCAATGAGCATACCTTCAGGAATTCTCAAATAACCTAACTCCCCAGCAATCGAAACGACGTTCACCATGCTGCGACCGATAACGGTTACTTTTCTCTTCGTAGCTTCAGCTGCATCAATTACCTGTTGAATCCGATGTATGTTAGAAGCAAATGTAGCAATGATTACTCTTTGCTTGGCTTTACGGAAAACATCCTCAATCTCGGTACCTACGCTTCTTTCTGATCCGGTATAACCAGGACGCTCTGCATTCGTACTATCGGATAGCAGTGCTAGAACTCCCTTACTTCCCAATTCAGCCATGCGATGAATATCCGCATATTGTTCATTAACCGGAGTTTGGTCAAACTTGAAATCTCCTGTGTGAACTACATTGCCTTCAGGTGTGGCGATGCATACACCTACAGAATCAGGAATACTATGATTCGTTTTGAAGAACGACGCAGTCATGCAGCCAAGAACCAATTCAGATTCTGAATTGATCAGGTTTCGTTTGGTATCTCCCAGTAAACCGGCTTCCCTTAGCTTGGTTTCGATAAGACCCAAAGTCAATTTGGTTGCATAGATAGGAACATTCAGCTGTCTCAGCACATACGACAGACCACCGATGTGATCCTCATGTCCGTGTGTGATAATAATGCCTCTAACCTTGTCCCGATTCTCAAGTAAATAACTAATATCCGGTATAACAATATCGATGCCGAGCATGTCCTCTTCAGGAAATTTCAAACCGCAATCAATTACAACAATGTCATTTGCATACTGAACCACATACATATTTTTTCCGATTTCACCCACGCCGCCCAGGGCAAAGATCGAGAGTTTATCTACAGTTTTCTTAGACAATTAAAAATACCTCCTATTTTAAGATTGACGACGAATTTGTATGAACCTTTAACCTAAACCAAAACCGCACCAGTCACTTGCCACCATTATACATGAACAAAAAGTACAAATACAAGCTACCGCGTTTGCATCCTCAATTATTGCCTAAATAAATAAAACCGATGCTTAAAGAAAGCACCGATTTCAAGAATTTCATTTTAACAAGGAGTCAATGAATCTTCCTTCTTCTTCGGTTGCGTTCAATAATGGCAGACGTACTCCGCCTACCTCCACACCTTTGCTGTTCAAAGCATATTTGACGGGGGCAGGATTCGGAACTCGGTGAGGACAATTAAATAACCCCTTCATTACGGGGTGTATCTTAGCATGAACTTTTGCCGCTTCACGAGTATCGCCTTGTAAGTAACAGTTTATCATACTTTTCATTTCTTTACCAACTACATGACTGGCTACGCTAATAATGCCATGTCCGCCAACGGATAATACGGGTAATGCCATCGTATCGTCACCACTGTATACCAGAAATCCAGGTGCTGCACCACTAACAATTCTTGTGATCTGATCCAGATCTGCACAATCTTTGGTAGCTACAATATTCGGTATTTGCGATAGTCGAATTGTAGTATCGGCATCAATATTAACACCTGTTCTGCTTTCTACATTGTACAAAATACATGGTATCGAAACCGACTCGGCAATGGCTTTAAAATGCTGATATAAGCCTTCCTGAGATGGACGGTTATAATAAGGAGCCACCAGTAACAGCGCGTCAACTCCAAGCTTCTCGGCTTCCCGGGATAAATGAATGGAATGAGCTGTATCGTTGCTGCCTGTTCCTGCAATGATCTTGCAGCGCCCATTGGCACGTTTGATAGCGAATGCAAAGAGCTCCAGCTTTTCCTCTTCCGTTAACGTAGGTGATTCACCTGTTGTCCCACTAATAACCAAACTGTCGTTACTTTGCTCTTCCAGTAAATAATCAATTAAAATTCCAGTTTGAGTCCAATCGATTTGCAAGTTGGAATCAAAGGGTGTAACCATTGCTGCGATTAATCTTCCGAAATCCACGGCAAACTCCTCCTAGGTTTATTATAGATGCAATTGAAATTTTTTGTGCAGCGCACGAATCGCCGTCGCCATATCCGATCCTTGTACGAGCACCCATATCGTCGTATTGGAATCCGCTGACTGTAAAATTTGGATATCTTCCTCTGTCAAAGCTTCAACGATATGTGCCATGATGCCTGGGACACCGTTCATACCTCCACCAATGATTGAAACCTTGGCACAATTGGACATTAATACAGGCTGATAACCCAGCTCGCCCAAGATGGCTTCGGTTCTTGTCGCCTCATCGTCAAAGACGGTGTAAGTAACTCCAGATGGATTTACATTGATGAAATCCACACTAATATGATGCTTGGCCATAGCTTTAAAGACTGTAAGCTGTAAATCATAAATGCCTTCCGCAGCAAAAACCTGCACTTGTGTGAGGTTAGCGAAATTGGCAATTCCAGTTATTACTCGATCCCCAATACAATCCGTATCAGGTACAATTGCCGAAGGGTGAGTCACCAGTGTCCCGAGTGATTTACTAAATGTAGATCGAACACGGACAGGTACATTGCCACTCATGGCGACTTCTACTGCCCTTGGGTGAATAACTTTAGCACCGTTATGGGCCATATTACATATTTCCATATAGGATACCTGAGACAAGGGACGCGCTTCTTTAACGATCCTTGGATCTGCTGTTAAAATCCCGTCCACATCGGTAAAAATATCTATGAACTCTGCATGAAGCGCTACACCGAGTGCCGTTGCCGAAGTATCACTACCACCTCGTCCGAGAGTCGTAAAGTCCTGATTGGAGGTTTGACCTTGAAAGCCAGCCACTATGACAACGTTTCCCTGATCCAGCAAATCCAGGATTCGCCTTGGCTGTATAGACACAATTTGCGCATTGCCGAAGTTGTCGTTAGTGATAATTCCTGCCTGTGCACCCGTAAGAACTGTAGCCGCTATATGGTGTGCTCGCAACAAGCTGCATAAAGTGGCAGCTGAAATAAGTTCACCACAGCATAGCAGCATGTCTTGTTCTCTTGGAGGCAGCTGGTTCCCGTTATTATGGATCCAATCCAATAAAGTATCTGTTGCATAGGGCTCGCCTTTTCTCCCCATCGCCGATACAACGACTACTAGTTTGAATTGTTGTTTCAATGCATCCTGGATATGTTCAATGACGTGTGCTCTGGCTTCGACGCTGGAAAGGGACGTGCCTCCGAATTTCTGCACGAGAATTTTCATGAGGTCCCCTTTTCCGTTGGAAACTTAATTATAGATTTATATATGAAAATAGGCTTCCCTTAAGAAGCCATCTCACATTTAGTTTTGTTCGATTGCAATATATTCAGCAATCTGCACAGCATTCCAAGCAGCACCTTTGAGCAGGTTGTCGGAAACAATCCACATATTAAGTGCACGTGGATTGCTTAAGTCGCGACGAACGCGCCCCACAAAAGTATCCAGCTTTCCTGCTGCATCTGTAGCTAACGGATATTGCTGTTCTGCCGGATTATCAACTAATACAATTCCAGGAGCGTCAGCAAGCAGCTGCTTAACTTCTTCAATATCAAAGTCCTGCTTAAGCTCTACATATACGGATTCCGAATGACCATAAATAACAGGGATACGAACGCAGGTTGTTGTAACCTCCAAAGTATCGTCACCCATAATTTTTTTTGTTTCATTGATCATTTTCATTTCTTCGTAGGTGAAGCCATTTTCCGTAAATTTGTCAATTTGCGGAATCGCATTAAAAGCAATTTGGTGTTTCACAGGTAAAGAAGCTGCCGGTAAAATCTTTGGATCAACCGCATTCCCTTCCAATACTTCTTTAGTTTGACGAAGTGTTTCTTCAATAGCAAGTGCACCCGCACCAGATACAGCCTGATATGTCGATGCAATAATTCGTGAAATCCCATAACGATCATATAATGGCTTTAAAGCTACTACCATCTGTATGGTTGAGCAATTCGGATTGGCAATAACACCTTTATGCTCGCTGATCTTATCTATATTCACTTCGGGAACGACAAGTGGAGTCTCTGCGTCCATCCGATAAGCACTCGTATTATCAATACAAACCGTACCGCGTTTAATCGCTTCTGGAATTAAATCCAGGCTGACACTTCCACCAGCACTGAATAATGCTATATCAACACCTTCGAAGCT
Source organism: Paenibacillus sp. FSL H7-0331 (assembly GCF_001956045.1). The sequence goes on along the minus strand of NZ_MRTH01000011.1, from coordinate 176,519 downwards.
GTCCGGTGTGGCAACTTCCACTTCAACAGGATTACCTTTAAAATTAAGTTTGATTCCAGCGGAACGTGGAGAAGAAAGTAACTTTAGAGTTTGAATGGGGAAATTGCGTTCTTCCAACAAACGAAGGATTTGCTCTCCTACGGCACCTGTTGCTCCAACAACAGCAACATTGAATAATTTCTGATTCGACATCTGTTCGTCTCTCCCCTGTGCATAATAAGCAGTAATTAATTATTAATAATTAAAACGTTCAATCACCATAGGTTGAAGCTGCTTTCCTTGAAGTGCATCCTCACAGGTTTCCATAATCAAATCCATACGAGCTACCAGCGAGTTCGGCTTTAAGGCAGGTGCATCCTGACCGAATGGAACAAAATATATGTTTTTGGTAATTAACAATTTACTAATATTCATGGCATTGAGCCCTAAGCCATCATTGGTGGAAATCGCCAATACCAACGGTCTGAGATTGCGCATCTGTGCTTTGGCGGCCATCAATACAGGACTTTCCGTCATTGCATTGGCTAGCTTGCTGGTCGTATTGCCCGTGCAAGGAGCGATAACAAGCACATCCAGCAGCTTTGAAGGTCCTAATGGTTCAGCATCCACAATTGAAGTAATGATATCATTACCTGTAATCTCTTTCAACTGCTTCTGCCAATCTTCAGACTTGCCAAATCGCGTATCCGTTGTAAGTATCGTGTAGGAAACGATGGGAATGACCCGCGCACCTGCATCAACAAACCGCCTGATTTGCGGCATGACCTCTTCAAATGTGCAATGTGACCCCGTTAAAGCGAAGCCTACCGTTTTCCCTTGCCAATTCATTCCGCTTTCCTCCCTTGTCCTGCATCCTCAAGAATCATACGACTCAAGGTATCAGCAATGATGCGACCGGCTGTCTTCGGTGCAACAATTCCGGGGAGTCCAGGTGCGAGCATTGCTTTGATACCTCTCTTCTCGGCAAAACGAAAATCCGTTCCCCCGGGTTTGGAAGCCAAATCAATGATCACAGCTCGATGTGGAATATTGGCAATAATTTGCGCTGTGACTATCATAGACGGAATTGTGTTAAAAAGCAAGTCAATATTAGCTACCTGAGCGTACAAATCATGGGTGTAAAAAGGTAAAAATCCCATCTCTAAAGCTCTCGCAAAATACTCTGGTTTGTTGACACCTACCTTAACTTTTGCGCCAAGTCCATGCAGCGTCCTGGCGAGTGTGATCCCCGTTCTTCCGAAACCGAGCACCATGGAAACCGATCCGTGAATCGTAAAATCGGTATTTTGAATCGCCATCATAATGGCGCCTTCAGCTGTTGGAATGGAGTTGTAAATGGCGACCTCGTTCAAGTCGAACAACTCTATGAGCTGGATCGAGGCTTGCGCACACAAATTACGCAAATACGGCTTTGCCATACCCGTGAATACTTTGGCATTCTTCGGCAGCGCCTGAATATGCTGCTCAGTTAGCTGCAGCTCGGATGTGGAAAATATACTTTCGACATAGCCCTTGTCATCGGTGCCTACAGCAGGCAAAATAACCGCGTCCATCGTCTCCAGTACCTTGGGACTCAGCTCTGCTTTGGTAATTCCGCTGAAAACGTTTTGTAAATTATCAAATCCGATTAGAACAACGGAAGCATCCAACTCGGTGCATTTATTTATGACTTCAAGCTGCCTGGCGTCACCGCCGATCAAAGCCACTTGAATTCCTGTAAGCATGCGTTCTCACCTCTTTCTAATCGCTGTCGCTAACTCATCTTATGCGCTGGCCTAATGATGGGTTACTGTACGCAAAAAACACCTTTTCGCCCGATGAATCATCAAGGCAAAAAGGTGTTTATGGTTTCACAATTATTGGGTACCTGTATGTCCAAAGCCACCAGCACCACGTTCTGTGTCTGTAAGCATATCCACTTCTATGAGTTGTACAGAAGGCACGATCTGGAATACCATTTGAGCAATCCGTTCGTTTCTTTGAATGATAAAGGTCTCTGATCCATGATTGATCAACAGTACCTTCACCTCGCCGCGATAGTCTGCATCAATCGTTCCTGGTGAGTTTAAACATGTGATTCCGTGCTTTAAAGCCAAGCCGCTGCGCGGACGAATTTGCGCTTCGAGCTCGGGCGGCATGGCCAAAGTCAACCCTGTAGGAATCAATATCCGTTGACCTGGCCCAATCTCTACAGGGGATGTTACTGCTGCATAAAGATCAAAGCCGCTGGCTGAAAGCGACATTTTTTGTGGCAGCTGTACATCCTCGTTACCTGGCAGCCGTTTCAATTGAACATTAAACAAGCTGATCCCTCCTGAAGCCTTCCAATACTTTATCCGTTTGTCCAACCATCGAAAGTGCAAACGGGGTCGCTAGCATTTCCAGCGTAAGCTCTTGAATCTGATCAAGCTGTACACTTTCTATACGCTCTATAATTTCATCCATATCATAATGACGATCAAGCATCAGCTCGTTTTTACCTAACCGATTCATGCGACTGCTGGTGCTCTCCAGACTCAGGATCAAGCTTCCTTTCATTTGCTCCTTGCCTTTTCTGAGCTCGGCAGCCGTCAGTCCCTTGTCCTTAAGTTCGCTTAACAGCTCCATCGTCACTTTCAATACATCTTCAGTCTGTTTAGGTGCTGTTCCGGTATAAATCGTGAACATCCCACCATCCTGGTAAGAAGTATGATAAGAATAGACGGAATACGCCATACCGCGTTTTTCTCTGATCTCTTGAAATAATCTGGAGCTCATACCACCACCAATTGCATTGTTCAGCAGCACCATAGCATACACACGATCATCCTTGGCAGACAAACCTGGTAAAGACAAGCAGATGTGGTTTTGTTCCGTTTTCTTCTCGTGATATTTCAGATTACTGTGAAAGGTTGGCGGTGTATATAAGACTTCCGAACCCTTGTTCTGAAAGCCGGAAAAATGCTGCTCCATGAGCTGCACAATCGAATCATCAATATTACCTGCTATCGCAATAACCGTATTTTCAATCGTATATTGATTTTTCATATATTGCTTTAAGGTATCCGAATTCATCGCCGTCAAATTCTGCTCAGTTCCAATAATCGTGTAACCGAGCGAATGATCCTCATAAGCAGCACTTGCAATTAGATCATGAACCATATCGTCAGGTGTGTCTTCATACATCGAGATTTCTTCAAATATTACATTTTTTTCCTTTTCCAGCTCCGTTGGATCAAACGTTGACCGAAAGAACATATCGGCTAGCGCTTCCACTGCGATGGGCAGATGCTCATCCAACACTTTGGCATAATAACAGGTATATTCTTTTGAGGTAAAAGCGTTCACATTGCCACCTATGCCATCGAACAGCTCTGCAATATCTTTGGCAGAATACTTATCTGTACCCTTAAATAGCATGTGCTCGATAAAATGGGAAATTCCGTTGTGGTGCTGCTGCTCGTTTCGAGAGCCTGTTTTGACCCAAATCCCAAAGGCTACAGAACGGCACGTGGGGATAGGCTCCACGACAAGCCGCAGTCCATTGCTTAAAATATGTTTATTCAATAAAAGGAGCCTCCTTGTAAAGATGTTCGGTTAGTAACTTTATGATCTTACCACTATTGGGTAATAGACTCAACTTCGTCAATCCTTTTTGTTGAGATTAACTCACTTACAGTTCCGAGCTTCATTTTTTTGCGTTTGATCGTACGGATGATTTCCTGCAGCGCTTCACTCGAAGAGTAGGTTGGATGCATTAATATCAGAGCTCCCGGTTCCACACGAGCTGCTACTTTTCGAATAATTGACGATGGTTGCGGTTTTTGCCAGTCCACGGTATCCAATGTCCACAAAATCGTTGTAAGCTTGAGCTCGCGCGCTATGTCCACCGTCGCTTGATTAAAATCGCCTGAAGGCGGTGCAAACAAACGATTTGTTACCCCCAGTTGCTCCTTCAACAGTTGTTCCGTTTTGGTGATTTCCGCTGTGGCCTGGGCTCTGGTAAGCTTGCTCATATCTTTATGGGAATACGCATGATTGGATAGCTCATGTCCCTTTTCTTTGATGAGCTGGGCAGTAGGAATATTTTGCTTTAACCAGCTTCCATCGAAGAAAAAGGTTGCGTGGACCTGTTCATCGTCCAGCACCTTAAGCATTTTGGGCAAATATTCATTTCCCCAAGCAACATTAATCATTAGCGAAACCATCGGTTTCATTGGATTGCCTTTATAAACCGGATGCGAACCCAGATGCTCCAATTGAACCGCGGGTTCAACCTCTCGCATAGCCAAACGAAGCTGATTTCTGAATAGTAGCTGTTCATTGAGTGCAAGAGATTTTTCCACATCGACCTCCAGACCATTATAGCCTGGAATGGCCTTCCATACCCGATCCAATCTGGCATCGACAGGAGCGATATTTCTTTTGGTCGCCTCGGCTTGAATTTGCTTCAGCAGTTCGTCCCGGTCTCCGCTTGACTGCACCTCTTTCATCGCATCAACAGACGAGATTGTTTTCCTGCTAGAATCAGCCGCGGAGGCATGTGTATACTGCTGTTTACTGTGTTGAACGAATGAACCAATACTGTCGGATTTGTACAGCATCAGCGTCGCTGTTACGAACAATCCACAGAGAATAACAACCTGTAAACGTTCCATGAACCCGCTCCCATCATTAGATCGTTTGTCCGATACATATGCAGGGTGGGACAAGAATAGACCAAAAAAAAGAGACAGACGAATCTGCCTCTCTTCTCCTTGCTTACCTACGGCCTCTTAGGATTGTGCAGGTGCTTCTGTCGTTAATACTGCTTTACGAGATAGATTGATACGGCCTTGCTGATCGATTTCAGTAACCTTTACCGTTATGGTATCGCCAATGGCCACAACATCCTCTGTTTTGGCAACCCGCTCTGAAGACAGCTGAGAAATATGTACCAAGCCTTCCTTGCCCGGCAAAATCTCTACAAATGCACCGAACTTCTCTACCCGTTTAACCGTACCCAGATAGATTTCACCAATCACAACTTCTTTTACAATACCTTCAATAATAGCACGCGCTTTGTCATTCATCTCTTGATTAGAAGATGCAATGAACACACGACCATCTTGTTCGATATCGATTTTTACGCCTGTTTCTTCAATGATTTTATTGATGATTTTACCGCCAGCACCAATAACATCACGGATTTTGTCCGGATTGATAAACATCGTAAGAATTTTAGGTGCATATTGGGAAAGCTGCTTCTTCGGCTGTTGGATACGCTCCAGCATTTTACCAAGGATATGCATCCGACCTACTTTGGCTTGCTCTAAAGCTTGATTCAATATATCACGGTCAATACCGTCAATTTTGATATCCATTTGCAAAGCTGTAACACCCTTGGCTGTTCCTGCAACTTTAAAGTCCATATCGCCAAGATGATCTTCCATCCCTTGAATATCACTCAAAATCGAGAAATGATCGCCATCCTTGATTAAGCCCATCGCTACGCCGGCAACAGGGGCTTTAATAGGAACGCCTGCATCCATCATGGCTAAAGTACTTGCGCAAATACTTGCTTGCGAGGTTGAACCGTTCGATTCCAGTACCTCAGACACAAGACGGATCGTATAAGGGAAATCTGTTTCTGATGGCAGAATTGGTTCCAAAGCACGTTCGCCCAAGGCACCATGTCCAATTTCACGACGGCCCGGAGGACGAAGTGGTCTTGCTTCACCCACGCTGAACGGAGGAAAGTTGTAGTGATGCATAAAGCGTTTGGTTTCTTCCAGATCCAGCCCGTCCAGGATTTGCACATCACCAAGCGCACCCAGTGTACAAATACTCAATGCCTGCGTTTGTCCACGTGTAAATAGTCCGGAACCATGGGTACGAGGCAGTAAATTAATATCGCATTCGATAGGACGAATTTCATCCAAAGCGCGTCCATCCGGTCTTACCTTGTCGTGAGTGATCAATCGACGAACTTCATCTTTTACGATATCGTATAACGTCTCTTTCACATCACCAAGCTTCTCTGGAGTTTCTGCGTATTCGATTTTGAAATGAGCAACCGTATCCGCATTGACCAAATCAATGGCTTCTTGTCTAGCATGCTTCTCAGCAATTTTGACAGCATCGACCAGTCTGGCTTGTGCAAAAGCACGAACTTCGCTGTTTACAGCATCGTCAACGCGGTGAAGTTTAACTTCCATTTTAGGTTTACCGACTTCTTGAACAAGCTGTTCTTGAATGGCAACGATTTTCTTGATTTCGTCGTGACCGAACATGATAGCTTCAAGCATAACTTCTTCAGGCACTTCGTCTGCGCCCGCTTCAACCATCATAATCGCATCCTTGGTCCCTGCAACAACCAGATGCACATCGCTCTTATCGGCTTGCTCCAAAGTTGGATTAATCACGAATTGACCACCGACACGGCCTACAATAACACCGCCAACAGGTCCGTTAAATGGAACGTCAGATATGCTTAATGATGCAGATACACCGATCATCGCAGCGATTTCTGGTGAACATTCCTGATCCACACTCATCACGATTGCAACGACTTGAACATCATTACGGAAGCCTTCAGGAAATAAAGGACGAATCGGACGATCCGTCAAGCGGCTTGCCAAAATTGCTTTTTGACTAGGACGGCCTTCTCTTTTGATGAAGCCTCCTGGAATCTTACCTACTGCGTACAAACGCTCCTCATAATTAACCGTTAAAGGAAAGAAATCCAAATCCTTAGGTTCTGCTGATGCTGTTACTGTACATAATACCACGGTATCCCCATAACGTACGGTTACTGCAGCATTCGCCTGTTTGGCCAATCGGCCTGTTTCAAGGATGAACGGACGACCGCCCAAATCCATTTGTACTCTATTTTCCATAAAATCCTCCTGTACCTTTTCATGAAATCGGTTAGTATTAGCTTGATTAAATCCTATTGTCAGACCTCTGCTAATTTATCTATCTAATCATTTCTGCATACTGCTTAGTATTTCCTTCTTTTATGAAATAAATCTGTCCTCTTTTCATGAAAAAAAGCTCATCCATGCTTGTCCACTAACCTACATGCACCCCTAAACGACCGTTTACCTGTAGTGTTATGATGATCAAGCTGCACTCAGCTCGTAAAAGCCGACATTATGAAAAAACAACCTTGCTGTCTCTGCCCAAGTCCAATCCGGACCCGAACAGCAGACAACCATGGTTGCTTTGTAATCAATCCTATTAGCGACGAAGACCAAGCTTTTCGATCAATGCGCTGTAACGTTTAACTTCTTTACCCTTCAAATAAGCTAACAGCTTACGGCGTTGGCCTACCATTTTCAAAAGGCCGCGACGGGAATGGTGATCTTTCTTGTGAGTCTTTAAATGACTTGTCAAGTTTAAGATGTTTTCTGTAAGAATCGCGATTTGTACTTCAGGAGAACCGGTATCGGATTCATGAGTCTTGTGCGTTTGAATCAATTCCTGCTTACGTTCTTGTGTCAATGCCATTGTTCATCCACCTCCATAGTTTGTATATCGCCATTGGCCCAGAGAAAAGTCGGAGTTCTCAATTTTCCATGCCAAGGTTCTAAAAATGTTTGTCTTATTGACAACTTTGCTATTATAACACAAAGATAGAAACAATGTAAAGGCGATAAATTTATTGAAATATTGAAACCAGCTGCCGCTTCGCTGTATCGGCATCTCTATGAATCTGCTCTATCAGCTCTCCGACAGAAGCAAATTTGCGTTCAGGACGGATGAAGGAAATCAAATCAACCGAAACCTCTCGCCCATATATCGATTCCGAAAAATCAAACACATGTGCTTCAAAAGTAGGTTTATCCAGGTCCTCGACAAAAGTCGGCTTCTTACCCACATTCATCACCCCATTATAACTGCGGCCATCAACATGGAAACGAATAGCATATACACCAAGTGCAGGCGTAACAAATGCTTCCGACAAGTCGATATTGGCAGTTGGAAATCCGATCGTTCTCCCTCTGCCGTCACCCGTTACAACCGTGCCTGTAATTGAATAAGGCCGTCCTAGCAGTGCATTGGCCTTATCGATTTCTCCTGCATGCAAATGCTGACGGACCATCGTACTGCTGACCTTATAGCCATTTTGATGAAAGGGTCGAATAATCTCTACGGCAAAACGGCCTTGTGCCAGCTCACACAAATCGTCAGGTGTTCCCGCACCTCGATGACCAAAAGTAAAATCAAAGCCAACGATGACCGTTTCCACCTGCATAGGAATAAGCATGTTTTCTACAAACTGCTCAGGAGTCACTTTCATAAATTCAGGGTTGAAGGAGACCAAATACGTATCATCCACGCCCAATTGCTCTAAAATCTGCAATTTGGTATTCACGGGTGTTAGCAGGTTCGTGTACTTACACTGTCCAAGCACTTCCCTGGGATGCGGATGAAAGGTCATAATAGAAGCTGAAATGTGCAAGCTGTCTGCTCTTTCCCTGGCCCGCTTGATCACTTCCTGATGACCTAAATGAACACCGTCAAACTCCCCGATAGCCAGTACCTGAGGTTTTATCGCTAACGCATGATTCGACTTGGTTATAGGGTAGTTCAATTCTGTGGACAACATAAATACAACGTTCACCTACATTCTATCATTACGACAACACACTATGAGAATACTTTCACTGGCTGCAGCTCCAATGTGTCCTGATTCCACTCAAAAATGCCCAGAAATCGGGAGTCAGCAGAATAAGCTGTAACCAATTGTTGTGCATGTGTCGCGTACAATGAATTATTTTCCGACGTAAGAATAAATTTTTGACCAAGAAGCGCTTTGCGGGTTTGCGTTTCATTCAAATGCACAGCTGGAATATGTGCAAGTGCCTTTTCGACGGGAACAAGCTTATCGAAAAGCGTTCCTTCGCTGTGAAGCAGTTCAATCTGTTCAAAGGTTAAACACTGCTCCTGCTCGATACTTCCGGTAGAAGTTCTGACAAGATGCGACATTACCGCAGGGTAGCCCAAGGACTTCCCAATATCTACACACAAGGTACGGATATACGTTCCTTTGGAGCATCGTACACGAAAGCGAATTTCTGGATGATCAAGCTTAAGATTCATATGTAAAATCCGGATGTCGTGAATCGTAACTACACGTGATTTACGCTCAACTTCCAAACCTTGACGGGCCAGTTCATAGAGCCGTTTACCGTCTACCTTGACAGCTGAATACATAGGCGGCACTTGATTGATATCACCTATAAACGACATCATCGCTGCGGTCACTTGTTCTTCATTCAATTGGACATTGTCCACCTGATCGATCACTTGACCCCCAGCATCTTCTGTATCCGTAGCAAGTCCAATTTTAATCGTCGCTTCATATTCTTTAGGGAGCTCCTGAATATATTCCACAAGACGTGTAGCCCGTCCGATACAAAGCGGCAGTACACCTGTGACCTGAGGATCTAAGGTTCCGGTGTGACCAATCCGTTTGATCTTCAATATCCCACGTACTTTGGCAACTACATCATGAGAGGTAAAGCCTTGTGGTTTCCAGACAGGCAAAATGCCTTCAAACAATTTCTCTGTCATTCCAGTGCCAAACCTACTTCCTTAACTACACTTTCGATAGCCTCATGAAGAGAGCCCTTGACCGTACAACCTGCAGCACGTATATGACCTCCACCACCAAAGGATTTGGCAATATGCGCAACATCAACCGTACCGCCTGAACGTAAGCTGACTTTGACATGGCCTCCCGCCCGTTCCTTGAACAATAGCCCAACTTCAACACCTTCCACATTTCTCGGATAATTGACGAGTCCATCCAGATCGTCATTGGAAGCCCCGCTGTCCTGAAGATCCTCCAGTGAAACTGCGAGCCAGCCAATTCTCTTGCTGGAATCAAATGTGAGCGTGTTCAAGCTGCGCTTGATTAAGGATACTTGGGGGTAGGATAGCTTTTCCAATAAATGCTCTGCAAGTTCATGACCTTTCACACCGCGCTGCAGCATATCCGCAGCAATTTGCATCACCTTGGGTGATGTATTGGCATAACGAAACCCTCCGGTATCCGTTAAAAGGCCTGAATAAATACAAATATTCAACTCATTGGAAAAAGAAATACCCAACACCTTGCCAAGATCATAAAGCACCTCAACGGTAGCTGCGGCTTCCGCCAATACCAGATTCACACTGCCAAAAAGATCGTTTGTAGCATGATGATCTATATTGAGGATTGCCGCATCCTCGGCAAATAATTGGTTTACACGGCCTATTCTTGAAAAATCAGCACAATCCACACTTATCACATATTTATATGTTAACGGAATCGCGTCGGCATCATAATTAAGAATCGTCTGTTGGGAGCCTGCCATGTACATATATTTCTTCGGCATTTCCCCTTCATTAACCAGTGTAAACCGCTTGCCAAGTGATGACAGCATCCAAGCAACTGCAAAGGTGGAACCAGCGGCATCCCCATCCGGTTGGATATGGGATACCACCAAGAAATCATCCTTTGTTTGAATAAATTGTGCCGCTTCATTCAATTGGACGGAATAAGAATCCGAATGAGTGAACACGGTCATGGCTGGGAATTCTCCAAATTAAGCTGACCAAGCAGCTTTTCAATATGACTGCCATAATCGATGGAAGAATCCAAACCAAAAATCAAATCAGGTATTTTGCGAAGACGAATTCGTTTGCCAAGCTCAGAGCGAATAAATCCACTGCCGCGGCTCAACGCCTTAAGAGTTTCCACCTTCTGCTCGTCGGTACCGAGAACACTTAAAAATATTTTGGCCTGAGACAAATCATTGGTTACTTCCACACCGGTTACGGTAATGAAACCAATTCGCGGATCTTTAAGCTCGGATTGAATGATTTGACTCAATTCCTTCTTAATTTGTTCGCCGACTCTTCCAACTCTAACTCGCGCCATTCAGATCACCTCTCGACTGATTCCATGATGAAAGCTTCAATAATGTCGAATTCCTTAATATCATTGAATTTTTCAAGGGATATACCGCACTCGTAGCCCTGCGCAACTTCCTTGACATCATCCTTAAAGCGTTTCAACGAATCAATGTTGCCTTCAAAAACAACGATACCACCACGGATCAAACGCATTTTTGCATTACGAGTAATTTTCCCGGATGTGATCATGCAGCCCGCAATAACACCGACTTTGGTAACTTTGATAACTTGACGTACTTCGGCTTGACCAAGCACGACTTCTTTGAAGATGGGATCAAGCTTGCCTTTCATAGCATGCTCAATTTCCTCAATAATTTTGTATATAATGCTGTGCAGACGGATGTCAACCTTTTCCGATTCTGCCGTATTTTTGGCTTGTGGCTCAGGACGAACGTTAAAACCAATCACGATGGCATTGGAAGCAGAGGCCAAAATAACATCTGACTCCGTAATAGCACCTACGCCATGATGAAGAATCTTGACGCGAACTCCCTCGATTTCAATTTTGGCAAGTGAACCTCGAAGAGCTTCAACCGATCCTTGAACGTCACCTTTAATGATAACGTTAAGATCTTTAATCTCACCATCTTTAATATGCTTATACAGATCATCCAAAGTTACGCGGACATTGGCACCCATTTCGGATTGTCTTAATGTAACCGAACGTTTTTCTGCTATAATTCTTGCTTTACGCTCATCCTCGAAGCAGATAAACGGATCTCCCGCTTGCGGCACCTCTGTCAAACCTGTAATTTCTACCGGTGTCGATGGGCCTGCTTCCTTGAGTCTCTTGCCCTTGTCGTTAACCATTGCCCGTACACGTCCAAAGTTAACGCCTGCTACGAAGCTATCACCAACACGCAGAGTTCCGTGCTGTATCAATACGCGAACTACAGGACCTTTACCTTTGTCAAGCTCAGCCTCAATAACCGTTCCTCTGGCACGCTTGTTCGGGTTAGCTTTGAGCTCTTGAACTTCAGCTACAAGCAGAATAGTGTCCAGCAAATTGTCAAGACCAATACGTTGCTTGGCCGAAATGTTGCAGAAAATGGTGTCTCCGCCCCATTCTTCCGGTACAAGCTCATACTCGGTCAATGCTTGTTTGATTTTCTCAGGATCGGCATCTGGCTTATCAATCTTATTGACTGCTACGATAATCGGAACTTTTGCTGCTTTTGCGTGTGCAATAGCCTCAATCGTTTGTGGCATAACGCCATCGTCTGCTGCAACCACAATGATGGTAATATCTGTTACCTGTGCACCACGTGAACGCATCGAAGTAAATGCTTCGTGACCCGGTGTATCCAGGAACGTAATTTTCTTATTATGAGTCTCAACTTGGTATGCTCCGATATGCTGGGTAATACCGCCAGCTTCACCTTCGGTGACACTTGTTTTTCTAATTGCATCCAACAATGTTGTTTTACCGTGGTCAACGTGTCCCATAATCGTAACTACAGGAGGACGTTCGATCAGATCCGCTTCATCATCGATTTCTTCAAAAGTTTCAAACCGATCTTCCGCAACTGGAATCTTCAGCTCGACTTCAACGTTGTAGTCACCTGCAAGCAATTGAATCGCATCCAGATCCAACTCTTGGTTGATGGTAGCCATAACTCCAAGGAATAACAGCTTTTTGATAACTTCGGAAGCATCCTTATGCAACGATTTCGCCATTTCACCAACCGTCATCGTTCCGCGAACGATAATCTTTTTCGGTGTATTGTCGATTTTTTCTTTTTTCACTTCTTGGAATTTACCGCGTTGTTGGTTCCTGTTGTTGCCGCGGCCATTTTGCGGGCCTCTCGATGATCCACCGGATCTGCCATCATCAAAACGTTTATTGGGACCAGCCGTATTTTTCTTGACAGGTTTGTTTCTGTTATCATCATTGTCTAATGACGGTCTTTGAGGCCCAGCACCTGCTGATTTATTGAACGAACTCGGAGCGCTGGAGCTAAATGGTTTTCTATCTGCAGATGAAGTTGCCGGGCGTGGCGAGCGCTGCTCTCCTGGACGGCTGCTTGCACTGCTGGTACCTGTAGCTGGACGGCTGCTGCCGCCAGTGCTGCCTGCGGAACCGCTGCGATTACCTTGATATCCACTACCTGCTGGACGGCTTTGCCCACCTGATTGGCTGCTGCTGCCTTGCGAGCTGCGGTTCTGATAGCCTCCGCCTTGGGAGCTTCCACCAGCCTGCGAGCTGCGGTTTTGGTACCCACCTTGGGAGCTGCTTCCGCCTGGCTGTGAACTGCGGTTTTGATAGCCTCCGCCTTGGCTGCTGCCTTGACTGCTTCCACTGCTTGGACGTTGATTGTAGCTGCTGCTTCCACCTTGTGAGCCTTGACCCTGTGGACGACGATTTTGATCCTGTGACGGGCGATTAGATCCAGCCTGATCAGGTCTGCGCGGTGCTCCACTACCTGTTGTGGAAGTCGTTGGTGCTGTTGGTGCTGACGTTGATGACTGTCCTTGTGGAGTACTGCTGCTTGAGGTACTAACAGTCGCAGCCTGATCTTGCGTGGTTGGGGCTGGCTTAGACTCCATCTTGATGGAAGCTGTCTCTTTGGGTGCCGAATTCGTACTACTTGAACTGCTGCCTGTATCGCTTGTACGCTTAGCTGCCGCGTTCGCCTTTACATCCTTGAAAAACTTCTCTACACTGCTCACTGTATCATTCTCCATTACGCTCATATGGTTGTTAACGGGTATATCCAGTCTTTTTAAAATGGTGATAATTTCTTTACTGCTCATATTTAAAGACTTGGCATATTCGTATACCCGAAGCTTATCTTTATTATTGTCTTGTTTATTCAATACCGTCCACCTCCGTACGATTTTCCAGACTTTTCTTTAGCATTCTTGCAAAACCCGCATCGGCAACAGCAATAGTGACTCTTGATTCTTTTCCAATACTCGCCCCCAAACGTTCCCGACTTCCAAACTGGATGACCGGAACTCCAAAGGTCGTACATTTATCACTTACTTTTTTACATGTATTAACTGCGGCGTCTTCCGCAACAATGACAAGCTTAGCTTCACCCTTACGTACGGAATCAATAACTGACTCCTCACCCGTAACAATTTTGCCTGCTCGCATGGCCATACCCAGGTTGTTATAAAATTTGTTATTCATCGTCCACCAACGTTTCCTTGCCAGCAATAAACTCATCTTCGACTTTGATGAAATCCTGCTCCAAAGCGTCGTAGATGTCCGGACTTACCGGAGACTTGAGCGCACGGTCTAATGCGCGGCTTTTTTTGGCCAGCTTAAAGCACGACTGTTTGCCGCACAGGTAAGCCCCGCGTCCCGCCTTTTTACCGCTCAGATCGATCAGTAATTCATCACTCGGCGTTTTTACAACGCGAATCAGTTCTTTCTTCGCCTTCATTTCCTGGCAGGCTACACATTTGCGAAGAGGAATTTTTCTTGGCTTCATCCGATATCACCCTCTATATATGCCAATTGCACTTATTAATCAATACTGATCGAATCCTGATGCATTTCTTCACTGTAGGTTTTCTGACGGCCATATTCCTGCTCGGCCTGAGTCTCACTCTTGATGTCAATTTTCCAGCCTGTCAATTTGGCAGCCAAGCGAGCATTTTGACCTTTGATTCCGATAGCCAGGGAGAGTTGGTAATCAGGTACAATCACCCGAGCCATTTTTTCATTTTCAAATACATTGACTTCAATAACTTTCGACGGACTTAGCGCATTAGCGACGTATTCGTCTACCTGCTCCATCCAACGAACGATGTCTATTTTTTCACCTTTAAGCTCATTTACAATCGTCTGTACGCGAATTCCCTTAGGACCCACACATGATCCCACCGGATCCACTTCCGCGTTACGGGAATGAACCGCAATTTTGGAACGAAAGCCAGCTTCGCGAGCGACAGAACGAATTTCAACGACACCATCAAAAATTTCAGGAACTTCCAACTCGAATAATCTTTTTAGAAGTCCAGGATGCGTACGGGATAAAATAATTTGCGGTCCCTTGGTCGTATTCTCTACCTTGGTGATATAAGCTTTAACCCGATCACCCTGCTTGAATTTATCTGTAGGCATCAATTCAGTCAGAGGAAGAGCAGCTTCAATCTTGCCTAAATCGATATATACATTGCGTAAATCCTGTCGCTGAACAATTCCTGTAACAATGTCCTCTTCTTTATCGACAAAGGCATTATAGATAAGTCCGCGCTCTGCTTCGCGTATCCGCTGCGTAACAACCTGCTTCGCAGTTTGTGCGGCAATACGCCCGAAATCACGAGGTGTGACTTCGATTTCCACAATGTCCGTCAGCTGATAGTTTGGGCTAATTTCCCTGGCAGCTTCCAGCGAAATTTCCAATCTCACATCGAGCACATCATCCACAACGGTTTTGCGTGCGTAAACTTTGATCAATCCTGTATGACGATTAATGTCAACACGGACATTTTGTGCGGTATTAAAATTGCGTTTGTAGCTGGAAATCAGAGCCGCTTCGATTGCATCGATCAATACTTCCTTGGCGATTCCCTTCTCCCTTTCGATTTCCGATAGTGCATCAATAAAATCCATATTCATCGGATGGAGTTCCCCCTCTCAAATAATCCATATAATTGTGTAGCTTTTTAAAAAACGATAGCCAAACGGGCACTGGCTACTTTGTTAAAGGGAATCGCATGCTTTTTTTTACCCGATTCGATTTCAATCGTTTGCTCGTCAAATGAAAGCAGCTTTCCCTCGAATTCCTTCAATCCATCAAAAGATTCGTAGGTGGTTACAAATACGTGATCTCCTACAGCTTTGTAATAATCCTGCACCTTTTTCAGGGGGCGTTCAGCACCGGGTGAAGAAACTTCCAGAAAGTAGGCTGTAGGAATCGGATCGTTTTCATCTAATTTTTCACTTAAGAATTCACTAATCCGGCCGCAATCGTCAATATCGATGCCGCCTTCTTTGTCAGCATACAACCGCAGAAACCAGTTGCTGCCTTCCTTGACGTATTCTACATCAACCAGTTCGAATCCATTTTCATCCATGAACGCCTGCATTAGTGATTCTACTACGGATTTTATTTGTGCGCTCAATCCGTTTCCTCCTATCGTAAACGAGAGTCAGAACGCTCTCAGGTCTATAACAAAATGTAAAGAGTGGGTTTCCCCACTCTCTAAGATCGGAATCTATAACATTGTTGCCAAAGAAGATTATACCATAAGGCTCATATCTATGCAATGAGGTCTGCAGTCAGCTGCCATTCGCATTGTTTAGAAAAGCGATAGTTGGTTCGTTTCCGGCAGTCCGCGGAAGCAGCCCATGGAGTTCAACAGTTCAATAATCGTTTTGGATGCTTTACTGCGATTCTGAAAATCCTCTATCGACAGAAAAGGTCCATCGTTCTTGGAAGCCGCTATGTTTTTAGCCGCATTTTCCCCGATTCCCCCAAGTGCCGAGAAGGGTACGATTAGTGAGTCGCCATCGACCAGAAATTTAGTGGCATCTGATTTGAACAAATCGATTCCTTTAAAGGAAAAGCCTCGTGCCGTCATTTCCAGAGCCATTTCCAGGATGGAAATCATGGCCTTCTCCTTAGGTAAAGCCTGAAAACCTTTATCCTCGATCTCGATCAATCTGCGTAATATAGCATCATAGCCTTGACACAGCAGTTCAACTTCAAAATCCTCAGCCCGGACCGTAAAGTAAGTCGCATAATAGGCTATCGGGTAATACAGCTTAAAGAAGGCAGTACGTACAGCAGATATGACATAGGCAGCCGCATGGGCTTTTGGGAACATGTACTCAATACGCTCACAAGATTCGATATACCAGCCTGGTACCTTATGTTTCTTCATATCTTCCTTCCACTCCGCGGTTAGACCCTTACCTTTACGCACGCTCTCGGTTATTTTGAACGCCAGTCCGGCATCCATTCCCGCCTTGTAAATCAAATAAAGCATGATATCATCCCGACAGCCAATAACGGTTTTAATCGTGCAGGTATCTTTGCGGATCAACTCCTGCGCATTACCGAGCCATACCCCTGTTCCGTGGGATAGTCCTGAAATTTGCAGTAAATCGGCAAACGTGGACGGTTGTGTTTCCTGAAGCATCTGGCGCACGAATTTGGTACCCATTTCTGGCACGCCATAAGTGGCAACAGGTGTACGTATTTGCTCTGGTGAGACTTCGAGCGATTTGGTTGAATTAAAGATGCTCATAACCTTCGGATCATTCATCGGAATAGTCGTCGGGTCAACACCTGTCAAGTCCTGCAGCATCCGCATCATGGTCGGATCATCATGACCCAATATATCCAGTTTCAGTAAATTATTTTCAAATGCATGGTAGTCAAAATGGGTCGTTTTCCATTCGGCATTCGTGTCATCAGCTGGAAACTGAACAGGTGTCACATCATTCACATCCATATAATCAGGAACAACAACGATACCACCTGGATGCTGCCCCGTGCTGCGCTTTACACCTGTAAAGCCCGAAGCAAGCCTGTTAATTTCAGCACCACGCCATTTCTTACCTTGCTCCTCTTCAAACTTCTTCACATAACCAAATGCTGTTTTTTCGGCTATCGTACCGATTGTGCCTGCACGAAATACACACTTTTCGCCAAACAATTCTTTCGTATAATTATGGGCTACTGACTGATATTCACCAGAGAAATTCAAATCGATATCGGGAACCTTATCCCCCTTAAAGCCAAGAAACGTTTCAAATGGAATATCCTGACCTTCACCCTTCAATCTCTCGCCACAGGTTGGGCAGCTCTTGTCCGGCAAATCAAATCCACTCATCAAGCTTCCATCCAGAATCCATTCACTATGCTTGCAAGAACCACATATATAATGAGGTGGTAACGGATTAACCTCGGATATTCCCAAAAAGGTTGCCACTACTGACGATCCTACTGATCCCCGTGATCCAACCAGATATCCATCCTCATTAGACTTTTTAACGAGACGCTCCGAAATAAGATAGTTGGCAGAAAATCCATATTTAATAATTGGAATGAGTTCTTTTTCAAGCCTTGCCGTAATGACCTCGTGGAGATCGTCTCCATATATGCGTTTGGCCGTATCGTAGCATTTTTGACGAATCTCTTCATCGGCACCTTCGATAATTGGTGTAAATAGTTTGCTTGGGAAAAGCTCTATTTCCTCAAAGCGATCAGCGAGCTCCGCTGTATTTTTGACTACAACCTCATGTGCTGTCTCTGCTCCCAAATATTGAAATTCAGCAAGCATTTCCTTGGTCGTCCGAAAGTGGACCTCCGGCTTTTTCATGTCTTTCAATGGACTGAATCCGGTAATCCCATTAATTGCAATATCACGACATATTTTTAATCTTGGGTGTAAATAGTGCACATTACCGGTTGCGATAACAAGCTTATCCAGCTTACGTCCGATTTGTAACACCCGCTGATTGGCATCCTCAAGATGTTCCTTGCTGCCTACCAAGCCTTTATCCACCAAATGCATATTAACGCCGATAGGCTGGATTTCAAGCACATCATAAAACTCGGCTACACGCTCGGCCTCTTCCATCGACTTATTCAGCACCGCTTCGAAAAACTCGCCTTTCTCGCAGCCAGAAGCAATGATTAATCCTTCACGCAATTCAACAAGTTTACTTCGCGGAATGCTGGCAACTCTCTGAAAATATTCCGTATGTGAGAGAGAGACCAAAGTAAACAAGTTTTTCTTGCCAACCGCGTTTTGCGCATAGATGCAGCAATGAAACGGCCTCTGGTTTTTCAAGCTCTTACCCACATTATCATTAAGCTGCGGCATATTAATTAACCCGCGTTCAACGGCTTCTTTGATCAAATGAAATAAAATATAACCCAGTGCTATCGAGTCATCAATCGCTCGGTGATGGTTGTCCAAACCGACCTTGAACTTATCGGATAATGTGTTCAAGCGATGATTTTTCATCGTCGGGAATAGTAATCTTGCCAGCTCCAACGTATCCAACGAAGGATTCGTTACCGGCGCCAAACCAAGCCTTTTACAATTCGCATGAATAAAGCCCATATCAAACCGCGCGTTATGTGCGACAAGCACGCAATCCCCAATAAAGTCGATAAATTTAGGCAGTACCTCTTCCAGCTCAGGGGCATCAACAACCATATCATCTGTAATATTCGTTAATTGCTGTATATTATAAGGAATTTTTTCATGTGGATTAACGAAGCTGGCAAATCGGTCAAATTCCTTGCCATCCTTCATTTTAACTCCGGCTAATTCTATAATTTTGTTGTTAATAATGGATAAACCAGTTGTTTCTATATCAAAAATAACATATTCGATTTCGCGCAAATCTTCGTTACGTGGATTGACTACAATCGGTACCGCGTCATCCACCACATTGGCTTCCAGTCCAAAGATCACTTTGATCCCATTTTTCTTGGCAGCTTTGTCAGCTTCCGGGAAGCATTGTATCCCGGCATGATCCGTGATGGCAATTGCTTTATGTCCCCATTTTGCGGCAGTTTTTATGTACTGATCGACGGAAGTAATACCGTCCATTGTACTCATTGTTGTATGGAGATGAAACTCGACCCGCTTCTCTGCAGCATCATCCTTACGATCCGGAGGCGCCATAACCTCATTGATATCATTAGGCATCAATACCAGCTCAGGGGTTTGCATAAACCGGTCATATTCCACCTTGCCCCGCAGTTTAAGCCAAGTGCCATTTTGAATCAGACTATAAATTTTAACATCCTCTTTATTTTTGGCGAATGCTTTAACCATCATAGAATCAGTAAAATCCGTTATATTAAACGTGAACAAGGTCATGCCGTTTTTAAGCTCTTTGGAATCCAGCCCGAAAACTGCGCCCTGCAGTGTTACTTTCTTTTCCTCATCCTGTACCATTTGAATAGGAACCGGAGCGTCCTTGATATCATAACCAACCATCAGCTTGATTTCAGCTGCATTCAGCGAATCCGCTTCCTGTTCAGCTTCGATGGACGTCATCATTTCTTCCGTAACCATTTTGTTTTCTTCTTTAATCTGCTGCTCAAATTTCTTGATTTCTTCTTCAGGCTTCTCATTCTTACTGTAGCGAACCTGGAACTCAGCGCCAAAATACGTATGGTAATAGGTTTGAACCCACTGCCCGATATTTTTTTTCTTGGCCATCTCCAGCCCCATTGAATCGAGCATCACTAACGTTAGCACATTGCCCTGCACTTCAATATGCGCCTTATTCATCCATCCGTTAACGGACGTTTCCTCTCGCTGAACCCATTCAACAAACATGGACCAGTACTCATGGGCTATTGATTCCGCTGTTACTTGATCTGTATATCTTAGAATAAAACGAATAGCCGCAATGTGTGCAAATTTATCACGAATTAATTTACAAAAGGAAACATAAACTTCCCTGGGAACGATGCTGCTTTTCCCGATATAAAGTGTCCACTCCTTGTTTTTATGGCTGGTTTCTACTTTATCGATATACCCATCCACAAAAAAAGATCCGACTACATCCTGAGGTACACGTGCTTGCTCCATCAGCATCTCAAAACGCTGTCTTTTTTCTGCCGTTTCGCTCATGAACATCCTCCTAAAACATACAAAGGGCAAAAGGAAGTTGGTAGCTCTCCGCTTTGCCCTATAGTCACTTTACATTAATAAGCTTTGCCAAAAACGACGGTATGCTGTGCTTTATCTCCACAAACGAAACAAGTTTCCTTGTGCTCTGCAGGTTCGAATGGAATGTTACGGCTCGTTGCACCCGTTTCTTCCTTGACTTGTGCTTCGCATGCTGCAGAACCGCACCAGCCTGCTAATGCAAAGCCGCGCTTTTCTTCCAAAAATGCCTTAAACTCATCCAAGGTGTCAACTGAACTGAAATTGTCATCGCGGAACTGCTTGGCTTTATCATACATCTGCTGATGAATTTCTGCCAGCATGTTTTGCACTTCTTCCACCAAATGTTCCTGCGCAACCATTTTCTTTTCGCCGGATACTCTGGATACGAGAACAACTTGTCCATTTTCCATATCACGAGGTCCGAGCTCAAGCCGAATCGGCACGCCGCGCATTTCGTATTCATTGAATTTCCAGCCTGGACTTTGGTCAGCACGATCATCCACTTTAACGCGGACTCCGGCTTTCTTCAGCTGCTGGAACAGCTCATTCACACGGGCTACGACGGGTTCTCTAGTTTTTGGAGGTCCAATAGGAATCATAATCAGTTGCGTGGGTGCAACCTTTGGAGGCATTACCAATCCTCTGTCGTCTCCATGGACCATGATCAAGGCTCCAATCAGACGTGTACTTACACCCCAAGAGGTTGTATGGCAAAATTGATGCTGATTCTCACGGTCCAAATATTTGATGTCAAAAGCAACAGCGAATTTAGTACCCAAATAATGTGAGGTTCCAGCCTGGACCGCTTTGCCATCTTTCATCATCGCTTCTATCGAGAAGGTGTCTACAGCACCAGCAAATCGTTCCGAAGGTGTCTTGGCACCGAGAATAACTGGAATCGCCAAGAAATTTTCGGCAAAATCCTTATAAATATCCAACATTTGCATCGTTTCACGACGTGCATCAGCTTCGTCCTCATGAGCGGTATGGCCTTCCTGCCATAAAAACTCGCTCGTCCGTAAAAACGGCTGAGTTCTCTTCTCCCAACGAACTACGTTAGCCCACTGATTGATCAGGAGCGGCAGGTCGCGGTACGAGTTGATCCATTCGGCATACATATGACCAACCATCGTTTCAGAAGTTGGACGTATAGCCAGCCGTTCCTCCAGCTTCTCGCCCCCCGCCTCAGTTACCCAAGGAAGTTCAGGATTGAAGCCTTCAATATGATCCTTTTCCTTCTGGAAAAAGCTTTCTGGGATGAATAATGGAAAATAGGCGTTTCTATGACCTGTTTCCTTGAATCTGCCATCCAATTCTTTTTGAATATTTTCCCAGATTTCATAGCTATCCGGTTTAAATACGATACAACCACGAACCGGCGAATAGCTCATCAAGTCTGCTTTTTTGATAACATCCAAATACCATCTGGAGAAATCCTCACTTTGAGGAGTGATCTCTTTTACGAATTGCTTTTCTTTTGACATGGGTGATCCTCCTACAAGCTTTGCCTCAGCAAAGCTACTTCGTAAGCATTTACTTAAACCTTGCTTATCCCTTAACCAAACGCAGTATATCATTGTAAGTAACAGCGATCATTAACAGCATCAGCATCGCAAATCCAACGAAATGGACGATGCTTTCGCGGCTTGGATCCACGGGTTTGCCTCGTACCGCCTCAAAGGCAAGGAATACCAAACGACTGCCGTCCAAAGCAGGAAAAGGAAGCAAGTTGAACAATCCGAGATACAAACTCATTAAAGCAGTCCAGAAAATATATTGAGCCCAGCCTGCACTAGCCTGCTCACTTGTAAATTCAACGATACGAACGGGTCCTCCCAGGTCATCCATCTTGAACTGCAGTGTTGCCAGCTTGCCGAAGCTGTCAAGAATCGAGACAGTAGCCATGGAGAAGCTGCTCCAGCCGCTTTTAACGCCATCCAGGACGGTGGCTTTACGATTTTCAGGCATCAGTGTCACTCCGACGATACCACCGTCTTTGTCTTGCGGAGTAACTTCCTTGCGTATCTGCTCACCATTGCGCTCAATGATCCAAAGCATCGGTTTATTGGCAGATTGTTTAATTAAATTTTTCAGCTTGTTGGCATCTGCTCCGATGACCTCATCATTGATTTGAAGAACAATATCATTAGCAACAAGCCCACTTTTTTCTGCGGGAGTACCTGGCTCTGTGCTGCGTATTTTGATCTTGTCAGGCACACCTGCCATCAAAACTACAGTCACAAACAAAATAAATGCAAGAATAAAGTTCATCATGGGACCAGCAAAAATCGAAAGTGCGCGCTGTGTCACTGTTTTACTGGCAAATTGTCTGTCGAGTGGAGCAATCTGGGTTTCTTTACCCTTTACGATGAGTAAAGCTTGAGGATGAATGGCAAATTGACGCTGCTCTCCATCCAAATCGAGTCTGACAAAAAGCTTACGCTCCAAATCAATCTCTTCCACAACCCCAATCAAGCTATCCATACGCTTGTCAAAATCACCCGTGTAAATGTGGCTGACCTGATCGTCCTGTAACGCCACCGAGATGCGCTGACCTGGATTGATTTGAACCATTTCCGGGTCTTCTCCAGCCATACGTACAAAGCCGCCAATCGGCAGTAAGCGAAGCGTAAATCTGGTTTCATCCTTTTTGAAAGAGAGGATCTTCGGTCCGAAGCCTATAGCAAATTCTCTTACCAGAATGCCTGCTCTTTTGGCAAAATAAAAATGTCCCCATTCATGAATCGTAACCAGGACAAAAAATAAAAGCACAATTTGAAACGCATTTTGCAACGTAGCCAATTCGCAACGTCCTCCCTTAAGCATCGGTTAGTCAAGTTTATGTTCCATGGCTATGCTTATCTTTTGATTAAGATTAACATTTTTTGCGACACAAATACAAGCCGCTCCATGTAATGAACATATTATCCTGCTGGTGGAATGATGCTTACAGAATTGGACAGACATCATTAATCATTTATTTTTTCTGCTGCAGCTCTTGCCCAGGTGTCAGCTGCCATAATTTCTTCCAGATTGGGACTCGCCACAACCTCATGCTGATTCAGCACGCTGTCAATTATCCACTCTATTTGCAAGAAATCAATAGCACCCTTTAAAAACCTGGCTACTGCAACTTCGTTGGCTGCATTGTAGACTGTGGTAGCAGTGCCTCCAGCTCTTCCACTATCAAAAGCCATTTGCAAACATGGAAATCTCACATAATCCATTTCACGGAAGTTCAGCTTTCCGATCTGGGCTAAGTTCAAAGGCTTAGAAGGGGTTGATAAACGCTGGGGATACGTAAGCGCATACTGTATAGGAACACGCATGTCGGGATTTCCCAGCTGGGCGATAATGCTATTATCAACAAACTCAACACAGGAATGAATAATGCTTTCCGGATGGATCAGCACTTCAATTTGTGAGTAAGGCAATCCAAATAACCAATGCGCCTCAATAACCTCAAGCCCTTTGTTAACCATAGTAGCCGAATCAATAGTAATTTTGGCTCCCATCGACCAGTTCGGATGCTGAAGAGCTTGTTCGACTGTAACACCTTTCAGTTGTTCGCGAGTCCGGTCTCTGAACGAACCGCCTGATGCTGTTAAAATGATTTTGTTAATGTCCTGTATTGATTCTCCGTTCAAGCATTGAAAGATCGCAGAATGCTCACTGTCTATAGGAAGCAGCTTGACCCCACGCTTCTTCACGAGCTCTGTAACCAAGTGACCAGCACTTACAAGGGTTTCTTTGTTGGCGAGTCCGATGTCCTTGCCTGCTTCTATCGCAGCAAGCGTTGGACGCAATCCTTGACTGCCTACCAATGCGGTAACTACATAATCCGCATCCGTCCCAGCGGCGATCTCCATTAAACCTTCATCTCCGTAGAAAACAGAGGTTTGTGCTGAAACATGGAGCTTTAGCTCATCCGCCAAGCTTTTGGTGGCTACTGATACCTTTTTGGGCTTGAACTGCTTGATTTGCTCAAGTAATAAAGGCAAATTGTGTCCACCCGCAAGTCCTTCCACCTTGTACAGCTCGGGAGAATGTGCCAGTACATCCAGGGTTTGCGTGCCTATGGACCCTGTAGAACCGAGTATAGCAATATGTTTCATGATTCACCTCAATAACAATTTATACGTGCGGCAGCAGAGCTAAGATCTGGACCATCGGAAATACAATCAACCAGCTGTCTACACGATCCAGAACCCCGCCGTGGCCTGGTAAAATCGTTCCTGTATCCTTAATACCTTTGATACGTTTATATGCTGATTGGATCAGATCTCCCATCTGACCCACAACAGCAATGATCACTCCAATAACAATTGCCTGTTTCCACGATAGTAATTCAGGATGCAATAGAGAGAAGCAAATAGCGACCACTACCGAGATGATAATGCCGCCTACTGAGCCTTCTATAGATTTTTTCGGACTGATCGTTGGCCATAACGGAGTTTTACCAAATTTAGACCCGGTAAAATATGCACCTGAATCCGTAGCCCAAATACAGAAAAATATTAGCAAGGTCCAAAACAACCCATTATGCTCAATCATTCTCGTTTCTATCATATAGTGAAAGCCAATACCGATATAAACGACACCCAAAAATAAGGTGGATATATGATCAATGGTCACTTTGTTTTTGGAAAGTACCGTAATACATAATAAAACAAATAGAAACAGCCAGATCAAATTTGTAGAAGAGCTTAAAGCTGAAATGGTTGTTAAGGTCCAAGGCAAACATAATAAACCAACCCCCAAATATCCAACAAATGAAGTTAAGGAAAAGGGGTTGAGTTTGTTCATTTTCACATATTCATAAAAACCGACTAATGAGGTAATGACAATTAGACCGGTAAACCAATAACTGCCCAAGTATAAAAGGGTCAAGAACACAATCGCTGCTATGATTCCTGTTACAATTCGCTGCTTCAAGTCTATACCTCCGTCGCCTGCTACAGGCCGCCATATCTGCGGGCCCGCCGCTGATATTCTTGAACAGCCTCAAAAAAATCCTGCTCGGTAAATTCCGGCCAGCACAACTCAGTGAACCACAGCTCAGAGTAAGCCAATTGCCACAACATAAAATTGCTAATGCGCAGCTCACCACTCGTGCGAATTAATAAGTCAGGATCCGGAAGTGGATGGGTTAACATATACCTTGAAAACACAGATTCATCGATTTCATCCGCATGAAGCTTACCGGATTGCACATCCTCGGCAATTTGCTTCACACCAGATAGCATCTCCTTACGACTACCGTAATTTAATGCAAAATTCAAAATGAGTCCATCGTTGTTCTTGGTTTGTTCTATCGCATCTTGAATTGCCTTTAACGTATAATCCGGCAAGCCCTCATGCCAGCCTGTCATGCGAATTTGAACATTATTAGCAATTAATTCTTCGATCTCCTTTGGAAAAAACTCAATTGGAAGCTTCATCAAATAATCCACTTCTTCTTTCGGCCTTTTCCAATTTTCCGTAGAAAACGCATATAAGGTTAATACACTGACGCCAATGGAGTCCGCAGCCATCGTTATCTTTTTCACATTTTTCATACCTGAGTGATGCCCTGCAACACGCGGCAATCCGCGCTTCTGAGCCCACCGGCCATTGCCGTCCATGATAACTGCCACATGGTTTGGTACATTATCGGCATCTAACCGTTCCATTTGCTCGGCGCTCAGTGGCTTGCTTCCAAACCATTTTTTGAAAGGTATCATCTATTGCTTCCTCCAATAAGGAAAGACTAAAAGCCCCCTTACAAGGGGGTCTCTATGATTATACTTCCATAATCTCTTTTTCTTTAGCCACAAGAACCTTATCGACTTCCGAAATGTATTTATCGGTGAATTTTTGGATATCTTCTTGATATTTACGTGATTCATCTTCAGATATACCATTTTTCTCAAGCTTTTTGATTTCATCATTCGCATCGCGGCGAACATTTCTGATCGCAACCTTGGCTTCTTCACCGAATTTACGAGTCATTTTCACCAATTCTGATCTACGTTCCGAAGTCAACGCCGGAATCATAATACGAATCATCGATCCATCGTTTGATGGGGTCAACCCCAAATCCGATTTCATAATTGCTTTTTCAATGGCCGACATCGAACTCTTATCCCAAGGCTGAATCATCAGTGTACGAGAATCAGGTGTACTGATGTTAGCCAATTGGTTAACAGGTGTCATGGCACCGTAATACTCTACCTGAACACGATCCAGTAGCGCCGGTACAGCTCTTCCAGCACGTAAACTGGAAAGCTCTTTCTTTAGAGAACCAATGGCCTTCTCCATGCGATCCTCTGCATTTTTCTTTATCGATTGAGGCATATCGTTAGACACTCCCTTTTACAATCGTTCCAATTTTTTCTCCCAGTACCACACGTTTAATATTACCACTTTCCGTAATCGAAAATACGATTAATGGAAGATTATTATCCATGCAAAGTGATGAAGCTGTTGAATCCATAACACCTAAATTTTTATTTAAAACTTCCAAATACGTAAGCGTTTCATATTTGATTGCGCTTGGGTCTTTGAAAGGATCTGCCGAATATACACCATCTACTTTATTTTTGGCCATGAGTATCACTTCAGCTTCAATCTCCGCAGCTCTCAGTGCCGCTGTCGTATCCGTTGAGAAGAATGGATTGCCTGTCCCTGCCGCGAAAATGACTACTCTACCTTTTTCCAGATGTCGAATGGCTCTTCGACGTATGTAAGGCTCAGCTACCTGCTGCATGTTAATAGAGGATTGTACACGAGTTGGAACATCAATGGTTTCAAGCGCATCTTGAAGGGCCAATGAATTCATGACTGTTGCCAGCATTCCCATATAGTCGGCTGTAGCTCTGTCGATTCCCTTTTCACTTCCAGCTATGCCTCTCCATATATTGCCGCCGCCCACAACGATTGCGACTTCAACGTTTAATTCAACCACTTGTTTAACCTGCTGAGCTATTGAGGAAATCGTCTCAGAATCAATACCAAATCCTTGCTGTCCTGCCAAAGCTTCTCCGCTCAACTTCAGAATAACCCGTTTGTAAATAGGACGTTCCAAGCTTATCCCCCCCTGTTCGAAAAAGCAGCTATTGATGTTTATGTTTAAAAAAGAGGAACACAAAGTGTTCCCGCTATCTGATCATGGACTATGAATTTATTTCTTGACTTGAGCCATAACTTCTTCTGCGAAGTTTTCTGTTTTCTTCTCTAAGCCTTCACCTAGTTCAAAACGTACAAAGCGGCGGATCGTGATGTTTTCACCAATTTTGGATACTTTTTCGTTGATCAATTGGCTGATTTTTTTGTCAGGGTCTTTGATGAACGTTTGTTCCATCAAGCAATATTCTTCGTAATATTTGCCAATACGACCATCAACCATTTTTTCAACGATGTTAGCCGGTTTGCCTTCGTTCAATGCTTGATTCGTCAGGATTTCGCGTTCTTTGTCAAGAGCTTCCTGCGGCACTTCTTCACGACGAACATACAACGGGTTAGCAGCAGCAATTTGCATAGCTACATCTCTAACAAAATCTTTGAACTGATCTGTTTTGGCAACAAAATCGGTCTCACAGTTAACTTCAACCAATACGCCGATACGACCACCAGCATGGATATAAGATTCAACAACACCCTCTGTAGCAATACGTCCTGCTTTGTTAGCTGCTGCAGACAATCCTTTTTCACGCAGAAGCTCCGCCGCTTTTGTCAAATCACCGTTTGCTTCTTCCAACGCATTTTTACAATCGAGCATACCTGCTCCTGTACTTGCACGTAATTCCTTTACTGATGCTGCATTAACTGCCATGAACTTGGCCTCCTTCATATATGTTGAACCTTGGTCCTTAAAAAAGGGGCGGTGAAAGGATTTTGCACCTTTTAACCACCCCTTTCTATTCACTATTTAAGCTGTAGTTTGTTCGCCTTGATGTGCTTCAACCACTGCATCGGCAATTTTAGCTGTTAACAGCTTAACCGCACGGATTGCATCGTCATTACCAGGAATGACATAATCGATTTCATCTGGATCGCAGTTTGTATCTACGATACCTACGATTGGAATACCCAGCTTGCGAGCTTCTGCAACCGCGATACGCTCTTTACGAGGATCGATGATGAACAATGCACTTGGAAGGCCCTTCATATTCTTGATACCGCCAAGGAATTTCTCCAAGCGATCTTTTTCTTTACGAAGGATGATAACTTCTTTCTTAGGAAGAACTTCAAAAGTACCGTCTTCTTCCCATCTTTCCAATTGTTTCAAACGATCAATACGCTTTTGAATCGTTTGGAAGTTTGTCAATGTTCCACCCAACCAACGTTGGTTTATGTAGAACATACCGCAGCGAGCTGCTTCTTCCGCAACTGAATCTTGCGCTTGTTTTTTTGTTCCTACGAACAAGATTGTACCGTTTTGGTCGGCTACTGATTTAACGAAGTTATAAGCTTCCTCAACCTTTTTCACCGTTTTTTGTAAATCGATAATGTAAATCCCGTTTCTTTCAGTGAAGATGTAACGATCCATTTTCGGATTCCAACGACGAGTCTGGTGACCGAAGTGTACTCCAGCTTCTAATAGCTGTTTCATGGAGATTACTGCCATCTTCACACACCTCCTCTAAATTGGTTTTGGGTCTCCTCCGCTATAGTCGCATCTTCGACATAAAACTTCCCACCGGGAAGCACCCTTATGCGAATTGACCAGCGTGCGTTTTAACACCGTCAATAACTATACCACAACTGAAATGGGTATGCAACAGTCATTGTTATTATTCCTATGAGATAAATATATTTTTCGTGCATACAAAAAACCAAACCTATTAACAGGCTTGGCTTATGGACGAGTTGTTATATTTGAAACCACACGCGCAAGCTCCATTGGACCTTTGAAAACATGAACGCCGGATACAATCTTCTCATTTAATTGTTGCTGGTACATCATATCCTCAAATGATTTACGGTCTGTAATGACACCGCTGGTCACTAATAAATCGCCCACATTGCCTGCATTCAGACCACTGGACACAAAAATGTAGGTTTCCTTGACGACTTCCTTCACAGGCGCAGGCGGCTGTTCTGCGGGCTGCTTGTCCTTCTCCTCTTTCACCTTCTGCAGCACAAGAGCATCCACCTGTGTCTGGCTCAACATCTTCTGATCGTTGTCAAAAACCTGAAAGTATTTGGATGCTGCTTCCTTCAATTGAACACGATCCATCTCACTTATCGTTGCGCCTTTCATTAAATCCGTTTTGACTGCCGATGGTTTAGCAACGTTCATCAGCTGGAGCAAGGAGGCACCTATAATTAAACCAATGCCTAGACCATATAAAAGAGATTTGTTAGTGAGCATTGAGTTTTTCCTCCTGCTTCGCCAACTGAAAGATCAAATTGATCTCTCCTTTATTCATATTAAGCTTTTTGGCAATATACTCTACCGATTTCCCCTGTTCAAATAAGGAAAACAGCTCCTCATAGCGAGATTTCAAGTTCATTGCAACAGGCAGGTCTTCAACATCGACAATCTTCTCTTCAACCCTTGTTTTCTGCAGCTCGACCACTGGAACCTTCTCTGGTTGATGCGCAGCCTTCTTCTGAAGCTCCTCATATGCAAAACCAAGCTTGGTGAGCTCTTGGTTAGTGAGTGCCGATTGTTTCTCAACAATTTCGAGACGTGAGGTTAGCTTGGCTGTTTGTACTTCGTAATCTCTTTTCGTTTCGGCTAGCAGCTGTATCAAGGCTTTGTTTTGCTCATCTAGCTCTGCCGTAAAATGCTCCATTGCCTCTTCAATTTCATGAAGGGTCGGATTGGCCTGACCTTTTGTTGCGCTTGTTCTCGGAATGATTTTTGCATAAATAATGAACACGAGTCCAAATAATACAATATAAACCCAGGGTTGATCCACTTGATTCACCTTTTTCCGAAATCTATCATTTCCCCTGATTACAAGTGCGAGTTCCAAAAGTCGACATTTCAGCACTGAGAAGGTTGCAAGAAGGTAAAGGAGGAGGGACGGAGTTTAGGCAAAACCTAAATAAGTACCGCACTTCGAGCCTGAATGCAAGATTCGATGCCGAATAAGCTTTCTGTGAAACTTCGTGATCAAATGGGGACTTTTTGAACAACCTTTACAAGGATAAATCAATATGCTTCCCTTTAAAAGGATGAACTCGCCTCTCCGTCGACGGATTCTCCCCATCGTTTTCAGTGGAACTGCTTTTTGCTCTTGGCTTGTTCTTGTTCTGCTTTGAGTTTTCCTTTTCTTGGTCGCGTATGGAGGACTGATTGACGTCATCTGCTTTTCCAGTTACATGACGTTCCTTTTCCGTTTGCTTGGCGGCAGCACCCGCAAGTAAGGTTTGATCCTGTTGCGGCTTGTTATTCAGTTGATTCTGCTTGAGACCAACTTCCTCGTTTTTGTGCAATGCGAATTGCAGCTCTACCGGCCTTAAACTCATACTATCCAGCCCTCCTCAGCGACATCTACTACTAAACTAATGGAATAGCCGCGATATCCCCATCTGCCAGCTGAAATCTGACATGAGATACCGCATCCTTGACAAATTTCGTATAACGGCCTATCACGATCTTGGAACCGCTGTAAATCGTAGATGCCACATCGACCTTCGCTTTTTCAGAATCCTCTAATGATTTTTCAATTTCGAAAATACGTTCTCTGGACGTAATACGTTCTTCAGTAAACTGTTTTTTGGTATGATTAAGTTTGATGCGCATCGATACTTTATCGGGCCCTAATTGACCTATTGCTGCCAATTGATCCAGCATAGCCAGAGCCTTATCCGTCTTCTCCAGGTTATCGTTAATAGAGCGCAGCTGAGTTCTTAGCTGTACCAATTCATTGCGCATCTCCGGCAGTACACCCACCTCAATCACGGTTACTGTGGACATCGAATTCCCAACGGTACGCACCATCACTGACTCACCGGCCTGAATAACTCCACCAACAATGAGTCCTTTCGAACCTTTACAAGCCACGCTATGGATGGCATGTACATTGGAATGCATAATGCTCAAACTGACAATAACCTCTTCCGCATAAACGGTTGCGTCCTGTATAAATGCACTCTTGACATGTTTGCCAGCACGAATTACACCTTTGTTGTGACCCAAAATGCCCGCACTGATTTCAATCGAGCCATCCGCTTCTAAATCTGCACCTTCCACACTGCCGGTAATTCGAATATCACCTGAAGCTTTTATTCTAAATCCTGAGAGAACGCTTCCTCTGATGACGACAGTACCGACAAAATCGATATTGCCAACATTATAATCTACATCTCCGTTAACTTCGTAAACCGGAAATACATTGATTTTATCACGATCCGTTTTGGCAACCATGCCATCTATCGCTGCATATAAGGAGTTCTGGGCAGGATCCAAAACCACATTTTTTCCTACTTTGATTCTTGCTTCCTTACCATCCTTCGTATTGATAAGCTCACCCGTTACAGCTTGGCCCGGTGTGCCAGGCGTAGAAGGAATACGCTCAG
This sequence comes from Paenibacillus sp. FSL H7-0331, assembly GCF_001956045.1. The sequence goes on along the minus strand of NZ_MRTH01000011.1, from coordinate 144,476 downwards.
CGATTAATTGACCTTTTCTAACATTATTAATAGATGTTACTTCCTTAAAATCAACTTTTCCATCCTGCATTTCCACGGGCCGTTTGGCATCATTGCTCAAATCATATAGAAAGTTGATGCTGCCGTCCATGCCTTTGACAGGTGCAGTACCAGTTGCAATAAGTGTTTTACTTAGAAAAAATGATTGGGGAGCCCTTACGATCTCACTTAATTTACTGCGATTGACTCCGTGGGTAATTTTATATGATTCCAAAACTTCCTCTAACTGTGCCATACTAAAGCTTAGTTTTTCATCACTATTTTTAAACTGTAAATAGGCGTTAAGCTTATCTTCGGATAAAGTAATCTCCATATAAAAACTAAGCGGAACAGCCTGCTCGCTCATTATTCCCCCCACTTTCCAGTTTCAAGAGTCTTCAAACAACTGTGATTTATGCCTTCCAAGCGAACCACGAAGTCGCAATATCGCTTTGGAGTGTAGTTGTGAAATACGTGAAGGTGATAAACTCATGACTTCTGCAATTTCACTTAATGACAGTTCTTCAAAATAAAATAAGGATACAACCGTTCTTTCTTTATCGGTTAATCTTTCAATCGCTTTGGCTAACGTTTCTTTTAAATAAAATTCGTTAACTTTATATTCAGGATTCTTGGCTTTTTCATCTATCAACAAAGACAACCGAGTCTCAGAATCTTCTTCACGAATAGGATCATCAATGGAACAAACTGTTGTAATCGCGATCTCTTGTACCATTTGGCGGAAATCATGTTCACTTACTTGCAAATAATCGCTTATTTCATCATCTGTAACAGATCTTAAATATTGCTGCTCAAGCTTCTGATACGCTTCTTCAATCTTTTTTGATTTTTCTCTTACTGATCTTGGAACCCAATCCCCCTGACGCAAGCCATCGATGATAGCCCCTCGTATACGCCAGGAAGCGTAAGTTTCAAATTGCAGACCACGAAGATAATCAAATTTTTCGATAGCATCGATAAGTCCCATAACGCCAAAACTCGATAGATCGTCTCTCGATACATTTTTGGGTAAACCGATAGCTAAACGGTTCGAAACATATTCAACCAGAGGTAAATAAGTTTCGATGAGCGACTGTTTTGCTTCAAGTAAGCCGAATTCTTTCCATTGCTTCCAAACATCCATGTTGGTCAAATGCGACTTTTGTTGAATCATGAACCGTTGCCACCACCTTTATTCTTCGGACATCTGACGCAGCGCTTGAACCATATCTCCGGTTTCCAAATTGACTTTACTCGTAAGCTTCGGAGGATTCAAAGGCGCGAATCCGTTCTCACCCTCAGATGCATGAGGATCCCTTGAACCCTTTAACATCTGATTCAAAGACTCTTCTTCGTCTGGTGTAGTCAAATCAAGTGTAGTACCTTTACTGTCATCTTCTGCTCCGTCGGTATCGATTATTTTATCAATTCCTGCGAATGTACCCAGAATCCAACGTACAAGAAAAACGAGAAGAAATAAAAGAACAAAACTATAACAGCTTCGAATGAGTGCAGTACTCCAAATATTATTAATTAAGGAGGTTGACAGTGTAACGACAAAAGATACGGCACCTAATAGTAAATTCCAACGAATAGTTCCTATCATAGTCTACAGTTCCTTCACTCCTTGTTGAACGCTGCGGATTAACAGGATACCTGTTTCACAGTTAAATTCAACTGTTCTCCCGTAATTGGAACCCGTATCCTCCGACTTTAGCGGAATCGAATACTTGGTCAACATGATTTTGCATGATTCGACATTTCTCGGACCGATTCTCATCGTGTCAGAGTTGCCTGCAAAGGCGAACATTTGTGCTCCACCCGCCATTTTAGCTTCCATTCTTCTGAGAACTGCCCCTAATTTCAGCATTTTCTCAATCATTTCTGGAATTGCGGTGTCCGCATACTTGGCAACATTTAAATTGCCTTCTCTTGCAATATCTGAGGTTGGCAGCATGACATGCGCCATTCCAGCAACCAACGCCTTGGGGTCATACAGTGTAATACCTACACATGAACCTAATCCTGTTGTCTTTAGCACCCCGGTCAAATGCGTAACATTGAGATCAGCCATGCCTACCTTAATAAAATTGTCTGGAATCATGGACCTTGTACTCCCAAGGCAATAAAAATTTTGTTAAAAGATTCGGGATCCGGGATCAGGAAGAAGTGTCCTTCAATCTCGTCATTCCCATCCAAAAACTTGGTATCAATTAACAAAGCATGATCTCCCATTTGACCGAATTGAATAAGACCGTAGCTTAGAATGGCCCCGGCCATGTCAATTGCGAGTGCCGGGACGGTTGGTGACATGTACAACTGCGTAAAATCAGCCAATGAAGACAAATATGAGCCTGCAAGTATATTACCAATCTCACTTAAGGCAGAAAGCTCCATATCTGTATAATGTTCGTCATCAACTACCTCAATCCCTACCAAATTTCGCAATAATTTTTTTGCAGATTCGAGAGATAATATAAAAAATAGATTTCCAGGTGTTTCCCCTTCAACTCGAAGGAAGATGGCGATCACAACCCGTTCAGCCCCACCAACGCTGTCAGCAATTTCTTCAAATTCTACCATACGAACCTTGGGCACAAGCATATCAACCGGTTTATCCAAAAGTCTGGATAGTGCGGTGGCCGCATGACCAGCTCCAATATTACCTACTTCCTTGAGAACATCCAATTGAAAATCGGCAAACCCATTAAATGATTCCACACGGTTACTCCTCTTGGTTTTCTAATTGAATAATTTCGCTTTTGTTCAGAACTTCTTCTAAATTCAAAAGCACCAAAAGACGCGAATCCCCAATCTTTGCAATCCCTTGTAAATATTTAGCTTTGATTCCGCCTACCACTTCTGGAGGATCATCAATGTTATCCGTGTTGATATCCGTAACATCATTCGCTGAATCTACAATTAAACCAACTTCCATTTCTTTCACAGAAACGATAATAATGCGAGTATTGTCTGTATAGTCGCTTTCTGCAAAACCGAATCTTCCACGCAGATCAATAATAGGAGTAACGACACCGCGCAAATTAATGACGCCTTTAACGAACTCTGGCGTTCTTGGAACACGTGTCATCGGCTGCATCCGCTCGATTGTTCGAACTTTTTCCACTTCTACTCCATATTCCTCGTGTGCCAAAGCAAAAACGATAACCTTCATTTCTTCGCCCATATTCCCGTGCCTCCCTTTGAAATCCCTTATGTAATCTTGATAAAACTTATTTAATTAAAGCATTGGTATCAATAATAAGCGCGACCTGTCCATCACCAAGAATAGTTGCACCGGATATAGCGAATAAATTCGTGAAATATTTGCCCAAAGATTTCAAAACAATTTCCTGCTGACCAATAAATTCATCTACAATAAGTGCGGCAAGCTTTTCACCTTTGCGGATCACTACGATTTGTGTTTCTTTTTCAGCTTCATTGCCATTTTTGTTAGGAACACTAAAAACTTTTGCCAATGAAACAAGGGGGATCACGTTCGAACGAAAATTCACCATCCGACTTCCGTGTACAGTAAGAATCTGGTCGGATGCAATGGCTGATGTCTCCACGATGGAGGACAACGGTATCGCATACTTTTCCGCACCTACACGAATGAGCATTGCAGAAATAATCGACAGCGTAAGCGGCAGCTGGACTGAAAACTTGGTTCCCTTGCCAAATTTCGATTCTACTTGAACACGTCCGCCGAGGCTTTCTATCTTCGTCTTGACGACATCCAAGCCTACACCACGTCCTGATATATCGGAAATCTTATCAGCTGTGCTGAAGCCTGAAGCAAACAGGAGAAGGTATACCTCATTATCGGATAATTTGGAAGCCTGCTCGGGTGTGACGACCCCTTTTTTAATGGCTGCATTGAGAACACCATCACGGTTGATGCCGCGGCCATCCTCTTCAATTTCGATAAAAACATGATTCCCACTATGAAAAGCACGTAAATAGATTGATCCTGTTTCCGGCTTGCCTGCTGCTATTCTGTCAACTGTAGGTTCAACCCCATGATCCACTGCATTACGAAGTAAATGGACCAAAGGATCGCCGATCTCATCTACGACAGTACGGTCCAGCTCTGTATCTGCGCCAGTAATGATCAAATCGACTTTTTTGTCGAGGTTTTTGGCAACATCACGAATCATCCGTGGGAATCGATTAAATACGGTATCAATGGGAACCATCCGCAGCTTGAGTACGATATTTTGTAGATCACTGCTAACCCTTGACATGTGTTCAACCGTTTCTGTCAGATCATTTTTTCTAATTTCGCTGGCCAATTGCTCTAATCTGGAGCGATCAATCAACAGCTCACTGAACAGATTCATCAATGCATCCAGTCGTTCTATATCCACACGAATCGTTCGGTTTGCCACAGGAGCATTAGCAGCAGCCACAGGCTTTCTTACTTCTGCCGCTGCTGCCTGAACAGGAGCAGCCTCTTGAACAGCTGCAGCTGCTGCGATTTCAGGAACCGCCGCCATTGCCGGCTTCAATAATTCTTCGAGTTTTTCGTGTGTTAGCAAGGTAACGACAGCTTTATCAATCTCTGATACATTAGCAACTTGTTTTTGCAAAGATTCCTGATCTGTACCGGAAATGAAAAAGACCGAAAAATTATTGTCAAACCGTTCCTGTTCAATGTCCTCTACGGGAGGATCCGATTTAATGACCTCACCGTTTTGCTCCAACACGTTAAACACCATATACGCTCTGGCTGCCTTCAATACACAATCTTGACGAACGCCTACTTCGACATAAAAAACCTGCATGCCAGCATCTATCGATTGCTGAATAATCGACAGCTGAAATTCATCCAGGATGGATGAGGCGGCTGTATTGGCATCCGCAGTGCCTGACTTTGCTCCTGCAGCAGTACCTGCCTTTAAGTAATCCCCTGTCACTATCGATTTCAGAGAAAGGACAATGTCACTCACATCCGCCTTACCCGTACCGCCTTGAATAATGTCCTCTACCATCGACTCCAGAGCATCCAAACTCTTGAAAATACAGTCGAATATAAATGCGTCCATCTTCAACTTATCATTACGAACGAGATCCAGTACGTTTTCCATTTCATGGGTCAATGATGCCAAATCTTCAAAGCCCATCGTCGCTGACATACCCTTAAGGGTATGGGCCGAACGAAAAATATTATGTACAATGCTGATGTCCTCAGGACTGCCTTCTAAAGCCAGTAAATTATCGTTTAAGGCTTGCAGATGCTCTCTGGATTCATCAATAAACATTGAAAGGTATTGATTTAAGTCCATAACCTCACACCTCCGTCAATGGATGATTTGTATTACTGATGTCTCTATGCTACTTACAAACGACCTGAGCTAGCTTTGGAGCTATTTCTTGCTGTGCCAGAACATGCATCACACATTTTAGTTCTACTGCTGCCCGAGGCATCCCATACACAATACAGGTTTCTTCGGATTCAGCAATAGTCGTAACAGCACCCGCATTCTTAAGTGCCAGCATCCCCTTTGCCCCATCGGCTCCCATTCCAGTCATGAGAACGATGTGTCGCTTTAGCTCTTTCAAAGGCAGAAGTGACTCAAAAAGTATGTCTACAGAAGGTCTATGCCCTCCTCTGGCTTCTTCTTTGCTTATATGAATTTTGTAAACACCAGGTCCATTGCGTGCTACCGTCATATGAAAACCACCTGGAGCCACATAGGCATGTCCATTTTGCAAAATCATACCCTCTTCCGCCTCCACAACATGCAGCTCGGAGACCGAGTTCAATCGCTGTGCCAACGATTTAGTAAAATTGGGTGGCATATGCTGAACGATAACAACTGGAGCAGGAAGATGTCCCGGAATATGAGAAACGACCTGATGAAGTGCTCTCGGACCGCCAGTAGAAGTGCCTATGGCCACGATTTGCTGAACCTGACTCGATCCCTGTTGATGGGACAAATGTGGCACTGTTTGCTCCTTAGTTACCTTAGGCAACTCCTCAATCCTGGGTACCGCTTTGGCTCTGGGTATTGGTGGTGTCACTACAGGATTGGAACGAAACTTCAACACATTCGTTTTGACTGCGATATGCAGCTTTTCGAGCAGCAATTCCCTTACCCTGTGTAAATCCAATGATATCGAGCCCGAAGGCTTACCGACAAAATCAACGGCTCCTCGTTCGAGCGCTACGATCGTTTCCCTTGCCCCATCCTGAGTTAAACTGCTTAACATGATCACTGGAGTGGGCTGTATATCCATAATGATCTTCAGGGCGTCCAGACCATTCATTTCCGGCATTTCAATATCCATAGTGATAGCGTCCGGCTTCAGCATTTTAACCATATTCACTGCTTCTTTGCCGTTTTTTGCAGTGCCTATCACTTGAAATTGAGTATCCTCCGTAATCATGTCTGTTATCATTTTCCTCATAAAGATCGAATCGTCAACAACCAATATTTTATAAGGGTTCATCTATATTCACTCCTCCAAGTTGTCTGTTTCACTAAGTAAGAGGACGCTAGTGTCTTAAAAGTCTCATCATTTTCGACATGAAGCCTTTTACTGCACTCTGCTGTTCCCCCGTAGGAGTTTGTCTGGCAATAAAATCATCGACTAATCGATAGATCGACTGAGAGGCTGCGCTGGTAGGATAAGCCACCGTAAAAGGAATTTGTCTTTTCACAGCCTTGGACACGTTGTTATCGTCGTCTACAAAGCCTAAGGTCGGGATATCTATGTGTAAAAATTGTTTGGCAACCATAATGATCTTGTCGGCAGTTTGTTTGCCTTCCTTGCTGTCCGTAGTACGATTAACGACCAATTTGAAATTCACAGGTTCATTCATCGAGTTAACCATTTTAATAATAGCGTAAGCATCAGTTATTGAAGTTGGCTCTGGGGTAGTTACCACAATGGTTTCTTCTGCTGCCAAAATGAATTTTAACGTTTCCTTCGACAAACCCGCACCTGTATCAAAAATAATGAAATCCACAGTGCCATTTAATTGATTAACCTGATCAGCAAAATATTCTAATTGATCGTCAGTAAGTCTGATCAAATCATTAAATCCAGAACCACCTGCAATGAATTGCAGATCATGTGGACCTCTCTGGATAATTTCCCAGATCGTTTTTTCTTTTTTCAGCAAGTGATACAAATTGTATTTAGCGCTAACTCCCATCAGCACGTCGATATTCGCTAGCCCAATATCAGCATCAAATACCAATACATCAAAACCCTTTTTTTGTAAAGTAAGTGCAAAATTCAGTGTAAAGTTGGACTTCCCCACACCGCCCTTGCCACTGGTTACTGTAAGTATGCGAGTTGGCTTGACAGACTTCTGGACATGTTGATTGGAAACCAGATTGCGAAGTCCTTGTGCCTGGTCAGTCATGATGATCAACCCCCAGTATCAGGTCAACAATATGCTGCTCCGCCAACAGATTGATATCATCTGGAACACTTTGTCCATTGGCAACATAAGAAAGTTGCAGCTTGAAGTCATGCACCAGATTGACGACGGCTCCATACGAATCGGTTTCGTCCATTTTCGTAAACAGCACTTTATCCAGCTTGAATTTCGAGAAATTTTCTGTAATTGCTTTCATATCTTTGTATTTGGTAGTCAAGCTCAGCACCAGATACGTTTCGCTTTTACCACCGTACTGCAGCAGCGTATTCAATTCCGATACATACATTTCATTGCGAAAATTCCGCCCTGCCGTATCCATAAATATGATATCACGATCTTTAAGCTGCTCGAATGCTTTGGATAAATCCTGAGGCGAGAACACGACCTCTAAAGGTACATTCAGGATAGTGGCATACGTCTTGAGTTGTTCCACGGCCGCGATTCGATAAGTGTCCGAGGTAATGAAGCCTACCTTACGATGATATTTGAGCACTTGCTCTGCGGCCAGCTTAGCGATGGTTGTTGTCTTGCCAACACCAGTAGGTCCTACAAAATGTGCAATGCGCGTATCGGCAGCCATCGCATTGGATTGACCCTGGTTGAACAACTCAAGCAGCTTTTTTCTTGCTGATTCCATCGCTGAATCATCCGTTATCGTAAGCCCGGCATCCTGAGCTTCCTGAGTAATAGAGGTAATGATATCATCCACTAGCAGAGGCTCTACTTCCTGCTCGATCATTCGTTGCTTCAGTACGATTAAAGAGGGATCACTCACTTGTTGGCTTCCTTGAACAGATAGCTTATGCATGAACTCTTTCATCTGCTTCAATTCTTCCATCAGCATGTCTTCTCTTGCCTTCACAACAACAGCTGCAGCAGGGATTTTTGCGGGTACAGCCGGACTTGGAATAAGAACATCCGGGACTTCAGGAAAAGCAAGAGCTTCCCGTTTCAAGTCGGTAATTTGCTGCTGCGCCGCTAAACCGTTTGGGCGTCCATATGCATTTTTAGCGGTCTGTGGTGTGTTAAAGCCTGTACTTACAGGCTGTGGTCTGTCTATCGGTGCGGTTGTCTTTACAAGTGAAGGCGCCGCTGCCGCGGTTGTGTCTATAGCAGCAATGACCTCGATTTTCTTTTTGGAAAACATACCGAGAAATCCACCAGAGCGGATTTCTTTCGTATTTAAAATAACAGCATCCTTACCAAGATCGGTTTTAATTTTTTGCAGTGCATCTGGCATTGAATCGACAATATATCGTTTCACTCTCATAAATTAACTACCCCCATGCTTTGAATTTCAACGTTGGGTTCGAGCTCACTGTAAGAAAGAACCGGTATATCCTGCATCGTTCGTTCCAAAAGCTGCCTAAGATACATGCGGATTGTCGGAGAGGTCAAAACAATCGGCTGTTGTCCCGATTGGATCAGCTTCGTTACCTGATCCGTAATACGTTGATAAATAATCTGGGTTGAGCTTGGGTCCAGAGCCAGATAGCTGCCTTGATCGGATTGCTGAACAGACTCGGCTATCTTCTTTTCAAGGCTCGGACCTACCGTAATGACCTTGAGTGAATCGCCTGTTACAGCAAACTGCTGCGTAATCTGACGTGAAAGCGACTGCCTCACATATTCGGTCAATATTTCCGGATCTTTGGTATAAGTACCGTAGTCCGCTAACGTCTCCAATATAGTGACCAGGTCGCGAACCGATATTTTTTCTTTTAACAATTTAACCAGAACCTTCTGCACATCACCTATGGACAATACGCCAGGAATCAAGTCATCCACCAGAACCGGGTAACTTTCCTTAACATTTTCGATCAATCCTCTTGTTTCCTGACGTCCAAGAAGCTCATGCGCATGTTTCTTGATGACTTCTGTTAGGTGAGTCGCAACAACCGAAGGCGGATCAACCACTGTATAACCGGATAATTCAGCTCTTTCTTTCATCGCCTCATCAATCCATAACGCTGGTAGCCCAAATGCAGGCTCCAAGGTGTCGATCCCGCTGATAGAATCGTCCTCGATTCCGGGACTCATGGCCAGATAATGATTCAACAGCAGATCTCCGCGAGCGACCATGTTCCCTTTAATCTTGATCACATATTCATTAGGCTTCAATTGAATATTATCTCGAATTCGAATAACCGGTACGACAACTCCCATCTCCAGAGCACATTGTCGGCGGATTAAAATAATTCTATCCAACAAGTCGCCGCCCTGCTGTGTATCAGCCAAAGGGATCAGTCCATAACCAAATTCAAATTCGATAGGATCCACCTGCAATAAGCTAATAACACTTTCGGGACTGCGAACCTCTTCGATTTGCTGCTCTTCCTCCAACTGCTCATCCTTGGCCAGCTTCTTCACCAAACTCTGCTGCATTTTCATAGCGGCATAAGCGAGTAAAGCAGCGATAGGTAGTGTAGTAATAAGATGAATAGGAGTGAAAATACCGAGCAATGTGATTGTTCCTGCAACAATGTAGAGCAATTTCGGATAAAGTAAGATCTGCTTTGATAAATCGTGCGCCAAATTACCTTCTGAGGTTGCTCTGGTAACGATTAAGCCTGCTGCTGTAGAAATTAACAGAGCCGGTATCTGGCTGACCAATCCGTCACCAATCGTAAGAATCGAATACAGCGCTCCCGCTTCTGCAAGGCCCATACCTTTCATTGTCATTCCAATAATTAATCCGCCCAAGATATTGATAAACAAGATGATAATTCCGGCGATGGCATCACCTTTAACAAATTTACTGGCACCATCCATCGCTCCATAAAAATCAGCTTCCTTAGAAATTTTCTCTCTTCGCTCCCGAGCTTGAATCTCATTAATTAAGCCTGCATTCAAATCCGCATCGATAGCCATTTGCTTACCTGGCATTGCATCCAATGTAAATCGTGCAGCTACCTCGGCAACGCGCTCAGAACCTTTGGTAATAACGATAAATTGAACGAGCACAAGAATTATAAAGACGACGAAGCCTACAACGATATTCCCTTGTGCAACAAACGAACCAAAGGTTTTGACCACATTACCGGCATCCCCATTCGCTAAAATATTTCTTGTAGTCGAGACGTTTAACGCCAGCCGGAAAAGGGTAGTAATCAATAGAAGTGAAGGAAAGATAGAAAATTCTAAAGGATCCTGTGTATTCATAGCTACCAGAATAATTAAGAGCGCAATAGAAATATTAATAATTAACAGAACATCTATCAACCAGACTGGAACCGGAACAACCATCATCAATACGATTCCAATAATACCAATGAGTACAACCAGATCTTTAATTTTCATAGCACATGTCCTCCTCTCTTATTTAGTTGGCTTTACCTTTCATCTTATATACATATGCTAGCACCTCTGCGACAGCCTGGAACATGTCTGCTGGAATGGCTTCGCCAATTTCTACTTGTGCATACAAGGTCCGTGCCAAAGGTTTATTTTCTATAGTCACAATACGGTTTTCCTTGGCTATTTGTTTGATTTTCAATGCAATATATTCAGTTCCCTTGGCTATAACGGTTGGAGCCTGCATATTGTTGGAATCATATTTTAACGCTACGGCAAAATGGGTAGGGTTTGTAATTACAACATCGGCCTTAGGAACCTCTTGCATCATCCGCTGCATAGCCATTCTCCGCTGCTTTTCACGAATTTTCCCTTTAATTAAAGGATCGCCTTCCGATTTTTTATACTCGTCTTTAATATCCTGCTTGGACATCTTAATACTTTTTTCAAACTCGTATTTCTGATACATGTAATCAAAAAGAGCCAAAACAATTAATATCAAGCCAATTTTCAATCCTAATTTCAATGTAACTGAAGCCATAAATACGAAAATATTTTCCAAGGGCAGTCGAGCTAGTTCCATTAAGGAACTTTTTTCAGCCCAAAGCGTATCATATACGACGTAGCCAATAATCGACATTTTCAGCACAGATTTCACAAAATCCACCAAGGTGCGTGCCGAAAATATTTTCTTCGCTCCCTCGATCGGGTTGAGCTTGCTAAATTTCATCTTAAGCGGATCTCCAGTAAACATGACCCCAATTTGTAGGTAATTGCTAAATATAGCTGTAACCATAGCTACCATGAGTACAGGAACAATGATCATGATACTTTGCATAAACAACTGTTGAAAAAGTAGATTCACATTGGCCGTAGTAATGTCCATCAACAAGTAATCGTAAAAGATAGAACGGAACACTAGCGTTAACTGGTTTTTCATGTAACCGCCAAATATGTAAAAGGAAAGAAAACAAAAAAATAAAATGAATGCAGCGGGTAGTTCCATACTTTTGGCTACTTGACCCTTTTCCCTTGATTCCTGCCGTTTCTTAGGGCTAGCCGGTTCTGTTTTTTCTTGGGAAAACATCTGCAAATCTAGCTGCATTCTTAAAGAAACCACTTCAATTCCTCCCGGTTAACCAGTAAACATGCCGATAAATTTTTGCATATAGTCAAACATGGATACAAAGGATCCCTTAAAAATGGATTCATAAGCGGGAAACAACAATATTAAAAGCAAGAACCCGATTAACATCTTGAGCGGCGCACCGATAACGAGAATATTGAATTGTGGAGCTACTCTAGCCAGCAATCCAAGACCGACATCGGTCAAAAACAATGCAGCAATAAGTGGTGCCGCCATTTGAAAACTGAGAGCAAATACAGTCGAAAATGACTTAATGACAAACTCGGTAATTTGTCCATTATATATTTTGGTGAACAGCTCATTGGATAATGGAATCCATTCATAGCTCTCCATAATGGCTTTTAACAATAGGTGATGCCCATTTAATGATAAAAAAAGCAGCATTGCTATCATATACTTTAAATTGCCGAGAATGGGACTAGAAGCACCTGTCAAAGGGTCAAATACATTCGCGATACCAAAACCAATTTGAATATCGACAAACGAACCTGCAATCTGCACGACTGTAAAAAACAAATAGGCAATGAAGCCAAGAAAAATGCCTACCAGTATTTCTCTGATGATGGAAAGGAAATATAGTGAATCAAATGTAGCCAAGGTTGAAGATCCTACAACGCTGAAAGCCATTAACGTAACAAAAAAAGCAAGCCCAATTTTAAAGTGTGTCGGTACATTTTTGGCTGAAAATACAGGAACGACAACAAAAAACGATGAAATCCGACAAAAAAAGAGCAAAAAGCTAGGAAAATATTGTTGTATCCATTCCATACCTTCACTACCTAGCCCACAAATTTATAAAGGTTATTCAAAATGTTATAAGTGAAATCTATTAGTGTAGTCAAAATCCATGGTCCAAATATTAAAAAAGCTAATAATACGGCAACTATTTTAGGAACAAAAGCCAACGTCTGCTCTTGGATTTGTGTTGTTGCCTGAAAGATACTAATGGCCAACCCCACTACCAATGCAAGAACCAGCATGGGGGCACTGGCCTTCAAGACCGTGTATACAGCCTCACCGGCCAAGCGAATAACAAACTCCGAGCCCAAGGTTTATTCTCCTCCTGCATGGTCATCAATTCTCATTATGTGTTAAAGCTAAGTAGCAGTGATCTTACTACCAAATACCAACCATCTACTAAAATAAACAGCAATATTTTAAATGGAAGTGATATCATGACGGGCGGTAACATCATCATCCCCATTGCCATCAAGGTGCTGGCTACGACCATATCGATAACCAAAAAAGGAATGAAAATCATAAAACCCATCTGAAAAGCCGTTTTTAATTCACTAATCGCATATGCGGGTACCAAAGCAGTCAACGGTGTATCTTCGACTCCACTTGGTGGTTGAGCCTTGGAATAATCAAGAAACAGCTTCAGATCCTTTTGTCTTGTGTGTTGAAACATGAACTTTTTCATGGTGACCGATGCCTTGTCCAAAGCATCTGTTTGATTCATGCTTCCTTTCAGATAAGGCTGCAGCGCTTGTTCATTCAAATCGCCAAGCGTAGGTGCCATAATAAAAAAGGTCATGAATAGTGCTAATCCAATCAGAACCTGATTAGGAGGCATTTGTTGTGTCCCGAGCGCTGTCCTTACAAAGCCGAGAACAATAATAATTCTCGTGAAACTAGTCATCAATACCAGAATAGCTGGAGCGATACTCAGGATCGTGATTAATATAATAATATTGACCGTATTGGATGCTCCAGCTGCAGAGCTTGAAGATCCAAAATCAATATTAATGCCCGGGATAGGATTAGCCGCATAGACATGGGATGTTGACAACATGATCATTGCGAGCAAAGATACTACAGTGTAGATCATAGCCTTCCATTTCATTGTTTATCATTCAACCGATCTTTATTTTTGTCATCCATCAGTAGATCCTCCACCATTTTCTTTCGGTCTGATAAATGGTGCATTTTATTATGAAAAATTTGCTGAAAAGAAGCTGTTACCTCTTCGTCTGACTCCTCAATGATACTTTGCTTTTTTCTCAGCTTGGAAAGCCAGCCTGTGAAAGTTTCAAAGCTTGCTGCGGTTTTTGCGTTCGAAGAATTTAACATATCCGATATATAGGAAACTTCATCCTCATCTTCAATTTTTTCCAGCAGCTGCACATTTTCCCCAACTCCTACTATGTAGAGGGAACGACCAATTTCCACGACTTGAATCGATTTGTTGGGACCCAGTGGTACGCCTCCTAAGGAGCGCATGGAGCGACCAAATAAAAATTTATTTTTCTGGGAAAGAAACTTAATAATAATAAAAAATAATCCGATAATAAGAATAAGAAAGAAGATAACTTTTATAATCATCCATATGGTTTCTGAAGTACTAACTCCCGAGTAATTTAAATCCGATATCCCCTTCGTTGGTTGATCAGGGGAGGTACCGGTTTCCCCAAAACAAATCTTAGAGAAACCGGCGATTTGAATACTTCCAATAGCAATAAGAGAAGACAATTTGATAAAGAGTCTTTTCAAGTTTCACATTCCTTTCGGTCTATGCCAGACTCCCCTTGAATCTATTATCCCAAAGTTTTCTTAATAGCCTCAATAACTCGGTCAGCTTGAAACGGCTTAACGATAAAGTCTTTCGCACCCGCTTGAATTGCATCAATAACCATCGCTTGTTGACCCATCGCAGAGCACATAATAACTTTGGCTGAAGCATCGATTTTTTTGATTTCCTTCAGCGCAGCAATACCGTCCATTTCTGGCATTGTAATATCCATTGTGATCAGATCGGGACGCACTTCTTTGAATTTCTCAATCGCTTGAGCTCCATCATTAGCTTCTCCACAGACTTCATAACCATTTTTAGTCAAGATATCCCGAATCATCATTCTCATAAAAGCTGCATCATCTACAATTAATATTCTATTTGCCATGTGTAAACAATCCTCCCAAGTTTAATTAATACTGTAGTTTTTGAATGCGATCCCACTGATTAACAATGTCTGTAACGCGTACACCAAAGTTCTCGTCAATAACGACAACCTCACCCTTCGCAATCAACTTATTGTTAACCAGAATATCAACAGGCTCACCTGCAAGCTTGTCTAATTCAATAATTGAACCTTGAGATAATTCAAGGATGTCTTTAATTACTTTCTGAGTTCTACCTAACTCTACCGTTACCTTCAAAGGTATATCCAATAACAAATTTAGATTCGTATCCTCTGGAGGTGTTAATTGGTGTGGTGCAAAGTTTGAAAATTGTGCAGGTTGAACATTAACATCTCGACCTAGTCCATTCCCATATGCAGCAGGTGGTTGCTGATACATCGGTTGCTGCGGTGGATACATGGGCTGCTGATACATCGGCTGTTGTGGCGGATACATCGGCTGCTCATACATGGGCTGCTGCTGCATAGGCGGTTGCTGATACATCGGCTGAGCGTAAGGATCTGGTTGTCCCATTGGTGGAGCTATAGGCTGTTGTGGCTGCTGAGCAGCTGGAGCAGGGGTTGGTGCTGGTGCTGACGCCTCTTGCGAGTCCTCCCCACCTCCCATAAGAATAGATACCATATCCTTCGCAAATGACACAGGTAAAAGCTGCATAAGTGTAGAATCAATTAAATCTCCAATGATGATGCGAAAAGAGATTTTAATGAATACTTCTTCTGGAGGAAGCGACGCCCCACCTTCACCATCCGACAAGTTTAATATATCAATTCCTGGCGGAGATATATTTACGAATCGATTAAAAATCGTCGACATGGATGTTGCAGAGGAACCCATCATCTGGTTCATAGCCTCTTGAACTGCACTAATATGAATCTCAGACAATTCTTCAGCGTAGGCCGTTCCATCCCCACCCATCATTAAATCAGCAATAACTTGTGCATCGCGAGTTTTGATGACTAACAGATTAATGCCATGAAATCCATCAACATAATTAACATGGACCGCAACGTGAGGCAGAGGGAATTCTTTTACTAATTCATCCTTTGCAACTGCTGAAACTTTCGGTGTAGTGATGTCTACTTTCTTTCCTAATAAAGTGGATAAAGCTGTTGCCGCGCTTCCAAAGGTAATGTTTCCAATTTCGCCAAGTGCATCTTGTTCCAAAGAAGTTAAATAATTATCAACATGGACATCAACACTTGAGCTCTCCGAGCTGTCACCTGAAGATTGTCTCAACAAAGCATCAATTTCTTCTTGAGACAAATAATCCCTATTATTCGTCATTGTCTTCTGCTCCTTCACTAACAATCTCGCTTATTTGCATAGCCAGTTTTCCCTTGATGCTGCCGGGACTGCCCAAAAACTTCAGTTTTTCTCCGATTCTGATGTTTAGCAGCTCATCAACCGGTTTGTTCAGCGTTATTACATCGCCAGCACTTAAGTTCAAAAATTCCCTGATCGATATTTGAGTTTCACCTAACTCAGCAATAATGGGAAGCTTAGCTTTATGTAAGCGAGACTGTAAAGCCATAACTTCTTCAGGTGCTATCGTTTTTTTCTGAGAAACAAACCAATGATGCACGGATAAACGCGGCATAATGGGTTCGATGACGACATGAGGAATACAAAGGTTAATCATTCCTGTGGTGTCACCGATTTTGGTGCTTAGAGAGATTAATGCAATCGTTTCATTCGGAGACACGATTTGCATAAATTGTGGATTTGTTTCCAACGCCTCAAGACGAGGAGACAAATCGATAACACTTTTCCAAGCTTCTTGAAGGCTTTCAAAACATCTGCTAAAAATACGTTCCATCACAATAGTTTCAATTTCGGTTAAAGCATTTATTTTTGATGGCGATGTCCCAGCACCCCCAAGCAGTCGATCCAGCATTGCAAACGCTACGTTAGGATGTACTTCAAGAACCATACGGCCCTCCAAAGGCTCCGCTTCAAAAATATTGAGAATTGTCATTTTAGGAATAGAACGAATAAACTCATCATACGGCAATTGTTCGACTTGTACCACATTTATTTGCACAAAAGTTCTTAATTGTGCTGAAAAGTATGTCGTTAGGTAACGGGCGAAGTTTTCATGGATTCTGGTTAAGCTTCGTATATGATCCTTGGAAAACCGAACAGCTCTTTTAAAGTCGTATGCTCGTACTTTTTTCTGCGTTTCTTCCTTCTTGAGCTCTTCAGCATCCATCTCACCAGATGAAAGAGCTGCCAGCAGAGCATCGATCTCATTCTGCGAAAGTACATCTACCATTTAACGTCACCTCCTTCGTACGGCTTTATATAAGAAAATCATTATTGAAGCACATTATCCGTGATCCAAATTTGTTTGATCTTCCCGAGGGTTAGTAATGGGTTCATTTTATTCATAAGGGTCGAAGTCAGATTATCCAAGCCTTTGCTGCCTTGTACCTGCTCCGGAGTCATATCGGAGAGAGTTTGTACAATAATAGCTTTCATTTTAAAATCAAGCTTTTCAAATTCGTCCTTCGCCTTCGCATTTTCCAATTCAATGGCAAAACTTGCTTTAATAAATCGATTATTGGTTGCAAGATTTGTCAAAATATCTTTTAGGATAACTGTATTGGCTTTCGTTTCTTCCGGTGTCGCTTTTTTAGCCTGTTTAACTTCTTTGGCTGAGCTTTGCGCTAACTCCTGTGGATCCTGATTACCTTTGTCCATATAATTCCATAAAACAAATGCTGCTGTTAATATCAAGGTTATAGCAATGAGTATAGCAACTACCATTAAAAACATTTTGCTTTTAAACAACTAAGACCCCTCCGAATCGATACTCTTTATTGTTCCAGCAATTGACCCTATCGTTTGCATATATTGGGTCACAAGCTGGACCACATCCGTCATTGGCTCCAAAACAGTAATTTTTTTACCAGTTATTAAAGTAATGATAGTGTCGGGTGTTTCTTCAATACTTTCGATCAATAATGCGTTCACTAAAAGCTGTCTCCCATTTAAGCGGGTAAGTCTGATCATTGTCAGCCTCCGATTTAAAAATTTAGGGGGAGATCAACTCCCCCTTACCTTAAGTTGTGTTAATGTTTCAAGTTAACAACTTCCTGCAAGATTTCATCGGATGTCGTAATGATACGGGCATTAGATTGAAAACCACGTTGAGCAACGATCATTTCAGTAAACTCTGCCGTCAAATCGACATTGGACATTTCTAATTGACCCGAAACAATCGCCCCAGTACCTCTCGCAGCATCATTAGCAAGTCCAAGGAAATCGGATATTGGCGTTCCTGAATCATTGGAGTTTGGTGATTGACGATACAAATTCCCGCCAATTTTTTCAAGTCCAGCCGGATTTGGAACTTTAACTACACCGATAAAAACACCTGTATTGGCTGTAGCCCCAGTATCATCTACGGTTATAAGCTCACCCGCGTTGGATATCGAAAAAGCCGTTACGTTACCGATTGTATCCAAATCTATGATCGCACCGCCGCTATCCGTTACGTACATACCATCTACAGTAACCAATTGATTGTTAGCATCAAACGTGAAATTCCCAGCTCGGGTTAGATAGGGCTGCTCTTGATCCGGTGTGGCTTTAATGGCAAAGAATCCATCTCCATCTATACGAAGATCGGTTGGAACGTTAGTTGTCATCGCACTGCCAGGTGTGTGAATCGTATCAACCGCACTGATAGAAACACCTAGTCCGATTTGTTTAGCATTGACACCACCCTTTGTTCCATCTATTGAAGGTGTCACACCCGCAACTGTCTGACTCAGAATATCCTTGAACATTACACGTCCGCCTTTAAAGCCAACCGTATTAACGTTCGCGATATTATTTCCGATAACATCCAGTTTCGTTTGAAATCCTCTCATACCGGAAACACCTGAATATAGTGATCTTAGCATTAATAATTGCCTCCCTATGAGTAATTGCCTTATTGTGCTGGTTGCTTCGGTCATTCCACAACCATGGGCTTCCTTTATGGTCCAGCCCCGTTATTACGATATGATGACCGCACTATCAATCTTGGTAAACAAGTTGTCTTTCATAGATGCTTCATCCATAGCAGTCACTACGGTACGATTTTTTATGTTTACAATTAATGCAGTATCATTGATTAACATCAATGAATCCTTTGCTCCTTTTAATGCTGCCTTGTCGATAGCCGCATCAATTTTCGCTAAATGCTCCGGCTGAAATTCAATACCTCTTTGACGTAATCTCTCTTCGGCATGATGACTAAATTTGACGAGCTTCGTCTGCAAAACATCCTGGAATGAGCTTTCCTTGCTCTGAACAGCCAGGTCGTTACGCTTGAGCTGAGATGCTCGAATACTGCCAGGATATAACTGACCGACAGATATGGGTTGGTTCATTCCTTGACCGCCTCCGGCACCGGATTCGAAATTCTCAAGATAGAATCCAGATTGACTTGCTCATCTTTTATCAGAGCATATTGAGAACCCTCTTTCATAATGATGGATTCTACAACACCAGTTCCTGTTTTCGGCTCTTCATTGGTCTTGGTGCTTGGAATCGACCATTGAACTTCTTTGCCGATCAGAGAAGAAGCTATACCCAATGATTGCCTCATAAGTTTTAATTCCGAGGTCATGTTGCTCAACTGCTCAACAGAGGTAAATTGGGCCATTTGCGCAATAAATTCTTTGTCTTTTAAAGGATCCGTAGGATCTTGATTTTTCAATTGAGTCATCAGAATCTTTAAAAATTCATCTTTCCCCAATTGACCCTTTTTTTCCGTATCTTTTCCCGCTTTATCCACATTACTTTTAGCATAATAAGGATAAATATTTTTCGTGCTTACTGGTGAATCTGCCATATTATCACCTCCCGATTATGGTTGTTTCTACTAGGCGGTAATATCGATAGAAGTACTGCCTGATCCATTGGCTGTAGGACTTGCATTCAATTGGCTTTGTACAGCTTCATCATCTACAACGGTAATAGTATCGACGTTATTTCCTTTTTGCTGTTTAGCGGATTGTTGAGATTGCTGCTGTCGTTGTTGTTCCTGAAACATTCCGGATTGAAAAGCCTGATTCTGGGATACTTCCAGTTTTTCGACTTGAATGCCTTGACTTTGCAGCGTTGTTCTCAGCTGAGATAGCTGACTTTCGAGCATTTCTTTACCTAAGGAGCTATCTGCCATAAACTGTGCAATAAGCTGACCATTGTGCATAGTCAATCTTACGTCAACCTGACCCAAATTCTGAGGGTACAAAGAAAGCTTGGCTTCTGTAAAACCATCCTGCTTCGTTTCCAGTGTAAAGGATTTAACGACTAACTGTGTCATTTCTTCTACAAAATTAGGCGCCTGCATTAAAATCACAGGTGGCTTGGTAACGGCTTGTGTATTTTGTACATGCTTCAAAAACTCATGCATCGGTATAGCCGGAGATTCATCGGAAGAATCATTTGGCAGATCAACCAAAGGTTCAAATAGCGGACTTTCTGATCCATTGCTGTCCACAATTAATTTCGGCTGCACAGATTTAGCTGCTAAAAACTCAAGCTTGGAATTAGCTGTTGGCACTATAACCGGAATGGCGTCTTCCACTTTGTTGCCTTTATGCGAGCTAGTACGAACACTAGCTGCAAGATTTCCAATGACACGTGCAGCAGGTTTTTCGTTAACTACAGCAGCTGCGGTGTCAGTGCTCACTGCTTGCTCTGTCATGATAGTAGAATTGACTTGGGCTGCAACCGGTTGTTGAACCAGCGAAGCCATGAGCTTTTGCAGGTCATTCAAAGCTGTTTGTATAGCCTTCTCAACCTGTGGAGATGCTGATTTTTCACCATTTGCTTGTAGTAATTGGTTAAAGCTCTCCAACAGCTTAAAAGCTTCTTCCTTGACAATTACTTTGTTGGAATCCCCGGGTCTCGAACCTGAGGCTTCAGTTGTAGCATTGCTCGCGTGGATTGGAACAAACAATAGCGGATTAAGCTCATTATCAGCTAATGAATTATTTGCTGCATTATCAATTACCTCGGACGTTCCAGAATTGTCATCTCCCGAAACTACTGGCTGCGATTGAGTCTGATCTGCAGCTGCTAGTGGCTGTAACAGCAGTATCGCTTGAAGACCTGCTAACCATGATTGAACATCCGGGTTATCTAAAAGAGTTGTTACATCCTCCGAATCAGATCCCAATAGTTTAATTAAAGCGTCTAGTTGCTGTGAGGAGCCTTTAACATCTTCATTACTTAGTGCGGATTCGTTGTTTGCAGCTCCTAATAGTTGGACCAATACATTCAGACCTGTTAATGCAGCCTGATTGGATAATGCATTCCCAGCTGGTGCTGAACTTGTGAGTAGTCCATTTAATGTTGACGAAAAGCCTCCCGTGGCTTGTCCATTTAATGAATTGGAAGCACCGGTACCTAAACTGCCACTGGTTGTAGAAGCAGCTGCAGATGAACTACCTGATGAAGTAACCGGTATTTGGGTTTGTGCCTGAATTTCCATTTTTTTCACCTCCCTTCATATGATTTATTGAATCAGACGAGCAGATATGAGTGCAGCCACTTCTTTAGATTGTTCGGATATTGCTGTAATAATTTTCGACCTCCCTGCGCTTTCCATTGAACTTAGAATAGAAATCACCTTGTCCGGATTTGCATTTTGCATTTCCATCAAAACAATAGCTGCACTTTTTGGAGTCATATTGGAAAACGTTGCTCCCAAATCATCTTTAGTCAGCTTTTGGGTAGCTTTAGGGTCAGGAATAGTGACCTGCTTAAGACGTTCCTGCAATGCGGCAATTTGTTTGTCCTTGGCCGTTGATTGGTCCTTTAACAATATAGAAGCTTCAGCAGCTTTCTTTGGATCCATTTTCTCAAGGATCTTGACCTTGTCATCTGTTTTCATCGAACTCAGGACAAGTACCATCTCAGGGATCGTCAAGTTTTCCATGATAGGTGCGGATTTTGAAGGAGACATCTTGGCATACATCGTTGCAAGCTGTTGAATTTGTGCTGAATATTCTTCATCGGAAAGAGCTTTGGCTTTGGTTTGCTCCTCCAAAGAGCTGTTTTTCGATTGCAGTTCTTTAATAGTTTGATCACGTTGAACAACAGCAGCATCACTTTTTTTCAATTCCTGATCTTTTTGATCTAATTGCGCACTTAAAGCCTGAACATTTTCTTCGGCCGTTGGTGGTGAAGCCGCCTGTCCAGTTGATGCCTTCTTATCTGCTGGCTTGCCATCAGTAGCTTTGGATTTAGGTTCAGGTACAATACTGCTAATTACCGGTATATTCTTTGCCGTTCGAAGTACGTTGTTCATGACATCATAATCGAAAATGGTAAGTAAAACGCCAAGCAGAACAGCAGTGAATACAAACGGTATCAGAAACCAAATTAAAAACCGTTCCATTCCCCCATACGAGGAGCTTCCTTCCACATCAACATTTGCCATCATCATCGCCTCCCGTCTTCTGCTGTTCTATGACAATCTCCTGAATCGGTTCGTTGCCATCTCGTCTAGCTGCTCTTGTTCTTTTTTCAGCACAGTGGCTGCAAAGCTTTGATGTGCCTTATCCTTGGCTTTACTCCAAATTTTCTCTTCAAGCACTTTACCTGCCAATACATCCTGCTTGGTCACCACGACTCGTTTGGCACGCTCCAGATCGTTGTTTTTCATCACAATCTGATTACTGACTGTGTCAACAAAATGCTGCAGCAGCATAATTTCCGAAATTGTCGTTTTGCCTACAGAAGTCGAATGCAACTGCTCTTGCAGTCCATCTTTTTCCGAACAGAGCACAGACATCGAGGATTCCTCCTCACGCACCTTGCCAATTGCTTCAGACAACATCCATTCCGCTTGTGTCTTTTCATTTGCTTTTAAATCAACAATTTTTTGAAAAGCGTATTTAAAGCGTCTCATTTAATCTCATCCTTTATGAAATTGTTGGATTAAGCTTTCCTGAGCTTCACTGAAGGTTAGCTTCTCACTGACTTTTTGCTTGGTGAAATCCCAAATCAATTGAATATATTGCAGAGAAAGATCAATATCCGGATTCGAACCTTTTTGGTACGCCCCTATATTAATGAGATCTTCCGAATCCTTATATATGGACATCAATCGTTTCAAATTTTCTGCTGCAGACATATGCTCAGAAGTTACAATTTCCTTCATTACCCGACTGACGCTGGACAATACATCAATAGCTGGATAGTGACCACGGTTGGCAATTGAACGATCCAAAACAATATGTCCATCTAAAATACCACGTACAGCATCTGCAATCGGCTCATTCATATCGTCCCCATCAACGAGAACGGTATAAAATGCTGTAATCGAACCTTTGGGTCCGGTACCAGAGCGTTCTAATAACTTGGGCAGCATGGCGAATACAGAAGGTGTATATCCTCTTGTAGCAGGCGGCTCACCAACAGCAAGACCTACTTCACGCTGAGCCATCGCAAACCTTGTCACTGAATCCATCATCATCATGACATTCAGGCCGCGATCTCTGAAATATTCGGCAATACTGGTTGCAATTAATGCTCCTTTAATACGAATCAGAGCGGGCTGATCGGAAGTTGCCACAATGACTACGGACCGAGCAAGTCCCTCTGCTCCTAAATCCCGTTCGATAAAATCCAATACTTCACGCCCACGCTCACCTATAAGCGCAATCACATTGACATCAGCAGAAGTATTTCTGGCAATCATACCCATCAATGTACTTTTTCCAACACCAGAACCAGCGAAAATCCCTACACGCTGACCTTTACCTATCGTTAGCAAGCCATCAATACAGCGGACACCTACACTGATAGGATCCAATACCCTTGGTCTTTTCAACGGATTACCAGGTATATTGTTAGTTGAATACTGTGTCATTCTGGAAGGAAGAAAGGTCCCATCCAAAGGCTGACCAAGACCATCCAAAACTTTTCCCAGCAATTCATGTCCCACCTGTACGGTAAGCGGCTTTCCTGTTCCAACAACATCGCAGCCAGGACCTATGGATGTTAGCTCACCCAACGGCATAAGCAGAACCCTGTTGTTCTTAAAGCCAACAACCTCAGCTTTTAACGGTTTATTTGATTTAAAAGGATAAATATAACAAACATCACCAATGCTTGCATCCGGACCTTCTGATTCAACGGTTAATCCAATAACCTGAGTTACTTTTCCATTAACCCGAATCGGGTCCAGTTGTCTTAAGTGTTCAATATATTTGGATGCATTCGGTACTTGGATCATCTACGACCCCTCGCTTCGTACTGCAAGATGTTGTAGAGCATTTTTAATTTCCTTTAACTGCGTATCAATTCTCGCATCAATACTTCCAAACGTTGATCTGACGACGCAACCATGATCATGTACAGAAGGATCGGGGATAATTTGCAATTCCGCTTGTGAATCAATATGCAGCAGAAGCTCTTCACGCGCATCCTGAATATAAGGAAATTGTGAAGGCGATATGCAAAGGGTTATAATTCCTTTTTCTCTCCTTCGGGCAAGAACGGTTTTAATTAGGTCAGTCACCCATTCGGATTCTACTGTAAGCTGTCTGGAAACAATCTTCTCTGCTATGGAACAACTCATCTCGATCAGAAAGGGCTCTGCTTCTTGTATAATTTGCTGTTTGAGCAAATACGATTGCTCCAATATGGTGGATGACTCCTGCAGCATCTCATTGTACTGATTACGAAGCTCTAATTCTGCCTGTGCGGCTCCTTCTTCAAAGCCTTTTTGATAGCCTTCTTCCTTCAACTGTGTTTGCAACTCAGCGTCATGCTGTCTCTGTTCATTCCACCACAGTTCGATTTCGGCTTGTGCCTGCTGCCTTATAGCTGCTGCTTCATCCATCGCAGCTCTTACCTGCTCTTCGGCAAAAGCTTCTGCATCCTGAAGAATTTGCTCCTTAATTTGAGAAGCTGTTGCTAGCTCTTCTAATTCTTCTTGGGAAAGCTCTTCCTCTTCATTTGATGTTTCATCAAACAGCTTCGGCTGAGCAGCAATTTCCACAATTTTCTTCTCTTCCAACGATACATATTGGGAAATCTTGATGACATTAGACAATAATATCATCTCCTCCACCACGTGCAATGATAATTTCTCCGGATTCTTCTAAACGACGTATGGTAGCCACAATACGTGTCTGCGCTTCCTCTACATCGCGCAATCGAACGGGTCCCATAAACTCCATCTCTTCCCGGAATGTTTCGGACATCCGTTTGGACATGTTTTTGAAAATTGCCTCTCGTACTTCCTCACTTGCTACTTTAAGTGCCAGCTGTAGATCCGCATTTTCAATATCGCGTATGATGCGTTGGATAGAACGATTATCCACATTAACAATATCTTCAAACACAAACATTCTTTTCTTAATCTCTTCAGCCAACTCTGGATCCTGAATTTCGAGAGAGTCTAAGATCGTCCTCTCTGTTCCTCGGTCAACACCGTTCAGAATCTGAACGATGGCAGATATCCCGCCAGCATTTGTATAATCTTGAGTTACGGTAGCAGATAGCTTTTGCTCCAACACCCGTTCAACCTGACTAATAACCTCAGGCGAAGTGCTGTCCATCAGAGCAATACGTTTAGCCACATCTGCTTGCTTGTCCTGAGGAAGCGATGAAAGAATAATGGAAGATTGCTCAGGCTGCAAGTAAGCCAATACCAGGGCAATCGTTTGAGAATTCTCATTCTGAATGAAATTCAAAATTTGAGCAGGGTCGGCTTTTCTGGCAAAGTCAAAAGGCCTTACTTGCAGGGTCGCCGTCAAACGATTGATAATATCAAGCGCCTTCTGCGATCCCAGTGCCTTCTCAAGTATTTCTTTGGCGTACGAGATACCGCCTTGAGAAATAAATTCCTGAGCTAGACAAATCTGATGAAACTCGGACAATATCGATTCTTTTTCTATATTGTCTACTTTTCTAACATTGGCAATTTCCAATGTTAGCTGCTCGATCTCTTCATCTCGAAGATGCTTGAAAATTTGAGCAGAAACCTCCGGTCCCAGGCTTATCAACAGAATAGCTGCTTTTTGACGACCTGATAACCCTTGTTGCTGAACTTTAGCCAAAAAAGCACACCCCTATTCGTCTACTAACCATGTACGAAGCAAATTAACAAATTCTTCCGGCTTTCTTTTGGCCAGGGTCTCGAGTTGCTTACGCACTTGATTATCATTAGTCACATTATCAATATCTATGGTCGGGAATTCCACCTTAGCTGGCTCTAGTGCCAATTCCTCTTCAGCTTCACGCTTCAATCTCCGACGTCTTACAAGCAAGTACCCGCCTAATACTAACAAAGCAAGTGCAAGTCCGCCTAGACCACCATACAACAGCATAGCATTGGAACTAACAGCAGTTGCATTAGGTCTTGCAAAATTATGTGCAAATACAGTTACCTTTTTAGTCAAATCGTCATCAGTCAGTGTTTGCTTGTTATCAGCAAGTGCCGCTCTTACCACGTTTACCAATATGCGTTGTACAGCATCTTTGGTTTCCTGAGTTAATGAATTAGGATCTTCAGGATTAGGTGGTTCAATTCCTACATTTATGGTTAAATCTTTAACAATGTAGGGAGTTGCAACGATATCATTCGTGATCCGGTTAACTTCATAATTGACTGTCTTTTGAAGCTCCTCGGATTTGGCTGTACCACCATTGTTACTACCGGGATAACCTGGTACATCAGATTGCCCCGTACCTGGAACGCCAGCAGCAGCCGAACTTCCATCACTGTTATAATTTTTTTGAATTTCTTGAACAGAAATTTCCAAACCTTTTTGATCCACCACATTGGGTGCAGTCACAAGCTGCTGCTTCGTATTGGTTTGATCAAAATTCATGGTAGAAAACACCTGAACAATCACTTTATCTTTTCCAAGCAGGGTAGCTAGCATTTGTTGAACATTTTTTTGAATATCATTTTTGAATTGATTATTGATTTCAAAATTTTGCGTCGCCATGCTGGTGTTAGTGATTTTCCCCTTGCCTTTGGAATACTCCAGCAGTTCCCCGTTTTGATCGGAAATCGTAATGTTCTCAACTGGCAATCCCTTGATACTATGAGATACGAGATTGTACATCGTGTCAACTTTCGCCTGGTCCAGACTATACCCAGGCTTCAAATTTAGAACAACCGAAGCCGTCGCTTTTTCCTTTTCGGCTCCTTTAGGTAGAAACACTGTCTCTTCTGGTAAGCTGATCAACACTTTGGAACTGCTCACTGCGCTGTTCGAATTGATAAGCTGCTGAAGCTCTCCTTGTATTGCATTCACATACTTAACATTAAATTCCTTGTCCGTTGTCCCAAATGTGCTGTTTTGATTAAAAACCCCGTATCCGATATTTCCGCTTTTATTGATGCCCTGCGATTCAACAGCCAATTTCACATTGGCAACCTCGCTTCGCGGAACCCCAATACTTTTCCCATCTTCGCTGAGTTGGTAGGGAATTTTCGCCCCATCCAAATAAGTCTTTATTGCAGCAGCATCAGTAGCTTGTAAATCCGTGTAAGCCAGGGCGTACTCTGTTTTTGAAAAGTTATAGCTAATAATTCCAATCGTTAGTAAAACCAGAACAACCGTTGCTACAAAAGTAATTTTCTGTGTTTTACTAAATTGATTCCAGTATTGGGTTATCTTGTTCCAAAACTGGGTTAGATTCTCATTCACTCTTCCACCCCATCTAAAGACTCAAGCTAAGATTCAAAGTGCTTTTATACTTGCATCCTCATGACTTCCTGATATGCATCAATCACTTTGTTACGTAATTGTACCGTCAGCTCTAATCCAAGGGATGCCTTCTCCGAAGCGATTATCAACTGATGTACATCAGAGATCTCTCCTTTGGCAAATTTATCATTTAACTGATCGACCTGCTGCTGCTGAGTATTGAGCTTGGTAATTGCATCCGATAAAAAGCTTCCAAACTGATCGGTCACTTCCGACGCACTCAAGCCTTTAGCAGCAGATTGAGGAATGATGGCTTGTAAAGGCTGGAGCCCCATTTTTTCTACCATGGTGAAGTCCCCTTTCTATTAAAATAATTGTTATCTGCCTATCTCCAACGCTTTTGCGATCAATGATTTGGATGCATTGAGTGCAGTTACGTTGGCCTCATAAGAACGGGAAGCAGAAATCATATCTACCATTTCCTTAAGCACGTCAACATTGGGCATCATTAAAAATCCGTTCTCGTCTGCGTCGGGATGCGTTGGGTTGTAAACTTGCTTAAAGGGAGAAGTATCCTCAATAATTTGTGTCACTTTAACCCCTTCTCCAGCGGCATTGGTTTGTGCATTTTGGAGAGCTTGCTCAAACGAAGGTTTCTTTGGCTCAATAGTAACCAGCTTCCTTTGATAAGGTACCCATTTTCCGTTGACTAGTTTAGCTCTCGTTGAGTCAGCATTGGCAATGTTAGAAGATATAACATCCATTCGGAAACGTTGCGCCGTTAATGCAGAGGAGCTAATATCAAACCCGTTCGTAAGCTTCATTGGTTACCCTCTCCCTTGAATTGCCGTTCTTGCCTTTTTAATATCATTGCTGATCTGTTGAACCATCACATTATACCGAAGTTGGTTCTTAGCCATTAAAGACATCTCCGAATCAATATCCACATTGTTTAAATTGTTATTGATCGTCGATTGCTTGTCTTTGACAATCTGTGCTTCTACTCTGGCAGGTCGCCCGATGTAAAAATGTTTAGGATCCGTTCTGTACCCTTCAAAAGAAGACACATTCAATTCCTGCTGCAGTAGCTCTTCAAAACGAACCTCTGATTTTTTGAAGTAGGGAGTATCTGCATTAGCTACATTATCAGCGATGACACGCTGGCGTAAAGTTGCAGCATCCAAAGATCGTTCCATTTGATTAAAGCCGGCTTTATTAAGAATATCCATGTTTGTTCCTACCTTTTTTCGGTAATGTTAAATTGTACTATTCAACAAGTCTAATACATATTCCTCCTTTTCTCGACATATTAATCGAAATAAAATATAACAAATTTCGTTGATAATCATAGTAAAAGAGACCTATAACTATATTGATGATATTTGGGAATTATTACAATGAGAAAAAAGCCCTATATTTTATATATAGGGCTTATAACCTGTAATTTAACTATAACTTTATACTTTGCAATCCGGTCATAAGTTGATCATTAAGAACACGAATATAGGTGCCTTTCATACCTAAGGATCTTGTCTCAATTACCCCGGCACTTTCGAGCTTTCTCATCGCATTAACAATCACAGATCTTGTAATTCCGACACGATCCGCTATTTTACTTGCGACAAGCAGCCCCTCACTTCCTTCCAGCTGTTCGAAAATATGTTCGACTGCTTCCAGTTCACTGAACGATAAGGAACCAACAGCGACCTGTACAACCGCTTTACTTCGAGTTTCTACCTCTATCTGCTCAGCTTTTTCGTGCAGAATTTCCATTGCCACTACAGTTGATCCATATTCAGCCAATATAAGGTCGTCATCGATAAAGGCATGATTCCAGCGAGTCAAAATCAAGGTGCCTAATCTTTCGCCGCCCCCAATGACAGGTACAATGGTAATGAAGATGTTAGCCGCGGAAGCCTCTTCCCCGAAAACATGATATTCACTATCCGCACCCATATTTGACGATGTTTCGTTGATTTTGAGCAGCAATTGATTATATTCGTCCGGAAATCGGTTCTCACTTCCAAGGGTTGCGGACAATATTTCATCCTGAACATCCGTATCAAATGCTCTGCCGAGCACTTTACCCTTACGACTAACTACATATATATTGGCATGCAGAATGTCACTCAGCACACTAGCCATATTCAGAAAACTGACCGGGTTCCCCGCTTCTTTTTGCAGTAGTCTGTTCAAGGTTCGTGTTTTTTCTAATAATGTCATGAAACTGCCTCCCAGTGCGTCCAACGGTTATAATAAGGGTTATAAAATGTATTGGCTTAAATCTCGGTTTTGGACAATATCCGAAAGCTTCTCTCTTACATATTCCGGAGTAATGAGAATTTGTTCAAGAGTGATCTCCGGAGCTTCGAAGGACAGATCCTCCAGTAATTTTTCGAGTATCGTGTGTAAACGTCTGGCTCCGATATTGTCTGTGTTTTGATTAACCTCTGCAGCAATACGAGCAATTTCTTCAATTGCAGCATCAGAAAAATTGACATGGATGCCTTCAGTTTCCAAAAGAGCCGTATACTGCTTTGTTAATGAATACTGCGGTTCTTTTAAAATGAGTATAAAGTCCTGCTCGGTTAAACTGCTTAATTCCACCCGAATTGGAAATCTTCCTTGAAGTTCAGGAATTAAATCGGACGGTTTGGCAATATGAAAAGCACCTGCAGCAATAAAGAGAATATAATCGGTTTGAACCGGTCCATATTTAGTCATCACTGTCGAGCCTTCAACGATAGGCAATATATCTCTCTGCACACCTTCCCGTGAAACATCAGGACCGCTGCCGCGGCCGGAGCTGCAGATCTTATCGATTTCATCTATGAATATAATCCCAAGCTGTTCGACACGCAGAATCGCTTCCTGTATGACCTCATCCATTTCCAGCAGCTTTTGGGCTTCTTCCTGAGTCAATACTTTTCGGGCTTCCTTGATAGTCAGCTTACGCTTTTTCATTTTCTTGGGCATCAAGCTTCCAAACATTTCCTGCATATTCATTCCAGACTGCTCGTTACCCTGACCCGATAACATATCCAGCATATTTGGTGCACTATCTTCCACTTCTATCTCTATCGTCTTATCCTCAAGAAGACCTTTCAGCAGCTGCTCCTTTAGCTCCTGCTTACGGGAAATCAGATTATAGTCTTCCTCTTGTTCCTGTGGCTCTGAGTTTCCGGCATTGCCAAATAACATTTCCAAAGGATTCCTTTGTGTTTTCTGCTTATTGGCTCCTGGTATTAAAATAGAAACAATCCGATCATTTGCCAGCTGTTCCGCTTTATCTTTTAATTTTTCCGTGCGCTCTGCTTTGACAATGCGAATCGAAGTCTCAACCAAATCTCTGACCATCGCTTCGACATCACGTCCAACATAGCCAACCTCTGTAAATTTAGTCGCTTCGACTTTAACAAAGGGAGCATTGACCAATTTGGCTAAACGTCTGGCGATCTCTGTTTTACCGACTCCTGTAGGTCCAATCATTAAAATGTTTTTAGGCACGATTTCGTTCTTTATGGATTCATCGAGCAAGCTTCGACGATACCGATTACGAAGAGCGACGGCAACCGATTTTTTGGCATTTTTTTGACCTATAATGTACTGGTCTAACTTGGCGACCACCTCTCTGGGGGTCAAAGCTGTATGCTTCAAGAGAATACCTCCCTCATCCTATTCGATTTCTTCCACTATAATGTTGTGATTGGTAAACACACATATCTCAGCAGCCATGGTTAGAGCAGCCTGTGCAATTTCCTTGGCACTCATATGAGATGCATAACGATGAAGCGCACGTCCAGCCGCTAGCGCAAAAGAGCCACCTGAACCAATTGCCAAGATCCCGTCATCAGGCTCAATAATTTCACCATTACCCGAGATCAAAAGAACATAATTGGCATCCATTACGATCATCATCGCTTCCAGCCTGCGCAGAACACGGTCAGATCGCCATTCCTTGGCAAGCTCAACAGCAGCCCGTTGCAGATTGCCTTGATGCTCCTCAAGCTTGGCTTCGAACTTTTCAAACAAAGTAATCGCATCCGCAACACTTCCTGCAAAACCTGCTACCACTTTGCCACGGTACAGTCTTCTCACTTTTTTTGCTGAATTCTTCATGACCATGCTGTTGCCAAAAGTTACTTGCCCATCGCCGGCAATCGCACCTTTACCTTGATGCTTAATAGCAAAAATCGTTGTTGCATGAAAGGTTTGCTCCATCCAAAACCTACCTCCAAAAAGTAAACTTTATACCGGGATCATACAATAGAAAAACCTCGATCGAGTCGCACAAATCAGGCAGCCGCGATAAGAGGTTAATGTATTCACAATATTATCTTATTTATTTAAGCCCAAAACTTATATTATCATAGTAACGCTTTTCGTTTCAAGTTAAATTGTATTCGTTTTGTGAAAAATTCTGAATTTTCTCAATAGCACGTTGAGCTATTTTTTCATTTTTGAGCTTTTTACTTTTAAATCGTTCACCCAAAGGTGGTAAAAGTCCGAAGTTGGCATTCATCGGTTGAAAATGATTGAAATCAGCAGTCGTAATATAATTAGCCATGCTGCCCAGTGTCGTATCCAGCGGTAATACCACACATTCTTTACCCTTTGCAAAACGCCCTGCATTTATTCCTGCTATTAATCCGGAAGCAGCAGATTCTACGTAACCTTCAACACCGGTCATCTGACCCGCAAAAAACAAATTGTCCCTGTTGACGAACTGATAGGTTGGCTTCAGAAGCTTGGGAGAATTAATAAATGTATTGCGATGCATGACACCGTAACGGACAAACTCGGCATTTTCCAATCCGGGGATTAATGAGAATACCCGTTTTTGCTCTCCCCACTTTAAGTGAGTTTGAAAACCTACCATATTATATAGGGTTCCTGCAGCATTATCTTGACGCAATTGAACGACAGCATAAGGAAGCTCATTCGTATGTGGATTGATCAAACCTACCGGCTTCATAGGGCCAAATAATGCCGTTTGCTTGCCTCTTTGTGACATGACCTCTATAGGCATACAACCTTCAAAATAAATCTCTTTTTCAAAATCTTTGATCGGCGCTACCTCAGCTGAAACAAGAGCATCATGAAACACATTAAATTCTTCTTCAGTCATCGGACAGTTCAGATAAGCAGCTTCCCCTTTATCGTAACGCGAAGCCAGATATACCTTGCTCATGTCGATGGAATCCTTCTCGATAATAGGAGCAGCAGCATCATAAAAATATAAATACTCTTCCCCCATTAGCTGCTGCAAATGTGCAGAAAGTGCAGGTGATGTTAGCGGACCCGTTGCCACCACCGTTATCCCCTCAGGCAGCGATTCCAGCTCCGCATTCCGCACCTCAATCAACGGATGATTGCGCAGCATGGAGGTTACTTCTCCTGAGAAACCGTCACGATCCACTGCCAGCGCCCCGCCAGCAGGAACCGCATGTTTGTCGGCGCAACGAAGAATCAACGAATTAAGATGACGCATTTCTTCCTTTAATACACCAACAGCGTTAGCAAGTCCATTCGCACGAAGCGAATTGCTGCATACTAATTCAGCAAACTGATCTGAAATATGTGCAGGTGTTTTCTTCACAGGACGCATTTCGTATAGGATAACAGGGACACCTTGATTAGCAATTTGCCATGCAGCTTCACTGCCAGCCAAGCCAGCCCCGATTACGGTAACACTAGGTAATTCTGACACAATCATATCCTCCTAAGATTATCTTCGAAAATTGAATTCGCCAGCTT
Organism: Paenibacillus sp. FSL H7-0331; assembly: GCF_001956045.1. The sequence continues at coordinate 111,271 of NZ_MRTH01000011.1, read as the reverse complement.
AACTTTTAGTTAAGTCATTCCCGGGAATGGCGATTAATTAATCATTTTCCTGAATCTCTTCTTTAAAATCACATTGAACACATTGATGGAATACACCGTTCTTGTTTCTTTTTTCGATCAGCATAGAGCCGCATTTGGGGCAAGGCTGCTCTACCGGCTTATCCCAGGATACGAATTCACAGGCAGGATATTGATCACAGCCATAAAAAATTCTACCCTTTTTACTGCGGCGTTCAATGATATGACCCACCTTACAGGTTGGACAGATAACACCGATGTCCTTCACGATTGGTTTCGTATTCCGACAGTCAGGGAATCCCGAGCAAGCAAGAAACTTACCAAATCGCCCCATTTTATATACGAGATGAAGTCCACATTTTTCACAAATTTCATCTGAAACTTCATCCTTGATTTCAATTTTTTCCATTTCTTCTTCGGCAAACACAAGCCGCTTTTCGAAGGATTCATAGAAATCTCCAAGTACCTTGACCCAGTTCTCTGTCCCGCCTTCAACATTATCAAGCTCACCTTCCATGTGAGCCGTAAATTCGATATCCAGGATCTCTGGGAAATACTCAATCATTTGCTGGATAACCAGTTCACCAAGCTCCGTAGGAACGAACTTCTTCTCATCAATCGCCACATAGCCGCGCTTCTGAATCGTTTCCAGTGTCGGTGCATATGTACTTGGCCGACCGATTCCCATCTCCTCCAGCGCCTTTACCAAACGTGCTTCCGTATATCGCGGTGGGGGCTGTGTAAAGTGCTGTTTGGGCTCAAGCTGGTTCTTCTTCAGCTTATCTCCCTTTTGCAATGGAGGGAGCAGCTTGTCTTCTTCTGTCGTACCATCATCGTTTCCTTCAACATATACTTTCATAAAACCAGCAAATTTCATTTTGGACCCTGCTGCACGAAACACAGCATCTCCTGCCGAGATATCCACTGTCATTGTATCAAGAATGGCTGAAGCCATTTGGCTAGCTACAAATCGTTCCCAGACAAGCTTATATAAACGATGCTGATCACGGCTCAGGTGCTCTTTCATTTGATCAGGTTCCCGTAAAATAGAGCTGGGACGAATCGCTTCATGCGCATCCTGAGCATTAGCTGCTTTCTTGATATATACACGGGGGGTTTCCGGATAAAAAGCATCCCCATATTTATTCACAATAAAATCCTTGGCTTCTTCTTGAGCAATAGGTGAAACTCTTGTTGAGTCGGTACGCATATAAGTAATTAAACCGACTGTGCCTTCGCTCCCAAGCTCAATGCCTTCATATAATTGTTGAGCTACTGACATCGTTTTGGATGCACGGAAGTTCAGCTTGCGGGCAGCTTCCTGCTGTAAGGAGCTCGTGATAAAAGGAGGCGATGGATTACGCAAGCGCTCTTTTTCTTTAACCTCTTGAATCACATATTTGGCTTTCTCTAAGCCTTTTAGGATTTCATTCACTTCTTGCTCATTATTCAGTTCTTTCTTTTCACCATGTATACTATGGAACTTGGCTTCAAACTCGCTGGTTCCGGCTAGAAGTTTTGCGGTAATGGACCAATATTCTTCTGGAACAAAAGCTTTTACTTCATTTTCACGATCATAAATAAGCTTTACGGCTACAGATTGAACCCGTCCGGCTGACAAACCCTTTTTGACTTTTTTCCAAAGCAGCGGACTGATTTTGTAACCGACAAGACGATCCAGAATACGTCTGGCCTGTTGGGCATTAACAAGATCAAGATCGATCTTACGTGGTGTTTTAAAAGCATCCTTTACTGCCTGTTTGGTTATTTCATTAAATACAACTCGGCATTCTTCTGCTTCATCCAATTCCAAATAATGCGCCAGATGCCAAGCGATCGCTTCACCTTCACGATCCGGGTCAGCTGCGAGATAAACTCTTTTCACTTTTTTTCGGGCATCTTTAAGTTCTTTAAGAATTGAGCCTTTTCCGCGGATCGTAATGTATTTAGGTTCAAAATTATTATTTATTTCAACACCAATTTGGCTTTTCGGAAGATCACGTATATGGCCCATTGATGCTTTTACAATAAACTTGCTGCCTAAGTACTTGCCGATTGTTTTTGCTTTTGCGGGTGACTCCACAATGACTAAAGAATCTGCCATAAGCGTCCTTCCCCCCTCAATTTTGATATATATATTTAACAAATAGCGTATAGAGAACCTGGTAATTGTTCCACGCGCTTAGTCAATAGTAAATTTAACAGAACTGCGTGCAAATGTCCAAAGGTAAATTGACTTCCCATTAGCAGTTCATCAATACTTAAGGGCCTCTGCTGCAGAAGCTCGGTAATGATTTGTTCATCTACTGTCAGCTTTGGCTGTTCTTCTTGTTCATGCTTACTATGTCTTGTCGGGTCTGATGTTATCCGATGACGGTATTCCTCCAATATATCATCCACACAGCTGACAAGCTTGGCACCTTGCTTAATAAGAGCGAGAGTACCTTGGCTTTTGGGTGAAGACACAGGGCCTGGAATCGCAAACACGTCACGTGATTCTTCCAAAGCCTGGTCTGCTGTAATGAGTGAACCGCTTTTGAGAGCTGCTTCTACTACAACTATGCCAAAACTCAAGCCAGCAATAATCCGATTTCGCTTGGGAAACATCCCGGGATGTGATTTAGTGTTAAGCGGGTATTCACTTACCAGCAAGCCTTGCTCGGCTATCGTCATATAAAGCGACTTGTTCTCAGGGGGATAAATGTGATCTATGCCACATCCCAACACTGCGATCGTACCGCCTTTTTGGCGAAGAGCACCCACATGTGCTGAACTGTCAATCCCTCTAGCTAATCCGCTGATCACGCATACATTTGCCGCAGACAGCTCTTCAGAAAATTGCTCTGCGATTTTACGGCCATATACAGTCGGATTTCGTGTTCCTACTATTCCTATACTTGGCGAATTTAATAATTCTAAACGTCCTCGAACATAAAGAACCCAAGGCGGCTCAGCCGTTTGCTTCAATAAATAGGGGTAATTATCATCAAATATCGTAATAATCTCAATTTGTCTGCTTCGATACTTTTCCATTACGGTCTCTACTCGCTCTGTTGTTGCTTCCATAAAAGCTTTTGCAACCGCATTTGCTCTAGCTTCCGTAAGTCCCAACTGCAGCCAATCAGCAGAAGTTACATGCACAGCCTCAATCAATTCAGAAAAAAGACTGACGATTCGTAAAATGGTTTTCCAGCCTATCGCATCGGTTTGATGCAGCATGATAAGTAGGGTTCGATTGTCCATAGTATATATCACTCCTCCATTGAGAACAACTTTTGGTCTGTTTGGTATATAAAAAAAGCCTCCTAATCCCGTTAGGGAGTAGAAGGCTTCTTGCCTATTAATCGATATTTATTTAGTGATGCATTTTTCCAAAAGCCCTTTTTCTTCCAAAACACTGACTAAAGTAGAACCCATTTCAGAAGGGGTTGGGGCTACTTTAAGTCCGCAGCGCTCCATTGTTGCTACTTTTTCAGCTGCTGTGCCTTTACCACCGGAAATGATTGCACCAGCATGGCCCATTCTTTTTCCTGGAGGAGCAGTTTGACCACCGATGAAGCCTACTACCGGTTTCGTCATATTAGCCGCGATCCATTCAGCTGCTTCTTCTTCAGCTGTTCCACCGATTTCACCAATCATGATAACGGCATACGTATCTGGATCGTCATTGAACAATCGTAAAATATCAATGAACTCGGAACCTTTTACAGGGTCTCCACCGATACCAACAGCTGACGATTGACCAATGCCACGTGTTGTCAATTGATGAACAGCCTCGTAAGTCAATGTTCCACTACGGGAAACAACGCCTACGTGACCTGGTGTATGGATGTATCCTGGCATGATTCCAATTTTGCATTCACCTGGTGTAATTACGCCTGGGCAGTTAGGACCGATTAAGCGAGTTTTCTTGCCTTCCAGGTAACGTGCTACTTTTACCATGTCCAGTACCGGAATACCTTCAGTGATACAAATAACCAATTCAAGCTCAGCATCGATAGCTTCCAATATAGCATCTGCTGCAAAAGCAGGAGGTACATAAATAACGGAAACTGTCGCGCCTGTTGCTTTTTGAGCTTCAACTACAGTATTAAATACAGGAAGGGAAGCGGTAGTGCCATTTTCCAATTCGATATCAATCTTCGTTCCGCCCTTACCCGGTGTTACACCGCCTACCATTTGTGTTCCGTAATCAAGACCACCTTTAGTGTGGAACATACCTACGGAGCCAGTGATCCCTTGAGTGATAACTTTTGTATCCTTATTTACTAAAATACTCATTTGGTATAGGTCACATCCCTTGATTAATTAATTATGATTAGGAAACCAGAGCCACGATTTTTTGCGCACCATCCGCCATCGAGTCAGCTGTTACGATATTCAAACCGGATTCATTCAAGATTTTTTTGCCGAGCTCAACATTAGTACCTTCCAAACGAACCACAAGCGGACGCGTCAAGCCTAATTGCTTGGCAGCTTCAACAACACCATTGGCGATAATATCACATTTCATAATACCACCGAAAATATTTACAAAAATACCCTTAACTGCTTCGTCGGAAAGGATGATTTTGAAAGCTTCTGTAACCTTCTCCGTTGTTGCACCGCCCCCTACGTCCAGGAAGTTGGCCGGATTTCCGCCGTAATATTTAATAATATCCATTGTTGCCATGGCAAGACCTGCACCATTGACCATACAACCGATGTTTCCTTCTAGAGCAATATAGCTCAGATCATATTTGGAAGCCTGAATTTCCTTCTCGTCTTCTTCTTCGAGGTCACGAAGCTCCAAAATATCTTTGTGACGGTACAAAGCATTGGAATCAAAATTAAGCTTAGCATCAAGTGCCATCACATCTCCGCTACCTGTTACTACTAACGGATTGATTTCTGCAATGGAGCAATCTTTATCAACAAACGCAGTGTATAAGGCAACCATGAATTTCACGGCTTTATTAACTAATTCATTAGGAATCTTGATTGCATAAGCAAGCTTACGTGCCTGGAATGCTTGCAATCCGATAGCTGGATCAATAACTTCTTTAAAGATTTTTTCAGGGGAATGCTCAGCTACTTCTTCGATCTCTGTGCCGCCTTCTTCAGACGCCATCATTACAACGCGTCCAGTTTCACGGTCAACAACGACCCCGATATAGTACTCTTTTTTAATGTCACAGCCTTCTTCAATTAAGAGACGCTTGACTTCTTTACCCTCGGGACCTGTCTGATGAGTAACCAGAACTTTGCCCAGGATCTGTTCTGCATATGTACGAACCTCGTCCAAGCCTTTGGCTACTTTAACGCCGCCTGCTTTACCGCGTCCGCCTGCATGAATCTGTGCCTTAACGACAACGACTGGAGTTCCGAGTTGTTGCGCAGCCTCAACCGCTTCTTCCACTGTAAAAGCAACCTTCCCATTAGGGACGGCAACTCCGTATTGCTTCAGCAACTGTTTGCCTTGATACTCATGGATATTCATTTAGCAAAATCCTCCTATCAGTAATAGCTTGCCAATTTCTATATAAGCAAGAACTGCAGCGAATGTGCAAGCTCCTCATCAAACGAAGGAAATATTCGCTGTGATGCATACAAAATCCTGCCGAGTGCAGACAACTCAACAAAACCTTAACCATTGTACCATTATTTTTCGATAGTTTCCTTCTTTTTTCACGGAAAGCTGTCATTTTTCAATTAAACTTTTTTATGGTACTGAAAAAAATCCCGTATTATATCATTCCCGAGGAAATAATAAAGCATGTAGCCAACCACAATTCAATTGCCATCAAGTTGATTTATGGTACAATAAGGAAAATCATATGGACGATGAGGAAGCACCTTTTGCCCGAATGGAATGACGATGAGGGAAGGTGTTTTTTTGTGTATGGAAAAGTAATGAGTGCCTGCCTGCACGGTGTTGAAGGTAAGCTTGTTGAGGTAGAGGTGGATTTAAGTAATGGTTTGCCGCAAATGAATATCGTCGGGCTTCCCGACAGTGCTGTCAAAGAGTCCATAGAACGTGTAAGAGCTGCCATTAAAAATTGTGGATATACGTTTCCATTGCAGCGTATAACGATAAATCTTGCTCCCGCTGATGTACGCAAGGAAGGTTCGGCATTCGATTTGGCAATTGCTATGGGCATTTTATATACAAGCGGCCAGCTACAGTTGGAATTACCCGAACAAATCCTTATTTTAGGTGAGCTGGCCTTGGACGGAACAGTGCGTGCAATCCCGGGTGTGTTATCTATGATCGCTTCGGCCAGTGAGCAAGGCATACGCCGCATTCTGATACCGAGACCTAATTATCAAGAGGCAGCGTTAATCCCGGATGTTGAGATTGGTTGTCTTTCTCATTTGAATGACCTTCACAATGGAATCGCCCATCTCTTTAATATGGCTAATTATTCGCCATCTAAATCAAAATCGCCCGACGCCAGGATTTCAGCATCCATTGAAGATTACGCGGATGTTCATGGTCAAATGCAAGCCAAACGAGCACTGATGATTTGTGCAGCCGGGATGCATAATATACTGCTACTTGGTCCCCCGGGCACAGGCAAAACCATGCTTGTCAAAAGACTGCCCTCGATACTTCCCGTCATGTCCGATCAGGAAGCTCTCGAGGTAACGAAAATCTACAGTGCGTCCGGTAAATTTGCCGACCGCAGCAGTTTGATACGCGAGCGTCCATTTCGAATGCCGCATCATTCTGTTTCTTCGGCCGGCCTTGTCGGTGGAGGCGGTATTCCCAAACCCGGGGAGATTAGCCTGGCACATCGCGGCGTATTATTTTTGGATGAATTGCCTGAGTTTTCCCGAAACGTTCTTGAGGTTCTGCGACAACCGTTGGAAGAACGCTACGTCACAATAGGAAGGGCACGCGCCACCTATCGCTTCCCATCTAACTTTATATTCGCAGCGTCGATGAATCCTTGTCCTTGTGGTTACTGGGGCGCCGAAACACCCGCACATGTATGCACTTGCAGTGAACTTAAAATTGAGCACTATCGATCTAAAATATCGGGTCCTCTGCTGGATCGGATCGATTTGCAGATCGAAGTACCGCGTATTGAATATGGTCAAATCGTTGAAAAAACAGCTCAACTCTCTTCTCAGGAAATGAAAGCTCATGTCGACCAAGCTCGTCACATTCAGCTTCACAGGTATAAGCATGCTTCCATTACATTTAATAGTGAGCTTTCCGGTAAATTGTTAAAGCAGCACTGCCAGCTGAGTATGGAAGCCGAGCAGTTACTCCAAAAATCGTTTGAAATCCTTGGCTTGAGTGTGCGGGCCTATGATCGCATTCTCAAAATTGCACGCACTATTGCCGACCTGGATGGCAGTCCACAGCTGGGGATTCCTCATTTGGCTGAAGCCCTGCAGTATCGCAGTCTGGATAAAAAAACTCATTCACCGACCAACAACCGCTAGTCAGCTATATAGGTCTCTCATCCTGCCTTATAAAAGACAAATCTATATCGATTTGTCTTTTTTTGTTACAAAAAATCAAATATTAATACTAATTACCTAAATTTTCATTCAAATTGCGACATTTTTCAACAACAATGTAGTATAATAGCATTACCCGAAAGTATAGGAGTGAACATGTATGATGCTGGGATTATGGAATGCATTGGGTTTTATTTTTCTTGCCTCCACCGTGTACTTGTCTCTTAAAACTGTTTTTGGAAAGGATACTCACCGTGAGTAAATATGCATACACAGAACTACGCAAGGTCAGTACAGAGGACGAACGATTGAGATTGGTTATGGAGGAGATAAATCGGATTATGGAAACCAAAAAACACCGAACGATTGTTCAACGAATATTTAACCAAAAGCCGAAAACCCAACCAAAAGGATGGCGCTGATCGGCTCTTTTTTTTGATTGAAATTGAGTTCTTTTAAAAAGCATTGACCAGATGATCCAAAGAAACTTGCTCACCTGTTTTAGTTGTTAAGATACTAATGACATCAAATCGAAGTTGAAGCTGCTGTTTCTGATAACGATGAACGTAGAACTGAGCAGTCTCCATCACCTGCTGCTGCTTTTTGGCATTAACCGATTCTTGGGGCGTTCCAAATTGCGGGCTGCCGCTGCGTGTCCGCACTTCCACAAACACAAGAAAGCTGCCATCCTTCACAATCAGATCGATTTCCCCGGTTCGACAGCGCCAGTTTTTCTCAATGATCTCATAATGCAGTCCCTCGAGATACTTCCAAGCCAATCCTTCTCCTACAGTACCCAGTTGTTTGCGTGTTAACGGATTATTCATAGGATTTAACCTGTATTTGTTTGGCTCGTCCATCAGACCGATAAACAAAGCTCAAAATTTCAGCAACCAGCTTGTAGAGCTCTGGAGGAATTTCCTGATCTAATTCCAGTTTGGAAAGAACCTCAACGAGTGAGGAATCCTCCTGTATGGGCACTCCGTTTTCTTTGGCCTTTCTCATGATCGCTTCAGCCATATGCCCTTTGCCTTTGGCTACAAGCACCGGAGCCCCTTTCTCTCCCGGCGCATACTTCAGAGCGATAGCTTTTTTTAATGGATTGGGGTTTTTAGGCTTCATACGCGTACATCCATTCCTTTGTAAGGTTTTTTACCATACAACGATTTTATCTGGCTTGATAGATTGGATTCGGTTCTGTTCCCAGCAGCTTTCTCTTCCGTAGGTTGACCCTTTTCCGGATAAGGGCTGCATTTCAGAGAAATAAATTGATAACCAATATTCGATAAACTCGCTGCTATTTCCTCACGATGGGATTCCAGTAACGGCTGTATAAAGGGCTGGTCATTTAATACACGCAGGCTGACAATGCGATCCACCACCTGAACATCAATCATCGTATCCCCTAAAGCTTTCATCCGCAAATCAAACACAAGTCTGCAGTTATTCGCATCAATTTCACCACGCGCACCTTTTCGGGATTGAATATGAATAGCTGCTGTCTGTTCCCCATTGGCATTGATGATCGGAATAAACATCGTAATATTGGAAAAAGCCGAGGTTCTGTCCGTATTCAGCAGCAATTGCTGTCCCGTTATTTGTTGGATCGCCTGCTGTGCGGTCTCTTTCAAAGCAGCCGGTGTATCGTCGGATTGCACGAGCATGAGAAGTGCACTCTTCAGTGTATCCACTGATTTCAACGAATCCTGCTGAGTACCAGCGGGTGCTTGTAAATCTGAACTTCGATCGCTTAAGCTTGCAGCAGACAACAGCTGACTATCAAGGCCGTTTTTTTCCGGCAGCTTAAATATCGCTTGCTCATGCTCTACACCTACCGCCTTAATCAGCTTGGAAATCCAATGTTCGCTTGTTTCCGACTGAATGTCGGAAGGTAGAGTAGGAGCTGTCCCATTATTCGCCGTCGATTGCGTCTGATTAGGACGAACGGCGGTTTCCCTCAGCTGCTCCGAAGTCATCTGCTCAGGATTTATCTTCAAAGTGTTGTTCAGTGCTGCAGCTGTTGTTGCACTGTTAGTGACAGTAGGCTGTACAGGGGTAACCTCAACAGTACGACCGGAATTATCCAATAAAATGCCAGTACCTGATCCGAGTAGGGATGATGGCAGAGTCTGGGTCTGTGTGAGATTAGCAGCTGATTTTGTTAACGTCGAAACCTGCTCTAAGCTCTGTGACCCCGTTTTTGATATTATTGCTGAATTCGACGGACCGTCTTCTGCCGCAGCATTTAGAGCCGGGTCAGGCTTGGTTAATAAAGTCTCAGCTTGTAACAAAGTCGATTTGGGACTTGTCGAGCTTGCTTCACCTGCAAGTAATGTAGATCCAGCCTGATTGAACCCCGCAGCCGCACCTGAAGGGCTCGTACCGGACATTTTAGCAGCCTGTTGAATATCTGCATCCATATCATTTGGAGCGGCTACAGACGCTTGTGATGCATTCTGCTGACGCCCAGCCTCCTTGGTCGCGGTTAACATATTCTCAACTTCCGTATCCGAAAGCAGGGAAGCCACATTAGGCATCAACTCGCTGGAAGCCTCCTTTACAACTGCAACAACACCTTTAAAGGCATCTATGGCTGATCTTGTCGAAGTCGACAAGTTCTGGTTATCGGATAAAAGCTTGGTCATCTGGTCATCCAATTGCTGGAGAGTCTCATGAAAAGCCGGACCTGTTATCACCTGTTTTAGCGCTGTAACGGTCTCTCCTGTAAGTGGAATTCCTTTTTGAAAAGCAACCACGGCTGCTGGAATCCAGTCTTTCTGGGAAACTGCAGGTGGAAGCTGGGACTGGAGCTGGGAAAAAGCCTGAACATTATCCTTGGAAAGCGGTACTCCTGATTGATGGAGGGTTTGGATGATTTGACGGTTGATGGCATTGTCCGGCAGACCGACATTTTTTAATACCTCGGCTAAAGAACCATCGGCAATTTGTACGACCGATGCACCCAATGGTTTTAAAACCATTTGTCCAGAGCTGTTCTCAGGCTGCACCTGAAGCAGAGTGACCTCTCCTTGCTTTAAGGGAGTTTCCAGCTTGGCTCGTACTTGTACACCACCTATGTTGATGATAGCATCCGTTTCGGACAGAAGCTGCAATACCATTCCTTTAACGACCTCTCCCACCTTGAGCTCTAATACTTTAGGTTCGGAAGCTTGCATGTCGTTCAGAACGCTTCTGATTAATCCGCTGATATTCAAGTGTGGGCACCTCCTCATGGGAATTAATCAAGCTATGTATATATATCGGCATTTGGCCCGTCACATTTCATAATAAAGTCTTATTAAAACCATTCAAGCTGCTGAGATTCCAACAGTATATTTTTGAGAAACGTTTTTCGGTGCATCGTTGTTGAACCCAACTCCAAAAGCTTCTCCCGATGCAGCTTCGTCGCATAACCTTTATGTAGCGCGATTCCATAGTCTGGATATGTTTTATCCCATTCCAAACACATTCGATCTCGCGTGACCTTGGCAATAATTGAAGCGGCTGCAATCGATTGACTAACCGCATCTCCATGAATGATGGGCTGCTGCGCGAATTCTACCTCTACCTGTTCGGCATCTACCAACAAATAATCGGGAGCAGGGTCAAGCCCTTCGACTGCTAGCTTCATAGCCAGGCGCGATGCCTGTTTGATATTAATTTGCTCAATCATCCTTACATCAACAATTCCAATACTGATCGCTACTGCTTCTTGCTGAATAAGTTCATACTGCTGCTCACGTTTTTTGGCAGATAGTTTCTTAGAATCATTCACATCCTCCAAAATGAGACCCGGCGGCAAAATAACAGCTGCTGCCACAACATCCCCGAACAAGCAGCCTCTCCCTACTTCATCGACACCAGCAATACACTGATAGCCTTGATCCCATAATGACCGTTCATATTCCAACATAGCTGATATCGCTTCCTCTCCTGCGGTCGTGCATGTATGGCTTATTATACTCGAAATTGGCTAATGCGGAAACGAAAAAAAGCCACCCAGATCAGAGTGACTTCTTGTTATCGTGCACCAGACTGCCTGACATCACTTGGCGATTCAAGACTGATTCGGCCCATTTTGCCTGCCCGCAGCTCGCGCAATATCGTAAGTGAAGCTTTCTCGAGATCTACACGCCCACCACTTATTAAAGCACCACGCTTGCGACCAATTGCTTCCATAACCTCGATCATAGCATCTGTATCCTGTGGGTCGTCCGGCAATTTCTCAATGCTGAACCGCTCCTGTAGGGAAGGTCCATAATGTACGGTTAAATATCTGACCACATACAAGGCAATATCGGCGATATTGAGCAGCTCTTCTTTTATAGCTCCTGTGGCTGCAAGCCGCATACCCACCATTTGATCCTCAAATTTAGGCCATAAAATTCCGGGTGTATCCAGCAGCTCCATCTCAGAGCCAACCTTGATCCACTGTTGCCCCTTGGTCACCCCAGGGCGATCGCCGGTTGCCGCAATTTTTCTACCAGCCAAACGATTGGTCAAGGTTGATTTTCCTACGTTGGGAATACCGACAATCAATGCGCGAACCGGCCGCGGATTAATTCCTTTTCGAACCTGAGTCGCAATTTTATCGCCAAAAAGCTCTTTACAGCGAACCATAATATCCTTCATTTGATTACCGTTTGCGGAATCCACAGGTAATGCCTGGAGTCCCTTGTCAGCAAAATAAGCTACCCACTCAGCTGTTACTGCAGGGTCGGCCAAATCATGCTTGTTCAACAGCACCAAACGCGGTTTGTTTTGTAATATTTCATCAATCATCGGGTTTCTGCTGGACATCGGAATACGTGCGTCCAACAGTTCAATCACGACATCAATCAGCTTCAGCTTCTCCTGAATCTGACGGCGAGCTCTTGTCATGTGACCTGGAAACCATTGAATCGTCATACGGTCACCTCTGCTTCTATACCAAGCCTGTATTCTTTATTAAAAATGAACCAGACTGATTTTATTAAATGGCCAGAAAATCAAATCGGCCCTTCCTACCACTTTCTCATATTCAATAAATCCGATATCACGACTATCGGCACTGTTGGAACGGTTGTCCCCCATGACGAAGATCGTACCGTCAGCAACCTTCTTTTCGGGAAAGTTCCTTGTATTATAAGGGACTCCTTTTTTGGCCGCGTCCTCCAAAGCTTTTTTCAAATAGGGCTCGTCTAGCACCTGATTGTTGACATACACTTTGTCGCCTTCTACTTTAACGGTTTCCCCAGGAAGCGCGATAACTCGTTTTATGTAATCTTTGTCTTTGGTTGCATGGAATACAATGACCTCTCCACGCTCCGGCTTCCGCATTGAATAAATAATTTTATTGACGATCAATCGTTCGCTTGTATAAAAATTCGGCTCCATGGACGGCCCTTCCACAATAAAAGGAGCAAAAATCAACCAGCGAATAATAAAGACGAGAGCCGCTGCGATCAAAAGCGCTTTAGCCCATTCCCAAGCTTCTTTTTTGAGTGGACTTGATTTTTCAATGGTATTTTCCTGCTCCATCCCAGACCTGCCCTTCCCGATACTGCGTTTCTGTAAAAAACGAAAAGGAGCTTGGTAAACAAGCCCCCGTTTGTTCTCTTCTTATCGAATCTCTTGAATTCTAGCCGCTTTACCACGAAGACCACGCAAGTAGTACAGCTTCGCACGACGAACTTTACCGCGACGAGCCACTTCAAGCTTATCAATCTTCGGGGAGTTAAGAGGGAACGTTCTTTCAACGCCTACACCGTAAGAAATCTTTCTTACAGTGAAAGTTTCGCTGATTCCACCACCGTGGCGTTTAATAACAACACCTTCAAATAGCTGAATACGCTCGCGAGTACCCTCGATAACTTTAACGTGAATCTTCACTGTATCGCCTGGACGAAACTTAGGCAGATCCTGGCGAATTTGATCCTTGGTAATCTCTTGAATTAAATTACTCATAATTTACTTCCTCCTTCCACACAGGTGTTCATTCCGCCTCTGATGTCGATACTTGGGTAGTTGTGCGTAGAGGACCACCTTAATCGGGCAATATTGCCACAACGTTATACATAATATCATACTTAATAGTGGATTACAACAGCCTTTTTAGTAGGACCTATGCATAGCATTCATCCAACTGCTATAGGCTCGAATCAGGCTGATTGTTCTTCAGTTCCAGCTCTGCTAACCAACGCTTCTCCTTCGGGGTCAAAGGGAAGCTGTCAAGCAGCTCCGGTCGTTTCATCCACGTTCGCAGGATCGCCTGCTCTCTGCGCCACTGCTCAATATTAGCATGATGTCCTGAAATTAGAATATCAGGCACCAGCCAATCGCGAAACTGCACAGGTCTTGTATAATGCGGGTACTCCAGCAGTCCGGTACTAAAGGAATCCGTTACAGCTGAATTCTCGTTTCCAAGCACACCGGGCAGCAAACGCACGACACTATCAATTACAGCCATTGCAGGCAGCTCTCCACCGGTTAACACATAATCTCCAATAGACATCTCATCAGTCACCAAATGCTCCCGTATCCGCTCATCATAGCCCTCATAATGTCCGCAAATGAAGATCAGATGCTGCTCCTGCGCCAATTCCTCAGCCTTTCGCTGCGAGAACGGCTCACCTTGTGGACACATAAGGATAATACGGGGTTTGGGTGCTGCAGTCTGAGCGGGATCCCATAACGACTCTACAGCAGAGAAGATCGGCTCTGCCTTTAAGACCATACCGCCACCGCCGCCATATGGATAGTCGTCAACCGTATTATGTTTATTATTGGCAAAATCACGAAAATTAACCGTATTCAATTCAACGATTCCTTTATCACGAGCCTTGCCTAATATACTGGCTGAAAACACACCTTCAAACATCGGTGGAAATAAGGTTAGCACATCTATTTTCATCAATCCAGCAAACCTTCCAGTACATGAACTTTGATCAGCTTGTTTTCAATATCGACATCCAGTACCACATCATCGATATAAGGCAGCAATACAGGCTTTCCAGATGGCCGATCCACCACCCATACATCGTTAGCTCCTGGTGATAGTATCTCGCTGATGGTTCCAAGCTCTTCGCCTTCATCTGTTACCACGCGGCAGCCAATAATCTCGTGATAATAAAATTCGTCATCCGGCAGTTCGAGCATATACTTTTCTTCCACTTTCAGCAGCCAGCCTTTGTATTTCTCAACCTCATTGATGTGTTGAAACCCTTTAAATTTAACGATAAACATTTTTTTGTGCTCACGTGCTGAATTAACCGTCACCGGAATCTGTACATTCGTCTTGGGATCAACAAATACCAATTGACTTCCATTGGCAAAACGCTCATCAGCAAAATCCGTTTCCGGAAAAATCCGTAATTCTCCCAGAAGACCATGCGTATTGACTATTTTACCGATTGTATATAATTTATCGCTCATACATAGGCCCCTCCGAAAATAAAACATCAAATTGTTTAGGCTGTATCTTTCTGTATCTTTATATGAAAAAGAGTTAGGATTTCTCCTAACCCTCATGGTATCCATTAAGAAACAATTTCAACCGAAACTCGTTTACTTGTCTTGACTGCAGCCGAAGTCACTACGGTTCGAAGCGCCTTGGCAATACGTCCCTGCTTACCAATTACTTTCCCAACATCGTCAGGATGCACGGATAGCTCATACGTAATGCTGCGTTCGTCCTCTACCGCATTGACCAGAACATCATTGGGATGATCAACCAACGCCTTAGCGATAACGGTTATTAGATCCTGCATAACACCCTCCGAATCGGCAGATTACTTCTGCAGTTTGGACTCGTGAAACTTCTTCATAATGCCCGCTTGACTGAAAAGACTGCGAACAGTATCAGAAGCTTGTGCACCGGTTTGAAGCCATTTCAACGCTTTTTCTTCATCAATGCTTACAGTTGCCGGTTTAGTAATCGGGTTGTAAGTACCAATTTCTTCGATAAAGCGACCATCACGCGGAGAACGGGAATCCGAAACTACGAGACGGTAAAAAGGAGCTTTATGAGCACCAATACGTTTTAGACGAATACGTGTTGCCATTTAAAAATCACCTCCTACATAGAATAAACAAGCAGTAACGCCGTTAATGTTAACCAAACGGGAACTTCATACCTTTGCCCATTTTGCCCTTTAAACCTTTAAGCCCTTTGGGACCCTTAGGACCCATCATGCTGGAAAATTGCTTCATCATCTTACGCATGTCATCAAATTGTTTGATAAAACGATTAACATCCTGTACGGAATTTCCGCTACCTGCTGCCAATCGCTTACGTCGGCTTGGAGTCAGCATATCCGGGTTTTGGCGTTCCTGCTTGGTCATCGATTTCACGATGGCAGCAACACGAGCCATTTGCTTATCGTCAACCTTGATGTCCTTGATACCCTTCATCTTGTTGGCACCAGGAAGCATATCCAGAATCTGATCAAGCGGTCCCATCTTCTTGACTTGCTCCATTTGATCCAAAAAGTCATCGAAGGTAAATTCAGCGGTGCGCATTTTGCGCTCCATTTCCTTGGCCTTCTCTGCATCAATACCTTCTTGCGCCTTCTCAATCAGCGTAAGCATATCGCCCATACCCAGAATCCGTGAAGCCATTCTTTCTGGATGAAACGGCTCCAGCGCATCCATCTTTTCACCAACACCGACAAACTTGATCGGACATCCAGTAACTGCTTTAACCGAGATAGCAGCTCCACCGCGCGTATCGCTATCAAGCTTGGTAAGAACTACACCTGTCAGAGTCAATTGGCTATGAAAGCTCTCAGCTACATTGACAGATTCCTGACCGGTCATGGCATCGACGACCAAGAGCGTCTCATCAGGCTTGACTGCATCAACAATCTGCTTCAGCTCGTCCATCAAAGCTTCGTCTATGTGCAAACGACCTGCAGTATCAATGATCAGATAATCATTTCCGTGATCCTTCGCATGCTGCAGCGCATTTTTGGCGATTTCCACCGGACTGACCTGATCACCCATAGTAAATACAGGCACCTTGATCTGCTCACCGAGCACCTGCAGTTGCTTGATCGCGGCTGGTCGATATATATCTCCGGCAGCAACCAACGGACGATGATTTTGCTGCAAAAGCATTTTGGCCAACTTACCGGTAGCAGTCGTTTTACCAGCACCCTGCAAGCCTACCATCAAAATTACGGTTGGAGGTCGATTGGACCTGGCCAGCTTGCTCTGTGTACCACCCATAAGCTCGGTCAGTTCTTTATTAACGATATCCACAACGACCATTGCAGGAGTGAAGCTTTCGAGCACTTCCTGACCTATCGCACGTTCCTTGACCTTTGCAATAAATTCCTTGACAACTTTAAAATTGACATCCGCTTCAAGAAGCGCCAGACGAACCTCACGCAACGCCTCATTAACATCGTCTTCTGTTAGCTTTCCTTTACCTCTCAGCTTACTGAACACCTTCTGAAGCCGAGTCGCTAAACTTTCGAACGCCATACAAACATCACCTCTTGAGCGTTACTGTGAATCTTTGAATGTAGCCAATTTAAACTGTTATTCTATGCCTGACAACTGCTCGAGTACTGATTGCGCTTGTTCCTTTGTTTCAGAATGCCACATAAACATCAGAGCCTCTAGTTGCTGTATATATACTTTTCTTTGTTCGTGCTTGCTCAGTAACTGCAGCTTGGATTCGTATTCCTCAAGCATTAATTCAGCACGTTTAATGTGTTCATAAACAGCCTGACGACTGATTTGATACTCTGCTGAAATCTCACCTAGTGAGTAATCATCGTGAAAATAAAGCTTTACAAACATCTGTTGCTTCTCCGTCAAGAGCAGCTCGTAAAAATCAATCAATAGATTCATACGATTTGTTTTGGCGAGCATATTTTCTTCCGTCATCATGCTAAGCCTCCGTTAAGGTAAAACCCTTTACAGTAACAACAGTACTTATCATACTGAAAACCGGATACGATGTCAAGTCTTTTTCCTTGTCACTGTATTCCTTCTTAGTAATCGCCAAAACAGGCGTATCCCTCTAGCTGACCGTATCCGCATCCTTGATCCAGTTGCTGAACAAGGCGTGTACAAATTGATCCGAGTCAAACGGTTGCAAATCATCTATCTTCTCACCCAAACCGACGAATTTCACGGGCAACTTCAGCTCTTGACGAATTGCAACCACGATCCCGCCCTTGGCTGTACTGTCCAGCTTAGTAAGCACGAGACCAGTTAAACCGGACTTCTCATCGAACATTTTGGCTTGACTTAAAGCATTTTGTCCTGTCGTTGCATCCAGTACTAGTAAAACCTCATGGGGGGCGTCTGGAACCTCACGGCTGATGACACGATAAATTTTGTTGAGCTCTTCCATTAAATTCACTTTGTTTTGCAAACGGCCTGCGGTATCACACAATAGTACATCGACACCACGACTTTTCGCTGCATGCAGCGCGTCGAACATGACCGCCGCCGGATCTGAACCGGATTGCTGCTTGATCACATCTACACCCGCGCGCTGCCCCCATACCTCCAACTGCTCGATCGCTCCAGCACGGAATGTATCTCCGGCCGCGAGCATCACCTTTTTACCTTGAGATTTTAAAAGATGAGCCATTTTGCCGATTGTCGTTGTTTTCCCTACTCCATTCACGCCAACAAACAAAATAACAGTCAGACCGGAACTGGCCATTTTCAACGAGGATTTCTCGTCACCCTTCAACAAGGCAATGATCATTTCCGACAAAATCGGCTGCAACTCGCTTGGCTGTTCAATTTTTCGTTTACGTACCTCTGCACGAAGGCTCTCAACAAGCTTCATAACTGTATTGACACCGACATCGGCACCAATCAATATTTCTTCCAATTCCTCATAAAAATCCTCGTCAATTTTTTTACGTCGGCTGAACAAATCCTCTACACGCTCGACAAACACATCACGTGTTTTGGTCAGTCCTTCCTTGAACTTATTTGTCACTGCCTCCGCTTTAGAGGAAATACTTTCTTTTAGCTTCTTAAAAAAACTCATTCCAGTCGTGACCTCCTCTTGGGCTTTGGGTTCTAACTTGCAATAATTGCTTCATCCTCTTCCAGACGAACGGACACCAGCTTGGAGACGCCGCCTTCCTCCATAGTTACCCCATAGAGAACATCGGCTTCTTCCATCGTGCCTTTGCGGTGTGTGACTACAATAAACTGTGTTTGCTGCGAGAACTCCCGCAAATATTCAGCAAAACGCGTCACATTGGCTTCATCCAAAGCTGCTTCTACCTCATCCAGCACACAAAACGGTACCGGTTTAACACGAATAATTGAAAATAATAATGCAATTGCCGTCAGTGCGCGCTCTCCACCGGATAATAGCTGCA
This sequence comes from Paenibacillus sp. FSL H7-0331, assembly GCF_001956045.1. The sequence continues at coordinate 92,462 of NZ_MRTH01000011.1, read as the reverse complement.
GGTTCTGCAATTTTTTCCCTGGTGGCTGTGCTACGATTTCAATTCCTGTACTCAGCAGATTGTCGGGCTCGGATAAAATCAAATCTGCACGCCCACCTCCAAAAAGCTTGGCAAACACAATCACAAAATGGGTACGAATTGCATCAAAGGTGATTCGGAAACGTTTGGACATTTCCTCGTCCATCTCATGAATAACCTGATAGAGTGTCGTTTTGGCATCCACCAAATCATTTTTCTGTTCACTTAGAAACTCAAAGCGCTCGTTCACTCGCACAAACTCTTCTATCGCTCCCAGGTTAACTTCACCCAATATAGCAATTTCACGCTTGAGCTCCCTTACCTTGTTTTGCGTGCCTAGCACGTCTTCTGGTATTGGATAACGCTCCTTAGCCAACTCTATGCTCAGCTCATAATCATCTGCAAGCTTTTTCAGCAGGTTCTCAAGCTCTACATCAAGACGTGTCACGCGAACCTCGGTTTGATGAAGCTGTTCCTGCGCTTGCCGCAGCTGATTGCGCTCCTCACGTGTCTTATATTCTTCCTTCTCCAGCTTGCCCTGCCATTCTGCGCGCTCAGCACGTTTGAGATCCAATTGCTCCGAGCAGTGCTGCTTTTTCAGAGATAGGCTATTGAGCTGTTCAATTTGAAGTATGGATTCCTTTTCAAGCCCTGTCATATCCTGATCCATTTGCTGCAAAATACTGCGGTTCAAGTCAAGCTCCGTGTGAAGCTCTGTAAGCTCTGTCCTGAAACGCTTTTCCTGATCCAGCAAGGATTGCTTCTCCTGGGAGAGTGAGGCCACCTTGATTTTCAGATCCGTAAGCTGTGTCTGCAGCTCTTCCTTCTCCAGCTCACCCGCTTTACGTGCCGTAGCTGCCTCACGTATAGCTTGCTGAATCACAATTTCTTCTTCCAAAAGCTGCTCCAGCGATTGCTGTGCCGCTTCCCGCCGAGCCTGCAGCTCCCGCCGTTCCGTATCCATTGCGGTTCCGTCCTGGTTGTACAACGCGAGCTGATCAGCGACTTGTCTGGATTCCTGATCAAGTGGCAGAAGGCTAGCCCGAATTTGCTGCTCTTCAACCCGCAAATTTTCGCCAGTTTGACGCAATTGCTCCAAGGCTTGTGTCTCTGATACAATTTCCTTACGCACCAGTTCTCCCCTGCTGCGCACCTGCTGAAGCTGCTTGCCCGACTCCTGTATTTCCTCGTCCATCTCTTCAATCTGCCGCTGACGGCCGAGGAGGCTTGAGGTTCGCTTCTGCTGACTTCCGCCTGTCATCGATCCACCCGGATTGACGATATCCCCTTCCAGAGTGACCACGCGATAACGGTACTGGATCTTCGCGGCAATCCGATTGGCCATATCCAATTGGCTGGAAATGATCACATTGCCCAGTAAGCTGCCGACAATTTGACGATATTGTTCATCATATTGAACTAAATCTATACCGATCCCAACAAAGCCTTCCATCGATTCGATCGATCTTTTTTCGGATTCCTGAATAGATCGTCCCCGAATAACATCCAAAGGTAAAAATGTAGCTCGCCCAAGCTGCCGCCGCTTCAGGAAAGCAATCGCTTCACGCGCGTTACCTTCACTATCGACCACGATATGCTGCAAAGCGCCGCCAAGCGCTGTTTCCATCGCTGTCTCTACATGTGCAGGTACCTTCATCAGCTCGGCAACCGCTCCGCGAATACCACGAAGCTCATTGCGGTCCTTCGCCTTCAATACTTCCTTGACCCCATGTATAAATCCATCATAATCGTTAGCCATCTCACGCATCGTATCGCGTCTGGAAACTAAAGCATCCAGCTTCTGCTCCCATTTGCGAACAGCGTTGTTGGCTTCCTCTGAGAGCTGCTGCTTCGTTTTTAAGCTCTGGCTCAGATCGAGATATTGATTACGCATCTCGTCGACTTTCTTCAAAGTAGCCGCGAGGCGCTTTTCCAGCTCCTGCTTACGTGCCGTAATCGTATCCGCTTGTTCCTTCCACTTACGATGCTCGTCACCAAGCCTGTCCAGTCTTCGCGTCAAACCTTCGGTTTGCTGCTCGGTATAACGGATTTCATTGCGTGCATTGGCCATACGATTCAATGTTTCTAACAGATCGCTTTTCAATCGATCCTCGTCACCACTGCTTACCCCTCCAGCGACACCAAGAAGTCGGGTCTCCTCAGCCAACACCTTCGCCTGATATTGAATCAGCTCGTTTGAAATGAGTGTGAGCTTGTCTCTGAATTGGAGCAGCTCCGCTTCCTTCTCACCCATTCGCTGGCTTTGTTGGGCAGCCGTCTGTTTCAGCTGGGTCTGATTGCCCACATAATTTTTCTTACGTTCTCTCAATACTTCGCCTTGACCCTCACACTTTTCAAAATCCTCACTCAGCTGCAGTAACTGCTCCTGTAGACGCTCAATATCCGTTTCTAACCGTCGCGTTTCCCAGCGGTGCTTCTCAAGATGGGCATCATGCTGACTCACAATCGTTGATAACCCTTCCTGTTCCTTCTTCAAGCGCTCCAGATTCGTGTTGGTATCGGTCCAAGCTATGTAAATTTGCTCAATCTGGTACACATACATCGCAATTTCGCTGCTTTTTAGCTGCTCCCTTAGCTCCTTGTAACGGATGGCCTTCTCCGATTGCTTGCGAAGTGGTTCGATCTGGTCCTCGAGCTCCGATACCAAATCGTGAATACGCAGCAAATTTTGCTCTGTTTCCTGCAGTTTTTTTTCCGTTTCGCGTTTGCGTGATTTGTATTTGACAATACCCGATGCTTCTTCAAAAATCCCGCGGCGGTCTTCTGACTTGGTGCTTAAAATTTCTTCAATACGTCCTTGCCCAATGATCGAATATGCTTCTTTTCCAATCCCTGTATCCATGAACAGCTCAGTGATATCTTTTAGCCGACAAGGCTGTTTATTTATTAAGTATTCACTATCGCCATTGCGGTGCACCCGGCGGGTCACTGTGACCTCATTAAAATCAAGCGAAAGCGATTGACTTGTATTATCAAGTGTTAAGGAAACCTCACCAAAGTTAACTGCTTTGCGGTTATCGCTCCCAGCGAAAATAATATCTTCCATTTTGCCGCCGCGTAAGCTTTTTGCGCTTTGTTCCCCCAGTACCCAACGAATCCCGTCGGATATATTGCTTTTGCCGCTGCCGTTCGGCCCTACTACCGCTGTAATTCCCTGGACGAATTCAAGCTCTGTCCGGTCGGCAAACGATTTAAATCCGGTCAGTTCAATACGTTTTAAAAACATCGTCTCACCTCTACGTTATTGTACCATACAATTCCTATTCATAGAATCGTAGAAGAACCCTTGGCACCCCATAGAAAAATGCATCGGCAGCAGCCTCTCAGCTGCCCGATGCATTCGTCAAAACCCTCTGGTTGTGTTACCAAAATCAACTTTCAACGCTTCCAAAGCTTGAGCTGCGGCCTGCTGTTCAGCTTCCTTCTTGGACCGGCCGGCGCCTTGCCCCAAAAGCCTGTCGTTGATTTGAACCTGGGCCACAAATTCCCGTTCGTGTGCAGGTCCGCGCTCATCGATAATTTTGTATTCCAATATGCCCAAACTGTGCTGCTGTGTGTACTCTTGCAAATTGGTTTTGAAATCTACGGTCAGCAGCTTGCCCTGATTCGGAATATTCGGAAAAAGATGCTTGCGCAAAAACGAGTTAACGACTTCAAGACCTTGATCCAGATAGAGGGCCCCAACAAACGATTCAAACACGTCCGCAAGTAAAGCCGGCCTTGTTCTGCCACCTGTTAATTCCTCACCTTTGCCCAACAGTACATAGGATCCAAAATCCAACTGTTCGGCAAAACTTACTAATGAAGGCTCACAAACAATCGATGCTCTTAGCTTCGTCAGTTCTCCCTCAGGCCGCTGTGGATACATTTCGAATAAATACTCTGAGACGGTTAGTTCGAGGACAGCATCTCCCAAAAACTCCAACCGCTCATTATCCTTATGATTACCTATACGGTGCTCGTTCACATAGGAAGAGTGTGTAAACGCCTGCCTTAACAGCTCTGGTTTGCGAAACGATATGTCCAATGCGGTTTGCAGCTGTTTCAGGTTTCGATGCATATCCTCACCACCTACTTCGAACATCCGTTTATGGTTCATTTCCCTGATCATCCAACATCATGAATATATTTATTGTTCAAACTTCTTCAAAATAATTGTGGCATTATGGCCACCAAAGCCGAATGAATTGGACATTACAATGTTGAGGTCCGCTTTTCTCGGCGTATTCGGTACGTAATCCAAATCACATAATGGATCCTGGTTGTCCAAATTAGCCGTAGGCGGAATCACCCCGTTCTTCAAGGCAAGTCCACAAATTAACGCCTCAACACCGCCTGCTGCACCCAGCAAGTGGCCCGTCATTGATTTGGTTGAGCTCACAGCCAGTTTGTAAGCGTGATCGCCAAAAGCCTTTTTAATAGCTGTTGTTTCGGAACGATCGCCTACAGGTGTAGAAGTTCCATGTGCATTGATGTAATCGATCTGTTCCGGTGTAATCCCGGCATCCTTAATCGCTTTCACCATACATCGAGCAGCACCATCAGGATCGGGATCAGTCATATGGTGAGCGTCGCCACTCATTCCATAACCTACCACTTCGGCATAGATTTGAGCACCACGATTGGTCGCATGTTCCAGAGATTCCAGTATGAGAACACCAGATCCCTCACCCATAACGAATCCATCACGATCTATATCAAACGGACGGCTAGCATGGGTTGGATCATCGTTGCGGGTTGACATAGCACGCAGCGCACTAAAGCCTGCGACTCCTGTTGGAGTTATCGTTGCCTCGGCACCGCCGCAAATCATTACATCCGCATCCCCACGTTGAATCATTTTAAAGGAATCACCTATTGAATGTGTTCCCGTTGCACAAGCGGTTACCGCTGTGCTGTTAGGTCCTTTGGCTCCGGTCATCATTGAAATTTGGCCAGAAGCCATATTCGCAATCATCATCGGAATAAAGAACGGACTTACACGCTTGGGGCCTTTTTCCAGCAAAATCTTGAACTGTTCCTCCCAGGTAGACAAGCCGCCAATCCCGGACCCGACATAAACACCGACCCGCTCCGGATCTGTATCTTCCTTGACGTTAAGCTTGGCATCCCGCAAAGCCAATAAACTCGCAACCACTGCGAACTGCACAAATCGGTCCATACGGCGCGCTTCTTTTTTGTCAAAAAACGGCTCATAGTTGAAATTTTTGATTTCAGCAGCGATATGTGTTGGATAATCGGTTACATCAAACAATTCAATTTGACCAACACCGGATTTCCCCTCGAGTAAATTCCCCCAAAAAGTTTCCAGATCTTGCCCAAGGGATGTCATGACACCCATACCCGTTATAACAACTCTTTGATTCATTGTAACCCACCTCTATCTAAAATAACAATATCGTTATGTATGATAAGTCATATTCTTGTCAAGTATACATCCGCCGTTTCAATGAGCGGCTTGAAAGGAGATAAGTCCCGCCAAATAATTAAACGGGACTTACAGTCAATTAAGTATGAGATTTTATGTACTCAACTACTTGACCTACCGTAGTAATTGTTTCTGCATCTTCGTCAGAAATCTCCAAATCGAATTCATCTTCAAGCTCCATAACTAATTCTACGACATCTAAAGAATCAGCGCCTAAATCATCTTTAAAAGATGCTTCGAGGGTAACTTCGGCCTCTTCAACACCAAGACGATCGATGACGATACGTTTTACGCGTTCCAAAACATCGGACATCCGGTTCACCTCCTCCATGGTATTATACTGGACTTATGGACAAATTGCCATAGCTAGCGCAAGCTCCACCTAAAAAAACCAAATCCTCGCTTTTTAACTGTCTCTGCACTTTATAAGCCAAGCCTACATATACATGCCGCCATCAATATGAATGGTCTGGCCTGTCATGTAGGAAGCATCGTCAGAGGCCAGAAAACGAACTGCTTTGGCTATATCGTCCGGTTTCCCAAGACGGGCCAAAGGGATCTGCTGCAGCAGCCCTGCAACCGTATCCTCCGAGAGCTTATCGGTCATGTCCGTCTCAATAAAACCGGGTGCTACCGCGTTGACGGTAATACCACGGGATGACAGCTCCTTCGCACTGGCTTTGGTCATGCCGATTACGCCCGCCTTGGCGGCAACATAATTGATCTGACCGGGATTGCCAAGCACACCAACCACGGATGAAATGTTGATGATACGACCTGAACGCTGCTTCATCATCGGGCGTGTGGCTGCTTTGATACAGTTGAACACGCCTTTCAAGTTGATTGCAATCACCTGATCGAACTCATCTTCCTTCATACGCATAATCAAGTTATCTCTAGTGATTCCTGCATTATTAACCAAAATGTCAAGCTGACCAAACGTTCCCAGTACCTGCTTGAACATGTCGTCCACCTCTTGAGCTGAGCTCACGTCGGCTTTGACCTTAAACGCTTTGCGTCCCATGGCTTCAATCAAGCTGACAACCTCAGCTGCAGACGCTTCACTTCCAGCATAATTAACTGCAACGTCAGCCCCTGCCTCTGCCAGAGACAAGGCAATCGCTCGGCCAATACCACGTGATGCCCCGGTTACGAGTGCCGTTTTACCTGTTAGCATGATTGTAATTCCTCTCCTAAAAGTTCTCTGTAGGAAAACTTACTTGATAAGCATGAAACTAAGCTTCTAGTAATAGCTGCTGCGTTGGCATAAGTTATTGAAGCTGCTCAATCGCATTTTTGCTATTGATACCGATGACTTTTACCGACCGGTCGATTTTCTTGATCAAGCCAGCCAACACAGTACCTGAGCCTATTTCAACAAAGGTATCGACTCCTTGTTCAATGAGCCATATTACCGAGTCTTCCCAAAGTACAGAAGAGTGAACCTGATCAACCAACAAGGCGCGGATCTCACTCGGCTCCGTAACAGGAAGCGCAGTCACATTGGCAACGACGGGTACACTTGCGTTTTGCATGGAAACAGCTGTCAATACGGCTGACAGCCGCTCTGATGCCGGCTTCATCAGTGAGGAATGGAAAGGCCCACTGACTTCCAGAGGAATGACACGTTTGGCGCCGATTTCTTTACCTCGTTCCACAAGTGCCTGTACCCCGGCAACACTACCTGACACCACGATTTGTCCAGGACAATTCAAGTTAGCCAGTTCCACAACGTCAATCTCATTAGTGATGGTTTGACACAATTGAAGCAATGCATCACGCTCTGCTCCAAGAACCGCCGCCATAGCACCTTGTCCACTGGGTACAGCTTCTTCCATGAATTCACCACGCGCACGAACCGTACGCACGGCATCCTCAAAACTAAGTACTCCTGCAGCAACAAGCGCTGAATATTCGCCCAGGCTGTGCCCGGCTACAAAGTCCGGCTGGAGGCCCTTGGCCTTGAAAACCTCCAGATAGGCGATACTCGTAGTCAGCAATGCTGGTTGTGTGTTATAGGTTAATTTCAATTCGGCTTCGGGTCCTTCGAAAATGATCGAAGACAGGGAATACCCTAAAGCTGCATCCGCACTTTTAAATATACGCGCAGCAGCCTCTTCTGTTTCAAAAATATCCCGGCCCATTCCAACAGCCTGAGCACCCTGTCCCGGGAAAACAAATGCGATCTTACCCATAATTCAATTCTCCTTAAAGTTTTCGTAGAAAACTGACCTCTTAAGTATTCACTGAGTTTTCATAGAAAACAGAATTCGCAAGTATAAACCGAGTACATGTATACTGGTTTTTGTGAAACGGAGCTTACCAAATGACTACAGAAGCTCCCCAAGTCAAACCGCCACCAAAGCCGACCATAACCAGGCAATCGCCTTCGTTTAATCTTCCTTGTTCAACGGCTTCAGCTAATGCGATTGGGATGGACGCTGCAGATACGTTACCATACTTGTGAAGATTGATCATACATTTATCCTCACTAAGCTCAAGTCGGTTCAACGCTGACTGAACAATCCGTATATTCGCTTGGTGGGGTACGAGCAGATCAATATCACTTTTCTGCATGCCTGCTTTACGCAGTGCTTCCTCGGCAGCGTTACCCATAATGCGCACAGCAAATTTAAACACTTCACTTCCAGCCATATATATAAAATGCTGTTTAGCCTCAATACTTTGTGTGGAGGAAGGGCAGCGTGAACCACCACCAGCTACTTTCAACAGTTCTCCTCCGGATCCATCAGCACCCAGCTCAAAGGACTTGAAGCCGCGTCCTTCCGGTACCACACCGATGACTACGGCTCCTGCGCCATCCCCAAACAATATGCATGTATTGCGATCGGTGTAATCCGTAATTTTGGATAAACATTCTGCACCCACAACCAAGGCGTATTGATACATGCCTGTGGCAATAAAATTAGAAGCGTTCGCCAATCCATATATAAAGCCTGAGCATGCAGCTGACAGATCATACGCAGCAGCTTTCTTCGCACTGAGCTTGTTTTGTAAAATACAGGCTGTGGATGGAAATGCCATATCTGGCGTTATCGTTGCTACTACAATTAAGTCCAGTTGTTCCGCACTGATTCCCGCCATTTCCAGCGCCCTGAGGGACGCTTCGTAGGCCAAATCGGAAGAAGCCTGTTCGGGACTCACGATTCTTCGTTCACGAATACCCGTTCTGGATACGATCCATTCATCATTGGTCTCGACCATATGCTCCAATTCTTGATTCGTCAAAACACGATCAGGCACATATTTACCAGACCCAATGATGCCAACCGGTCGTAAGCTCATAATAGTAACAACTCTCTTCCGTTTACTTATTTCCGTTACTTATTTCCGCTTTTATACTTGCAAGCACATCGTTCTGGATCGAAATACGAGCCTGACGAATCGCATTTTTGATCGCCGTAGCGTTCGATGAGCCATGACTTTTCAATACCATTCCATTAATCCCAAGAAGCGGGGCAGCCCCATACTCGGAATAGTCGAGCTGACGCCTGAATTTCGTTAAACCCGGCTTTAATACAGCTGCGGCTAACTTGGTCAACAAATTTCGTGTGAACTCCGTCTTCAAGGCTGTAAAGATCGTTGCAGCTGCACCCTCAAGTGACTTCAGCATAATGTTGCCGGCAAAGCCGTCACATACGAGCACATCGCAAGGACCTGATAGCAAATCACGAGATTCCACATTTCCGACAAAATGAATCGGTGCTTCCTTGAGCAGTGGAAATGCAGCCTTTGTCAGCTCATTACCTTTGAGTGCTTCAGTACCTACATTCAATAAACCTACCCTTGGACTTACAACACCATGAACTTTTTTTCTATATATACTACCCATAATTGCATATTGAACCAATTGTTCTGGAGATGCATCCATATTGGCTCCCATATCAAGAGCTACCATGCCTTTACCATCCATCGAAGGAATCGTCAAGGTCAGGGCAGGACGATCAATTCCCTCAATTCGACCCACAATCAATAAACCTGTAGTCATCAAAGCTCCTGTGTTACCTGCCGAGATCATAGCATCCGCTGTGCGCTCCTGCACCATTCTACCTGCTATAACCATGGAGGCATCTTTCTTCCGTCGAACAGCCTTGACTGGCTCGTCATCAGCTTCGATCACTTCAGAGGCATGAACTATTTCCAAATTGCTTGGTTGATCGCCAGCCTGACGAACAAGCGGTTCAATCCGGGCCTTGTCTCCGATCAATATGACCGTCGTATCCTTCCATTCCCGTACCGCTTCCAGCGCCCCGGCCACCACTACATCGGGGGCATGGTCTCCACCCATTGCATCAATCGCTATCCGCACCAGGCTCCCCTCCCTCTGAACGATCCTTTGTTGAATGATAAATAATAAAATTACCTTGAAACACAATCTCATCACCAACGTAAGTAAACACTTCAACTTTAGCCTTACCTTTGGTGATTGAACGTACATAAGCCTTGGCTATGCACTTCTCCTCCAGCTTAACAGGCCGCACAAAACGAATATCCGCTGCGGCAGTCAAGGCAATCTGATCATTAATCAAGGCAACAGCCAATGAATTGGCTTGAGAAAAAATATGATGCCCGCGGGCAATCTTCGTTCTCGAAAAAACATGCTCGTCCTTAATTTCAAACATCGATATGCCGCTTTTGTCGAGCTGCAGATCGATCACATCACCAATGACCTCATGCAGCGGCAGTGACCGAACCTGGTCATAGGAAAGCTCTGCCATGAGCTTGATACGCTCTCGCAGCTCCGGAATGCCAAGCTCCAACCGATCCAAGCGAATGGTCTGGATACTGACCTGAAAAACTCGCATTAGCTCTTCGTCCGTAATAAAAGGATTGTCCTCAATTGCTCCGGTCAACTGCTGCTGACGCTGACGTTTAGGAAGGCGTTCGATACCAAACACCGCCTTATCTATGATCTGAATTTCCACGATTTCCTAGCTTGATATGTACACCATTCATTCTCATTAGATCTTATGACCAAGTAATAAGAGATAGTATAATGGATTGTTTACGAAAAGGGAAGAGCAAAAAAATAGCACTTCACCGAAGGATGAAGTACTATCTTTTCATTGTGATTAGAGAACTATTGCTTGATAACTTCTCTGCTCTTGTACGAACCGCAAACTTTGCAAACGCGGTGAGACAATTTCAATTCACCACAACTGTCACATTTAACCATGCCTGGTACTACTAATTTAAAGTGAGTACGGCGCTTATCGCGACGAGTTTTGGACGTTCTTCTTTGTGGTACTGCCATATTCCCCACCTCCTTCAACGAAATCAACCTAAGTTGTTACAATTCACCTTATTCTTTGAAAAAATCAGCCAGCCCGGCAAGTCTGGGGTCGATACTAGTCCGGTTGCAGTTGCAAGCCTGTACATTACGATCCACTCCACAAACAGGACACAAGCCAAGGCATTCTTCATCGCATAAAGGGACATACGGTAAAGCCATCATTACATTTTCGATCAAATAGGGCAGCAATTCTATCTTGTCGTCCTTAACGTAATGAGTTTCCTCATCCTCGTCATCAGACTCCGATTCATCTGCAGCTCGGGCGAACGTTTCATGAAAAGGAATTACCAGCTTTTGCTTTACCGGATTCAAGCAGCGGGAGCAAGGCTGTTCCACGTCAATACTCAATTGTCCCGTCACTTCAGCAACCTCATCTTGATACAGCGCCTTGAGGCTAACATGGAGCGGACTCGCATCGAGTATATCATTGCTTTCCTTCAAAGCATCGGACAGATCAACAGTTTCATCAAAATGTACCGCGTCGGCTTTCTGCGCCAACTCTTTTAAACGAATGAACACAATAATCACCCCAAACAAACAAAGATTATTATATCGATAATACCTGCATTTTGTCAACATTTTCAGGACGTGTTATAGTAAAATAATTCTAAAGGAGTCGTTCACATGAAAACAACAGGTCTTATTGTCGAGTACAATCCCTTACATAACGGACACGAATATCACTTTCTTGAATCCAAAAGAGTCTCCGGTGCCGATGGTACGATCGCTGTCATGAGCGGTCAATTTCTGCAGCGCGGCGAACCTGCTATGGTTGGCAAATGGGCAAGGGCCGAAATGGCACTTCGAATGGGCGTTGATCTCGTCCTGGAGCTTCCGATAGCTTATTCTACGCAACCTGCCGAATGGTTCGCTTACGGAGCCGTGTCTGCTCTACATGCAACTGGAATCGTCGATAGCCTATGCTTCGGCAGTGAGAGCGGCGAACTTCAATGGCTGCAGGCTGTCGCCGATGCAATGTGTGATGAGCCAGAAGCATTTCAGAGGGCACTTCAGGATGAATTAAAAACAGGCCTTCCCTACCCAGCCGCTTACAGCAGAGCCATTGCCCGTCATCTCCCTGGAGTGGACCCGTCCGAGCTGGCGAAGCCCAACAACACACTCGGATTGCATTATTTGATCGCACTTCAGCGCTTGAACAGCAGCATTAAGCCTTTGACTATTACAAGGCAAAAATCCGGTTACAATCAAACTGAAATTACAGATCAATCCATAGCAAGTGCAACAGCCCTTCGTCGCATACTGTTTGAACGAGGTACGCTTGAAGAGCTTGTTCCCTTCGTCCCATCAGGTACCATGAAGGTGCTGCAGCGTGAAACGGCAGTTGGTCGGGCGCCTATCGAATGGGAACACTATGCAAAGCCGCTTCTTCTCCAACTGCTGCATCATAGCACCCACCAGCTTGCAGAGCTTCATGAAGTAACTGAGGGGCTAGAGCATCGCATCAAACATGTTCTTCCCCAACTATCCTTATCTGGAGGATCAGGTCGTATCGTCGAGCAGCTTATCGGACTGCTCAAAACCAAAAGATATACGCGAACCAAGCTGCAGCGAATGCTGCTGCGTATATTGCTGAATCAGACAAAAGCACAGCTTTCACCCGCCGTGCTTCGCCAAGGTGTACCTTACTTACGCGTGCTGGGCTTCAGCCCTGCAGGCAGGCACCTGCTTAAACGAATGAAGCATGTCTCTAAGGTACCCATAATTACGAATGTGAATGCGGCTTCTTCAGAAGCCTATCCGTTTTTACAAATGGATGTACAAGCTACCTCCGTATATGCACTTGGTTTTGATGCTGCAACCGAACATGATCTGTTTCGCGACTATTATGAGCCGCCTGTACAATTAAGTCAATCGGAATGAGTGAATCTATCGTCCTAGCTGGCTTTGGCCGGCTGGGATGCAGCTGTTTTGGGAGGCAAGGTGCTCAAATAATTCATCGCATCGTCTAGCGTAGCCACAGGAATTACCTTCATATGTGAATGAATTTCCTCAGCCCGCTTAACCGCATCCGAATAATTCGGAATATTTCCCGTTGCTGCCGATACTTCATCTTTGGGAGCAAAAAAGATATCAGCACCAGCTTTATCGGCTGCAATAATTTTATGCTGAATGCCCCCGATCACACCTACTGCCCCCTTTTCGTTGATGGTTCCTGTACCCGCAATGGTATACCCCTTCGTGATATCCTCAGGCAGCAGACGATTAATAATTTCCATTGAGAACATAAATCCCGCGGAAGGCCCGCCGATTTCCCCAGCTTTTATTGTGACCTGCTTGGCCTCATCATCTGTTTTGATGGTTTGCACAGTTGCTGGTACAATACCAAGCCCTGCACGTCTTTCCTCTGGCTTGGCGGCAGAAGCTCCCTCATCGGCTGGAAGTGCCTCGAGCTTGATCTGGGCTACTCTCGTTACTTGCTTCCTTTTGTAAGAAACCGCAACAGTTTCACCAGCCTTTTTGCTTTGCAGCAGCTTTTGCAGCTCCTGACTTTGTTCAATAGGCGTGTCATCCACCTTCACAATGTAATCTCCAGCCTGAAGCACCTCGTTAGCCGGATAATTTTTGAAAACCTGCACGACGACTACGCCATCATTCATAATTTTATAAGGAATACCTAGCTTATGGTAAGCAGCTTGCAGAGCACTAGACTGCGAGGACAGCATGTTGACCTCCTGCCGCTGCGAATACTCCTGTTCGGTCTCATCCTTGCGCAGCAGCTCCGTCTTCATCCGCAGCTCATCATAAGGCCGAACGAACGTCATCAAATAACTGAATATAGTCGCATCCGATACTCGTACTGTTGTAAGCATAAAAACTCCCTTATCCGGATCGCCTGTCTCTTTGGCTTGAACCATAGGGTGAATGACCTCGGCAGTACCGGCTGAGAAAATAAACATCGGCAGCGGCATTAAGTACACAACATATACAATGACAATGGCAATAAATACAGAAACAACAATTCTAGAAATACGTTTACTTTGTCTGATGTCTTGCATAATTGATTCCCCCTGGGCCGAGTGTGCTTACTCGAATCGTCAGCTCGCATACATCTCATCAGGTTTGACCTGCTTGGTCTAAACCATACGGAAAATGCGTAAACATGTACCATCCTGTGTTCCGGAGTGAGGCCGATGTTTACCGCGAAACGCTTGACAACTCTCTTGCTGGGATGTCTGGCAATGCTATTGGTTTTTTGTATGATCGTGTTTCCTGACCGTATATTTCAAGCTTCCCTACAGGGCTTATCCATTTGGTGGAAGCTAGTATTCCCAGCATTGCTACCTTTTCTAATTATAACGGAGATCCTCCGTGGTTTGGGCTTTTTGCATGCACTTGGCACTTTGCTTGAGCCGCTTCTTCGTTACCTGTTTCGCCTGCCAGGTGCAGGTGGATGGCCTCTCTCTATAGGACTCACTGCTGGCGCTCCCTCTGCTGCGATCGCTATAGGAGAATTAAGACGCAATAAGCTGGTAACAAGAGGTGAAGCTGAGCGACTGCTCTCCTTAAGCCACGTAGCAAGCCCGATGGTACTTGTAACCGTCATTGGTGTCGGTTTTATGAACAATGCCAAATTAGGCATGGCGCTGGCCCTGCTCCATTATGGTGCTGTGTTGATTATGGGACTTCTAGAGCGATTGAAACAGACAAGCGTGGCTGAGGAGGAGCCAGCCATTGCCACGAGTCGTCTCTCTTACCAAGCTGCGCATTCTACACACAGCACGGTACGTAAAAGTATAACCGCATTAAGAGCCGCCCATGCCAACGATGGACGAACTTTTGGCAAGCTGCTCGGTGATTCAGTAGCTCACAGTATCCAGCAATTAATGGTCATCGGCGGAGTTATGATCATATTCTCCGTACTTGCACAGGTAATTGCCATCAGCTCGATCACCGAATATGCAGCAATGGTACTTGCAAAAAGAGATTGGATTCCTTTACATGAGGCAACCTTGCTATTAAATGCCTTGCTGTCCGGAATACTTGAAATCCATTTAGGTGCATTTGCGATGGGCCAGAACAACTTGTTGGCTGACAATTGGCAGTACGCCATCCTGAGTGCCTTACTCGGCTGGGGAGGATTATCTGCACATGCACAGGTAAAAAGCTTTACCCTATCGACAGATATTCGTTACCCGGTGTTTTTGCGCTCTCGATTACTTCATGCCGCTATTTCTTTTATTTTGACAGCTGTGTTCTGGAATCCGCTTAATCAATGGTTAGCCGGAATTGCATCCCCTGTATTTCTCTCCCATCCAATACTGACGCAAGCGGTCCATTCCGTTCAGACTGATGCACGTTTGACTAATGGCAGTCAAGCCTTTGATGTATGGATGCTTATGAGTCCGATCATGCTGTGGCTCGGTATCGTATTGCTGCTGCTGTTACTGCTATCTGTCATTATCGCATTCGTTGTGCAATCCTTGGGGCGGAGCGCTCCGAACAGCAAGCGGTAGTGGCCTTAGCTCATCGCGTTTACGAACTTGGCACGCATAGCTTTATCGACCACATCCGGCACCAAATCGACCACAGGACCATGAAAACGCGCGATTTCCTTAACAATACTGGAGCTCAGATAGGAATATTTGGGCGTAGATGTCATAAAAAAAGTTTCAATATTTTCGTCCAGCTTCTGGTTCGTTGATGCCATTTGAAGCTCATATTCAAAATCAGACACCGCACGCAAACCGCGTACGATGAGATGTGCATTTTTTTTCTTCATATAATTAACAAGAAGGTCACGAAAGCTGTCAATCTCCACATTCGGTACATCACTGGTGACCTTTCTCAGCAGCTCTACACGCTCTTCTACCGTAAATAATGGATTTTTACTCGAATTGTTCAGTACGGCAACCACCAGCTTATCAAAAACCTTGGCAGAACGACGAATAATATCCAAATGACCGTTCGTCACCGGATCAAAGCTGCCTGGATAAACCGCAATCTTGACTCCAAAATGTTCAATACTCATTATGTGATGACCTCCTTCTGAAATAGAACATTACTTAACCGCATCCGCGTCATTTTTATAAATGGTTACCGCCGTGTCGCCATACTCAGCGCGCCGAACCCATTGTAAACGTCCGATTGCATGCTGATATGTATCCTCAATATCATGCTCCACAACGATCGTAGCTAATGGATTCAACAAATTGTGCTGATCCAGTTGTTCAAGCAGCTCTTGTGCGAGCTTAATACGATAAGGCGGATCCACAAATACAAGATCAAATTTGGCCTCACGCTTAACTAGAGCCTTCAACGCGCGCCGCGCGTCGGTACAGTAAATACCAGCCTGCTCTATAAACCCAGTTGCTTGCAAATTTTGTTTTATAATGTCGATACTCTTTTTATCTATATCCGTGAGGACTGCATGATCCATTCCTCGGCTGAGCGCCTCAATGCTTAAACCGCCCGTCCCTGCGAATAAATCGAGCACCTGTCCCCCTTCAAAATAAGGACCGATCATGCTAAAAATCGCCTCCTTGACCTTATCGGTCGTTGGACGCGTTCCTGTACCGGGCACAGATTTCAACTGTCTACCCTTTGCACTGCCTGAAATTACTCTCATGTAAATCCACCTTCTGCTCAATAGTGATCCTATCGTACCATAAACGGAAACTTTTGCACAAAATTTTGTTACTTTATGTATATTTGTTTCTTTAGCTGTGAATACTTGGATTATCGGCATCCGAAATGTCGTAGACAACCGCGGAGAAGACTTACGTTCCCCATAAGCTCTTCATCCGGTTTCTCCTCTCCCATTGTTTAGGACCCTGCGAAGGGTCCTAAATTTTTGTTGTCGAAATTTATTGCTGTTCACACTACGCCTAAAATTATCGATTAATACAAAAAGGTAGTGCTAATAATAACTAAAAGTATAAACAGTACAAGAATAGCACCTGTGGAAGTAAAACCGCGATGTCCAGCTATTTCACTCAATGTTAGCTCCCCTTTCAATGGAAATCATTAGGATATGGAACATAATCATAATATGAAATAAATGGCTCTAAAGATTGGGCTTCAACTAAAGGGATGTAACCCATCTACGTTGTTTATTCATATATTTTTCGAAAATATTAATTGAGCGGTATTATCAAAGATGTAAGCACTTGCATATAAATATAATGTGCCCCAATATGGTCGCATTAAATTTATTGGAGGTGTACTATGAGAACAAGAAATTCATTAACTGCCTTATTCGGCTTTTGGTTTGTTATCTCCCCATGGGTTCTTGGCCTATCTAACCTTTCTGTAGTTGTGTGGACTAGTGTTTGTTTAGGAACGCTTCAGCTTTGCGCTTCCCTGTTGGCTCTTAAGAAATCAAAATTTAATGTTTTGGAAAACTGGTTCACGTTACTTACCGGATTATGGTTCGCCATTTTTTCAATAAATTTCTCATTAAGCTTCAGCCAAACCTGGACTGTAGGAATACTCGGTTTGCTAACCGTGGCGCTAGTTTTGTGGAATATGGATACCACTCTATAAATTTGTAAACGGTTTCATTGACTGGTTCATATTATGCTCAAATCGATTGCTGAATGTGATTATTATACCCTCTACAAACTTTTAACAAAAAGCCAGTTAATATTTTACAATTGGATGCTACTCTAAAGTTACATTCAAATAAAAGTGAGGTCATACTATGAACATTGTATTAGAGGAAATAGAGATACATCCTTCTAACAGCTGTTTGGCTGATTACAACAGGTTCACTAAACTCTCATCATCGGAACTAGCTGCTGTCCAAGGACGCTATTATCGTGAGCTTCATCAACTACAGCATGAACTAGACGAATTATTAAATGATCTGCGTCAGTGTATACTTAACAATAAAAGAAAATAAGCCCTTACTTCTTTTTGAAGATTAGAAAAAACCTAAAGTGAATTGTTCACTTTGGGTTTTTCAATTTGTGTCCCTACACGTTCTGAATGAGACATTTCTTAGATTAGCTGCTTGATGGCGATTGATCTATCTTCGAAAGCTATTTTCAAGTACAAATTAAACTGACTCTATGTTACTCTGATGAAAGTATACAAAAGGAGCCTCCCCAATATGACTTTTGATAAGATGACCTCCCTTTCATTGTGTATCGTTGTACTGATTGTCATCACCGGCATCATCCTGGTTGTCATGAAGCGGCAGCGTAAAAATCAGAATCCATTCGCTGTACACGCCAAAAATCCCTCCCGAAAGCAGAGACAAACGGATTCATCCGGAAAACCTTCAAGCCAGCAGCAAAGCTGCTCCTACTGCAAACGCAAGGTAAATCCGAAGGAGCTCGCGTTTTATTCCGGACATGAGAAGGTGGTTGGCGTATGTAAAACCTGCAGACCGATTGCAGAGCGTCAATCTTTACTTAGACTATAGATAGAATGATGACCAACACAGAGGAGCGAAACCAAATGAGCTTTATGCTGGATAAAATGGAAAACAAGATCGAGTTTTTTGAAGCTTACGATCTCAAAACGCTAGAAAGAAAAATTGCTGAGCAGATTGATAATAATAAAGCCTTGTTATTAGGCGTCCATTCCATCAGCCATAACATCGTCTTCAACCCGCTTCATAATAAGATGCTATACAGCGCGGTCGTTCATTTTAAAGCCTTGTAATTGGGTGAATTTCTCAAGTGAAGCTGATTATTTCTCAAATAATACATATCATTACAGTACGAATATTCTGACTATTTGATCTGTAGTTATGCTATAATAAGCTTGTAAGCCAATCTCGCAGATGGGGTGATTAAAGTGCTATTTACTAAAATCCTTGTTGCGTTTGATGGTTCTAATCTCTCTAAAAAAGCACTCGAAAAAGCAGTCAGCTTGGTTCAAGAGCAAACCCGTATTTCTCAAGCACCGCATTTAGATATTATCCACGTTTACCATTACCCTTCTGTCGCTAGCACTCCCTACTTTGTGGATGCGACTGCAAGCACTTACATTATTGAGCAGGGGAAAGCGATTATAGAAGAAGCCAAGTCCTTCGTACCCGCTGAACTTTCTGTCAAGTATGTTCTTCTACAAGGTCCACCTGCTGCAACCATACTTCAATATGCCGAAGAGAAGCATCACGACCTCATTATTACCGGCAGCCGCGGCTTGGGACCTATAAGAGAATTCTTTCTGGGCAGCGTAAGTCATCACATTGTTCACAATGCTAAGGTACCTGTATTAATTGTAAAATAAAGCGAAAAGCACGTACTCTCTTTTTTTGGGAGTACGTGCTTTTTTATTGAGTTATTATAAATGAATGATTGCCTATTGTCTTACCGTGGTGTGTCCAGCAGTTGGGAATGGGCCTTCAAAAAGTTGTAAAAGAACGTAGCAGCTTGCGCACGGGTTACTTTCTCATAAGGAGAGAAGGTTTCACCATTCAACGTGACGATATCCAAGGCGCTCACGATCGCAATGGCTCCTTGATTGGGCAGCTCATTCACATCTGTTGCCTTGGTCGTGAACAACCCTTTAACCTTGGACAGATTACTATATCCAAGTGCCTTGACAATCAGATCGGCTACTTCAGATCGAGTCAATGCAGCATCTGGGTCAAATGTGCCGGATGCCCGGTCAATCAGATTATAATCAATTGCATTTTCTACGTAAGGAAAATATTTGGAATCCTTGGTTACATCAGAGAAGCTGGCCGAACGATCGGCATAATCAGAAGTAACCGGAAAATAACCGCCATTCAAAGTCGTAATAAACATTTGCACCAATTCACCACGCGTAATCAATGCATCCGGCTGTACTTTGCCATCCACCAGATCCAGTGCCTCATAATCGAGCATAAGTTTTAAAGCTTCTTCTGCCCAATTTCCCTTTAGATCAACGGGATCGGTAATACGCGGATGTACGATCTGGTTGGTTTCGTTATTTCTCCATTCCCCGGTACCTGCATCCAGATAAGTCAGCTCACGGAATTGAAAAATTGGCTTCAGATTATACACAAGCCTAGTCTCAATCTGTGCCATCGGAAGCGTAAGGTCTTGCTGCTGAGCATACTCATTGTCCTTATCCACAACGATATATTGCTGTTCCACCTTATACTGGGACATCCAAATATCTCTGGCCTTCTGGACAGATATAACCTTCGGCGGCTCGGCCGGATAATACGAAGTAAGCAAATTGCTGTTGAATTCCTGGATTTCTGCCGTTTGTCGATCATAGCTGATCGTAACGGAATCATTGGGGATATCAACTCCATTGATATTGCGTCGGAAATAATACTCAAAGGTTTGCATTTGTTGGAGTTCTTCTTGTGTATACCCGCCATATTGAGGATCCAGATACAATTCATGAGCATAATCTGGCAGCAGCTGTTTGACCGACTCCAGTGCCTTTATTTTTAGCTCGTCATAACTGGGTGTGCCTGATTGGGAAGTTACCTTTGAGTCCGCATAATTAAATGCATACCTGGAATAACGCAGCACAGCGCCTGTACTGCTGTCCACAGTTGCATATATCGAAGAATCGTCGTATTTCTTATCTGAAGCAACTGACCAGCTTAAATCCCATTCAAAAGAAGTCACGCCTGTAATCGGATCGGTGTTTTCTTGATAATCGGTTGCTTGCAACTTCGCACTGGCCGGAAGGGGGATGACTGATGATACTTGTGCTGCAGCCTGTTCCTTGGTCAGTTTCTGCGCCTTAGGTAATCCATTCGTAATACGCTTGTCGCTAGCCGGAATCGCTTTGGGCTGCTTCTCTTTCTTTAATCCTGAGGGCAGGAGTGCTTCCCCTGTCTCGGCATCCAACAAAAAAGCATCCGTCTCATACGCCACAGCAGGCGCAGCAAATCCGTTTGGAGTATTAGGAACGATATATTGGAGACGAGGCTCTGCCAATTTATTGAATTGCTCAGCAGCTTGTCCAAGTGAGATCGGGTTACGCGGTGCCTGGAAAGTAAGCTGCTCGTCCCATTGCAGCATGTAAGAAAGAATTTTGCCTTCGCCATTTACAGTCATCACAACATAATTTTGCGGGAATACGACTCCGTTCACGACTCTCAAATAACAAAGTGGATATTCTACGTTGCCATCAAGCGGTTTACGGAAGCTTTTCTCATAATCCTCATCATATTGAAGCTGGCTTATTTCTTGCGGATTGGTCTTGGTTATGTAATCTAGAGCCGTTTGCTTGGCATGCTCCAAATCGATCTTGGGCGGGAACGTAAGTTTCTTGTCAGTGTCCATTTCATTAATATAAAAGGAGAGCAGCTTTCCGGTATCTGACTCTATCGTCACGCTGATATCTCCATAGCTTTTCTGATCCTTTTTCGAAAAAGAAATGATCCAGGAGCCGCGACTGTTGCTTATTGTGTACACATTGCTTTGATAACCTACCCCCTCAAGAATGTAGCCACTTGGGATAGCCACATACTGTTTGGCCAGCTCGATGGCCCGGTCACGCTTTATTATTGTATCTGCAGGTGCCTCGTCGCTGCCCTCATACTCTAATTCAAGCAGTTCGGCTTCCTTATCAGCCACAGTCTGTGCTTGTGGGCCTGGGTACACATGATTGGCATATAAAGATTGTGCCGAGGCAGGAGCAACGGAACCTAGGAGCAGAACGCTCGCGATACTGGCAATTCCGATTGTTTTCATAAGATTCCTGTCTCCTCTCGTTCATGGCTTTAATTAACACTTTCTAATTATAACGTTTATTCAGGAAAAAGGTTGCATATTTCTTCCAAAACAAAAGAGCCTCTACCCAATTACTCGGTAAAGACTCCTTAAATACCCGTCCAACTGTTAGAAACAACCTGCAATCCAACGCTTGCAGCAGTACTTAAGTCGTTGGAAACATACCCGTCGATATTGCTATACGGTTCCAGCTGTTGATCGTATTGATCGCCATAATCAAATTAACAAACTCGGTTTCATCAAAATGCTCCCGAACCTTTTCATACAATTCCTGTGAAACCCCTTCTTTGGATATAAGCGTTACAGCTTCTGTCAATGCCAGAACGGCTTGTTCGGCCTCTGTATAAAATGGAGCTTCACGCCAGGCACTTAGCAAGTAAAGACGCTGCTCCGTCTCACCCATTGAACGTGCATCCGCGGTATGCATATTGAGGCAAAAAGCACATCCGTTAATTTGTGAGGCTCGGATTTTGATCAGCTCATACAGCTTTTTATCCAAACCGCAGCTTTGGATGAAGCCTTCCATTTTCAACATCGCTTGTAGGGCTTGGGGTTGGACCTCACGATAATTTAATCGGGTTTGCATACAAATCTCTCCTTTGGTAATCTCATTTATTGGAACTACACTAATAAGACCGCTAAAGGCATGATTCTGTGACCAAAAGTGAAAAGATTGTATCCCGATATCCCGAGTACTATCGGTAGTGCTTAAGCTTATCAGGATTGGATACCTTGTAAATCGTTTGTATAGCAGAGAGGTCCTCCGTCATCTCGAAACAAACCGAACATTTAAGCTGCCCTTGTTGAATGAGCACAATCCCAAGTTCGCCATTGATCTGTACCAGGCGGTATTCACCTGCAAGAGCTCCCTTCTGGAATATGCCCTCCCAAAAGGCTTGAATCCGAGCTCTTCCATAAATGGGATTAAGCGCCGCCCGTACTTTGCCACCTCCATCGGTAAGCAACGTGCTATCTTCAATCAGCAAATGAATAAAAGCTTCGAAGCTGCCAGTTCTTGAAGCCTGGATAAATGCTTGAACAAATGCTTGCATCTGTTCGCCGTTTAGAGGAGTAGTGGCAGCCTCTTTATCCCGATCAAGTTTCGGCTTCAGACGACTCATCATCTTGCGACAGCTTACTTCGTTTTTACCCAACATCTCGGCGACATCCTTGTATTCAAATTCAAGAACCTCCCTCAGCACGTACACAGCCCGCTCCATCGGAGACAGCTGCTGGAGCAGCACAAGTAATGCATAAGTAACGGTTTCTTCCAGCACGATTCGGTCCTCTGGACTTCGCTCATTCATCTCGATGTCCGGTTCCGGAAGCCATGGACCGATATAAATTTCTCTTTGCTTACGAGAAGAATTCAACAAGTTTAAGCAGCGATTGGTCGTGATCTTGGCCAAATACGCTTTGATATGATGCACATCCTCCAGGCTTGTCTGCTGTAAGGATACAAATACATCCTGAACGATATCCTCTGCATCCGTTATCGATCCCAGCATTCGGTAGGCAATGGATAAAAGAAGGGGCTTATATGTTGTATACACCTGTTCAAATTTCATGAGTCTGTTTCTCCATTATTGGGTAGATTTGCGTACAGCAGCTATATCTTGACTTGTATCCGTATACCGATTTCCATTTACAACAATTGCATAATAAGCTATAGTATGATCTATAATATGATAATGCATGACCCGGAGGAGCCTGCCACTGCAGGCTTCTTTTTGTCTTTTTTGGAGTTCTGAGTGGGCTGTGGCAGGTGCACGGAGTCAGGATCGCACTATCTCAAGGAGGACATCATGGACAATCAGGCAATATTAGCAATTGGCATTTTTTTAATTAGTTACGCGCTCATTACCTCGGAAAAGATTCATCGTACTCTTGCCGCCATGCTGGGCGGTATCGTGATGATCATCTTGGGGGTCGTTAGTCAGGAAACGGCTTTACATCATATTGACTTCAACACATTGGGTTTGCTCATTGGTATGATGATTATGGTATCGATAACTTCTGAAACCGGTCTTTTTAAATATCTGGCTATATGGGCTGCCAAGAAAGGCAAAGGTGAACCCGTAACCATCCTGATTTATTTGGCTCTGATCACAGCTTTTGGATCAGCCTTGTTGGATAATGTGACCACTGTACTGTTGATGGTTCCTATTGCCTTCAGTATAACTCGCCAATTACAGGTAAATCCTTTGCCCTATTTAATTGTCATCATTATTACTTCTAATATCGGTGGCACCATGACCATGATCGGCGACCCACCCAATATTATGATCGGGAGTGCCGTCAAGGAACTCACTTTTATGGCATTTATTAATAATTTGTCTCTCATCTCAATATTCATATTGATCGTTACCTTAGTCATCTTTGTACTTATTTATCGCAAGCAGATACAAACGACTCCGGATTTGAAAGCCGGGATCATGCTTATGGATGAAAAAAGCGAAATCACGGATCCACTTTTACTCAAAAAATGCTTAAGTATGCTTACACTAACGATTGGCGGTTTTTTTATTCATCAAATTATTCATGTGGAATCCGCAACAGTAGCGTTAACGGGTGCGTTCCTGCTGCTGCTTTTAACAGGCGAGCATTACCTGGAGAAATCTTTGAGCCGAGTTGAATGGACCACCGTCTTCTTTTTTATCGGACTGTTCGTCATTGTCTCTGGACTCGTTGAAACCGGAGTTATTGCAAGCCTCGCCAAGCAGGCCGTTCAGCTTACAGGCGGAAATGAAGTAGCGACCGCGATGCTGATCTTATGGCTTAGTGCTATTGCTTCAGCTTTTGTCGATAACATCCCTTTTGTGGCAACCATGATTCCCTTGATTCAGGATATGGGTACGATGGGAGTCACCAACCTGAACAGCTTGTGGTGGAGTCTTGCCTTAGGCGCATGCTTGGGAGGAAACGGTTCCTTGGTTGGCGCCAGTGCCAATCTGATTGTCGCTGGAATGGCAGCCAAGGAAGGACGCCCGATTACTTTTCTAGCCTTCCTGAAGATCGGATTTCCTTTGATGATTCTTTCGATTGTTATATCCAGTGTGTATATTTATTTGCGCTATCTGATTTAAAAATGGAACAACAAATGAGCGGATTGCCCTATTTGAAGGACAACCCGCTCTTTTTTTAAAAGCCTGCTGTTACTGTTTCCGTTCCATTGTCCGTCAGACCAGCTGTATTATCAAATCCTGAATTACTATGAACCATATTGGACTGGCAACGGTTCGAGCCAATCTTCACAGCTGATATCGAACATTGAAATAAACTATTACCGGTAACCACATTTTGTTTGGCAGTAGAAGCATTACCTTCGCCGATCGTATCGATCAGAATACCTAGCTCGACCCGACGCACCTCGTTTGCCTTCAGCGAATTGTCAGAACCATTGAGCACAACAATACCACGCACACTGGTGTCGATTTTATTACCCGTCATTACATTTCCATAAGGCCGATCATCCCCGGCGTTGTCTGCCGCCTCCAGTTGAACACCTGCGAATGTCGCACGTGTGATCGAATTGTTCACGATGTGATTATAGCTGCAAGCATCCTTGAGTCTAATTCCATAGGTACAGCTTGTCTGCTTGTCGATCAAACCAAATGCCGTGATTGCATTACCGTCTATCACATTGTACATGCATACGGAAAGCTTGGAAGACACCGTAATCGCTGCTTCGAGACAAGCTTCCATCACATTGCCCGCAACCAATGTGTAGGAGCAGCCTGCCGTTAGTTGAATGCAGGACCTAGGCAGACTTTTAAAATGATTCCCTTGAATGATATGATTTGCTCCACCTTCTGCCGTCACCCCATATCCCTCATAAGCACTATCTCCAGCTACGAGCGAGATGAACGAACAATCCTCAATGGTGACATGCTCAGAACGAGCCAAGTGCACACCATTAGCTATTCCTTTAAATAAGCATTTGCTAACACGAATAAACGATGCCTCTAGAATATGAATACCACGCTCAACCATAGAAGTTACTGAACTGGTAATATTGCCGATTCCTTCAAAAGTCAATCCTTCAATAGAAGCTTGTTTACCCTGAGCGGGACACATTACCATCTGTATGTTCACCAGACCCGCTTTAAGAACCGAAGCTTCCGCACCTGCTCCAAGCAGATGAACCTTGGAACGCAAAAACAACCCCGTTTTGATTATATATCGACCAGCAGGAAAATAGACCGTTCCTCCAGAAACAGCCGCTGCGTTAATGGCTGCCTGAATGAACGGGCTATCGTCCTGATCACTGCGATCATTTCCCTGAGCGCCAAAATCTTTAACGTTATACCACCATGTATTCGTATTCCCAACAGGGACCGTAACGGCCGCCTGGGCTCCACCCGGAAATCCGGCACCTGCAGCAAGTAACACACCTGCGGCACTTAAGCCTGCCAGCAGTTGCCTGCGGGTTATCGGTTTATTCGTATGTTTGTCCGTATCTGTAGGTTCCAATGGCAACAATGAAGGTTCCTCCCCCTGAGCAATCTACCCAAATTATAACTTGGGAGCGATCACTCTGGCAACCCGTCCAAGCATTTCTCTGCCATCTTCCATACCGCAAGCAGAACACCTTATTAACGGAACATACTCCACAGCTTAATTAAATGAAAAGTACTGTTCGGGTCAATCTTTTGGGCAATCACAAAGCTGATCATATTCTCTGTCTGCTTGTCTGTCAATTTCTCGCCTAGTACCTTGGATAGCATACCAACAAATCGCCTCACCTTGGAGCGATCCTGCAGATCATATTTGGTTACTCCTTGCAGCATCATTTTGATTCGTTCCTTGGTGTCAGGATTTTTCATTTTCAGCTTTACACGTTCTACAAAAGCCGGCTCAAATCCATATTTTTGATAGCTCATTCCTGCGAACACCTCCGACCGAGAAAATAGAACCCATAGTAAGTCTATGTCGGAGGAAACGAATATGTGCTTTTAAAATAAGTTAAGTATCAATCCAATAGCTCGCTGTCAAATATGTGTTCGCGACGTAAAAATTCACGCAATATACTGTAGGATGCACCCGTCCAAAAATCGGGCCGTTTTACAAGCTCGGCTGCATCATCGCGAGCCTGCTCCATCGTTTCAAAATCAGCCACCATATCCGCAAGTCGAAAGTCGGGCAAGCCGCTCTGCTTCGTGCCAAAAAAATCTCCGGGACCACGAAGCTCGAGATCGCGGCGGGCGATTTCAAATCCATCATTCGTATCTGTCATCGCCTTCATTCGCTGCTTCCCGATCTCATTCTTGGGATCAGCGATGAGTACGCAGTAAGACTGGTGCTCTCCACGTCCGACACGACCACGCAGCTGATGCAGTTGGGAAAGTCCAAAACGGTGCGCATCGTATACGATCATCAGCGTCGCATTAGGGACGTCTACACCGACCTCGATAACTGTAGTTGACACGAGCACCTGAAGTCGATTGGCGCTAAACTCTCGCATAACCCCCTCCTTATCCGCTGCTGGCATACGACCATGCAATAAACCAACTTGATAATCGGGAAAAGCAAACTGCAGCTGCGCATGAACATCAATGGCATTCTGCACATCCAGCTTTTCGGATTCCTCAATTAATGGACAGATTATATAAGCTTGCCGCCCTTCCGATACCTCACGGCGAATGAAACCGAGCACTCTTTCCAGCATATCATGGGTAACCGAATACGTCTTGATGGGCTTACGCCCCTTCGGAAGCTCGCGTAATGTCGACACATCCATATCGCCAAATGCCGTGATCGCCAACGTCCGTGGAATTGGAGTTGCTGTCATCGTCAGTACATCGGGATTCATGCCCTTGCGTCGCAATATACTCCGTTGATTGACACCAAACCGATGCTGCTCGTCCGTAACGACAAGACCGAGACTGCGGAAATACACATCCTCCTGAATCAATGCATGTGTCCCCACGACTATATCGATCAGACCCATTTGCAGGGATGCCAAGAGATCACGCCTTTTCTTGTCCGAAACACTTCCGGTCAATAGACCGACCTGAATCCCATAAGGTTCAAATAAGCGGTCCAAAGAACGTTTGTGCTGCTCGGCCAGTATTTCTGTCGGGACCATGAGCGCTCCCTGATAACCAGCCTTGACGACAGCAAACAGCGCTGTAGCGGCTACAACGGTTTTCCCAGCACCTACATCTCCCTGAAGCAGTCGGCTCATACAGAACGACTGCTGTAAGTCGTGCAGGATTTCTGCCAGTACGTTCTTTTGTGAATCGGTGAGTACAAACGGCAATGCCCTGACAAAAGCGCGTACCTCCGGCAAATCCAGAGGATGGGCTACGCCATCTGCTCTTTCATGATTCAGCGCTCGGTATGCCTGCATCTTCAGCTGAAATAAAAACAGCTCCTCGTAAACCATCCGTTTACGTGCTCGCACTCCCTCTTGAACTGAGCCTGGCATATGCAGCAGCGAAACCGCCTGCTTACGGGACATCAGCTCATAGCGGTCCAGCAGCTCCTGCGGCAGCACTTCAATCAGAAGATCACCATACTGCTCCAGTGCCTGTCTGGTGGTCTTGCGCATCCACTTTTGCGTAATAGGTCCTGCAATCGAATAGACAGGCTGCAGCGTACCCGTCTGTGAGGATCCTTTACCGGGAAATTCAGACTCGGATACGGTAAGATGCAATCTTTTCTGATCCCACTTCCCGGTCAGTACAACCTCGGTTCCCGCTACCAGCTGGTCTTTCATAAAATGGCGGTTAAACCAGACAGCTGTAATAAATAAAGGGTCAACAACAATTTTACAAGTAAGACGGGACTTGATCCGACCATACATCTGCACCTGCGGTATTCCGACGATTGTACCCTGGACGGTAATCCGGTCGCCATCCTTCACCTCCGTGAGGTCACGAAGCGTATAATCTTCATATCGAAATGGGTAATAGTCGAGAAGCTCCCCCACCGTTGTTATGCCAAGCGCCAATAACTCTTCAGGCTTTTTCCCCCTGACTCCCTGTACCTGTTTAACTGGAATTTCATACACATTCAGCTTCATATTAAACCGGGCAGACGAACACAGCTACGGTTCCCGGACCGGTATGTGTGCCGACAACAGGACCAATTTGCGTAAGCTGCTGATGCTTCACATTAAAGTGCTGTTCCATCATCAAGCTGAATTCTTCCGCTCCTGCTTTACTATTTGCATCTGCAATTCCGATTTGCAGAGGTCGATCACCAAAATCTCGCTTCAGCAGCTCGGCGATTCTTGCCAAAGCTTTTTTATGACCACGGACCTTGTCCACAGAATACACCTCACCATCTGCATTCATTGACAAAATCGGCTTAATATTCAATAGAGAACCAAGCAATGCAGCAGCTTTTCCGATACGACCACCCTTTTGCAAGTACTCCAGTGTATCTACCAGAAAGTAAAGCTTCATTTCTTTCCGCATTCTATCTACGAGCTGTATAATCTCATCCTTGCTCTTGCCTTCCCTTGCTGCCTCTGCCGCTGCCACAACGTGCATGCCGAATCCGTAAGAACACAATTTGGAGTCAATCACAGTTACATCCACCGGTACCTCCAGCATGTTTTGGGCCAGGATAGCCGATTGATACGTACCACTTAATGCCGATGACAAATGAAAGGAAAGGATCGGTGCGTCCGACTCCTTCGCCAGCCTTTTGAAGGTTTCGAGAAATTCTACCGGAGACGGTTGAGAGGTGGTGGGCAGTACATGGGAAGCAACCAGCTTCTCAAAAAAAGCCTCAGATCCCATATCCACACCATCCTGATAGGTGTCAGTTCCAAAATGAACTTTCAAAGGAACCACGTGTATGTCAAGTGTATGCTGCAGCTCTGCCGGAATATCCGCAGTGCTGTCCGTAACGATGCGAACCTGTCTCAATCGATATCCCCCATTCTGTATAATTTCATATTAAAAACGATGCTTATTCTGCAGATATGATATAGAAATAAACAGGCTGGCCACCTCGATGAATTTCCACTTCCACGTCACTGTAGGTTTGTTCGATGTACTGTACCAACTGCTGGCTCTGTTCTTCGTTCGCTTCTTCCCCGGTATAGATCGTAACCACTTCACCGCCATTGACAAGCAAGCTGTCGATTAACGCCCTGCAGGCTGTGAGTAAATTTTCATCTGCCGTAATAATTTTGCTATTATGGAGCCCGATATAATCCCCCTGCTTAATGTCCAGCCCATCCAATGTCGTATCACGAACTGCATAAGTGACAGCTCCCGATTCAACCTGCTCTGCTGCCTGCTGCATAAGATTAATATTAACCTCAGGCTCCTCATTTTCCTGAAAAGCAATCATAGCCGCTATGCCTTGTGGAATGGTACGGGTTGGAATAACGACAAGATTTTTCCCTTCTACCAGCTGGACGGCTTGCACTGCAGCCAGTAAAATATTAGAGTTGTTCGGCAATACAAAGACGGTCTGTGCATCAATCTGGTTCACAGCCTTAACGATATCCTCAGTACTTGGATTCATCGACTGGCCACCATGAATCACCTGATCCGCACCTAAACTTTTAAAAATTCCACTTATTCCTGCTCCCGCTGATATTGCCATGAAACCATAAGGCTGCAGCTTCACCGCTTCCTTTAGAACTTGCAGAGAAAGGACTGATGCCGAGGCTGCATGATGGTTAAGCTGTGCCTGCTCCAATTCCTCCATCAAAATATGTGAATGCTGATCACGCATATTCTCGATCTTGATGCGACTCAGTTCGCCATACTCCATTGCCGCATTCATCACTGTACCTGGATATTCCGCATGAATATGGACTCTGACCAAGTCATCATCGGATACGACCAGAAGTGAATCACCGAATGCAGAAAGACGTTCACGGAAATCATGTTCCTCAAACGGGCGAGCCTTCGCCTTTTGCTTATTCAGTGTCACCATGAATTCGGTGCAGTAACCGAATACGATGTCCTCAGTTGCAAGCTTGGCTTGTGCGCTTACTGGCTCATGATGTCCCTGCTGCTTGTCGGTAACGCTTGCACTGCTAATAGCTCTTGGAGCCACTGCTAAATACCGCGCGCTGCTGGGTGCATGCCCAACGACGGTGTGAGTAGTGTCTATAGCCGAATCTGTCAATGCATGAACAAAACCATTATAAATAAACAGCAGTCCCTGCCCTCCGGCATCAACAACCCCAACCTGCTTCAATACAGGTAATTGCTCTGGCGTGTGAGCCAGGGCCTCACTTGCTCTATTGTATATTTCATTCATCAGTGATTGGATATCCGACGGCCGTTTGACATGCTGTATACCTTGTTTGGCAGCTTCCTTCGCTACGGTCAGAATCGTTCCCTCAACCGGCTTTACAACGGCCTTATATGCCATATCTACACCTTGCTGAAAAGCGGCTGCCAGTTGCTCGACATGGACCTCTTCCATATTCGCGACAGACTTGGCAAACCCACGAAACAGCTGTGATAAAATAACCCCCGAGTTGCCTCTGGCTCCCATCAACAGCCCCTTCGCCAGAGCTTCTGCCGCTTTACCGATATGAGAAGAAGGACGTCGGCGCAGCTCTTCAACACCGGATGTAAAAGTCAGATTCATATTCGTTCCCGTATCCCCATCAGGTACAGGAAATACATTAAGCGCATTGACCTTATCCGCATTTAAACGGAGCTGTTCAGCACCCATTTCGACCATTCGAATAAAATCCGTTCCGTTTAGTACATTTAAGCGCTTACTCAATTGATTCCCTCCTTCTGCCACAAGTACCCTGCTCAGCACCGACGCATAAGCGCCTTTTCAAGCTACTGAATTACACGTACTCCTTGTACATAGATGTTCACAACGTCTACCTTTAGTCCAACAACATCATTTAATATATATTTAACTTTCCTTTGTACATTTTGGGCGACAACTGATATTTTAGTACCATACCCTACAATAATGTAGAGATCGATGACCGGAGCTTCCTGACCATGACGATGAACGACGACGCCTCTGCTCGAATTGTCACGTCTGAGTAATTCAGCTATTCCATCCTTTAATTGATTACGTGTTGCCATACCTACAAGTCCATAGCATTCCAAAGCTGCCGAACCCGCCAACATGGCGATGACCTCATCTGCTACATATATTTTTCCATATTCTGCATCCAGTTCAATCGTCATCTTCCCAGCCCCTTTGGTTTACAAGTTATCCTTGTCTCATTCTACTATAATAACATGAATAAATAAATAAATACGCCAATTGTCCACACAAAATCATCATTGTGACATTGACGGCATTTATTGTGCTGTGATATGATATCCAAGTATGTTTTTGAATACTCTTTGCTTATAGAGAGATCGCTTCCGAGGACAAGACTTAAGGGTCTTCGAGGCTTTTAAGGAGGTGTAGTACAATGTCCCGCAAATGTTTCATTACTGGCAAAAAACCTGGAACAGGCAACCACGTTTCTCATGCGAATAACAAGGCGAAACGTACTTGGGGTGTTAACGTTCAAAAGGTTCGTATTCTTGTGGACGGTAAACCAAAGCGTGTTTATGTTAGCACAAGGGCTTTGAAATCCGGCAAAATCGCACGTGTGTAGTTTCACTTCCACGTACAAAAAGCACCTGCTCTCAGGTGCTTTTTTTGGTGTTCGTACAGAGGCGTCCACGATTTCTATTCGCATCCATGTATCAATTTTTGCTGAATGTATGAAGTACAGCCTTTACAAGACCGCCCAAAAACCTTGGTAGCTTGATTGTATAAAATTTCACTTCTACCCCTCCTTCAGCTCACTCGATTGTTCGTTTTCCTGACATTGCATTCCTCATTTGACCAGGAACATGGCTCATCATACTCCATTATATTCCGCAGCTTGGAAAAAGTGCCTAACATTTAACCAAGTCCAAAATAAAACAAAAAAAGGCCACAAAAGCCGTAACTTTTGTAACCAGTTTATGAGGCATCATGCCGATTTATGACAAAACCATTGAACTAATCCGTCTTGTCTAACTAGGAGCAGGTACATCACCATATTGTAGGTATCGATAAAAAGCATAAACAACGGCTGCAATAAAATACAGAATAATCGTCAATATGACAAATGTAATCCGCATCCATTTTTCATCATGCTTTTTGAAAAATTGAATACCCAGATACAAGGCACCTAAAGAAAATAAATATTTAAGCAAGTCCTGAATTTGCGAAAAAAGATTAAGCAACACCGCGCACAGCAAACTGTACATCAATACGATCAGGAATTTCAAAGAACGATCACTCCCTGCCTCGTATTAACCTGATCGCTTCTGCACGATCCGCATGTCCAAACACGGCATTGCCCGCTACAAGAACATTGGCTCCAGCGGCCGCAACCTGACGCGCTGTCTCAGCATTCACACCACCATCCACTTGAATATCGACATGGTGAAGCCCCCGCTCATTCAGCATTTCGCGCAGCTTGGAAATTTTCGGCAGCATTCCTTCAATAAATTGTTGACCGCCAAAACCAGGATTAACGGTCATTAACAGCACATAATCCAGGCTCTCGTTCATTACATACTCAATTGAAGATAGCGGTGTTGCCGGATTCAGCACGACACCCGCTTTGATTCCCTGTTCTTTTATAAATTTCAAAGTCCGATGTAAATGCTTGCATGCTTCTACATGAACGGATATGTGGTCTGCTCCCGCTTGGACGAATGCCGGAATATATGCATCCGGATTCTCGATCATCAAATGGACATCGAGAGGAAGCTGTGTGTGTGGACGGATCGCTTGCACGATAAGGGGGCCGATCGTAATGTTAGGGACAAAATGCCCATCCATGACGTCAACGTGGATCCAATCTGCTCCTCCTCTTTCCACATCAGCAATTTCTGCTCCCAATTGGGCAAAGTCTGCGGATAATATGGACGGTGCAATAATCAGCATATCAGTACCTCCTTTTTCTCTCTTTAATTTCCCCTAAAAAATGCAGGTAGTGTTTATAACGCGAGGGTGCGATATGCCCAGCTTGTGTGGCTTCAATTACTTTACATTCTGGCTCATGCAGATGTACACAACCCCGAAACTTGCATTGTGCAGAGTAAGACCGAAATTCCTTAAAGCTGTCGCTCAGATCCTCAGCTTCCTTCACCTGCATAAAATCAAGTGAGCTGAAGCCCGGTGTATCTGCGACAAGTCCTCCATTGTGCAGTCGAATCAGCTCCACATGACGAGTTGTATGCTTTCCTCTGCCAAGCTTCATACTGATCTGATTCGTTTCCAGCTGCAGCCCTGGTACCATAGCGTTCAGCAATGAGGATTTGCCGACACCAGATTGGCCTGCAAACACGCTGATATGGCCTGCCAAGCGATCCAGAACGGTATCGATACCTATTCCCAGCTTGGCGCTTGTTACCACTACCTGATACCCAATCGCTTCATACATACGAACGACCTCTTGCATCGTTTGCGGGATATCCTTTTCATCCAGCAGATTTACCGAGCTTTCTTCTTCCAAAGAAACAACGGGACAAGGAATTTCTTCAATCAAATCCTGTTTCGTTAAACAGATGATCGTATGCAGACCGGAGCTTTCGGTATGCACCAGAAATTTGTCCAGCAGCTGCAAATTCAAAGCTGGCTCCTGTACAGCGAATACAAGAACAGCCAGCTCTACATTGGCAATCGGTGGACGTACAAGCTCCGAGATGCGCGGCAAAATTTCATCTACAGTGCCTTCTCCATTATCAGTCAGCTCATACTTGACACGGTCCCCTACAAGAGGGGACTCGCCTCGTTTTTTGAAAATACCACGGGCACGACACTGAATCGATACCATGTTGTGCTCATCTTCAGGAAGGACATAATAAAAACCACTTAGTGCCTTGATAATTAAGCCGGATGGCATCTATCTTAGCCCCCTGTATTAGTTGGATTACTTGGTTTGACATTCGTTGGTGCTGCCGGATTGGCTGCCGGGGCAGCGGGAGGCGTTCCCCCCGTTGTCGGTGTTGTTCCAGTTCCAGCCCCTGTTCCTGCACCGGTACCTCCGGGAGCTGGAGTTCCAGGATTGGCTGGAGTTGTGTTCCCACCCGGTTTCGCTCCTGCTCCCGTGTCTGGCGTACCGGTACCGGTTCCTGGAGCTTGCGGTGTTGTTGGCTTGGTAGTATTACCAGTTCCGGTTGGATTCTGTGTAGAAGAGCCTGCTGATCCCGACGCTGGCGGACTAAACGGCTTGCCGCTTTTCTGAGCCAGGTAATCCTGGTAAGTAACTGTAATCAGATCAGTGAGCTCATTGTCCTGCCTAACTTTAATAATCGCATTTTTATCAGGAGCAACAACCAGCTTGACCTCAACCTCTGAAGGCTTTGTCACATTAGGAATCGATTTGTAATCAAATTCATCATACTGGGCATCGGTCAAATTAATCTTGACCGTGCTCGCTTTCCCTTCGACAGCTGGCTTATACGGAATTTTAATGGTCATAGGACCCGCATTCTCAGGAAAACCTGAGGAAATAATCAATTGGGTGATCTCCGAACCCGGAGAAACCTCTTCATCATGCTCATAAGGGAACTGTCTGACAACTCTGCCTTTGGGCTGTTTATAGCTCGCTTCCGTCGTCACATTACTGGCTGCCAGCTTCAGCTTGTTAGCCGTAATCCAGGCTCTTGCTGCCTCCTCGGTTAAACCGATCAGGTCTTTCATCTTGAACGTTTCTTTGCCCTTGCTTATGACCAGTTTTACATTTACCTTCAGTGGATCGATCTGTTCATTAGATACCGGCGTCTGCTGTAGTACAGTTCCAGGGTCCTTTTCTTCAAATTGCTGCTCCACGGCAATTCGTTCTTGATTAATACCCATTGCCATTAAAGCTGTTTTGGCATCTGCTAAATTGGAGCTAACCAGATTAGGCATCTTCTGCAATTCAATACCTTTACTTACATGCAGTGTAATTTTGCTATTTATTAATTTTTTCATATTGCTGGAACTTTGGCTGATAACGACATCTTTGGGAACATCTTTGGAATCTTCCCTAATAACATCATTATCCAACTGAGCATCCTTTAGCATCTGTTGGGCTTCTGCCAGAGGCTTGCCTACTACATTAGGCACCATAACCTCTTGAACCTTCATACTGGCCTTGACATACCCCACCATATACCACATACCGCCCAATAATCCGATCAAGACAACTATCCAAATGACAGGCTTGACCCATACTCGTTTCTTTTTTTCATTGTATGAAGAATCCGCCTTGGAATAGCCCTCATCATCATCTTCTTCATTCATGGGTACATATTGACCCGGACGTATGGCTGGTATCACTCTTGTTTTTTCCTCATCCAGCTCATCAATATCTTTGAAAATCAGCTTGGCTTCATTCCGTCTATGCGGAAGCAAGCAGCTTTCCAGATCCTCAAGCATTTGGCTGGCTGAGCTATAACGATCGGATGGATCTTTACGTACTGCACGTAAGATCACATTTTCCACACTTTGCGGAATTAATGGATTAACGAGGCGTGGATCCTCTACATTTTCCTGCAGATGCTTGAGGGCTACGCTAATCGGGCTTTCTCCGATAAAAGGCAGCTTTCCGGTCAACATCTGATACATGACAATTCCAAGTGAATACAGGTCTGATTGCTCCCCTGTAAAGGTTCCCTTCGCATGCTCAGGGGAAAAATAATGAACAGAGCCCATGACGGAGCCTGTTTGTGTAATGGTAGACGAGGTAACAGCACGCGCGATTCCAAAATCCGTAACCTTCACCCTGCCATTTTTGCCGATAAGTATATTATGAGGTTTGATATCACGATGAATGATTTGATTATGATGGGCGTGCTCAAGAGCTTCACAAATTTGGCTGGCTATTCGAATCGCTTCCTCCACCTGAAGCGGAGCTTTATCTTTGATCAGATCGTTTAGCGTTGTACCTTCAATGTATTCCATCACAATATAATGGATTTCTTCCTCTTGTCCCACATCATAAATACTAACGATATTCGAGTGTGATAATGAAGCCGCTGCCTGTGCTTCCCGACGGAACCTTTCAATAAATTCCTCATCATGCACATATTGCAGACGGAGTATTTTAACGGCAACGTGCCGGTGCAGCAAAATATCCAGAGCCTTGTATACGATGGCCATTCCGCCTCCGCCTACGCGATCCAGAATTTCGTAACGGCCTCCCAGCTGCTTGCCCTTCATTCATCATCACCTCTTTTCATCATTAACATCATCTGCCGCTTTCTGGGTATCGGACTCATTACTGACAAGCACCACAGTAATGTTATCATCCCCGCCTGCTGTCAAAGCTTCATTAACAAGCTGCTGAGCAATTTCCTCCAACGATCCCGCTTCCTGCTGGATGGGCGCTACAATCTGCTCGCTGCTGATCAAGCTGCTAAGCCCGTCACTGCATAATAACAAAGTGTCTCCATGCTGCCAGCTCAGGTCCTGAATATCGATCTCAATCGTCGATTCTGTACCAAGTGCACGCGTTAACACGTTTCGACGCGGATGATGTCCGGCTTCTTCCCGTGTAATCTGACCGCTTTTCACAAGAACGTTGACCAAAGAATGGTCCTCTGTCAGCTGTTCAATCCCACTCTGGTTAATCCGATACACTCGACTGTCGCCGACGTGCCCGATCACAACCGTATCCTCGTCAGCCATAGCTACCACAACCGTGGTTCCCATGCCGTGGTAGTTTTCTCGTTGAGAGGCGAACTCAAAAATTTTCTCGTTAGCAAGCTCCACAGCATCTTTAAGGCATGATTTGCGTTCATGTACAGACGCCTCAGCCGCTAAGGACTGCAGGTGCTGGTGAATAATATCTACAGCCATCTGACTGGCAATATCACCAGCCTGATGTCCTCCCATACCATCCGCCAAAATAGCAAGCGCAACCCCATTTATATCCTCTTGAACAACCGCCCGGTCCTCATTAACCAAACGAACGCGTCCAACGTCTGTTAAAGCAGCTGTTTTTAACATCTTTCGCTTCACCTCGCACCTGACTCCATATGCTTCGCCCGCAATTGTCCGCAAGCCGCCGCGATATCGCTGCCTTGCTCTCTACGTATTGTGGCGTTAACCTTGTTTCGTTCCAAAATACGTTGAAACGTAAAGATATCATCCCTCGGAGTTCGTACATAATCACGCTCCGTTACAAAGTTGACAGGAATTAAATTCACGTGAGCCATGGGAAACGACTTAAGTACCTGTGCGAGTTCTTCTGCATGCTCTGGCTGATCATTGACTCCACCCATCAAGGCATATTCGAATGTAATCCGCCGTCCCGTCTTGGCTACATAGTATTGACAGGCTTCAATCAATTGAGCAAAAGGGAACCTCCGATTAACCGGCATCAGCTTCGAGCGGAGCGTATCGTTAGGTGCATGGATCGAAATCGCCAGATTTACCTGTGTTTGTTCATCAGCAAAACGATAAATATTCGGTACGATACCGCTCGTTGACACGGTAATGTGCCGCTGACCGATATTCAAGCCTTTGGGATGGATCATCACCTTCAAAAAGGTCATCATGGCGTCATAATTTTCAAATGGCTCGCCAATTCCCATAATAACGATACTGCTGACCCGTTCACCCGTTGCATCCAGCAGCTGTTGGGATTTCACAACCTGAGCAATGATCTCACCCGGTGTCAGATTCCGCTTTAATCCCGTCAGTGTTGATGCACAAAAGGTACAACCGATGCGACAGCCCACTTGGGTTGTCACACAAACACTGTTACCGTAGCTGTGCTTCATGATGACCGTTTCGATGGCATTTTTATCGGACAGCTCGAATAGAAATTTGACTGTACCATCCTTTGACGCATACTTGGCCACCTCGGTCATCGTCACAAAATCAAAATGCTGGCTGAGTTTATCCCGCAGCGTTTTCGGTAAATTGGACATTTCTTCGAAGCTTGAAATTCT
Organism: Paenibacillus sp. FSL H7-0331; assembly: GCF_001956045.1. The sequence goes on along the minus strand of NZ_MRTH01000011.1, from coordinate 54,137 downwards.
TTTCACATAGAGCCAGTCAAAAATTTGTCCCGCACGAAATCCAGGCTCACCGTTCAATTTAATCCACTCTTGCCATTCCTCAAGACTTAAATCATATACATAAGGCTTGGTTCCGGCTTGTTTATCTCGATCTATTAATTTCATCCATCATCACGACCTGTTTGGTTAATTCGTGCTTGATTAAAGTACACAAACACGGCACATAGTTTTAATTTTAACATAGTTCCAGAACTTACGCTCGTTTCCGGAGCCTTGCAATAAAAAAACCATCCGATAAATGCTCATAAGGATAAATTTCGATCGGTTTGGGCAGATCCCACTCGAAATTAGGGTGATTGTCCAGAAACTCCCGAACCTGGCCTTCATTTTCGTTATATTCCAAAGTACATGTGCTGTAAATGAGTATGCCCCCGACTTTTAGCAAAGGATGAATGCTATTCAAAAGCTCTTTCTGGATCAGGCAAACCTCGTCTAAATCCTGTTCACGCTTATTCCACTTCATATCCGGCTTACGACGGATTACCCCTAGTCCAGAGCAAGGCGCGTCGAGCAAAATACGATCAAAGCTTTCTTGGGCCCAATGCTGCGGCAAATCCCGGGCATCGGAAACCAATGTATGCACTGAAGTTAATCCTAACCGTGTCGCCTGATCACGGATCAGCTTTTCTTTATGCTCGTGAATATCACAAGCCCATATTTCTCCATGGTTGCCCATTTTTTCTGCTATATGAGCCGTTTTGCCGCCAGGAGCTGCACAACAATCCAGAATTCTCTCGCCCGGCTTAGGCTGAAGCGTTTCGGCTACCAGCATGGAGCTCTCGTCCTGAACGGAAAACAGTCCGGCTTCATACCAAGGCGTCAAAGCCATATTGCCGCCGTTTTTGACCAAAATTCCATCGTCAGCAAGCTCCGAAGGAGCTGCGTCCACTCCTGCTTCATTCAGTATAATGATCAATTCATTCCGGCTCAGCTTCATCGTATTCGTGCGAATACTGACATGCGGTGGTTTGTTATTGGCTTCACAAAGCAATTCTGTTCGGGCTTCACCGATTTGATCCATCCAGCGTTTAACCATCCATTGTGGATGCGAGTGTGTCAAAGCAATACGTTCTACAGCAGGCAGATCGGCTGGAATCTGCAAGGTTTCTTTTTGACGAATCACGTTCCGTAGAACCCCGTTGACCATGCCGGAAATACCTGTATGACCCTTTTTTTTGGCCAAATTGACTGCTTCGTTCACTATAGCATGATCTGGTACCCTATCCAGGTAAAGCATTTGGTAAAAGCTTAGCCTTAGCAAGCTTCGAACCCAGGGTTCCAGTTTGGCGAGACCTTTGGCAACAAAACGATTCAAAAAATAATCGATCGTATTCAACCGTTGTATGGTGCCATAGACGATTTCAGTCGTTAATCCTGCATCCTGCTTGTCCAGATGATATTGCTGTAAGATTTGATTCAGGAGCAGATTGCTGTAGGAACGATCCTGTTCCGTACGTACCAACACCTCAAGCGCAGCCTCCCGAGCACTGCCTTTGGTCTTTGCTGTGCTTGTCTTGACTTGAGATTTTTTTGCAGATTGAGGATGCGTACCCGACATCTTTGAATGATGTTGGTTTGTATTCGAATTGCTTGTGCCACGATTGTTTCTCTTCGGTTTACCAGCATTTCCACTGCCGTTGTTCGTATGATCAAAACTTTGCTCCAATTGTTGTAGCCCCCATTATTAGATACCCTTAGCTACCGAGCTTACACAAACACAGTACCAACCACAAGTCGGCCACCAAGCACGAATTGCGCTGCCTGCATCGCCTTCTTGCCAGCTGGCTGCAGCTCTGTAATCGTCAATATACCAGTGCCTGTAGCCACCTGTATACCCTGCTCACTAATAGCAACAACCGTACCAGGTGTATTCGCAACCTCTGACTGATTAGGCTTGTCGCAGGACCAGATTTTCAAAACCTCTCCGTTCCATGTCGTATAAGCACCCGGTCTTGGATTTAGACCACGCACCTGATTCCATAAGGAGATAGCAGGTCTGCTCCAATCGATTCGCTCTTGTTCCCTGCTTACATTCGGTGAATAGACCGCTGCCTCATGATTTTGGGCAACGGCCTGAATACGACCAGCAAGCAGATCAGGTAATGTATCCAGAAGTAGTTGAGCACCTGCAGCACTCAACTTATTAAACATAGTGCCTGTCGTATCCGAATCCCTAATAGCAAGCTCGACGCTGCTGATCATGTCTCCGGTATCCAAGCCTTCTGCCATATACATAATCGTCACACCTGTAGACGTGTCTCCATTCATCACGGCATGATGAATGGGAGCCCCACCACGATAACGTGGCAGCAGCGAAGCATGAATATTGATGCAGCCGAGCCGCGGAATCGCGAGTACTGACTTTGGCAATATTTGTCCGTAGGCGGCTGTCACGATCAAATCAGGCTGAAGCTCCCGCAGTTCCTCCACCGACTCAGGTCGGCGCAGCTTTTCCGGTTGCAAGACTGGAATCCCATGCTTGATGGCCTCTTCTTTAACCGGAGTTGGCGTTAACAGCCGCTTCCTCCCAACCGGACGATCCGGCTGGGTAACCACCCCAACGACTTCAATCGCTGAATAGTTGACCAAAACTTGTAAAGCAGGCACGGCAAATTCGGGTGTGCCCATGAAAACGATTCTCATACTTCACCGCCCTGAGGCTCGTTACGATACATCTTTTCCGCTAAATCCGTGTATAATACCCCATTAAGGTGATCCACTTCATGCAGGATGCAGCGTGCCAGCAATTCCGTCCCCTCTACAACAATTTCTTTGCCGTCACGATCCAGGCCTTTGACCACGACTCGCATCGCGCGGCGAACATCTCCATTCATGCCAGGAATGCTCAAGCAGCCTTCGGACCCGAACTGCTCGCCTTCCTCTTCAATCACTTCTGGATTAATCAATTCAATCAAGCCCTGCTCATTGCCGACATCCATCACAATAACCCGCTTTAAGATACCGATCTGCGGCGCGGCCAAACCGACGCCTTGGGCATCATACATCGTATCAGCCATATCCTTGAGCAGCTTATGAATGTTAGGAGTAATTTTCTTAACTGGCTTGCATATTTCGCGCAGCACAGGGTCTGGATCTTTTACAATTAATTTAATGGCCATTGGATGAGCACACCTTTCGTTAATAGGGATAACCAATTTATATGGATTTTTCATCCAATTAGAAGACGGAATCAACTGCAGCGTATGTTGAATCACATCAACACCTGCGGATCCACATCTATACTGATCGTCAGCTTATGCTGCTTTACTACATCACCAAGTGTGGCCGCTGCTTGCTGAACAAGTCCCGCTATCGAAACTTCTTCACGATATTTTACCATGCATTGAAACCGATATCTATCCTTGATTCTCGAAATAGGTGAAGCTACCGGTCCAAGAATATCAATGGGCGTAGGCGCCATAGACTTGGCGAGCTCTTTCAATTTGGCAGCTAACGTCTCTGCCGAGCGCATGAGCAGTGGTATCTGTTCATGTGATAACGTTATTAGTATAAGTCTATGAAAAGGCGGATAATCATGGAATTTACGAAAAGTCATCTCTTTTTCCATAAAACTTTTATAATCATGATTGCTGGCACTAATTATACTATAATGCTCCGGCGTGTAGGTCTGAATAAAGACTTCACCTGGCAGCTCATGCCGTCCAGCACGTCCACCTACCTGAGTCATAAGCTGGAAGGTCCGTTCCGCTGCGCGAAAATCCGGTAAATTCAGTACCGTGTCCGCTGCCAGAGCACCAACCAGTGTAACCTGCGGAAAATCGAGGCCCTTGGCCACCATTTGTGTCCCAAGCAGCACATCCGCCTGCTGATTTCGAAAAAGAGTTAGCCATTTCTCATGAGAGCCCTTCTCCGTCGTCGTATCCACATCCATCCGAATCACACGAATGCCAGGGAACAGCTTGCCCAATTCTTCTTCTACTCGTTGGGTTCCGGTGCCAAAATGACGTATATGCTCGCTTCCACAGCTTGGACAAGTCGTCGCTTCACGTTCTGTGTACCCACAATAGTGGCAGCGCAGCGTTCGAGCGGACTGGTGATAAGTTAATGAAATATCACAGTGAGGACAACCTGCGACGAACCCACAGCTGCGGCACATCACAAATGTCGCATATCCGCGACGATTCAGCAGCAGTACAATCTGCTCTTTCTTTTCCAACCGGTCTTCGATCGCTTTATGTAAGCCGCGGCTGAACATCGATCGGTTGCCCTTGCTTAGCTCCTCACGCATATCAACAATGTGAACTTTAGGCAAAGGCCGCCCTTCAACCCGCTCTTTCATCGTTAAAAGCTCAATCGGTGCACGACCATCAGGTGTGTCCTGGGCCGCTTCGGGCAATGTGCCGTACATACTCTCAAGCGATGGAGTGGCAGAACCCAATATAACAACGGCTCCATGCTGCTTAGCTCTTGCTATAGAAACATCACGTGCGTGATATTTCGGACTTTCTTCTTGCTTGTAAGAGGATTCGTGCTCCTCGTCAATAATAACCAAACCAATCTTGGTAAATGGAGCAAAGATGGCAGAGCGGGCACCGATCACGACACTGACCTGCTTGAGCATGATTTTGCGCCACTCATCATAGCGCTCACCTTGTGACAGGCGACTGTGCAGCACTGCGACTTGATTGCCAAAACGGCCTTTGAACCGCTCGACCATCTGAGGTGTTAAAGAAATTTCCGGTACCAGCACAATGGCCTCTCTGTCTTGATCCAGACAGGTTTGAATCGACTGCAGGTAAACCTCAGTTTTCCCGCTTCCTGTCACCCCGTGCAGCAAGAATACCTGATGATTCCGCTCGTGAACAGCTTCGGAAATTCGATTAAATACTTGGCTCTGTTCCGGTGTTAAGATCAGCGGCTTGGTACGCGGAAAATTCCTTTCTGCATACGGGTCCCGAAAAACCTCAACTTCCTTAATCGTGAGATAATCCTTGTCCGCCAAGCTTTTGACCGTACTGGCGCTAATCCCCAGCTCATTAAGCAGATCCGTCAGCTTGATCGGATAATGCTGTTCCGCCAAGTACAGCAGCACTTCCTTCTGCTTCATGGATCTGGCTGCAAGCAGCTCAGCCCACTGTCTCAGCTGCTCCGGCTGCCCGGATGGAAAAACCGTGAGTACCTTTTTTGCTGACATCCGGTCTTTAATCATCTGTACTTCAACGAGCTGGCCTTGCGTGATCATCTGCTTAATCAGGCCGCCCTGATCCGTGTATTTTTCTAATAAAGCCCCAATCTCTACTGAGCCCTTATCGCGGATAAAAGCAGCGATTTCTTCCTGAATCGGCAGCAGCATCGTACGCTGACCTTGTAAAAGCAAATTACCATAATCCCCATTTGTATGAAAATCGCTCACCTTGACATGCCGTTCGTACTTGGCTTTCAAGGCACCTGGAATCATCGCCTGCAGCGCTGTAATTTCGTGACAAAGATAGGTTTTGCTTACCCACTGAGCGAGCTCCACCAAGTCGGGAGTTAATGGAGGATACAAGTCCATTACCTCTGAAATCGGCTTTAATTTCGCTGGATCAAAGTCCGGACGACCATGCAGCTCAACGACAAATCCCTGAAGCTTTCTTGGGCCAAAAGGGACGCCTACCCGACTTCCAATCGCAACCCACTCCCGCATCGATTCGGGTATCAGGTAATCAAAACCGCGGTTTGTGTGCTTGGATGGAACATCCACAATAACTTTTGCATACATCAGCGCGATTCTGCTCCTTTCGCCATCCGTTCTGCTATTCGTAACAACAGCTCACGTGCCACACCAAGCTTACTCATGAGCGGTAAAATATCGACCAAGCCAGCCGCATCATAAATTCTTACTACATTCGTATCCGTGCCAAAGCCTGCACCCTCCTGCGTAACATCGTTAGCGACAATCAAATCACAATGCTTCCGTCGCAGCTTATCCAGGGCGTGCTCTTCAACATTTTCGGTTTCCGCTGCAAATCCAACGATAAACTGCTTCGTTTTACGTTGACCGATAGTTTGTAAAATATCTGTATTTTTAATCAGAGTTAAAGTCATTTCTTCCGACTTTTTCTTGATCTTTTGTTGTGCACGCTCCAAAGGACGATAATCGGCAACCGCAGCTGCTTTAATAATCACATCGGAATCGTCAAACCGCTCCATGACGGCTTCCAGCATATCCTGTGCAGATTCAACTTTCACAACACGTATGCCTGAGGGGACAGGTACGGACGTTTTGCCCGCGATCAGCGTGACATCAGCACCCATGCTCTGAGCTACTTCCGCGAGGGCTATGCCCATTTTACCGGATGAATCATTCGTTAAATATCGCACAGGATCTATACGCTCCACGGTACCACCAGCTGTGATTACCATTTTCTTGCCTTCAAGTATTTTTTTTTCGCTAAAAAATCGAATAATGGCTGCAACTATATGCTCAGGTTCTTCTAATCTTCCCTTGCCTACATAACCACAAGCCAACTGGCCCGTACCTGGCTCAATAAACTGTACTCCACGAGCAGCAAGCACATCCAAATTGGACTGAACTGCAGGATGTGCATACATGTGAACATTCATTGCAGGAGCTATCCACACCGGTGCCATCGTTGCCAGCAATGTCGTGCTCAGCATATCGTCAGCAAGCCCATGGGCCATTTTGGCAATGATGTTAGCTGTTGCGGGGGCAACGATGATTAAATCTGCGCGATCTGCCAGATCAATATGGGAAACGACCGATGCATCTTTTTCATCGAATGTGTCAATAATAACGTCGTGTCGGGATAAGGTTTGAAAGGTCAAAGGTGCAATAAATTTGACTGCCGATTCCGTCATAATGACACGAACATCCGCTCCCGCCTGAACCAGCTTGCTGCAAATAGCAGCTGCCTTATAGGCTGCAATGCCTCCACTGACACCTAAAATAATCGTTTTACCCTGCAGCATAACCGATCCCTCCCCATTTATCGAGAAAAAAATAACAACCACAAGGGTTGTCGTTTAAAATGTTCCTTAGGTTTCTTTATACAGCTTCTCGTAAGAAATCAAATCTTCATAAATTTCTTCAAGTGCAAGACCTACCTGCTTGTAGGACTTTTTGTTACGAATTTCCGATTTAGCACCATCACGCAACATTCTTGCCCGCTTGGATGCCGCTACTACCAAGGAATACTTACTATCCACTTTCTCTAAAAGCTCATCAATCGAAGGATACAACATGTTATTTCACCTCAACCATCCACTGTTTTATTTTACTGAATACTCGATCCTTGCGACAGTGCTCGGCTACAATAATCGATTGAATACGCGAACAGGCATTTTCCACCTTATCGTTTACAATCGCATAGTCATAATAATCCATTAAACGGAATTCGTCCATAGCTACCGACATCCGACTCCTTATCGATTCCTCGGATTCGGTACCGCGGCCAACAATTCGGCTTTCCAATTCATCTAATGAAGGAGGAAGCAAAAATATGAATACGCCTTGAGGAAATTTTTGTTTAACTTGAAGCGCACCCTGCACTTCGATCTCAAGAATAATATCTTTACCGGAATTTAACGTTTCTTCCACAAACTGACGTGGGGTTCCATAGTAATTGCCTACATATTCCGCCCATTCCAGTATTTGATCGGTATCGATCAACTTCTTAAATTGTTCCCTAGTTTTGAAGAAATAATTCACACCATCCACTTCGCCCTCTCGAGGAACGCGAGTTGTAGCGGATACAGAGTATACCAGGTCAGGCGCACAGCCGCGCAAAGCTTTACAAACAGTTCCTTTGCCCACGCCAGAAGGCCCCGATAATACGATTAATATTCCTTTTTCCTTACTCGTCATGATCATCGTCCTTATTGGAAAGTCGATGGGCCACCGTCTCGGGCTGCACCGCAGATAAAATAACATGGTCGCTATCCGTAATGATAACCGCCCGTGTACGACGTCCATAGGTTGCGTCGATCAGCATATGCCGGTCGCGTGCTTCCTGAATAATTCTTTTGATTGGCGCCGATTCCGGACTAACAATGGAAATGATTCGGTTGGCAGACACAATGTTCCCGAAGCCAATATTGATAAGTTTGATAGCCATCTGGTTTCCTCCCACAAGCTTTGCTTTAGCAAAGCTACTTCGTAAGCACTTGATTATTAAACTTGCTCTCCTATGGAAAGCTGCTAACTGAGCATTAGCATATGACTACTCTATATTTTGAATCTGCTCTCTCAATTTTTCCATTTCAGCCTTCATCTCCACAACTATCGTGGTGAGTTCTGCATGATTCGCTTTCGATCCGATCGTATTCACTTCCCGATTCATTTCTTGCAGGAGGAAATCAAACTTTCTGCCGATCGGTTCTGACTCGCTTATAAGCTGAACGCATTGCTGAATATGGCTTTGCAAACGCACTAATTCTTCATCAATATTGGAACGATCCGCTAATAACGCCACTTCCATAGCCATGCGTGCTTCGTCCATTATTGGCTGCTGCTGCATCTCCTGAATTCGAGTACGAAGCTTGTGTGCATAATGGTGTACCACCTGCGGAGCCAACTTCTGCGATTGTCCCAAATAACGATTCATGGTATCGATCCGCTGTTCGATATCCACACATAAATGGGCACCTTCGGATTCACGCATCTGGGTGAGTTTCAGAACTGCCGCTTCTGCGCAAGTCAGTAATTCACTTTGAAACTCTTCATCCGTTACTAGAGCAGCTTCCTTGAAGGTAATCAAATCTGGAATAGACATATAATCCCGTACATCCATTGATGATTTCAAACCGAATCTTGTCACAAGCTGTTCAGCTGCTGCCTGATAGGCTTCCACTAGCTGCCAGTTCAGCTCTACCGTACGAGATGCCTCGACACTTCGCTCAATCGTCACAAACAAATCAGCTCTGCCGCGCTTCAAATGCTGCTGCACGGTTTTTTTGAGCAAATCCTCATATTTCATGTATTCTCGAGGGATTCGCACGTTGACCTCGCAATAGCGATGATTCACCGATTTCAGATCCATTTGCACGATATATCCGGCAAACCGACAGCTTGCTTGTCCGAACCCGGTCATACTTTTCATCAAGCTGTTCACATCCATTAGCTTATTTTAATTCATTTTGCTAGAGGGTACAAGTGGAAATCGCGCTTTCTGATTTCTCCCATACATATTTCGTCAGATCTGCTGTCATCTCATAGGATAAGAAAGGAGTCATCAAATATATTCCGTTAAAGTACGGCATCGCCGCATCCAAAAGCTCCTTCGCGATTTGCACGCCCATCGCCCGACCCGCTTCACCCTTCAAGTCGCTCATACGCTGACGCACGTTATCCGACAATTGAATCCCTGGAACCTCATTATGCAAATACTCTGCATTACCGCCGCTTGCAAGCGGCATGATACCGAGAAAAATCGGGATATTCAAATGCTTGGTAGTCTCATATATTCGCTCAATCAGCTTGGCATCATAAACCGGCTGCGTCATGATATAATCGGCACCTGCTTCGATTTTCCGTTCCAGACGCTGCACGGCCTTCTCCAAATATTTAACATTGGGATTAAAAGCTGCTCCAACAATAAAATTCGCCTTCTTCTTCAGCTGCTTACCTGAGAAAGCTACTCCTTCGTTCAACTGCTTGATCATTCGAATGATTTCAAAAGAAGTCAAATCGTAGACGGAGCTGGAGCCAGGAAGATCGCCAAAACGTGCCGGATCTCCAGTCACAGCCAACACATGGTCGATACCCAGAGCATGCAGCCCCATCATGTGCGATTGTGTACCAATCATGTTGCGGTCACGACATGCGATATGAATAAGAGGCCGTAGTCCGGTCTGCTCTTTCACCAGGTAGCCCAACGCCAAGTTGCTCATCCGTGTAACAGCCAATGAATTGTCAGCCATCGTCAAGGCATCAATACGCGCTTCCTTCAACGCATGTGCACCCTTCATGAATTTATCAATATCCAGATCACGAGGAGGATCCAGTTCAACAATAACGGTATGACGCTGTTTGACCAATTCAATGATATTCGGTTCAGCAGCAGGCGGTAATCCAGCAGTATCATTAGCTGCCGTAGACACCGATTCAGTAATCGATTCGACTGAAGCACCCTTTGCAACAGTTGGTAAGCCTGTATCCCTTATATCGGACTGCAGTTTGTCAATACGTGATGGGTCCGGCTTGTAGCCATTCAATGCTTTCGCCATAAAAGCGATATGCTCAGGTGTCGTCCCGCAGCAGCCACCGATGATTCTCGCACCCAAATCAGCAAACTTCAAAGCCGTCTCGGCAAAATATTCAGGTGTGGCTGCAAAAGTAAAGCGACCATCAACATAATCGGCGATTCCTGCATTCGGAAATACAGAATATGGAAGTTCAGGTCCAGACGCCGCAGCTTTTTCCAAGGAACGTAATAACCCATTGGGACCGCTGCGGCAGTTAAATCCAACCACGTCGGCTCCATAGTGTTTGAGTTTGGCAAAGGCTTCGTTCAGCAGAATACCATCCTCGGTAGTCCCTGCACCTTCAGTTGCAAACTGACAAATTACTGGAATATTGCTGAGCTTGCGTATGATTTTCAAAGCCAGCAGCATTTCTTCCAGATCCAGAAAGGATTCCAGCAGCAAACCATCCACCTGTGTATCCAGAAGAACCTCGATTTGTTGACGCAAATCTTCTTTAAGCTTGGTTGTACGCACATTTTTGCGCTTACCCGCACGGATAGATCCCATCGCCCCAACGACATAAGCATCGCTGCCCACCGCTCTGCGTGCTAATTCCACACCAGCACGGTTGATAGCTTCTACTTCCTGCTCCAAGCCGTATTTGGACAGCTTCTCACGGTTTGCCGAAAATGTATTCGTTTCGATCACGCGCGCGCCTGCCTCATAATAACGGCGATGCACATCGGCGATAACCTCCGGTTTGAGCAGATTCAACTCCTCATACGAAATCCCGACCGGAAATCCCATCTGATATAAAAATGTCCCCATCGCTCCATCACCGACCAAAATATCCTGATGGAGTGCTTCCCTTAAGTCAAGCTTCATTTGCTTTTGTCCGCCCTTTCCACTAAGCTGCGATCCTTCTATATTACTATCATCCGTTTATACATTTATATAGATAAGTTGCCTTCATAAACCTGCTCTGCAGGTCCTGTCATATATACATGATTGTCGGCCGAACTCCATTCAATGAACAAGTCGCCGCCTTTTAAGGAAACCGTCGCTGAACGATCCGATACTTCGTTTAACACCGAAGCTACCAGTGATGCACAAGCTCCGGTACCACAAGCTAGCGTGGGGCCTGCTCCACGTTCCCATACGCGCATATCTATCGCATTGCGAGCCTTGACTGTTGTAAATTCTACATTCACACGTCGCGGAAACATCGGATGCTTTTCCAGCTTTGGCCCCCACTCAGCCAAATCAAATCCCACTGCATCATCAACATAGATTACACAATGAGGATTGCCCATCGAAACGGCAGTGAAATGAAACTCTTGTCCATCCACCTCAATCGGCTGATTGAGCACCTGTTCCTGATCCAGTGCAGTAGGAATTAAGGCACCCTGCAGGATTGGCTCACCCATATCGACTCGCACCGCCGTTACTTTACCTTCAACTACAGTGAGCTGCACCTGCTGTGCGCCTGCCCCGACCGTCTCAACGGTTAATTCAGTTGCTGAGGCATCCATCATGCCATGTTCATAAATATATTTGGCAACACAACGAATAGCATTACCACACTGCTCGGACTCCGAACCGTCAGAATTGATGATCCTCATCTGATAGTCGGCGATTTTTGAAGGAAGTATATATACAAGCCCGTCTGCTCCTATACCAAAAAAACGACTGCACAAACGGATTGCAAGCTCATTTGCATCGACAGGAAGCTCTTGCTGACCTGCAACGACAATGAAATCATTCCCAAGTCCATGCATTTTTGTGAAATTCATAGCCGCTCCCTACTTTCTAACCTGATCCCTATAGTGTTGATAGCCATTATCATAACGCAAAATGACAGGTATGCATAGTTTTTTGACAAAATTCCGCTTACTATTAATGTACAAAATACGAAATGCCGAGACCTGGAATTTAACCCCAGGCCTCAGCACGAATCAAAATATTAACGAATAACAGGTTTTGTCGTTCCATAACGAATGGGCTTGCGTTTGGACGGCTTGCTCATCAAGCTGCCAAATCCCATTAGGAAAGTTGGAATTCCAGCAAATATGAGGACGACGATCCAATCCTTAATATTCAGTGGAACGGTTTTAAAGATAGGCTGTAAGGGCTCAATGTACAGCACTGCCAGCATCAGCAGTAATGAGGACAGCACTGCCAGAACCAGATAACGGTTTTGCAGCGGATTGCGATGAAAGATGGAGCGTGAACTGCGACAATCAAATACATGAATCAGCTGCGCCATAACCAATGTGGCAAAAGCAACCGTCTGCGCTTTAATCAATGTTGACGCGTCATCATGCAGCCCCTGCTGCAAAGCAATCAGAAATGCAGCCAAGGTGCAAACACCGATCAGCATACCTCGAGAAATAATTTTCCAGCCCAGCCTCCGAGCGAAAATACTTTCACGTGCACCACGCGGCTTCTGCTGCATTAAATCTTTTTCGGCTTGATCGACTCCAAGTGCCATGGCCGGAAGTCCATCTGTAACCAGATTAACCCATAAAATCTGGATCGGAACGAGCGGCAGCGGCAAGCCTGCCATCATAGCTAAAAACATCGTCATGATCTCGCCGACATTAGATGCCAGCAAATACCGGATAAACTTGCGGATATTTTCGTAAATGCCGCGCCCTTCCTCAATAGCGGATACAATAGAGGCAAAATTATCGTCACTTAACACGAGCGATGCCGCTTCCTTAGATACATCGGTTCCACTAATTCCCATCGCAATTCCGATGTCTGCCGCTTTAATGGCCGGAGCATCATTAACACCGTCCCCCGTCATCGCGACCACATGGCCTTGTCGCTGCAAGGATTTGACTATCCGCAGCTTATGCTCTGGGGAAACTCTTGCATAGACGCTTGTGTCCTCGACCAACTTGTCGAGCTCATCATCACTTAGCATGGTTAACTGCTGTCCATTCAGGGTTAATCCGTTTGATGCTGGCATAATCCCCAGCTGCTTGGCAATCGCTTCGGCTGTTCCTTGATGATCACCAGTGATCATTACAGTTTTGATGCCAGCCTTGCGGCATTTTGTTATGGCATCCCGCACTTCCCGGCGCGGCGGGTCAATCATTCCCGTCAAACCGATGAAAACCAGACCGCTCTCAACTTCAGCTTCCTCCGTGCAGTTCTCCGTTGGCTTCAGATCACGGTAAGCAAGTCCCAGAACACGCAATGCGTTGTTGGCCATACCTTCATTGGCAGCGAGCACCTTTTGCCTAAGCGTTGGAGTAAACGGAATCACTTTATCATCCCACAATACATAGCTGCACTGCATGATAAGCACATCCGGAGCACCCTTGGTGCAAGCCATACGCCCTCCCTGATGCTCCACGAGCACAGACATTCGTTTACGCTCGGAATCAAATGGAAATTCGCTGGTGCGGTTGAACAAACCAGATAAGGAAGGAACGGTCAGTCCTGCTTTGGCTCCCAGTACGATAAGTGCGCCTTCCGTTGGATCCCCCTGCAGACTCCATACACTTTTCGCATCTTCCATCGTCTGCTTTTTGCGCTTCGTCACTTCTGTCTGCTCTGAGAGCTGTGCATTGTTACACAAAACAGATACTTGCAGCAGCTTTCGCAGCATCAAATGGTTGCGCACATCAACACGTTCGCCTTTCAGCTTGATATCCCCCTGCGGTTCATAACCTTCGCCTGTTACCTCAAGAATATCTCCACCCAGCCATAAATGGGTAACGGTCATTTTGTTTTGTGTCAAAGTTCCTGTTTTATCCGAGCAGATCACGGAAGCACAGCCCAACGTCTCAACAGAAGGCAGCTTGCGAACGATCGCCTTGCGCTGTATCATCCGCTGAACTCCCATAGCCAGCGCGATCGTTACAATTGCCGGAAGTCCTTCCGGAATCGCTGCTACCGCCAAACTTACTCCTGCCAAAAACATGCTGTAAGGCTCTTGTCCATGCAGAATACCAGCTACTACAACCAGAAGGGTTAGCACCAATGCAACAATAATCAATATTTTCCCAAGCTGCTCCAAACGATGCTGCAGTGGCGTTTCGGTCGATTCTGTATTTTGGATAAGATCGGCAATTTTGCCCATTTCCGTTTGCATCCCGGTTCGAATAACTACAGCCCTGGCTGTTCCACGTGTGACCATTGTACCCATGAATCCCAGATTACGCTGATCGCCAAGCGAAACCTCTTCCCCTTTCAAAGCTTCCGTGTGCTTATTAACTGGCACCGATTCACCTGTCAACGCCGATTCTTCGGCATACAGGCTGTTCGCTTCAATAAATCGCAGATCTGCGGGAATTCGGTCTCCACTTTCAAGCAGGACTATATCTCCCGGGACCAGTTCGCGGGCTGGAATTTGCAATATCGTCTCATCACGAAGGACACGGGCGTTTGGAGCGGACAATTCTTTTAACGCCCGTAGGGAGCGCTCAGCTCGATATTCTTGAATAAAACCAAGAATGCCGTTCATAATAATGATCGCAACAATTGTAATTGCATCCAGATACTCCCCAAGCAGACCTGAAATTAAGGTTGCTCCAACGAGAACAAGCACCATAAAATCTTTAAACTGGCCCAAAAATAAAGTAATTGGAGACAGCTTGGGACCATCAGACAGTTCATTTTTGCCATTTTGCTCCAATCGCTTCTCTGCCTCTGACGAGGTCAGTCCCAGTAAGGTCTGCATGTTTTGGGCTTCCATCGTTTCCTCGCTTGTCATTTGATACCACTTCTTCTGACTCATTCCGTATTACCTCCCATAAGGTTGCTCTGATACCGCCTTGCGAAAGGCTGCAAAGCTTAATTTTCATTACAAATTCCTCATGAGTAAATGTATTCAGACAAGCTGCGAAATAGCACAAATGAAAAGTCGCTTAAGTTTTTGTTCAAAGTATGGCATGATAGAGGGTGAACTATAAGTTCATGTTCAAAAAGTCAACTTTTCAGTACCGAGAAGTTAAAGTTTTCTCAGAAAACTCGCTTCGTAAGCTGGGAAGAAGGAGGAGCGGAGTTTAGGCACACCTAAATGAGCACCGCACTTCGAGTCTTATTGCAAGATTCGATGCCGAGTGAGCCTCCTGTATAACTTATTGATCAAAAGGGGACTTTTTGAACGACCTGTATAAGTTCAATTAAAATTATAAGTACGAACGGAGTTGTAATCGATATGTCGTTAGACGGTCTCGTCGTCTATAGTTTGGTGCAAGAGCTTCAAGCCTGCGTAGGCGGCCGAATTAATAAAGTTCATATGCCCTCGGGCAACGATATCATACTGCAGCTTCGCGCTCAGGGCAGTAATCTTAAGCTGCTGTTGTCTGCTAATCCAACTTATCCCCGTGTACATCTTACGGAGAAGTCCTATTCCAACCCGCTGGACGCGCCCATGTTCTGTATGCTGCTGCGCAAGCATTGCGAAAGCGGTATTATCGAGAGCATAACACAGCCCGGTTTGGAGCGGGTCATTCACATCGGCTTGAGACAGCGCGATGAGCTTGGGGATGTGAGCATCAAAACGATCATTATTGAAATCATGGGACGGCATAGTAATATTATTTTGCTGGATCCATCGACAGATACGATCATTGACGGAATCCATCATGTAACCCCTGCGATCAGCAGTTACCGTATCATTATGCCTGGCAGCCGTTATACGGCACCTCCTGAACAGCATAAGGAGCAGCCTTTTCACATTGAACGTGACTCCTTCATTGAACTGATGACGCAGGCGCCACCTGTCCAACCCGAGCAGGACGACCCTTTCAAAGCACCTGCCAAACCTGCTCAGCTTTGGGATGATCTCACCTGGGAGCAGCGTCTTGTCGCTCGGTTTAGCGGCTTCAGTCCTTTGATAGCCAAAGAAATCGTATACCGGACTCAGCCCAAGATAACGGTTGCGCATACGCCTGTTGAGAGCGCCTCGCGTCTTTGGGAACCCTTCTTTTCGATCATTAATCAACTGGGGTCAGACAGTGGTGCACCTAATATTTGTGATCAAGAAGAAACCGGCAAAGCTTATTTTTCCGTTATTAAACTGACACATTTGCAAGGGGAAATCCAATATTATGACACAGTAAGCCAATGTCTGGAAGCCTTCTACGGAGATAAAGCCGAGCGTGATACCGTCAAACAGCGAGTGTCCGATCTACTGAAGTTTCTTCAAAATGAACGAAACAAAAATGCGAAGAAACTGGAAAAGCTGCAGGAGACGCTGAACGAGGCTCAGGACTCTGACAAATTGCGCATACTTGGCGACTTGCTGACAGCTTCCATGCATCAGATTCAGAAAGGCACTTCCGCAATTGAAGTCATCAACTATTATGATGAAGAGCAGCGAATGATCACCGTTCCACTCGATCCTCTGCTCACTCCTTCGGAAAATGCACAGCGTTATTTTAAAAAGTATACCAAAAGCAAAAATAGTCTCATCGCGGTAAAAGTTCAAATGGAGCAGACTCACGAGGAAATCCTCTACTTGGACAGCTTACTGCAGCAGCTGGGTACTGCCTCACTCAGCGATATTGCCGAAATCCGTGATGAACTTATTGAGCAAGGATACATTCGCAACCGTAGTAAAAAAACACGCAAAAAGAAGCAAAATCAGCGACCTCTGCTGTCTTGCTTTATGTCCAGTGAAGGTATACCCATCTATGTCGGGAAAAATAATACGCAGAACGAGTACTTAACGAATCGGTTGGCCCAGTCCGCAGATACCTGGTTGCATACGAAGGATATTCCCGGCTCTCATGTTGTTATTCGCAGCATACAGTTCGGGGATGCAACCCTACATGAGGCCGCCCAGCTCGCCGCTTATTTTAGCCAAGCCAAGGCCTCCAGTCAGGTGCCAGTCGATTATACGATGATCAAGCATGTCCGCAAGCCAAGCGGTGCCAAACCTGGATTTGTGATTTATGATCATCAGAAAACTTTATTCATCACACCTGATGCTGATGGGATCAAACAGCTGCCTGTGAGTATAAAATAGTTCGCGCACCCTCCCAAACCCTCCCTATAGGGAGGGCCCCAAAGGGCGCCGCCCTCTGGACTCCCTCTCTGTGTGCGGACTGTAGTGTTCTCGGGGCGCTTTTCGTCCCTGCGGGACACGCTGGACTACGGTGTATTTCGGGTGGGTGTGGCTTTTGTGGGATTGAGACGCATCGTCCCTACGGGACTCGCTTGGTGCTACTTTAGACACTTTATTAAGAATGCCAGGTGCTTGTTAGTTTTTGCAGATATGCCTTTAAGGCGTCTTGAAGGTCTTCGCGCTGAAGTGCGATTTCGATGGTTGCTTCGAGATATCCCAGCTTATCTCCGACGTCATAACGTCTGCCTTGGACCGGGCAGATGACCATAGGGCTCTGGCTGTTCAGTATGCGCAGCGCATCGGTCAGTTGGATCTCGCCGTTTCTGCCAGGCTCACAATTTTCCAGTATGCCGAAAATCTCTGGTTGAATGATATATCTGCCTATGACAGCCAGGTTCGATGGTGCATGGCCACGGTCCGGCTTTTCGACCAAATCCTCGATATACCGATAATAAGGGTGGACCACAGAGGAAGGTGAAACGATTCCATATTTGTCCACATCCTCCCACGGTACCTCCGATACAGCAATGATAGATGTCTCCGTATGCTCATACAGCTCGATCATTTGCTGCAAGAACGGCGGCTCTGCCTGAATAATATCGTCGCCAAGCAGCACGGCAAACGGTTCATTGCCTATAAATTTACGTGCGCACAATACGGCATGCCCGAGACCAAGCGGCTGCTTTTGGCGAATATAATGAACATCGGCAAGGTTCGACACATCCTGCACGAGCTTTAATAGCTCTAGATTCCCTTTTTCCTCCAGCATCATTTCCAGCTCAACGGATTTGTCAAAATGATCCTCAATCGCTCTTTTATTACGACCAGTAACTATCATAATATCTTCAATGCCGGAGGCAATCGCTTCTTCAACAATATATTGAATCGCCGGTTTATCGACGATCGGTAGCATTTCTTTGGGCTGGGCTTTGGTAGCAGGTAAAAAACGGGTTCCCAAACCTGCGGCTGGTATAATTGCTTTACGTATTTTCATCCTAATCCTCCTGAACTTCTACCTTGCTCCTCTATTCACAGCTTTTGTTTAGCCTCAATAAGCTGTTGAACCACAGATATTTCGATTTTTTTGGAGCCTATAGGAGAATGGAATACAACTCCGCCTCGCTCACCATGAAAATCCGATCCTGCCGTCACAATCAGCTGATACTGCTTGGCGATAGACAAATAATGCTGCTCTTGCTCGACTGTATGATCCGCATGGTATACCTCGATGCCCGCTAAACCGCTTTCGACCAGCTCACCGATTAATTGATCCTGCCCATACAGACCAGGATGGGCAAGCACGGGAACCCCTCCAGCATCACGGATCCATCCAATTGCAGTTGCAGGTTCAATCCGCGGCGGATTGACATAGGCGGCACCATCTTTTCCGAGAAATCGATCAAATGCTTCAGCAATAGAGCTAACATGTCCCTTGCGCAGCATTGCATCGGCGATATGTGGCCTGCCAAGTGTTTCATCGACTTTTTTCGATGCTTGCAGAGACGCACGCACCTCTTCCATCGTGAGTGGAACACCGAGTTCATTCAGCTTCTCAAGCATCATCTCGTTCCGTTTGTCCCGAACACTCCTCAGATTCGCCAATCGCTCCAGAAACAGTTCATTTTCGTAATCTATCCAATACCCAAGAACATGGATATCTTCGCCGCCAGCTATCGTGCTGATCTCCACGCCAGGGACAACCTGAATTCCATATTGCTCACCAGCAGCTATCGCTTCCTTAAGCCCAGCTACTGTATCGTGATCGGTTATCGCTATAGCCCCGAGTCCTGCCGCTACAGCAAGCCGTACATTTTCAGCTGCTGGCTGCATCCCATCCGATGCCAAAGTGTGACTGTGCAAATCCGCGTATACCATGTGAACCCTCTTTTCCTGATTGGATTGTTATATGCATTTGGATAATCCAGAATATCCCATTCTATGCTATTCGGTCAACCTGTCCCTAAAGCCATTGACTCAAATCCCGTTCGCGCAAAAAGGTCAAGAAGGTAACCGCCGATATCGGCAAAATGGTTGAATTCAGATAAATCGCATGAAAGCTGCGTGTAAAGCAAACGCCTTCGATTTTCTTTACGACTAATACACCCAGTGCCGCTTCATGCTTGAGAGAGGATTGGGACAATATAGAGATACCAAGATCAGCTTCTACAGCCGATTTAACAGCGCCGGTACTGCCAAGCTCCATAACGATCTTCATATCGCCCGGGTCACAGCCTGCACGTGCAAGCTCTTCCTCCATAACTGTTCTTGTGCCCGAGCCCTGCTCTCTTAATATAAATGGATACTTCAGCATCTCTTCTAGCGTAACGACTGGCATGTCAGCTAAAGGATGGTCCTTTGGAACAATAAGCATCAATTCATCATTCATCACAGCTTCCACATGTACATCAGGGTGATGTACCTCTGCTTCCACAATACCAAAGTTCAATTGGTGGTTCAGCACTTCATCAAGTATTTGTCTCGTATTGATGACCTTCATGCTAATCGATATGTTCGGGTATTCCTTTCCAAAAGGCCCGAGCAAGCGAGGCAATATATATTCCCCTACAGTCATACTCGCTCCTAAGTGAAGCCTTCCTTCCAGCATATGCGTAAATTTGGACATACTGATGTCCGTTTCTTTTATTAAGTCAATACTCCGCTTGGCAAATGGCAGTAAGGTTCTGCCTGCTTCCGAGAGTTCAATCTTTTTCGTGGAACGGTGAAACAGCTTCGTACCAAAATAATCCTCTAACGATTGCACCTGCATCGTAACAGCAGGCTGGGTCATGTGAAGGGCTTGTGCCGCATAAGAAAAACTGCCTTTCTCCGCGACGGTATAAAAAATATGAAGCTGATGAAAATTAAGTGCCATGATCTGCGTACCTCCAACATGCTTTGGTAGACCTATTATAGCAAATAAAAAAAGAGCATGCTGCATCCGCGCAGAATACTCTTTGTAATTATTCATTATCGGCGTTTTCGACTGTTTTTGATCAATGTCATTCGACGTGAATGACGCAGCCATGAGTAATACGATTTCAAATCTCTGAGCTCAATCGTTTCAGACATACGTCCAAGAAAAGTTACAATGACCATCCGATGCAGCTTGGGACCAGTCTCACTAAGGTTCTCCATCTCTGTGAATTCAGCGATTAACACCAAATCGTCATCCACAAGATAAGCATCTTCGCCATTCTTGTAATAAGACTTGATCTGACCCGCTTTTAAGCGGTTCCATAAAAAAGCACAAATATCTTCAAAACCCGTTTTTTCATGCTCAACGCGGTCATTCCAACGGATTTGGGCATGATTCGTGATAACGATATCCGTGATGCTTTTGTTACCTAATGAAACAAAAAACGGTTCACAACCATTTGATCGTTCTATCGTTCTATCTCTCATAAATCACAACCCCCCACCCATGAAATTAGTTCTTTAAACCTATGTACACAAAAGCGTTTCTACTTATTCTACATTACTGGAGAACGATTGACAAATTAATTATTCTTTAGTTAAATCTTGTAAACTTGATACTTCACAGCAAAAAAAGCCCCTGGCATCAGAAGCTTTTCCCCCAAAAATGTATATAATAAACTAATATACCTCATTATATAAACAAATTACATACCACTTACAGGGTATAAAAGCTTGATTTATCAGCCCCGTTGTTACTATACTCGGTTTGAATTTCATTTCGGTAGGACCGTTCAACTTTTTTGACAAAAGCCAGTTTTTGCAACTGCTTCATCGTTTCCTCCAGCTTGCTCGCATGGACATACATGGCTGCATAATGTAACCTTTTGGAAATAAAATGCACACTTCCATAACGCTCCAAATGCTTATTCGCTGCTTTGAGATCTGTCACCCAAACAATAAGACCGCTTCGATCGGTTAACATCAGCATTACCTACTTTCTATAGAGTCAAATGAAAGGATGATTGACTGTGGACAACGGAAAATTGAATATTCACATCGTACGCGGTACGCTGACGGAAAGTCGGCACATCGTTCATCTCGCTGTGATGGATATCAACCGCAAGCTGATTGTCTCCGCGGGAGATTCCACTTTGTATACTTTTGCACGTTCAACTGCCAAGCTGCTCCAGGCTATTCCACTGCTGGAAGCTGGTGGAGCAGAGCGCTTACATCTTGATGATAAACAAATCACCTTATTATGCGCTTCCCACAATGGCGAGGATGAACACGCCAGATTGGTTGATCATACCCTGCATCAGCTGGATCTTGATGAATCCGCATTGTGCTGCGGGGTTCATGAACCGTTTCATGAACCTACAGCAGAACGTTTAAAGCAGGCCAACCAGCCACCCACTCCACTGCGCAATAATTGCTCAGGAAAGCATACAGGAATGCTGGCGTTAGCTCAAATAATGGGGGTGTCCAATCAATCCTATATAGAGATCAATCACCCTGTCCAGCAGCGCATGCTTCACGTTATCGCGGACATGAGCAGAATGATGCCAGAGCAGATAACTCTGGGCACAGACGGCTGTGGCGTTCCCGTATTTGCAATGCCTCTGGAAGCATTGGCATTTGCCTATGCGCAGCTGGGGGACCCTGTAAATCAGAGTGCCTCCCGCAGTGAAGCTTGCAACCGTATCATCGGGGCCATATCCAGAGAGCCTTATTATATCGCAGGGAGTGATCGATTCGACACTCGACTGATTGAGGTCACTAATGGACGTATCATTGGAAAAATGGGCGCTGAGGGCTTGTTCGCCCTCACCATACCCGAGAAGAGCTGGGGAATTGCGCTCAAGATTGAAGATGGTACCATACGAGCACTTTATCCAGCTGTCATGGAAACGTTAATTCAACTAAATCTGCTGCAGGAGCAGGAAATCGTGGCCTTGCATTCTTTTCATCGTCCAGCTATTAAGAACTGTCACGATCAAATCGTAGGCAGCATCCAACCGAATGCCCTGCTAAAATGGCATTAGGATTGAACCTCTCAAACGGAAAAAACGTGTATCATCTCTGATTCCTTAAATACTATGAATTAGCTGCAGCCTCCGCTGCAGCTTCCTCCTGTAGAGCAACTACCTGTTGAACAACTACCACCGCTTGTAAGCGGATCATTACTGGGTACTTTGATCGTATCCGAAACACTGTGCGCTATCGTTTGCGATATGGAATACAATAAATTGTCGAGTCTCTCCTCAGCTAGCTTAAACCTTCTAACGGACTCCAGGCTATCTAACTGATTTTGAATTTCCTGTACCTGACCCAATGCGGCATGGTAATCAGGATGAAAATGCCCAAATCTTTGGCACTCCTCAAACAACTCTTTCTTCTTGTCAAACTGACGTACCAATCCGCTTACCTGTGTATCCTGATCAATCCGCTGCTTCCAATATAGAAACTCCGCTGTCTCAGCGGAACTTTTTATCATGTCCCCCAAATCATACGCCTGCATGAGAATAGCAGACATGTCCAAGGTTTGCGCTTCTGTTACTGCCATCATCGCACCTGCCTTTTCGAATGTTTATGATTGTTGTACTCCCTACTATCATAACACACAAAAGGCCCTTATGCAGATCAATATTTCTCGTATATTCCTGGTACTATGATCCGCATTTCTTCACAATCACTGAAAAACAAGTTAATTTCATTTCCATGTGGCACCTCAAAGCCCGTTATCTTCCAGCTCGCATCAACTTCCTGAAGCGTTCTTGGAATGATTACTCGATCTATCCCGTTACCGCGGATCTGAAGCGATGTTTTCCATTCCATAGCCTTCAGCGTGATCTCCCTCCGGGTACTCGAATGGTATGTTCGATATTCCTTCATCCAAGCCGCTGGAACCGCACGAAGCTCTGGATACAGCTCTGCTAATGAGGGCATCTGAAGCTCCATTTCCAATTGGATAAAAGAATGGCGTGAATCCAGAAACCCTGTTCTATGGGCAAACTGTGGGTATACATCCATCTCAGGCGTGGCTAACTCCGATGTGTCCATTATTATGTCCTTATCGATTTCAAACACACCTGCCTTAAATCCAAGCTCTCCCGCCCACTGGTCTATTGTAAATTGCACATGTTCTGGAATACCATCAGCGGAATGTCGTTCAAGAAACGCAAGAATGTATTCGACTCGTCGCCCCGTTTGGATACCACGCTGTAAGCTCTTCTTGGTTATATGATAAAGGGACATTGAGTCCGTATATCGATGATCAGCCACGGCTGATAGCTCCCAGCGTACGGCAAACCCGACATTGGGCGGAACCAGCACTTCAAAGTCCGGCTGAATATACAAATATGGTTCCGACTCATCCTTGTTAACGACCGCAGCCAGAGGATGTTGACTCCAACGATAACAATGTGCCTGTTCCTGCCTACTAACGCCTTTTTCCAGCCAGCCGAACGCCAGTAATGGATCAAGCCAACCTACTTCTAATTGCTCCACAAGCATTTCATCATGGAGAACTGAGTTTAGCGGTATAACTTCACAATCCTTTAGCCATCTTAAAATATCATCTCCACTTATCCATTCCTCATTCGGCAGACGCTCCAACCAAAGAACTGCATGCTGCAGCCACGACTCTGCGGGGAACATCAGCTCCTTCCATAACAGGTACAGTCGTTTATTTTGCTCTGCTTCACTTGTGCACAGCCAGCGTCTGGTCTCCTCAGCCTGAAGCACAAGCTCCTCGTCCTGCTGCCGGACAATTTGCAGCCTGATCATGAAATCCAATATAACCGCAATTGATTCACTATACACATTCATATAAGCATACTTAATTCCGCATGCTTTGAATGTATCATCATTGAGGGGAAGCAGTTCTTTCCATTTATGCAAGGTTCTTTTGGACAATGTTCCGCTTTTCGTCAGTTTCATTTCATTCTGGCTCATACATACCATTGATTGAAATACATTGTGGACAAGCCCCGTTCCACCTTGATCTGTCAGCTCGATATCTTTATCTTTCATTCGTTCTTTTCTCATGGGTGCAAGATGTTCATCACCATTCTCAGATAACCTTTCTTGATCAGGATTCCACATAATCTGCTGCCACATCGCCAGCCCATCACGAGCCATAATGTACAGCTGCTCTCCCCACGATTTACGGAATGCGTATAGAAATCCCTTTTCAACAAGCAGCAGCAGCCCAACCCGAGCTTCAGCTCCAGACATTAAAGAATGCGTAATCCGCTCAAGCTTGGGCCAATCAAAGGGCTCACAGCCTACATGGGTGACAAGCAGCTGCAGCAGGCGGCGTTCCCTTTCGGACAAATGCCCGTATATCGACTTCATGATTTCGATATCGCTCCAAATGGTTACAAGTTGGTATCCTTGCTGAATCCATGGTGTATAAATGCGTTCGGTCTCCAGCTTTTTTATAAAACCCGGCTCCATTCGACCCAGATAATAAGATTGGTTCATAATCGAACGACCTCGGACTGCACGGATTGCCAGGACTGAATCCGGTAACGATACCCCTGCTCGACCAAAAACAACTGACGGTTCAGCGCGTAATCCTGCTCTTTGGTGTTATCTGAAACAATCGAGTAAAAAAAAGCCTCATTCCTATTTGCTTTGGGACGTAAAATCCGACCAAGCCGCTGCGCCTCCTCCTGCCGCGAGCCGAAACTGCCCGAAATTTGGATCGCAACCGCTGCATCCGGCAAATCGACAGCAAAGTTAGCCACCTTCGATACAATAAGAACCCTTATCTTACCATTTCTAAACTTTTCAAACAGCTCCTCACGTCTTTCCTGAGAAATCTCACCGTAAATCAAAGGAACCTGCAGGACATCAGATATTTGCTTGAGCTGTTCGATATATTGCCCGATAATAAGGACCTGTTCGGTCGAATGCCTCTTTAATAGTTCTTGAATAACGTCATATTTGGCGCTGTTCATGCTGGCCAATCTCATTTGCTGCCTCGGCCCTGAGACATCATAGCGTACCCTCTCGGCCTCAGTTAGCTCTACACGGATTTCAGAACAGTTTACAGATGCAATCCAGCCCTTGCCCTCCAGTTCCTTCCAAGGCATGTCGTATCGCTTGGGACCTACAAGTGAGAACACATCCTCTTCTCTGCCATCCTCCCGAATGAGGGTAGCTGTCAGCCCAAGCCTTCTTGTCGCTTGAATATTTGCAGTAACACGAAAGACAGGAGCCGGCAGCAGATGAACCTCATCATAGACGATCAATCCCCAGTCACGTTTATTGAACAGATCCATATGCACAAACAAATCATCCTTAGACTTCCGGTAAGTTAAAATTTGATAGGTGGCAATTGTAATCGGCCGAACCTGCTTGATCAAACCGCTATATTCCCCAACCATATCCTCCGTCACGTTCGTTTTATCTAGAATTTCCCGCTTCCATTGCTTGACCGATGTACTATTCGTCGTAAGAATCAAGGTAGCGCAATTAAGCTTACCCATTGCTGCAATACCTATGAGTGTCTTGCCCGCCCCGCAAGGCAGCACCAGCACGCCGCTTCCTCCAAGCGTACTACCCTCCTGGTAAAAGGAATCGACAGCAACCTGCTGGTAATCCCGCAATTCAAAAGACTGACCCTGTTGAGTGGAATGCTTTAGATTTATGGGCAGTTCTTCGCCACGAGAATAACCAGCCAAGTCCTGTACAGGGTAACCCAGCTTGATTAATTCCTGCTTCAGTACGCCCCGAAATGTCGAAGAGAATCGCAGTGTTCGCGAATCAATCTGACACAGACCATAGGAGCGAAGTGATCTATACGACACCATTTCTTTAATAGCATCCACATCATCAGAAACTAACAGCAGGTCCTCGCCCAAACTTTCTATCCGCACTAACCCGTAACGTTCAACGAATCTCCGAATATCCTGCTTAACATGCACAGATACGCCGAATTTTGCATACTTCTCCAGAAACTCAACGATTTCCGCTGTCGTCATCCCGGCCGCTGCCGCATTCCATAGAGATAGCGCAGACATCCGGTAGGTGTGAATCGCTCCTGGAGTCTTCACCAAATCGGCAAACCGGGTCAACACAATTCGGACCTGTTCCGAATCAGGATGACGTGCTTCAAGAAGCACCGTAAAATCGTTTTGCACAACTAGCGGCTTTTTCGAATCTATCTTCATGTGTTCCCTCCTAAGGGTTTTCCTTCGGAAAGCCCACTTCGTAAGCATCTACTGGGCTTCCTCCGGAAAGCCAGCTACGCAAGCGTCTATCGGGCTTTCAGCAGGAAAGTTTATACTGCTTTTACGTCCATCTGGCTTTCGTTTGCAAAGCCTATCTCATCTAGTATGAAAAAAAAGGGAATAAAATAAACATCTTTTCTCTTTACAAGCAATTTCTTCAGGCTCTACAATGAGGAACAGAGCAGAATTAGATAAATACGAGCTGCATAGGGGGACTCATGAGACAACGATCAATCATACTGGCTCTATTACTTTGTTTTATCCTCATCACAGGATGCCAGCAGCAAGAGCAAGCGGCCTCTTCCAAGCAAAATCGTCAGCAAGTTAAAATCGAACGCGTGGTTGATGGCGATACACTGGAGATTCAGCTGAACGGCAAGAAAGAGAAATTAAGACTGATTGGCATCGACACGCCCGAGTTATTTCCATAAAATTGAACATAATTATTTTGTACATAATCAATAATGAACATTTTAATATAAACACCAGAGAATTCAAGTATCTCTGGTGTTTTCCCTTTTCAATCACTCTTGTATGTATTGTACAAAAATATTAGAAATGATATTATGGAAAAAGATAGGTGTAGATTAATATTTTTATATACTGAACTGTACATAAACACATGTGATTTCACCTGAAATACACCTGTATACAACAACAGATAAATAATGATTGTTTCAAGGAGGGACGTATCTTGGACAAGCGAACAGCTATAACCATGAATTATCAGATTGCAACGTTAAATTATCCCACTATTGAAAGTATTAATTTACTATTGCCTCTAACTTACCTCAGAATATTGGAACTATTGCTTCTACTTCGACAATACAACAAACCGATTAAATCACCTTATAATTTTTTAAAGATAGCTGTTGAAGAAAATTGGACACCAGAGAGTATACCAAAGCCAATTAATCAAAAAGTACAAAACATTAAATAACGTTTTTATGAAAAAAAGGGGTACACTCCCAATGAAGCTCGGTTGAAAGCATTACAAAACCAACCCCAACTGGAGGATTTAGGTGACAATTGAAACAGACGACTCTAAAATAATTTCTTTTGTTCAGAATGGCCAGGATATCAAATTCATTATTAAATCAGTTTGGGTTGATTGGATGAAAATGAAGAACGGCGAAGAGATTAAGAAGAAATTTTGTGTGGTTTGCGTGAAGAATTCCTCTGGATTAGAGGTTATTCACCCATTATCTGATTTTATTCTAAGCAACTGGAGTGGAAGAAATTACAACACTCAAAGGAAACATGCAGTAAACATTGTAGCTTTTCTAAATTACCTACTAGAATACAGAAGAAATCTTAACATTAAATCATTAACCGAGCTTGAATTTAAGCAGGGTAATTATTATCTAAATGAATTGACAAAAAAGTGTTTAGATAGGGGTACCGTTGTATCTTACGAAAGAACTCTGACACACTTTTATCTTTATCTATCAAGAAAAGAATGTACAAAACACATTTCAGAAAAAAACTTTGTAAAAAAAACAAATCACCGCGGCGGTTTTTATTATGAATCCCCTTTTAATGTTGAATATCCAAGTAGACGTATTTCTGATATTGAACATTATTTCCCTCCACAATATTTGCCGCTTTTGTTTGAGATTGCAATCTCCGTTGCACAGCCAATAGTTCTAGGATTGTATTTACAAATTTTCGGAGGGCTTCGTGTTGGTGAAGTAGTTAATATCAAGCGTTCAGAAATTAAACGAAAAGTTGCAAATGGCGATATTTTGATAAAGGTAAGAACTAATAACCTGAGAACTGATCTGAATGACACGGCTGGTACAAACGAGGTTAAAACGCAACGTTCGCAGAAAGCATTTCAAATTTATGATTGGTTTGACACTTTATATAAAGACCATATTGCAATATACAAAGATTCTGATGGTTCTGGAGCATTGTTTGTAAATAGAGATGGCAAAGCAATGACAGATAGAAGTTACCGCCAATATTTCGATAAATTGAAAAGAGAGTTTATCCATTCTTTGCGCGAAGACTTCGGTGTTGAAGGAAAAATTTTGGCTAATCATTTAAGTGCCATGAAATGGTCAACCCATATCGGTAGAGGAACTTTTACAAATCTAGTTGCCGAACATGCAGATAATCCATTTGAAATTGCTGAAAGTCGTGGTGATAAAGATTTAGCCATTGCTTTAACCTATTTATCCAGAACTGGACGTTATCGAAAGAAACTAGAGACTCAACTCCAAAGTATGCATGAAAACTATATTCCAAGATTGGTTGAAAATCAGAAAGATCAATGAAGGAGTAACTACATTTTGACATTCAAAGATAATGATGAATTTATATCGGTAAGAGAATTAGCTAAATTAATATACGCATCTGATATCAGCGTTTATCAACTTATTAGAGAAGGAAATTTAAAAACAGGTATATTTACTACAAACGGTACCATTCTTGTGTCCAAGTCTGCTGTTCCTAAAATCAAGCAAGAACTTGGATTGCCCGAAAATTTTCACCCTTATGATTACTATACTACCGAAGATCTAGCAACTCTCTTTGATGTTCATAGAACCACTCCAAACAAATGGATACATAAAGGAATTATTAGCAATGCAATTCTTTGGATGGGTCAGCATTATGTTCCAAAAACAGAATTAGAAAAACTCAAAAAAACTCTTGGTTATAATGATGATTATGATCCTCAAAAACATTTTTCACTCGAACGAATGGCTGAAATTATATCACAGCCTACAGTTACGAGTAAAACCCTCTCTAAGTGGGTTACAAGAGGAATAATAACAGAGTATATAACACATCTGGGGCTATATTACCTTACCGAAGAATCAGTTTCAATGATAACATTTGGGGTCCCTGATGATTATGTTACCATTGAGGAAGCTGCAACAAGATTTTCTGCTTCAACTAATTTGATAAAACAATGGGCTAGGGATGGAAAATTAAAGGGGGAATTGTTCAGAGATGGTGCTAATAATAATAGGCAAAAACTTTTTATTCACAAAGACTCGATCGTCAGTTTCCTACACAGTATTATTGCAATTGAACGCATAAGTACAGATCCAACTAACCTTACGATCGAAGAAACCTGCAAAAGATTAAACCTTCATAAAGCTACCGTAAGGCGTTTTATACGTAATGGAATTTTTCCAAACGCTTTTAAGTTAAATAAGATGTACTTGATATATATAAACGATATCTTACATTATGAAAACCAACTTGCAGAAGAAAAAAATAAACATTACGGTAAGGTAGAAGCAATTCAAGACATCGATAAAAAAATTAACGTTATTCCAATTCCTACATATCTAAAAGTAACGAAGCAACATTACCTCAATTATTGTAAAATTCAAGTTAATAAAGCGCGCGGGAACGCTTCATTACCCCAACGATTGATGTATGAGCTTAGTTCAACTTTCAAACTGATCATAGCAGCTTTGCCAAATCAAATAGAGAAATTGACGGATAATAATCGAAATGAAATAGTGAAAAATGATGAGATACCAACACATTATCGAAAAAGGTTCCTGCATTTTTACCGTTACTGCTCCGGATTCTTAGATATGGCTTCAAAAACAGATATTTTTATTACAAAAAAGGATAAAGATCAAGAGATTAAAGATATTTACACTCCTGAAATGTATGAAAAGTATATAAACCATGTAAAACAAGTAAAAGTACACATTCCTTATGCAATTAAAGGCAAGAGTTATTGTCATATGTGGTTGTATACAATAATGCTACTAACGGATGCGTGGAGACCTACAGATATCGTAACTCAATTACCACATATTGATATCGAGGAAATTGGTATTACTCAATATAATTGGTTTGAAAACAATTCAATCTCCCCGATACAATGTCAAAAAATTATTTCTCAAGTTTATCTGAAAACAAAAAATTTAGAGGTAAGTAAGACTGGAGCGTTACTTAATTTTATTGTTCAACCAGATATGGTGGAATGCATGGCGACAGCTTTGGTGATATCGGAATTACATCGGCGCGAATACAAAGATGAAGTACTATTGAGAACATTTCTTGTTGGGCGACCGCCAAATGTATCTTCACCTAATAAAAAGCATTTGAACTTCTTTAACCAATGCTCTGAACTCAGAGAATTCAGCGCTCATAAACTAATTAGAAGCACAATGACATATTTATTTTACTCTACTGTCGAAGATGACGGCGAAAATGCTGAAATTGCAATCGAATTATTGCAACGAATGAGGTCACATGAGTCACCGAACACCGCAGCAATTTATGTATCACTCACAAATAAAGACGGATCAATTAACAGAGTATCGTTAAACTTATTTAAACGTGGACACTTCGGTTGGCTGTACAATTATCTTATATCAACTGTATTTGAAAAACATAATATATCAACTAACCTGGAAGAGCGAACAAAAATAATTCAAGAGCTAAGAAACGAAATGACTCCAACAGAAGTTGAAAATTGGGCAATGTACTTCGCTACAAATGTTATTGGCACATTAATCTCAAAAAAAACACTTGATACCACAACCACAGAAACTTTTCCGAAAACATTAGAAGATTGGGTTTTATACGTAAAACGGAATATGAAGAAAAAGAAATCAATTGTACTTGAATTGACGAAAGTGCCAGAAGACATTCTCATAAGCCTATTAAAAAAAATCTTCAGAGGTGAACTGCCAGCAAAAACAGAGCATGGGCAGTGTTTAACGTATCCAGAATGTAGTAAACCTAAACTAACCTCTTGCTTCTCATGTGAATACTTTATACCGCAATCTTTCGTACTATATGAGGGTGTCAACGAGTTTCGACGATTGATAGAGTCAATAAAAAACAGCAAATATGACGCTATTATTGAAAGGGATTCTGAATTCATCAAAAATATACTCGTAATTTTTCAGGAAGCGATGGAAACTTTCGGTTATCAATATGTTGAAGGATTTATCACTAAAAAAGAGATTAACGAGATGATATTAGATGTTGTGGAGAATTTACGTCTTTAGTATAGGGGGCCCAGATGCAAATCCGAAAAACCGTTGCCAACTTAAATGAAATCCATAGGATAGACGTTATGGAAGAGGTAATTTTTAACAAAGAAGACATGCAATCTTTTCTCCAAGCATTCCAATCATTAAAAAACATAGAATTATTAAGTGCTGATTCTTTCGATGACATTATTTGGTATTTTCCTTGCGATGTTTATTTAAAAGATTTCAAATTTGAATTTAATGTTGAAATATATCGTAATATTAATCTCGCTTTAAAGGAATATGTCTTGATCAAAAGAATTTCCGGAACTACGGCAGCTGTACTTTATCAACATCTTAACGTACTCAAAAAAGTTATCCTCCTTACAGAAGGATTAATCAACATTGCTGAACTTAAGAATCATTTTGCAAATATATCAAAAGAAAAAGCATGGTTTGATGCAAGAATTATAAAGACATTCGTTGAATTTTTTAAACCGCCTCTATATAGCGCACTTCTTGAAATTTGCACAAATGTCCCTAAACAAAAGTATGGTAATCGAGAGTTACCTGATTTCCAAGATGTGTTGCTTTTTGACGATATCATTGAACGTTTTTTCACAAGCTTTGATATTGAACAAACCATGCCCTATCTGCCAATTATGATATGGTGGAAACTAACAAATATAATACCTTTACGACCATACGATTTTTTTATATTAAAAAAAGATTGCCTTGAGGTCAAACAGGACAATTCATATTGGTTAAAATTGAATAGATCAAAGAATCGTGTCTATTCTCCCGAGATGAAATCATTAATTCCAGACACTATTCAAATTGATAACATGATGTATGATTTGATTTCTAATCATAAGTTCCGATTAGAACAATTGGGAATAGAATCGGAGTTTCTATTACCTTACGAATACTACAATCATTTTTTAAAGGTTAAGAAAAAATCAAATAACGACGTTAGGATTGGTCATCATCAATTTGCTAAACTATTAAAGAGATTTTATGAGAATATAGTCCGAGGACTGTATAACGAGGAAATTGACAAAATTACAGCTGGAGACACTCGACACTTTGCAATCATCAATATGTTTCTTCAAGGATTTAATGCGTTGTCTATTGCTAGAATGGCTGGACATGAAAAGCTAGAACAACAGAGAGATTATTTTTCACACGCCACTCATTTCGCACAATCCTATATATATCATATGGCCCAACAACGGCTTTTGGAAGGGAAAATTTGCAAACCCTTTTCTTCTGGGATCATCGGGTGGAGACGTGAGGTAGTTGATAAAGGCAGAATTACGACGATAACCGATCAAAGGAAGGTTGAATATGGCTTTTGTAATGACCGCGATATAGACTTTCCCAAAAACTGTGCTGAAGATTGCCGCGTCTGTCCTCTATATATATTTAAACCCGCCATAAATCAATATGAAGATGGAATTCATTGGTTACAAAACTATTCCAGTTTACTCGACCAGAAAATTGCTGAAACGCTTGAGTTCATGCAACATATAAGTAAAACATTGAATAAAGCGATACGCAGATCCGCACCTGAATCAACTCTGAAGTATCTTGGTAGTAAATTAAGCACTTTTATGGAGAATAAATCGATTATTGATTCAAAATTAATGGAGTTGAAAATGTATGAGGAAGAAAGCAAGCAAAATTAATTCAAACAAAGAGAAGAAAATAGTGACCAGTTCTAAAGGACCTGGTAGGAATAAAAATAAAACTGATGAGGATTTAAAACAAATCGCTTTAGATGTAAAAAACAAATACAATGGTAGAAGGCTAACATATTTGTTTTTAGAATCAGAAACAGGCATCGGAAGGCAAATATGGAGTAGACGAATGGCAGAAACAATCAAGGAATTAAATTCTCCACCTCCGAGACAAATCGAACTTATGGATTCCGATGAAGTATATTTTCCGAATATCCAGCATTTGTTTGATGTTTATGGTAATAATCCAAAGAAAATTATCCAAGAGTTACAATGTGTTCAAGATACATTCTATGAATTATACGATAAGTATACTTTTTATAAAAGAGAAATGGATAAAATGAAGGATTATAAAACTGAATTGGAAAGTAAGATAAATAAATTAAGCGAAGCCAACTATTATAAACAACGTTATTACAGCATCGTGGTTTCCAGTACATTTCCACATCTTAGAACTGAATTAGGCATCACCGATAATTTGCTTGCCTTTGATAAGAATATTAAGCAAAACACGAGTTTAACCAATCTTGATGTGTTCTTTATGAATAATGAAAACGAAGCAGCAGTAACTTCTGAACCCTTATCCAAAAAGCGAGAAAATAATTTATCTATTCTAAAAAAGTTGGCACCAGATGTTTTGGGTTCTGATGACACACTAGACGAGTAATGAATACTGTCTATAACGCATTTTATTATTCTTTTTAGGATTTTTTAGGCACTGGAGGTAATACCCGTACTAAAGACACCAAAAAGGGTTTATATCGCCATTTAAAATCTTTAGACAACATACAGTTCACCGTTTCTTCAGACTGGAGTGATTGACATGGAAATAGTTTCCGAAGTATTTGAATCAATGATAATAAAAATAGAAAAATGGGATCAGTGTATAGCCGCAGACGTATCAGGTGCAAAACTTACTTTCTCCTTTATACCTTCAGGATTAGGCAAAGTTGCCAAAGTACATTGCAGCAATTGTAATAGAGACAATGGATATTACTGAAGATTGGGGCTAGTTTAGTTATCCGTGAAAATGTGGTATAACGGAGTAACAAATTCGAGAAAATTTATTTAGGATACGTATGTACTATTCCATTAATTAAAAAACGCCTTGAAAACTGCATCGGCGGAAATAATAGAGGAGTTATGATGAAGTATCATTTTCTATACATTTTGCTCATTGCCATCCTCCTGACAGGTTGTTCAAAAGATGGCAATCAAACATCTCTCAATAGTGATGTTTTTGTTGCTCAAATTATCAGCAAATATCCTCAATTTAAGAATAAACAGTACGAATTTGCTACCATAAAACGCATCGTAGATGGTGACACTTATGAGACTAATTCTGGCCATAAAATCCGATTGATTGGTGTAAACACACCTGAAGTTTTTGGTGAAACGCAATATTACGGTCGTGAAGCAAGTGATTTCAGTAAAAAACGACTGGAGAACCAGACAGTGTATTTGTTTAGGGACGTGAGCGAAACGGATAGATATGGTCGAGTCCTTAGATACTTATTCATTCAAAATGATCCTGTCATGTTTAACGAAACCCTGCTTAATGAAGGCTACGCAAATACAATGAGCGTTCCTCCGGATGTTATGTTTGCAAAGAAATTTGTGGTCCTGGAACGTCAAGCACGAGAAAACCGAATAGGAATATGGGAGAAATCGGATGCTCAAGCATGCAAAAAACCTGAGATTAAAGGAAATATTAATACTCAGAAAGATAAAATTTACCATCTACCTGGAGGAAAATATTACGATCAAACGAAAGCTGAGGAAGTATTTTGCACTGAGGCCGAAGCAATTGATGCCGGTTATCGAAAATCATCTCAATAAAGCATAATGATCGCTGTTTACTACTATGAAACAATTTGATATACTCTATTTAATCCGAAAGCATCGGTCAAAAAGACCTCCAAGCGAAAGCATCGCTGGAGGTCTTTTTATGTTAAGTTATAACCCCTTATCTTATTAATCTCAAGTGATATGCTTCGTCTATAAAGGGTTTAATTTGCTCAAGATTATCTACCCATTCTAATCGTATGTATGCTTCTCCATGAGTAGCTCTCTCGTGATCCGTATCCTCATATTTATGTTTCAACAAAGCATCTAATTCCTTTTGCATTTCCTTTGCCCTCTCAGTATGATGTCTTTTTCCTAGTTGAAGGGCAAAGCAAACGTTCCGAGCCTTAGTCATGGAAGCGAATTTATAATATCCTTTACTACTGATGTAACCTATACAATCAGTCCGTATGCCAGCTTTGTATCTATCGTGATAATCCTCAACTTCATCTTTAAAATGACTCTTGTTATAAATATATTCATTAATTTCTTTTGCTAAATTTCTTGCTTTTTGTGTTTTAAATAAACTAAAAAAGTACTCCTTTGATTTACTTGGAAAGCCGACAGAATTATCATTACAAAATTGTTCAAACTGATCCAATAAGAAAGATGTTTTCACATCATTTGTGGACTTAAAGTATTCAAATTGAATGTTAAAAAACTCTTTTATTTCTTTCCAAAGGATAAGAACAGGCTGATCATCAACAATTTGTCCCTTAGCAAATGTTTTTTTATGTCCTTCTAATTGAGGGGCATACAATTGGTCTGTTCCTGTTTTTGTTTCAATAAGAATAGAAATTGAATCAGTTAATATCGCACCATCTGGTCTTGTGTTATTGTTGTATTCTGATTTTGTATCAATTAGATCCATTGTTTCAGCAATTCCTATAACTAACGCTCTTGGGGTTGTTTCTTTCAACTTTCTTCCTACTTCATAGAGGTAATTAAAGGTATGACCATTATTATTACAATCAATGAATGTTCTAATAAAATTTAACGTTAACAGGTCATTCGAGTGTTCTAAAACATTTATTAACGCTTTTTTCACATTGTTTTCAATCTGTTTAGTACCAATATTTACCCCATTGTCTTTTTTTATTTGACCGCGATAATAGTTAAAAATATTACTGTATTCCATCAACTCACACCTTTTAATTAAATACCGCAATTAGATAAGCTCTTCATTATTCTACCATTATTCGTGTGATGAATAGTAGGAGAGATTGTGAAAGAATTACTTAAGCTAAACCTACGAAATCGAAAAATTCTGACGTCCTTCACTTATGAAGTATCGCCGTTTAATCCGCCTCAATCTTTTCAACAACGATTTGAAGCTCACCCTTATACTGCTGCACTTTCCCAGTTATTTAACAATGCTGTCCCTCACTTATAAAAGGTTCCGTCGTATTCTTAAAAACACCGCAACAACGCTTCCAGAACTGTCTTAAATCGTCAAAAACTTTGTGCCATTTTGCTCATCAAATATAAATTTATGGACCACCCCTTGAACAGTCACACTTTGGCCCTCGTAACGACTAAGACCGTTAACCTGAAAAATTTGCTAACTGGTTTCCTGAGTCCTCTGCTGAATAAACACAACAATTCCAGCAATTAAGATAATAGCTTGAAGTGTACCGAAAAGAGAGAGGTTGTATGATTTTCGAACATCAGTGATGGCCGGAGCTGTTTGAGTAGATACTGACACTCTGCCTTACTCTCTCTAATACCAATTTCACTGATCTTTTGATCAAGTTCCTGGAATTTCGATTCAATTTCCAATTTCAAAATGCTTGATTCGGAAGCGACTTGTTCCCTGAACTGCACGATCTTTAGATTGCCGTCGATTGCATTTTTCGGCATCGATCTTTGGAATTTCGCGGCCGCACGTACTCTTCCCACCAATCCAGTCTCCATTTCGTCTACTGTCATATGGTGTTTCCAGTAATCCGGTTCCCCTTGTAAATGGCGGGATTCTTCTTCAATCTCTTTGCGAGTAAATCCGGCATGTATTACGAGATACCCAATCGGTGCTTTTCCGTTGAAGTAATGAGGAAACTCTCTCTCCAAAAAGTGCAAAAGCCCTTCGACATGCGTTTTTGCTTGCTGAATGGAATTAATCGTAATATCATTTCGGTACATAATCAGCCCATTCAAATGCGCATTCTTAATAGACCCAATCGAGTAATTTTTCACTTCAACGATTCGTATACCGTATTGTGGAGACAGTATAAGGAGGTCGGGTTCATACTTTCCAATCTTTGTGAATACCATGACGGTTGTATCCTCAGGAAGAAAGCCTATTAACTTCTGAGTAACATAACCTCTCCTAATTGTCCCTTTCGTTGATTAGGAGTAACAATGTGGTTTCGGGTTAGCGGTTTACCTATGTAAATAGCCATGAAGTTTCCCCCTAAAGCCTTCTAAAATCAACCAAACGTGCTGCTATAAATTTCATGCTCAAAAGTAGCATCATTTCTTCGCTGACGTGTTCTTGAGTGTGCTTGTCGAGATGCTCTGCCTCGCAAATATTCGTAACTGTCCCCATAATGATATTAACTGTTCCCTTGCTCATGGACGCATCACATTCCATGGGATTAATTCTATTAATGTATCTACGCCAGATGTACCAAATGGGAACACATTCTCCTTGCGAATGGATGCAAGATTGACGTATCCTATCGGATCCAATACATCCGGCCAACTCGTATCATGCCATTTATAAAGAAACAACCTTCCACCATCTGTAGTCACAATTCGGGTACAATTCTTAAGCGGTAGTGACTCGATGTAGGCTTTGGCTTGTTTATACGCCGGCTCCAGCGAGGATCCTCTGCCTTTAGTTTCGCAAACCATAGTACAGTTGTCGTAGTCCTTTTCTGATACTGGTGGCCGATTAAAAAAAGCAATATCTACCCTGTTCCATTCAATTGGCATTAACTGCTCGGACCATCCCAGACCAAGCATCAAAGGTGTAATCATATGTGCAACGATTTCAAGTTCCGAAGGACGCTTCCGGTCTGCCTGGTTTTCATACCATTTGGAAAGTCGCCGAATCCGTTCCATGGCCTGAACAACCCGTTCTACCGAGTCATTTGCCAAGCCCGCTGCGAATAACTCTTCGCCAATATCTCTGGACGATAGCTCTCTGGCATCAAGTTTCGGTAGGAGCTTCAATTCTCTATTTGGGAACATGACTCCTTGGAGTAATGCCCTGATTCTTTCTTCATGTACCCTTGTGAATGTTCTTTGCTGTTTGTAGTTATCGAACAAATTCTTTATAACAGTTTGCTCAGGGATCAAGAGGGAAACAAGACTTTCCTCCCATTGAACTCGGCGACAATGTCCGAATCCCACCCTAACACATCACCAAAAGATTCATCCCACTGGTACTCATCATTTGGTGGATCCGGGATCTTGCCAATGGCAATCACACGCTTCCCTTTACGAAGCAGTACAACGTCCCCAGAGATCGGTCCGGAATGAAAGTTTGCAATTTGATCAACGATACCTTTTTCAACATTGCTTACATAATAGCGATCTTTACCTTCACCAAAATGACCCAGTCCACCAGGACTAATCAGCATGACATCGTGCATTAGAAAAAGATTAGAACAATCCCTTGCGCCATCTCCCGCGGCAACCTGCCAAATTCTCATTTTTATACCCCACTATTGTTATTCAAATTGAAAGATCCGTAGGTTCTCGCCTACGGAATTCCATTTTAGGCCTCTATCGGCCAGCCCTTATACTTCTCTTTTGCCTGATTTACAATCGCATTGGTCAAGAACCGCAGTTGCTCACCTTTGATCTGTTCCCGTATAAGCACCAGTTT
Organism: Paenibacillus sp. FSL H7-0331; assembly: GCF_001956045.1. Next base: position 15,339 of record NZ_MRTH01000011.1, on the reverse strand, counting down.
CACCGCATTGCTTACTTTCGCCAGCACATCCTGTCGGTGCGAATTTGTCCAGTCGATCTGAAATTCCTTTTTCATAGCGGTGACCACTTTTCGGATCAAGCCCGCAATAAAGTCATTGGAGAACGCATCATTGCCCATGTTCTCGATAATGTAGTAGAATGCCATTTCCTCATCGGACAGCCCGAGTGCCTCTTTTTTCTTCCGTTCCTCGTCTATCTTCTTCTTTGCCTCGACCATCATTTGCGCAACAGCGGTCGCTGTGATGACGCGGTTATGATAATCGTTGATCGTCTTTTCCAGCAATTCGCTTAATGCTTTGCCAAGTGTATTCTTTTGCTTGACTAGGTAGAAAACCTCATCTTCGAGCAACTTCTGAAGCAGTTTCAGCCTCAGATCAACATGAGGTTTTTGCTCGAAATCAGCTAGGAACGATTCATCCAAGATCGAAATATCCGGTTTCTCCAGGCCGGCCTTCTCGAAGAGATCGACAGCCTCTTCCCGGGCGCCGATGCTGCGGTCGATTAGTTTCTTCAGTTCTTCCGCGATGTTTTTCGGTTTTCCCTCGCTCCCGCCGGTAATCTTAAACTTTTTGATTTGGATTGCAGTGATTTCATAGAGCAATACTTCATTTGAATGCGTCAAAACGATCGGCAAGTGTTTGACGAGTTGATACGCCTTATCCAACTTGGCTTGATCGTTCAGATACACATTCTCATCCGGCCCCATTAAATAGCCGACAAAATCGGCGATCCAGTCTTCGCGCTCCACTTTCGGTTTTGACCGCCAATTGGTTACGTCGATGCCCGGCGGAACAAAGGCGCGAACGGATTCAAGTGCCTTGAAAAAGATCGGTACCGCTTCCTCCTCGATGTCACTGGCTGGCTTCCCTTTGCCTCCACCTTGTGTGTATTTATGCGTCGCCTCTTTAAGTGCTTCGGCGATGCCAATATAATCGATGACTACCCCGCCCATTTTGCCGGGATACACCCGGTTAACACGAGCAATCGCCTGAATAAGACCGTGACCTTTGATCGGCTTGTCAACATACAGGTACGTCAGTGGCGGAATGTCTGTGCCTGTGAGCCACATGTCTCTTACAATAACAAACTTGAGTGGATCATCCGGATCGCGCAGTTTTGCCTTTACGCTTTCCTGTTCTTCCTTGGACTTAATGTGAGAAAAATTGCTCCCTAGTTGCTTCTCACGCCAAGACGGCGGATCCTTGTCAATGTCTCCCGTCATGACTATCTCAATCGGCGGGCACCCATCGATCACTCGCATTTTTTCATATAGCGCCGCACAAATCTCGCGACTCATACAGACGATCATCCCCTTTGCCTCGAGGGAAGCCGCCTTTGCAAAGTGCGAAACAATATCCTTTGCCAGCGTCTCAATCCGCTCGGACGTGCCAACCACCTTCTCCAGGGCGGCCCATTTGGCTCGCTGTTCTTCCCATTTCCCATCACCAACCTGGCTGATAATTTGCTTGAATTCATCGTCGAGTTGTGCGTTTTCCAGGTCGAGTGGAATGAGACGCGACTCGTAGTAAATGCGAAGTGTTGCACCGTCAAGCGTGGCCTGCTGCATGTCGTAGATGTGGATCACATTTCCGAACAACTCAAACGTGTTCCGGTCCGCGAACGTGATCGGCGTACCGGTGAACCCGACGTGTGAGGCATTCGGCAAAGCACGACGGAGATTGCCAGCAAACCCGTCGAAACTGTACTGAGTGCGGTGTGCTTCGTCGGAGATCACGACGATGTTTCGGCGTTCGGAGCAGACCGGAAACTCGCCTTCGCCGTCTTTCAACCGGAATTTCTCGATTGTCGAGAAGATGATTTGTCCCGCCTCGTTGCGTAACAGTTCGCGCAGTTCATTGGCATTTTCAGCATGATGAACATTTCCGACAAGTGAAGCGCCTTGCAAAAACGTCTCATGCAATTGCCCGTCGAGATCTGCCCGGTCCACTTGGATGACAATCGTAGGATTGTCCATCTCCGGATGCCGCGACAATATTCCCGAGAAAAAGAGCATGGATAGCGACTTGCCTGAGCCGGTAGCATGCCAAAGGACCCCAATCCTCCGGTCTCCTTCCGGTCTGGTTGCGCGAACGGCGTGTTCGACGGAAAACTGGACACCGAAGAACTGATGATACTTTGCAGCAATTTTGATGGCTTCCTTATTGCCATCCTTCATAAAAACGATGAAATTACGGATGTAAGCGAGCAGTCTCTCCTTCGGAAACATGCCTTGGATCATCGTCCGCATCGAGTTCGTGATCTGGTTATCTACTTCTTTGCCATCAATGGATTTCCATGCACTGTAGTACTCGTAAGGCGCTCCGGGGATGCCGTGGAGTGTCATAATTCCATCAGAGATGACCGAAAAGGCGTTGTAGTTGAACAACTGCGAGATGTCGTAGGTGTAATTGGTAATCTGGTTGTATGCGTACTCAATTGTCGCCTGTTCGCTGTACGGACTTTTCAGTTCAAAAACGACTAGCGGCAGACCGTTGATGAAAATGATCAGGTCCGGTCGCCGCGCCATTTTCCCCTCAATGGAAAGTTGGTTAACCACAAGGAAGTCGTTGGCAAGCAGATTATCCCAATTGATTGGATAGACGTGGTGAAAGACTTGTTTGCCCTCTTCCTCGCATGAAAAATCAATGCCCTTCGCGAGCATCTCGTGGAACCGCTGATTGCGCTGTAGGAGCGTCACCCCGTCCGGATCGGCAAAGCGGGACGCAAGCGCAGGAAGGTGCTCGTCTGGAATTGCCGGGTACGTTCTCTTCAGGAAAGCTTCTAACCGGTCACGAAGCACAACATCGTTCAGTGAAGTGCGGCTGAACAAGTTCATCGCATGGAGGTACTCATAACCGATTCCCTTGAGCCGCTCAATTGTGGTTTCCTCGAAATCCGTCTCGTACAATCCGTTAGCCAACTGACAGCACCACCTTGGTATGTTCTTCGGCCGCATTCACCTCGATTTCTCCTGACAGGAGCCGGGGGAGCAGGAAATCACGAATTCTTTGCAGTTCATTATTTTCAATCATATTTTCTTGCATCTGCGAGATCAACGGGGCAACCTTCTCATCAAACGATTTCAGTACTTCTTTAGCAGGGACGTATACAGTCGCTCTCGCAAAGACATCTGGTCTAACCGCTGGGTAAGCACTACCATCAGCGTTACTCGTTAGGTAGTCAACAAACTCATTTGTCGTTACATGGCAATACAAATATGAGGCCGGTATTGCTTTCGGAGTTAATACTACAAACCCTGTTGAAGCAACTGTATTTACAGCAGGTTTATGGATGTATAAGTAAGACTTTCGGTTCGGTCTTACTGTGGACCATATTGTGTCCCCAGCCTGAACGAGTCTTTTGGCCCTTGAGGGTGCGCCTTTTACCGGATAGTTAGTAGTTCCATCAAGAACCCCAGTACCAACCGAAGAGATGTCAATATATTCAATTTTGTCGTATGGATAATTCCTTCCAAGGCTCTTCTCATTGATCATAACAACTTCCCCGAGCTGCTTCACTGCCCAATCTTTAGGGACGATATTTCCATCAACGGTCTCCATGTATTCCCCATCCTGAAACGGCCCAAAATCCACAAACCAATGCTTATATAGAGTCATCGCCATCTGTTCAAGAGTCTCGTTCATTCGGCGATTGAGTGCGATCTTATCGTCGAATGACCCGAGGATGTCTACAATTTTCAATTGCTTCTCTAATGATGGTAACTCCCAAGACCAATTATAGATCTGTTCTTTAGATACATTTGGAAAGGTTGAACCAGTTGCCGATTGCAAAATAGATTCGAGAGACTCATAAATTAGGTATTCAATCAAACGTGTATGTTTCGTTGAATACTTGCTTCTAAAACTAGCAAGTCCTCGCCCAATTGCTACCTGTTGATCAGTGTAGTTCATTCGCCCAACCGTTGAACCACGCACACAGAAAAGTAAATCACCCGTTCGTGCTATCTTCTTTGGATTTGTTGTATATTGAACAGGATTTGGATACCTAAAGCCGAATTCAGTAGGACCATTCAATAATGGCATTCCTCTTCCTTCGCTATTACAGTCACTCCCCGGAGGACTCTGACCCATAAGAACTTCAGCGATATCCAAAATGGTCATTCGAGTGCTGGACATATTTACAACAACCCTTCTAAATTCTGAATAATCTGTTGCTGTAACCTATTGGACTCGGCAAATTGTTCCTGTAATCGCCCAGATAGTTCTAGCATCCTTTCTTCAAAAGGAACATCATCCGTTTCCTCTGCACCAGTTCCCACAAAAATTCCTGGCGATAACTTATAGTCATTACCTCGAATCTCTTCAATCGTCGCAGTTTTGCAAAAGCCGTCAACGCCTTCAAACTTTCCATCTGCACTACGGAAAGCATGATAAACAGCAGCAATCTCCTCAATATCCTCTTGCGTCAACGCTCTTTGCTTTCGGCTCACGGTAATACCCTTCTTCCGCGCATCAATGAACAGAACCTCGTTTTTGCGCGTGCGGAAGTCCTTATCCCCATTCCTGTTTTTGCTCAAGAAGAACAGGCAGCATGGAATTCCTGTCGTGAAGAACAACTTTTCTGGCAATTGCACGATGCAATCGACGAACCCCTCATCCACCAACTTCTGACGAACATCTTTCTCGCCGGAATTGTTCGTCGTCATTGCACCGTTAGCCATGACGAAGCCGGTCGTACCCCCATCTTTCAAGTGATACAGGAAGTGCTGCATCCACATATAATTCGCGTTGCTGTCGGTGACGGCCTTGTCGTAATCGGTGATAAGACGGGGGTCGTTTTTCTGGATTTTCTCCGCTCCCCACTGCTTCATGTTGAACGGCGGGTTGGCGATGACGAAATCAAACTTCACGTCCTTATATTTATCGTCGAGCAACGAGTCACCGAGACGAATGTTGGCGTTTATGCCGTGCATGAGCACGTTCATTTTACCAAGGCGTACCGTAAGATCAACGCTCTCTTGACCGTAGAATGAAAGAGCCTGCTCATTATGTGCATAGCGCTGGGATTGCACGAACATTCCTCCAGATCCGCAGGCTGGGTCCAATACTGTGCCGGTTTCTGGCTCCAACATGGTAACGAGCAGTTGAACAATGGAGCTAGGCGTAAAGAACATGCCCCCACGGTTACCCTCGCTGGAGGCAAAATTGCCAATAAAGTATTCAAACACACGACCCAAAACATCCACCGAATCTTGACTGGAAGAACTGAACGTATCCCGAGAGAAAATCTCGATCAGGGATGCTAAGTTTTCGATTGGCAGGTTTGTCGATTGATAGATGCGCGGCAATACGCCGACCAAATCCACGTTCTCCGCTTCAATCAATTTCATGGCGCTGTCTAGGATCTCTTTGATGTTCGGCTGTTTGGCATTTTTGACAATGAACGACCAGTGCGCATCTTCGGGGAGCACATACACACGTTCAGCAATATATTGGTCACGGTCGTTCAGAATTTCCAGCCGCATTTCTTCGTCTTCAAAATACATCGAACAATGGGGATTGCTTAATTGTCGCTCCAATTCTTTGCGACGCTTGTCATAGCGTAGAGATAAATAGCGTAAAAATATAAGCGGAAGGACGATGTGCTTATAGTCCGCAGGGGCGAGAGTCGCCCTCATCCGGTTGGCAGCCTCAAATAGGTCCTTCTCAAAATTGATGTCTGCTTTTACTGAAGCCATACTAAAATAATTCCCCCTGAAGTCGTATCGTAGATTTGTGTTGTATTTATCATCCATAATAACAATGCAGGATGACAACATGATGTCATCGAACATGCATTCGAATTGTACAATGAGTGAACGATTAAGAGTAGCATTCATTTCTAGATTGCTTGATAAAGCAAAACGCTACAGCTACAGCATATTTCGGCCATTCCATTTACCGCTATGATCAGCCTCAATATACGCCTAGGTGCCTTTCAATGATAAGGCAAGGTTTATTCGTTGGTACGTGACTTATGGACTACTTATAAATTCTTCGAGAACCGTCAAGAATCCTGCCTTCTCCCATAAATGACCTGAAATATCTTGATATCCCGATAAATACTTAAACAGTTTTGGACTGACCTGATAAAAGAAACAGCAGCGATTATAGGACACGAAAATAAAATCCTAGACTACCACTGAATGACGCGGCCTAAAAACTAGAGTGGATTGAATAATTATAGCGCCAGTTATTAATCGGGATTTGATTCGGCGGGATAGTATTTTGACCATACAGAGAAATCGGAAGAGTTTTATCGAAGGCGAAACGGTTATAATTTGGCCGCTACTTTGGAGATATTGTAAGCGAAGATGGAGAAGGATAGCTGATTTAGCTATCCTTCTCTTTGTATAGATCTTTGTTCTCACCGATTTGGTTGATGATGAGATGCGGTGTTCCGAGTCTTACAGCTATTCGTCCGTCGTCATCTACAAAAAATACCTGATTCTCTGGCGCATCCGCTGGGATATGGATCGCTTCTTTGTAGTGAAACCCAACATTGCGGAGGTTTGAAAATTCAAGCTTACCATATTCTTTGAGCTCATGGAGAATGTTGGTCGCGTCGGTCATCGTCCGGTAGAAGTCGTCGTTGTAAATCAGGAATATGACGGCGACATCGATTGCTGTGTTTTGCTTTGGATTCACAATAAAATATGGTTTATTAAAGCCGATTGTAATTTGATATCGCCCGGTTTCGAAGTCCTTATAGAAGTTGATCGCAATGTTTTCCAACATGGTTAGCCGCTCTTTGTCATATCCGAAAGCCTTTTGTTTATTTTGTGGTTCCGGGGCAAAGCTGAGATTGCTGATTTGACAGTCAAAGCCGATATTATTATGATGCTCGACGATATATCCCGCTTTTTTGGACTCGGTAAGCGCTTCTTCACCGTACCAGTGAGCCATAACTATCTGATGGAGAGACATTTTTAGCTTGGATGAATATATGTACCTGCCATTTGAAACGGTCCATTTCACAGCTCTGATTTTCTCAAAAAGCTTCTTATCGTAATCGGTGAAGCCAAGCTTATTGACATTTTCAAATTTGAAGTAAATCTTATCTTCGGTATGGGTAATTTCAACTGCCATACTATTCTCCTTTGCAAAAAGAAAGTGGTTTATCCCTCTTTGTCTTGTTTATCATACTTTATTTTCAACTCCATCGTATCTTCAATATAACATAAATATTAATATTACAGAGCGAACTCGATTTGCTGCCACCGAGGAAACGCCATCAAATACTACATCAAAGACACAAACCTGTGACCGTGCTTTTTGATAAGCCGCTAACCGATTACATCGTGCCAACCAGCTGGCTCTGTAACATTTTTTTGCAGTCTACAACTTTATTTCCATCAGATAAGGGCCGCGTCTCGGTGATTGCCGATGTCGGGGATCACGAATGCCTCTAACCCATAAGCACCAAATATGTATTCGTGAAACAAATTGGATCAATATTTGCATATCCAGGATGAACCCATGAGGGATGGTGGGTTCCCCGAAGGATAAAATCGAAAAAGATACCATATATAAGCAAATACTAAATAAGAAATGAAACATTTGCGCTGTGGAAGTAAAAATGAATGCGCTGTGGAAAAGAGGGGAGTTGTAGTGGTTTCGAATGGGGAGCTTCTTGGTGTCCTCCGGCTTCTCGCGCTTCATTTGCGGCCCTGCAATTCGCTACAAACGCAAAGAAGGATTTAGCTTCATGTGACCACCCCCGTATAACCAGATCTGTTCTGCTTCCCCTAGAAGCATCGTAATAAACAATCGATCCAGTTCAATTAAAAACGTAGCCTTGTCCATTTCATCTAGATAGAACGACTCTTTTCCATGGACTAACACATATCCTAATAATTCAGTCCAAGTCATAAGGATCCACTCCTTTCTGGATATCTTTCAAGACTATCTATCCCAAGCATCACAACTTGGGGGGAGAGAATGGACTCCTATCAATCGCTTTTATACATCTTAAACTATATTCATGTTCTAAAAGATCCATATCATCAACGGCAAACGACTAGTTCCTTTTTCGGCCGTTTAACTTACTTGGATAACCAATGTATCGCTAACCATTAAGATAATGAAACAACTAAGAGATTTTGCGAGGCTTTTCTGATAAGTACAACGTATTTACTTAATTCTTTTCATCTCAATCGATTTGAATATCTCTTTTGTAATTTGATTAATCATTTTTACATCTTCAATGTGTTTTGTTTTTAACAACTCTACATGATCTTTAATAATTAAATCAAACTCGCTGCTTGAATCTTTATATTCGATGGCCTTGTATTCGAATAAATCTGTTGGCTCAATGCTTAAAGCTTCCATTATTTTTTCCAAGGATTCTATAGAGATATTTCGAACTCCCCTTTCAACATCCCCCAAATATGTATGTTGAACATTGGCCTTTTGGCTTAATTCCTTCTGAGTAAGCCCCTTAATTTTTCTTTGATCTCTAATTTTTTCACCAATAATAACCTTTAGGTTTGACATAATACACCTCGGTTGTCAATTTATAATAACACTATAAGTGTTCCTTGTTTGTTGTAAAATAAACTTATAAGTGGTATATTTGTTTTATTGAGTCATGTTCAATCTTCAAAGGGAGGAGGGTAACTAACAAATATGAATCATGGTAAAATCACCGTGAAATTATTGTCTAATTTAAATATGATTCCATCTGGACATTGTGTAGTACCTAGTAGTATTAGTGAGAATGGTTGGGCTGGTTGGCTACCAATTATTAATATGATTACCCTACCTCAGATTAGTTACTGTATTGGAATGAATTTTTCTAAGAATGAAATAATTGAATATATCATCAGCAAAGATGACCACCAATGGTTTTGGAACTTTGAGCATTGTGAAACCGACTTTTCTAACCTCAAAGAATCACAACAATACCTTTTGTTTGATGCAAGAGAACGGTCAGTTAAAGAACGGTTGGAAAAAAATGGGTTAACTTACCCCAGTGATATGCAAGACGTGATAAGTTTATTTATTTCTTTAGGACTAATATTAGAATATCTTGATGATGATCAAGTCCTTCGACTAGATCTTTTGATCCGTCCATTTCCTAAGGTATCCTCTGTACTAAAGTATTGATTTAACCAATTATATCACAGGAGCGAATACAGCATGAATAACACACTTCCAAGCCAAATTGTGATTGAAAACGTAATACAATGCAAGATGCGCGGAAAAGTAGCATACCAAAGTCATTTATCAGCTTCAATTTCTATGAATCTTACCTATGTTAAACCTTTTGATGACCCTTCGGTTAAAGGATATCAACGCCCAGTCGATCCTAAAAGATGTAGTGATTTTGCAATATACTTATCCAAAGGTGAAGACGCTTTATTTACACCGATTTTGCTAAACGCAGGAGGCAATTGGGAGTTTTCTGTTTATGATAAACAAAGGCCAGCTTTTGGACGTTTAATCTGTAAAGGAAAAGCCTCACTAATGGATGGTCAACATCGTCTGGGTGGCATAAAGCGTTATATCCAAGAAACAAATTCAGAGATTATTATTCCTTTTCTTGCTTTTCATTGCCTTGATGAAGATGAAGAAATTAGACTTTTTGACACAATAAACACAAAAGCAAAAGGAATTGGAACATCACTTAGCAAATATTTAAGGAGAGATACTGACGATATTAGTTGGATGGCAACGGAACTTTTAGTTAGACAAGAAAGTCCCTTTTACCATATTGGTAGCATAATCGGAAAAAGAAATAAAGGACGCCACGTGACCCTACAAAATCTCTATCGCACTTTATACCTTTTGAATAAAGATCCTAAAATCATTATCTTTTCTAAAGAAGAAAAGCTAACAATGGCGTTACAGTACTTTAACAATATTAAGGAGACGTTCTCACATGAATGGCTAGACTACAGTGGTTACCGATTAACGCATATCGTATGTCTAGATGCACTTTCAATTGCTGGTTCTGAAGTTCTTTCCAAATGTACTACCGAAAGTAAAAGACAGTTTGATTATAATGGAATTACGAAGGCTATAAAGAAAATAAGCAAAATAGACTGGTCAATTAACGGGCCATTAAAATATTTAAAAGGTATGAGCGGCTCAAAGAGTTTAGCTACGGAACTAAAAGATCATATGCTCTCATAATTCGAGTAGATAGGGGCGTTTAGAGACCGAAAGCACTTATTTAAGTATTTTCAAAAAATTGTAAAATTGTCTCATCTAAACAACCCTCTCACGGAGGAGCCGAAAAGTAGCAAACGCAGATGTGTTTCTGTATGGACTTGGCTACCCAATAATAAAAAGGAGAAGAACGGGAATCTTTTAGTACACTGGTACCCATAGTCTGGACACTTTGAAAAAGTGTTCAGACTGTGGGTATCTTTTTTTGTATACTAGAGTAAGCACCGGAGGGGATTACATCATGTCTAAGAAAATCTTTAGCGAAAAAGAACGAAAGCATTTATCAACGAATAAATACGTTGTCAAGGCAAGCACGAAATCAATAATCTATGCCGATGAATTTAAGCAGTTGTTTATCGACCTTTACATGTCAGGAAAGACTCCTAAAGAAATCTTTGAAGCTAATGGATTTGATGTCAGCGTAATTGGAATGAAGCGAGTTGAACAAAGCGCAAACCGTTGGAAGAAAGCATACGGAAAAGACGGATCATTGGACTAGCCGACTCCCGCAAGGAAGCTTCTGGACGTCCCCTAAAGCGTGAACTAACGCAGGATGAAGTGATTGCAAGACAGGAAGCAAGAATTAGACTCCTTGAGTCTCAGGTGGAATTGTTAAAAAAGCTAGACTCGAAAGAAAGGTTGCTGGTAGCAAAGGGAAAGAACCTAAGTAAGAATAAGTTATTTGAGCTGATTAAAGAGACTGTGGGTCAGGGTGTAGGACGCACGACTCGTTACCTTTGCGATTTACTTCATGTATCTCGCTCGGGATACTATAACTACATACAAGCTGTTGATACCCGCAAAGAGCGGTCTCTTTCGGATGTGAAAGCCGGAGAACTGATCAAGAAAGCATTCCATAGGAAAGGCTTCAAAAAGGGTTCTCGTTCAATTAAGATGACGCTTGAGAACGAATTTGGTGTGATCTACAACCTGAAGAGAATCCGCAGGCTTATGAAGAAATTCGACCTCGTATGTCCTCATAGAAAACCCAATCCCTACAAACGTATGGCAAAGGCGACTCAAGAACATCGAACGCTTCCCAATAGCCTTTAATAGAACATTGATAGCCCAACACCCTACAAATTGGAAATTAAATAACTTCCAATTTACGGTGATGGGCTTATTTACTCTTTCCTAAGCACTACACTACATTAGACTCAATAAAGTTGTAGACTAAGAAAATAAAGATGTAGACCAGGAAAATAAAGTCTTAGACTAACGATGCATCATTAACCGAGGGACGGGCAGATTTGTTTAAAACCAGCGAGACTGAGCAATTGCCAGAGGTCGCTCTTTTGGCGAACCGAAGAGTGTGGCTGATCAGGAAACTATCTACGATTGGAAAGTAGTGTTAGCTGTTGAGTAAAGTAAAATTCCGCAAAAAATATCAAAACAGAGCGTTCCATCTGTCGTAAAGTGAGTATATCGATATGGAGGCATTAAAGTGGATTATAAGGATTTGGTAATCAAGGCCATTACCTATATTGAGGATCATCTGACCGATGAGAGCTTAAGCACCAAGGTTATGGAGGCTGCGGGCTATTCGCCGTACCATTTTCACCGGATCTTCCTATCGGTTACGAGAAACTCCGTCTCGGAGTACATACGCAAGCGGAGATTGACACAAGCAGCATACGATTTATTTTATACCAACCAAAGGATCATAGATATTGCCATCTTGTACCGGTTCGAGTCTCAGGAATCCTTCACCCGAGCCTTTTGGAAAATGTTCTCCATCTCGCCTGGACAATTTCGAAAGCAAAGGGACATGAAGGACACGCTGTTCCGGGCAATGGAGAAGCTTCCGTTGGATGAAGTGGGGCTACAGCATTTGAATAAGAGCGTCTCCCTCGTGCCAGCTTTTGTCTGCCTGAATAAGCTGAATCTGGTCGGCATGTCAATACCGGGTGTCAATTCGGACGAGGTCGGAAAGCTATGGCGGAGCTTTAGGCAGCGTTTGTTTGAAATTGAGCGAAAGCCGGATACGGAAGACATATTTTATGCGGTCATTGAACTTACAGGTAGGCAATGGGAAATCACTTATATCGCTTGTGTCGAGGTGGCTAGCGAGGAGAGTGTAGTTCCCTTGGGAATGGTCGCTAAGCTGCTCCCAGTGGTAACTTATGCGGTTTTTACTCATAAGGGGACATTATCGAGACTCAACGATACGTTCCAGTACATTTATGAAACGTGGTTACCCCAGTCAGGCAGCGTTCGTGCGAATTGCCCGGAGTTTGTGCGTTACGACCATCGATATCTAGGTCCGATGAACGAGGATTCGGTATTAGACATATATATTCCCGTTGGCTCGCCATATTAGGAGCATGTAGCTCAAGGAGAGGAAGAGATCAAGATGAACAAAATAGAAGACATTGTTGAAGTATATGCAGGTTGCTGCGAGGTACAAATTACCGACAACGCATTGAGGGTGACCGTTCCCATGATCGTGATGTATCCGACAGATGCACCGGAACAGACTGATAGGATAGGGCCGTACTCGTTGGAGGTGGCCAGAGACGCAGCGCCGCTGGATGGAAAATTTAGGCTAGTCCTCATTTCACACGGTACAGGCGGTTCACCGCTTGTGTACCGGTCGCTCGCTCGGCATTTGGCGCGCAGCGGCTTTATCGTTGGCCTGCTCGAACATCCATTCAATAACCGCAACGATAATAATTTGGAAGGTACTGTCCAAAACCTCACCTATCGCCCCCGGCACCTTCGCATGGCAGCCGACTGGTTTTTTGAAGATGAGAGGTTTAAGGGGCTTCTCCAGCCGGGAGGCCATTCGGTCATCGGGCATTCCATGGGGGGCTACACCGCGCTTGCAGCAGCTGGCGGCATCCCGACCTCCTTCCCTACTGAGAGCCCGGATGGGAAGCCGCAGCAGATCGATGTTCCTTATGATTCACGCATCCGGTCCCTGATTTTGCTAGCCCCGGCGTCCGTTTGGTTCCGTAATGAGGGAGCATTAAGCAACGTTCGGCTCCCCATTCTCATGTTGGATGCCGAGCAAGACCCTTACACACCTCCTTTTCACGCGCAGATCATCATGAATAGTGTTGCTGAACCGCAAATGATTCGCTATCGGACGGTGGAGAATGCCGGACATTATTCCTTCCTGACTCCTTTCCCAGCTGAGATGATTTCACCAGCCTTTCCCCCCTCGCAAGACCCGCCCGGCTTTGATCGCGTGCAATTTCACGAAACGCTGAAGGCTGAAATAGTAGAGTTTCTGTTGACTTAACATTAGGAACAATCACTTTCCGTCGAAATCAAATGTTAACTGAGAGTTCGATTAACTAATCGTTACGCTAACTGGGGAATGTTAGTTCAATAACAGGCTGAAACAGCAGCGGCAGTCTAAGACTTTATTTTCACGTCTTAGTCCGCCGCTGCTTACTTTATTGGAACAGTCTATCCTGAAAATATCCTTCAACGAAAGATCTTAAAATGACAATAGGAAAGTGACCCTCAAACCAGAGCGAAATGGCCGGGGCTGCCGATAAAGGATTAAATAAAATACTCCAAAAAAATTAGGAAACGGCAATATCAACCGTTACTGAGACGCCTAAAGACTCAAGCTTTCGTATAGATTGCTTGATGATCACGTCACGTTTTCTTTCCTCATAGTAGGTGGGACCCAGTTCCATATAAGGTTGCTTTCGCTTGAGGATGTAGTAGGTCATAGACAAAATGCTGTGCGCTACGGCAACCGTAGCTCGATTAGCTCCCCGGCGTGCCGCAATTCGATGATATTGACTGGATAGATAAGTGCCCTTCGTTCGAGCTGCAGCTTTTGCAGCTTCGACGAGCGTACTCCGCAGCTTTTTATTCCCTTTGCGTGTTTTTCCCGAGATTCGTTTTCCGGCGCTTTCATTCTGACCCGGACACAGTCCTGCCCATGAGCACAAGTGGGCGGCAGATGGGTATTGATTCATATCCAGACCAATTTCGGCCGCGATCGTTTCTGCCGTCCGTCTTCCCACACCGGGAATGGTGTCAAGGAGTTCCAAGTCTTCCTCAAAAGGGAGCATGCGCTTCTTGATCTCTTCATCCAGCCTACTCATTTCTTCATCTAAATAATCGATGTGCCGTAGTTGGGCACCCAGCATGAGTTTCTGATGAGGACCCATCAAGCCGTTCCATGCACGTTTTAAATCCGCTTTCTTGCTTTTCAGCTTTCGTTTCGCCAGTTCGGACAAGGTGCCGGGATCCGTTTCGCCAGCAATCATCGCTTCAATCATGGCGCGTCCCGACTTTCCCAGCACATTGCTGGCAACGGACGAGAGCTTGATATTGGCCCCTTCCAGCACTTTTTGAATGCGGCTTACTTCTCGCGCACGCTCTTCAATAAGGCTTCGGCGGTACCGGATCAATTCCCTTAATTCACGTTGTTCTCGTTTAGGGATGTAACTGCCTTTCAAAAGGCCATGGCGCAGTAACCCGGCAATCCATTCCGCATCTTTCACATCCGTCTTACGTCCAGGAACATTCTTGATGTGCTGAGCGTTCACCACTAGAGCTTCAATGCCTTCGAGCTCTAGTAGATTTTAAATGGGCTTCCAGTAGACTCCTGTGCTTTCCATGGCAGCGTGAGAGCAACCTCTGTCTTTGATCCAGTCGGCGAGAAGGATCAAATCATCGGTCATGGTTTCAAACGTACGGATTTCTTTGCCTTTCGGTGTGATGGCGCAGGCAACGATGTTCTTTTTGTGAACGTCAAGCCCGCATACATGACTGTAAACGACGTCCATCCAAGACACTCTCCTTACGGCATGTCAAATTGAAGGGGCTGGTGCAATAACCGCATATGGTTATTCTATCCTGCGTGCTTCCGAAATGGAGCAACATTCTGTGGTGCACCTGGTCGTTGAGGTCAGTCTAAAACTCGGGCTCGAGGCACCATTGACTGCCGACCTCCCTTCGCCAGCCGTAAGTCAATTATATCGCAAACGTCCATTTTCATCATCTGATGGTGCCGCGTTAGCGGCATGGGCGTCTAAAACTTATTTTGCGAAGGCTGCCAAATTAATAATTGAAAAACCACATTAGATCAACAACTCCAGTCTATATAGAACGCAACTAAGAAATTAACAAGTCGCCAAATGGGGTAATTATATAAAAAACCCCGAGGTGGCGATGAAGAT
>NZ_MRTH01000119.1 GCF_001956045.1 Paenibacillus sp. FSL H7-0331 | reverse complement strand
GCCATTCCTGGTCGGAGAAAGTTAGGCTAATTGGGTTCACTGAGGCTTTCTACGTGTCTACTTTTTCAGGGCAAGGTCATACCATGTGGATTGAAGCGGAAAACTGGGCAGATGGTGAATGGGATATATATGATGATAACACAGATGTGATAGTTACATTTGAAGATGGATCTAGATGGGTGGCATCATTTTTCACATACAAGAACATACAAACACTGACTGAAAAGAACAGAAGTACTGGTGAGTGTTTACGTGGTAAGTATTTTTGGGGAAGTGACATGCCCCTAATAGATGAATGTAGTCGTAACCGTATTGAAGAAGTGATTAGGCATCTAATAAATGAGGGTGATTTTGAAAATATATTTGATAGATGTGAGGAATCCAATTAATCATGGAGGATAGCATGGATATCGATGAAATTAAGGCGATATTAACCAGGAGGTATCCACACTGGAATTTGTATTTTGATAAGTATGGTGTGGCTGTCTGGATAAGTATGAATGATGGCAAATCAAATTACTTTGAGATACAAGTCACACCTAAAGATGGAGTAGGGATATCGACTAGAAGAGAAATAAATGGTTTAGATTTTAGTGGTCATGATGAAGCATTTAATAATCTTAATGAAGCGTTGGATTACATGGATAACATAGTTGCTCGGAAATAGGATTATCATTTTAATTATCATACATATAATCCTTCGCTTTTAACACTTTTTAACTGTGTCATCGAATAGTTTTCTGTAATGATGTATTCCAAATTGATTCTCTAATGAGTCAATTCTACTCCAAAAGTTTTCCTCATCGAACCCTTCAAAATCTAAGGCTATAAACTCTGCAAGATTATGGAATGCATGAGCAATTTGGATATTTATGTTAAATTTTTCCTCATTGAAATTTCCACTGTTTTTTTATATCTAGTAATGCTTGATAGATAAGCAATTTATATGCCTTTTTCTTTATTTGGTTCATTGGTCAAACTCCTTATCTTTTATTTTTATTCTATCACATAGGAGGGATAATCCAAGTAGAAGACAATCCAATTGATGAGAGGAAGATGATGATGTATACTTGCCCATGTTGTGGTTATAAGACTTTAGACGAACAGCCACCTGGGACTGATTTAATTTGTGAAATATGCTTTTGGCATGATGATTACGTACAATTTCATGACCCTGATTATGAAGGTGGTGCAAATGAAGTATCGTTAAGGCAAGGACAGAGGAATTATATTGAGTTTGGTGCATGTGAAGAAATATATAAACAAAACGTTAGGAAACCAACTGATGACGATGAGCGGGATACTAAATGGGAGTTATTAGACATATCAAAATGAAACTTCAAAAATCATTTGTCGCCATAAGGGGATAGAGAATCATTGATAAGGCAGAAAATCTGTTAGCAGGCTATATAAATTCATCTGAGAAGGTCATACCACTTGAAGGATTAATACAAGTAAAGCATTATTTTGAACATGGTGAATATGAGATGGCTTTTGAAGGGTTAATCATAGAGTTTACTAATGTCTCTCAATACCCTGAAAATTTTAATTATTCTGAATGGTTTAATTTAGCTGCTCATTATAAATTGAATGTTGAATCTGTATTTGATGTAAATATATGGTCTAAATTTAAAGAGTGGGGAACAGCATATCTAAAAATAAATGAGTGAGATTAACGACAATGCCACTAACTATTGTGTTGTGGTTTATTTGGCTTTAATTCTTCTGCCGCGAAAAAATAAGCGAGACGATGTAATAGGTGGTAGCTGGAATGTTGGTTGCTACCTTTGTTAATTCAGGATAGCGGTTTATTAATAAGGATACGTATGAAGGGGATATTACGAATCCGCTGACGTTGAATCTTTATACGTACGGAGGTAACAATCCTTTGATATACATTGACCCAACGGGACATGATTTTTCACTAAAAGAGTTCTATTCAAATCAATCCCAGTTGGGGAGACTTGGTTACAATAGTGACCGAGCAGAGACTATTGCGACCTATGGTCTATTCGCAGGTGGTATAATGAGAAGTAAAGCTAGTGGTTATGCAACTGCTCATAACCCACAATATTATAAGGGAACATTAGTTACTTGGGATAACGAATCTGATGCATACAGACATTTTGGTTGGATTTTTAAGATTTCAAGTGCTTAGGGCGTTCAAGCAGCAGAAGCGATAACGGCCAATCATGAGTTTTTAGCGACAGAGAATTACAAAATATTAAGCACCTCAAATGGAAAGGCAACACTAAGTGTACAAGTCGCTACTTTAATGGATTTCTATAATAATAATGAAGGGCGATACTTAGGTCAGCATTTTGATAATTTAGATGAGGCTTTTGCATTTGGTTTAAATAACAACGCAATTATTACTTCGCTTGACCAAGTCGCTGAAAAGTTAGGTTTCGATAAGTCATTAATTTACAAAGGTAGTGATGACAAATTGTATGTCAATTCTGTTGTGAACATGGCTAGAAAGTGAACCGAGTGTAACAAATGCAGGCTTTTTAGACGAATATTTTGATCGTAACAGAGAATAATTTAGACAACAATGCGACTAACCCTTGAACTGTAACCTCATTTATGGACAGTGTTGAAAAATGGTATTGAAGCCTTAAGCAGCTAGAAGATGACTTCTGAATTCATCGAGGCCACTGAAAAACTTGCGCTTTTAATTAATTGAAGGCATGCTTCAAATCAAAAAGGCGATATTCCGTTCAATTT
>NZ_MRTH01000118.1 GCF_001956045.1 Paenibacillus sp. FSL H7-0331 | reverse complement strand
CTATCGGGCAGCACTTATAATGATGGGGTACTAGTAACCAGACAAGAGGTGGTTTAATGTCCGAATATTCTCAAATACAAACTTATATCAAAAGTAACCCGGGAAATTTCAAGGACGTTGTTAAGCAATTTGCAGAAGTGCTAAACTCTCTGGGACTTGATTCTAAATACTTCACAACTGATCAGGAATGGGAACTCTTACACACTCTGTTGGTTGGTGGTGACGCGGAAGAACAGTTATTTAATAATGGTGGGTACCAACTCCATATTCGACCATATATGACGGGATGGACCCCACAGGAAATAAAAAAACTCCAAGACACTTGGATAGAAGTTAGTTTACTGTTCTTGACAGTAGAAATTGAAAATCGAATTAGACAGATAAAAGATGAACACAAACCCCTCGTATGGGCAATGATGGAAAAGTTCTCAAAAGAGTTTACAGTAAGCGGAGTGTTTTTCACAAACGAAGTTTCAGATGGAAGACCTTGGGAGGCATTAATATCTGGGGAAAAACAAGGCATATGGGAATTTGATGCAGCCATTCTGCCTGAATTTTTGTCTCATACATATAAGGATTGCCCTACTGAAATGTTCATTAGCATTAATGCAAACACAATTTTTGTTGCCAGGAAGTCTATCTGGAGGACTGAACCTTGGTTGACAATTGATTAAGCTAAGGGGAGGATTTAGTAACTTACTACGAGGCTGATCAGGTAGTTTGATAGCAAACAGAGAAAATTACATACAATATGCCGATCGTTTAAAGTACTTTACCACTCCTTTTAGAATTGTCTTCATTATTCTTATAAATGACCTTGTATAAACTTAAAAATGCCCAATTTATTGATGTTACCCCTAGGCTTATAATATTAGTGAACTTAATGAAGTTCCCACATTCTCCTAATCACCAAATTGTTCAGGATATGTAAATTTGGACGGGAGGTCCGGGATTTTAACAGGAGAGGTGCAACTAATGAAACTTGCAATCGATGTGCCGGATGCCAAAAAAATCCGTTTAATCGTTAACAGCGATGCTAAGAATGAAGCGGACGACCAATATGCTATTGTTCATTCGCTGTTAACTTCTCAGTTTGTCATCAAAGGCCTGATTGGTGCCCACTTCGGAAGTGAGAGAAGTAAAACCTCAATGTTAGACAGTGTGAAGGAAATCAAGCATTTACTGGATATCATGGGTCTATCGGGAGAGTATTCTGTTTTTCATGGGGCTGAATGTGCAATGCAGGACGAATGGACGCCAGCCTTATCTGAGGGCGCTGAGCTTATCGTGCGAGAAGCCATGTCAGACGATCAGAGACCTTTATTCGTGATTTTCCTAGGAGCCATCACGGATCTGGCTTCGGCTTACCTCATGAATCCAGGGATTGCCGATCGTTTGACAGCTGTATGGATCGGAGGAGGAACTTGGCCGGATGGTGGAGAAGAATTCAACCTAGCGAACGACATCCACGCAGCGAACGTCGTGTTCAGCTCTCCGATGCCGCTATGGCAAATTCCTAGAAACGTGTACAGCAAGATGCGGGTCAGCCTCACGGAATTAAAACAAAGAGTAGAACCTTGCGGCGCCATTGGTCGATATTTGTATGATCAGTTGCTGGAAATTAATCAAAAATGGGCAAATAATCTGTGTTGGCCTAGAGGTGAAGTATGGACTCTGGGAGATTCTCCAGCGGTAGGATTGCTTATGCACGATCAACCATTTGATTATGATTTAAAGCCGGCACCTCGGATATCCCCGGACTTGACCTATGTCCATCATCAAGAGGAGAGGCGAATCAGGGTATATCGAGATATCGACGTTCGTTTTATTTTGGAAGATATGTATGCCAAACTAGAGTTGTTCAGTGCGGAACGCGCTAACGACGAACGATAGTTAAACCAAAACAGGGAGCAGACCGCCGCGGTGCTGCTCCCTGTTTCATTGAGGTAACGAGCAGCAGTTCCATTGCTAATACCGGTTAGTATATACTTAGAAAAACCATTTTGCCTGGAGGAAACCATGTCAGAAAAAAAAGAAAAGGTCTATTACGAACGGGGAACGAATGAACTAGGAGCGAAAAGCATGCGAGCACAAAGGCTTGTGAAGGCCTTAATGACTGCGATCCCGAGAATGGACAAGAGAAAGAACGGTTGATTCGAGAACTGTTTGGCAGCGTAAGTGAAGGCATTAGCATCGAGCATAATTTTCATTGTGATTTGGGTTACAACATTCATGTTGGACGTAATTTCTATGTCGGTTATAATTGCACCATATTGGATATGGCAGAAGTCCGTATCGGTGATGATTGCATGATAGCACCGAATGTCGGGATCTACACGGCTGGTCATAATATTGGACCCAAGGACCGAAATAAATCTGGTTACGGCATCCCCATTACGATTGGAAATAATGTTTGGATTGGTGGGCATTGTGCAATTCTGCCCGGGGTTTCAATTGGTGATAATTCAGTCGGTTCAATAGTAACAAAAGATGTGCCAGCAAACACAATAGTCGCAGGAAATCCAGCCAAGGTACTCAAACAGATTACAGAGGAATAGCTTGATGATTATTAGCAGATGGGGATTGAACTAACGGATAACGTTAGTTCAACAAACTACAAAATGAGGCTGCCGTGAAATTGATCGGCAGCCTCATTAAGCTATACGAACGGGCAGCATTCCTATAATGAAGAAATACGAGAGTTGAGAAACAAAAAGGCTCCTTGGTATGATGTTTATGGGTCCTAGATGCTAGCCAGCGAC
>NZ_MRTH01000117.1 GCF_001956045.1 Paenibacillus sp. FSL H7-0331 | reverse complement strand
CTTCCGTTGCCCCATAGTATATCCCTCCACTTTTATTATAGAGGTTTTCTATGTGTCTATCTATTCGGGGCAGGGTCAGCTATCATACTAATCACAACCATTTTTAATTGAATGTCATTTGGTACCAATACGAAAATAGTTGACCATACAATTGCCAACAAAGGACTATACTTTGCATTTAGTCCAATCGTTTTTGCTATGCCCACATACGATGCAACGATAACTGCCAATGACGCAATATCTGTTGTTACCCCTGAAATATCCATAAATCAAAATCCTCCATTTGTATTTTTCATTTTAATGATTGTCATCACTTTCATTTATACCATTAGCATCCATGACTTCTTTCTTCTTCTTCTTAATGAAAAATAACATCCATTTTAGGTCATCATGTCCTGCATCCAGTAAATTCTCAATAGTACTCTGTGCTTCACGCCAGAAAAGGATTGAGAAACAAAATGTTTGAAATATTGTAGATACAATAGTAAAGTCGGTCAGTCGATAAGATAATCCACATAAAATCATCACAATAAGAATGCTGATTATTTTGCGTTTTGTTCCTCTCCACAATGACTCAGATGTTATTTTACCTGTTCGAATGGAATTGATGATCCCACCATTCAAAACTCCAATTGAGTAATACTTAGCTAAAATATCGATGACTAAAACACTGATAAGTGCAATAGTTGCTGGGATGAATGTTTCATCTGGGAACAGTACATAATAGAGAATTGAAGTGAAAAACGCCCATAATGGTTTTACATAAATAGCAGCTTTGTATAAATAAATCCAAACGTCCATAAATGTTTCTTTTAACTCTTGAGACAAGAAATATCACCCACTTTCAATTTATACAACAAAAAAAGAGTGCACAAATATACACTCCTATTCTATAATTTATTTAATGTCCCAACTGATTGATTCAATATCTTCAATTGTCTCTGCTGCATTTACTTGTTCTTTGAAAATCCAATACTCTTGTATTTTCGTATTCTCCATATTAATCCGTCAGCAAACAATTGTTTAAATTGATTAATTCTATGAATAGCAGGAACACCATTTGCTTTCCATGATAACGATTCCGTAACAATTTCACTTAAAATAGTACCCATCATTCATTAAGATTAGTTTGAGCTTGATAGTCAAAGCCATACGTGTGTTGTGATCCCAGTTTATCTTGTCTTACTCAACATCAACGTTGAGTAAGACTTGTAAATTTGCACTTAGCTTCTATTTCCGGCAGTAGTTATTGTACTTGTACCAGAGTCAACTACAGCAGTAGTGCCCCCATTACTTAGGTCATTATTAGTTACTAAATTGAAACTTGTCCCCGTCCCAATTCTGATAGCGGCAGACGGTGATTTTGTTCCTTTACGTATAATGTTCATTTGTATATTATTGCTAAAAGTACCCGCTCCTCCTGAAATATCGATCCCTATAGTTCCGTGGTTACTAATAGAGTTACTAGTAACTGCATGACTTGTTCCTGTTACGCGTATCCCAATACAGTCTTGTCCAAAGCCAGCGTCATTAACTCCTTGTACTATATTGCCAGATACAATACTAGAAAGCCCCATCAGGTAAATACCGCTTCCAGCATATTGCTGATTAAATATGTTGGATACTTGATTCGTGTTAATGATGGCGTAAGACGAAGCAACGATACCCGTTGGTTCGTAGGCGCGCGTTGTCCCGTCATAACCACCGATACTACGCACGAAGCATCCAGTGATAATACAATTTGTAGAATTGTAGGCACTTATGCCTATGTTATAAAAACCTTCTGCGCGCACATTTCGTATCGTAACTCGATCTGCACTATCTAGCTTTACGCCGATAACTTGTCCGTTTAGTCCTTTTACATAAAGATTACAAAGAGTCATATAAGTAGCACCGGAATTGCAGTAAACAACTCTGTTTCCAGAAGCAGCCGCTTGTAATATAGTACTGTCCCCCATACCCTCTAATGTCTTTGAGGAATCCAGGCGTACCCCATTAAGTCCTGTATTATATGTGCCCTCCAGAAGTAAAACTTTACCAGAGGTGATACTATCTAACGCCGCCTGTATCGTAACTTCGTCACTTGTTCCAGTACAAACATAATCCGCTGATAATTTCGATTTTGGGCTGCTATTACTAGCTGCAACCACAACAGAAGCAGATCGGCTGACAGATTGAAAAAGCTCGTCCATACCGCCCTTAACGTTATTCGAGCTAAAGTTTGTGCTATTCAATGAGATCTGCTCTGCTGCATAATCACCAGATGCTGCCACAATATTCCCTATTCTGCCAAAAACAGTCGGTACAGCATCTGTATTATCAACCTTCTGCCACTCCACGCCGTTGCTAA
This sequence comes from Paenibacillus sp. FSL H7-0331, assembly GCF_001956045.1. Next base: position 441 of record NZ_MRTH01000117.1, on the reverse strand, counting down.
TAACCCAATCTCCAACTTTGAAATCGATGCTGTTGTAAGTCCCACCAGTGTCCACAACATAGTAATGACCTTTTGCTGTGCCTGCATTTGGAAGTGTAGGCATGTTGGTAGTGGCATTCCATGTTCCGATGTACTCTACTTGTCCAAGAATGGAATCAGGTAGTTGGTTTGTTGGAATCTTAGCTGTGTTGTCTAATCCAGCATATCCATTATTTTGTCCTTTCTCAGATATATCTTGTTTTTCATGAATACTATTTAAAATTTCGACTACCTCTTCATGAAGTTGCTCTTTTTTTATATAACCTGACATTCTGCTCACCTTCTTGCAATTATTTTATTCATTTAATACTTTTTATAATATGAAGAGGGTGTCCCAAAAGCCATGAAAATGGCGAGGGGCACCCTCGTTGCAATTTCGTCAAACAAAAAGAAACCATTCTT
>NZ_MRTH01000116.1 GCF_001956045.1 Paenibacillus sp. FSL H7-0331 | reverse complement strand
TGACGTTTATTTGAGCAAAATAGCATGAATTCGCGGTTTAAAGAGTGCTCAGCATTCAGTTGTTAGACAGTCTGACGTCCGGTGTGGAGTAGGGGAAAAGCTGGAGATGATATCAAATGCTTACCTATTGTTACCGAGAGTTCAATAACCAACATGAAAAGGCAGCCAGCCCAGGTATATTGGTTGCCTTTTCTCAAGGGACGGGCAGTAGAGCGTGGTGAAACGACTATTTATCATCGATCCCTTTGTGATACGGTCACCGTAATGTATCCGAGCACTAACCACCATTTTTAATGAACATGATAAGTTTAAAATATTACCTAATAATAACATTCTTTCATCAAATAATACCATATACTGGAACAGACATCTGTATCTGATAGCTTCAAATTTCAACTATAGTCGAGCGGTGGAAGTGTTAACCCCTTGCACCATTCAAACAACATCATTAGCGCAGGCGCTGCATTGACGCAGTAAAAGGGAGTTTAGCGTGGTAACGCCACCGTCAAAAAATTAAACCCCTTCCATATTTTTTCGCAAATTGATACACCGAATCGGCAAAAGTTTTTTTCTGTACTTTGAGATAATTAACAAGGGCCTCCTTGTCTTGAATCGGCACACCCCAATCCTCAGGAATTTCCCGAATCACTTCTTCAATAAGGGTTTCCGGTAAAACAAGGATCTGTTCAATATATGAAAAGAGTATCGATGGATCTTCAAGCATGCCCACAGTCCAAATATGAACGATAGAATCCTTTTTAAACTTACCGCGCTTTTGCAATGTTGCTTTGTTCCATTTATATCCTCCCGGAAAACATTTACCGTGATCGATCATATGAATATCATATCTGCCTTCTGGTAGCCGCTCCAAAAGAATGTTGCTTTTTGTACGGTCAGAGTTATGCACCCAATGGTCGAATACGAAAATTCCGGCCAATACCTGGTTATTTTTGATATCCATTTTAGTCGGATGAGGAGGTTCCTTCGAGAGGCCTCTGCAATTGTCTATAAATAGGCTCGCAAATTGTGTACCTGGATTGTATTTGGAAGAAAATTTTTTTGGTATATATTGTATGTGCCGCTCTGTCATATTCACTAATTTAAATGGCACCACAGGCAAAGAAAGGTGTTGGGCTAATCTGGCGATCACGAATTCGTTTACCAGTTCCCTTGTTCCGTGGAAATTGTTTTTACATTTCACCGCATAACGGTTTCCATCATTAAATGACAACAAATGTGCGGCTTTTCCAGACAGCGTCTCCAAATATTTTATCGGTTCTAAAGATGTCATCGCTCCGCAACCCTTCTTTGATAGAATCTAACATTACAGTATTCAAAAATAATTTAAGAGTATGGACAAAAGGGATATTATTTTTCAAACTTGCCGTTACAGAAGCGCGGTGAACCTTGTCATAAATAAGGCTTTATTTCATGTCCCAGGCTGACGCGTTTTTTTAAATCGGCTCAGTCCAAATACCTATTTTCTCGGAAAATTTCAGGGACGCAATTTCAGGACGCAAACGACACCGGTATCTGTTTGTAAAGAGTACCGGAGTAATCCATTCACTTCTCTAATACTAAGCAGGGCGAAGATTTGTCCTTGTAGGGGATGAAACGGATGACTGATCGTGATCATTCCTAAATGCGAGTTGATGGAGGACGCGCGGTTTATTCTGGGCTTCGATGACGCTGTTGAGAGGCGCGCGCGCTAATCGGTCAATGTTCTTGTTAGTTATCGGACAATGTTCTTGTCATCATCTAACGAAAACATCATCTGTCGGAAGTCAACAACATTATTGCATTGAAAGTCGCTTAAATTGCGGTTTTTATTAGTTATGTAATAAGGTTCTTGTCATCGGTTGATGTCAAGAACCTTATTACATTTCCTATAAATGACAAGAACCTTGTTACATTCCCGACGGAGTAAACATAATTCCATTGGACTAAACTGCGGTGGTAAGCGCTACGGGAAAAAAGTTCTCCATTTCCCTAAAAATGGAAGATAAATCACAAAAATAGACAACAAGCAAACAAACAAAAGGGGTTAAAAAATTTAATTAAAACGTTCAGGACAAAAGAGTAGTATGATGGAAAGAGCAATGTCGATATTCCAACAAGCACCTCAATATAGTGGGGGCAATACTTGTTCAAATGTTTGTCAAGGAGTCTTATCAGGAGTAGATTTTGGTTTCTTATCTTGGTTTGGAGGAAATTTTCCAAGTGATTATTTTAATAGTATGCAACAATTTGGAGACTTTCCTGTTTAGAAATAGTCGGCATAAATAATTTACGGAGGTGTAAATGACTGTTATACAATAGAACAATGAAAACAATTTCTTTTCTAACAATAGCTTTAAATATATGGTTTCTCATAGTATATTGTTTAGGATCTTACTTGGAGAGAAGAGTCGATTTTGAAGGCCAAATACTAATATTATCATTATCTGGGTTTACGATTATTCCACTTGTTTCCTTAATATTATCGTTGCTTTTAATAAAATTAACTTACAGTAAACCATGGCGTGTTTGGGTTCGGCGAACTGAAACCTTTCACAAGAATATAGTCCGATAATGATCAGCAGCGAGGGGAGGAGCTCTGGGGAGTCCGGGATATTTCATGTGTTACTGCTGTTCCGTCATTAGCGATCCGGACGAGGAACAACGCACGGAACTGGTTCGTGCGGACAGTTTTGCTATGGCATCAATCCATTGAACTAACGGATAACAATAGCTTAACCAGACATGAACATGAGGACAATCCTCTATACTTCTTGGTACGAAATACGCCCCGCCGCCAAAGGACGACGTAGCCGTTTCGCCTTGTGGCTGCCGGATGATTCGAATATGATGTAAGG
>NZ_MRTH01000115.1 GCF_001956045.1 Paenibacillus sp. FSL H7-0331 | reverse complement strand
TTTCGCGTTTGCCAGCTCAACGAGACTGTTGTTGCGCTTAGTGGTTGAATAAAATTAGCACAGAGATAATAAAATTTACGAGGAGGAGAACGCATGATCGTAACAACAACAGCGCTCGTTGAAGGTTCACCGGTTAAGCAGTATGTCGGCATTGCAACTGGTGAAGTTATTATGGCCGCTAATGTCGGAAGAGATATTCTTGCTTCATTTACTGATCTTGTCGGCGGGCGTTCGAAAGCCTACGAAACCAAGCTAATAGAGGCAAGAGACGAAGCCTTTAAAGAAATGACACAGGAAGCTTCGCAAATGGGAGCCAATGCCATTATCGGTGTTGATGTCAATTACGAAGTAGTCCGTCAAGGTATGCTAATGGTTGCTGTCAGCGGAACGGCAGTCATTATCTAATTTCTGTCTTATCATTTTATCATTTCACGAGAAGGAGTTTATATACAAATGAAAAAACCTAACGCATCATTGCTTAGCTTATGCTTGTTTACGTCAGTAGTTTCTTCTGTTGAGGCAGCAGATACAGGCTTGTCCGTTCAAATTGGCAGCACGAGAAATTTTCTTTGAGGGCGAGCTAGAGGATCCTGATGCATAGGTCTTTCAAGTAGAAGGGGTAGCATTATGCGAGGAGGGATGTCTTGGGATATGACGGACATGCTTAATACGGACTACACCCATTTGGAAGACTCAACGGTTAAAGCTAGCTATTGATGGAATCAATGAACAAAGCCGTAAACGCTGCAGAGTGCTTTTGCAACAGCCACAACCTGAGGTGATCATGGAACTTAATACGACTTTTCCGGAAATGGTGTTTGCAGAAGTTCCTGCAGGCGAGGATCCGTTTGCTCCCAGTGCACATGTGCTTGAGTGATTGCAAAGAAGGGCTAATGGGGGCTAGATTGGAGCTCAAGGCATTGCCTGAGCAGTATGACATGTTCAACCGCCAACTCCAAGATATGATGACGCAGGTAGAGCAACTCCTAGAAATCATTCCAGGTACTGAAGAAGTGCTAACCATCCCTTGCGTTGCAATCGTCACATTAGCTGGATTTCTAGCTGAAGTTGGTGATCTGCAAGGTTATGAGCATAGCAAGCAGATCAACAGGCTTGCAGGCTTTAATCTCAAAGAGAATAGTTCTGTTAAGAAGAAAGTAAATCAACGATCACAAAACGTGGACGATCCAGATTGCGAGCGCTATTATTCCACGAGGTGATGCCTATGGTAGCCAATAAAGCAGCGTTCAAAGCATTGCATCAATATTTCACCAAGCGGAGCCATAATCCGCTGAAAAAGAAACAATCCCATGTCGCCTTATATAGGAAACTTATTCGAGTGCTCTACACATTGGGGACAAAGCAAATTCGTTACAATGCAACAGCTGTATTAGGACCGATTCGTCAGTGCCACTTACAGATAGCTGCTTAATTCAAACTAAAGAAGTAGTCGATGTTGAAATCTTAAGAAAACAAGTGAAAATGAAAGAAAATATTAATTTTAGTGGGAGTGTTTATGATGTCAAACAAAAGGGACATGCTGCAAAAATCTTTGGATCCCGCCCTTCGAGTTCGTCCCCGCGTACGATGGGGTGTTCTCGCATATTTCCTCTACATCGCAGTCTTCTACGCTATCTTCGTGATCAACGGCGTCGACTACCCGCGAGTAGGAGAGAGTGAGCAGACCCTTCTTCTCTGGTACGTAGCACCGCTGTCCGGCGGTGCTGTGCTGACCTTCACAATAGTCACGATTTACGGATGGTGGCGCCCCGCCCTGGTTGAAAGGCGGAGTCTTTCTCGATGGACGATGACTCTCCCGATCATCATGACGGTCATCGCGATCGTGAACATGCTGACCGGCGATTTCACCCGTGTCACGCCCCTCATGTGGCTGTATCTCATCGTCGGCAGCATCATGGTCGGCTTCAATGAGGAGATGATCCACCGAGGTCAATTGATAGTCGCTCTGCGCAGCCGATTCGGTGAAACTGGAGTCTGGCTGCTCTCAACAGCGATGTTCGCAGTCTTCCACCTGCCGGGTATGTTCCTGGGCCTAGGGGCGGGTGCGCTGTTCCAGGTAGTGATGGCATTTGGCCTCGGTTCGATCTTCTACCTCGCCCGGCGGTCTACCGGATCGCTCGTGGCCTCCATGCTCCTGCACGGACTCTGGGACTTTAGCGTTTTCTCAGCGAATGGCGCGTCGGCGTTACCCATCGCTGGTTTACTAGCTCCGTTGTTGGTGATCGCTGCAGTCATCACGGTTCCGATCATCCTCCGCCGTGAAAAGCGACGCGATAGCTCCCAAAGCGTGTCACGATCAGTCGGCTGATTCATCCGTGCGGTCGACGAGCGCGCTCCTCGTCTCGTAGCCAACACGCCGCCCAGCAGTCCTGACTAGGTGCACTCTTGATTCAAATGGCGTCAAATTTGATGGGATTGGATATCGGGGCAACTGGTGGACGAAAGAAGACTATAATAAATTCTAAGCCAAAGCTAAGGCCGTTGTTGACCAATACAGCAAATTAGAGTATCTGGGCCAAAAAATCAATGGACAACGGACATTACCAGAAAATAATGTAGACATTGCCGGACTGCAGGTTGCGCTTGATGCGGTAAAACAATTGCCGAATACAAGTCTTCAAGAGTTCTATACCCCATGGGCAATCATTTGGAGACAGAAGGCGCTTCCTGAAGTTGAACAATTCCTTCTAGCCATCGATCCTAATCCGCCGGTCAAATTTAGGGTAAATGTCGTGGTTGCTAATACTAAGCTACTAGGATGACAAATCGTCAATATCCTTGAGTAACGAGGAACTTATGATTTAGTAAATTCAGTTAGAGGAAACGCCGGATGCCGGGAAACTGGCACGTCAGACTGTCTAACAATTACTCATAAACCTTTGTTGTTGGCATGGAAATAAATGGTCTTTGTCGAATCTATA
>NZ_MRTH01000114.1 GCF_001956045.1 Paenibacillus sp. FSL H7-0331 | reverse complement strand
CTCCGTGGTTGCGTTTGACCTGCTTGTACGCCCGGTTCAGATTGTCTCTGTTCAGGATGCGTTCCATCAGATCCTTTGCACCGTCTCTTTCTCTTCCTTCCCGAGCTTCGATGCTCCGCACTCCTGCATACCCTTCGCGTTCCACGCTATCTCTTTGCCGGCAGTCCTTTCGGTATTCTGCTTTCATCGCATCGATTCTCCTTCCAGTCTGTACTCGAGACTTACGATTGTTCAGCCCTTCCGCTTGCCGCTGACGCGGCTCGCGTACTATGGCATCTGCTGACTTCTCACAGCAAGCTTTACTCCATGTTTCGGATTTTTTTTCCTACTTCATGTCTGTGAGACCTCCCCGGGTAAGAGCGATAACTTTCCCCTCATCCATCTGCCACATCTACATGATGAGATTCGGGCAGTATTGGACTTTGCTTTGGTATGCAAGCTCATCCGTCTCACCATGCCTTATTATGTGATTTCTGTTCGTCAGACCGAGGGTTTGCCTCTGGCTTCCTTCAGATTCGGCCTCACGACCGACACCCTTGCCTTCAGCTAACAGTTCCTACTGCCAAGCCTGTAGTGGACTTTCACCACCGAGTTATCGCCCATGCCGGGCGCACACATCAGAAAGAGCAGTCGAATGCTTATATTCGACCTGCCCTTTCTTTATCATGTGCATGACTTCGATTCCCGCGATGGTTTTCTTGATCTTGTTCAATTATATTGTTAAGATACTTCTGTTGTCGCAGCAATGTTTCTTGTTTCATAGCTTTTTCGTCCTTTAGTTGCTGGACTGTGGCAGGGTACGCGGGATTTTTATCAACGGTGATTACGCGAGGCGATTGATTGTGCGGTGATGCCATTGCTTTCTTGAAAATCGTTTAGCGGCGTGAATGTCTCGATTTTCAGATAGTATGAAATCAAGCGTGCTGCCGCTTGAATCCACGGCTCTGTAAAGATATTTCCATTGTCCTTTAACTTTAATATAGGTCTCATCCGTACGGAATGAATCGTTAGTCGACTTCAAATAGGGACGAATTCGCTTGTCTAGTTCCGGTCCAAACTGATGAGCCCATCGCATAATGGTTGTATGAGCCATATGTAGTCCTCGTTCTTCCATCATTTCTACTAGATTACGATAACTGAGGCTGTATTTTAAATACCATCCTATGGTTAGTAAGATAATCTCTGATTCAAATTGCTTGAACTTAAACAAATCTAATTCCGTTTTCAAAATAAGTACCCTATCCCTTGTCTTTATCTCAATCATGCTATCATGGATTAGAACTTTGCATCACAGAGGATGAAAATGGATAAAATCTGTCAATACTTCTACTGTGGCTGGGAGAAGAAGGTCTATTAACTATGGTGCCATTAGAGCCCAACCGTTAGTCTGACTCCAACCATCACGGTGCATCACAGACTGTCGCACCCAATATGGGTAGCACTTATGGGAGATTAATCCTTTTTGACTGGTTGCACCAGCCTTACCTTTGTTTTTCGAAGTAAGATGCGTTAACTACCGCCAAACTCCATAAGCATCAATATAAATCCTCTGTTAGTTAAGAACAGCCAACCGATTGGTGCTTCACTTATTCTGTACAATTGAGCTTGCAGATTCTGTCGCACCCTTTTCTTCTCCGTGTCCAGCACCGAATAAGTTTAATACCACTACTCCAATAACAATCAATGCGATTCCGACGACGCTTCCTGTGTTTATTTTTTCTTTCCAAATCAATACAGAAATAAGCGCCGTTGCTACTGCTCCTACTCCTGACCAGATCGCGTAAGTCATGTTTAAGGGAAGTGTTTTAAGAGCAAGTGAGATAAAATAGAACGAGGTTACAAAGGCAACAATCGTGAATAGAGTGGGATATAGTTTAGTAAAACCTTGTGATGCCTTAAGCATCGATGTACCGATCAACTCACCAATGATAGAGATTGCCAAGAATAAATATGCCATCACTTTACCTCCTGTATACTTACTTTTAACTGTTCAATTACCTTTTGCCTTAAGTCTGATTTTGGTGGGGCCAGACCAAACATTTCAGCAAACCAAATACCATCTATTGCTAAACGAACAAGCGTAGCGCGAACGGGGTCTAATTCATCATTCTCGATTTTATTCTGAATCTCAGAATATTCGTATTGTAACCGTTGCAGCATTTCAGGATTAGTAAATTGAGCAGCAGAAATCGCCGTATAAAGATCATTCACATCGCTCTCTCCGAAAAACGATGTTTCGATATAAGACCTCGTCCACTTCCCTTTAGAGTGTGGATCGTCATTTGCCCTCTTATTAAACCCTTCGACAAAGTGATTGGATAACTGCTCAATCACACCTAGAATCAAAGAATCTTTATTTGGGAAATGATATAGCAAGCCCCCCTTACTGATGCCCGCCTTTTGGGCAACGGCCTCTAATGTTAACTTTTCCACACCTTCTTCACTTACAATTTGCGAAACCGTTTTAAGGATCAGTTCTCTCTTCAAATCTCTTTTTTTTGTTTTCATATTATATCACCCTTAATTATTATACCGTCCAGACGGTTTTATTTCAAGCTGGTAATATTAACTGCCGTTGCGCTATCCTGCCCGTTCGTATTATGAGGTCACCAGATCTTTCTGGTAGACCTTATTTTTGTGTGGTCGTAAGATAGCGGTAGCCGGGGATCGAACGTTTCTGCCCGTGGGAGCTAGATCCCGAGAGCTATACAGTTCACCCCCCCTACTTGTTAAACCATGATTAGGCTGGTTGGGACCATGATCCCGAATCACATGCGATAATGTGGACGACAAGAAGGTTAGGGGTTGCCGGTGAAAATTATAATGGGAGTGATTATGTGAACCCTGTCATTGGTTTGGATCTGTCCAAAGGGGAAAGTCACGCGCAAGCTTTTGCAGACAGAGGAACGCCCTATGGCAAGATTTTTCGTTTTAATCATGATCTTGATGGACTT
>NZ_MRTH01000113.1 GCF_001956045.1 Paenibacillus sp. FSL H7-0331 | reverse complement strand
AACTTCGGTTGAGTAACAATCCAAATAGATCTATCCTAACGGATAGGACTTATTAGCGGAATTGGTTAAGCTAATAAGAGCACACGGAGGATGCCTAGGCACTAGGAGCCGAAGAAGGACGTGGCGAACGACGAAATGCCTCGGGGAGCCGTAAGCAGGCTTTGATCCGGGGATGTCCGAATGGGGGAACCCGCATGAGGTAATGCTCATGTACCCGATAGTGAATACATAGCTATCGAGGAGGCATACGAGGGGAACTGAAACATCTAAGTACCCTCAGGAGAAGAAAACAATAGTGATTCCGTCAGTAGCGGCGAGCGAACGCGGAACAGCCCAAACCTAAGAGCTTGCTCTTAGGGGTTGTGGGACGTCAATATCGGGTTAGCAGAATAGGTGAAGCAGTCTGGAAAGGCTCATCACAGAGGGTAACAATCCCGTAACCGAAAATCTGCGACACCTGTAGACGGATCCCGAGTACCGCGAGACACGTGAAACCTCGTGGGAATCCGGCAGGACCATCTGCCAAGGCTAAATACTCCCTAGTGACCGATAGTGAAGCAGTACCGTGAGGGAAAGGTGAAAAGAACCGCGGGAGCGGAGTGAAATAGAACCTGAAACCGTGTGCTTACAAAAAGTCAGAGCCCGTTTATGGGTGATGGCGTGCCTTTTGTAGAATGAACCGGCGAGTTACGTTCCCGTGCAAGGTTAAGGTGAAGAGCCGGAGCCGCAGCGAAAGCGAGTCTGAATAGGGCGATTTGAGTACGTGGACGTAGACCCGAAACCGTGTGATCTACCCCTGCCCAGGGTGAAGGTGCGGTAACACGCACTGGAGGCCCGAACCCACGCATGTTGAAAAATGCGGGGATGAGGTGGGGGTAGCGGAGAAATTCCAATCGAACTCGGAGATAGCTGGTTCTCCCCGAAATAGCTTTAGGGCTAGCCTCGGAATTGAGAGTCGTGGAGGTAGAGCACTGATTGGGTGCGGGGCCCGCCAAGGGTTACCAAGTCCAGTCAAACTCCGAATGCCACAGACTTATATCCGGGAGTCAGACCGTGAGTGCTAAGATCCATGGTCAAGAGGGAAACAGCCCAGACCATCAGCTAAGGTCCCCAAGTGCAGGTTAAGTGGGAAAGGATGTGGAGTTGCCCAGACAACCAGGATGTTGGCTTAGAAGCAGCCACCATTGAAAGAGTGCGTAATAGCTCACTGGTCGAGTGACTCTGCGCCGAAAATGTAACGGGGCTAAACCTGCCACCGAAGCTATGGCTCGAACAAGTAATTGTTCTTGGGTAGGGGAGCGTTGTGTAGAGGTTGAAGGTGTACCGTAAGGAGCGCTGGACACTACACAAGTGAGAATGCCGGTATAAGTAACGAAAAGACAAGTGAGAATCTTGTCCGCCGAAAGCCTAAGGGTTCCTGAGGAAGGCTCGTCCTCTCAGGGTAAGTCGGGACCTAACGCGAGGCCGAAAGGCGTAGTGGATGGACAACTGGTTGAAATTCCAGTACCACCGTGAACCGTTATGAGCAATGGGGTGACGCAGAAGGATAGTGACGCGGACTGATGGATGTCCGTCCAAGCAGCGAGGCTGGTGTGTAGGCAAATCCGCACACTGTTAAGGCTGAGCTGTGATGGGGAGCGAAAATTACAGTAGCGAAGGTCATGAGTTCAAGCTGCCAAGAAAAGCCTCTAGCCAGGGAGAAGGTGCCCGTACCGCAAACCGACACAGGTGGGCGAGCAGAGTATGCTAAGGCGCGCGGAAGAACTCTCGTTAAGGAACTCGGCAAAATGACCCCGTAACTTCGGGAGAAGGGGTGCCTCGGTAGGGTGAATAGCCCGAGGGGGCCGCAGTGAAAAGGCCCAAGCGACTGTTTAGCAAAAACACAGGTCTGTGCGAAGCCGTAAGGCGAAGTATACGGGCTGACGCCTGCCCGGTGCTGGAAGGTTAAGGGGAGTGGTTAACCGCAAGGTGAAGCTATGAACCGAAGCCCCAGTAAACGGCGGCCGTAACTATAACGGTCCTAAGGTAGCGAAATTCCTTGTCAGGTAAATTCTGACCCGCACGAATGGCGTAACGACTTGGGCGCTGTCTCAACGAGAGATCCGGTGAAATTTTACTACCTGTGAAGATGCAGGTTACCCGCGACAAGACGGAAAGACCCCATGGAGCTTTACTGCAGCTTGATATTGAACTTGGGTACGATCTGTACAGGATAGGTGGGAGCCATTGAAGCATGAGCGCCAGCTTGTGTGGAGGCGACGTTGGGATACCACCCTGATCGTATCCGAGTTCTAACCTCGCACCGTGATCCGGTGCAGGGACCGTGTCAGGTGGGCAGTTTGACTGGGGCGGTCGCCTCCTAAAATGTAACGGAGGCGCCCTAAGGTTCCCTCAGAATGGTTGGAAATCATTCGCAGAGTGTAAAGGCACAAGGGAGCTTGACTGCGAGACAAACAGGTCGAGCAGGGACGAAAGTCGGGCTTAGTGATCCGGTGGTACCGAATGGAAGGGCCATCGCTCAACGGATAAAAGCTACCCTGGGGATAACAGGCTTATCTCCCCCAAGAGTCCACATCGACGGGGAGGTTTGGCACCTCGATGTCGGCTCATCGCATCCTGGGGCTGAAGTAGGTCCCAAGGGTTGGGCTGTTCGCCCATTAAAGCGGTACGCGAGCTGGGTTCAGAACGTCGTGAGACAGTTCGGTCCCTATCTGTCGTGGGCGCAGGAAATTTGAGAGGAGCTGTCCTTAGTACGAGAGGACCGGGATGGACGTACCGCTGGTGTACCAGTTGTTCCGCCAGGAGCACGGCTGGATAGCTACGTACGGAAGGGATAAGCGCTGAAAGCATCTAAGCGCGAAGCCCCCCTCAAGATGAGATTTCCCAATTAGTAAGACCCCTTGTAGACGACGAGGTAGATAGGTTCGGGGTGGAAGTGCCGCAAGGTATGGAGCTGACGAATACTAATCGGTCGAGGGCTTATCCAAGAAAGAGTCTTGCAAGCGAAAGCGAGTGAGACGCGCTGCTCAAGCGTAATGT
>NZ_MRTH01000112.1 GCF_001956045.1 Paenibacillus sp. FSL H7-0331 | reverse complement strand
ATCTTAAATGCATAAGTATTTCGTTCTCGATGCAGCGGGCAGCAAACGTAGCCAGCTTGGTTCCTTTGTCCGGGGAAAACGATTCGATCGCTTTGATCAGCCCAATCGTGCCGATGGAGATCAGATCCTCCAAATCCTCTCCGGTGTTGTCGAACTTTTTGACGATATGCGCGACGAGACGTAAGTTATGTTCGATGAGTAAATTACGCGAATGTTGATTCCCGGCTGCCATTTGTCTTAAATGTTTATCCTCATCCGCTTCGGATAACGGTTGGGGAAAGGCATTGTTTTTGACATACGAAACCAGCAGTACGACCTCTTTAATAAACAAAGCTATTGCCGAGAACAGTCCAGGCATACTCAGTCACCCCCCAGGTTGCGATTAGTATTATTTTATGTGGGCGAAAGCCTAAGCGTGCATGTACTTATTAAATTTGATGATTACAACTCAGTAATAACTTTATTTCTCTTGGGCCCAGTGTAAATAAATTGAAAATTACGCTGCATGCAAAAGGGAGTCCTATTTTTATCTGCAGTTTCTTGATTGCTAAGTAATTAACTCCATTTCAACAATGCCAGGTATCTCAACAAGAATCCAGTCTTCTTTTTCACGAAGCTGATAAATTTTCTTTGGTTTTCCTGACCTTGTGCGTTCCTCCCTTTTTATCTTTTTCAACTGCTATTATTCGACCACGGATTGTGACTTTTCGGATTAGTGTAAGCTCATATTGAGCAATTACACTAACCAAATTAAAAAATAATTTCTCTCTGGTGTCGACTTATATTCTCTTTAATCTTATTGAGACAAAGTTCCTTTTGAGCATCTAAGCTGGTTCCTTCTGTAACCTGAATTCCGTTTGAAATCCTGGTATAGACAGCTATCGTCATTTGTTGAAATTTCTCCTCTCTTTCAGTTCATTAACTCGTTTAAAGAATTCAGTTTTCTGCTTCATTGAAAAAACCTGATTTTGAAGTAATAAATAACATGGTACATGGCCGGCGCCTGAATCAAGGTAAATCAACGAATTATCGGCTGGATCATAAAAGATGTCAAACTCAACTAGAACTACATCCTTTACTTTATAAAACCATTGGTCCTTTATCGCCAAGCTACAAGAGTAAAGCAGCGTATTATGTTTAATTCCCGTTTCAGTTAATATTGCCCTATCCTGTTTCATCGAGATGACCTCACTTCACAAATAGAACATACGTTCTTATTTATAGTAACCAATCTCGATAGAAAATAAACCGACTTTATTCAGTCGGTTTTAAAAAGACCATAACCAGCGAACACGGCGAACAAGAAATCCAAGTGCCTCGGGATCGCCAAGGTAAATTTGAACCGATTGTTGTGAAGAAGCATCAATCGAACGTATCGGGTATTGAGGACCAGATTATTGATATGTATGCCAGATGGAAGCAAAGATGTGCTGGGCATGTGGATCGGCGAAAACGAGTCCTCCAAGTTCTTGCTAACCGCTGATTTAAAACCGATCTACAAAGCGACGACAGAGGATGCAGCTTTGCTAGAATTAGACCGTTTTGAAGAGGATTAGGGAAGTAAATATCCCCTTATAATCCGGTCCTGACGTACGAATTGGGACGAACTCGCTACCTTCTTCAAGTACCCACCCGTGATCCGAAAGCTGTTTTACACGTAATTCTTGACAGACCCAAATACAACTTGAATGGCAAATTAGACGCTTTCCTGGCTGTTCTAGCTTATCCTCCCCTCCCTTCTAAGTTAGTGCGATCCTCATTGTTTTTCAATTATTAACGTGATGTGCTCGTATGCGCCGCGGTATGTGAAATGAATAACAAATCGTAACGCAAAAGCGCTGTCCAAAAGAATTATCTTTCTGGACAACTGTTGCTTATCCTCCATGTTTGGCAGCAGCAAGACCTAGAGCCAAGGCACCGCATAGCCCAGCATTATCCCCTAAATTAGGCGGCACGATGTACTCGTCGATATTCGTAAGGATCGTCTCCGAATTCACGTACCCATTCAGATTACGTTGCACCTCATCTCTAATCATGCTAAACAACTGTTGTTGGTGCATAACGCCACCACCGAGAATAATTTTCTGAGGGGAGAGCATGAGAATAGCTCCCGTGATCGCCTGACCGATATAGAAGGCTTCCATTTGCCAAGCAGGATGATCGATGGGTAAATGACTGCCCTTCTTATTCCATCTTGCCTCAAGCGCCGGACCAGCGGCCATGCCTTCCAGACAATCCCCATGGTAAGGACAAAGGCCCTCGAATACATCATCCTTGTGCCGTCGAACTAAAAGATGTCCTCCCTCGGGGTGAACAAGCCCATGAACGATTTTACCTTCGGAGTAAACGCCAACACCGATTCCTGTCCCGATTGTGTAATATACGCAGCTATCTAATCCTTGGGCCGCCCCCCACATGACTTCCCCGTAAGCGGCGGCATTCACGTCCGTATCCCATCCGTACGGAACATTGATCGCGGTTTTTAGTGTCGAGAGGAACGGATGCCCCGACCAGCCCTGCTTCGGTGTTGTAGTCACATAGCCATATTGATCGCTGTTTCGATCCAGGTTGATGGGACCGAAAGTACCAATCCCGATAGCCTCCACGCCTTTATCCTGAAAGTATAGAATTACTTTCTCCATGGTTGGTTCCGGTTGCTCTGTCGGGAAATGGATACGATCCTCGATAATTCCGTACTCATTCCCGATTCCACAAACAATCTTGGTTCCGCCTGCTTCAATTGCGCCTATACGCATGTTATTTCTCCCCTTCCATCATGCTTTTTCAAATGGGTTACATAAAAATAGAAAGAACTCCCGATCGTCAATTGAACGGACCGGGAGTGGAACAATGACAACGCGCTAACTTCTATTCCTTACCCGTGATCGGTTTATTGTATACATGGATTCCAATGTATAAAGTGACATGGAAATTAATATAGCTTCACCCGAAATTGCATACAATTCCAGCCCTGTACTTGAAGGATCAGGGAAAATCTGATCCGTCAGAACGAGTTTTCCATCATTCGCAAATACTTCTACCGAAGAT
>NZ_MRTH01000111.1 GCF_001956045.1 Paenibacillus sp. FSL H7-0331 | reverse complement strand
GGCAGTCGTATTAGAGGCAACGGGTCATTATCATAGTTCAGTTGTTCAATTCTTGGACGAGCATCAGTTTGTGCATATCGTCATTAATCCCTTACTTTCGCACCAAGCGAAAAAGGCTAATTTACGCAAGTAAAAACGGATGCCGCTGATGCATACCAGTTGGGGGAAATGTTCTACAAAGAAGAACTGGAGCCTTACAAAAAACGAGGTCAATATCTAATGAATTTGCGTTACCTGAACAGGCAACACGAGCCTCTAACTGGTATGTGCGTTCAAGCAAAATTAGAATTCCAAGCGGTGCTTAAATCAAGTGTTACCGGAGTATCATGGCGTGCTTGGTGACCTTTATGCAAAGGTTTCCCTTCGTTTCCTGGCTCTAAATCCAACGTCTCAAGTGGTGCTAGCGGTGTCCGAGAAAGAAGTCATGACGCACATTCAGAATCTTGCGGGATATGTTAATCCCAACTGTTGGACGATAGAAAAGGCACAAAAGTTAATGGCTGCAGCAGAGCGCAATCCCTTTAAGGAGACAGCTTTCCCAAGTCATTTAATCTCACTGGAACTACTTATTCATTTACTTCCTCAATACCAAGACCATCTATCGAAACTTGATCAGTCCATAGAGGATTTGGCTCAAGAATTATTGGAGTATGATTGGATCCAATCGATCCCCGGAATTGGCACTAAACTTGCGGCAACAATTTTAGCCGAAATCGGGGAAATCGATCGGTTCGATCATGCAAAGAAACTGATCGCATTTGCGGGTATTGATCCTAGACGATAAAAAGCGTGCTGAAGGCAAACTGTTTAAAGTAGCTGTGATTGCTTGTGCAAATTAACCAAGAAAGAAGCTTTCCGCTTAGACTGAATTAGCAAGCCTTAGACATTGAGGAAAACCTTCCCAAATATTGTGGGGCGGTTATTTGTCGTATCCTTTTTCCAGTATAGCATCCTTCGTTTCGTTCATTAATAATTAAATATTGACAGCCTATTGCTGGTATAGTTCAGAACCGGTAAATGACCTTTTACCTTCAGCTTTTGCTGCCCGGTAGCCATTCAATAAATTCAAGACGATTGCCAAAAGGATCGTTCAAATAAAAGCGTTTTCCACCTTCATCAGCTCGTGCCTCATCATCAATCACTTGGATATTTTTTTGAAATAAATATTCACGCAATGAATCTACATTTTGTACATGAAATGCGGGGTGGGCTTTTGCGGCGGCAACAAAATCTTTTTGAACTCCAATATGTACTTGGTGAATTCCACATTGAAACCATACACCACCACGTTTTCTCAGGCTTTCAGGTTTTGGAATTTCTTGCCAACCTAATAAGTCGGCAAAAAAACTTCTTGAATCATGTTCGCAACCTTCAGGTGCCGCTAATTGAACGTGGTCAATCCCCGTAAAATTATAAGACATATTACCACCCTCCTAGTTTCATTCTATAAAATTTAGTTTCATTTATAATTATATTTTACAATATAATCCAGCAGTAATCCACCATTTTTTTACACATTACTGCCCGTTAGTCATTCATGCAGCGCAAGACCAGCACTGCACCACAGAGAATGAAAATGGCTAAAACCCGTCAATACTTCTACTACGGCTGGGTGAGGAAGGTCGATCAACTATGGTGCGTTAGAGCCGGCAAAAAACCCTACTGCTGTAGAAACCGTCAACATCCGTTCAGGAATTTTCCATAGCAACACATACGACTCCCCAAGCGGCCTTCTATATCATAGGCATGATAGTTAATCGAATCATCATTCCATTGCAAATCCATTTTGGCATAGAGCTGCCCAAAACTGTAACGCACTATATCGTCTTTTTTATCTCCTTTTACGTAGATCACTTCGCCTGATTCATCCAGAGTCTCAAACCAGCCGCGATACTTGTGCAGCAGTTACCCGTCGATGTTTTCAAAAGGGTATTGATAGACAGCTGCAACTTGAATCCCAGTTAAATCCGCCGATTTATCAATATACTGGTTCATCAACAGATCCATGCCAAAGAGAGCTAGAGCAATCGTACCTAACAACAAACCGCTAATTACCGTATAATTATCACTAGCGTTGCATTAATTTTCTCAGAATTTTCCGTCTTTCTATCGTCAAAGCAAAAAAATAATCCTTTACAATGAAATGGCAGGTAATACCTGTCCATAATCCATCGAAAAGGATTAAGCCCATTGACAACGTTGTGCCAGTGTCGTCTTACCACTAGCTACAATTCCAATAATGAGGATCTTTTTCATTACCACGGCTCCCCATATCGGAGATATCAATCAAACCAATTAGGCACTTCAAAACCGTTATCCCAATTATAATTCAGTGCGATGTCATGTAATAATTCGGGGCTATTAATACCACTGATTGCTTGTTTTACATATGAAGAATTCTCATTCTGTAAAAGATCAACAATCCATTCTGTGTAAGACATAAATTTCATCTCCTGCAGGAGGATTGTACTACGTTCAACTATCCTGCCAATAAAAAGCAACCGATCACTATGGAGGCTGCCGCTATGTTTTTTTCAGCTATCGTTCCCCTTAATGGATAAAAATTATCTCTTACCAACGTACCCGTTCGTAATATACAATATAGTGGTGCTATAATGATTGCTTTCGAAAAATTATCCTGTTTGTCGTCTAAAGGATCTAACAATTAACCGACAATAGATGTGTTTGGCTTAATGCAGAAACAACAAAAATGACAATCGGTACACTTTCTTGTCACTCGACAATATGATGTGTCACATCATAATTAACATGTATTATAGTTTGTTAGGATCATTACTCATAAAGGAGACGCCAATCGGATGACTTTAGTCTGATTGGCGTCTATAAAATAAGAATAAGATCGTATACAACTTCAAAACCACTCCCTGATGTTTACTCCATCTATGTTTGACTCGTATTCTATTGGCAAAATGTTTGTAGTCCATACGCCGTTTTGCTGAATTAACTACTCCTATGGAAAAATCAGCATCATTCACCAAAAGAATGAGGCCTGACCCTGCCCCGAATAGATAGACACATAGAAAACCTCTATAATAAAAGTGGAGGGATATACTATGGGGCAACGGAAGAAGTT
>NZ_MRTH01000110.1 GCF_001956045.1 Paenibacillus sp. FSL H7-0331 | reverse complement strand
AGCAGAACTATTTATCCACTCACTTATTCGTTTTACTTTTCGACCATGCGCCCAAGTAACATCAGGTTTATTCACTATATAGAAAATCGAATTATAATCCATATTAAACACTCCTTTTAAAAGAAACTTTTTATCACTTAACAATAAACTTAACTTTTGTCCCATCAGAATATTTCTCTAACTGATTACTAACCCAAGATCCAGCACCACGATTGTCAGAGGGGTCTATGTACTTTATATCTGCTCCTGTTCCTCTTCGGCACACATAGCCATAGGAAATTCATCTCGGTCTAAATTAGGCTTTGTAGGAACACCTTTAAGTGATTTTTTTCGATTATCTTCTGCTCCCTTTCGATCTATTGTACACACTGAAGACTCTCCATGTTCGATGGCCTCTTTTATATGAGCTGCTGTCTCCGGAAATCTATCAGAAGGGAAATAGATGTATAAGCTGCCTCAGCATCATTGTTATGATTAATTGTCTGGACTGAAAATAGTTCGGGCTTATAAAAATATAAGAGTGCGATAATACAGAAGATAACGAGAGTAAAAAGCTTTGATTTTCTTTTCATTATAACTATCCTTTAAAATGGATTTTTATTGACTCTTTTCAGACAAACTTTTAACTAACTCAATAATAAGGGATTGGTTATGTTCGGTCAGTTTGTGAAAGTTGCTTAAAAATTCTGAATCAACATTGTCTTCAATAGATAACTCTTCGAATCCAAGTAGTTTGTCAATTGAAACCTTAAAATAGTCACCTAATTGCTTTAAACGTTCTATATTAGGTGTATCATTTTGTGACTCATACCTGCGAATATTAGACTCAGGAATGTCTAATTCTGTAGCCAATTTACTTTGACTTATTCCTCTTGCTTTCCTCAGAGTTCGTAGAGACTCACTAAATTTTATTTACATTTAATTAATTCACCCTCATGAAATTGACCTTTTATTGTTTTCAATACAATATCATTGTTTTATAAGATACTATTGCTAGAATAGTGTTCAAGAAAATCAATGATTTTCTTTGAATGATATGATTTTGCAATATCTATAGGGGATTCACCTCGACTATCCTTCTTGTCTACTTCTGCCCCATTGTCCAGCAAGAATTTAATCATGTCTAAAGGTTCTTCTCCTTGTTCTCCACCAGTTTGAATTGTCCCATCAATAGATAAATCTACAGCTTGATGTAAAGGAGTCCATCCACCAGAACTTTGAAAATTTACATCTGCTCCATTATTAAGCAGGAATTCAACCATTTCTTTTCTATCATTTTCTACCGCATATACGAGTAAAGTCCAGCCTGTTTCGCTCTTACAGTTAATATCTATGCCTGTTGATAAAACATTTTTTAAGTATTCAATATCGCCCACAGCTGCAGCAGTAAATATTTTATTGTTCATACAGTCCTCCTGCGTTAAAAGTGAATTTTCATGGCAATTCAATTTCGGCATAATGGGTAACTTCATCTCCATCGACATTACAGTTGTCATCAGGAAACCACTTAAATTCCTCTCCATCAAACGTATAATAACCAAATCCAACATTGCTTCCATCCGTGATTAAATGTCTAATATTGACCTTTGGCTCACTTTCTCCAACTTTTATCCACTCCATCTAAATCCCACCATTTTCCCATGAAAGTCAGTTTTCATCGAATTTAATTTGCCAGTCAAATTCTTTGTCAATATTGTAGTTTCGTTTTAAAGGTATTCCCATAAACAGCAATTCGTTCTCTTCCTGATCCATCTTTAATTCCAGCATATGTGGCGGAGATGAAGCGACAAGCAAACTGTATTTTCCAGGACACAAATGAATCTCTTCTATTCTCTTTCCTTTTGCCTGTTCCTCTTTAACTGATAATTCTAGTCGTTCAGAAAAATCTTTTAAATATTCATTCGATAATATTTTCGTCAAAACATTCAATCCTCCTAAAACTAGTATTTTATTGTTGATTGTATTCAATCTGGTAATTCAATTAATTTTCTAAGAAAGTCACCTTGTCTTATGCTCATCTGTTGTTTTTCCTGATTGTATACCCAGCCGTTTTCAATAGCATACTTAATTAAAGTTGAACATGTATCTGGTAGGTTAAGGTTGTAGTACCAAGATTCTTCCCATGAAAAGAATACTTCAAAAAAGGTTGTTTTAGTATTGTGTGGATACACTCGAAACGAAACAGACTCATTTCTGAAAAATTCGTTAATTACACAATGAAATCGAAAACCATTCACTGTTACTTTTTTGAATCGTTTTCTAAATGGTTTCAAACATATCACCTCTAATGATAAAACCAGTCTTTATTGAAAATTTATGAAAACAACTTATTTGCATCACAATTTTTTTATTATCATACGTCTTGCGTACGTCCGTTTGTATTAACAATTTTATTGATCCGTAATTCTAATTTTTCTTTGTTCGCAATTTCTTTTGGAATGAATCCATACTGATTACATAAACTCAAATAGTAATTTTCTCTATCTGGAGTTGGCCTATTATTTATGAATCTTTCAATTTCTTCTGCAACATCTTTGGTGAAACCTTCATTTTGAAAAGCGTTCTCAATCTCGATATAAAAATCTTTGCTATCGTACTTCTTACTGCCAATGTACTTAGACTTCACTTTCTTTAAAATTGCTGAAACATCCGCTGTAGTGTAATCATTTAATACATGACCCTTCAATTCTCGCGTGTATTTATCAATAAAAACACCCAAACTTTTTCTTGCTGAGTCCGAAATAGTTACAATACTATGCATACTCACTTCAACTCCTTCTACTAATAATTTAATCCTTACAATGAAATCCGTGTTTTATTGTAGCTTGTCCTTATTGTTTCCAATACGGGAGACGTAGGAATATATCTTATTAAAAAATTTGCGGAGAAATAGATCTATATAAGTTGAACTAAAATTGTTCAGTAATTTGGTCGCTTTCTAAGCGAAGGCATAGGCGATCTATAATTGTCGGAGCATCGAGAGCTATGTTCATCATAAATGCAGCAACTTTCTTACGGATCTCGGCAACAGAATGAAAAAATACATTGTTAATGACATCTGACTTCAGCCATTTCCAAAGTCCTTCGACCAAGTTCAGTTGCGGGCTGTAGGGTGGCAAGAAAACCAATTCCAGACGTTTATGGTGACTTTCCAAAAAAGGTTGAAGTAACTTCGCATGATGA
>NZ_MRTH01000010.1 GCF_001956045.1 Paenibacillus sp. FSL H7-0331 | reverse complement strand
GAAGTAGGAAGCTCGGTCGCATCGACTCCATCGAATAGCGTGATACCGACGTCACCGAACGCACCGGCTACGGTGCCAAACGCACCAATGGGCGTGACGGCTGTGGCAGTGAATGGTCAATCGCAAGCGACAGTGAGCTTTACGGCACCGATAAGCAACGGAGGCAGCCCCATAACCGGCTACACTGTGACCTCGAGTCCGGGAGGATTGAGGTCTAGTGGTACAGGCAGTCCCCTCACCGTTACGGGATTGACGTATGGGACGGCGTATACATTTACCGTCGTTGCAACAAACGAAGTAGGAAGCTCAGCCGCTTCGACTCCATCGAATAGCGTGATACCGACGTCACCGAACGCACCGGTCACGGTGCCGGGCGTACCAATGGGCGTGACAGCTGTGTTAGTGAATGGTCAATCGCAAGCGACAGTGAGCTTCACCGCGCCTGCTAGCAGCGGAGGCAGCCCGATCACAGGCTACACCGTGACTTCGAGTCCAGGAGGCTTGACGGCAAGCGGTACAGGCAGTCCAATAACCGTTACGGGCTTAACGAAAGGCATAAGCTATACGTTCACGGTAATTGCGACCAACAGCGTTGGCAGCAGCAATCCTTCCGAAGCTTCTAATGCCGTATGGCTAAGAGCTTCTTCCAATAACAACGGCAGCTCAAGCACACCAACACAGCCAACGCCTCCAACAACATCGGAGTCTGATACAACGGGTGCTACCGTTCTTGTTAATGGCAAGCTGGAGAATGCAGGAACAGTAAAGGTAACAAACGTAAATTCACAGACGGTAACAACCATCGCGATTGATCAGAATAAGCTGGAAGATAAGCTCGCGAAGGAAGGTCAGTTTGCTGTGGTGACGATATCGGTGGATACCGGATCTGATGTCGTGATCGGAGAGCTCAACGGGCAGATGGTCAGTAAAATGGAATTGCAGCAAGCGGTATTGGAAATTAAAACGGATAAAGCGAGTTTTCATATGCCGGCTCAACAGATCAACATCCAATCAATCTTAGATCAGGTGGGCAAATCGGTAGCCCTGCAAGATATTAAAGTTCAGATCGAAATCGCTGTGCCTAGAACGCCGGTGCAATGGGTTCCAAATGAATCCACAGAAGGAACGATTGCGATTGTCGTTCCACCGCTTGACTTTACTGTAAGGGCTCTCTATAAGGACAGTACAATTGAAGTCACCGAGTTCAAAGCATATGTTGAACGTACAATTGCCATTCCAGACGGCGTAGATCCTAACAAAATCACGACTGGAGTCGTGATTGAAACGGATGGAACGCTGCGCCATGTGCCGACGAAGATTGTGCTGTTGGACGGCAAGTATTATGCCAAGGTGAACAGCTTGACGAATAGCATCTATTCTGTGGTATGGCATCCGCTTGACTTTAAGGATGTAGAGCTGCACTGGGCTAAAAAATCTGTAAACGATATGGGATCGCGTATGGTTATCAATGGCATCGGCCATGGCTCCTTTAATCCCGATCAAGATATTACACGTGCGGAGTTTGCAGCTATCCTGATTCGTGGATTAGGACTGAAACTAAAGGCAGAGGCATCGGGTTTCTCTGACGTTGATCCGAAGAGTTGGTTCGCCAGTGCGATTGGGACGGCATTCACGTACAACCTGATCAACGGATTCGAGGATGGCACCTTCCGCCCGAATGATAAGATTACACGCGAACAAGCGATGACGATTATGGCAAGAGCGATGACCATTACGAAGATCGAAGCGAAACCATTGCAAAATACGGGACAAGTATTAAACTCCTTCACCGATTCGGGGACGATATCGAATTGGGCTGAGAGCGGGATTTCCGACTGCTTAAAGTTTGGGCTCGTTTCGGGACGAAACAACACAGAATTGGCTCCTAAAGCCTTCATAACAAGAGCGGAAGTTGCTGTTATTGTTCAAAGACTTTTGCAAAAGTCTGATCTAATATAACAATTATATAGCTGCATTCAATAGCGTTGCATTGATTTTACCTGAAAATTCAAAACATTAACAAAAAAAAGGCACCGACATCGCTGTCAGTGCCTTTTGGCTTGTAAATCTGAATTTAATTAGTCGTTAACCTGCTTTACTTAGTTGATGAAGTTAGCTTTGGTTAACAAACGTTTCAGCATAGCAGCTGATTGTGCGCGTGTAGCCTGGTTAGTAGGAGCGATCGTGTTGTCAGTGATTCCATCAATGATTCCTGCTTCAATCGCTGTTGCTACTTCTTGTTGAGCCCATACGATCTTGTTAGCATCGGTATACTTAGCTAACAATTCATTTTGACGTTCAGAAGTAACAGTTGGTTTAGCACCTGCGTAATTCAAAGCACGGACGACCATTGCTGCAAGCTCTTCACGTTTGATCGGTTGGTTCGGTCTGAAAGTTGAATCCTCATAACCATCAATGATTTTG
Organism: Paenibacillus sp. FSL H7-0331; assembly: GCF_001956045.1. The sequence continues at coordinate 274,472 of NZ_MRTH01000010.1, read as the reverse complement.
GCTTTGGTTGCTGCGCCTACAACGCCTGCGAACCAATCACCTGATGCAACATCATTGAAGGAGCTGCTTCCTGCCGCTTGCTCAAGACCGAGTGAACGAACCACCAAGGCTGCAAATTCAGCACGAGTGATGTTACGCTCAGGTTCGAAAGTTGTATCGGTTACGCCATCAACAACCAGCTTGTTGGCCAGTAATTCGATGTAGCCTTGAGCCCAATGGCCTTGGCTGTCAGGGAAGTTTTTGTTCAATTCGATTGCTGTATAGATACTGTTACTATTACGTTTAATTGTAGCTGTGCTGCCTGTGTCTGCTGTATTAATCAGAGAAGGGACAAAGCTTAATTTTTTCGTTGTTGTATCGAATACAACGCCTGTCGAACGTGTGGAATCTGCTGCTTTGGTCAAAGGAAGAATACGGCTCACATAATTCGAACCGAGATCAATCGTTTGAGTTTTGCTGTCTGGTGCAAGTCCCACAAGGTTGAAATCAACCGGTGTAGCGATTTCTGTAGCACCTAAGGCAGTAGCTGCAGCTGTAATACTAGCCACATTATCTGCACTTGCAGCACTGATCGATACTTTAATAATGAGCGCATCCACTGTAGTGCCGAGAGCGCTTGCCAAGTCACTTAGTTTCAGTACCGAGATCGGAAGGATATAAGTGCCTTTACTATTGGTGATCCGTAGTGTCTTGGTTGTGTCATTAGTGAAGCTGGTCAATGCCTTAGCTGGAATCAAAGCCAGATCTCCACTAAGGTTAAGCACGACTTCATTGTTAGAAGTTAAAGCGTTTTGCAGCATGTAGGCATCAATACTTCCGTCAGAAGGAACACTCATGGTTGCTCCGGAAATAGTTCCGCCACCACCACCGCCGCCGCCACCGCCGCCAGTGCTACCGCCGTTGTTATTGCTTGTGTATGAAACTGTCGTAGTTGCAGATTCGCTTGGATCTACAACACCAGCTTTATACACAGTTGTAGTTACTGTAAGTGGACCCTCATAGCCATTAACAGATAGACTTGGTATTTGGTAGCTCCATCCTTGGCTGCTTGAGTAAGTATTGCTATAAACGGCTGGGGTCACAGAAAGCAATGCACCGCTGTTCCCGTACACATTGACGTACACTGCGTCTCCAACATTGGAATCTAAATAAGTAGTGGAAGATACAGTTGCATTCAAGCTATTGTTCTGAAATGTTAAATTAGAAAATCCCGTTGCAGCAAAAGCCAGAACAGGCAGCATGATTGAAAGCATCAGCGCAAGTACGGTAACTTGAGCAGTTTTTTTGGTAAAAGCTGGCTTCATTAACGTTTCACTCCTATCGTTTCTTTTGTTTTTTTTGTGAAAAGGTTCGTTTGTCACTATGCTTTTCACCTCCTTTTTCGACATAGATATGCTGGGTACATGTCTTGTTACAAAGTTCGAACGCAACTCCCTTGTTTAAGTCCGTCTGACCCAAAAAAGAACATTGGGTATATCTGGGTTAAAGGAGACTGAGAAGTAACGCTTAACCTAACTTTTACTTACCCTGTGTAATTAACGTTGAAACACACAAAAAAATCGCCCGCAAAAGGCGATTTTTTAATCAGCACTGGATGGCAGCCAAGCAGCATGATTTCTTTTCAGATAGAAACGGGTTTGAAGGCCCGAAGCGGGACAACAGATAAAGCCAGCATCAGGCAGGCAAATGCTATAAAGTAAGGAGAAGTATGACTTCTCATATGTCCGGCCACAATGGGACCTATAAAGGCGCCTATGGAAAAGGATATGGATAAAAACGAAAATACACGCCCATAATGGCTTGAGCTTGTAATTCCTGCCAGCAGGGAGGCGATAGCCGGAAAAATGATGCCTTTGGCCATTCCAATCATAAATAAAGAGACGTAGATCGGAATAGGCCAATGGATGGATAAGCCGAAAAAAATAATCGCCAGCCCCAGACTGCCCATAGTGGTCCTTAGAAATGGGGATTTGCGGTTCAAGAAGATCATGCTCAGGGTGACCAGTGCCCCCAGACTGACAAGTGAAAACAAAATGCCCGATGTCAGAATGGAACCGTTGGATTCCTTCATTAGAGGCAGTTCAAAAAATAATATCCCTTGTGCACAGGAAATAGCCAAAGGAATACCAAAGAAAAGCCAGGGAACACGATCGTTTTTGAGTTCAGGCAGCTCATCGGAATGTTCGGCAATGCTCTGGGCGTGTGGGATGGACAAGTCGCCAATCGCCTTCTGACCGGTTGCTTCCTTCACTCCGACCATGGCAAGGACACCGGTAGCGATCAGAATCCAGCCCAACACCGTGAAGGATTGCGCAAAGCCGAGCTTGGCTACCAGATAAGCGCCGACAGCAGGGCTTAATACAGAGGCCATCGTATGTACGAGTCCATTACCCGCCATAAACTTGCTTTGCTGGACACGGTCCTTGGCAATCTTGGCAAGCAGGGATAGACATGCAGGCGAGAGGAAGGCAAGGACAAAACCGCTGATCGAACGGATAATCAACAAATCCCAGGGATCTGTTACCCTTGATTGAACTAACAGCACAATACCTGCTACAATTAGGCTAAAGACAATAAAACCTTTACTTCCATAACGGTCTACACCATAACCTGCCAGCAGGTTACCGGGCAAGTGAGTCAGTGAGTATACACCTAAAATGAGCCCGATGAATGAAGGGGCAGCGCCTAGCGAGATTGCAAACGGGGATAATATCGGGTATTGCGCATGCAGATCGAAAAAAGCTACAAACATGAACAAATATAACCACAGCGCGGTTTTCAATCGTATCACCTCGAATGGGATCCATAGTCTGCTTGCTTTCAGCAGCGTTATACTACGTTTACGTGACAAGCCCGGAGGTTAGTACCACTATTTTTGCGAGCCGCAGAACAAGCCTTACATACAACGATTTATTGAGAAGAGGTTGCCGGGTATGGATCCGTTCCTGCTATTATTTTTGGTGGTTATATTGGTCTTTCTTATTTTTCGATTGCGAACCACCTTTCGTAAGGCCAAAAAGTTCGACAAATCCGACCAGATTCAGCGCCAGCTCGCAGAACTGAGGAAAAAAAGGGATGAAGACAACGATAAAGATAGTGTATGATTACCAGTATTGAGTGAGATGAATTTGAGGAGAGATGAAGGTTGGATTTTATTACGTCGTTTTTACAAGAGCGTTGGTATATTATTTTGTTGGCTATCGTGATCTTATTCGTTGTTGTCCGCATCGTTAAGACCGTTATCAAATGGGTCATTGTACTTGCCATATTGGCAGGATTATATTTCTATGGTGCCAGCTATAAGGATCAATTGCTCAATATTGGAGCTACGGTAACAACTGAAGTAAAGAATCAGGCGATCAAAGTCGTATCGAACGAAATGAAGGATGCGCAATATAAGCAAAATGCGGACGGGTCTTACACGGTTACGACCAAAAGCCTGAAGGTTGATGGCAAGCCGGGAGCCAGCGAGGTCACTGTCACTTTTATGAATCAGACCTTTACAATGAAGCTTGATGATATGCTGAAGGCATTGATCGAGCAAGCCAAGACGAACAAAGCAACCTAACGAGTGCTGCATTTCTTTCATCCTTGAAGAGATTAGGAGTTGAAGCAATGGCATCGACAATCAACCAAATCAGTTCAATCAATTGGATCACTGTGCTTATTGCAGGAACGCTAGTCTTTTCGATCATTCAGGGGATGATTCGAGGCGCGTCTTCCTCAGCTCGTCACTTGGCGCTGATGGCAGCAGAAGGCGCCGCTATTGTGGTTGGCATAGTGCTGTCCTGGTGGTTGTCCTCCTGGGTCTCGCCGTATGTTCAAGGATGGCTGGTTGAGCTCAATATTGTGATTCCTACCAAGGATCTTGGTCTATTTGAGCAATTTTATTACACAGTCGTTACATCGGTTCGAGATTTTCCGCTGCTGCGGCTAGGCGTTTTATTCATTATTGGTTATGCTGTAATTAAACAGATCATCTACCGGATGATCAATCCGTTCTTTGGTCATTGGGGGACAGATAAGTTTCAGGGGGAGTCAAGGCATGGCAGCACCAAACGTCCGGGTATGATTAGCAGTGTGATGGGCGGAATCATAGGTACATTTTCCGGTCTTGGCCGCTCACTGCTCATAGTAGCAGCGCTCTTTATTTACACTACCTTTTTGCCGCAAACCGAAATCACCCCGTATATACAAGCTTCTACCCTGTATCAGGAAGGTGCAACGGCAGTTATCAAGCCGGTGGCAGGCGATTTTTTGACCAATCAGCTTCCCGTATTTACCAGAAAGTTTGAGGCGGAAGTCAATAATATTTTACAAAGAAAGTATGATGTGCTGGATGCACAAATCCCTCCCGGCATAGCGGAAGCGGCCAAAGAGGTAACGCTCAAAGGAACAACTGACGAGGAAAAAGCGAAGCTGTTATATAAATGGATTGGCACCAGAGTAACTTATGATTGGGATAAGGTTAATCTCTATGAGCAAAAAAAAATCTGGAAGGAGCAAACGCCGGAAGAAACGTATGCAACAAGAAAAGGCGTTTGTATTGATTATTCCAGACTGTATGCCGTGATGGCCCGTTCGATCGGATTGGAAGTCAGAGTTGTTACAGGGCTTGGCTATGATGGTCGTGGCGGATATGGACCTCACGCATGGAACGAGGTATATTTGAACGATAGCAGCAAGTGGGTACCACTCGATTCTACCTGGGTATCCAGCGGTGGCAACTGGTTTAATCCCCCGAATTTTAATCAAACACATATCAGGGAAGTTTAAGGTTGTACGCATTACAAAGGAGTTGTAAGCATGTTTGGTAACAAAAAAGCTAATGATGACCCTCAGCAGCAGGAATCAGCCAAGAGAAGTCATTTTACATTTAGGGTTAATCTGATCTTTTTCTGCACGTTTTTCTTTTTTTCCATTCTGATTGTCAGACTTGCCGTACTGCAGTTTGTCGAAGGCAGCCAGCTGAAGGCGGAAGAAGCCAATAACACCAAGATGGATACACCGATAGGTCCGATTCGTGGCAATATCTATGATCGGGGCGGGGCGCCGCTCGCTTTTACCTCGTCAACCCAATCGCTATATTTCCGTATGGAATCCGACCAAAAGAAAGACGATGTCATAACGCTAGCTCGCAAATTAGAGGAAATATTCAAGGAGCATGGGACGCCGCCCAATAATTTGCTGGGTGCAGCGGAAATCATTAAGGAGATGGATGTCGGTTACGATCTGGACAAGAATACGACGACAGCTCCGAGCTACTCCTTTGTTCCCCGGCGGCTCAAATCAGGCTTGTCTAATGATGAAATCGCATATATACTGGAACGCCGCGATGAACTGAAATGGCTTGAGATTATGGAGGAAAGTATTCGTACTTACGACAACGGTCCCATTGCAGCCCAACTGATCGGATATATGAGACCCTTTTCCACGGCAAGAGAGCCGAACAATGGACTGCCCTTCTACAAGAACAAAGACAATACTAAAGGCTATCTAGACACTGAGTATGTCGGATACGATGGTATCGAGCTGATGTATCAGGAGGATCTTCGCGGTAAAAATGGATCAAAAACATACCCGGTGAATGCCTCGCAAAAAATTATCGGCAAAGTGTCGGTCAAAGCACCGGAAAAAGGAAATAATTTATATTTAACGATTAATAAAAATGTTCAGGAGGTTGCCGAGAAGGCCATTATCGATCAGCTTGCGGCTGCCAAGTCAACGTCCAATCGTTCTGCTTCCGCGCCGAATGCAAGGGCTGGTTATGCGGTTGCGATCGAAGTGGAAACAGGCAAGGTCGTTGCAATGGCCAGCATGCCGGATTATGATCCTAACATATGGAACGGGGTTGTGTTGACCAGCGAGTACAACCGGATCCAACCATTTATTAATAATGGTACGATTACAAGCGCCTTTCCGGATTATCCGCCAGCCGAGCTCAAGAATCATCCAACCTCGGTTGTATATGTAGGATCGATCATTAAGCCGTTATCGGTGTTAATTGGATTAAATGAAGGGCTGTTTGGGGTCGATACGCTTTATAATGACACCGGTGAGTATACGTATGGTAAGGACAATGGATCGAAGCTGACGAATTCAGACCGGGCTTCCTATGGGTATATTAATGCTGCGGATGCGATCTGGCATTCCTCCAATACGTTCATGTCAGCGATGGTTGGTTACAAGCTTCATCAAAAGTATGGAAGCCAATCAGCCGACGTTTGGGAGTCTTATCTGAACAAATTCGGTCTCGGTGTGCCGAGCGGAAGTGGTTTGCCAAGAGAAAATGCGGGTATCAGCGAGTTTAAAACGAATGAGAAGGAATCCATGCAATCGAGAATGGTATTTGCTTCATGGGGCCAGAATGAAAAATATACAACGATGCAGATGGCGCAATATGCCGCTACCCTGGCAAGCAGAGGCAAGAAGCTAAAGCCGCTTCTTGTGGATAAAATCGAAACCTATGAAGGTCAACCGGTGCAGACGATGGAGCCTGTCGTGATGGAGGAAACTACATTCCCCAAACCGTATTGGGATTCGGTCATTAAAGGGATGGAAAAGGTGTTTGTGACAGGCTTTGACGGATTTCCTTATCCTTATGCCCGTAAAACAGGAACCTCTACACAATCCGTTGGCGGCAAGCTGATTGATAATGCCGTGTTTATTGCGTTCGCTCCAGTGGAAAAACCAAAGCTTGCAATTGCTGTCGTAGTCCCTGAAGGTGGTTTTGGTTCGTGGAATGCGGCTCCGATTGCACGCAAAATTTTTGATGCCTATGATCAGTACTATGGCTTGGATGGTGTGCCCAAAGGGGCCAAAGGTACTGCGGAAGCACCATAGCTGCGAGTGTATACATGTTCACAGAACCTGTCTGTTATGGACGGGTTCTTTTGGTGTAACCTTACGGATTTTACTAAGAATATGCTATACTAAAATATCGAATAAATCGAATGATAGTTAACGTTGCCGTTGTACACTTGAGGAGGAAATGAAGACATGTGCGGTATTACCGGAGCAATGTATTTTGAAGATAGGGAACCGTCTCAGACGATGCTGAAAGCGATGACGGATTGTATGGTGCATCGCGGACCCAATGATTTTGGATTTTGGGGTGAGAACCGGATTGGACTGGGCTTTCGCCGGCTGTCCGTTATCGACCTTAAGGAAGGTCACCAGCCTCTGTCCAATGAGGACGATACCGTATGGATTGTTTTTAACGGGGAGATTTATAATTATAAATATTTACGCAGCTCGCTTCAGGAGAAGGGGCATGTGTTCAAAACACATAGTGATACCGAGGTTATCGTTCATATGTACGAGGAGTTCGGAGAGGAATGTGTGAAGCATCTCCGCGGGATGTTTGGCTTTGTGATCTGGGATCGTAAAAAGAAGCGTCTATTTGGAGCGCGTGATCATTTTGGGATCAAGCCCTTTTATTATTTCAAGAACAGCAGGCAGTTTTTGTTTGGATCGGAAATTAAAAGCTTGCTGGCTGCAGGCGGCATGGACCGCTCGATACATACAGAAAGCTTGCTCAATTATTTGACCTTTCAATATGTACCGGAGCCGGATACCATGTTTCGGGATATTCAAAAGCTGCCTCCGGGTCATTATATTTCCATCAGTTATGATGGACAGATGGAGATCAGTCGTTATTGGGACCCGATGTTTGAGACTGAAGAGCGTCCTTTTGAGGATTATGTCGAACAGATTCGCGAGGGCTTGAAGGATTCCGTTATTCATCATATGCAAAGTGATGTTGAGCGCGGCTGTTTCTTGTCCAGTGGTATTGATTCTACGGCGATAGCCACCCATATGCGTTCGATTGAGCCGATCCGCACATTTTCCGTAGGCTTCGAAGGTGCTAATAATGAGACGGGGATTGCTCAACAAACAGCAAAAGCGTTGGATACCGAGCATTATTCGAAAATTATTACGCAAAAGGATTTTTTCGATGTGCTTCCCAAGGCGGTATGGCATCAGGATGAGCCGGTAGCTGATCCTTCGGCTATCGCTTTGTATCATGTTGCGCAGCTGGCACGTGAACAGGTTACCGTTGTTCTATCCGGAGAAGGTGCGGACGAGCTGTTTGGCGGCTACCGAATTTATAACGAACCGAATTCGCTGCGCTCTCTTGACCGTCTGCCGATGGGCTTAAAGCGGATGCTGCACGCCGTTGCTAGAATGATGCCTCAAGGGGTATACGGGAGAAACTTTGTGCTTCGCGGTACGACACCGTTGGAACAGAGATTTCTGGGTAATGCGAAGATTTTCACGGAGGATATGAAATCTGAGGTTGTGCGCATGGATCAGGAAATGCTGCGCAGCTACCGCAACCCATGGCAGATTGCTGAACAGTACTATGCCAAAACAAGGCATCAGGATCCGGTCACACGTATGCAATATATCGATATGAATCTGTGGCTGCCAGGCGATATTTTGATGAAAGCCGATAAAATGACGATGGCCCATTCGCTAGAGCTGCGTGTGCCTTTTCTGGATGTGGAGCTGTATGAGGTCGCTCGTAAAATCCCGGCACGTTATCGAATCGCGGAAGGCACGACCAAATACATTTTCCGCAAAGCAATGGAAGGGATCATTCCTGATTTTATTCTTAACCGTCCGAAGCTTGGATTTCCGGTACCGATGCGCGATTGGCTGAAAGGCAATCAGGGCAAAGTGATGCTGGAGCAGATTGAAGCCAGCGGTATTGAGGATTACATTAACATGGGTACGATTCGTAACATGGTAGCCAAACACCAGAATGGACAAGGTGATTATGCAAGGCGTTTGTGGACCGTCTATATGTTTGCCCTATGGCATGTTACGTACATGCAGGACCTGCCTAAGCCTTCTGTAGCCGCAGCACTGTAGAGAGAGGGGACTTGAACGGATGAATAAGGGAAATTACAAGCTTATTGCTTTGGACATGGATGGAACACTGCTGACGGAGGATAAAAAGGTATCCGAGGAAAACCGTGCAGCGATCCAGGCTGCCGAGCAAGCCGGAATCAAGGTGATGTTCGCAACCGGACGAGGGATTCAGAATGTGGAAGCTTACATTGAGGAGCTAAAGCTGGAAGCGCCGATTGTTACCGTAAATGGAGGCGAAGTCTGGTCAGCACCAGGCAAGCTGCACAGCCGTGCACTGCTGGAGCCTGCTCTTATCAAAGAAATGCATGCACTGGCGATTGAGTATGATACTTGGTATTGGGCTTATGCGGTTGGTGATATTTATAATAAGGAACGATGGGTAGAGCAGGTGGATGCCAGACAATGGCTGAAGTTTGGTTATTATTATGAGGATGCTGCCTGTCTGCAGGCTATTCGTAGCAAGCTGGATTCATGGGGCGTGTTTGAGATTACGAATTCGCATCCAGCGAACCTGGAGTTAAATCCCAAAGGAGTTCATAAAGCGAGCGGTGTCCGACAAGTATGTGAAATGTTCGGATATGACATGTCGCAGGTGATAGCGATGGGAGACAGCCAGAATGATATTTCGATGATTCGGGAGTGCGGACTTGGTGTAGCGATGGGCAACGCACAGGAAGAGGTTAAAGCGCTGGCAGACGTAATCACAACGAGCAATGAGGAGCACGGTGTGGCGCGGATTATCGAACAATATATTTTATCGTAAGTAACTCTCAGGAGGTTTCCACCCATGCTCATAACGGCTTGGATTATAGTCATTCTCTTGTTTATAATCGGCATGATCGGGGCCGTTTATCCAATTTTTCCGGGAGCGGTAGCGATTTTTGCAGCATTTTTTGTGTATGGCTGGATGGTCAGCTTTGAGCCCTTCGGTATTTGGTTTTGGGTGATTCAATCGACGATTTTCGTGGGCTTGATTGTGGCAGATTATGCGGTCAGCGCGCTCGGGGTGAAGAGGTTTGGCGGGAATAAGGCTTCTGTCATCGGGAGTATGATCGGTTTGATTGTGGGTCCGTTTGTCATTCCTATCGTTGGTTTAATCGTGGGTCCGTTTCTCGGGGCCGTTATTGGAGAACTCATCATAGGAACAGAAGCCAAGCAGGCGTTCCGGGCAGGCCTAGGCGCATTGATCGGATTGCTTTCAAGTGTTGTGGTGAAATTGGTTTTGCAGGCTTTAATGATTGTGTTATTTTTTATTTGGGTGCTGTAAGGATAAGTTCACGCCTGGTTCGGCAGGCGGTCGAGTATACAGGCAATCAGGCAGGGAGTAGGGAATATCGTGGCAAAGGATTCACTGGTAAAAGGAACACTCATCTTAACCGTGGCAGCGCTCGTTGCAAGAGCACTTGGTGTTGTTCAAAGGGTTCCGCTAATTGTTTTATTGGGTGACATCGGGATGGCGAGCTATGGAGTCGCCTTTAACATCTACTCGATGCTGCTGGTTGTGGCGACAGCCGGTATTCCAAGTGCGCTCAGCAAAATGATTTCAGAACGCACGGAGCTTGGGCTTTATGCAGAAGCAGGTCGCATTTATCGTGCTGCCATAGCGTTCGCTGTAGGGGCGGGAGTCGTCATGACTATTTTCCTCTACGTTTTTGCGCCTTATTACGCTAACATGACATTGAATCCGCAGGCAGCGCTGCCGATTCGTACATTAGCGCCTGCGCTGCTGCTGTTTCCGTTAATTGCCATTATGCGCGGCTATTTTCAAGGTAGACGGATGATGATGCCCAATGGCTTATCACAAATTGTGGAGCAAATATTCCGTGTCGCTGCATCAGTCCTGCTGGCTTACTTATTGCTCGCGCATAGCTTGGATTGGGCAGTTGCAGGTGCTTCATTCGGAGGAGTAGTCGGTAGTCTGGCGGCGGTAGCGGTCATGATTTATTATGCGCTTAGGCTGCGTCGCAATGATCGTTCAGAAGGCTTGGGGGGATCGGAGCAAGCAGGTGCCCCTCGGTTGGAGGCAAAGACAGCTTCAAGTCCACTTGCGTTCAAAACAATTTACGCACAGCTGTTCAAGCTATCGATTCCCATTGTCATTTTCTCCTTAACCGTTACTTTGGTGTATACGATTGATTCCTCGATTGTGACCTTGCTCTTGAAGGATCAGATCGGAGAAGCCAGTGCACAGGAGATACTTGGTGTGTTGGTAGGACGTGCTCAATCGCTGGCGGGTATTCCTATCATTTTGGCGATAGCGCTCAGTCAGTCGGTGGTGCCGATCATTTCTTCCGCTTATTCCAAAAAAGATATGGTACAGGTAGGCGAGCAGACAGGTAAGGTGATGCAGCTTTCGATTTTAAGCGGTTTACCGATGGTGCTTGTTATTTGCTTGGCAGCAGGTCCCTTAAACGGATTTATTTTTGGTAACTTAAAGCATTCAGCTATTGTTGATACGTATGCGGCACCGATGATCATCGTATTAACGATCAGCTCGATTTTTCAGATTGTGATGCAAACCTCGGGTGCTGTATTGATGGGGATGGGTAAAATGCGTCCTCTCGTACTGCACGTAATAGCAGGTATTGCCATCAAGCTGGTGGCCAGCTTGGCGCTTGCACCTTGGCTTGGAATTTATGGAATTATAGCGGCTACTTGTCTTTGCTTTATGGCGATGACCGTGCTCAATTTGTGGGTGCTTCGCAAAGAAGTTTCCTTCCTTATCCTGGGTGCTCGCCGCTGGTTGGGTGTGGCGATGACGACGGTACTGATCGTGCTCATTGGTATTGGCCTGAGCAGTGTTGTTCATGCTTATATCGGGCCTTACAGTCAGCCTCGTCTGGCTCCCTTTATTCAGGCCGTTATCTTGTGTGCAGTTACGGCGGGTGCCTATCCTGTATTACTGATGTTAACCAAAACAGTAAGTGTATCGGATTTGCACCAAATGCCGCGTCCTATTCAACGTCTGGTAGGTCGGGTAGCCCCAAAGCTGATGAATACAAGCAGCAGTAAGCACTGACTCCGCGTCGGTGCTTTTTTCTTTGATAACAAAAAAAAGGAACCTGTTGTGGGAACAAGTTCCTTCATAATGGTCAGCTTTCAGCACGATGTAATCAGCCGCGACTGTTTATTCTGGCATAATCAGCATCAAGCCATAGGCAGCAGCAGTTGTCAGCACAGCACTCCAGAACACAATGCCTACTCCCATCCATAGCAGCAGTTTACGAGGCTCGGCATTGAAAGAGATCCCGATAGCAGCTCCGAGCGGAGAGCCTGTGAGGAGGGGCGATAAGAAACCGAGACCGATAATACCATAACGATTCCAGATACGGCCCATGCGGCTGTTTTTTCCATTTTTGTTTTTTTGAAATCGACGTATCAACCATTCCCGCAATGAACTCCCAAAGAAAATAATGATCAGCGCGCTGAGCCATGATCCGAGTCCGCTTAATATGCCTGTTGTGACGGGATGGAGCTGTAGAGTAAATCCTAATGGAATTGCCAGCCATAGCTCAAACATGCCGGAACCCAGGACAGAAATCCACGAAAAAATATGATTCACAAAGCTCGCTCACCTTCCCAAGTCAATTTGATTTTGTTTCTCCTACCAACACATACGTACAAGCTATCGTTTGGTCTCGTATGATTCCCTTGTATTGGACAGTTAATTTTAGCAGATCATATGACGATTTGCACGAAAATGGACCAACCTTGCCGGATTGACCGATAGATCTATAGGCAGCCATCTGCTTCTTTTGAGTCAAAAAGGCTCAAAATGGACAAATAATATAGTAGCGAGCTTTACATGACCGGTTTGTTACAAACCTAATGGATTCATAGGAAGGGATGGTTGATATGGGTGATCAACAAATAAGAATCGGATTGGTTGGATATAAATTTATGGGAAAAGCACATAGTCATGCTTATCGTGACCTGCCGTTTTTTTTCGATCTGCCGGCCGTCCCTGTGATGCAGGCGATCTCTGGCCGGGATGAGGATGGCGTAAACGCGGCGGCTGAGAAGCTGGGCTGGGCTTCTCATGAAAATGATTGGCGAGCCCTGATTCAGCGAGATGATATTGATGTCATCGATATCGTCACTCCGAACCATTCACATGCAGAAATCGCGATTGCTGCATTGGAAGCAGGGAAACATGTATTGTGCGAGAAGCCGCTGGCGATTAGTGTAGATGAGGCCAAACGTATGCTGGCAGCTGCTCGCAAATCGGGTAAGGTCCATATGATTTGTCATAATTATCGCTTCTCTCCCGCTGTACAATTTGCCAAGAAGCTCATTCGTGAAGGGCGTCTCGGTCGTATTTACCACTTTCGAGGCCTGTATTTACAGGATTGGCTTATAGACCCCGACAGCCCGCTTGAATGGCGGATGCGCAAGGAGGAGAGCGGATCTGGCAGTCATGGTGATTTGGCCTCGCATATGATTGATCTGGCGCGTTTTCTTGTTGGAGACATCGATGAGGTAGTAGGCACAATGGAAACCTTTATCAGCGCCCGCCCGCTGCCTGAACAGGAAGCCCCGGAGAAAATAACGGAGATGGGTGAGGTTGATGTCGATGATGCATCCGTATTTATTGCCCGCTTTAAGAATGGGGCGATCGGAACATTTGAGGCTACCCGTTTTGCAGGCGGTAACCGCAATGGCAATCGTTTTGAAATAAATGGTGAACGCGGCTCCATACGCTGGGATTTGGAAAGCATGAACGTACTGGAAGTATATTTAAAGGATGATGAGCCGGGTCTGCAGGGCTTTCGAACGATCACCTGTACGGAAACCGAGCATCCTTATGGGAACATTTATTGGGCACCCGGCCATAATATCGGCTATGAGCATACCTTTTTAGGCTTGATGCGTGAGTTTTTGAATGGTATCGCTACAGGTCGCTGTCCTCAACCGAGCTTTGCCGATGGGCTTCAGAATCAAATGGTGCTGGAAGCCGTCGAGAAATCAAGCCGCAGCCGACAGTGGGTATCTGTAGACGGTTAGTGAGCATTCTCGTGATGGGAACGAAGAAGCTCTCCGATTGACTATCATAAGGAAGCCTCCAAATCCACTGTCATAGTGGGTCCGCGGAGGCTTCATTTGCTTACATAAGGTGGGGAGTGAGATGGGGAGTTGACCTTTCGCACACTGCTTCATATGCTCTGTCGATTGCTTGGTCACTGGATCGGTACAAATCCACTCTTTTCGATAGCGGCAGCTCCCTTGGCGCTTAGAAGCCAGCTGAGCATACGTGAGGTTGGCTCATCCTGAGGCTCTTCATCGCGGGTGACGGCATAGAGGACTGCCGTTAACGGGTAGCTGCCATTGCGTATGTTGTCCTTATTGCTTTCAATGCCATTGAGCTTCACAAACTTCACTCCTTGCCGGCGGTGCATTTCATTAGCGTAATAATAAAATGAGTACCCGATCGCATTGTTGGCATTCGTATATTCAGCTACCTTATCAATCATGCCGCCCATTCCGGTAATTTTGTGTTCTCTTGCCGCTGTGATTAAGGAATGACCCTTCATCACCTTGGTTTCCATATAGGTTTGGCTTCCTGAGTTGGGCTCTCTCTGAAAAGAGGTGATTGCCTCGTCGTTCCCGCCAACCTCCTGCCAATTATGAACGGTGCCTGAATAAATGGCTTGGATTTGCTGGATTGTAAGCGACTCGACGGGGTTGCTTTGATGAACGAGAAAAATAAAAGCATCTTTACCGATAGGAGTCAGCTTTAAGGCCACTCCGCTCTCCTTGGCCAGCTGCAGTTCCTCATCCGAGGGTCCGGCCACCAGAATAAGGTCGGCTTTTTTACTAATCAGATTGACATAAGCATTGTGGGTTGTGTTGAAGTTGACGGTGCGTGCGGCTTTTGGACGATTCATCCCTACAAGCTGATGTGCCAGCTCTTGTCCAAGGTGGATAGCTGCCGTTGCTCCGTCTACTTTGGGGTAAGACTGCGATGTGAATTCGGCGGAGCTTGGGATGACTAAGGACATACCGAAACAGAGTGCCATACAGCAAGGAAGGGTGCTGATAGAGACCAGGGTGTTTGAACGGGACCAGGATCTTGAAGTAATGGAATAAAGCGCCGTGCCCAACATGCTGCATAGAGGAGGCAGGAAGGTAGCAGATAATCCGATAAAGGGCATCCAGCCGCCTGGTACGTAATGTCGGATATAGTCGAAGCCGCGGGTTGCCCACGATACATAAATAAGATAAATAAACCAGGTGTTTCCTTCAAAGCCATCCATTGGAGAGCTGCTGCGGTAGCAGGAATACCACAAATACACACCTACAACGAGCACGGGCAGTGAAGCAAAGGTAAGCAATCGGACGGATTCCCTGCTGACAGCGGCGATAAGCAGCCCATAGCTGATGAATGCAGCTGTAATCACCGAGAGGATCGCCGCATGAAGAATAGCCAGACTACCATCGCTCAAATTATCTGTTTGCAGCCAAGATCCAACTGAAGATTCAGTAAATACAAGGATTCCAATGCTGGCAACGAGATAAAGAATAAGCGATACGATACCCCAGCCCAGCAATGAGAAGATGATAAGTATCCAGTCTTGTGCAGGTGATTGAGCAGATTGCTTAATGTCCTCGGGAGTGGAAGGATCGGTTGGAATCATGAGATCTAACCTCTTTTCTATACAAATACGAATCATATCATGATGTTCAACTTATTCCACTTACGAAGGTCATTTCCTGCACTCGGATGATCTAATCCTTTTTGATTTTACAAGCATTATCAAAGCTGAGCTGGGCACCAATTTGCCGCAAAAGCATTGCTGTATCGAATAAAGCCCAATGTTCCGCGATTTGACCATCTCTGATTACATATTCCCGATAAATAGTCGCTTCGATCCGATTACCGGTAGGTGCAGTTCCTCGGAATTCTCCCAGATGTGTGCCACGCATAATCATCCGTACCATAACCTTATCCCCTTGCGCAATAATCTCATTAATGGTGCTGTATTGATCCGGAAAAGCGGTATTCAGCACAATAGCCATCTGTTTAAGGCCATCCACGGTGTGCGGTTGATAGGCGTGATCGATATAATCTGCGGTCAATACACTCTCGATACAGTCAAGCTTCTGTTGGTTGATTCCAAAAGGCTTCGATAAAATCCCGTACAAGCTCGATATTGGCTTGTTCCTTCGTGTTGGGTGCTGTGGTTGTCATAAAATAGCCTCCTTGTTGTGACCAAAGCTCTATCTGATCGGGCTCAGTCCATATAGTCAATTAAATTGACTAATTTTTATGTTATAATAGTTTGCAAATATTGTCAATCTAATTGACTATCTAGGGAGGCTCTACCGATGATGAATCAACCGTCCGGAAGCTATGAGTTAACGATCCTGCTTGGGCTGTCATTCAGTGCCATAACGGATGATTTGCATAGACAATTGGCCAAAAAAGGCTTTGATGATGTGCGTCCTGTTCACGGGTTTTTGTTTCAACGAATTGCAGCCAAGGGAGCTACTGGCAACGAAATCGCGGAGCATCTGGGTGTTACCAAGCAAGCCGCGAGTCAAATGATCGATTATTTGGAGCAGCATGATTATATTGAACGCAAGCCGCATCCGCTCGACGGCAGAGGGAAGCTTGTTATACTCACTGAACGAGGTTGGTCATGTATCCGGAATACGGAAGAGATTTTTATAAGCATTGAGCAGCGATATGCGGATATTGTGGGAGAGGAAAGAATGAATATGCTTAAGGCGGATTTGCGCAGCTTGGTCCATACCATCAGTGATGAGAGCAGTCCACTGAAATTTCGTCCGGTATGGTAATTACCCCAGAAAAAGGAGTTTTCGCAGTGCATGTCGAATTGGTACCAGATGCCATAACAAATCTATTATGACGGAGGTACAGAATGAATAACAGAAAACCACATTCATGGATCGCGCTGCTGCTGGTCGCAGCACTGATTATGCTGACAGGTTGCCAGTCCGTAGATGGTCTGGATTTAAACAAGGTCATGAAAAATTCGTATAGTATCCAATCTGCCGAAAGCAAACAAACGATTGCGTTGGAGATTACTCCAAATCCCGCTGCAGAGACAATGACTGAAGAAGATAAAAAAGCATTTGAGCTGTTCAGTAACGTGCAATTGACAATTTCCGAAGCCATACAACAGGATTATACCCATATTTCCATTAAAGGTGTATTTGAATACAACAAGGGAAAAATACCATTTCAACTGACAATATCTGACCAGGATTATACGATTTTGGTGGAGGGTGCCAAGAAACCGATTGTTATTCACAACAACGGAGCCCTGCAGGAGTTGCAGGCACAACAAGGCTTATCCAAGGAAATGGAGCAGTTGATCAAGCAGACCTATCAAAAAATATATGCTTGGTATCCGTCCTTTGGGGGCTATTTAGCCGGGCTTATCCCGAATGTGAACAAAATTTCTGTATCGAGCGCTAGTGAGATGGTTGGTACTGAAGGCTTGAAAGGTAAAAATATCCATGTAGAGCTCAAAGGAAGCGAACTCGTTGAGCTTACCCGATCGTTTCTGAAAAACTTGCTGGCTGATGACAAGGGTTTAAAAGAAATGCTGGGTCAAATCTATGATATCTTTGTTCCGATTGTGCAACAAGTCATGAAAGAAAATCAAGATGCAAGCGGCTCTTACAGTGATATGATTTCACCTTATTTGAACAATAAAACATTGGCTGTTGAGCTTGCCTACACGTATATTACGAGCAATTTGAAACAAACCATTGAATACTATGATACGTATGTCAAAGAACTATCCGAATCGTATTCTGGTGAATCGTTGAAGGTATTGCTGAGTGATAAGTTTTCCGTGAAGACGGACGTGTTTGTCGATGGTGATTTGATGCCGCGTAAGTCATCAACCGAGGTACTAGTCAACATGCCTGATGACAATACAACAGCAGTAAAATCGGTTAAGCTGACCACCACAGCCCAGACCTGGAACATCAACAAGCCGGTTAAAGCAGCTGTAATTGATACAAGCGCAGGACAAATTGAAATGAATTCATTTAACAAGCCAAACCAATTCCTGGCTGCTTTGGACCCGAAATCATCCTTATATGAATTATTAAAATATGATCTGCATATTACCAAAAAAGATATTAACCTGTTGATGGATAATTACAGCGGCTTCGACGATACGACCAAACCATTTTATCGTAATGGCGTTATTATGGTTCCTGCCCGTTTTGTCGTCGAGGAGCTGGATGCTGAAGTCAACTGGAATGCAGCCAATCAACAAGTTACGGTAACAGATCCCTCTAGTGGAGTAGTCATTAAGCTGAATGTTGGCAGCAAGCAGGCAACTGTGAATGGATTAATCAAGCCGCTTGAAGTCGAGGCAGAGCTTAAGGATGGGACAACTTACGTACCTGTTCGATTTATTGCCGAAAGCCTGGGTGCCACTGTGAAATGGAATTCAGATATGCAGATGGTTACGATTAGCCGCGAATAGTACTCACTGACTCATCTTGCTTCTTTTCCCATAAGCAGCAGCAAAAAGCCTGATTCTGCCGGATCAGGCTTTTTGCTGCTGCTTTATATGTGCATATATCCCTACTCTTCTTGCTGAGAAGCCTCTGGCTTTTCCTTGGGAACTGATGCTTTGGGACCGGGTAATCTACCTGCACGAGCTACCGCCTCACGAAGCAAAAATTCAAGATGTCCGTTCACACTTCGCAATTCGTCATCAGCCCAACGTTCAAGTGCCTCATACAGCTTGGGATCTATACGCAGGGCAAAGCTTTTTTTGGAAGCCATCAGATGGGTCCTCTAGTACAAGCTGCTTGTATTAATAATAGGACTCGCAGAGCGGTCGGATACAATCGCGACCAGCAGATTATTGATCATCGCAGCTTTTCGTTCCTCATCCAGATGGATCGTGCCATCCTGTTCGATTTGAGCGATTGCCATCTGGACCATACCGACGGCACCTTCCACAATCATGGTACGCGCCGAGATGATGGCCGATGCCTGCTGCCGCTGCAGCATGGCGCTTGCGATTTCAGTCGAATAAGCCAGATGTGTCAGCCGTGCTTCCATTACCTCAACGCCAGCCAGCGACAACCGTTCCTGCAGCTCTCGTCCGAGCTCTCTCGAGATTTCCTCCGAATTGCCGCGAAGCGAAAATCCAGTGTCATGAAACAAATCATACGGATA
Organism: Paenibacillus sp. FSL H7-0331; assembly: GCF_001956045.1. Next base: position 255,421 of record NZ_MRTH01000010.1, on the reverse strand, counting down.
TTTGCTGGCAACGTGCCTCAATGCAGTTTCACTTTGGATTTCAACAAACTGCTCATACTTGTCAACATCATACATCGCTTTAGCTGAATCGATCACACGAAACACGACGACAGCAGCAATCTCAATCGGATTACCTTCAATATCATTGACCTTCAGCTTGATGCTATTAAAATTGCGAACCCGTAATGAAACCTGTTTGCGCATAGAAAAGGGGAGAGTCAGCGACATGCCATTATCACGGATCGTTCCCACGTACCTGCCGAAGAAAGTGACGACGAGGGCTTGATTGGGTTGAACAATAGTCATACCCGACAAAAGGATGATCGAGATCACAAGTGAAACAATACCTAACATTACATACGTATTAATCAGCAATACAATACCAAGACCGACAAATATGGCAATTAACAGCAATCCAAGAAAACCGTTTTGTACCCACGCTTTATACTCTTTCATAGTATCACTCCTTAAAAGTTAATTAGTTATGCATTCATTTTCATATCATAATGATATCACTTATTCTAATAAATGTAAAACGTATGACAAAATTTTCATGAATCGATGGAGCCTTGACAGATAAAAAACATCATGCTATAACTAATAAAAGCTTTTTCTTAAAGCTTCATTCAGAAGGCGGTGGATGTTATGGAGCAAGTGAAATCAGAAGCGATTTTTCAACAAATTATAGATGGTGACAAGCCAACCATTGCAGTATTTAAAGCAACCTGGTGCAAGGACTGTCATTACATTGAGCCTTTTATGCCATCGATCGAAGAACAATATGGAGACCGATTGAATTTTATCGAATTAGACCGGGATGAAGTTCCAGATTTATGTGAGCAGCTTAACATTTTGGGGATTCCAAGCTTTATCGCTTTCCGTAATGGTCAGGAGCTTGTCCGGTTTGTAAGCAAACTGCGTAAAACAAGAGAAGAAATCGAGCAGTTTTTGGACCGTGCTGTAGAAGTAGCCACTGCTCTCAATAAATAAACCCGTTTCTGATGACGGATTAGAGCCGATTGCTTTCAGGGAAATACATCCTGGAAACAATCGGCTTTTTAGTTTCAATGCTTTGTAACAATTCCGCATGGATTTGGCTCCCTTTTATCGATATAATGATACATGAGCGATCGACTTGTCATGTCCTTGACGTATCCTGTCGAAGCTCAGAAAAGTAGGTGATATCAGCATATGAACCAGCAAAAATGGCTTAAGTACTTCTCATTTGCAAGCATGTATGGCATGTTTTTGATTCTCGTTATGGGCGCGCTCGTGACGAAAACGGAGTCCGGCCGTGGGTGTGGAGACGATTGGCCGCTATGCAACGGAAAATTTGTTCCAGCGTATACGATTGAGTCGATTATCGAATACAGCCATCGGTTTGTTGTGGGTGTGGTAGGAATTGTTTTGCTCATTGCGACCATTCTTGTTTTTGTTTGGTGTAAAAGAAAAGATGCGAAGATTTTCGTGTCAGGAGCGATGTTTTTTACAATACTGCAGGCTGTGCTGGGGGCTCTGGCTGTCATTTGGCCGCAATCCTCGTCGGTTTTGGCGCTGCATTTTGGATTTTCTTTAATGGCATTTGCATTTACTTTGCTGCTTTCCTTGGTTTTTACTCGCTTCGGAAGCATGCTGTCGGGTTCGACCGTTTCAATTACCGCTGGTCTTCGATGGGGCATTTTCCTGATTACCATTTACAGCTATGCAGTCGTATATCTGGGTGCATTCGTGCGGCATACCCAATCCTCAGGTGGATGCATTGGATGGCCGTTATGCAACGGGAGCATCATTCCCGATATGATTGGCCCGACCCGAATCGTGTTTGCCCACCGCATGGGTGCTGCGGCCTTGTTCATTCTTCTGTTGTGGTTGTTCCTTGCGATACGCTCTCAAACACGTTCTCAGGACAATATATATCAATCCGCCAAGTGGGCGCTGATTCTCGTGATTTTACAAATCTTCAGCGGCGCTTTTGTGACCTTGTCCATTGGATATGATGTGTATTTGATCGCGAGCCTGCTGCACGCGGTGCTGGTCTCCGCTTTGTTCGGGATATTGTGTTACTTATGTGTACTCGCCTTTTTGGCCAAAAAGCAGAACGGACAGGCTTACAAAGCTCGATAGCTGCGTAAGCCTGCTGGTTTTTCCATATGATCGCAGGATGAACGTAAATCTCAGTAAGTCCAAAGCGCATCTGGACTTATGAGATGGTTTGGAAGCGCTACAAAAACAAGATGGCAATAAGTTGCAAAGTCTTATATAAAAAGAGCATCGACATACACAGAAGATCACGATAATGGGTATCCTATTGTGAGGACTTGCCTGCGCCGGAAGATGGACTATCACTCTGTTGCATGAATACCGATGTTTAGGAATATAGAAGGGAAGTGAGTTCTTTATATGCTTAGAGCGATGTTCGGTGAACCGGTACGTGAGGATACAGGTCTTATTGCCTCAGCGAATCATTCGATTCAGCAATATTTGGCATTATTACATACGATTCCTTTTGCCAAGCGCAACTCTCAGGATCGGCGATATATCATTTGGGGGAACAGCTTTCTGAGCGCGCTTGATGAGCTGGAGCAAAGCCAATATGCGGCAATCCGCTACAGCGAGCACATTTCGAAGACCTATATAGATGATATGGGTGCTGAAGAACTGATTCATTATCGCCGGTATTTGTATTTTTACCGAAACGCTATCATTCGAATATTTGCCATTCTGGATAAGCTGGGTCACTTTATGAATGAACGGTTCAGGCTCAAAACCGAGGAGGTCAAATCCCGGTTTTCCTACTTTACCGTGCTTCGCAATATGCATCAGAACCATCTGTATGTCGAGCTTGAAAAGCAGCTGTATGATCTGAAAGAATCGTCCAGAAAACCCGTGGATCGTCTGCGCAACGAGCGGAACATGGAGATTCATACAATTAACGCCGATTTGTTGGATGATTTGCTGCAGGCAGCGGAGGAAGAGCAACTGCAAGACGAACGGATGAAGGCGGAAAATGTATCCGAGCGTCTGTTGGACCTGGCAGTTGGATGTGAAATGGTATTTGTTGCTGTCCGTACTACGTTTGATTATATTGGCAAGTTGTCGGAGTCAACCGGACGTTATGAAGCCTGACGGATTGACCTTGAATCAGTTGTTAGCTTCCTCTATACTTTAAAGATATATGAGCAAGTGAGGAGAGGACATTCGAACATGATCGAACAACGGAAAGTCGCGCTTATAACAGGCAGTGCCAAAGGTTTAGGCAAAATGACTGCACTCCGACTCGCCGATTCCGGCTGCGATATTATTATCAATTATGTTCATAGCGCTGTTGAGGCGCAGAAGTTATGCGAACGTATACAAGCGAAGGGTGTACGCTGTTTGGCACTCCAGGGTGATGTATCGCGTTATGAGGATTTGCAATATGTGACAGAAACAGCTGTCCAGGAACTGGGCGGCATTGATATATGTATTAATAATGCGGGTCCTTTTGTACGTGAACGCAAGTTCTTTAATGAATACAAGCAAGAAGAGATTCAGTACATAATGAACGGGAATTTGCTCGGTGTCATGCAGCTCGATCATTTGGTGCTTCCTATGATGCGCAGCAAGAAGTGGGGGAGAATCATTCACTTTGGATTCGGGCATGCCTCAGAGGCACGAGGATGGCCTCACAGGGCTGTCTACGCCGCGGCCAAGGTTGGGCTTGTCTCATTCACCAAAACGCTCTCAGTTGAAGAAGCACCCTTTGGGATCACGGTGAACATGATCTGTCCGGGTGACATTCATGGAGACAACAAGGAGAAGCTGATCGCTGATGTGGAGCATGAGATCGATCCGGAATCACCTCGCGGACGTCCGGGTGTTGGGGAAGACATTGCAAGAGTGATTGCCTATCTATGTGAGGAGCGCTCTGATTTTATAACAGGAAATATTATGGACATTTCCGGAGGACTGGATCCGATTCGTGCCAATATCCACAGTATGGAATGAACTGGATATTGTTAACAGGTAATAATTACAAAAAACCCGAGAGTGCGGAATAGCCATCAGGTACGACAGCTATTCTATGCACTCTACGGGTCTTACACTTCGTCTGTCATCCAGACGTGATGCTCAATTAAAATACTTGTACAACCTCGATAACGCCTTCTACTTCTTCAAGCAGAGCGCGTTCGATACCGGCCTTCAAGGTAATGGTTGAGCTCGGGCAGCTTCCGCACGCCCCCATCAATTTCAGCTTAATGATGCCGCCTTCCACATCAACTAGCTCTACGTCGCCGCCATCGCGCTGCAAAAACGGGCGTAGCTTATCTAAAACCTCCAGTACTTCATCGTACATGGTGCTTTGTGCTTGTTCAGTCATTTGACGTCAACTCCTTTCTAACTATATTATAATACAATTACAGTGAAATTAAAATGGTTAACAGGGCAGGTGACTCATCAACATGAGAGCAATTATAGAATTTTGCAGCAGTAATTTGCATAGCGGTACCGAACTGGTCATGAAAAAGCTTGAAGAAAGGCCAGACCTGGATGTGATCGAATACGGCTGTCTTGGCAATTGTGGGGAATGCTATACCTTTCCTTACGCACTGGTTAACGGCGAAATCGTCGCCGCTGCTAACGCAGAGGAGCTTGAACAGCAAATAGAAAACAAAATAAAACAGATCGATGAGATGCTCGATCTGTTGGGAGAATAAATCTTAACCGAAGTGGTGCTTGGATAACCAGAGCACTCCACTTTTAAGCGCCCGCGGCACCAGACCGGTAATGGGGCGCTTGCCCATAACACCAAAGCCGGATTTTTTACCTAGGGAACCAAGAACCCCCTTCAGCTTGATGGGACCCAGCTTGGGCTGCTGCTGCTTCCAGCCGGCGCGAATAACTTGTGCAATTTGCTCGCCCTGCGCTTCAGCAGCTTGTCCACTAGGTGAAAAAGGCAATGAGGCACAATCGCCAACAACATAAATGTCCGTGTAATCATGAATTTGATGGTACTCATTGATAATGAGACGGCCTTGGTTATCCTTGGGCAATTGCAGCTGCTGTACAATCGGACTTGGCTGAATACCCGCTGTCCAGATCGTTACATCCGTATGAATTATTTCCTGCTGATTATACAAATTATTGCCTTCCAGTCGTGACAGGGATACATGAGGGATCAACTCGATCTCATGAGACAGCATCCAGTCGCGAACAAATTCCTGGAGTTTGTCGGGAAAAGCGGATAAAATGCTCGGTCCACGATCCAAAATACGGATGTTCAGGTCAGGTCGGCTTTCACGAAGCTCGGCCGCCATCTCCACACCGCTTAAGCCTCCGCCCACAATTGTGATCTGTCCATATGGATTCGTATCGTTAACCCTTTGATAAGTTTTGCGTGTGCCTGACAAGGTTTGAATACTGTTGGAATATTGCTCGGCGCCAGGTATTTCGTGATATTTATCCACACAGCCAAGTCCGATGATCAGTGTGTCATAGCTCATGGGCTCATCATTTTCAAATATAACCAGCTTCTGAACAGGGTCTACTGAACGAACCTCTCCGTATTTCAGAATCAACCGAGGATCTACGGGAAATTGGACACGAATCTCCTTATCGGAGAGCGTGCCTGATGCCAAGGCATAATATTCGGTTTTTAAACCTTGGTAAGGCATCCGGTCGATAAGCACGAGCACGGTGTCGGCCGGCAAATCTTTTTCAAGCAGCTGATTAACGATCGTCAGACCGCCGTAGCCTCCACCCAAAATAACGATTTTTTTCATAATTGACAAACTCCTTTTTTACAGCCATCCAAATGATTTATATGCAGTGAGTACGTATGATGGGGCAGATGCATTTAACTACTCAAACACTTTGATTTCATTATAAAAAGTATCACGTTCAACAGCGATTCGTCCTGCTCCTTGGACAAGCCATACAAGCTCATCCCGTGTTAATCCTTCCGGTGACAGGGCACCTGCTGCATGACTGATCTTTTCTTTGATAATGGTTCCGTGTACGTCAGAAGCACCAAAGGTAAGAGCAATCTGGGTCAATTGAGTTCCAAGGTTAATAAAATAAGCTTTGATGTGTTGAATATTATCCAGCATCAGACGGCTGATCGCGATTGTTTTCAAATCGTCAAAAGCCGCTACACGGCGCTTGATTCCTGCATTGACACTGGCAGGTTGTACGGAATTCGGGATAAATACCATAAAACCGTTCGTTTCATCCTGAAGCTCACGCAAATAAATCATGTGCTGAATGCGTTCCTCCAACGTTTCGATGGAACCGTAGAGCATGGTCGCATGTGTCTTGAGTCCAATACTATGGGCCACACGCTGGATTTCCAGCCATTGATCCGTAGTCGCTTTACCGACACCCATCTTTTTACGGTATCGTTCGGATAAAATTTCTGCTCCGCCGCCTGTCAAAGTGCTCAAGCCTGCGTCGACCAAAGCCTCAAGCACCTCTTTATAGCTTAACCCACTGATGCGGGAATAAAACTCGATTTCGGCCGCGGTGTGCGCTTTAATTGTAACATTCGGGTACCGCTGCTTTAATGAGCGTATCGCTTCAAGGTAGTATTCAAATTTAACGTGGGGATTATGACCTTGGGCAATATGGAACTCACGCATGCCGGGATGATAATGCTCATCAATAATGTCAAACATTTGCTCCGCTGTCAGGGTATAGGCACCTTCTTCACCTTCATCACGGCGGAAATGACAAAAAGCACAGTGGGCCTCACATACATTTGTAAAATAAAGGCTCATGTTTTCAATGAAATATACTTTTTTTCCATTCTTGCGAAGATTGACCTCGTTAGCTAATTGGCCAATGGATAATAAATCGTCAGATTGGTACAAGAACACGCCATCCTCTGCAGACAATCGTTCACCATGCTTGACTTTTTCGGCAATTTCGGCCATTCGTTGATCGGGGTTACTAATAATAATGCTCATGATGCCACCTCCTATAAAAGTATTTGTAGAACCAACTATAGTTAATATTAATTAGGCACGAATGGGTAAGCAATACTGTCTATTATAAACAACCTCATCTTGTGGGGCAATACGCAGTTCGACAAAAAGGGTTGAAAACCCTTATAATGGAATTGTAAGAGGAATTATGTATAATTAAGCCGCTGTTTTTCATGCATACTTTTAAAGCTATAAGTCTATTTAAAAGGGTGGTGCTATAATTGATGCCCCTATACTCGAACGAATTGATGGGAATTTCCATAGAAATCGAACGAATCAGAGCCCAGATGATCAAACTTGTAGAAGAACATGGGTTCATGCACCCGATTGTGCAGCAATGCAGCGGGCAATTGGATTTGTTATTATTGTCTTATTATCAATTGGACAAGCAGTTGAAGCTTAAGGGTCTTGAGGAGTATGCATATTAAGAGTATACTGAAGTAGCAGAGGCTTTATGTAGCGAGTTTTAATGAGCTGAGCTATCTGCGGCACTTGTACACTGACCGAGTCTATATATCCAACTCATTTGGTGCATATGAAGCAAGTACTTCAAAAACTCTTAGGAGGTTATGACCGTGGTAAAAATTAGCGAAACCGCAAGCGATAAAATTAAAGAAATGCTGGCTAGCGAAGAAACGCCAAATCTGTTTCTGCGGCTTGGAGTCAAGTCAGGCGGATGCAGCGGCTATTCTTACGGCATGGGCTTTGATGATAAAGAAAACAGCGATGACAAAGTGTTTGAAATGCATGGTCTGAAAGTGGTTGTGGACGGTGAGAGCGCCAAGTATTTATATGGCGTTGAGATCGATTTTAAAGACAGCGGCATGGGTGGCGGCTTCACCATTGATAATCCGAATGCGGTAGCTTCCTGCGGCTGCGGATCATCGTTCAAGCCTGCTGACTATGAAGGAACTCCAGAACCTTGCGATGATAAAGTGGAAGTCTAAGACTTCATCAGATGAAGCCTCCAGTCCTGTAGATGCAAATGCATCCAGAGGATAGGGGGCTTTTTTGTATGCTTATATATACGTGTCAAATTGCTGTAAAACGATTCAAACTATAAGAATGGGGTAAATAAAATAAAATCATCTTATTATGGGGAAAACTTCCAAAACTATCATATAAATTTTACGACAAATTTCGAAGTTAATCACCTGTGTATAACCTTGTCCACATTATCCACTGCGCTATCAGTCACTTTATTACACTTACCAACAAATTGCGCACAGCTTATACACAAGATCCTGTGGATAACGGAACACTTGTTCTATTAGGTTGAACATGGTAATATGATTTTACTTTACAGAATTTGGGTGATTATTGATGAGGTTAATGAGCAATGAAGTACTGATTCACTGTTATTTCAAAGCCCTCGATTTGAAGCTTGAGGCAGAATTCATTAATCTGCTGAGGGACGAGATCAAACATCGCCAAATTAATTTGGACTACTACACTAATGGCGAAGCGCAGGTTAGCTAATTCTCATCATAGATTGGAACGACAAGGCAATCTAAAAAGGATATTCCAAATTCGGGCTTGGCCGGAAGGAATATCCTTTTTGGTTCAAAATGATGAGCTTCTTGTTGACAAACTACATTTTCATATTGCTGCTATGACCTGGGGATAATTTGGCAGTAGGATCGATATATACTTTCGCATTGTTAATAGCAGTTGGCGCTTCGCCAAATCCTACAGCAATCAGCTTCAGCTTGCCCGGATAAGTGGTAATGTCACCGGCGGCAAAAATCCCGGGGATACTGGTCTCCATGCGGGAATCGACGATAATAGAGCCATTGTCGATTTCAAAGCCCCATTCAGCGATCGGGCCCAGAGAGGAAATGAAACCAAAGTTGACGATAACCGCATCAACGTCGACATCAGTCGTTACACCGCTTTTGCAATCAGTCAGTACAACTCTGTTGATATAATCCTCACCGTGAAGCGCGGTAATTTCTTTGGGGGTTAAAATTTCAACCGTGGATTTATTCAAGTTTTCCACACTATGCTCATGAGCACGGAATTTATCACGACGATGTGTCAGATAAACTTTCTCGGCAATTGGCTCCAACATGAGCGCCCAGTCAACAGCAGAGTCGCCGCCACCGCTGATCAGCACCTTTTGGCCTTTGAATTTATGCAAATCACTCACGAAGTAGTGAAGGTTTTTCTTCTCGTATTTGGAAGCTTCCAGCAGCTCCAGACGTCTTGGCTCGAATGCGCCTACGCCTCCGGTAATGATAACCGCCTTGGAGGTATGCACGCCTTTGTCTGTCACGACTTCGAACAAACGCTCATCCTTCTTGATCACTTGCAATACTTTTTCTTCCAGACGAACATCCATAGGGAAGTGCTTCAACTGACGCTCCAGGTTATTAACGAGCTCCTGAGCCGTTACTTTTGGGAAGCCGGCTACGTCATAAATATATTTTTCCGGATACAAAGCAGCCAATTGACCACCTAATTGGGGCATACTTTCAATAATTTTTACGCTTGCTTGACGCATACCTCCATAAAAAGCGGCAAACATACCAGCAGGACCGCCGCCTACGATAATAATATCCACAATCTCATTTTGCATGTGCTTATTGTACCTCCCTGAATTAATTAAATATCAGTGATAATAATTATCATTGATAATGACTATCAATTATTAATATTCGAATTATATTATACATGATGACAGAATGGAAGGATATATTACATGATAAATTTGTGAACAATGAGTGAATATATGAATGGAAGTCGTAAAGCTATCATATAGGAAACGTAAGGAGCTGCAGAAAATAGTCAGCAATTAGGAGGAAACGTTTAAATACTCTTGTTAGTTTACGTTTTTTACCTGTATATTAACCAAAACAAAACTTGCTATTTGTCACTTTACAGTATACTATGTCTTGAGAACTTGTTTACACAGATGTGATTTCTGACACGTGAACGGTCATATTTTTATTTCAATTGGATCAAACTATTCGTTAGAAAATGACCCGCGATGTACTTTGTGTAAATTTTCACAAATGATTTTGTGAACAATTACAATGAATGATAAAAAGAAAAAGAAACTAACGGATGGAAGGGATTAACCATGAGTCGAATACCTCGAATAGTCATTTTGGGAGCAGGATATGGCGGTATTGTTACGGCTATTCGCTTGCAAAAGGAATTGAACTATAACGAAGCTGATGTAACACTTGTTAACAAACATGACTACCACTATATTACTACACATTTACACATGCCGGCTGCAGGAACGGATAATCCCGAGAATGCGCGTGTCAATATTCTTAAGCTAATTGATGAATTCAAAATTGATTTTGTTAAATCGACAGTTGTTCAAATTCGGCCACAAGAGAAGAAGGTTATACTGGAAGAAGGTACACTTTCTTACGATTATTTGGTTGTGGGATTGGGCGGAGAGCCTGAAACCTTTGGTATTCCTGGCTTGAAGGAATATGCGCTGAGCATTCGCAGTATTAACAGTGTTCGCTTTATTCGTGAGCACATCGAGTATCAATTTGCCCGGTTTAAACGGGAGCCGAACCGTCTGGATTACTTGACTTTTATCGTAGGCGGAGCTGGATTTACAGGAATCGAATTTATTGGAGAGATCACAGACCGCATTCCGAAGCTGTGCAAAGAATATGATGTCGATCCTTCCCTTGTGAAAGTATATAACGTTGAAGCTGCGCCAACAGCACTGCCTGGTTTTGACCCGGAGCTTGTTGAATATGCGATGAATGTGCTGCAAAACAAAGGGGTAACCTTCAAAATTGCCACAGCGATCAAAGAATGCACACCAGATGGGGTCATTCTGGCAACCGGAGAAGAAATCAAAGCAGCAACAGTTGTTTGGACCGGCGGTATTCGTGGTAACCATATGCTTGATGATGCGGGCTTTGAAACGATGCGTGGAAGAATCAAGGTTGATGAAAACCTGCGTGCTCCTGGTCATGATAATGTGTATGTACTAGGCGATTGCTCGCTTGTATTCAGCCCGGAAGGTCGCCCATATCCACCAACTGCCCAAATTTCGATTCAGCAGGCGGATATCTGTGCACACAATCTGGTTGCATCGATTCGCGGTGAGCAGCTTAAGAGCTTTACCTATGAAAGCAAAGGTACAGTAGCTTCACTTGGACGCGGCGAAGCCATCGGTATTGTTGGTTCACGTAAAGTAAAAGGCGGTATGGCAGCTATTATGAAAAAGGTTATCGATATGCGGTACCTGTACATTATTGGCGGCATTCCTCTGGTGCTGAAGAAAGGCCGTTTCTAGATATGCGGCACTGCAGCGTACAGGTACGCGGGTTATTGAAAAGGGAAGAGCTGGACCGCTATAACGCACTGATTGATGTGGGACATTTTCTGGAATCCCAGACCCGTTATGATCTGGTTTATACGGTGCAAAAAGAAATCGACATTCTTATTCTACCCGCCATCGAGCGGTTAAAGGAAAAGTCGCGTCAGCGTGATCGGGACACTGAGGCTTATCTGGCACAAAAGGCTGAGGCCAATCGGGATGACAGATTCGATGATGAAGACGAAGACGACGAATAATGTGTGAAAAAGCCTTGCAGCATCCGAAATCTTCGGTAGTTGCAAGGCTTTTAATGATGTTATAGCTTGAGCATAGTTTCCATTTTGTCGCGATTAAGCAGATTGCCCACATAGAATTCACCGAATTCACCAAAGCGTGCGCTTGTTTCATCAAACCGCATTTCATGAACGATTTTTTTGAACTGCAGGGCATCTTCTGCAAATAAGGTAACGCCCCATTCCCAATCATCAAGGCCGATCGAGCCCGCGATAATTTGCTTGATTTTACCGGCATAACTACGTCCGATCATGCCATGTGCACGCATAAATCCACGGCGCTCGTCTACGGACAGCATATACCAATTGTCGTTACCTTCGCGGCGTTTGTTCATAGGGTAGAAGCAGACATGGCGTGCTTTAGGTAATGTTGGCTTCAGGCGCGCAACAATATCAGGATCTTCCATTGGATCTGTACCCGGTTTGGCCATGTAGCTGCCCAGCTCAACTACAGATACGTAAGAGAATGTCGGAATGGTCACTTGTGCAAACAAGGTTTTGTTAAACGCCGTTTCCAACTCGTTCAGCTCTTCAAGCGTTTCCCGTAGATGCATGAACATAAAATCAGCTTTTTGCCCAACGATAGAATAGAAGGCTGTACTGCCTTCACGCTGATCCTCAGTAGCCTGATATTGGGCTAATAAGCTGTACAGCTCGTCCTCCGCGCGACCTCTTTCTTGCTTGCTTAAGCTTTTCCATGCCGTCCAGTCAATTGCACGGAAATCATTTAAAACGTACCAGCCCTCAAGGGTTTGCATTGCTTCGCTCATTAAGAACACTCCTTCTATGTATGAATAGGGATATTACATATAAGCATATCAACGTATCTCTTACGAATAAGAAACGGTGAGGCAACACCATCTCGCCTGTATTATTGTAACGAAATCGACAGCAAAGGGCAAATGGTTAGATGCTCAAGGTACATATATAAAATATGAAGCGTTCATGAAGCGTTCACTTTACCCGGAGCTAAAATTTCTATAGAATATATAGTGATGCATTCGATTGAAGGAGTTGGGGATTGTGCTGCAACTGATGATTGTTACCGTGCTGTTGCTCGTGTTGTTCTTCGGTCTCGGTTTTATATTGAACATGCTGATGAAAACGACATGGTTTCCGATTTATGGCTATATTGTGCTGGTTATCGGATTAATCATTTATTGGGGTTGGGGGACAGGCTCTCTCGCATCCAATATTGCGGAGTATTCATTTGTTGATTATGTGCCGGCTGTCGGCGGATTATTGGGAGCGGCACTCAGTGGCTGGACCATTAAGGCTTTACGTGATAAAGGTTACCAAATGTTTTAACGACCTGTACATAAGCCAAGCGTGCAGCGTAAGAGGAAAGCAGGTGTGAGCTATAATGAATGGCCAGCAACGTAAGGATGTAGTGCCAGGACGCAAGGTACAGGTAGTTCAAAAGCAAGACCAGAGGAGTGGCAAGCTGACCGCAGGTGTGGTCAAGGATATCCTGACAAATTCACCAAACCACCCGCATGGGATCAAGGTCCGGCTCGTGGATGGAACTGTGGGCAGAGTCAAGGAAATTATTACAGACTGAAATGGAAAGCTCCCGAAGGGTTTGTTGCGACAAAGCTTACGGGAGCTTTTTCAATACGGAGTGCGTCTGACCTGATCATGTCGCATATTCTAATAGAAGAAAGCGCAATCACAGCTTTGCTGTTTTCCCTCTAAGCTTAATCGATCGTTGTTTTCCTGACCAAAAACTGATGAGTACAGCAACCAGCCCGAGTGTTACAATAGAGCTAGCCAGCCATGGATTGTAAAGGACTGTTGAAGACGTGCTGATCAACACCCCACCTGCTCCAGCACCCGCCGCTAATCCCAAATGAACAATCGATGTATTTATACTGAGAACGAGACCTGACGACTGCGGCGCTTGTTGAATAAAATACGTTTGGATAGCCGGACCGGACATGAACATAGACACCACCATGACGGTGAGCAGCACTAACCCTATCATAAGCGAATCGGCAAAAAGCGGAAGCAGAGCCAGTACAGCCACATGAATGACCACACTCAAAGTTACCATACGAGCCGCCCCCCACCTGTCAACGCCATACCCTCCAAAACGGGAGCCGAATGCGCCAAACAGACCAAACACAAGCATAATGATGCTGATACTGGTAAATTTCACATGATAAATGTCCTGAATAAATGGAGTTAAGTAAGTGAACAGGATGGAATTCCCGGATTCTCTAAAAAAGGTGAACAACAAACCACTCACGATGACCATACTGCCCAGCACTTTGAATTGCTGCTGGAACGGAACAGGAGCATCCCCTTCGATATTGGGAAGAAGGCGGTATATCACGAATGTAATCCATACACTGAATAACGCTAATACAATAAAAATCGCCTGCCAGCTCAGCCAGTTGGTAATAGCTATCCCTATTGGGACACCAAGGATCATCGCGCTGCTAAAACCGAGAATGATCGTACCGATTGTGCTGCCCAGCTTCTCGGGGGGAACAATCCTCGCAGCGGTGCTTAATGCAGTGACAAGGTAAACACCTGAGCTGACTCCAAGTATGATTCGGGATATCATCAGCATCGCGATATGTCCACTTGCAAAGGATATCAGACAACCGAGTATAAATACGGTGAGTGAGCCCACCAACACTTGTCTGCGTCCCATACGGGCAGTGAGTGAAATCAGGATGGGAGTTCCAATCGCAAACGATAGCGAATAAGCTGTAATCAATTGTCCGGCAAGAGAGATGGAAATACTCAAATCATCGGCAATGACCTGCAATATTCCAGAGACGACCAGTTCGGAGGTTGCGGTGAAGAACACTCCAAGAGCTAGCAGATAAATAGGGAGTCGATTCATTACATTCAATCCTTTCTGTAACTCGCAGTACCGTCTGATCACCTATAACCAGCTTATGGATGTTCGTTATTAGGCCTTTGCGAGATCATTTGATTGAATTATAATGAGGTTACAATATAAATGTAAGAAGGCAAACTATTTGGACATTATCCAAATAAATGGACTTACTAATTTTAAGTAAGTAGGTGATATGGTTTGGAAATAGTGAATGAAGAGAAGCAGGAATTCACCAGCATTTGTTCTGTGCTGCAAATACTCGGGGCCAAATGGGCTTTTCTGGTGATCGCCGAGCTGTCCAAAGGGCCTAAGCGCTTCAAGCAGCTGCATAGGGACTTAGCGATTATCAAGACACAATCTTTAACCGATGTGCTGCGGCACCTGGAGAAAAATGGGATTGTTTTACGTGTTGTATTTCCTTCTGTACCCGTCGCGGTAGAATATTCATTGACAGAAAAAGGGGCGGATTTTCAGACCGCACTGAAGGAGATGGACAAGTGGGCGGTCAAGTGGGGAAAGACGGATTGAAATCAGGCGATAACATCCTGTCGAAATCTATGTTAAAATGTAGTTTACTAGACTAGTAACAATTCATGGATGGGATTTGAGTTAATGCGAATTACGAATATGCATCATTTCTCGGAATATCACCGTTTTTATGTGGCGCGTGATTTTTCATTAAGTGGTTTGGATATGAAAATGCTCTCCACAATCTATCAGCCTATGATCGGAGCGTATGCGGTCAGCCTGTATCATACGCTGTTTCTGCAGCTGCCAATCGATAAGGTTGGATACTCGGCTACCGAGCAGCAGCGAAGGCTGTTCTTATCGCTGGAGCTGGAGACTGGGGAGCGTGGACGCAAATATTTTATTGAACAGACAGCGAAGCTGGAGGCTGTGGGCCTACTGAAAACGACGCGGAAGTTCGCCGAAGTTTCGGATGATTATGTGTATGTCTACACGCTGTCAGCCCCATTGTCACCGAATGAATTTTTTAAAAACCAGCATTTGACCCTGCTGCTCAGGGACAAGGTTGGCAAATATATGATCTATTCGCTGCGTGATGAGCTGGTGCTGCCAGAATCAGACGAGTTGAAGGGTGCCAATGAGGAAAATTTGTCGGTTCCTTTCTACGAGCTGTTTCATTTGAATTCGCAGGTCATTGATCTGGAAATGGAGCAGGCATTTTTTGAAACGGCAGTGTCCAAACCTTCGGAAACCAAGCCTGAGAGTGCAAATAAAGGCTTTCAGTATTCGGATATCATTATGCATTTTCCGCGGGAATCGGGCAATCGTGTGTTCGTGGAGCAATTGAAATACGAGCCGGAGCAGATGGGACAAATTAATTATGTTGCCAAGAAGTACGGCTTGTATCTAACGGACATTTGCCGGCTGTTGGACGAGGATGGTGTGTTTGATCCGCAGGGCGAGTTGATGCTTGAACTGCTGCAGCACAAGGCGAACATGGTCTTTCGACAGGATAAGAAGCGTGGTGAGGAACGCGGGCGTTATTTGGCTAAGGTCGATCAACAGACACGTGGAGCAGCGTCATCTAATCAGGAGAACGGTGCAGACATCGCTAGTGACAAGACAGTTGAAATGGAGTTTTATTTGCAGGTACCGGATATTTTCCAGGGCGAATGCAATCAGCATCAGTACAACTATATTTTACGGAATGAGCCCTATATCTTTTTATTGGAGAAAATCTTTTCCAAAGGCACCGTACCGGACGGACTGCTGGATACGCTGGCGAAGGTCGATTTGAATTATGGCTTGAAAGAGGAAGTTATCAATGTCATGATCCATTACTTATATATGAACAAACGCTCATGGTCCAAGGCATCGATAGAGTTCAGCGTTACGGATATGCTGGCCAAGCAGGTGAACTCTTTCGAGCAGGCTGTGCAATATATACGCGAGCAGTCCAAGTATCAGGAGAGTAAGACGGCCCCTCGCACAGGCAGCCGAACTGGTACAGGTGGAGCCGCGGGCGGACGTAGTACGGGTACAGCACGTGGTGGAGTGAGACAGAAACCGCTGCTTCCTACGGTGGAGGACAAGCCAAGCACAGCAGCGGCCTCACGGAGTGCAGAAGAGCGTGAAGCTATGCGAAGAAGAGCGCAAATGCTTGATGGTAAAGTCTAGTAATTAGGTAGGACTTCTTTAAACATTTAATAACGGGAAGGAGTGTAAGAACCTATGGAATCGCTCGCGGATGCGTTAAAGTCGCTGCCCAACTCCAAATTTCGTCAACAAGCCGAGGAAAAGGTGAGACAAATCGTAGCTGATCCATTAGTGGTGAAGCTGCGTGCCAAATATCCGACGCTCGATGAATATACAATGAAAATCAACATGAACCGACTGTATCAATATGTGAGCGAGCATCGGAACTGCTCCAACTGTCCGGGACTGGATTTGTGCCCAAATGATTTTGCAGGGCATTATACGCTGTTATCGGTCGAGACAGAAGCCGGAAAAGCTAACCTGTATGATACCAAGGTAGCCTGTAAGAAGCAGATCGCGAGACAAAATCAGGAGGCTATCCGCAGCCGGATCCGCAGCTTTTATGTGGATGAGCGGGCACTGTCACAGGGCTACTCGTCGATGGAAATTTTCGATAAGGACCCTGCGCGTGAGGAAGCTGTGGATAGTCTTATTCGTTACATTATGAAAACCCGTGATGAAGGCTTGCAAAGCTCGGGTCTCTATTTGGCTGGAAGCCTCGGCACCGGCAAAACCTTCCTGATGTGTTATCTGCTTCACGAGCTGGCGAAGAGCGGCTACTCCGGTGCCATTGTGTACATGCCCGATTTTGCCGAAGATTTAAAGGCGATGTTCCAGGATCCGCAGAAGCTGAAGGAAACCATCGATGCGCTCAAAGATACGGACTTGCTCGTATTCGACGATATGGGAGCGGAGAATTTGAACCCGTGGCTGCGCGATCATGTAATGGGTGCAATATTGAATTACCGAATGAATCGCAAGCCAACCTTTTTCACGTCAAATCATGATTTGGATGCATTGGAGCAGCATTTTAGCTTCACCAGCAAGGATGGCGATGAAGAGTTCAAAGGAAGAAGAATTATGGACCGAATTCGTCCTTTTGTTGAGGTCATTATGGTGAACGGCTACAATAAGCGTGGCAAGTAAACTGCAATAATAGGAACAGTCAAAGTCCGTCTCTGTAGGAGAGCGGGCTTTTTCTAGTGGTATCGACACAAAAAAAGCCTGTTCCCGGAAGGAACAGACTTTACTGACGTATCATCGGCTTGAAACAAGCTCGACGCCTACTTCATTAGCAGCGTAATAACTGTTGCGGCAACGCCCATGAGCAGCAAAAAGGCGAAAAATGCACCGAAACCAATCGCCGTGTCCAGAAAATCATTACTCGGCTCTTCGTTAATATGAAGCTCGGGGTGATTTACATCGTTCATAGCCATAATTCCTCCTTGGATTGAGTAAAACCGATGGTTGAAGAATTATATTCAGTATACCCAACTTCACAGATAAATGTAAAGCATAGGGAAGTGAAAATTGTACACCACATTTATTGATTGTGACAAGATGAAGGCGGAATGCGCTGGAAACAGTTAGCCAAGCGGGTTTGCGGTTGAAAATAGGGTCTATTGTGGTATACTTTACATGTTGACAACCTATTTTATCGGATAAAGGAGAACTTTTTATGGCTATCGTAAATGTTACAGATCAATCCTTTAAGAATGAAGTTGAAGGATCTGGCACGGTTTTGGTTGATTTTTGGGCTCCATGGTGTGGACCTTGTAAAATGATCGCTCCTGTTTTGGAAGAGCTGGATAAAGAGCTTGGAAGCTTGAAAATTGCTAAGGTTAATGTGGATGACAATCCGGAATCAGCTTCCCGTTTTGGCGTAATGAGCATCCCGACTCTTATCGTTTTCAAAGATGGCCAACCTGTTGATAAAGTGGTAGGCTTTCAATCGAAGGATGCTTTGAAGAACGTTGTATCGAAGCATCAGTAATGTGCCAAGTGAGTTTTGCTACGCAAAACTCTAAGTAAATGCTTACGAAGTTAGTTTTGCTTTGCAAAACTCAAAGTGAATGCTTACGAAGTCAGTTTTGCTATGCAAAACTCATGGAGTAAAAGCTCTTTTTCTGCTATGCTGGAAAAGAGCTTTTTTTGTGCTTAAAGGAGTGGAAATGTGATGTCTACACATGAAGAGGAGCAGGAACGTAAGCAGAGGGCAGAGCAAATTCGCAGTAAGCTGGCGCTGCTGCCAGAGAAGCCAGGCTGCTATCTGATGAAAAACAAGGAAGGCACGATCATCTATATCGGCAAAGCGAAGGTGCTGCGCAATCGGGTACGCTCGTACTTTACCGGAAGTCATAATGCCAAAACCTATGCGCTTGTTAATGAAATTGCCGACTTTGAATATATCGTCACGGCCAGTAATGTCGAGGCGTTAATTCTGGAATGCAACCTGATCAAGAAGCATCATCCTCGTTATAATGTACTATTGAAGGACGACAAGTCCTTTCCCTATATCAAAATAACGCATGAAACCCATCCGCGGTTGGAGGTTACTCGCCGTGTGCTGAAGGATAAAGGAAAATATTTTGGCCCGTATCCGAATGCGTTCGCCGCTCAACAGACGAAGAAGCTGCTGGATCGGCTGTATCCGCTGCGCAAATGCAAAAAGCTGCCGGACCGGGTTTGTCTGTACTATCATCTGGGTCAATGCATAGCTCCCTGTGAGTACGAGGTAGATCAAGAAACGTACGAGCAGATGGTACAGGAAATTTCGCGTTTTCTAAACGGCGGTCATGATGAGATCAAGAAGGATTTGACGCGCAAGATGCAGGAAGCGTCCGAGGAGCTGAATTTTGAACGGGCCAAGGAGCTGCGTGATCATGTACTTCATATTGATCAGGTCATGCAAAAACAAAATATTACGACAACAGATGCGATGGATCGCGACATATTCGGCTATGCGGTAGATAAAGGCTGGATGTGTGTCCAAATATTATATATGCGTCAGGGCAAGCTGATTGAACGGCATGCTTCGATGTTTCCTTATTATGGCGATGAGTATGATGATTTCGTAACTTTTATTACGCAGTATTACAGTGAGAATCCGGCACTTCCGAAGGAAATATTTTTGCCGCTGGAGGCTGTAACGGTGCTGCCTACGGCTGCGTTGACGGCTAAGACGGAACCAGCTGAGACTACTAGCTCTCAGTCTGATCTAAGTCCGGAATCGAGCTCTGAACAACCGGAGACCGACGAATCGGAGGCAGGACCCGAGATCGAGATTGCCAAGAAGGATGTCAAGGAAGCGCTGGAGAGCTGGCTCAAGGTAAAGGTGCATTATCCACGCAGAGGCTCGAAGAAAAATATGGTTGCGATGGCTGGTGATAATGCCCGTGTAAGTCTGGATGAGAAGTTCCGGTTAATTGCCCGCGATGAGCAGCGTACCGTAATGGCTGTCGAGAATCTCGGAGATTGGCTCGGGACTGGCGTCATTCGCCGCATTGAGGCATTCGATAATTCGAACATTCAAGGTTCTGACCCGGTTTCGGCAATGGTTGTATTTACGGATGGCAAGCCGGATCGCAAGGAATACCGTAAGTACAAAATCCGTACAGTTATAGGTCCTGATGATTACGGTACGATGCGTGAGGTCATAAGACGTCGTTATGAGCGTGTTTTGAAGGAAGGCTTGCCACTACCAGATCTGGTCGTTATCGATGGAGGAAAAGGGCAAATCTCCGCGGCTATCGATGTGCTGGAAAATGAACTGGGTCTATATATTCCGGTTTGTGGACTCGCCAAGGATGACCGTCACAAAACCGCACAGCTGATCATGGGAGACCCTGCAGAAATCGTTCCACTGCCGCGTGATAGTCAGGAGTTTTACCTGCTTCAGCGTATTCAGGACGAGGTCCATCGCTTTGCTATTACGTTCCACCGCGAAACGCGCGCCAAATCGATGATCGTCTCCCAGCTGGATTCGATTCCGGGAATTGGTGAGAAGAGGCGTAAGGCGATGCTGAAGCATTTTGGCTCGATGAAAAAAATAAAAGAAGCCAGTATTGAAGATTTCCGGCTTCTGGGTATCGGGGAAAAGCTGGCCACACAAATATTACAATCACTTAATCAGGATCAAGACGAGGCATAGATAGTGCCCGTCTTTTTTTGTTGCCATGCAGCCGATACAGCACCCAGCCGACAAGACCAGGGAATATCAGATAAAAACTGCCGACCACGATATGCATCCAATCCCCGAGACCATACAGCGAGAGTCCCATCAAAATACTATCCATCGAGGCGTGGGCAAAGAGTACAGTCATAAACCCGTATTTAAGAAAGGCATATCCAAAAATGACACCGATAATGGTAACCTCAACAAGTCGGGTATAGACCGGATAAATCGGATATTGGGTATGGCTCATCGCCCAGATGATGCTCGGAAGCAGTACAGCCAGAAACCGAATGCGGACAATTTTCAGAAAGAAGGCAATGCCGAACAGCCGGTATACGGTTTCTTCGGAGATAGCCGCTGCCCAGGCCATGAGCGGAAATAGTGCAGGGAACGTCATGTTCAGCACAGAATCTGCTGCATCATTCACCGACCATACGTCAAAAGCATGCTCCGCTATAAAGAACAGCACTTGCTGGACGCCGAGAATAAAGAAACAGAGCAGGTAGCCGCGAGTCATGGCCACCCATACCTGGCTCCCAAAAGCGGGGTCCTGCCATTCCGGCAGCGGATTCCAGCTGTAACGGGACCACATCTGTCTGCCGGCAAGGACGGAGAGGTAGACGCTAACAGCCATCATCGCAATAATAATATTGAGAAACCACAAGTAAAAGAGCGCTTCGAACTGGGATGGACCCGCCGTATGTGAGGTTCGGAAAGCCGGAAGCATATTGAAGTTGTTTCCAATGTAAATAATTAGAAAAATCAAGGTCAGCCACAGGCCGCGGCGAAATGTGATTTGACGCCGATAACGTATGATGATGAACAGAGCTGCTGCTGCCATAATTAACGATACACCCATACTGATGTTGGTCATCAGGGAGGCGCTGCTATTTTGTATCTCCTTCCATTCCCCAAACGCAGCCGGGATCTTGAAATCTGGCTGGAAGGAAACGACCTGACCCTTCGAGACGTTGAGTGTAAGCTGTAGTTTTGCCTGTCCGATCAGATCGGTTCTGCTCTCATAAACAAGCACACGCCCCGATGGGGTGGCAGCATTATTTTTTTTGTTCAGGTCGGGAACGGTGTCCAGCAAAGTGAAATTGGTTGGCGAGTAACCCTGTTCCTTGATCGTCTGCTCGGCTAGCAGCTGAGGGTCCACTCCTGGCGCAGATACCGTATCTGCTTTGGACGATGGCGACACATATGTCTTCCAGCCAAGCACCTTCTGATTAGAGTAATTGATATCGATGTAATAAGTTTTAGAGCTGGCAAGGTCGTTAATTTCAACCTCGTAGTAGTCCAGCGGTAGCTGGGTATATCGCTCCGTATAAGAATTGAATAAGTGCTCCTTTTGCAAGTACCCGCTTCGTTCGGAATGAGTTTGGTATAACGTGCTCGTATTATGATCGTCTGATAATGCGAAATGCTGCCTGGCAAATACGACTGCCGTGTCAGCGGCTGCCTGCTGGGTAATAGTTGGTAGTCCATCTGCTTCTTCATTGGATGGAGGAGGCCCAGACAAATACGAGGATATGAGAATGACGGTAAAATAAAGGATAATACCGACAACTGCCAGCAGCTGAAGTGGTCTATCCAATGAACGATTGATCATATTAGTCTCCTTGGAATGAAGAAATGGGAAGGCTTGATTATTGTATTCCATAAACTTAGCATACATGTCTGATCAAATCCAATGCATTACCAAGCATAACGGGGATAAACGTTGAAAACCAAAGCGAATCCTCAGTTTGATGCCTGCCAGCTATAATAAGAATCGGAATATCCCTGCTTTTCGAGTTATTACGACTTTGTACTTATGGAAGAATAGCCTTATAATTCATATCAATTGAATACAGAAGCCGAATTTCTTTCCGAAAACGGGGGAACCATTTGTAGTAGTAAGGGGTGAATTCGATTCCATTCATGAGAGTGGAATTGATAGGGTACCTGTAAACCCGAATCCGTCAGCTAACCTCGTAGGCTTTATGGCAGGAACCTGTTTAGTTGACATTGGGTTTCCGGTGTCTTTTTTTTGCTGTTTTTCAAATATTTGTGAGGTGAGAAATGAAATTAACGTTGAAACAAATCCAATTAACGCCTCCGCAAATTCTGGTATTGGGCTTTGCCGCGATTATTTTGATTGGAGCACTGGTGCTTACGCTTCCAGTCTCATCGGCAACGGGGGAACGATTATCTTTTATTAATGCCTTGTTTACAGCGACATCTGCCACTTGTGTGACTGGGCTTGTTGTTGTGGATACAGGTACGTACTTCTCCATGTTTGGCCAAATCGTTATTGTCACGTTGATTCAGATTGGCGGACTCGGCTTTATGACGATGGCGACCTTATTTGCCTTTGCATTGAAGAAACGAATTTCTTTGAAGGAACGGCTCATTCTTCAGGAAGCGATGAACCAAGGGAGTATGGAAGGCATTGTGCGCCTGATTCGTAAAGTAATTCGCTACTCGCTTACGATAGAGCTGATAGCTGCGATCATTTTTTCCATCCGCTGGTCAATAGATCTTGGTCCAGCCAAAGGCATTTATTTCGGAATCTGGCATGCGGTTTCATTTTTTAATAATGCAGGATTCGATTTGTTCGGCTCGGTGAGCGGCCCATTCAGCAGTCTGACCTCGTATGCGGCCGACCCGGTTATCAACATCGTTTCAATGGGACTTATTGTGTTGGGCGGTATTGGTTTTATCGTCATGTCGGATCTGCTCGAATATAGAAAAGTAAAACGGTTGTCGCTGCATTCCAAGGTGGTGTTAAGTACAACGGGGGTGTTGATCCTCACAGGTGCTGTGGTGATGTATGCTTTTGAATTCAGCAATACCAAAACATTAGGATCATTGGACTGGTCAGGGAAAATATGGGCCTCGCTCTTTCAATCGGTAACACCGCGAACAGCAGGGGCCAATACGGTGGATATCGGAGCTATGCGACAGGCTTCCCAATTTTTCATGATTATTCTGATGTTTATAGGTGCCTCACCAGGCTCGACAGGCGGAGGGATCAAGACCACAACCTTTATGACGCTGATCGGTGCTATTGTGGCGATGATTCGCGGCAAGGAGGACATTGTTTTGTTCCATTACCGCTTGGGTAAGGATCGTATCCTTAAGGCGATTACGTTAACGATGATTGCACTATTTCTTGTGATTTTCGTGGCCATGATATTATCCACCACAGAGAGTCATCCATTTCTGATGATACTCTTTGAAGTCACCTCGGCTTTTGGCACGGTAGGCCTGACGATGGGATTAACGACGGATTTGACGGTGGTCGGTAAAATATTGATTTCACTGACGATGTTTGCTGGCCGTTTGGGGCCAATAACCTTGGCGTATGCGCTGGGACCAAAAACCGAAAAAGAATTATACAGATACCCTGAGGGGAAAATTACAATCGGATAGGGGAAAAGCAGGATGAAGCGCACGCAGTATGCAGTAATTGGATTGGGGAGATTCGGGTCAAGTTTGGCCAGAGAGCTGACCAAGTTAGGGCATGAGGTTCTTGGCATTGATCAGGACGAAGAAGCAGTTGATGAAATGAGCGAGGTATTGACCCATGTCGTCGTTGCAGACTCCACGGATGAAGAGGTGCTGCGCTCACTTGGTATACGTAACTTTGATTGCGTGATCGTGGCGATTGGGAGCGATATTCAATCGAGTATATTAACGGCTATTTTGCTTAAGGATATAGGGGTACCGTTGGTTGTCACCAAAGCGTTATCCGAGCTGCACGGCAAGGTGCTGAATAAAATCGGCGTTGATCGGGTCATATTCCCGGAGCGCGATATGGGAATCCGTGTAGCGCATCAATTAGTATCACCGAATCTATTGGATTTTATCGAGCTGTCCAGGGATTATACGATAGCTGAGCTGTCAGTACCGAAGCGAATGTCGGGGAGAACGCTGAAGGATCTGAACTTACGAGTTAAATATGGCTGTAGTGTCGTTGCTATTAATAAGAAAGAAGGCGTCATTATTGCGCCTACGGCTAATGATTTATTGGAAGAACGGGATATTTTGGTGATCATAGGCACGAATTCGCAGATCGAATCTTTTGAGAATGAAGTCGTGAAGTGATCGGTTGTAGGGACATGTGGATATCCTTGTGAATCAGATTCGGAGTGTGTTGAGTTGAATAACGAGGTCAGTGAGCTGGTTTACCATGTATTGTTCTTATTGATATTTATATTGGGTATGGGTATGTTGTCAGGTAAATTAGCCGCCTGGTTGAAGCTTCCAGATGTCGCTTTATTTTTGATTGCAGGGATGGTCGTGGGCCAGGGACTGCATCTGGTAACGGAGACAAGCAGCTCGTTTACGAATCAGTTTATATTAACCTTGGGTTCAGTCTTGATATTATTTGATGGCGGTCGCAATATCCGGTTGTCCGGTCTTCGAAAAGTATGGCTCACCTTGACACTGCTAAGCGTCCCCGGTGTGTTGATCACCTGTGGGGTTGTCGCTGTGACCGCACATTGGCTGCTGGGCATGCCTTTATTGTACGCAGTGCTGCTTGGGGCTATCATCTCATCGACAGATCCGGCAACTCTGATACCTGTGTTCAAGCAGGTGCGGATTCGTACCAAGGTGAGAGAAACGGTTGAGAGTGAATCGGCATTCAATGATGCGACCGGTTCGATTCTGACGTTTTCCGTACTGGCTGTGATTACCGGAGGACAGGCGATTTCTGTATCGGCAAGTGTTATGCAGTTTCTGGTTACCGCGCTTGGCGGAATTCTGGTTGGGGCTGTAATAGGTTTCATATTGGTCTATATCACGGCGCATAGCAAGCTCGGCTGGATGCGGGATTACGCCACCATAGCGATGGTGGTTACAGCTATTACCGCTTATTTGCTGGGTGAAACGATACATGTCAGCGGGTTTATGGCTACATTTACAGCAGGGCTCATTTGGGGTAATGTGCATATATTCAAGCTGGATTTACAGGACAAGCATCAAGAGATGGGTCATTTTAGCGAAAATATAACCGTTATCATGCGGATGTTGATTTTTATTATGCTTGGCAGTCAAGTTAATTTTGGCGTGATTTGGGCTAACCTGTGGCCGAGTCTTGGGGTCATCGCTGTTTTCATATTCATTGCACGTCCATTAACTGTGCTGGCTTCGGCACTGCCGGACCGCAAGGCACGCTGGACCTGGAGAGAGCTTGTATTCATGTTCTGGGTTCGTGAAACAGGAGTAATTCCTGCGGCCTTATCCGGTATGGTGGTTGGACTTGGTGTGAAGTATGCGGACGTCATGGCTTCGGTAACTTTCCTAGCGGTGCTGTTCACGATCCTGCTGCAGGCAGGTACGACGGCCTATGTGGCCCGAAAGCTGGGTGTCACTGAAACCGATACGGCTATAGATACGGAGGAGCTCAATCGCTCCGGTTAAAGTGGCTCTTGGCCTTTTCAATAAAACGTTGTGCCGATGGATGATGAACGGCTTCCTCTGTGAACAGCAGCGAGGTCGTTCTTGTTGTTTGATCTAGAGCAGGAATGAAACGGACGACCAGCTCGTTTTCCTCCAGAAAATGACGGCGAAGATAAGATTCAGGCAGCAGTGTGGCGGTTTTACAGGTGGACACGAGACGAATGATCGCTTCGAATGAATCGATTTCCATTTTGACATCAGGATGCAACGAATAACGCTGGAACAGCTCATCCATCAGAATTCGGTACCAGGTGCCCCGTGAAAATAAAATCATCGGCAGCTCGTGCAGGTCTTCGATATGAATGGTCGCCTTATCCACAAAAGGATGATTATCCGGGAGCACAATACATAGACGGTCGTCGAAAAGCGGAATGCACTGCAGCCCGGGGTGCTCAATCTTCGAGGCCACCAGGCCGATGTCCACCTTGCGCTCCTTGACCATCGGGACGATCTCATGGGTTTTTCCGGTGATAGCTTTAATATCGGTATGAGGGTAGTCCTTGGCATAAATCGTAATGAGATCAGGCAAGGTGGACTGCAGTGTGGTGAGACTGGCCCCGATGATAATACTGGATGGCTTATCGGTCGTTTTGAATGCCTCCAGAGAACGCTGCAGCTTGCGCCCCATAGCGCGCTGCTCCAAGGCATACTCGTAGCAGATTTGTCCGGCACGGGTAATCTCCAGCCGTTTGCCTTTGCGGTGAAACAGCTGGATTCCAAGCTCCTCCTCCAAACGCATAATTTTTCTGGATAAGGCCGGCTGTGAAATATTTAACGTTTGGGAAGCCTTATTCAAGCTTTCCATTTCGACGACAATGGCGAAGATATCGATATTCTCAAACATCCAAAAACCTACTTTCTGTTATGTGCAAAACGCATAAGTGATTATAAATAATCGGCACTTCCATTATAAGCACTAAAGGAGTACGATGTATAGGTCACGTAATCTTCACAAAATTTGTCTATAACTGCATAAAACGTTGTCGAATCATGGAAAATAGGCGTAGCGAACTTGTTGACGCTTGTTTCTTGCGGGGGTACAATGAAATATGGTTTTGACAATCGTGTGAACACGGCTATTTACTACTTAAGGGGGGAACGCATTCTAATGTTTCGAAATTCGTATTTAAATCGTAAGCTGCATTCATTACTTGGTGTTATCCCGGTCGGATTCTTTCTGATCGAACACCTAATAACCAACTACTCCGCTTCTAAAGGCGGACATGTGGCATTCCTGGAGCATGTTGATTTTCTGCACAATCTACCACTCACATTAGCGCTGGAGATTGTAGGGATCTGGATTCCGCTGTTGTATCATGCCATTTACGGCTTATATGTCGCTTATACAGCACGGAATAACGTATCTAACTATGGATATTTCCGCAATCAAATGTTTTTTATGCAGCGTGTGACAGGGGTTATTACATTCTTGTTCGTGGCATGGCATTTCTTTCAAACCCGTTTTCAAATTACACTGGGCTTGCCACAGGAGCAAATCGGCGTGCAAATGCACCATATTGCAACCAATCCGATCAATTTTGTATTGTACTGTATCGGGATTGTGGCTGCGGTGTTCCACTTTAGTAACGGTATGTGGTCATTCCTGGTTAGCTGGGGAGTCACTGTCGGACCGCGGGCGCAAAAAATTTCTACATTTGTATGGATGGGCGTATTTGTATTGATGACGATTATGTTCATCATGTCTTTGACCGCATTTTTAAGTCCTGAGTTCCAAAATCTGCCGATGCCGGTTAAAGGTTAAGGAGGGAATACACAACAATGGCTAATTCAAAAGTAATCGTAGTTGGCGGGGGTTTGGCCGGATTAATGGCCACAATTAAAGCCGCTGAGGCAGGTGTTCACGTTAGCCTGTTTTCACTGGTTCCTGTTAAACGTTCACATTCCGTCTGTGCGCAAGGTGGAATCAATGGCGCCGTTAATACAAAAGGCGAAGGCGATTCCACCTGGGAGCATTTTGACGATACCGTATACGGAGGAGACTTCCTCGCCAATCAACCGCCTGTTAAGGCGATGTGTGATGCTGCACCTGGTATTATCCATCTCATGGATCGTATGGGCGTTATGTTCAATCGTACACCTGAGGGCTTATTGGACTTTCGCCGTTTTGGAGGAACCCAATACCACCGTACGGCATTTGCCGGAGCTACTACTGGGCAACAATTGCTCTATGCATTGGATGAGCAGGTTCGTCGTTGGGAGACTGCGGGTCTCGTAACCAAGTATGAGCATTATGAGTTTCTGGGAGCTATTATCGATGACGATGGCGTATGCCGCGGTATTACTGCACAGGATCTACGCAGTATGGAAGTATTGTCCTTCCCTGCAGATGCGGTTATTTTGGCATCAGGTGGTCCTGGTATTATTTTCGGTAAATCGACGAATTCGGTTATTAATACAGGTACAGCGGCTAGTGCGGTGTATCAGCAAGGTGTTTATTACGCGAATGGCGAGTTTATCCAGATCCACCCAACGGCGATTCCGGGTGATGACAAGCTGCGCCTGATGTCGGAGTCTGCACGTGGTGAAGGCGGTCGGATTTGGACCTACAAAGATGGCAAGCCTTGGTACTTCCTGGAAGAAAAATATCCAGCCTACGGTAACCTGGTTCCTCGTGATATTGCAACCCGCGAAATCTTCGCAGTGTGCGTCGACGACAAGCTCGGTATTAACGGTGAAAACATGGTATACCTTGACCTTTCTCATAAGGATCCAAAGGAACTGGATGTTAAGCTTGGCGGAATTATTGAAATTTATGAAAAATTCATGGGCGATGATCCACGTAAAATCCCGATGAAAATATTCCCTGCGGTCCATTATTCGATGGGCGGCATGTGGGTCGATTTCAATCAAATGACCAACGTTCCTGGCTTATTCGCCTGTGGCGAGTGCGAGTATCAGTATCATGGTGCAAATCGCCTCGGTGCAAACTCGCTGTTGTCTGCTATTTATGGCGGGATGATTACAGGTCCGAAGGCAATCGAATATATTAAGGGCTTGGATAAGCATACCGAAGATATATCGACCAGCCTGTTTGATCAGGATCTGGCAAGACAAAAGGACAAGTATGAAAGCTTGTTAAAAATGGACGGAACCGAAAATGCTTACGTGCTTCACAAGGAATTGGGCGAATGGATGACCAACAACATGACGGTTGTTCGTTACAACAAGAAGCTGCAGGAAACCTTGGACAAGATCAACGAATTGAAGCAGCGCTACCAGAACATCAGCATGACCGATACAGCACGCTGGAACAATCAGGGTGTAGCTTTTACCCGTCAATTGTGGAACATGATGGAATTATCCCATGCGATGACATTGGGAGCTTTAATGCGTGATGAGAGCCGCGGCGCTCACTATAAACCGGAATTCACCGAGCGTGATGACGAACGTTTCCTGAAAACAACGAAAGCCAAATGGACTCCAAAC
Organism: Paenibacillus sp. FSL H7-0331; assembly: GCF_001956045.1. The sequence goes on along the minus strand of NZ_MRTH01000010.1, from coordinate 225,942 downwards.
GGCCCAACCATAGAATATGAAGATGTTGACGTATCTTTGATCGAGCCACGTAAACGCGACTATTCGACGGATAAGAAGAAAGGAGGACACTAATCATGGCTGAGACGAATACAGCTAACAAAAAAGTGAAATTCATTGTAACCCGTCAGGATTCTCCGGAAAGCCGCTCTTATACTGAGGAGTTCGAAATTCCATATCGTCCTAATATGAACGTCATCAGTGCCTTGATGGAAGTGCAGCGTAATCCTACGAATGCCAAGGGTGACAAAACGACACCGGTATGCTGGGAATCGAACTGCCTGGAGGAAGTATGTGGAGCTTGCTCGATGGTCATCAACGGTAAGCCTCGTCAAGCATGTACAGCATTGGTGGATAAGCTGGAGCAGCCGGTACGGATCGCACCGATGAGTACGTTCCCAGTTGTTCGTGACTTGGTTATTAACCGCGAGCGGATGTTCAATGCACTCAAAAAAGTAAAAGCATGGATTCCGATTGATGGTACGTATGACCTCGGACCAGGACCGCGGATGGCTGAATCCAAACGTCAATGGGCTTATGAGCTGTCCAAATGCATGACCTGTGGGGTATGCCTGGAATCTTGCCCGAACGTGAATGACAAAACGTCCTTTATCGGACCTGCTGCCATTTCCCAGGTTCGTTTGTTTAATGCTCATCCGACAGGTGAGATGAATGCGGAAGAGCGTCTGGATACCTTGATGGAGGATGGCGGCATTGAGGGCTGCGGTAACTCGCAGAACTGCGTTCGTTCTTGCCCGAAGGGAATTCCACTCACAACTTCTATCGCCGCTATGAACAAAGATACAACCAAACATTTGTTTGCCAAATGGTTGGGACTGTAGAGGTATTACGCGTAGACCGACTCCTTCATCTGTGATGAAGGGGTCTTTTTTACGATATTTACATATTGACGAATGGGCTTTTTATGATTACAATTTATTTAAACGTTTAAATTTTAGGTTTTAGGGGTGGTTCATTGAGCAAAAATCGTCAGATCACCATTGTCGATATTGCGGAAGCGGCTGGAGTCTCTATTGCAACCGTATCCAATGTGCTTAACCGTCGCAAGGTTCCGATGTCAGAGGGGACCATTCGCAAGGTTGAGAAGATTGCCGAAGAGCTTGGATATCGCCGAAATGTAATGGCCGCTAACCTGAGCCGCAGGAAATCCTTCGAGCTTGGGCTGATGATACCGAACTATGATGCTTATTATGGCCGTTTTGCTGAAGAAATGGAGCGGACCGCGCATCGCTTCGGTTATCATATGTCCGTTTTCTCTGCGGGTGGCTATGATCCGGATATGGAGAAACGTCATCTGGAAGTACTATTACAGCGCAGGGTTGATGGGTTATTTTGCCACGGGCTTGCAATGACTCCCGAAACGACGCGTCAAATTGTTGGCGACGGAACACCGCTTGTGCTGTTCAATGCCTGGGATTGGCCGCAGGATATAGCCATTCATGCCGTTAATCTTAATTTTGCGGATGGGTGCGTGCAGGCTGTCCATCATTTGGTAGAGGAAGGATGCGAAGCTCTGATCTATCTCAGCTCCGTACGATCCAAGGCGACGAATGAGCAGCGGTTAAAGGGCTTTAGGCAAGGATTGGCTGAGCTGCATAAAGCGTCTGTGGCATCTGGAATTGTAGATTTGGGAGGCAAACCGATGGCAGAGCTGGTGAAGCAAACTCAGGAAATCAGTGGGGGAAAGGGACCCATCGGTATTTTGGCATTTGACGATCTCACAGCTCTTCGTTTCATGTCAGCCGTTCAGGAGCAAGGCTATCGGGTACCCGAGCAGTACAAAATTTTTGGGATCAATAATGATCCTGTTTCCAGTGCTTGTTATCCGCCTATCTCAACACTTGATATTCCGTATAGCCAGCAGGCCCAATACGCAATTACGCTGATGCTTCGTCAATTGGGCGAGGAGCCGGACACGGATAAAGGGGTTCCCGCGCTTCCCGATTCAACTGAGCATGAGCTGCGTATTCCCTTGACGATGCTGCCGCGTCTGTCGACTTCAAGTTAAAAGCTGGATCATCCGTTGTACCTATCTATAAAACTAATCGAATTAGGAGCGTGATTGTGCATGTGGAAGAAAGCAATTGAAGATGTATTGGATAAAACGAGAGCTAATATTAATCGGTTTGGCGATTTATTCCCGCATGTCAGCAATAATGGGAAATACGAGCTGAACGCGAACGATGAGTGGACGGACGGATTCTGGTCCGGTATTTTGTGGTTGTGCTATGAGTATTCCGGTGATCCTGTATTTAAAGAAGCTGCTCTTAGAACGGTAGACAGCTTCCGCAGTCGTCTGGAATCGAACACGAAGCTCGATCATCATGATATCGGTTTTCTCTATTCGCTGTCTTCCAAAGCGCAATGGATTATTGAACGTGATGAAGCCGCGAAGCAATTGACGATTCAGGCAGCGGATGTGCTGCTGGCACGTTGGAGACCCAAGGGACAATACATCCAGGCCTGGGGACCGGAAGGCGATCCGGAGAATGGTGGTCGGATCATTATCGATTGCCTGCTGAATTTACCGCTTCTGTATTGGGCTTATGAGCAAACGGGTGATGAGAAGTACAAGGAGATTGCTGTTATTCATGCTGACAAATCGCGTCGTTTTCTGGTTCGTGGCGATGATTCCTCGTATCATACGTTTTATTTTGATCCGGAGGATGGCGAATCCTTGCGAGGCGGCACACATCAGGGTTATAAAGACAGCTCTACCTGGACTCGCGGACAAGCCTGGGGCATTTACGGCTTTGCCTTATCGTATCACTATACGAAAGATCCGTTATATCTGGAAACGTCCAAACGATTGGCAAGGTACTTTCTGAAACGTTTACCGGAGGATGATGTTGTATACTGGGACTTCGATGCTCCGATTCATGCAGATACGAAGCGAGACAGCTCCGCCTCGGCGATTACCTCAGCAGGTATCCTTGAATTGCTGACACATTTGGAAGCAGACGATCCGGATCGCGCATTCCTTGAGGATGGGCTCCAGCGTTCGATGAAAGGTCTGGTCAACAGCTATGCTACGATTGGACAACCGGATGCAGAGGGTCTGCTGGATCATGGCTCCTACAGCGTTCGCGGCGGCAATGCGCCGGATGATCATGTGATCTGGGGAGACTATTATTACCTGGAAGCGCTGGTTCGGTTGGAAAAGGGCATCAAGGGCTATTGGTACGATAGATAAGTCAATTGAAGATTATTGAACGGTAAAAAAGGACCTTCAGCTCTACTTTTTTAAGTGGGGTTGAGGTTCCTTTTTTCATGGTGAGGGGCTAATTCAGCCGCTGATTGTTCCTCTTCACGATGCAGTAAAAACTGCTTGCCATACTCTCCGTGAGGATGAATATTGGCATTCTCCATTTGAATCGTTGAATGAGTGATACCATACTGCTCCTTCAAGGTTTCGTTAATGGCCAGAATGATACAGAATGGCTGAATGTTCTCGTTGATGAATACATGAGCGGTCAAAGAGTAATGATCCGATGAAATCGCCCATAAATGCATCTCATGCACGTCCTCAACCCCCTCCACCTGTCCGATCGCTGCACGGACTTCATCCAGATTAAATTGCGTTGGTACAGACTCCATCAGGATTAAATAAGAAGCTTTAATGATCTTCAAACCGCCCATGAAAATAATAGCGCCGATACAAATACTGATTAAGGGATCAAACCACTGCAGCTGAGTGAAATAAATAAGTATGGCAGACACAATAACACCAACCGAGCTCAGTAAGTCGCCGATAAAATGCCATAACGCGCTCTGGATGTTCAAGTTGTTCTCTTCCTTCATGCTGCGGCTCAGTATGACCGTCAGTACAATATTAACAACCAGACCGATGGAAGAAATCACAAGCATCAGCTTGAAGTCAATCGGTTGGGGATTAATAAAGCGAGTGATGCCCTCAACAAATATTCCGACGGAGATAATCGCCAGAGCGAGTCCATTCAGGAAAGAAGCCACAATCTCAAAACGCAAATAGCCAAATGTAAATCTGGCATTGGGTGGATGTGTGGCCAAATAGATCGCAATCATGCTGAGTCCGAGCGCCAATACGTCCGAGATCATATGGGCAGAGTCAGATAGCAGGGCTAAGGAATTGGACAGCAGACCTCCAATGATTTCGACTATAGTGAAAAAAAGCGTTAATATAAGTGTAAGCCACAATGTTTTTTTGGATTTGGATTGTTCTTTGACATGGCCCAGGTGATGGTAGTCATACATGAAGCTCGCCTCCTTAACGATTAAATAAACCTATGGATGGATTATACGTCAAGGTCTGAATTTTGGCAAATACTTTAATTGATACTGTTTATCATCGTTTTGATAGCGATTATCACTATTATGAGAAGTTTTATCATTGATTTACTCTGTTTTACTATCAAATACTTCAAATTTACTAATTCAATATGGCAAAACATTCGAATTTCATTTCGTTACTTAACATGATTAATAAGCGCTTTCAAAATTGTTACACAACTGAAATATATCTGTTATGGTTTTAACATCTTCGTCGTGTATTATAATAAACAAGACCCCCTTTTTAATATAAACACTTGAAGAGTCGCCCCGTTGGCGGCTCTCTTTTTTTGTCCAGATGACAAATAATACTTATAGAGCAAGGGTTTACTGGGCATATGTGTTAAAGTTAGGGGGGCTTTTGAGGGCATGGAAGGATATTGGAAGGAAACCTGAGTAACGAAGTTTCAGTGCAGAGATTGTTTTATATCTCTATTCCATTTGATTATTGTCATCATCCAGATCAAGTAGCTTTTCTAAAGCGTTTGCTGCGTCCATTTTGTAAGGGGTAGAAATGAACATAGAGGACTCTGTTGACGAGCTGCTAGAAGAAATGGACGAGTTGATTGGAGAACATAATGTCTTTACTCGTGCAGAAGGAGACGATGGCCCATATGCTTGGGAAATCTATCAATACACACTGAAGCTGAGAGAGATTCAGAAGTGTATTTTTGCATGGCGGCCAAATAGAAAGATGCTATACTGGGTGGACGGAAGTATAGAGGATTATAGAGTTTCAGATGAACAGCAAGAAGAAAGCTACAATCGGATTTGTACACGTAATCAAGAATCATCAGCATCCCTGGCGTGATAGATTGAACTATGTATTCGATAATGAGGAGATGGCCAAAGAGGCATTTGAAATTCTGAAGCCGTTTTGTGACAAGCGCGGAGTAGAGTTGTCAATCGTATAATCTTATAAATGTGAAGCGCATTGTAGGGATATATTAGAGGTTGATGCGGATACGTATATAAACGGTTGGTTCTATTGTTATTCCTGCTATGACGGGACGGTAATCTATGATACTTCAGGAGAAACGGGACATTACGACTTCAAGCAAGTAGTGGATCGTATGGTGAATATGCCGAACAACCTCTGGGGCACCAACGAACCGATAACCCTCGTTTATTCCCTTAACCATAATGAGCAGTCCTATTATTTGCTCTTAAGTTTGCCCAGTGAAGCGATGCAAGCAGGGCAGTACTTCTTCTATACGCGTACGAACGAAGAATGTTCGTTACACTGTTCGGGATCGTCACACTCGTTAATTGGTTAACATAAAATGCACTTACCAGGAGCGATCCATTCCAATCGCAGATCCGGATTCTGGCTATGAACTGAATCCAACAGCAACTGAAGGTTATCCTCGTCCTAGAGGAACGAACGACACGCCTTATTATATGAGTTGATCGGTACTATTTGGGGTTAATCTTCGTCTAAAATTAAGCCACCATGAATCCAAGCATTATCCTTAGTACCGATTGTGACTTGATTTTGAAATTGAAGCATACGGAATTGGGGACGAAAGCAATCATTTCCAAGTGAACAGCAACCAAACAGAACCATACTCCAACGGAGAAAACCCTTATATATCGTGGCTTTAGCTGGCCGTGATAGATGGGAGTCCAATAGCCTATGTTTCCGCATACGACACATGTGGAGTGCTGTGTGTTTGTTGGTTAGGGAGTAGTGTTTTGGAGCCACATTTACCTGAATGAGTCCTAATGTATCACAAATTTTGGCTGACTCTTTAGAAGATCAATCGGATTCTGCAAATAAATTAAGATATCGTAGACGAGTTGGAGAAGGCCGGTATCCCGCCGCTTCATGTTCTTCAGATGACAACCCTGAAAGGTGCTGGATTTCTGGACCGGATGAATGATATGGGGACCGCGGATACTGGCAAAAACGCCGATTTGGTCCTTCTGGACGCCAACCCCATAGAAAGCGTACAAATTCTGGTATTAACGCTGTGATACGGGCGGGTGCTTACCACGATAATCAAAAGCTAAGCTCAATGAAGGAAAGGCTTGGAACAAAATAGAATCTAAGGCCAAAATTATCCGCATGATGACAGAGAATCCTGCAAATTTTTATGATATGGAATTTTCAATAGCTTTGTGTTGTTCATTGTTTTCAAATGCCACAGTAAGACGTGGTACAGGTATGCCTAACTTTTTTGCTTCTCTCACAACTTCAAGTACCGCAAAACCTGCTTTACTATTGTTGTATTCGATGAAAAGTCGTGGTAAGCTGCCCTTTGCAAAAATAACCTTGTTAAAAAGCGTACCGAGAAGTGCTGGTGGAATCTTAGTTAACAGTAGAGAAATTGTATCAATCTTTGCGCCTCTTGCTTTAAGTACAGGGATAATTCCCCTCATATTCTTACCAACATTTGCGAATGAGTCACTATGATTCAGGAGTGCTGGAAAACTTCCCATTTTTAACACCTCGGTCTCCATAGCCGCATTCATGGCAAAGTGATTCCATAGCCAGTTTTGCATATCCTTTATCCAACTAATTTTAAAATGGGCACTTTCAAATAGTTCTTTGACCTTGTTGTTAATATGTTCAGTGCCTACCCGTGGTTTTTCCAGAAATAGCATTTTCAAAAAGCCGCCTCTAAGCCTATTGTCCACGATGCCGCCGCCGCCTCCTGGGAACCCAAAGACAACATTGTTCATAGACAACGGTGAGATCGATGATTTCAAATCTTGCCAAACGTTATTGAATATTAGGACAGGGGTGTTTCCAGCAGCAGTCGATAGTAATTGTGCTGCTTCTGGAAGTTGTTCCGTGTTGACACTCACAATAATGAGATCATAATTTGGGCTCATCTCCTCATGCAGTTTGACGTTCCAGCTTTCTTTTATTAGCTGTTTCCCTCTTCGTGCGTCCCACATTTCAAGCTCTATATTGCTTCCGAAGGTTTCTTTTCTCCCTTTTCTAACGTAAAACTCAACTGTATGCCCTGCCTTCTCAAAAGCCCAAGCATATTGGGACGATATTACACCTCGACCGAAGAATAAAATTCTCATATTAGCCTCCTAAAAATATATATTAATCCTTGTTGATGATCAAACAACGTGTTGTATAATGTTATTGTATAGATTCACTATACGGTCATCAACCATCAGATTTTTAATATCTGTCGTATAATCGATTGAACAGAAAATGGAGGCAAATAATGCATAAGCAACCTGAAATTACGGACAAAACAAGGCAAACATTTATAAATGTATTCTGTGATTTATATAGCCAAAAACCAATCGAAAAAATATCCATTCAAGAGATTGCTAACCAATCAGGATATAATCGCAGTACATTTTATCAATACTTTACGGATATCTATGAGTTGTTGGACTGCGTTGAAGAGCGTGTCTTGAAATCCATTAACGAGGAAATGGCAAGCAGAGAGTTTTCCACACATACTTTCCAAGATGCACTTCAATGCTTGGAAAATGCAGAGGAAATTTCAGTTCTTAAAGCCCTCTTGGGCGACTATGGTTCTGTTCATTTTGTTGAACGCCTGAAAAGAGAAATTCCCTTTGAGAGATTGATTGTGGACTTTCCAACAAATGATGTCTTAGCACCATACATAATTGAGTTTTACATATCAACATTAATATCTATGTTTCGCCTTTGGATACGCAACGGCAAAGATCTATCGTCGGAAGAATTGGTCAAGTTGGTAGATAGCCTATTTGCAAATGGGATAACACCGTATCATATCTTTGGCACGGTCAATCCGCGGCGCCCTGATTCGAATAAAAAGTAAGGGGACGAGGAGAAAGAGAGTGAGGGACTTTAATATCGGCTCATCTTGCCACTTGGCGGGTATCATTGGCGCATTCTTGATATACAGGGCAATACGGCCTTGATTTTAACTGAACACATGATCGAACAACACTCCTATATTACTGACAATGAAAAAAAATACGGTGAGCGGCAGTATGAAGTTGATTTTATACGAAACCCGCCCATGTTGACTACGTGGTAAGGACTAAACCCTTATTATACAAGGGTTTAGCACAAGCTTTTCCTTACTGCTCAGCCCTCTAAAATTCACCACAACTTCGAGAGATCCACCCCGTTGGCGGCTCTCTTTTTTTGTCTGGAAGTGGAAGAAATAGGCTGTTGCTAACTCATTTTTGTATTGTAACTATTCCCCATATAAGGTATTGTTCATATTAGAGAAACACGTATAAGCAGCTGGACTGCAATATTTTTTTGTTGTTGCGGGACGTAAAATGTCTATACGGGACAATTCACGTCCCGAAATCAAAGTGCTCAGCTTCGAATTACCTGTTAAGAACTTAAGCCAATTAGGGGGAGTCCAACATGTTGAAGGAAAAAAATTATGCGTGGATGCTGATTGCTTTACTGTGGTTGTTCAGTTTCTTTGGATCTATTGGTCGGTTTGTCCAGTCCTATTACCAGAATGATATTTCTGAATATTTAGGTGTAGGAAGAGCTTTTCTTGGCTTAACATGGTCTGTAAACATATTGATTTCGGCATTATGCGCACCTATCGGCGGTTTGTTGGTAGATAAATACGGATACAAAAAGATCATGCTGCTCACAGGACTTATAGGCAACATTGCCATACTAACCGTGTTATATGCAAATACCCCGGTAGGTTATTTTATCGGCTTCGGCGTCCTGTCAGGATTGGGAGGTATGAATGCATCTTCGATTTATGTTCTGGTAACTGACTGGTTTAAAAATCATCGAGCCAAGGCTTTAATGATTGCAAGCAGTGCAAGCTCTCTGGGACTTGCCGTATTAACCCCTATTTTTGTTTACTATGAGGAATGGTTAAGCTGGACGAAATTGTACTGGATCTTATTTGTTATCGGTTGGGGATCGATTGTGTTTATCCTCTTTTTTGTCCGTACGAATCGTGTTGAGCAGGGTGCCGAGGCCGAGCATCATCAGGATAAGCAAGCTCCCAAAGAGCCTAAGCTGTTGGAAAATGCAAAAAGATGGATTCCTAATTTCATTCAGTATTGCAAAAATCCTACCCTTGTCGTCGTCATGATTGCTTTGTTTACGTGCGGCTTTAATATGGGAACGGTTGAGAGGCATTTTATTGCCATTCAGCAGGTTGCCCATGTACATGAGACCGTATTTGCGTCTTCACTGAGCTTGCTTGGCTTGCTGGAAATCGCAGGAGGATTATTTTTCTCATTTCTGATTGATCGTATCAACAGATTGTTAGCCTTATCGATTTTATATTTCACTCGAATTATTGCATTTGGATTTTTAATGATGCATTTTGAATTGTCGCCGATCCTGTTTGCTCTGCTGTTTGGCGCAAGCTATTTGGGAGCTATTCCTGGAGGTATTCTTGTAGCAACGGAAGCTATGAAGACTTCCCATAAATCGATGGGACTTCAGACGGGCGTGTTGATCCTTGTCCATCATCTGGGTGGCGTTTTCTCTGGGTATTTGGGGGGCGTTAACTACGATTTGTTTAACAATTATGATTTGCTTATAGCTGTTGATATCGGTTTAACTGCTTTTTCGGCTGCAGCCTACTACACCATATATAAAGCGAATAGAATGAAGCAAAGCCATGGGGTGTCTCGTGAATTGTCGTGAGAGTAGAAATATTGAAGGACTCGTGAAAATCCAACTATGGTTTGTAGGAAATGTCAATGCTATTATTAGTACAAGGTAAAATTTGTCTAGAGGCATTTCGTAGGTGTGAGTACATGTTGTCCATTCGATTTCAATCCCACTTTATTCTAAGGAGAGCCGACCGCATGCGCTTGTTACAAGGAAGTATTTCTGCAAGATTCAAGGTTATTTACGGACTGTTTTTTTTATTGATCATTTCATCGACCGTCTGGCTGTCCTATTTGAGCTCCAAGGGCAGTCTGGAGGAACAGCTGCGCAACACGAATATTGCACTGCTGAACCTGACCCAACAAAAAATTGAAATGATGCTGAGGGAAATTGATACGAACACGATTAATTTTATTCAGGAGCCGGAGGTTGTTTTTTTTCTGAATGGTCGTTACTTGAATGATGAGCTGCGCTTTAATCATTTTCGGGTGTTGAATGACCGGTTCAAGACGCTGATGTTTGCCAACAGTAATATTTCCTCGTTCTATTTGTACTCGATGGAAAGCAAAAGCTTGCTGACCGGAACTATGTTCTCGGATGAAGCGGATTTTTATGACATGAAGTGGAAGGATGCTTTTATGTCGATGAAAGGGTACCAGCAGTGGCTGGATACGAGAAAAATCGCGGAGATTAACACCGGACTGCTGCTTGAAAAAAATGTGATTACCTTGGTTCGTTCATTTCCGTTGATCGGTATGCCGCAATTTCGTAAAGGGGCGATTATCGTCAATATCGAGGAGAGCACGATCTCCAATCTGATACAGGATGTGGATAAGCAGCGGGTCGGGCAAACCTTGGTCATGAATGAGCAGGGAATCATTATTTCATCACAAAACAAGGAGCAATTGTTCCAGCATGTGAGCAGCATCAAGTCGGCTCCTTCACTGAGTGAATTATCGGGCAGCGGCTACGTGACTCATAATACGGACAACGGGAGCTACACGACCTTTTATTTGACGTCTGCCTACAACGGCTGGAAATATGTAAGTATCATTCCGAATCCGGAGATGAACCGTCCGCTGGAAATCATTCGCAATTTGCTGTTGGCTGTCGCGGTAGGCATGTTTGTACTGGCGATCGTGATTGTATTTGCTGTAAGCAATTATACGTTCCGTCCCTTGGAGCGCTTTTTCCGTTCATTTACGGAGAAGAAGCTGGGTCAAGCTGGTGATTTGACGTATATGGAGAAATTTTTCAAGCAGGTTATTTCTGACAATGAATCCTTGCAAAAGCAGATGCATGAGAGCCTGCCAGCCCTGAAATGGCGCTTGATTATGAGCTTGCTGATGGGAGACAAGACGAACTACAACCGGATGAAGCCGTATTTTGACACGCTTGGTATTGAGCTGAGCCCTGTCCATTTTGTCGTGATGACTATTGAGCTGGACCGTATCCAGGATATTGCGTCGTCTCGTGATGTGTATTTGTTCACCTATGCCATCAGCAATGTGGCTGAGGAGTTGGTAGACGGCGTATGCAAGGGTGTATCGGTGGAATTAACGGACGGCAGGGTTGCTGTCATTATGAGCTTCGAAGAGGATGATGCCCAGGGCAACCAGATTCAGGCGCTGCAGGTAGCCGATCTGGTGAAGGATTATGTAGAAGGCCATTTCAAGCAGACCGTTACGATTGGCATCGGTCGTCCTCATCTGTATCTGGATGGTATCCATGCTTCCTATCAGGAAGCGTTAAGTGCGCTAAAATATAAGCTCATTATGGGGGATAACACGGTTATATCGATCGACGATATTGCAGGCAACAATCTCAACGACAAATATTATCGGATTTCCGGTATGAGTGATGCCGTCGTTAACTTTATTCAGGAAACGGATAAGGTGAAGGTAGGCTTGCAGGTGGAGAAAATATTTGACGAAATTATCGCCAGCAACGTACCGCCAGAAATGATCAGGCAGATGTGCATCCAATTGATTATGAAATCGATCAAGGTGATCTCGGATAAAGGGATGGAGGTCAAGGAATTTCTCGATCCGAAGGAAAATATTTATAACCGGATTGAGTCCTGCGTAAGCGTTGACGATATCAAGAGCTATATCGCTGCGTTCCTGCAGCAGTTGATTGTCCACACTGAGGAGAAGCGCTCAAGCAGAGGTACCAATGATACGATCAAGCAGGTGCAGGAGTATCTGGAGCAGCATTATATGGACAGCGATTTGTCGCTCAATTTGTTAGCTTCCCAATTTGGGCTGAGTGTTCCTTATTTAAGCAAGCTGTTCAAGGAAACGACCGAAACGAATTTTATGGACAGTTTGATTCAAATCCGGATGGAAAAATCGAAGGAGCTGCTGATGGATCCGAAGCGGAAAGTCAATACGATAGCAGAGAGTGTTGGGTACAACAGCACCCACAGCTATATCCGGATTTTCAAGAAATATACGGGGCAAACACCAGGAGAATTCAGGGAAAACCATAAAAAAGGTGCAGAGGATAAAAAGTGAACATTTTCAAATGGATCATCAACCGTTACGATGAGGGTGTTATCTTGGAGAACAGAAAGGAGGTGCAGCTTTGAAAACACAAATCGGCGGGGCGCCCGCAGAAGCGGGTCTACATCAATCGGCGCAGCCGACTCGAATGAAGCTGGCATGGAAATATCTCAAGCGGGATAAATATTTGTACCTGCTGCTGCTTCCGATATTGGCTTACTATTTTACTTTTAAGTACGCGCCGATGTTCGGAGAGATCATTGCCTTCAAAAACTATCGGTTTGCCGATGGAATCTGGGGCAGCCAGTGGGTAGGACTCAAGCATTTTGAACGGTTGTTTACGAGTCCGGATTTCTTTAATGTATTGAAAAATACGTTGCTGCTGAATGTGTACAGCATTGTGTTTGCTTTTCCTGTGCCTATTGTACTGGCCATTATCTTGAATGAGGTCCGTGTTGAATGGTATAAGCGGACCATCCAGAACCTGCTGTACATCCCGCATTTTATTTCGTGGGTTGTGCTGGGAGGTATCGTAATTGCGCTGTTGTCCCCTTCTACAGGTGTCGTCAACATTGCGCTGGTCAAGCTGTTCGGGATTGAGCCGATTTACTTTATGGCAAGCAACTTTTGGTGGCCGATCACGTTCATTTTGTCAGGAATTTGGCAAAATGCCGGGTGGGGAACGATTCTGTATTTGGCGGCCATGGCGGGTATCGATCCTCAGCTGTATGAAGCGGCCAAAATTGATGGAGCGAACAAGCTGAGACGAATTTGGCACGTAACGCTGCCTGGAATCCGCAGTACGATTGCCATTCTGCTGATCCTGAGAGTGGGACAGATGATGGATGTCGGCTTCGAGCACATTTATATTTTGCAAAATAAAGCAGTATATGAGGTATCCAATGTCATCAGTACCTATGTGTATCATGCAGGGCTTGAAGGCATGCAGTACAGCTATACGACGGCTCTTGGATTGTTTCAATCGATTATCGGGTTGATCTTGATTGTAAGCGTGAACAAATTTATTAAAGCCATGGGTGAAAACGGGCTGTGGTAAAGGGGGTAATAAGGTGATAGGCAGACAGTCAATTAAGGTAAGAATCCTCTACGGCACGTTGTATACGCTAATGGGCCTGCTGGCTATGATGACTTTGTTTCCATTCATCCACGTGCTGGCTACCTCGATGAGCGGTTCGCGCGCTGTGATGTCCGGTGAAGTGTTTTTATGGCCGAAAGAAATCAATTTTTCCTCTTTTTCGAATTTGATTGATGATGGCCAGCTGTTCAAGGCAATGCAAAATACAGTAGTAATTACAGTGCTAGGGACGCTATTTAATATTATTGCAACGATTATTGCCGCCTATCCGCTCAGCAGGAAACGGTTGAAGGGGCGGAATTTGATTCTGATGCTGATTACCTTCACGATGCTGTTTGGTGGTGGGCTGATTCCCAACTATATTTTGATCAAGACATTGGGGATTATGAATACGTATTGGGCGCTTTGGCTTCCAGGGCTGTTGAGTACGTACAATTTCTTCGTAATGAAAACGTTTTTTGAAAATTTGCCTGCGGAATTGGAAGAGTCGGCAGCGATCGATGGTGCTAATGACCTGTTCATTATTTGGAAAATCATTCTTCCGCTATCGATGCCTATCATTGCAGCACTCACGTTATTTTATGCGGTGAGCTGGTGGAATTCGTATATGAACGTGCTGATGTTTATTACGAGCTCAGGCAAGCTGTCCCTAATGGTCAAGCTGCTGCAAATGATTGATACGACCAGCCAGAATCTGCTCAATGCGAACGCCACAAGTGGTGGTGAGGGAGCAACGATGCAAAATCTCGTTACACCTGAGGGCATACGTGCAGCAGCCATCGTTATATCCGTCACTCCGATTTTGTGTATTTATCCGTTTTTACAAAAGTATTTTGTCAAAGGGGTATTGATCGGATCGATTAAAGGCTGATCCAGATCGCAGCAGGGTAGTCATGCAAGGCTTAAACAACCAACAAACGGAGGCGAAATCATGATGTTACACAAGAAACACATCGCTCTTATGCTGGCAGGCGCTTTGGCTATCGTGCCAATCGCTGCATGCAGCACAGATGGAGGAGACAACAAGAAGACGGATACGGCAGCGAACGGGACTGATAAAAAGAAAAAGCAGGAGGTCAGCATTACGATCCTGGATCGTGGACAGGTGGCCAGCGATGAAGGAACCTATGAAAGTAACCGTGTCACCAAGTACATCAATGAAAAATCAGGTATTAATGTCAAATGGGTGCCTGTCGTACGAACGCAATCCACGCAAAAGATGAATACGTTAATCGCTGCTGGCGAGGCGCCGGACCTGATGTGGGAATTTGGCCGTGACTATATGTCGACGCTGAAAGATCAGGGAGCGATTCAGCCAATCGACGATTATATTGAAAAATACAGTACCTCCTACAAAAATTATTTGAAAGCGCACCCGGAATTGAAGCCATATACGATGTTTGATGGTAAAACCTACATTGCTACTAGTGCGCGCGGTGTCGATGCGATAGCGAACCATGCGATGTGGATTCGTCAGGACTGGCTTGACAAGCTCGGCTTGAAAACCCCGACAACGATGGATGAGCTGATGACGGTGATGCGGGCGTTTAAGGATAAGGACCCCGATGGCAACGGAAAAAATGATACGCTCGGCGCCGCCTTTAATTTTAATTACAACGGCATTGTTCAGGCGATGTTTGCTGCGCACAGCGGACTGTGGTACTTGGAAAATGACAAGATGGTTAAAGGAAACTTTACCGACCGGTATACAGATGTACTGTCACTGCTGAAAACGATGTTTGATGAAGGCTTGGTCGATAAGGAATATATTACTGATAAGAACTATCAGAAGGAAAGACAGCTGTTAGTGACAGGGAAAGCCGGTGTCTACTTTTCCAGCTGGAATATTGCCGCCGAATATCGTGAGCTCAAGCAAAATGTGCCGGATGCCAAGCTGGTTCCTTTGGAGCCCGTGTCCACGAAGTACGGTAAATTCGGACTGTTTCAGGAGCCGCCTGCGAACAAGCTGATCGTATTTAACAAAAATATGAAGGATCCGGAAGCAGCCGTGAAGCTGTTGGATTGGATGATTGATAAAAATTGGTTCGACGTCAGATTCGGTCAAGAGGGTGTTCACTACAAGCTGGTTAATGGTGTGCCGCAAGCGATTGATGCCGAGAAAAATAAAAAAGAGCTGCTGTATGCGCCTGAATATGCGGTATTGGACCAATACAGTCCGAAGCCGGAGGACTTTGCCGTGATGGCCGCACAGGATGCCATATCACAGGAATATGCCAAGATTCAGGGTGAATCGTTGAAGGTTGCTATGAAAAATAAGTTTAGAAGGGATATCCCGTTTAACCCTACGTTCCCTGAGCTCAGTGAGACGGCGACAGCGTTCACACCACTGGCTGAGGAAATCGAAACCAAGGTCATCACAGGCGGCAATCAATATAATGCCAGTTGGGGGATTGAACAGCTGCGCAAGGAATGGAAACGTCTTGGCGGTGACAATGTCGATAAGCTAGCCCAGCAATGGTACGAGAAAAATTTAAAAGGCAAGTAAGCTTGATTATTTGAATAAGGGAGTTGTGCGAAGGGATCATGGTAATGGATCATAAACAAATGCTGCTTAAACAATTGGATGTATGGCACGGACAATATAACCCAGAGGTGCAGATGGTGCGCAAGCCGTTCCATACCCCTGGCTACCACAGCACCCTGAAAAATGTCGAGTATACCCATCCTACACTTGCCGCTCTGGTATACGCGTTGGGACTGCTTGACAGCAGGCAGGCTGAATATACAGAGCGTGCATCCGGGATCATTAGTAAGGTGATCGGTCTACAGGATCAGAACCCGGAGAACTCCACTTATGGCATATGGTCCTGGTTTATGGAGGAGCCGCTTGAGATGATGGCTCCACCGGATTGGAACTGGGCTGACTTTTGCGGAAAACGACTTGTATTAGCTGAGCAGCGTCATGCCGACCTGCTCAGCCCTTCGCTGAGGGAGCAGATTAAGCAGGCTGTATGCTGCGCCTGCGATGCGATTATTAAGCGCAATGTAGGCCCCGGCTATACGAATATCGCGATTATGGGAGCATTTGTAACTCTAATTGCTGGAGAGCTGTACGGACATAAGCCGTATGCAGATTATGGACTTGAGCGGCTGCGCAAATTCAGTGATTACACGAAGGCATTGGGCACCTTTCAGGAGTTCAACAGTCCGACCTATACGATTGTCGCGATACAGGAGCTGGCCAGCATACACACGGCAACGGTTAATGAGGAAGCCAGGCAGCTAAGTGCCGATATGCTGGATGTGGCATGGCGTATGACTGCCGAGCATTTTCATGCTCCAAGCCGCCAATGGTCGGGACCGCATAGTCGCAGTTACAGTACGGTCATGACACCAGAGGTGCTGTCATTTTTGCAAATGGCGAGCGGTGGCACGCTCTCATTGAGACCGAATAAGGACATCATCTACAATCTGGATTGGTATGAGAATGCAATTGATTGCCCTCAGGCGTATTTATCTGCATTCGAGCATACCGAAACGACAACGAATCGGCAGGTTATTCAAAAGGATGAGGCAGGCCATGCCTTGAATATTGCCACCACTTATATGAGCGGAGCTGTCAGTGTGGGCACATTTAGCAAGGATGTGATGTGGAATCAGCGCCGCAACCTGCTTGGCTATGTGAGAAACGGCGATAGCTTCAGCTATATGCATCTGCGGTTGTTGCATAATGGCTACGACTATTCATCTGCGGTGTACTCCAGTGTGCAGGATCAAGGCGATGTGCTGTTCGGTATCGGCTTCTGCACAAATGGCGGGGATACCCACATTGGTCTGGATCCCATTGATGGAACGATTGAAGCAGCCGACCTGCGACTTCGATTTGAAATTGGCGGATGCCTGGAGGGTATTGAAGTCGAAGATTTTTCTGCCGATGCAGGGTCTGTGTCCGTTCGAATTGAGGATCAGACGATGCGTGTGAAGTTATTGTTTGCAGCGTTTGATGGGGAGCAGCCGGCATGGAAACTGGTTAGTGAACCAAATAAGCTGTGTCTGGACTACGTCATCTATGCGGGGGAAAGCAAGCGATTCTCGTTTATCCAAATCCAGCAAGCGCTTCTTATGTTTGCATTTCGCTTAACCGAAGGAAACATTGGCGAGCTGGATGCAACAGCTGTTTATGCGGAGCATAAGGATGATGGTTCTGAAGAGGGCGCTAGCCGGGAGGTTCACGCCGAGTATCATTCGACTGGTGGTGCTGTGCTGCAGCTGCGGCTGCCGGTTAAGCCGACTGAGAAGCAGCACATGCTTCGATCCAAGTAAATCTTGCAAGGTCATATCATGGGCAGGGAGGTATTGGAATGGCCAAAGGCACCATCATTCACAATGAATTTCACAGCATCACCGATTCATACACGGGTCAAACATTGACCCGGCTTACCGCACCTGAGCAAGTGAATCATCATCCCTATTTCTATTACAAGATGATAACGAATGACAATCGCTATCTCATATATGCCAGCGAAAGGAATGGACAGCGCAACCTGTATCGGATGGATTTGCAGGATGGCTCTGCACTTCAGTTAACAGAAGGGGCAGGTGTTCATGACTTCGGCTGCAGTCTTACCAGCGATGATCGTTATCTCATTTATTGCCGTCAGCATCAAATAATCCGCATGGATATGGCTACATTGAAAGAGGAGGTTTTTTACGAAACCGAAGCGGGCTGGACACCGAATGCAAATCCGGGCTTAAGCTCGGATGATCGTTATCTGGTGCTTGTCGAAATCAATGATCGCGATGTGATTGCCAGCAAGGGGGATTGGTCCACCTTTGAATTACAGTGGGCGAAGAAGCCGCACTGCCGAATCATGTATATCGATATCGAGCAAAAGACGAGTCGAATTGTCCATGAAGAGCTGAACTGCTGGCTGGGACACCCACAAATTCGTCCTCATGATCCAACGACGATATTATTTTGCCATGAGGGGCCCGGTCACCGGATTGATGCAAGGCTGTGGCTGATTCAGGCGGATGGTACGAATCTGCGCTGTGCCAAGGAGCAAACCCATGAGGAATTGATCACTCATGAATACTGGCTCGCAGATGGCTCCAAATTCGCATTTGTATATCGGCATGAAGATTATGAATGGCACGAAAGTATTCGTTTTATGGACCCGGATACGTTGGAAGAGGAAATATGGATGGATTCATCCAAATATTGTCATTTTATATCCAATCATGATCATTCCAAAATTGTCGGGGACGGGCAGCTTCCCGAACAGCATTTTATTTATCTTGTTGATGTTCAGGAGCGCAAGGAATACAAGCTGTGCTCTCATGGAACCAGCTGGAAAAGCTATGGCAATACGCAGGATGCGCATCCACACCCCGCCTTTTCACCGGATGGCACATTTATTATATTCACATCCGATATGGAAGGGATTCCATGCATATATAAAGTAGATCTGGATTAGAAGTCAGGTGAATAATGCGCGAGTGACCGAATGAATAGACTGTTCCCGCAGCTGCATGCAGCCAAGGAACAGTCTATTTGTACTTTCTATGATCATGTTATGTCTAGCCAGGCTGAATCAGGGAGAACAATATTCAGCTTCATACACATAAGAAGAATATTCCGGGTACATGGAGACATAATTATCAGCAGCTGTTTGTGCTTGTGTGAAGGTGCTGTAGGGTCCGAGTGTTGTTATTGCATGAGTCCCGCTGCTGTTGACAAGATCGATATCCGCAAAAAATTTGTATTGATTGCAGGTGCAAGTAGGACAATTGTATCGACCATCTGCCCAAGCTGGTGTAAGCGCTACCATAAATAAAGTCAAAGCAGCAAAAAGAGTAACCAGGTTCTTTTTCCTCATCATTCCATCGCCTCCTTTCCATAGTTTAATATAATAATAGCAAAATACATATTTTATAAAAATAGGTAATATTATATAAATATTCGACAAATTTTACTGATAGCAGATCAGTTGTTCCTCTATCAATGGGTGATTAACCCCAAAACACTGTATATTTTTATTATTATTTATAGATTTCCCTCATTTATTAATACCGCTAATCAAGCTAACATTTGATTATAAAACTACTAGATCAAATGATAGGGAGTGAACTGGAGTGGCAAAATTCAACAGATTTATTGAACCCATATGGGGTTATGTATTCATTTCTCCCTGGCTGCTGGGACTATTCGTCCTCACGATCGGGCCGATGTCCCAATCCTTTTATTTATCGTTGACAGCGTACAACCTGCTTGAGCTGCCAACCTGGATCGGTTTTGGGAATTATCATGAAATTTTTACAGATGATAAAGATTTTTGGAAGGCGATGCAGGTAACCTTCACGTATGTAGTGCTTTCTGTACCACTGAAATTATTTTTCGCTTTAATGGTAGCTATGCTTTTATTTCGTGCGATACGCGGCATGTCTGTGTTCCGGGCGATATTTTATTTGCCTTCTCTGATCGGAGGCAGCGTAGCGATATCTGCGATATGGCGAAACCTGTTTGGTGCTGATGGTTTCCTCAACAAGTCATTGAGCATTGTGGGAATACAAGGTATCGACTGGATTAATACACCGGGGACGGCGCTATACACGTTAGTTTTGTTGGCCGTATGGCAGTTTGGATCCTCGATGGTTATCTTTTTGGCTGGACTGAAGCAAATTCCTCGGGATCTTTACGAATCTGCTTCTGTGGATGGAGCTTCCAAGATTCGTTCGTTTTTTGCGATTACGCTTCCCATGCTGACCCCCATCATTTTATTTAATCTGGTTATGCAAATTATTGGCAGTTTTCAAATGTTCACGCAAGCGTTCATCGTCACTAAAGGCGGGCCGATCAATTCGACATTGGTATATGCTTTGTACGTATACCAGAAAGCATTTGCTTACTTTAACATGGGGTATGCCAGTGCCTTAGCGTGGATCCTGCTTATGATTATTGCCGTATTTACAGCATTGATTTTCTGGTCGGCCAAACGATGGGTTCACTATGAGACTTAACAAACATTTAATTATATGGATCGGATGGGGATTAGGGTGAAACGACAAAATCTAGTTCAGTATATTTTCTTGACCTTGTGCAGTATCGTGATGATTTACCCTGTCTTCTGGTTGGTGGGGAGTTCTCTGAAATCAAATGAGGATATCCCTAAAGCGAATTTGATTCCGAGTCAGTTTCATTGGGACAATTTCTCCAATGGCTGGACAGCGATTCCTGGCTTCAGCTTTGCGCATTTTTTTTATAACTCCTTTTTCATCGCAGTCCTTTCCGTGATTGGGACATTAATATCGAGCGCATTTGTTGCTTTTGGTTTTGCGAGACTGAACTTCCCATTGAAGAAAATGTGGTTCGCGATTTTGATGCTGACATTAATGCTTCCTGCACAGGTTACTTTAGTGCCGCAATATATTTTATTTAAATATTTTGATTGGGTAGGGACGACACTGCCGCTGATTGTTCCGCATTTTTTGGCGGTAAGCCCGTTTTTTGTGTTCCTTATCATTCAGTTCATTCGTGGGATTCCACAAGATTTGGACGAATCCGCCAAGATAGACGGTTGCTCTACACCGGGGATCGCTTTTAAAATTGTACTTCCGCTCTGTTCACCAGCTTTCATCACGACAGCGATATTCAGCTTTATCTGGACCTGGGATGATTTCTTGGGGCAGATGATTTATTTGACAGATACTGCGAAGTACACGGTGCCGCTCGCTTTGCGTTTATTTCTGGACAACTCCTCGGCTGTCACATGGGGACCAATGTATGCAATGTCGCTATTGTCGGTGATCCCTTGCTTTATCATTTTTATCCTTGCCCAAAAATATTTTGTGGAAGGTATAACCACTACGGGGATTAAAGGATAAGGGTTTACAAAAGGAGTTCACGGGCCTTATGCTAGTGCTAAATGGCTGGACAGTAGGTGATCTTTATCATGAAGAATCCATTTAAAACCTTTTCATTCCAGGTAACTTTCTTTGCTTCCTTCATTATCATTTCAGCATTATTGATCATGCTTCTCGGTATTACAAGCTATTATATTACGAATCAGGAAGTCGTGGAGCAAACGATCTCTTCAAGAAAACTTTTATTGAACGAAATCAATAAACAGCTGGATATTCAGCTGCAATCCGTCGAATATGATTCACTTGTCCTCGCCAGCAACCCGAAGCTGATCCATTATTTGCAGCTCAGCGAGCAATCCTTCGAGCGGATTGGGCAAAATTCAGACATTGTGGATATGCTGAGCCGACCCAGCTATGTCAAAGAAGGCATTCACTCCTTACAGCTGTATGCCAAAGATACCAGCGTAGACAAGCATATTGCAGGCAGCGGCGTGTACGATTATCAAATCATCGAAAGAAGCTCCTGGTATAACGAGATCAAGGATGCCGACTACTGCTGGATAGGCACACACCCCGTTGAGGTAGGCAGCTATGCTCCCGAAGATCGGCTTGTTGTCAGCTTTGCCCGCAAAGTGCTGTCCCCCTCGGGCAAGGAGATCGGTATCCTTGTTGTGAATTTAAAAATGCCTTTTGTGCAAAAGATTGTTTCGAGCAGCGGCACCCATGTAAGCCGATTTGTGCTCGATACACATTCCCGGCTGATTGCGGAATTTAACGATGCGTCTGGAGAAGCCGTTACCTATGAGAGTCATAGGAACGAGCTGGCTGCTATATTGGCACAATCGGAATCGGAGCAATTCGCAATAGCGAAGCTGGAGAAGAAGGAATTAATCATCTGGAATAAGCAGGATCGAACGCTGTGGATAACGATGGACGTTATTCCCTGGGAGGATATTACCAAAGGAAGCCGCAGGATAGAAACCGTTATTTTAATTGCATCTGTCCTGTGTATTCTGCTCGCTATTATTATGGCGTTCTTATTATCCCGACAATTCGCTGCGCCCATTCGAAAACTGACTCATTCTATGAACCTAATGAAAATTGGCAAGCTGAACGTTCAGATCGATAATGATTATGAGAATGAGTTCGGACATTTGAATGCGAATTTCAATCAAATGACGGAGCGTATAGATCGGCTGATCGTTCAGGTGGAAGAGCAGCATCTGAAAAAAAGAGAAGCAGAGATCCAAATCCTGCAGGAGCAGATTAACCCGCACTTTTTGTACAATACTTTAGATATGATTAATTGGCATGCGATTGAATCAGGTAGCAAGGAAATCAGCCAAATGTTGGCTCTACTTGGCAAGATGCTGCGTATCGGTCTATCCAGCGGAGCTACCTTCATTACGGTGAAGAGGGAGCTTGAGCATCTGCATTGTTATGTGGAGCTGCAAAGAATCAGGCATAAACACAAGATTCAGTTCGATATCTCGGTACCGGATTCGTTAAAAACCTACTACACGCCTAAACTGATCATCCAGCCATTTGTAGAAAATGCCCTGATTCATGGGCTTCATTCCCGTGGTGAGGGTATGATTAAGATTACTGGATGGGAAGACGAACGGAGTATATATTTGGCCATTGAAGACAACGGAATTGGGATGGATGTGGGTGGTGCTGACCCAAGCAGAGAGCATAATGGCATACGTAATGTACATGAACGCATTCAGCTGTATTTTGGCGCAAACTTTGGGGTGCACTTGTACAGTCAAATCGATGTGGGAACCAAGGTTGTCTTGTCCTTGCCCAAAATGCTTACAGAGGCACCCAGACCTTACGAAGGAGAAGTTTCATGATCAAAGCGGTAATTATCGATGATGACATCACCACGATTCAGGGTCTTACTCGTAATGTGCGTTGGAACGAATTCGGGATTGAGGTGGTGGCAACCGCCAGGAACGGCAGAGATGGATTGGATAAGATCCGGTTTCACCGACCTGAACTCATATTGACCGATATTTTTATGCCTGTGATGGATGGAATCGAAATGCTTAAAGCTGTACGCGAAGACGGAAATATGGTGGAAGTTATTATCCTGAGCGGCTATGAGGATTTTAAATACGCTCAATCTGCAGTAAAGCTGAAGGTTAACGATTACTTATCCAAACCGGCGACACTCGATGAAATTGAACGTGTGCTTCAGGAAACGGCACTTAAAATTGAGAAAAGGGCGGCTTCCGAGAGGGAAGACAAGGAGCTGCGAGAGCTTCTGGAATACAACCTGCCGATCACGAAAAAGCAGATGTTTAAAGGGCTGCTTGAACCGGAATTTTGCCATACGCCATTTTATCGCAAAGTGTCCGAATATTTGAAGATCGATTTGTCCGGACAATATTTCACCGTTTTATTAATTGAATTTTTCATGAATCGGGAGCGGAGCTTTAAACCGAGCGATGTATCCCTGTTTGCATATGCTATCAGTAATATTGTGGATGAGCTGTCTCAAAGCAAGAAGGGCGTGTACGTGGCCGACATTCAGCGTAATTTAATTACGGTTATTGTCTCGACGCCATCTCATGTGAAAAAGGACCATGTGAAGCTGCAGGTTAAGGAAATAGCGCACGAATTTTTGGGAAAAATACAAAAGTACTTAAAGCTGCAGGTATGGGCTTCTGTTGGCTTCATCGGGGAGCATATTTCCGACATTCCTAAATCTTATTCGGCTGCTGTTGATTTGTTGGCGGAGCGGGAAGAAATGCGGAATAAGCAGCTTATCGTCGCCGAGGATGTTAAGGATATGTCCAAAACGGTTACGCGCCGTCCCATGGAAAGCTATCAGGTTATCATCGATGCCGTTATATCAGGCCAAGAGGATTTGGTAGAGGAACGAATCACAGAGCTGACCAAATCGCTGCATAAGGGCGACGTGCCGAGCATCAGCGTGCTAAGGGAATTTTCCGTCGATATCGTTGGCATCCTGGCATTGGCTCTGTATGATCACGGCTTGCAGATCGAGGATATTCATGCCGGCTTCAACATGTACAAGGAACTTGAGCTTCTGTACAGCATTCCTGATTTTGCCGCCTGGCTGCGAGAGCTGCTGCTCCCGATCTGTGAGGTTATGAATCGAAGGAGCAGCCAGAAGCATCGGAAAACGATTGATTTCATCATGCGCTATGTGCAGGAGCATTATGCCGAAGACATCACTCTCGATGTTTTGGCGGATAAGGTTTATTTGACCCGGAATTACTTGAGTCAGATTTTTAAGCAGGAAACCGGAGAAAACTACAACAGCTATATGACGCGAATCCGTATGGGCAAAGCCAAGGAGCTTATGCTCAGCGGCAACTATAAGATCTTTGAAATTTCTGAATTGGTCGGTTATAAGAACCATGCCTATTTCAGCCAATTATTCAAAAAACATACGGGATTAAATCCTTCCGAGTTTAATCATTAATAACAGTCCGTATATTTTCAATATATTTTGTAGATTTCTCTTATTCTATTAAAATCCACAAATTTTATAATAGTTAGGTAAGCAAGTAAATGGATAAGGGGTGTATCAACAATGGCTAGTCATCATGCAAGGAGCCGCACATTTTTCAGCTCGTTACTAAGTTTAACCTTATTAGGAGGCCTTATGGCCGGATGTGTTCCTACGGAGAAGAACCAAGCAACCACTACAGAGAAAGTCGATCCCAAACAAACACAAGCCCAGCAGAACGTGGAGCTGAGATTTGCCTGGTGGGGAAGTCAAGGACGGCACGACAGAACGCTGAAGGTCATTGACAAGTTCCAACAGCTCCATCCGAATATCAAAATTAAACCGGAATATACGAGCTTTGATGGGTACTGGGAGAAGCTGTCCACCCAGGTGGCCGGCAACAATGTTCCTGATATCATGCAGATGAGTATTCTCTACATTAAGGAATATTCGGATCGTGGTGTGCTCGCCGACCTCACTCCTCAAGTGGGTAAGGAGCTCAAAGTTGATGATTTGAATGCGGATGTGGTGAAGAATCAAGGAACGGTTAAAGGCAAGCTGACCGGATTGCCGGTTTCCGATAATGCCTCCGTCTTAATCTACAATAAAGAAATGTACCAACAGGCAGGGGTTGAGCCTCCGAAGCTCGACATGACCTGGAAGGAATATTTTGATAAGGCACGTGAAGTGAAGTCCAAGCTTGGAGATAAAGTATACGGTGCATTCGATATGTCGACATCCTTGGAAGCCTACATGTATTATGTGTTTTCTGTCGGTGAGCAGCTTTATAAGGATAACCGACTCGGCTACACGGACCCGACGTTCACAAACTGGCTGAAAATGTGGGATGACGCTCGTAAGGAAGGCATTGTACCGCCAGCTACCATGACCGCTTCGTTCCTGCCAATCGGTAATGCTGATCCTAATAAGGATGGGTTAATGAAGGGGATTGTTCCCATCATGGGACCTCAATTTACAGCTACGTTCCCGGCATATGAGAATGTGATGAAGGATAAAATCGATATGGTTTCTTATCCGAAGGATAAACAATCCGGCAGTGCGATTTTACCGGCGATGTTCCTTTCCGCTTCGGCCAAAACGAAGTATCCGAAGGAAGTAGCAATGTTCCTTGATTTTTTCCTGAATTCGAAGGAAGCGGCAGATATATTGGAAACGGAAAGAGGCATGCCGGAAAATAAAAAAATGCTGGAGTACCTGACCGCGAAATTCAATGAGCGTGATAAGAAAATGGTGAAAATGCTGCAGCATGTGACCAGCGATAAACCTTCGATGTATGATGGTGGACCTAAAGGGACGGGTGAAGTGACCAAGCTGTTTGAACAAACAGTGCAAAAGCAGCAATTTGGTAAAGTGACCATTGATGAGGCGGTCGCTGATTTCCGTAAAGAAGCCGACAAAATCTTCGAGAAGAACAATTAATAGAATAATTTTACATCTAGAAGACTGTCTAACGATGGGCTTCTATCCTGTTCTGCTATTATATTTGGGTGAAATGGGGATTTACAATGATGAATGCTCGTCAGTTTTCAATTATTGGTTGTCAGCATGCGCATATCGGAATATTTATCAGTGAGATGCTTGAGCTCGGATATACATGTGCCGGAATCTACGAGGATGAGAATGTGGAGCTGGCACAAAGCTTTGCAGATAAATTCGGAATCCCTCTTGTGAAAGAGAAAGAAAGCCTGCTGGGCGAGTCGGTATCGATTGTCGGCTGTGCATCGATTAATGATCAAAAGATTAATGTGATTGAGTTATGTGAAAGCCATGACAAACCTATCATGATCGATAAACCGGCTGTTACGAGCACAGAAGGGCTGGAGCGGCTGAAGGCAGTGATCGAACGGGGGAGAATTCAAGTCGGGATGCTGCTTACCGAACGATTTCATCCCGCAATCTACACCTTAAAGAAACAGATTGATCAAGGGGTACTGGGCGATATCGTCTCGATCGGCATGCGCAAGCCTCATCGACTGGATGCAGCGAAAAGACCCGCGTGGTTCTTCTCCAAACAGCAGTCTGGCGGTATCCTGATTGATCTGCTGGTGCACGATTTCGATCTTTTGCGATGGTTGACCGGTAAAGAAATAGAAACGATTAACGGGTATGTCGGCAAAACGATTTTGCCTGAATACCCGACCTTCTATAACACGGCCAGCGTACAGGTCGTCATGGAGGAATGTATCACTGCCCAGCTATATACGGATTGGCACACGCCAAGCCAGAGCTGGACTTGGGGGGATGGCCGTATCTTCGTAACAGGTACCGAGGGTTGTGCCGAGCTTCGTCTGCAAGGCGATCCTCTGCTGCAGAAGGATACCGTTATGATCCAATTGACGAATCAATCGCCTATGGGATTGGTTCCACTTGAACAGCCGAAGCATTCCATTACAAGCGACTTTATACGGCGTATTCAAGGAGAAGATGCTACTGTGTCTCAGGATGACATTCTCAAGACGTCCGAAGCGACCATCACGGCGGATGATCTTGTTATCCATTTAAATACGCAGGAAAGGAAGCGACAGGTATGAGCACAGTAAAGAAGACCAAATTTGGCATTCTGGGATGTGGTGTCATTGCCGAGATTCATGCAAATGCTATCCACGAGATCGAAGAGGCGGAACTGGTTGCCATATGTGAAAAGAATGAGGAGAAAGGAAGGCAATTTGCAGAAAAGCATGGAGGTCAGCTGTACGTACAGCTCGAGGATATGCTGCAGAATGATGAGATCGAGGTTGTTTGCATTTGTACACCAAGCGGATACCACGCTGAGCAAACACTGCTTGCCGCAAGAGCGGGCAAACATGTGGTGGTGGAGAAGCCCATGGCGATCCATATGGAAGATGCGTATCGGATGATTCGGGAATGCAAGGAGCAGGGTGTTCTGCTTGCGACGATTTTTCCAAGAAGAATGTCTCCCGCCGCCCAATTTGTTAAGCAGTTTATCGCTGATGGCGGACTGGGAAAATTAAGTCTTTGTGATGCCTATGTGAAAATATACCGCAGCCAGCAGTATTATGACAGTGCCGGCTGGAGGGGGACATGGGCGATTGACGGGGGCGGTTCCATGATGAATCAGGGGATTCACACGGTTGACCTGCTGCAATGGCTGGTGGGTCCGGTCAAATCCATCTATGGACGAGCAAACACGATGTTAAGACAAATTGAGGTAGAGGATACCGCCGTTTCGCTGCTCAGCTTCCATAATGGCGCCATGGGTGTCATGGAAATCACTACAACGGTATATCCTGACTTAGGCCAACGGCTGGAGATCCATGGGGAACGGGGAACCCTCATTTACAAGGAAGACGACATTGAGCTGCTAAAGGTGAATGGTGAAGAGCTGGAGATCCCTGCATTTGAGCCGTTCCAGGTTATCCCTGACGGACACCGTCTGCAGCTTCGCGATATGGCTCTGGCTGTTCAGGAACATCGCGCACCGATTATCCCAGGGGAAGAAGGTATTCATGCGCTTGAAATCATTCTGGGTACCTATGAATCTTCTAACAGGCAGTGTGAAGTCGTGTTGGATAAACCGCATCAAAGTCTGAAGGTTGAAAATTTGCAGGTGAACGTATATAGAGGAAGACGCGAATTAGGTGCAGCGGCTGGACGACAGGCGGCACAGGCCGTACGCAAACGACTTGCGGAGCAGGAGCGTGTACGTATCGTATTTGCAGCAGCCCCTTCTCAGAATGAGTTTCTGGAGCAGTTATGCCAAGAGGAGGGTCTCGACTGGGAGCGAATCACTGCATTTCATATGGATGAGTACATAGGGCTGCCGCAAGGTTCGCCTCAGCGCTTTGCGGAGTTTCTGAAAAGTAGCATTTTCGATAAAGTGAACCCAGGTGTTGTGCATCTCATTGATGGCAGCCTTGACGTGGAGATGGAATGTCACAGATATGCGGAGTTATTGCAGGAGGCACCGATCGATTTTGTCTTTCTCGGTATCGGAGAGAATGGACATATCGCCTTTAACGATCCGCCGGTAGCGGACTTTGCAGATCTGGCTATGATCAAACCTATTGTACTGGAGGATGCATGCCGACAGCAGCAGGTGAATGACGGATGTTTCCCGAAATTGCAATCAGTGCCTACGCATGCGCTTACTTTAACCATTCCTGCCCTGATGTCTGCGTCTGAGCTGTTTTGCATGGTCCCTGGCCTGACTAAACGGGAGGCCGTTCACCGTACATTAAACATGCCGATAACGACAGCCAATCCGTCTACTATTCTTCGTACACATCCCAGTTGTACACTTTATGTAGATCAGGATTCGTTTGGGGAATCGTTATTATCCGTGTTATCGAAGTAAATTTTATAAAAGGTGCTCCTTTCTTTGGGGGTGGTGTTACGGACAAACATCCCACCAAGTGAAGAGCGCCTTTTTTGTTTTTAATTGAAGCTGCTTTCCATATCATACTTTCATCCTGGTATTATTAAACGGAGGATCATAATAAAAGTGGTAAATAAGGCCTAATAAATGGTAATCATTGTCGATTAATAGTGGATTTTGGTAGCACTTTCATGTATATTTAATACATATTTATGAAAGTTCCCCCAAGTCAAAATAGTTTAAGGATGTTATTGATGAGAAATAAGTCTTCTTATTCCCGAAAAGCTAATTTGTCCATGGTTATCAGTGAATTCGAACTACCCCCCATGCAGGATTTATTAATCATCGGCAAGCAGGCTCCAGTGGGACCCGAAGCTGTTATGCGCATGGCGGAAGCGCTCTCCCCCGAACAATTTACAGTATTAAAAATTGATCACCCCAAGGTGGAGGGAATATTAATTCGTCGCTCCTTATTGGAAATGATGGATCAGCAGCTACTGCTGGAAATTATTATGGAGGAAGCCGATTGTATGGTGAATGAATGCATGGTATTGCGAGCCGAGTTGAAATTTACGATGTTCGTTGAGCGGGAGGTAGAATTAAATTGAAGGTGGAGGACTTGATATCGGAACAGCTGCAATATATCACTTCTGGCAAAAGTGTTCAATATGCAGCCAGGCTGATGGATGAACTCGGTGTCAATTCACTTGTGGTGAATGATCAAGGTCAGATTACCGGTATTCTGACTTCCAAAGATATACGTTCGGTTCATCCCAACCGGATCGTTGCAGATGCGATGACGGGAAATCCGATTTGTATTCCCAAGTCAACCTTTATTGGAGATGCTATTTCTATCATGGAGCAGCATCAAGTAAAACGCTTAATTGTCAAAGATGGAAATCACGCAGAGGGCATTGTAACCAGAGAGGTGCTAAAAACAACACTTGGCAAATATGAGGATCTGTTAACAGGCTTATATCGATCCGCGTATATGGAATATGTGTTTAATCATTTTGTTGCTCTGAATCGGATGTTTCATATTTTGTTTATAGATCTGAATGATTTTGGCCTTATTAATAAAAAGCATGGACATCCAGTCGGTGATGATGTACTTATTCATTTTTCAACCCTGCTTAAAAACATAACGAATGAACAGGATTACATATGCAGATATGGCGGTGACGAGTTCGTCATTATTTCAACAAGGAAATTACAGGAAGTAGAGAAGCTGATTCAGCAGCTGACGGAGCCGATGCATGTGATGAATATTACATTATCGGCAGCAGTAGGTTATATTAACGGTTTCGATCACAATTACGCTTCTTCGAGCTTTAGAGAGATGATCAGCAAGGCTAGTATGATATCAACAAGCTTGAAGCCTGCATACGACGAGCACTTATTGCATGGAAAACATTGAAAAGAACGGCTCCGAGTTATAAACTAGCTTAGGGGCTTTTATTTATTCCAATGTCCTACTATCATCACGAGGAGAGCTAACTGAAGTATGGCACAATGGAAGGTTTGGATTATGGGTCTCGTCCTGGTTGTATTAACGGGCTGTTCACCTCTAACTGTACATAATGAATCTGTGGGATCTACGACTATTTTGCGAGCCGATGGAAAGCTCCAGGTGTTATTTTTGGATGTTGGGCAAGGGGCAAGCCAATTGCTGATCAGTCCATCCGGCAAAACGATGCTTATTGATGCAGGTAATAACGACAAAGAACAAGTCATGCTGGATTATCTCAAGCAATATCAAATCACAAAGCTCGATATCGTAATCGGGACACACCCGGATGCGGATCATATCGGAGGCTTGGATAAGGTCATTGATCAAACGATTGTAGACAAAATATATATGCCCAAAATATCTTCGAATACCCGTACCTTTGAATCGTTATTGGAATCGATCAGCAATAAAAAGCTCAAGGTCCAAACGGCCAACGCAGGTTTAACATTGGACTGGGACAAAGAGGTTCAAGTGGAGATGATCGCCCCGGCTGCTGTATATGACAATGCGAACAACATGAGTGCTGTTGTGAAAATTACTTATGGTACGACTTCGCTGCTGTTAACCGGTGATGCAGAGGCGGCAAGCGAGAAGGATATGATTAAATCAGGTGTCGATCTGACATCGACCGTGTTGGGGGTAGGTCATCATGGGTCGAAGTCTTCAACCTCCTTAACCTTCCTGAACAAGGTGAAGCCCCAGTATGCGATTATTCAATCGGGCAAAGACAACAATTATGGTCACCCGGACAAGACAATTTTATCCCGACTGAAAAAAGCAGGAGCCAGCGTCTATCGCAATGATTTGCAGGGGACGGTGTCAGTCATATCGGATGGAAAGAACGTCACGATTGCTACGGAAAGGAAGGAGAAGTAGCTTGAAAGGAATTGTAGATCGTATTGAAGGCAAATACTACGTCATTGAAATTGCGGGCGTGATGACCGATGTTCCACGGAGTCAGGTTGCAGCTGGAGTGAAGGCGGGACATGCGGTCGAGCAGCAGAAGGGAATTTGGGTAACTGACGCTGCAGCTACCAAAGAAAGAGAGAGCCGCATCAAGAGGCTCATGAAGGATGTATGGGCAGATTAAATATTAGTAGCTGTTGAAAATAATAATCCGATCAAGAGCAAACCTCGTCGTGCCGCGATGGGGTTTTTGTTATGGGCTGTAGATGAGTCCGACTCCGTTCAAATTCAAATTAAGTTGCTTTGTCCTATGGTGCCAGTTGAATTACCGCTCCCGCCCTCTGGCTCGCATGTAATATGCTATAAAAAAACGAACGGGAGGAGCTGATAGACGATGCGTAAACGTGTATCTCTGTTCAACTCATATATTTTCATTTTTCCAAGTTTGTTCCTGACACTGGCGCTTGGTAT
Source organism: Paenibacillus sp. FSL H7-0331 (assembly GCF_001956045.1). Next base: position 193,871 of record NZ_MRTH01000010.1, on the reverse strand, counting down.
CTATCCCATCGTCTGGGCGCTACGCTATATGTTTTACGATTATCAAGGCTTTGGGATACCCCGATTTGTAGGTCTTGATAATTTCTCCAGACTGCTGCGTGATCAGGAGTTTTGGCATTCCGTGTACAATACATTTGTCTATGCGGGCGGTAAAATCATTCTGGTTCTGCCGATTTCGCTATTGCTTGCGGTCATTTTAAACCGCGGCTTGAAAGGTAAAGGATTGTTCAGAGCGATTTATTTTATGCCTACTATTATCAGTGCATCGGTCATGTCGATCGTATTTTTTACTATTTTCAATTCATATAACGGTGTTCTTAATCAATTTCTGATCAAGTATGGGGTTATTTCCCAATCAATAGATTGGCTCGGTCCGCAATATGCGATGCTTACGGTTATCATTACTGCGGTATGGGGCGGGATCGGTAATTACATGCTGCTGTTTATTGCCGGCTTGCAGGGCATACCAGAGGACGTATATGAGAGTGCATCACTCGATGGAGCGAATGCAGCGCAAAAGTTCTGGTATATCACACTTCCAATGCTCGGTACCGTACTGCAAATGATTATTATGCTGGCCATCATCACGGCATTGAAAGGCTATGAGAGCATCATGGTATTAACCGAGGGGGGACCGTTCGGCAAAACAGAGGTCATGTACCTGTATGTATACAAGCAGTTTTTCCCGGTGTCGGCGTCAACGGCCACTGTACAGCAAATCGGCTACGGCAGCGCGGTTGGATTTACAACAGCTTTGATTGTCGGCTTCATTACGATCATTTATTTTTACATGTCCAAACGGCTGAATCAGGATTAAGGAAAGCGGGGTGTAAGTGAGATGGATACAAACTTGAATCGCAATGGAATTAGGGCAAGCTATTGGTTGGGGCATATTGTAAAATGGGCATTTTTAATCAGTATAGCTTTTGTCACACTGTACCCGCTTATTATGGCTGTTCTGGGTTCACTCAAAACGAATGCTGAATTAACCACGGGAGCTACTTTTCTGCCAACCGTATGGCAGTTCTCGAATTATGCTACTGCCTGGAAGCAGGCCAATTTTGCGCTATTTACCTGGAACAGCTTCTTTATTAGCACCATGGTCACAATTGCAACGCTGCTGATCGCTTCGATGGCCGCCTACGCGATAGACCGTACGAAGTTTCCAGGCAAAAAACTGTATGTCGCGTTGCAGGCAAGTACGATGTTTATTTCCATTGGTGCTGTCGTACTCAGACCGCAATTTGATTTGATGGTCATGCTCGGCTTGAACAAATCGCTGTGGGGTGTCATTATCATCCTGATCAGCTCCCATGCTACGGTTTATTTTATGTTGATCGGTTTTTTCAAGGCGATTCCCCGCGATCTGGACGAGGCTGCTTACATTGACGGCTGTAACTTTTATAGCGTTTTCTGGAAAATCATTCTTCCGCTGCTGCGTCCGGCGCTTGCAGTTACGGCCTTGTTCACGTTTCGCGGCGCCTGGAATGAATATATTTTGCCGCTCGTATTCACCATGACCTCGCCGAAACTGCAGACACTGACGGTAGGTCTCGCGAATCTTCGTTATGGTATTGGTGCAGCTGCAGAGACTCAACTGATGATGGCCGGTGCTTGTCTATCGTTCCTGCCGATCCTCGTGGTCTATATGATAGCGAACAAGTCGTTCATGCAGGTTACCGCAGGTGCTGTCAAAGGTTAAAAAGCTGGTCGGAGGTAGAGGCGGGAGACGGAAAGTAGTTTTCCCCTCCATAAAAGTCGGATTGTCCTTCACGGTTCGACAAGCTCAGCCGTTATGCTGAAAGCAGTTACATGATTTCCAATTAGGAACCTATTCAAGAATGGTTTATAATTAAAAAGGAGGGTTTTATCAAAATGATGAAAAAAACGATAGGAACCGTGCTGGGCGTAGCTTTGGTCGCTTCCTCTCTGGCAGCATGTGGAGCTGGACAGGATAGCGGGACGCAAGCTGGAGGGACCTCGGGTACGGGTACAGCGACAGGCGGAAAAACCAAGATCTCTTATTGGACGATTGATCGCCATGATGCGGATTACATGAAAGAGGCCATCAAGAAATTTAATGACGCGAACCCCGACATTGAAGTGGAAATGACGGTAATGGCCGATAACTTTAACCAGGCTGTGGATATTGCATACGCCAGCAAGCAGGCTCCTGACGTGCTGCGTACGAACGATTTTCTCGGTTTTGTAAAAAAAGGCTATTTGCTGCCGATTAATGATTTGATGAACGATGATTTGAAAAAACGATATGCCAATCTGATGGTCGAGGAATCGAACATGGTTGAAGGCAAAATTTATTCGCTGCCGAATACCGGACAGTTTTGGAGATTAATATATAATGTAGATTTGTTTGAAAAAGCAGGAATCAAGGAACCGCCAAAAACAGTAGCGGAATTGGTTGATGCAGCCAAGAAGATTACAGAAGCGAACAAGGATGTAGGCGCGTACGGCTTCGCTGAAAACTTCAAGAGCGCAAGCTCCGCATTCAGCCGAATTGCCAATCCAATTGGCTCCTTCAGTGGCACTTCCGTTGTAGATGGCTACAACTATAAAACCGGACAGTACGATTTCTCCGTGTACAAGCCCATTGCTGAAGCGCTCTATCAAATGAAAAAGGATGGAAGCTTGCTGCCGGGCGTGGAATCGTTGGATATTGATCCACTGCGTGCACAATTTGCAGCCGGTAAAATTGGTATGTACTTCAATCACTCTGGCGAGCCGGGTGTATTCCAGAACCAATTCCCGACCAAAATACGCTGGGCTGCTGCTCTGCCTCCAACCCTGGACGGCAAGCAATCAGGAACCGTTTCGGTTATTGCCGGCAACTACGTTGGTATAAGTAAAGACACGCCGAACAAGGAAAAAGCGTGGAAGTTTATGGAGTACCTTGCCAATATTAATTTCCAAAAGGAATATCATGAAAAGGGCTTTGGTATCTCTGTCGTTCCTGATGTGAATGCCACTGCTAACAAACCGACTATTCCGGGCATCGATGGATTCCTGCCGAGCAAATATGATGCACTGTATTCACCAACTCCGCTTTCCGTAACGGAAGCTAAGGTTGAGGGTGTCAAGACAGGCAATGCGATTACAAAGTATATGCTTGAAGGCGGAGATGTCGATAAAATGTTGACGGACCTGACAACTCGTTATAACGCCGCTCTGGAAAAAGCACGTGCTTCCGGCGATACGAAGAGCAAAGCGAATCCAAGCTTTGATCCAGGCAAGCTGCAAGGCACTTTAGCCAAGTAATGCTGGATGGATCTGGCTATAACTGTAGTTGATTATCATAATGATGGACGCGCAGCAGAAAGCGGCGCGTTTTTTATTATTGAGGTACGGAGGAGGAACAGACGTGAAACACTGGTTTTATAGGCTTTCGCTCAGACGTCGGCTATGGATTGCCTTTTTACTGCTGACTTTAATATCTATCGCCTTGACCGGACTGATGTCCTACTGGATTGCTTACAGCTCAACAGAAAAGGAAGCCTTCCTCTCCAGCCAGAACACATTGAATAAATCGGCGCGTGTGCTCGATGAAAAGCTGCGTCATACGATTGTAGCGACCTCCTCCATGATGCTTAGCGATGAATTCAAGCAGGCGATGAATGATGTGTACGATCACCGAACATCGGCCTACTATAGACAGTTGTCTTCCCTACAGATACCGCTTGCGCAAATGAAGCTGAGTGAGCCATCGATTCAATCGATTTTAATCTATACGCCGATGGGTGATCTGTTCGCGACGAATGACCTTCGCAATAGCCAGGTCCCTTTTAAGAGCACAATATTTTCGAAGTATTTGGAAAGCACGGATCGCGCCTTGTGGATCGAAGGACATGAAGATCCTTTATTTCTCGGTAATAAAAGAGTGATCTCCTTATTGATGAAATCGATCTCCGAAGTTAATGTACAGGACGTATTTATTGTCGTTAATTTAAAGGAAGATGCCATCCGCAAAGCGATTACCGATGATTTGCTTGACCATTCGGACAATTATTTTCTCGTTTCGCGCAGCGGCGGTAAGGTACTGCCGATGGCATCCACAATGGAAACGTTTCAGAATGACCCGGAATTTATGAAGCCTATGCAGGAGCAGGAACGGGGATTTTTCAAATACTCCAAGGGAAACGAGCCTTATTTGGTCAATTATGCGCGTCTGACGCTTACGCAGGATTGGCTGCTGGTCAGTGTGCAAAAGCAATCGGATTTGCTGTATCAAGTGAATCGCATCAAAACAGCCACGCTGTTCATCATGGCCTGCTGCGCGGTGCTGGCCCTGCTGCTCTCCAATCTGATGTCAGGCTTCTTGCTGAAGCCGCTGCATAAGCTTCAAGGTCTTATGAAGAAGGTCGAGCATAACCAGCTTGATGTTCGCTTTGAGAGTAAGTACGAGGATGAGGTTACACAGGTCGGGTTGAAATTCAACCGCATGCTGGAGCAAATATCGAAGCTGATTGACGATGTGAAGGATGCCGAGAACGAGAAAAGAAAGATGGAGATTAAAGCGCTGCAGGCGCAGATTGATCCGCATTTCTTGTACAATACGCTCAATACAATCGTCTGGAAATCGGAAACAGCGCAGAATAAGGATGTTACCGATATGATTGTTTCCCTCTCCTTGCTGTTCCAGCTTGGTCTTAATGGGGGCAACGAGATGACGACCTTAGCGAAGGAGATCGACCATGTACGGCAATATTTGAGCCTGCAGCAAAAATGCTACGAAGGCTTGTTCGATTATAACATTATGATCGAGGATGATTCGCTGCTTGATATACCGATATTGAAAATCATTTTGCAGCCGCTGGTGGAGAATTCGATCCTGCATGGCTTTCAGGAAATGGACGTTGATGGACAAATTATGATTACAATCCGACGTCTGGATTCAAATTGGCTCGAGCTGCGAGTGGAGGACAATGGTTCCGGCATGGATGCCCGGCAAGTTGACGAGGATATGCGGCAGGAGCAGACGTTTAAGAAGGGCTATGCGCTGCGCAATGTATTTGGACGTCTGCGACTGCAATACGATAGCAGAGCCGATATTGAATTATCGAGCATTCCGTACCGTTCAACCGTAATTACCTTAACGATTCCATTGGAAAGTGAGTGACGATCAAAAGTGAACAGTGAGCTTAGAATGTGTGTGATAGATGACATCAAGACGGTTGTTGATGGTATCGCCAATCAAATTCCCTGGAGTCTGCATGGGATTCGTGTGGTGGGCTCGGCCAGCAACGGCGAGAAGGGTATTGAGCTCATACGTGAAACAAAGCCTCATATCGTGCTGACGGATATCCGCATGCCGCGAATGAATGGGCTGGATATGACACGTTGGGTATTAAGCGAATTTCCTCGTACCAAAATCGTTTTCCTAAGTGGATATACCGATTTTGACTATGCGCAGCAGGCCATTCAGCTTGGCGCTTTTGATTATATATTGAAGCCCTTCACACCACAAAAAATTATTGATGCCGTTCTCAAAGCCAAAGCGTCGATCGAAGAGGAACTTGGAAGCCAGCAGCGGTTTCATGAGATGGAGCGCAAGCTGAGGGAGAGTTTACCTTATTTGCGGCAGGAATATTTTCAGCTTCTGCTGCAGTTTCCCACTACGCCGGAACAGGCCGCCAAGCGTTGGGATTTTCTCAATATTGCACTCGAACGTGAGCAATTCGTTGTTATGCTTACGGAAATTGACCAGTTTGCCGAGCTGACTCATAAGCTTCCTGTGCAAGAGGTCGAGCTGATTCGGTTCACCCTGCACAATATTCTGGAGGAGACGATTGGCAATGTAACGAAAGGATTTGTGTTTCGGGATCATTCGCACCGGTTCGTTGCTGTGTTCAATTCGCCTGATTCCGGGAGTGCCGAGAGGCTGGCCGAGCAGTGCCGTGAAAATATCGAAAGCTATTCCAGATATACGGTATCTCTCGGTCTGGGGGAAAACGTACACCATATTCATGAAATTTCTTATTCGTATACTCAGGCAATGACCGCACTATCCTATAATTTTTATACCGGTGGCAACAGTGTATATGGCTACCAGCATGTGGATCATCAAACGGCACCGCGCTTTTCAACGGAAAAGGAAAAGGAGCTGTTCTATTGCCTGCGTTCGGGCAATCTGCACAAAGCGCAGGAGCTTGTAGACGAATTGTTCGATGAAACCGTATCTGTGCCTGTGCCTTATGCTCCAGAGGCTGTAAAGGTCATGTACGACGAGCTTGCCTTTATGATGAATCGGGTATTTGCAGAAAAGCTGACGACTGAAGAAATGAAGCCGCTGGAGGCGCATCTGCTGCATATTAAGAATTTGCATTCCTACAAGCTGACAGAGCTTAAGGGAGGCATCAACGAGCTGTGCAGAATCGGCTGTGAGGTCATCCAACAAAGGCAGAAAGAAGAAGCCAATCAGGTCGTCGAACAAGTAATCGCTCATATTAGACAGCATCTGGATGTGAACCTGACAGTGAATGATTACGCCAAGCTGGTCTACTTAAGCGGCAGCTACTTTGCCAATCTATTCAAGAAGGTCAGAGGGATGACGGTTGGGCAATTTGTTACGACAGAGCGAATGGAGCGGGCCAAGGCTTTATTGCTGGAAGGCAGGCAGGTTCAGGAAATTGCCCAGGCGCTCGGATATGAGGATCGACCCTATTTCAGTGAGCTATTCAAAAAGCATACAGGGATGACGCCTTCCGAATTCAAGCAGCAATATGCGAATTAATATCGGAGTTATGCATACATCGACCACAATTGCATACAGGTAAGCCAACTATCTCCATGGATTCATGGGGATTATTTGTTGTTCAGCCGACACAAGTTGGCTGTTCACAAGAAACCTATAATGTGGTTAACTTAATAGTGTATGTAATCGGTTGCAAAGTCAGTTTGGGAGAAGGAGGATCGGTCTACCATGCTTAAAGGACAATGGCTGATTGATGGAAAGGGCAGACATCGTGTATTTATACGCTTGCTTATTCCGTATATTCTCTTTTTAATATTGCCTATGATCGTCGGCTGGATCATCTATCAAAAGACGATTGAAACGATGGAAAAGGAAGTTACTGCCAATCATATGAATGTGCTTGAGCAGAGCAAGGATATACTGGAGCGAAGACTAGAGGAAATTTCCTCCATCGCCCAACAGTTGTCGGTAGATACTCGCATCATCCAATTTCAGCCGGTGATCGATCCGTTTGAGGGAACCAATACTTATCGTGTTCTGGATACCAACAAAAGCTTGTATAACTATAAGCTGTCCAACAATTTTATTTTTAATTACTACGTTCTGTTTAAAAACAGTGGTCTTGTACTGACCCCGGGCTCAAGCTATTCGATCAAGGAATTTTATGAGAATATAGCAAAGTACAGCCGACTTGATTACACAAACTGGAACAAGCTGATGTTCGATCAATATTTTACACGTAAATATATTCCTTCCCAGGAGGTTATGGTGAACAATACCCCCTATACGATGCTGACGTACATCCAATCGCTGGGCTATCCGGGAAACCCGCAGGGTGCAATCGCTGTGATGATCGATAACAGGGAGCTGCAAAAGCTGTTCCACGGACTGGATATCTCCGGTGACGGTTGGGCTTATATAGTCGACGATCAGGGGCAATTAATCAGCTCATTGTCTGCGGATGCCGTTCCACTCCCAGTCGATATCGCCAAACTGTCAGGCTCTCGGGGCGTCGTAGAGCAAACGATAGACAAGAAACCGATGATGATCACTTACGTGAAATCAGCCTCAAATGGATGGACGTATCTGGTGGGGCAGCCCACGCATATGGTGCTGGAGAAGGTTCGTTATATTCAGAAAATTACGTTATCCCTGACGTTTCTGTTTCTAGTCATCGGGGTCATTATCGCTTATTTGCTGGCGTATCGGAACAGTAAGCCGCTTCGTAATATTGTCAATATGATCATGGAAAAGGCGGACGTCAGTCCCCAGCATAGGGATGCCTATGGCTTGATCGGAGAAACGGTATCGGGCTTGATCAACAATAATCACAGGCTGAAATCGGAAATCGAGCAGCAGGCCCCACTGCTTCGCGCGGCGTATTTTCAAAGACTGTTGAACGGGGAGTTTCTGTCGGTACATGATGCGAATGCGCTTCTGAAGCATGTAGGAATGGATGTAACGGGGATGAGCTATGTAGTTGCCATCCTGCATTTGCGGGGGCTGGACAACGGCTACAGCGGAGATCTTCTGGAAGAGCTGGATATGAAGCGTGTTTTGACCAAAGAAATGCTGCGCAAGACGATGGAGCATAACGGTTTTGTCTATGATGTCGCTGAGGACCAGCTTGCTGTGCTGTTTTGCTGCAATCAATCCCAGTCGCTGCGGGTTAAGGCGCATATTGAGAGCAATCTTCTGGAAGCGGATGAAGCGGTTGGTGATCTGTTGAAATATGTCCCCATCTATGGGATTGGGGCGATTCATGACAGCCTTACAGGCGTATCCAGATCGTACGAGCAAGCAAGGCAAGCACTCAGTTTTCAACTATGGCAAAATCGCGAAGGGATTTTATGGTTCGACGAATTGCCGGATGATCGCAACAATTATTATTTTCCATCCGATTTGGAGGGCCGGTTAATGAATTTGGCCAAGGCCGGTGACAGGGTGGAGGTCAAGCGTATACTGGAGGATTTGTATCGAGAAAATTTTGAAATCCGGCGTCTTTCCTTTTCGGTCATGCAGCTCTTTCTATATGAAGTCTGGGGGAGCATCGTGAAGCTTCTGCCGCAAATGGAGCTGGCTCAGGAACAGGTTTTTCATCAGATGAAGCCATTGAGCAGCGAAACGCCTTCTTACGAGCATATGAAGAACAATTATGCCTCTGTTATATCCACCTATGAGTGGATCTGCGATAGCGTGAATGCGCATAAGAAAAGCCAAAATATACAGCTGGTCGATCATATTATCACGATCCTGAACAAGGACTATATGCAGGATGATCTGAGTCTGGATGTAGTTGCGGATCGAATACCGATTTCCAAGGTATATTTATCACAGTTTTTTAAAGAGCAAACCGGTATCAATTTTTCCGATTACCTGGAGAGCGTGCGAATGGATCATGCCAAGACGTTGCTGCTTGAATCCAGATTGACCATTAACGATATTGCTGCGAATGTCGGATACAGCTCGTCCAATACATTTTGCAGGGCATTCAAACGCCTTCATGGTGTCAGCGCTACCGCTTATAAGAAATCGCAAACCGGCTAAAATACGGGGTTATACAAGCGTTTTCTAAAATATTGCACACCAGGAATAGCAATGCACATTGCTATTCTTAACTATCGCACAAAAAGAAAGCGTTTTCGGATATACATTTGTTCTCCTGAGCCTTATGTTGGAATTACGAATAATGAAAGGGGGAACAACGATCATGAAAGTGGCAGCCGCTACCAAGACGAGAGCACAAGCGAAGATAGAGCCACTGTCCGCTCGGAGGCGCATACAGAAATGCTGGCAATTGTATGTACTACTGGCGCTTCCGTTGATTTACATTTTGGTATTCAGGTATTATCCGATGTACGGAGCGACGATTGCATTTAAGGATTACACAGCTTTCAAAGGAATTAATGGTAGTGAATGGGTGGGCTTCAAGCACTTCATCCGGTTCTTCAATTCGTATGAATTTGGCAAGCTCATGACCAACACATTAATTATTAGCTTGTACAGCCTGATTGCGGGAATCCCTTTTCCGATCATTCTGGCCTTGTCGCTTAATTATGTGAAGAATCAGTTTTTCAAAAAATCGGTCCAAATGATCACTTATGCACCTCATTTTATTTCAATCGTGGTTATGGTAGGAATTATTCTGGAGCTGCTCGATCCCCGAAATGGACTCGTGAATGTGATGCTGCGAACGCTTGGCTTTGAATCGGTCCATTTTATTGCCAAACCCGAATACTTCAGTTCGATCTATGTATGGTCTGGTCTATGGCAAAATGTTGGTTTCTCCTGCATCATTTATTTGGCGGCCTTGTCAGGTGTAGATCCTTCGCTGCATGAAGCGGCGGTTATGGATGGGGCTAACAAATTCAAACGGATGCTGCATATTGATCTGCCCAGCATTCTTCCGGTGATGATCATTTTGCTCATTTTGAACACAGGGCATATTCTGGATTTGGGCTTTGAAAAGGTGCTGTTGATGCAAAATGCGCTGAATGCACGGACCTCCGAGGTTATCGATACTTACGTGTATAAGGTGGGGCTTGCCTCGCAAGCTATGAATTATTCGTATTCCACGGCGATCAACCTGTTCAAGTCTGTCATCGGTCTCGTTCTACTCATCACGGTCAACCAAATTGCCAAGAAAGCCAAGCAGGAAAGCCTATGGTAAGGGCAGCGAGAGGAGGTAACAACTGTGGAAACTACGAATATCAGGGAAACGAATACGGATCGATGGTTTAACATCGGCAATTATGTCATTCTATCGCTGTTTTTAATTACGGTTTTATACCCGTTAGTATTCATTGTAAGCGCATCCTTTAGCAGTCCAGGTGCCGTAATTGCCGGAAAAGTATGGTTATGGCCGGTAGATCCGACCTTGGATGGCTATGCAGCCGTATTCAAGCACAAGCTGATCTGGAGCTCATTTCGTAATTCTGTCATTTATACAGTAGTAGGAACCTTGATTAATGTATCCTTGACGATTATGGCAGCGTACCCGTTAGCCAGACGGGATTTGTATGGGAAAAATGTGATCATGCTGCTGCTCGTATTCACGACGATGTTTAGCGGTGGCTTGATTCCAAACTACCTGCTCGTTAAGGACCTGAATATGTTGAATACGATGTGGGCGATGATTTTACCTACAGCTATGGGCGTATTTAATGTGATTATTGCCCGTACTTACTTCAGGACAACGATTCCTGATGAAGTGCTGGAAGCCGCGCAGTTGGATGGCTGTAATGATTTTAAATTTGTCTGGAAAATTGTTATTCCGTTATCTGGACCAATTATAGCGGTTATCACCCTGTATTCGGCTGTTGGCTATTGGAATCAATATTTTAATGCGTTGATTTATTTGAAGTCGCCTGCGTTGTTTCCGCTGCAGCTCGTGCTCAGGGAAATCCTCGTGCAAAATGAAGTCGATGCAAGTATGATGTCCAATTTGGCCGACGAAGCAAACCGCGAAGGCTTGCGAACCTTGCTCAAATATTCGCTGATTGTCGTATCTTCACTGCCTCTGATGATCGCTTATCCCTTTGTGCAAAAGCATTTCGTAAAAGGGGTCATGATTGGATCACTTAAGGGGTAGGTTGATAGCCTAACTGGAATAGAATAAAGGGGTTTGGGTTCATACAAAAAAGGGAGGTACTACAATGAAAAAGTTATGGATAGGCAGTTTGAGCTTGGCAATCGCAGCGGTTGCTGTGTTGAGCGGATGCACAGATAAGGCAGCAGGGCCCCAACAAGACAATGCGGCAACTGCAGCGAAAATAAATCCGGCAGGACAATTCCCGATCATGAAAGAAAAAACAACACTTAAGGTGCTGGTTAAAGGCAGTTCGTTCGTTGAGGATTTTGCAACCAATGAATATACGAAGTTTCTCGAAGAGAAAACCAACATTCATATCGAATGGGATATAGCACCTGAGAAGTCAGCGATAGAAAAGTTGAATTTGGTGCTGGGCAGCGGAGATTTGCCTGATGTGATCATGGGCTTTGATATTAGCCCCACACAGCAGTTGATATACGGAAATACTGGGGAATTTCTTGATTTGACCAAATATATCGATCAATATGGTACAGAAACGAAGAAAATGTTCGAGAAGCTTCCTTATGTGAAAGAAGCTATTACGGCGCCGGGCGGTAAAATCTTTGGACTGCCGCAGGTGAATGAATGTTTCCACTGCTCCATGTCACAAAAAACGTGGATTTACAAGCCGTGGCTGGACAAATTAGGGTTGCAGGTACCGACTACGACGGACGAATTCTACAATGTGCTTAAGGCGTTCAAAACCCAGGACCCGAACGGGAACGGAAAAGCAGATGAAATTCCGCTGGCAGGTGCGGCTGTAGGTCCGAATGTTAATATTGATTCTTTTATTATGAATGCTTTCATCCTTAACCCAAGTATCATTAACGGTAGTGAAAAACGGTTGTTTATCAATAATGGAAAAGTCACAGTAGCATTTGACAAACCGGAATTTAAAGACGGCTTGGAGTACCTGCACAAGCTGTATGCAGAGGGACTGATTGCTCCGCAATCGTTCACCCAGGACCGAGATCAAGCGAAGCAAATGGGCGAGAATCCGGGAACCGTCATATTAGGGGCGGCTGTAGCCCAGCATGATGGTATATTTACCGATTCAAGTAAGGGTAATGTGGGAAGATGGTTGGACTATGTTGCCGTTCCAGCGTTAAAAGGGCCAAAAGGTGTTCAGGTAGCTCCATTAAACAACAGTGTGAACCAAGGTAGACTAGTTATAACCAAAGCAAGTAAAAATCCCGAAGCTGCTTTCCGCTGGGCGGACTTGATGTACGATCAGGAAATGACACTGCGTAATACGGAAGGTCGCCCGAATGTTGAATGGAAATTAGCGGATCCGGGAGAGGTTGGAATCAACGGGAAACCGGCTATTTGGAAGTATACGGATGTGAAGCTGTCGACGGTACAAAATGTGAAATGGTCGCAAACCGGTCCATCTTTGCGTACGAATGATTTCCGTTTGGGCCTGGTCCCTGACCCGAAACTCCCGCAGGAATCTATTCTATACAATGAAACGAAAACCAAGTATGAACCTTATAAGCAAAAAGATGATACCGTTCTTCCACAGCTTTTCTTTACCAATGAGCAGGCAACAGAGCTAGCTGATTTGGATAAGACCATCAATGATCATGTCAAAGAAATGATCGCGCGATTCATTATCGGAGATGCCAAATTGGATAAAGACTGGGACGGTTACCTGAAAAATCTGGATAATATGAAGTTGAAGCGGTACCTGGAAATTTATCAGGCTGCCTATGATGCAAAGAAAACTAAGAAGTAAGGTTTCGATAATTTTGTGAAAAAGAGGCAGTCCCTCAGGTCATTCATCTGACCAAGGGACTGCCTTTGCAAATTCCTATTGCTGCTTCTCGGGTATTTCCGGGATGACTTTGGGACTGATTTCAGGAGCTGGCTGTGGTGTTGATGGTATCTCCGGGATCAAATCCGGTTTAATTTCGGGTGGAGTTTTCGGTGTTATATCCGGAATGGGTTTCGGATTAATCTCTGGTGGTTGGTTCGGATTGATTTCTGCATTCATGCTGAACACCTCCCTCATAGTTATTATTAAACAAAAAAGCTTTTTTTAAATAATTGTAAATATGATTTGCAATTTATAAATCTATATGCTATTATAAGTGAGCGTTGCAGGTCCGTAGCTCAGTTGGTAGAGCAGTTGACTCTTAATCATCTGGTCGTGGGTTCGAGTCCCACCGGGCCTATACTTTTATAATTACATATAAACTGCTGATCCAGCAGTTTCATAGTGCGAGAAAATAACCCTCTGTCATCACTTTAATGTGAGATGGAGGGTTATTTTTTATCGTAATACTATGTTGCTTTTTAGATTATATAGGGTTCTGCTATGGGGCTTAGTCTCAAAGTAAAATCTGAGACTGGCCCCCAGCAGACCGTTGTTAAATGGATAAAGGACTTGCCTGTAATTCTGCCGTGTATTCCCGCAGCACTTTGCCAAGCCTTGCTATTCCCTTGATGATCCGTTCCTCCGTCATGTTGGAATAATTGAGGCGCAGCGTATTCTCATGGCCACCATTCGGGTAGAAGCTGCCGCCAGGTACGAATGCAACATTGTGATCCAGGCAGCGTACGAGCAAGTCACGAGCGTTAAGCTCAGGTGCCAGCTCCAGCCAGGTGAATAAGCCACCGGAAGGAATATTGAAACGGACATCGGCAGGCATTTCACGACGAAGTGCTTCCATCATCGTGTCACGACGCTTGCGGTAAACCTCTACGATTTTGACGATTTGTTCACCCAGATCGTACGTTTCCAGATAGGCATCGAGCTGCCGTTGGCTAATCGTTGACGCTTGAAGGTCGGCTCCCTGCTTCAGCAGCACTAATTTGGGTATAATAGCGGAATCAGCTGCTGTCCAGCCCATGCGCAGGCCCGGGCAGAAGGTTTTGGAGAAGGTTCCCAAGTGAAGAACACGACCTTCGGTATCCAATGATTGCAGGGAAGGGATAGGTTCGCCCTCAAAACGCAGCTCACCATATGGATTATCCTCAATAATAACCAGATCGAATTCATTGGCAAGCTTGATGAGTTCTTGTCTTCTGGCTAGTGTCCAGGACCGTCCGGTCGGATTTTGAAAATCCGGAATGACATAAATAAGCTTGGCCCGCTGTGTAGTCTGCAGAAGCTCCCTTAATTGAGCGATATCCATGCCTTCGTGATCAGTAGGAACCTCGACGAATTCAGGACCATAAGCACGAAAGGCCTGAATAGCTCCAAGGTAAGAGGGGCTTTCACAGAAAATGACATCGCCTTCGTCGAGGAAAGCTTTTCCTGCCAGATCGATTCCTTGCTGGGAGCCGCTCGTAATGAGAATATTGTCAGCCGTCCAAGCCGTACCCAGTGTGCGGTTCATCCGAAGTGCAATTTTGTCCCGTAAAGGTCGATAGCCTTCAGTGGTCGCATATTGCAGCGCTTCTTTACCGTTCTCCTCTAGTACTTTTACGGCGATCAGCTGCAGCTCTCTAATAGGAAATAACTCAGGATCTGGAAGGCCTCCGGCAAACGAAATGACCTCAGGTCTTTCTGTCAGCTTTAATATCTCTCTGATTTCTGATGCTTTTAATTGGTCCATACGTTTAGCGAATCTTGAAAAGGCCATGGGGTCCATCCTCCTTGGAATAGGTGTTAAATAATAGGATCTAATCCTTCTGTTCGGTTGCCTGTTTGATGGTATCGACGAGCATCCATCGTGTCGTGCACGGCTAAGACAAATCGGCGAATGCCTTCATCGATGGAGTCCTCCTCGGCACATGAAAAGTTAAGGCGAACATAGGCCGTCTGCGGCACTTGGGCAAAGAACGGGTTGCCTGGCAAATAATCGACACCACGATCGGCTGCACGAAGCATCAACTCATTGGCATTCAGTCCGGCTGGCATCCGGCACCAGATGAATACGCCGCCTTCAGGCTCCTGCCAAGTCATACCTGGTACCTCATATTTATGAAGTGCTGCGACCATAAGCTGCTTACGCCGATGATAACGATTTCGCATATCGTTCAGATGCTCCTCCAGCAGCCCGCTGCGAATCATTCTCTCCATCAGAAACTGTGAGAGTGTGCTCGTATGCAGATCAGCCATTTGCTTGGCAATAGCCAGTTGACGAATGACAGACTTGGGAGCACTTAGCCACCCCATACGTAATCCAGAGCCTATAAGCTTGGAAAAGGTACTGAGATAGATGACATGATCATGGCGGTCCATGGCATGGATAGGTGGAACATGATGGCCGGAATAACGCAGATCACAATAAGGGTCATCCTCGACGATGATCGTCTTGTAGCGATAAGCCAGCTCAAGCAGACGTTCCCTGACATCCTGATTCATCACCAAACCCGATGGATTCTGGAAGGTAGGCAGGACATAGATCAGCTTCGGATGATACTTGGCTAACATGGACTCCAGAATATCAAGTCTCATCTGTCCGTCGGTATCTGCAGGTATTCCCATTAATCTTGCTCCGGCTGAACGAAACGATTGCATAGCGCTGAAATAACTGGGTTCTTCAACAAATATGATATCACCCGGATCGATGAATACTCGGGTAAGCAAATCAATACCTTGCTGAGAGCCGGACAGTATGAGCACTTCCTCGGCAGCGGCATGAATCCCACGCTTCTCCATCCACATACATATCGCCTCACGTAGTGAATGAATACCTTCCGTAGCGGTATGCTTCCATAACGAATCGCTTTTCTCCTGCATGAGCAATTGCAGCTGCTCTCTGAGCTTGACCGTCAGTTTAGGCCCAGGGTCTGGCAGCGCAACACTGAAGGAAATGGAGTCATTGCGCTTGGAAAGAGACAGCAGATCACGAATTAACGGGTCACCTGCTGAGAACGATCGTTCACTGAATAACTGCCGCCATGGAGGCGTACTATAGCCGGGAAGCTGGGTGGAGGCAGCAGGTGCATCCGCAGAGTTCAATGGAAGTACGACGGTTCCTTTGCCAACAAAGGATTCGATCAAACCTTCGGACTTCAATTCAACGTATGCGTTTAATACGGTACTGCGATTCACTCCTAATTGCTCGGCCAGCTTTCGCTCGGGTAGGAGACGGTAGCCGGCTGGCAGCTCACCATTGAATATAGCTTCACGTATTTGCTGCGTAATTTGCATATAAATCGGTATGGAAAGCTCTCGTGAAATAATAATATTCATAGATAGCACTCCAATGGTGATCAATTGGTTGGTGATAGGATCAATAATCACGTGTATTTTTTTATTTTACCACGAAATGAACAGATGAAAACAACCAATTGGCACGTATATAGACCAGCCAATTTTTACTATTGACCCTAACGTAACGTGATAGCTTATGATCATCTCAGGAGGTGAAGCGAGGGTATGGCTTACAGGGTAAAGGAAGTTGCAGAGCTTGTGAATATCAGTGTACGGACTCTGCATCATTATGATGAAATCGGCTTGCTTGCACCCGGGTCCATCAATCAGGCAGGTTATCGGTTGTACACGGATAGAGAGCTGGAAAGGCTTCAACAGATCTTGTTTTTCCGGGAAATCGGTTTTTCGCTGCAGGAAATCAAGGTCATACTGGATGATCCTGGATTCGATCGTACCCAGGCATTGTTAGCTCATAAGGAGCTGTTGCTGGAAAAAAAGAAGCGGTTGGAGCGCATCATCGATACGGTGAATCAAAGTATACAATCGGCACAAGGAGGCATGGAGATGAGTAACAAAGATAAGTTCGAGGGCTTTGACCAAAGTGCTATCGAGCAGCACAAAAAGAAGTATGCAGCTGAGGCGAGACAAAGATATGGTCATGAAGCAGTTGAAGCGGTTGAGAAGCGGACAGATAGCTATACGAAAGAGGATTGGGCGAACATCACAGAGAAGAACGACAAGATCCATACCCGGATCGCTGCAGCTATGCATCGCGGTACGGATGATCCCGAGGTGCAGGTGGCCGTGGGTGATTTAAGACAGCATATTACGAATTACTATTATGACTGTACACCGGAAATTTTTCGTGGACTAGGTGATTTGTACGTAATGGATCGACGTTTCACCGCCAATATTGATAAGCACGGACCTGGCTTGGCTGCATTTCTCAGAGAGGCGATGCATATTTATTGCGACAGACTTGCAGCTGGGAATTGAGTAGCTAATGGGCCTTAAAAGTGCGGTGAATAAGTCTCGCTGCGCGGCCAAATATCCTTCCGATCGCTGTTGTTTCCGTATTTTTTAAATTTTATAAAATATTTAGCGGTAAAAACACGGAAACAAAGGCGAGCGCTGACGCTTCTACAGGACCATTTGGCCGCTCCGCTCGTTATTCACCGAACTTTTAAATAAGACTAAGTATTAATAGCTAGTCTCAAATATGAACGAGGAAGCCTCCAGATCGACGAGTAAAGTCGATCTGGAGGCTTCCATTTCTTCAACTATTCAGCTTTTTTTACATACAGTCTGCTGGTTTCTTCCCAGATCTCACCCGGCTCCAGACCGAACAATCCGATCAGTTCGGGGTCGAGCTCCTGCTTGATATTCGGTGCGTTCACCAGATTGATTTGCGGCTCTGGACAAAAGAAACCTTCCGTCGCTCCGTTGTTCCAGATCATCCATTGCTTGTAGCTGGTGCCGACATCATAGACCAGAGTCAGCTTATTGCGCGTATCGGTAAGCTCCATTCGATTTCTTCCATTTTGTGGAACAGCTGTATAATGATTATCCATCGATTCAAAGAATGGGGACAACCCACCAGCCTTCATGTTATCCTCATCTGCTGTAAGCGCTTGAAACTGACCTGTCGGCAGCATCCGTTGATCCAGCTCCCAGCGTTCGCCAATCGTCATATTGAAGCGATAATCGGATGCCGAGCTGTCCGAAGCGAATGGTGCATTGATTGAGGTATGAAAGGCAAGCAGACGAGGCATCGGCGTGTCGCCGTCATTCCGAATCAGCACATGCTGCGATAAACCATCGCTGCTTAAGGAATAACGAAGCTGAATCGTAAACGCATGCGGGATATATGTATATACAGAATGCCCCTCTGTTACCGTCAAGCTTAAGGTTACCCAGCTCTGTGCTTCATCAGCTCCAAAACCATCCACCTTCCATGGAATATTATGAACAAAGCCGTGAAGATGATTGCCAGTCTTTGGTTCATTGACAGGAAAACGATACACGCTGCCATTCCAATGAAAGTCGCCGTCTTCATAACGATTCGGTGGAAACAGTACAGGGATGCCATGAATGATCGGATTGGCTTTGAAGGCTTCCATCTCATTCTGCTCCGGTTCGTGCAGGAAGCGGTACTGGTTGGCTGTATCGCGAAAGGCAATCAGATTGGCGCCCACACCCGGCAAAACAGCAGCTTCATAATTCGCTGCACGCAGCCATACAGCCGGTTCTTCTTGATACATGCCTTCATGAGCCTGTGCTTGATTGTTCATATTTTCCTCCTGAAATGATAAGAATAATAGCCTATACCCATTATAAGAAAAAGATCTAAAAAAACAAACAAAATGATAATTTTACAGCATGCCAATTGGTCAGAACCCTTTATATAATGAGGGAAAGGAGCTGATAACCATGCTAACCAAAGAAACCTATGACAGCACAACCGCTTATGTGAATACGTATTCGATTCCTTCCGAATTAAAAATCACCGATATTCGATTTGCCGATATTGAGGGTTCCCCGATGCACTGCAGTTTAATTCAGGTATATACCAATCAAGGATTAATCGGTTTTGGCGAAGTGAGGGATGCGGCGGACAAGAACTATGCGTTACTATTAAAATCCCGTTTGCTTGGAGAAAATCCATGCCAGATTGACAAGCTGTTTCGTCGTATCAAGCAATTCGGAGGCCATTCCCGTCAAGGCGGAGGGGTGAGCGGTATCGAAATCGCACTTTGGGATTTGGCAGGAAAAGCGTACGGTATCCCGATTTATCAAATGCTGGGAGGCAAGTTCCGCGATAAAATCCGAATGTATTGTGACACCGATGTGCAAGGCAGAGATACCGGACTGACAATGGGGCAAGCGCTGAAATCACGGATGGAAAAAGGCTATACGTTTTTGAAAATGGATCTGGGCATTAATCAAATTATCCAGGAGCCGGGCACCTTAAGCGCACCTTTGGGCTTCTTTGAAGATATGAAAAAGCTGTCGGACGTATGGGCAAATCGGAAAAATATCGAAATGACGGAAATGGAAATCATCCATGCCCGCAACCGCATGTATGACGCCTACAATGTTGCGCATCCTTTTACCGGCATCCATGTAACTGAAAAAGGGCTCGATATGCTGGAGCAGTATGTGAGCGACGTACGTTCAGTCATCGGCTATGAGGTACCGCTTGCGATTGACCACTTTGGTCATATCGGCGTGGAGGACTGCATCAAACTGGGACGCCGGATCGATAAATATAATTTGGCCTGGATGGAGGATATGATTCCATGGCAGTACACGGATTTATATGCCAGACTGGCGAGATCGGTCACGACACCGATTTGTACCGGGGAGGATATCTATTTGAAGGAAAATTTTAAACCGCTGCTGGAATCCGGTGGAGTTGCGGTGATACATCCGGATCTTCTGACTTCTGGCGGTATACTGGAAACGAAAAAAATCGGCGACATGGCGCAGGATTACGCTGTTGCAATGGCCATTCATATGGCTGAAAGCCCGATTGCATGCTTGGCTGCCGTTCATTGTGCAGCAGCTACGGAAAATTTCCTTGCGCTTGAATTTCATTCCGATCACATATCCTGGTGGGACGATATTGTGATTGGGCGTTCACTGGCCAAACCGTTAATACAAAATGGCTTTATAACCGTACCGGATGCGCCGGGACTTGGTATCGATTCCTTAAATGACGAGGTAATTGCCGAGCATTTGCATGCGAATATACCGGGCTTGTGGGAATCGACGGACGAATGGAACCATTCGTGGTCCAACGATCGTCTCTGGAGCTAAATAAAGACAGGATTCAGAAAAGCGAACCATCGGCGTAGCCGTCATTCGCAATTTCGAATCCTGTCTTTTTGTATGAATCGCACCTCATAGAGGCCTGAGTTATACCTTTAATTCGGCTAGCTGAATTTGCCGTTCGCGCTCTCCCGCAGCTGCAGCCTCCATTAATCCTCTTATATAACCAACTCCGTACAAGCGACCAAGTAATTCATAGCCCGGATTATCATTATTCTCGCCCTCCATCGTCGGGACGTGGTCAGGTCTAGCCGGACCTTGAAAACCAACCTCGTAATAGGTCTTCATAGCTTCGAGCATATCCGTTTTACCGTCATCATGAAACGTTTCCTCGAACTTCTCTGGCGTTCCGCGAACATCACGGAAATGGACGAAAAAGATTTTGTCCTGCGCAGCAAACTTGCGAATCACAGTCGGTATATCCTCACCTGCTGTCGCTAGTGTTCCTTGGCATAACGTAATACCGCTGTATTCGCTCGGCACCAGATCAATAGCTTGCTGCAGCGCATCCGAGCTTCGCAGAATTCGTGACACCCCACGAATCGGAGATATCGGCGGGTCATCGGGATGCAGAGCCAGCCTGACCTTTGCTTTTTCCGCGACAGGTACAATACGTTCCAGATAGTATTTCAAATGTTCCCATAATTGATCCTCACTTACGATACCGGCTTCGGTCAAAGGCGCATTGGCTAATAAGGCATGATCGTAGCCGGAGACCAGCGCACCTCCACGGGTACGGATCGTGGTTGAGGTGCGAAACCAATTGAATTGAGCCATAAAGTTATAGCAGAGCACAGAGATGCCAGCAGCCCCCATATTCGTGATGAACTGGCACATGATATCAATCTCTTCATCTCGTCCTGGCAGGCCAAGCTTGATGCGATTCGTCTCGGGCGCCGATTCAATGACTTGAAGATTGAGTCCAAAATCAGCGAATCTTTGTTTCATTTGCACCAAATTCATATAATCCCATGGTTTCATACCGTGATCTTCCTTGGGTAGAGGACCAACCGCATAATTAACACCCATCTGCTTGGCAAGATGCCAAAGCCTGCTTGGATATCCGGGGAAAAATTCAGCTAATTGAAGCATGAATAGACTGACCTCCTTATAATGAAAACCTGTGCTTTGTTCTGCATGGTCCCACAATACACCGCCCTGTTCTTTTGTAAGAAGCAGGACGGCACAAGGATACACTGGACGGTTTACTTTTTGTTCAGCTTCGCTTCGGTTTCCTTGCCTTTGGCTACGATTTTGTCATAAGCTTGTTCAATCGTTTGTTTTTTGAACATGACCGCTTCCATTTCCGATTTATACAAGCTTGTGAAATCGGACCAGCCTTGAGGAGCTGGATAGAACGGAAGCGCCTTATCCAGTGCATTACCTAACAGATCCTTACCCATCAAATCTTTTTTGCTCAAGGTAGGCTCCAAGGTTTTGTAAATCGCATCGTTGATCGGAACGCCACGAGTCAAACCGAGTGTTTTGCCTACTTCCTGATCGGAGATAAACCATTGAATAAATTTCTTGCCTTCAGCCGCATATTTGGTGGATTTGCTTAAACTGAAGAAGATTGTGGCTTGTGCCCATCCGCCTCCAGCTGGACCTACAGGATTGTTTACTACCGAAATTTTACCCGGGTTGAGTGTCTCCATGACGCCAACAGAACCGACAGTAACACCTCTTGCCATGACACCGGATACCATCGCATCAGCTTTGGGATCATTTTCTTTAAAGGCCGTGGTGGCTTCTGCAGATGGAAGGGTTCCGTCAGCACGCCATTGCTCATGCATTTGTTGAAATTTGAACCAGAGATCTTTATCCAGATTAAATTTGGTTCCATCCTGCATGATCGGTCCTTTGCCATTGGACGTCTGATAGAACTGATACCAATCCCATACGCTTGTATTATCGGTAAACGGATATTTACCTTTAGGCAGCTTGTCATGAGCTTCCTTCATGTAAGTGAAATATTCATCCCATGTCCAATCCTTATGTGGCAGCTTCACGCCAGCCGCCTCCAGCTCCGCTTTGTTGAAGGCGACTCCCGCACCGTTATGACTGAGCGGAATTCCATATAATTTGCCGTCAATCTTGACGTTGTTGACGATTCTTGGATCGACAAGTCCCTTCAGATCGACATCGGACAAATCCATGAGCAAGCCTTTTTTGGCATATTCGTTAATATAAGCTCCGTCCATTTGCAGGATGTCGGTCATGGAATTGGAGGCAGCGAGTGTAGGTAGCTTGGTCCAAAAAGCATCAAACGCCATATATTCGGAAGTGAATTTAATATTTGGATTTTTGGCGGAATACATTTCAAGAGCTTTCAGAGTCGCTTGATGGCGGTCATCCGGTCCCCACCACATGATCCGCAGGTCGGCATTTTTGCCGGCAGCTGGTGCATCCTTGGCCGGAGTACCGGTGCCAGTGGTCTCAACGGTTTTGGAGCAAGCGGTCAGAATCAATGAAAAAGCAAGCACCGCTACAATTATATTTGTCTTTTTATTGGCTTTCATTATACATAACACTCCCTTTGATCATATAGTTGTACAGGCTCCACCCGTTAATCGATCTGCCTGCACAGCGCAGCGTACGCTTCCATAACATGGCTAGCTCATGAATGGATTGCATGCCTTCCGTGAGGCCGATGAACCTGCAGGCTGTTTATCCGACTCGTATCCAACATTGTCGCTTCACGCAGTTGGTTTCTGAAGATTACAACTGCCAGTCTGTCATCCGGGTGCGGCCAACATCCCAGATCGTTCAGTACAAGCTGGGGGTACAGTTATCCTTTAATGCCGGTTGTAGCAATGCCTTCAACAAAATGCTTTTGTGCCGAGATGAACAAAATGACGGATGGAATAATCGATAGCAGGGACATCGCGAGAAGCTGTCCCCATTGAATTTCAAACTGATCAATGAACATGCGAAGCGCCAGGCCAACCGTATAGTTATCAACCGAGCTTAAATATAAAACCTGTGCAAAAAAATCGTCCCAGCTCCATATAAAAGTGAAAATCGCTACGGATACCAATGCTGGCTTAATTAATGGAAAAATTACATGTGAAAATGTTTTGTACACCGAGGCTCCATCGATCTTGGCGGCCTCATCGAGCTCTCTTGGGATCCCGCGTATAAATTGAACGACGAGAAATACGAAGAAGGCGCCGCCTCCAAAAAAGTGCGGGAGAATAAGCGGGATATAGCTGTTTACCAATCCCCAATTGTTAAACATGATGTATTGAGGCACGATGGTAACCTGTCCGGGAAGCATCAAGGTGAGCAGCAAAATCGAGAACCAGAAGGAACGAAGCTTGAATTTGAGTCTGGCAAAACCAAACGCGACGACCGCACTGCTCAATACGGCACCGAGCACATTCCAGAATTCCATCACCAAGGTGTTGAGATAAAAGGTAGTAAAGCTGTATTTGGGTGAAAATACCCAGCCTTTGGAGTAATTTTCCCACATAAAGGTGGTCGGCCAGATCGATGTGGATTTCATATCTGTTACCGTTTTGAGCGAAGCGCCCAGCCACCAGAAAATCGGATAAATCATGATCAAAGAAAATAGGATCAGGATCAAATGGCTGCGAAACGTGCCGAAACTGGTGACTCTGTTCATTTGTCATTCCCGCCTTCCGACTCATAGAATACCCAATACTTGGATGCCAGGAAGTTTAAGCCGGTCATGATCGCTATAATCACGAGCAGGATCCAGGCAAGCGCCGAGGCATATCCCATTTGATAATGTTTGAAAGCCTTTTCATAAAGATAAAAAGCATACATATACGTAGAGTTTGCGGGTCCACCAGCTGTAATGATGAATGCAGAAGTAAACGTTTGAAAGGAGCCGATGATGCCAAGGATGAGATTGAAAAACATAACGGGAGAGAGCATGGGCAAAGTAATGTGAAAGAATTGACGTATCTTGCCTGCCCCATCAACGGATGCAGATTCATACAAATCCTTCGGTATTTGCCGTAAGCCAGCCAAAAAGATAACCATCGTGGAGCCGAACTGCCATACATTGAGTAAAATGATTGTACCAAGCGAAGTATCGGGATTGGCGATCCAGGCTTTACCTTGAACACCAAACCACGAGAGGATCTGATTAACATAGCCGTCCAGACCGAACAGGTTGCGCCAGAGGATTGATACCGCTACACTGCTTCCGATTAGCGAAGGGAAGTAGATCGCCGTTCGGTATATATTCATTCCTTTCAGACTTTTGTTAATGAGAAGCGCTACCATCAATGAAAAAAATAACTTGAGTGGAAGTGAAAACAACACGAACGTAAAAGTAACTCCGAGCGATTTGGTGAACAGATTGTCTTTGAAAAAGATTTCCGTGTAATTGTCGAGTCCCGCCCACACGGGCTGCTCAAGGAGTGAATACTCAGTGAAGGACAAATAAAAGGAGCGTCCTATCGGCCATACGGTTAGCAGTAAAAAACCGAGCAGCCAGGGAGAGATGAATATGTACCCTTCCAAGTGGTTGCTGAATAAGTTTTTTTTACTTTTGCGAATGGGAACTTCTGCTATCGTGTTCATACTGGATATTTCCTTAACCCCCATTTAGTCACTTCCTTATCCTATGATTCTTGTACTTTCACAGTGTAGCAAAGCGAATTTAACATGCACAGGTGAGGATTTTATGATATTGTTTGATTTTTTAATCAGTCTTATCAGGGTGAATTTAGCTTGCTGCAGGGGGAAATACACATGATGTAAAACCATCAATGCGGTAGTTGGAGGCCATAAATGTAAATCATGGAGTATACAAAACGGATGTCATGTAAACGCATTCAAATAGCTTGAATAGTGGAAACAACTATCTCCTTTCTATTCCAATATACAGACGGTTAGTCATTTCATATAGGGGAATATCATCAGTTGTTAGGGGGAATATGATAAGAATTTACCCATTCGATGAAAAATTTATAGTTACTGTACGAAAAATGCGTAAAAAAACCACATCGACAAATCTGTGAATTTGCTTAACATAAGAGGTGGAAATACATTCAGTGAGAAGGAAGGGTTGCATTTGAAATATGATAACCCCGAAGACATTATTCAATTGACACCACTGTGGCAGGGCGAGAGATTTGCCAATGGCCGCCCCCGGGTATCGAATGATGTATTACGCCGAATGGCGAAAATTACTTTGGAGGAAGCATGGGGCACCTTGTGGAATCACGGTTATGCTTTTCAATTTGAAGGCGATCTCAAGATTGTGCATCCGAATCAGGTGATGGTAGGACGTGCCGTGACATCTGTGTTAGTTCCCAAACGTCCGGATCTGCATGAGACTTTACTGAGCTATGGTCATCAGCAGGAGGACAGAAAAGGCTTTTTCAACCAATGGGTCATCGATACGCTGCAGGAGGACGATATTGTAGTAGTTGATTTGTTTGATAAAGTCCATCAAGGGACCTTTGTGGGTGGGAACCTGTCAACGGCGATTGCTTCCAAAACGAAGCGGGGTGGTGCCGTGATCTGGGGTGGTATCCGTGATAACCAGCAAATAGTTGATATTGAAGGAGTCAACGTGTTTTATCGTGGCAGTGATCCGACAGCGATAGCAGATGTCACAATGGTAGGAATCAATACCCCGTGCCGAATTGGTAAAGCGATCTGTCTTCCGGGTGATGTGGTGCTGGGAACACCGTCAGGTGTGCTGTTCATTCCGCCTCATCTGGCAGAGCTTACAGTCGTTCAGGCAGAAAAGTCGCAGGTACGCGATATTTTTGGCTTCGTTCGATTGCGCGAAGACATCTATACAACAGCTCAAATCGATTCGCCATGGACAGTTTCCATCTGGAATGACTTCACAGCATGGTTGGATAGCACACAGGAGTCGGCTGAGTACCGTCATCTGACCTGGGATCAGGAGCTGGAGGATGCTATGAGAACAGAGACAGAAGGAAATTCAGGTCAGGTTCGATTGTAATATGAAATTAAAAAGGGGCAAAACAGGAGATCCCGCCTATTGCCCCCATAGCTTAGTGGATGGCTGATTCCCGATAATCACTTGGCGAGCATCCAACCTTTTTTTTGAATATTTGGCTGAAGTAGCGGGAGTCCTGATAACCAATCGATTCAGCGACTTCATAATTTTTTAGATGTGTGTTCTTTAACAGGTGTTTGGCTTTGTCGATGCGAATGTCGGTTAATTGCTCGATGAAGGTTTTGCCGGTATTCGTTTTGAATAGTAAGCTGAGGTAGGAGGGTGTCATGTACACTTTTTGGGCAAGGCTGTCAAGCGTGGCGTGCTGAAATTCATTCTCCATGTTCTGGATCGTTTTCATAATAATACTCGTATGGTTGTAGTTAAACTTCCGCATAATAATGCCCCGTAATTCCATGAAGCATTCAAGTACATAGGCTTTAATTTCCTCGAGATTTCTCTTGGTGACCACCGAGATTACATCGAATTGGTTGCAACGGGTATCATTCCCGAACTCCGCTAACACTCTTTTTTCCATTCCGACCAGCAAACGAACCGTAGCTTCGTACAAAACCAGCATTTCATTCGAACCGTTCTCGATCAAAAATTCGTAAAAGACGTCTATCACGTGCTCGACTTCAGAGGAATCTACGGCTGATTTGAAAGTATCATAAAGCTCCTTTTCTTTCACATATGAATATTCACACATGTACTCACTCCTAACCAAGTTTTCCGGATTACAATCTTTTTGTTAGGTTATTTGTTATGTTGTTAGCAAAAACATGCTGTTTTTACAAAATGGTATCGGTTACATTACCAATTTATGATAATAGTACAATGAATAGGGTGGGATTTCAACCTAATTTATTAGAATTTAGAGAATTAAAGCAGATTTTTAAAAAAATAAGCATACATCATGCAAATAAAACCTAACAAAATAATTTGTTAGGTTACTGTATGTTAAGCCTTATTTTTGAAAAGCGCGGGTGCTGTCTCTGACTATCAATTGACTTTGCAGTAAAACTTTTTCATACGGCATCAAAGGGTTATCGATTCTCCACAGCAATAAATCAACGGCCTTGGCTCCAAGCGCCGCTTCCTCGGCTATGATGGTTGTCAATTCAGGGAACAATTTGATGATGTCTTCATTGTTATCAAAGCCGGTTATAGAGCAATCGTCCGGCACCTGAATGGCGAGCTCGTTCAGCACATTCAAGACATGTAGGGCAATTTGATCATTGGCACATACGAAAGCAGTAGGGAAGGTGCTCCCTGAGAGCTGTACAAGCTCGGATGTAAGCCGATTGTAATTGTCTTCATCTACAGACGGCTTGATCCTAAGCAGGCTGCTGTTGTATGAATAATCATTCATTTTCTCATCCATCACGGATTTAAACCCGCACCATCGGTCAAAAAAACTTCTCGAATAATGAATATCCCCGACAAACTGGATGCGGGTATGGCCTGTATCCAATAAATAATTGGTTAACCTTCGTAAACTATCAAAGCTGTTCATAAAAACGCTATCGGAAGCGAGCAACTCATCCTCATGATCGACCAGAACGAAAGGGATCGATAAATTTCTAAGTTCCAGAAGCATTTCGGGAGCAATAAGGCCCACACTGATTACGCCTTTTAATCCTTCAGGTTTAATAACAAGGTTAAAATTTTGTGGAGAATCATCAGTGATGATAATCGTACCGATGCCTCTTTTCTCCAAATTGGCTGAAATTCCTTCCAGAATTTTGCCCCAATAGGCCGATTCCTTGTTCTGACTTCTGATGTTGGGGATGAGAATACCGATTATTTTGTAATCAGGATCTGTGGAAGGCTGCTGATCAGGGCTGCTGTTTTTTTGATTGCTATAACCGTATTCGGCAGCGACTCTATGTATCTTTTCACGGGTTGCTTCACTTATACCTGATTTGCCAGACAAGGCCTTGGATACAGCGAACTTGGATACGCCTACTTTATCGGCGATTTCCTGCATAGTAACCTTTTTGCTTCGAGACATGATGCTCACTCCGATAATAGGTTTTGATACAATTTTTGCATACTTGTAAACCGAATATCAACTGTTTTTATTTACAAACCGATGGTCGGTATGTATAATGAAATTAACTATTAAACTAATCATTTTACGGAGGTGTTACTTCTTGAAACAGGAAGAACGAAGACAGCAAACGAAGCAAAAGCTGCTTGACACGACCAAGGAGCTGATCCGCGAGAGGGGCTGCGATTCCTTGACGATGAAAGATATTATGGATCATTCGGGCTTGTCCAAAGGGGCTATTTTTCATTATGTAAAAAGCAAAGATGAGATTTATGCATGGGTGCTCAAGGAAAGAAATGAGACGATCAATCGCAGCTTCATGGGAGAGGTTGAGCGTGGAGATAAGGATTTTGAGGGGCCTTTACGGAAAATAACAGAAACCCTTCATCATTTGGATGATCCCGCGGATGTGTCGAACAAAGTTTTGAAATATTTGATTGGCAAGGAGGATCAGCCCGAGGTTGCGGAAGTGCTGGAAGAGTTTTACGAGCAGACACTCAGCTTTTCCAAACAATGGATTATTACTGGTCAGCAGCATGGTGTCATTCCGAATACGGTTGATGCGGACAAAACAGCAGGATTGTTTGTGCTAATCTCACTTGGCTTGCGTATCCGTTCTTCTTTAACTTCTGCTCCTGCTACTTTCAGTTTACAGGATTATTTCAGCTTTCTGTCTGATACGTTAAAGCCGCGATAAAAATGGAGAGGTTGTGTGTGCAAATGAGCTATTGGTTAGTGATCCATATTATCGGAGTTGTTCTGTTAGTCGGAAATATCGTGACGGCAGCGTTCTGGAAAATACGAGCGGACTTGCAAAATAATCCGGTTGTGATTCATAGTGCAGTCAAAAATGTGATGCTGGCGGATTATGTATTTACGCTGCCAGGTATCGCACTTATTACGGTATCCGGCATAGTCATGGCGGTTCGTTCAGGAATGCCGATGTCAGGTTTGAGCTGGCTTACGGTTTCACTAATACTGTTTGCGATTTCAGGGATCTTGTGGCTGGCAGTGCTCATACCGCTTCAGCGCAGCATGATTCGGCATAGTGCTCACTCCGTAGAACAAAAAGCGGTTACGGAGGGATATCGTCGCGCTTCCCGCTATTGGGCTGTTTTTGGCATAGTGTCGACGCTACTGCCGGTCGTTATTTTATATTTGATGATTACGAGGACCCTATAATTAGGTAGAGAGAGGTGGAGGAACATGGCTCCGTTATATACGCTTATTATATCGCTATTATCATTTCGATTATTTGGGGTGCTTGGTTGGTCATATTTTATTTCTTGGCATGCATCGCTTCAGGCCGCGGTGACCGTCATGCTGCTGCTTACAGCTTCAGCCCATTTCGGGAAAAGGCGTCCCGATCTGATACGGATGGTTCCCTCCTGGCTTCCTGATCCGGGTAGGATCGTAACCATTACCGGTTGGCTTGAACTGGCTGCTGCTGCAGGAATTCTGATACCTGGCATTTCGCAATTGACCTCGATTTGTCTGGTCATCCTGCTTATAGCGATGTTCCCTGCAAATATTCAGGCTGCCCGTCAGGGCTTGACCATTAATGGAAAACCTACACCTCCTCTCGGGATTCGTTCATTGCTGCAAATTATATTTGTGGTCGCAGTTCTAATAGCTGGATAGAAAGCTTTTTGTATTGGGTAACTTATATATAAGTAGCTTTTAGCAGCATAAGGACCATTCTCCGCACATCTCACAATCAAATATTGAAGGCGAGTTGTACATATGAAAAAAATCTCTTGCAAAGAGAATGAGTTTTCATTATTATATATTTAAACAATTTAAATATTATCTTGTATAATATTAAACCTATGATAGTGAGGTGAAAAGCATGGAGAAAGCAATGAGCTCATCTAAGGAAAAGGAGTCTGCTTACGACCAAGGTTCCTCATTGGAAGCCCATGATCCGAACAATCGGAAAGGATTGCTGGTTGCGGGATTAATCATCGCCATGCTGTTCGGTGCATTGGATGGAACGATTGTCGGAACCGCGATGCCAAGAATTGTTGGTGATTTGGGTGGACTTGGTTTGATGACATGGTTGACGACAGCCTATATGCTGACGTCTACGGTTATTGTTCCGATTGCCGGGAAGCTGGCCGATTTGATGGGGCGCAGAGTTGTTTATGTAACCGGCTTGAGCATTTTCATCATAGCATCCGCCCTGTGCGGATTGTCGCAAAATATGACCGAGCTCATTTTGTTCCGTGGCTTGCAGGGCATCGGCGGCGGGATAATGATGCCGATGGCGATGATTATTATAGGTGATATTTTTACAGGCAAACAGCGTGCCAAATGGCAAGGGGTATTCGGTGCCTTGTTTGGGCTTTCTTCCATTATTGGTCCGCAGGTCGGCGGCTGGATTGTTGATGCTGCCAGCTGGCGTTGGGTGTTTTATATTAATTTACCTGTTGGCGTATTGGCTATTGTATTGATTGCAATTGCCCTTCCCAAGTTTCAAAGAAAAGACAAGGTTCAATTCGATATTGCCGGTATGACCACGATGATTGTGGGTGTCGTAAGCTTGCTGCTGGCATTAACGTTCGGCGGGAAAAATTTTGCCTGGGTTTCCTGGCAGGTCATTGGATTGATTGTACTTGCGGTCGTTTCTTTGGTTAGCTTTGTTGTCATCGAATCGAAAGCGAAGGAGGCCATACTGCCTGTCTCGTTATTCCGCAAAAAAACGTTCACGATCATTAACGGGGTCGGCTTTCTGATGAGTGTCGGCATGTTCGGTGCGATCATGTTTGTACCGTTGTTCATGCAGGGAATTGTCGGGATTAGTCCGGCAGCGTCCGGTACCGTGATGACGCCAATGATGATCACGATGATTGCGGCGAGTGTTCTCGGCGGGCAGATGGTTCAGAAGATCGGTGTACGAACGCAGATGGGTATTGGGATGGTCATTATGGCTGTCGGATTTATTTTGCTAACCACACTCAGCATGACAACCTCGAAGCTGACGGCCTCCAGCTTTATGATGGTTATAGGTCTTGGCATGGGGCTGGTAATGCCGCTGCTTACATTAGCTTTGCAGGAAAGCTTTCCTAAGTCAGAGCTTGGCGTGGTCACCTCCTCAAGTCAATTTTTCCGGCAAATTGGCGGTACATTTGGGATGACCATACTAGGAGCGATTATGAACCATCATTCTAGTAATCTGCTGACTGTTAATCTCGTTCCGGTGTTGAAGCAAATTCCACAGCAAGGCAGCACATTGATAAGCGATATGATTGCCAAAATCAGTTCGGACCCGCAATCACTATATTCGGTGCTGCTCAATCCTGAGGCGCTCAGCCAGATGCCGCAGGCGTTAACCGCTCAGATTGTACCGATTTTAAAAACAGCCTTGGTGGATTCCTTGCACACTGTGTTTATGTTTGGTCTCGTATTCGTCATTTTGGGTGCCATTCTAAGCCTGTTTGTAGGCAAGGTACAGCTGTCGGATCGTAAAGGCACTGACAATAAGAATGAGCCACAAGAAGCTGTGTAATAATGCGGATTACAAGCCACACGATAACGTGTGGCTTCATGCGGAAGAGTAAAGCAGATGATAGTCGTGATCCTTTACGATATTTGCGATTAATTGGCTATTTTTGGAGTTTTAAAAACATCTGTTTTTCTGATATATTATTTCGTGTGCTAAATATTTTTATTATAATGATTAAGACATGTAAATGTTAAAGGGGAAATGATTTTGTTTAGTAAAAGGAGTGAACGTCCTTGATTGATTATTTTGATATGGAGAAGATCGAGCGTCTGCATCGGCAGCTTCATAAAAAAGTTGTATCTGAATGGAACACAGTTAGTCCGAGTCCGATGAATTTGAGCTTGCCTCAGGCGAATATGCTGCATATGCTCCGCAAAGAGGGTATTCAAAGAGTATCCGACCTCGCTGAGAGATTATGTATGACACCCGGAGGACTTACGTTATTGTGCGATAAGCTGGAAGAAAAGGGATTAATTCTAAGATATCGGGATGAAGGCGATCGCCGCAGCGTGTATCTGGAAATTAGTCCGCAAGGCGTTGAAGCCAGCATAGCAAGTCAGCAAATAAAGAATGAGCTTTTTAAAAAAATGCTTCAGGGAATACCTGCCGAGGAGCTACAAATTTTAGATAAGCTGTATACTCATCTTTTGCACAATCTTGAAGAAGAAAAGAGCTAGGCCTTTATTTATGTTCATTTATTTCGTATACGAAATAATGTAATGGATACAGACATTTTAGAGATGGAAAGAGGATTGAGGAGAAACATGAAGCGAAAAGCGGTGTTAATTGTTATTTTGACGGTACTGGTGATCGCCGGCGGTGGTATTGGTGGTATGTTCTGGTATCAGGGTCAAAACTTTGTATCATCTGAGGATGCAAGGCTTGCTGGTGATATTTATAAGGTGATGCCGCGGGTAACAGGAAAGGTTCTTTCCATGCAGGTGAACGAAGGAGATCATGTACTGGCAGATCAAATTATCGGTCAGCAGGATAGCAATAACCTGAGTATCAGTAATTTGGAGCAGGCTACGTTAAGATCACCGATTAAGGGAACTGTTATTAAATCATTAATCAAAACAGGCGAGATTGCTTCTCCAGGCCAAACGGTGGCAATGGTCGTCGATCAAAGTCAGCTTTATGTGTCTGCCAACATCGAAGAGACGGAAATTCATAGACTTCAAGTAGGTCAACCGGTAGAAATCACAGTGGATACCTTCAAGGGCTTGACCTTGACAGGAAAGGTTCAAGAGATCAGCAAAGCAACAGCATCTACCTTTTCACTGCTGCCTGCGTCAAATACAAGTGGTAATTTTACAAAAGTGACGCAGCGAGTTCCTATTAAAATTTCCATTGATAATCAACAAGGCTTTGAACTATCGCCGGGACTTAGCAGTGTGATCAAGATCAGAGTTAAAAATTAATGAACGCAACCATAATTAAGGTTAACTGATAAAGGGGAGCAAAACGATGAAAACAAGGCATCAAATTTGGGTTCCGGCGGTACTGTCGCTTGCACTGGTGAGCGCATTGTCCGGTTGTGGTTCTTCTGTCACAGGAGGCCAGGCTAATGGTGCAGGAGCTGAAGCACCCGTGAAAGTAATGAAGCTGGGTCAACTCACAGACTCCGGCTGGAGCGGTAAAATTAATCCGGATCAAGAAGTGAAAATTGTCAGCAAAATCTCAGGAAAAGTATCTACTGTTAATGTAAATGAAGGTGCTGCAGTGAAAAAGGGTGATGTGCTTGTACAGCTTGAGACCGATGATCTCGTTCAGCAGCTGAAGCAGGCAGAATCGGGAGTGGTGGCTTCCAATGCCAAGCTTGCCGATACGCAGTCAGGTGCACGATCACAAGAAATTAAAGCAGCTGAAAGCTCCGTCCGCGCGGCTGAAGCGGCCCAAGGGCAGACCGTCGCAGCAGTCGAGCAGGCCAAAGCAGGCTTTGAACTGGCAACGAACACGTACAACAGGCTTCGCAATCAGTTTGACAGCTCTTCAGCCGTAACGAAAGAGGACGTCGATCGCGGAAAGCTGGAGTACGAGAAGGCCAGAACTGGTTATGAGCAGGCTCAGGCCGCAAGTCAGGCCGCGGCTGCACAGGTCGATGCTGCGAGAGCGAAGCTTGAGCTGACACAGGCGGGAGCCACAAGCAACACGATAATGGCACTGCAAGCGGATCTGGATCGTTTGAACGCTGCTGTTCAGTTAGCGAGTAATTCTGTCAACAATGCAACCATTACGTCACCAACGGATGGCATTGTCATCAAGCGCAGCATACAGCCTGGCGAAATGGCGCAGCCGGGTGTTGCATTGTTCTCCGTTGTGGATATGAATCAGGTTCAGGTAGAGCTAAGTGTAACAGACACACAAATTGGCTCCATCAAAGCAGGAACTGCGGTTGACGTGAAGGCGGCTAATATACCGGATAAAGCATTCCCGGGTACGATTTCCTTTGTAAGTCCGGTTTCCAATGCCAACAGCAATACGTTCCCGGTTAAAGTTACTGTGGACAATAAGGATGGTCTGCTGTTTGCCGGAACTGTCGCTGAGGTGCATCTGAAGGATGCTGCCAAAGCTCGCCTTGAGGCTCCTAAATCGTCGATCATCAAGAAGGATGACAAAGAGTATGTCATCAAGGTAGACAATGGAACGGCTCACAAGATCGAAGTCAAGACAACAGAAAAAAATCAGGATTGGGTCTATATAGAAGCGAATGCCAATCTGCAAGCGCAGCAGCAAATTGCAGTGACTCCCAGCGATAGCATCGTTGACGGCGCTAAATTGAAAGTGGAATAGGTGGTGCAGTATTATGGCTGACGCTTCGACATTATCGGCGGATTCCAAAAGTGACGGCAGCATGTGGCTTGGGCTCATTGCCATTGTGCTCGGCACCTTCGTGTCCGTCCTGAACAGCAGCTTGATGAATGTTGCACTGCTGAAATTCGTTGCCGTGTTCGGCTCGGATGTGCCAACCGTTCAATGGGTTATTACCGGCTACATGCTGGCTGCAGCTGTAGTTATTCCAATGAGTGGTTTTCTGGGAGCACGGTTCGGCAACAAAAATGTATTTATTTACTCGGTGCTTGGCTTTACCATTGGTTCCGTTCTGTGTGGAATCGCCTGGAGCGATTCCACCCTGATCATGTTCCGTATCATTCAAGGGCTTGCCGGTGGTTTTATTATGCCAGTCGGCATGTCGATCATTTACACGACATTTCCACGTGAAAAAGTAGGAACAGCTATCGGATTATGGGGCGTTGCTGCAATGGTAGCGCCCGCGCTCGGACCGACCGTTGGTGGATATATGATCCAGTATTACAGCTGGCGTTGGTTGTTCTTGGTTAACATACCAATCGGGTTGTTCGCTTTTATTATGGGCAAAATTTTGCTGAAAGATTCACCAAGAAAATTGGATATAAAGTTCGATACGGCTGGCGCAGTGCTTTCCATTCTGTTTTTTGGAACCCTGATGCTCGCATTATCCAAAGGACAGTCCGAAGGCTGGACATCGCTATTTATTGTTAGCCTGTTGTTTGTATCCTTCTTCAGTCTGCTGCTGTTGATTTGGGTTGAACTCGGCAGTAAGAATCCATTATTGGATCTGAAAATATTTAAAAACCCGCAATTTACGATGAGTACCATTGCCGGTAGTCTCGTCATGATGGGAATGCTCGGAGGCACCTTTCTGACTCCTCTTTACTTGCAAAATATACAGTCCATGTCTGCCATGGATACAGGGCTTCTCATGATGCCTCAGTCCATTGCAATGGCCTTTATGATGCCGATCAGCGGTAAACTCACAGACAAGTTTGGCATCATTCCCGTTGGAATAGTCGGACTGGCCACTCTTGGCTTTACGACGATGGAGCTTCATATGCTGACGGCCGATACGCCAAATCATTGGCTTAATGTTGTCTTGACGATACGTGCTATTGGTATTGGACTTGTGATGATGCCTTTAACGTCTGCGGGTATGATGTCCATTCCGACCAGCCAAGTCGGCAATGCGTCTCCACTATCCAATGTTGTGAGGCAAGTAGCAGGATCGATGGGTATTGCTTTGTTTACTTCCATCATGAGCAGTCGTCAACTCGTTCACTATCAGCATATTTCCGAAAGCGTCCCTGTCGATTCGTTGGCAGCGAGCAATGTGATCTCAGCAATGACAGGAGCTATTTATCAATGGGGCGTGGATACGACCACTGCGAGTGGAACTGCCGCTGTATATCTTGCAGGGATGATCCAGAAGGAAGCTCTGGTTCGAGGTATTGCC
This sequence comes from Paenibacillus sp. FSL H7-0331, assembly GCF_001956045.1. Next base: position 157,858 of record NZ_MRTH01000010.1, on the reverse strand, counting down.
GATACCTTCTATATATCTGCGATTCCAGCATTCTTGTGTATACCGGTTGTGTTCTTCCTGACCAGCAAGCGGAAGGCTGCTCCTGCCCCTGCTGAAGCGGAGGTTAAGCCTCCGGCTACAATCAGCTTGGAAAAAGATGGCGTATTGAAGGCTTAAAGATTAAAGCTTAAATCAGATTTTGGGAGGATTTACAATGAAATTATATTGGAAACAGGCCGTCTCTACGGTGATGATTGCCTCGTCGGTTGTGCTAGCTGTCTCTCCTGCATTCGCGGACGCAGCTGTGCCTGTGCCTACTGTGGTCGCGTCACCGACTTATAGTATTACAGATATGACGCAGGCTCAAGTGAAAAACGTGCTTTTAGAAAAGACCGCTGGAGGCTGGAGAATCGGTTCCGTCATAAAACTGTCAAATAGCTCCGGAGCAATTGTACGTATTCCTGATTTCGAATTGCGCGCCAAGGCAGCCGATGGTACTTCTTATACGCTTCAGCCGAGTGCAGCCAATGCCAAATCGATCTCACCACAAAGCAATGTCGAGCTTAGCTATATGACTGAGATTGATGCGAAAAATGAGATTTCTTTGACAGATCTGATATGGGTAGATGTTAATATGAATGTATACCCCAAGCAGGAGACCGTGCTTGCTGATGCAGGTATCGGATCGATTGTCTGGAAAGGCAGCGATGCTGTTATAGATGATGCTTCGCTATTGAGCTGGGGACAATCCTTCACGTTACCTGAAATCACTTCATCACTTACGTATTCAGCGGTAAGCCTGTCGACGCAATTTACAGAGCAAAAACCGACCTATGTGGTTCAGTTAAAGGTAAATAATTCGAGCAGCTTTACAGAAACCGTGCCTGATTTTACTTTGAGCGGCAAAGCAAGCGGGCAATCGTTTGTTGGTAAGCGCGTCGAGCAAAAACCGATCAGCGTGAATCCTGGAGAAAGACAATATCTGTATTACACTATTTCAACAGATGCCGGAATAAAGCCGGAGGCTTTCTATGTACTAACACCTGAAAGCTTTCTGAAGCAGGGTCAAACGACACCGCAATCCTATTATACCGGACGAATTGGCTTCCATCTGCCAACTGAGGATGCGAATATAGTCAGCTTGCCAGCTTATCAAATGGGCACGCCAATAACGATTGATGCCGTTAGTCAAGCCGTGAATCCCAAGCTAGCTGTCTCCTTGGTACGCGCAGATTGGTATGAGAACGAAGGACAAAGCTATAAAACAGTCGTTGCCAATTTGAAGTACATGAACAATAGTGATAGCCCATTGCCAATTCCTGCGCTTGGAACCGAGCTGGTGAATAGTTCAGGAACTGCCTATACCGGGAACGTGCTGCCAAGCACTATAAAAGAAGTATTGCCGGGTATGGGAGTATCAGTTGCCTATGCTTTCACAATGCCGATTTCCGAGGAAGCAGAGAGTTTTAACTTCAAGCTGCAGGAGCCACAGGGTGAATCGGGCTTTAAGGCTTCGATTGCACAATTGAATGTAGCTGTGCAGAAAACAGTGCCTAACGATACAGAGTTAAATTTATATCCTTATAATGTGAAGTTGAACTCATGGGCCTTATCGATGGTTATTTCGCAAAATGCTTCCACCAAAGATTATAATTATACGTACAAACTAAAGACATTAATGGATATTAACACCACAGATAATGTCGTGACGGAAGAAAGCAATCCCAAGCTGCTAATTGAGTTGGATAATCCTGCTGGTGAACGCATTGCCTTCAAAACCTTATTGCTCAGTGGCCCGGACCGGATCATGAGTGGTAACCAGAATATTTACTTCACTAACGGCAGCTCTGATCAGATGGAATCACCGCTTAAATTGAAAATCTATGAAACGATTACAACGCCAATAGGTGAAGCTAGACGTTTGTTATCATCTTTGACACAGTAATAGATATCGTAGAAAGAAGCTGCTGGAGAAATAGCGGGCCCTCTTCTTGGCGACATTCGAATAATATGATATAGTTTGAACAATTATCAACAAATGATGCCAGAATGGGGGCTCTGTCTATGAATCAAGCCATGCATATTTCCAAATCTATTCACAAGCTGACCCGTTTATATAATGCAACACTTGAAAAATTCATGAAAGAGCTCAATCTGACCAAGCCACAGGGTATAATCATAGGTCAAATTTATAAGGAACCGAAAACCATTGGGCAAATTACAGAAGCGGTTCAGCTTTCATACAGTACGGTATCGGGTATCATTGACCGTTTGGAACGGGATGAATGGATTCAAAGAGTACGGGATAAGACCGATCGAAGAGTGATTTGGATCCAAAGAACCGAGAAAATGGAAGAAATTAAGAACAAGGTTGAATTTTATCATGAACAATTTTTTCATACCGTGCTTAGCGATCTTGATACAGACGAGCTTGATAAGATTGCATCAAGTCTTGATTTGCTAAATTCGCAATTGGAAAAAAAGGGCTCATGAAAGTCTGTGTCAATTTTTAATGCATGCATAGCTTCCGAATCCACCCGAGTGGGTGCCGGGAGCTATTTTTATTCACAAAATTGAGCATTGACAAGGCTTCATAAACAGGTGTACGGTAAAGATACATAGGTCAATATTCCTACATAAGCGGATAATTGAAACGATGGGAGGCGAGTATATTGAAAAATGACTTGAATTTGCATAAGCTGTCGATGAACGGGCTTGGACTACAGGGTCTTGATACTGAAACGGAAGTCCGCAACGTGCTCCTGACAGGAAACGATCATTTTTGTCCGGTTTCGCTCGGTAAAAAGACGACAGTGTCACTCTGGATACTGATGGTGCTATCTATAGGCGCTGCTGTTTGGCTGCATATGTATTACTCTTCTCCATTGCTATTGGGTTTATATGCGGTTCCTGTCGTTATCGTTGCTTTGTATGTAGCCAACGTATACCTGGTGTCGACTTTTGCTGCCGCTGTAATGGGAATATGGCTGTACTTTAGCGAAACAGGCTGGATTCCTGTAATTGGTGCTGTTGCCCTGCTGCTGATCTCCATGCTGATTCGTAGAGTTACAGTTGTATCACAGCGTAATTTTGTGCAAAAGATGGAATTTGAAGAGTTGTTTATGAACACGATTTTGTCATTTTCCAAAAGCATTGATGCTCGTGATCCCTATACAGCCTTTCATTCCAACAATGTCGCCAATTATGCCAAAAAGATTGCTACCGAGCTGGGCATGTCCTCTCGGGAGATAGAAGCCGTTCATTTGGCGGGACTCATTCATGATATAGGTAAGATTGGAACTCCGGAATCGATTTTGCAAAAGGAAAGCCGGTTGACAGAGGAAGAATATGATGTAATGAAGAAGCATGCCGAGGATGGCTACCAAATTATTAAGGATATTAAAAGATTACAGGAAATCGGTGCGACAGCAATGGTCAGGCATCATCATGAACGCATGGATGGACGGGGATATCCGCATGGCTTGAAGGGTGATCAAATTCCGTTTGGAGCCAGAATTTTGGCAGCGAGCGACGCGTTTGATGCGATGACAACCAATCGTTCCTACCGGCAGAAGCTTTCAATGGAGACTGCTGCAGATGAGCTGCGCAGGCATAGTGGAACACAGTTCGACCCGATGGTCGCCAATGCCTTCCTCAGGGTATTGGTAGAGGACGGGCTGATACCGGCTGAAGAGGAGCAAGGATCCTTGGGTCTTATGGCCTCATTGCAAAAATCATAATTGAACGATAATCGAGAGTGCAGCTGCGGCTGCCTCTTTTTTGCTTTTTTGGCATGTTGATGGATGTTGAGGTGTAAGGTTGCATGCAGGCCCGGGTTTGGTTACAATAAATCTTGACCAAAAAAATGATGCAGTCAACTATTCAGATTGCTTTGTGAGACTCGGAAAGGATAGATATATGGATAGGAGCGGAAGACGTGAGCAAATTATTAGAGCGGCCCGTGAGGCATTCCAGAACTTTGGCTACAAGGCTACAACACTCGATCATATAGCCAAATACGCCAATATGGGGAAGGGAACCTTTTATCTTTCCTTCAAAACTAAAGAAGAGGTGTTCACTTGTATCGTAGACGATGAGCTCAAGCAGTTCGCCAGGTTTGCTGAGGAAGCGATAAATAAGTACGGTCTGAACATTGAATCACTGCACCATTATATATGTAACCTGTCTGGCTACCAGCAGCAGCATCCCTTGTTTTGCAAGCTCAAGCAGGAGGCGGAAGCATTTCAGACGTATGAGGTCAAGGAAGGCCTCACACGGATCGAGAACACTGCTTTTGATCAGCTCAAGGAGCTTATTATCAAGCTGATGGAAACGGGCGCCATGGAGCCGAGCGATGTGGAGTTTACTGCATTTCTTATTACCGAGCTGTATACAGCTCTGCTGTTTAAATGGGGAGAGAAGCATGACCCGCTGAGCAATGAGGAGATTTTGGAAAGGTTTCAGCAGTATTTACAACCGGGCTTATGCCCACCGAACAGAAAAAAGAATAGGGAGATTTCATCATGAATGCAGTTGAAAATAAAACCATGCCGCTCGTTTTTTTAATGATAAATATTTTTATCGCCATGCTCGGGATCGGCTTGATTATACCTGTATTGCCTGAATACCTGAAGGCGTTTAATGCTGGTGGGCAAGCTGCAGGCTATATGATAGCGGCTTTTGGATTGACCCAGTTTATATTTTCCCCAATTGCTGGGGAATGGTCTGATAAATACGGACGTAAGATTATGATCGTCACCGGTATGGGATTATTCACGATATCGAATCTGGTATTTGCTATGGCTGATCAAATATGGCTGCTGTACCTGTCCAGATTGATAGGCGGTGTCGGAGCGGCAGCCATGATTCCTTCCATGATGGCTTATATTGCCGATGTAACGAGTGTGGAGAAGAGAGGTAAGGGTTTGGGGCTTCTCGGAGCTGCCATGTCGCTCGGTTTTGTAATCGGTCCTGGTATCGGAGGTTTTCTTGCCGAATTTGGGATTCGGGCACCCTTTTACGTATCTGCCGGTGTTGCGGCCTTAGCTTTGATTGGTTCCTTAATTTTCCTGCCGGAGTCGCTTTCCAAAGAGAAGCAGCTAGCTACACGACAGGTTAGGGTTAAGAGAGAAAGTATTTTTAAGCAGTTTGTGCTTTCCTTTAAAGCGCCTTACTTTATATTGTTGCTGTTAATTTTTGCATTGACCTTTGGTTTGGCTAATTTTGAAGCGATATTTCCTTTGTTCGTTGATGCCAAATATGGATATACGGTCAGGGATATCGCGATCCTGATTACGATAGGCGCTTTAATCGGTGCTTTGGTGCAAGCTCTGCTGATCGGTAAATTAATTCAACTGTTCGGTGAGAAATTGTTAATTCATGTTACGTTCGTGTTATCGGCGGCCTGTCTTGTGCTGATGCTGCTGTCAGGCAACTTCTGGTTCGTACTGATCGTGACGATGCTGTTCTTCACTTTAACTTCTATCATGCGGCCGGCGATCAATACGCTGTTATCCAAAATGGCAGGTGAAGAGCAAGGGTATGTGGCAGGTATGAACAATGCTTACATGAGCTTGGGCAACATCTTCGGACCTGCTGTTGCCGGAACCTTGTACGAGATTCATCTCAATCTTCCTTATGCGTTCGGTGCGATCGTACTCGTCATAAGTTTCTTCTTATCCGCTGTGTGGGGACGTAAGAAATATGCGGATGCTCCTGTTGACTTGCAAAAGTCATAAGACGAATCACTGGAATTCATAAATCCTTTACCCGGATATGACAGGGGCTGGTCACTACCTGTACAATCCGGATAAAGGATTTTTTGTTGTTCTCCTGGCATGAACCTCGCGGCCAGTCCATATATTGAAACAACGGTATGGGCATCGATTTCGGGGAGAATGGGGTGAAGCCATGAGCAGGCACATTGAGCTTCAGCATGTGACGCTGGATGTAGACGGAATGACCTGTGCAGCTTGCGGGGCAAGGATCGAGAAAGTAGTAGCCAAAATGGATGGAATCGAACAAATTCATGTGAATGTAGCCCTGAGTCGCGCCTCTGTAGTCATCATCCCGGATCGAATCAGTGTAGAACGAATTGAAACGAGGATTGAACAGCTGGGGTTTACAGCGAAGGAACGTCATTCAGACGGGAACAACGGGGCCGATGCTCGAACGAGCGGCATCAGCAGCGGAATGATGTTCGGGATGTCCCTGCTGCTTACGCTTCCCTTTCTATGGGCAATGGCTGCACACCATGAGTGGACGGCCTCAGTCTGGGTACCCGAGCTGCTGCTGCATCCTTGGTTCCAGCTGGCTTTGGCGACACCGATTCAGTTCATACTCGGACTCCCATTCTATACAGGGGCTTATCGTTCTATAAAAAGCGGCAGTGTCAACATGGATGTGTTGATTGTGATAAGTACCTCTGCTGCTTATATATACAGCCATTATTTGTTGTTTCATGGTGTATCGACGATTGGTCATGGCAATGTGATGACCGGAGGCCATGGAGGCCATACCCCGTTATATTTTGATGCGAGCGCGATGATTATCACAATTGTTTGGTTGGGCAAATGGCTGGAAGCTTTGGCCAAGCGGCAAGCACTAAGCGGCATACATCAGCTTCACCGTCTCAGGCCGGAGATGGCTTCCGTCATGAGAGAAGGCCGAGAACAGCGGATCCCTGTGTCCCAGGTTGTGATCAATGACATTGTTGTCGTCCGGCCAGGCGAAAGTCTGCCAGTAGATGGTCAGGTTATAGAAGGTTACTCGAACGTCAATGAATCGATGCTTACAGGGGAAAGCATGCCGGTTGACAAAGCTGTCGGGGATCGGGTTACTGCTGGAACATTAAATGGCAACGGTATGCTCAGCATCAGAACGACCGAAGTAGGAAAGCATTCGACTTTGGCGCGAATCATTAAACTTGTAGAGGAAGCGCAGAGCACCAAAGCACCCATTCAAAGAATGGCAGATCAAATTTCCAGTATATTCGTGCCGATTATTATGGTATTAGCTGCAGCAGCATTTATCACCTGGTATATGGCGCTTGAGCCAGGTCAGCTTGGAGGCGCTTTGGAAAAGTCGATAGCCGTTCTGCTGATAGCTTGTCCTTGTGCTCTTGGTTTGGCGACACCGATTTCGATTCTGGTAGGCTCCAGCAGGGCGACACAGTCCGGTATCGTAATTAAAGAGGGTAAAATGATGGAAATATTGCCACAAGCCAATGTGATTTTGCTGGACAAAACAGGGACGATTACAGGGGGAAACCCGAGGGTTACCAACGTGTGGGCTGCTGATGTGTTAACCCGGCCCGGTTCTGCTCGTGTTCTGCCCTTTGAGAAACGTTCTGCGCAAGCTCGTAGCCGGAGCACTTACCTGTCTATGGAAGACCGATCTGCCGTTAACGAGTCATTCATGCTGCGTATGGCAGCGGGTGCGGAGCAGCATTCCGAGCATCCCTTAGGCAGGGCTGTTGTGGAAGAGGCGTTGCGCAGAGGAATCACATTTCCTCAATGTGAGAATTTCAAGTCGATACCAGGTTGTGGGATTCGTGCATTGGTAGAAGACAGAGCCGTATGGTTAGGCACACGTCAATGGCTGGAAGCTGAAGGTATAGCAGGCCTCCCGCAGGTAGAAAAGGCTAGTCAGGAGAAACGGAGACATCCACAGTCCGGTCTGGTTGATCAATGGGAGCGGCAGGGATTCACAGTCATATGGATTGCGATAGACGGGCGATGGGTCGGGGCTATAGCACTTAATGACCCGGTGAAACCGACTGCTCGCAAAGCGATCAAGCAGCTGACTTCAATGGGATTGGACGTTAGAATGGTGACGGGTGATCGAGCATCGACCGCACATTATACAGCCAAACAAGCGGGAATCAGTCAGGTATACGCGGGAATGCTGCCTGAGCATAAAGCGAATCTGGTACAAAGCTTGCGAGAGCAGGGTCATCGAGTGGCAATGGTGGGCGATGGAGTTAATGATGCACCTGCCTTGAGCGCAGCAGATATCGGAATCGCAGTCGCCAATGGAACGGACATTTCCAAAGCGGCAGCAGATATCGTGCTTCTGAAGCATGATGTAAGCGGAGTTGTCCGCGCTCTTGTCATCAGTCAAAGAACAATAAGAATCATTCGTCAAAATCTGGCCTTTTCGCTGTTATATAATGTACTGGCAATTCCGATTGCGATCATGGGCTATCTTGCGCCATGGATGGCCTGTACGGCTATGGCGCTCAGCTCTGTAACCGTCATTTGCAATGCGTTGAGGCTCCACAGGGCGTAGCTGTGATTAACCAATAACATACAGCTGGAAAATCAAGGTTTCGCACAGTGGTTTTTTATTGACGAAAAATAATCGTGCTGATAAAGTAATATTAACGATGCACTATCCCAATAAGAATAGGGGCCATAGATTTGATAAAGACGAAGTGGGAGTATTGTCGGGCGAATGACTTTAATGAGCTGCACGTACTGGGGCGTCAGGGCTGGGAGCTGGTTGGTGTTACCGGAGCAGGATCAGCAGAACTTGAAGCGGATAGAGGGGCTACCTTTTATCTGAAGCGACCTGTCCCATCAATTAGAGAGCAAATTACGTCCGAGCAGCGGGACCGGGCATTGGCAGAGAGGCAGGGAACGGAATGAAACGAGGAGGTATTTTAAATCCGACTTTGAATCGTATTTTGGCTGAGACAGGCCATACCGATCTATTGACCATCTGTGATCGTGGTTTTCCGGTACCCATGGGGATCGAACGGCTTGATCTGGCTTTGACAGATGGGATTCCGACTGTATTGGACACGGTCCGAGCCATCTATGGTGAATTTTTGATTGATTCGGTTATTGTCACGGAGGAGATGAGACAGGCAAGTCCTGAACGCTATCGTGAGCTGACTGAAGCTCTGCCGGACGTAGCTTTTCGAATCGTATCCCACCAGCAATTCAAGGATATTTGCGTGGAGTCGCGTGCAGTAATCCGAACAGGCGATACCATTCCTTATGCTAATATTATGATCGTATCAGGATAAATAAAGTAACTCTTCATTTCCAATATGTGATAAAATCTAATATATAGCAATAATATTGGGGACTATAACCAAGGCCTGTTTATTTCCTCCAGAACACAAACAGAACTGTCCTCTCGGGCAGTTTTTTTACGTATAAGTTCTTCAACATCTTGATAAACAGGAAGGTTAATTTCATGGATAAACCTAATTTCTTAACTGATGTTCGAAGCATGAAGCATGCTTATATTTCCTATTGGTCAAAGCTGTTTAGTAAACGTTTTCCAGACCATTATGATGCGACTTACTTGTACAGTCTTGGTGAAGCAGGTTTCAACTATATAACTGAATTACATATTGCTGCCGATTTCCATCCATTTCAGCGTAGCTTGATGGAGGGCTTCCTGTTATTTGAAAAGCAGGAAGAGGGCGTGGCATTCATTTTCTGGGCGCTACTGCTATGGCGGCAGACATTGCTTGAAGTTGAGGAAAACAGCTTGACGTTGACATCCTATAAACAAATGAATTCGAGAATTGATGGTATAGAAGTTTTGATTTTTACTAAATACTGGAAAAATTATTTATCGCCAGATCAGGACAACTCGTCCGCGATCACCCTGCAGCATGATGACCGAATTTCGTTGTTAGGCAAGATGGCAGCTAGTATGGCGCATGAAATTCGTAACCCTATGACCTCGATCAAAGGCTTTTTGAAATTATTGCGACACAATATTAATGAAAATAACTATGAACGGGCCGACAGCTACCTCGGTTTTATTGAGGATGAATGCGATCAAATTTTGATGCAGGTGACCGGATTTCTCAGTTTTTCCAGAAAGCCGATCATGGATGAGGAAATGGTACATATTTCTGTAAGGCAGGTGCTTGATCATATTTTATCGCTGTTAAATCCACGGCTCATTAACGAAAATGTTGACCTGTTGCTGGACATTCCACCGGGAGCGATGCTTTATGTTCAAAAAATGGGGATTCAGCAAGTGCTCTCCAATGTATTAAACAACGGGATTGACGCCTTATCCGAGCTGAGAAGCGACAAAAAAATGAGCATCTCTATCGTCGAGGACAGCTTTAACACTTATATTCAAGTAGCTAATAATGGGCCACGAGTACCTGAGGAGCTGTATAGCACCATATTCAATCCGTTTGTGACCGATAAGGAAAATGGTACAGGTCTTGGCTTGGCCATATGCAAACAGATCATGCTGAATAATGAAGGAGACATTACCTTTACCAGCAATGAAAAAGAGACCGTTTTCATGTTAACGTTTCGTAAAGCTTCTATAATAAGTTGAGTGCATACAAAACCTAATTTATCCCTGCAGGCTGTGTCACTTTCCTCTTGAATGGGGTAAGAAAGAGGAACAATCACGATGGGGAGGGCTGTTGTATGGCAAAAGCCGTAGATCCTGCAAAAAAAAATCGAGCACCTGTCGAATGGACACAGCATTCCCAATTGCCACAATCCTCCGAAGGGCCCGGCGTTAGGAAAAAGCATTTTTCATTGATGAGTTTTGCGCAAAGCTTATACGGCCGATTTGAAGATGACGACGTTCCTGCCATGGGAGCGCAGCTGACCTATTATTTAATTCTTTCGTTTTTTCCGTTCCTTATTTTCGTATTTGCCGTCCTTAGCTACTCGGATATTAGCGTAAGCGATGCAATCAAAAATGTAAGCAGCGTGCTGCCGCAGCTTTCCGATCAGATGATTGTGGATGTATTCACAGAGCTTCAGAAATCACGCAACGGCTCCCTGCTCTCCATTGGTCTATTGGCAACTTTGTGGTCGGCCTCCAATGGGATCAATGCTGTAGTCAAAGCATTAAACAAGGCTTACGATGTTGAGGAGAATCGACCTTTTTGGAAGGCAAGAGGCATATCGTTTATTTTCACAATAATTTTGGCGGTATTGATTTTTCTAAGTATGATCCTGCTGATTTTCGGTAAAGTCATCGGTGAGACCATTTATCGAGTTACGCAATTACCTGGTAATTTTGAAGTGCTGTGGGGAATTGCTCAATACGTGATTCCACTGATTACTATGGTATGTGCTTTTGTGCTGCTCTATAAGTATACGCCTAATCTCCGGCTTCGCTTTCGTGAGGTCATTCCGGGAGCTGTATTTGCTACGTTAGGTTGGGTCGTTACTTCAATTCTGTTTTCGTTTTATGTAAATAATTTTGGTAGTTATACGAAAACCTATGGAAGTATCGGCGGGATCATCGTGCTGCTGACATGGTTGTATTTATCGAGTATTCTCATTATATTAGGCGGGGAAATGAATGCGACCCTGCATTTTGACCGGGAAGGAAAAACAAAGGATGGTGCCAAGAAATTTGCATTTCCATTGCTATTTGGCAAGAAAGGCAAAAAGTGATTCAAGTCAAAGCTATCACCGATACCCATATACAGATGGGTTAGTGATAGTTTTTTGCATTTCATTTACTTGTGTTTATTAGAGTGGTTGTTGAAATACATATTTCCAAGTAAACTGATACATAGTGTTGGAGGCAGGAAGATTATAAAAATTGATTAAGATGAATAGGGAAATCAAACCAAAGGGGCGATACTACAAATGAACTTCATGGGGCAGAGGGTACTTCCAGCCGTCCGGAAAATGAGAGATTTGGAGCTGCTGATCAAAAGCCCATTTCAATATTTGGTGCTGCTGGATAGCCATGTTTCCCAACTGCAAAGCGTATCACAGCTTGCCCGCAGTAATGGGAAGAAGCTGCTCATTCATGCCGATTTGATCCATGGATTGAAAAATGATGAGTATGCAATTGAGTTTTTATGTCAGACCCTGAAGCCGGCAGGTATCATTTCGACGAAAAGCTCAGCCGTTGTAACCGCCAAAAAGCACAAGGTGCTTGCCATTCAGCGGCATTTTCTGCTGGATACTACGGCTCTTGAGACGATCTATAAAATTACAGAGAAAAACCAACCGGATTTTATTGAGGTGCTGCCAGGCGTCATGCCTCATATTATCGCAGAGATGCACGCAAAGCTCAGCATTCCTATACTTGCTGGTGGCTTGATTCGTACGGTAGAGGAGGTAGAGCTGGCCCTGCAGGCAGGAGCTGTCGCTGTCACTACCTCCCATAAAGAAATTTGGAGCCATTATTGAACCCGAGCTCAAATTACCGCATATGGAGCGTGAATACCGATAATGTCTCCCTGTTTACTTCGATTCAGCACTCAACGGAACTACGGCGTCGCGGATATGTCGCTCCAAGGTTTCAACATGTGTATCCGTTTCGGATGCACTCCAGCCAAATCGTTCAGCCATATAAGCTGTAACAGGCTGCTTCCAGCGCTGTAAGGCCTCAATGTTGAAATACAATGCACCTGTCCGGCGAATGAAAAAGTCGTGAGGTGTCGCTACCATCTCGGCTTCAATGCTATACAGAAGAGATGCGAACCATTCGCCTGGAATGGCATATTGCTTGGCTTCCTTGTCATGCAGCTTGTATAGTTCGAATACCCGATCAACATTGGAGCCGTAGCGACGGACTAATACGTCGGCAGCAGCACCTGTAAGCCCGATACTTTTTCCGTAGGCAATCTTGTCTTGAACAAATTGGCTGTAGCCGCGCGAACCACCAGTGTCACCACCGGACAGCACGATGCTTGCAGTTGTGCAAACCGGGAAAGTGCTGCGGCCTTCCTCTGTTTGCAATTGAGTGGCAACGAGATTAACGATTCGCTCGGCCATTTTACGATATCCTGTCAGCTTGCCGCCTGCTATCGTAATTAAACCCGATGGAGCGACGAATATTTCATCCTTACGCGACAGCTCGGATGGTGATTTACCATCCTCGTGAATGAGTGGTCTCAATCCCGACCAGCTGGATTCCATGTCGGCAGGAGTCAGATTGAGCGTAGGGAACATGAAGTTGGCCGCGCGGATAATGTAATCGCGGTCTTCAATCGTCATTCTGGGATGCACGATATCTCCTGTGTAATTGGTATCTGTTGTACCGATATAGGTTTTGCCTTCTCTGGGAATAGCGAACACCATTCGGCCGTCCGGTGTGTCGAAGTAGATTGCCTGATTCAACGGGAAGCGGGACTGATCAAAAACAAGATGGACACCTTTGGTAAGATGCAATCTTTTGCCCTGCTTGGAACCATCGATATCGCGAATCGTGTCCACCCAAGGACCAGCCGCATTCACGATTTTTTTGGCTTTGATATCGACGATTTCCCCACTCAGCTGATCCTGAACACGCACGCCGATCAAACGTCCATTATCGTAAAGCAGCTCATTCGCTTTGGCATAATTGACCGCTTTGACTCCACGCCGTACAGCTTCCTTCATGACTTCAATCGTCAGTCTCGCATCATCGGTACGGTATTCCACATAGTAGCCGCCGCCCTTCAGCTTATCCTTGCGCAGCAAAGGTTCTTTCTTGAGTGTAGCGTCGAGAGAGAGCATAACCCGGCGCTCCTGTTTGGTAACACCCGCTAGAAAATCATACACGAGCAGGCCAACAGAGGTAGCCAGCTTCCCATAGGTTCCGCCCTCGATAATCGGCAGCAGCATCCATTCAGGTGTTGTGACATGAGGCGCATTCTCGTATACGATAGCCCTTTCTTTACCGACCTCGGCGACCAGCTTGAATTCAAGCTGCTTTAAGTAACGCAATCCGCCATGGATCAGCTTGGTTGAACGACTGGAGGTGCCTGCGGCATAATCCTGCATTTCAATAAGTCCTGTGGACATCCCGCGTGTTCGGGCGTCCAATGCAATTCCTGCTCCCGTAATACCACCTCCGATAACAAGAATATCCAATGTCTCGGTTCCCAATGCTTTCAGAAATGCGGACCGTTGCTCCCCAGAAAAATTCAAGCTCATAGCTACCCCATCCTTCGCAATAACAGTATTTTTGACGAAAACAGCAACAAAAAAGACCGCCACACCCCCTGAGGTAAATGCCAAACGGCTCCCCAAAGGTTGTATCGGTCCACTCTTAGTCTCTGACCACTTATTAACTTGTCTTTTGTGTGAATATTACCGTCATCATATCATGAGACGGGTGATTAATCAATAATGGGATTGCAATTGTCGCCGGGTAGTAACGTGGCATAACTTAAGGTTGACAGTTAAAAACGGGATGTGGTAGATTGCTTCTTGAAAACTAATATGCGCGTGAATAGGGTTGAAATGGGGGAGAGACACGATGACAAAACCGCGTTATGTCGTTGCAATTGACCAAGGGACAACAAGCTGTCGAGCGATTGTATTTGATCCTCAGGGTGTGATAGTCAGCACAGCTCAACAGGAATTTACCCAATATTTTCCACAATCTGGTTGGGTTGAGCACGACGCTGAAGAGATATGGCAAGTACAGCTTAAGGTTCTTCGCGAGGCAGTGAGATCGCTTTCAATCGAAGATATTGCAGCGATAGGAATTACGAATCAACGTGAAACAACAGTTGTTTGGGATCGTATAACAGGCAAGCCGATTCATAGGGCCATCGTATGGCAATGCCGCAGAACAAGTGCAATGTGCGATGAGCTTAAACTTAAAGGCTGGGAACCAACCATTCGCAGTAAAACGGGATTGCTGCTGGATGCCTATTTCTCCGGTACCAAGCTCAAGTGGCTGCTGGATTCAAATGCGGATATTCGTGAAAAAGCGGAGCGTGGCGATGCGCTGTTCGGCACGATCGATTCGTGGCTGATCTGGAAGCTGACCGAAGGGCGTCAGCATGTGACGGACGTATCGAACGCTTCGCGCACGATGCTGCTAAATATTCATACGGTGCAGTGGGATGAGGACATCCTAAGAGATTTAAATATTCCGCTTGCGATGCTTCCGGAGGTGAGGTCCTCGAGTGAAGTATATGGGCACACGCAACTTCTGGGCGATGGCTTCAGTATTCCGATTGCCGGAGCGGCAGGAGATCAACAGGCAGCTTTATTCGGACAGGGCTGCTTTGTTGAAGGCATGGCCAAGAACACCTATGGTACGGGCTGTTTCGTGTTGAAGCAAACCGGCGAGAAGCCTGTTATGTCCTTAAACGGCTTGATTACGACAATCGCCTGGAAGCTGAACGGCAAGGTTTATTACGCGCTCGAAGGCAGCGTCTTTAATGCCGGTACGGTTATCCAATGGCTGCGTGATGGATTGGGTATTATCGGTGATGCTGCTGAGACAGAGGCAATTGCGTTATCTGTAGAGCATACGGAAGGCGTATATTTTGTGCCGGCATTCACAGGTCTTGGCACGCCTTATTGGGAGCCGGATGCAAGAGGAATGATAACGGGACTTACGCGTGCTTCGAAGAGAGCGCATATCGTGAGGGCTGCACTGGAATCGATTGCCTTCCAGAGTCAGGATGTGCTGCAGATTATGGAAGCTGAGTCAGGCATACATCTGCGCGAGCTGCGAGTAGACGGCGGTGCAGTCCGCAATGAGTTTTTGATGCAGTTTCAGGCTGATTTGCTTGGCGTGACGGTAACACGTCCCAAGGTGATAGAAACCACAGCGCTCGGAGCTGCATTTCTCGCAGGCCTTGCGGTTGGCGTGTGGCAGGATGTTTCCGAGCTGGAGCAACTCAAGGGCTTTGACCGTGCATACGAGCCGGGTATGGATGAAGTGAAACGCGAGGCGGTCGTTGCGGGCTGGAAGCGGGCCGTTGGATATCAGCTGGGAAGCAGCGATAATTAGAACGGTTGAATGGCAAAAAAGGACCTGAGGCGATATGAGCTTAGGTCCTGTTTGCTGCTGTATGGTGTTATTAAATACCCGAGTCAATGAGGATAAGCTCTGAAGGTAGATTGAACATTTTGCCGATGCCTCTTGCACATATTAATGCCTCTTGCTTACTGCTCCAAGTATAACTAATTTCCTCCTCTTGAATTCGATTTACAGGGACTCCGTGAATCTTGACACAATAGGTACTGATGCTTTTCCTGGATATCTCAATCTTGTTCACGGACCTGGCTTCACTTAAAGATAGTTTCATCCACATTCACTCCTATTTCGATTTAACAGGACAGCATCATCTGACAAATTCCGAGTCAACGACGCTCCCTTTTGAACGTGTCCCTAGTATATCAAAGCCTTCTGGACAATTTCTGAACAATTCCTATGGCTATCTATCCCGTGACAATAAAAAGAGGCTTACCCTTGATTTTTAAGGGAGGCCTCTCTTGTTATTCAAATTCAAATATATGGATAATTGCAGATGGTCTACTTACTCAATGGTTAAACCAAGCCCTGCTGCGACACGTTGCCCATATTCGGGGTCAGCCTTATAGAAGTGCCCGATCTGGCGCAATTTTATTTCATCGTTATCAACAGGCTTCATGGCGCCAACAATATTGTTAACCAATCGTATACGCTCTTCATCACTCAAAAGACGGTATAAGTCGCCCGCTTGTGTATAGTGATCATCATGGTCATAAGCTACACTGTTCGCAAGACCGGATACCGCGAAAGCGGCGGGTTTGGCTTCCGCAGATTCCTTCGGACCGCCATAGCTGTTCGGTTCGTAGTACACGGATTTACCGCCATTGCTGGTAGAAGTCATTTGACCATCACGCTGATAATGATTCACTTCTGTGTGGGGACGGTTGATCGGCAAAGTATTATGGTTCGTGCCAACTCGATAACGATGAGCATCTGCATAGGCGAACAGGCGACCCTGCAGCATTTTATCCGGTGAAGCTTCAACTCCTGGAACAAAAGAGCCAGGTGAGAACGTAGCTTGCTCAACCTCGGCAAAATAGTTTTCTGGATTGCGATCCAATACCATTCGGCCAACTTCGATCAGGGGATAGTCCTTTTGCGACCATACCTTCGTCACATCAAACGGATCATAACGGTACGTATCGGCATCCGCCAGCGGCATAATTTGTACATACAGCTTCCAAGCCGGGAAATCGCCCTGTTCAATGGCGTTAAATAAATCCGCGGTATGATAATCGGGATTATCACCGGCAAGCTTGGCAGCAAGATTGACATCAAGATTCTTGATGCCCTGTTCCGTTTTGAAGTGATATTTTACCCAAACGGCCTGCCCTTCGGCATTCACCCATTTGAAGGTATGGCTGCCAAAACCGTGCATATGTCTAAGCGTGGCTGGAATACCCCGATCGGACATAAGAATGGTCACCTGATGCAACGATTCCGGAGAAAGAGACCAGAAGTCCCACACCGCATCAGGGTTTTTCAAATGTGTTTGCGGATGGCGCTTTTGCGTATGTATAAAGTCAGGAAATTTAATGGCGTCTCGAATAAAAAATACCGGCGTATTGTTGCCAACCAGATCATAATTTCCTTCTTCGGTGTAGAACTTAACGGCAAACCCACGTGGATCACGAACCGTATCAGCAGAACCCAGCTCGCCGGCAACCGTAGAGAAACGAATGAACATCGGTGTGCGCTTGCCGATTTCTGATAAAAAGTTCAGCTTGGTATAGGAGGACAAGTCATGAGTCACTTCGAAATATCCATGTGCACCGGCACCTTTGGCATGAACAACACGCTCAGGAACGCGTTCTCGATTAAAATGAGCCAATTTTTCCAAAAGGTGTACGTCTTGAATGAGTGTGGGACCGCGTGATCCGGCTGTCATTGAATGCTGATTGTCTCCGACCGGGGCGCCCCAGCTGGTCGTTAGATGGTTATGGTCTGTAGTCAAATAAAATCACCTCTTATGTTAAATTAATGAAGCTCATTCTACTATATGATAACAATTCTTAAATTAAAATCAATATAAATAAAAAAGACTTATTCATGTAAACCGCCTCGAGGAGCAGTTTAAACGAATAAGTCTCGGTGTTCAAGTTACGACTCTCTTAGCCGAAATGATGCGTCCCTTCCATGTATCGTCCAGATCCGTCACAATGACGCCAATACCTACCCGGTACGTATGCAGCACTTTATTGTCTCCAAGATAGATGGCTACATGTCCGATCCGCTGGAGTCCCGATTCATTTTTTCGTTGTGGTGTCGTGAAAAAAATCAGATCGCCTTTGCGAATTTTGGTTATAGCTACATCTTGTCCAATCTGGCTTTGCTCTCTGGAAACCCGTGGAAGCGTCACTCCGTTTTCACCAAAGACATACCGTGTGAATGACGAACAATCGAACGTAGCTGTCTGCTTGGGGGAGGCGCCGAACTGATAAGGTGTGCCTATATACTTTAGGCCGGTGGTAATCACCGCATCGGCCTTTTGCTCCCACGCGGGCCGGTCCGTCTTGAACCGGTAATCCGTCGCTGCGGCAGATACATAGCCTTGTCGGCCGTTAACGGTAATCGCGAGCCATTCCCGATTGACCTCCGCCGTGACGGTTACTTTGGCACTCGCTGGTATCGTCTGCAGAACGGCTGCATTTTTATCTGCTTTCTCCAGCATGACGGAAGAGGTTTTGAGCAGCGCCGTGTTAGGCGCATAATCCGTCTGGGATGGCGCAGGCAGGTCCAGACCAGGATCATCGCTTTGAGCCGGATCGATGAAGGTGGCTGTTTTCGAGGAGTCGTCCCATCCCACCTCGTACCCAAGCGTTTCGGCTGCCAGGCGGATAGGGATGTAGGTGGTGCCTTTATAGTTCATGCTTCCCGGAAGCTGCTCAGTCCCATCGTTATATCCATCCTGCGCTGAATAACGGGTATCTCCCGCCTTCCAATAAAATGGGGACAAATCAGCGGTTACCTGCTGTATCTTCCCAGAAGCCAACGAAATTCCCGAACCGAGTCCTCCCACAAAAACAACAAGTCCAAGCGCTATGTACGAAGCTGATTTTTTCATGCTGTTCTTCCCCTCTTAAGTGAAGTTAGTACTAACTCTATTCGGAGGGAAAAGTTCATTTGGCAGGATTCTGGCATGTGTAAATACTGGAAAGTACTAATTTTGCTATCACAGCCCTCTACGCGGTAAAATATATTCATAAGGCAGGGGGAGGAAGTTATTATGCAAAGAGCGATTTGGGCTGGCATTGGAGCCGGTTTATTCATTGGAATTTTTTTTAGAATCGTGGAATTTGAATGGAAAATAAGGGTATATACACTTTTGCTGAATGTGGATTATGTACCTGTGCTGCGAGATTTGACTTTGACTGAAGCGACTGAATTTTCTATACATATGATCATCTCGGCCGTTGTAGCTCTCGTTTTTTACAAACTCATTCGACGTAAAGACTATGCCAAGCGAATTGTGCAAACCTTTGTTCTGTGGAGCGTAATCGTCGGTGCTGTGCTGTATCTGACTACCATGTTATCTTCCAAAACACCAGCCATTTATGATGTGAGCGCGATCACGGTCTGGCTTGTGGGCCACGCTATGTACGGATTCCTGTTGGCCTTGCTTATGGGTAGGCGAGCTCCCAGATAAAGCTGGGCATTAGGGTTTGATCGATATTTAAGATTGTTCAAATGAAAGGTTTATTGTATAGTGTACCAAGACAGTTCGCGACCATCCTGTCTATAAACAAAACTATGGAGGTAAGCGCATGAACAAATCAAGACGTACAGCAAGTGATCTATCAAAAGGAGGGGCAATCCCTTATCTGCCGATAGATGGGACGACAAAAAAGCTGATTTTATTGATGGCAGTCTTTATTTCGTCGTTGATGATTGCCAACATAGTGGCGATTAAAATTGTCGATGTCGGCTTTGCCGATGTCACAGCCGGTATTTTCTTCTACCCGATTACGTTTATCATTGCCGATACCATATCGGAAATATGGGGGAGAAAGGTCGCGCGGCAGGCGATCTGGATCGGGTTGTTTATGAATGCCTGCATGGTTGGAGCGTTCACACTCGTCATTCATATGCCTTCGGCGGTGTTTTTTGAGAATCAGGCCGAGCTGGCAACGATTCTGGGCGGTGTTCCAAGAATTGTGCTCGCATCCTTAGTGGCCTATTCGATCAGCCAAAATATTGATGTGTATCTATTCACTCGTCTGAGAGAGAAAACCAATGGTAAGCATCTTTGGCTGCGCAGCAATGTGGCGACGATTACGTGTCAGCTGCTCGATACTTCGGTGTTTTTCGTGATCGGGTTTATCGGAATTATGCCGATTCCCGACATGGTGGCGGCTACAGGTACGGAGTTCGGCGTCAAGATCATGATGTCTATTGTAGGCACACCGATTATTTATTTACTGGTTAGATGGGTGAGAGGAAACTCCAGGTCGACAACCCAGCAGCCTCAATATGAAGTGACTCATCATACGCAGATTCAATAGCAATGGCGAATACCCCTTATTCCACGATTTCAGCGGAGTAAGGGGTATTTGTTATTTGCTAGGGGCGCAATTCGGCATATAATAGTTTGATTTGCTCTATTTGGTCTTCCTTTATTAAAGGGATAAATTGCGTGAGATAAACCATATCTTCAACAGTTACAAGACTATCTATATAAGCTTCAAGAAGATGTAGATTATTATCTTTGAATTGTATAAATTGGTTAGGGTTCTTTTTTTTAATTATATCGGCTATTTTCACATACTCTGAGACTTGATCTAACACACGATTCCTATTCCTGAGAGCGTAATCCAATTTATGATCGAATTCCGGATCAGAGATATCATCATCATAGCTCTTGAATTCCTCAGGGCCTTTATCCATTAGAAATGTTCCATCCAGATAAAGGATTGGAGATTTTTCTGAATTATAGCCTGAGTATTTTTCAATATGGATCACTTTCATTTGATTATCGTCTGTGAAATCGATACAAGCAAAGACTACCCAAGAAGAGGAGTTATTTTTTTTAAGCAAATTTGCCATAACTTTTTGACCAGAAGCATTGCTTACTATCATATGGGGTTTCATACTGATGAAACTACCGACTCGACTTGAGAGTTCGTGATAAGCTGCAAACAAGGCATACTTGATATGCTCTGTGCGATGGAACGTGATTCTTTCTGTTCCTCCACTCCTTGAATCTCCGTCCAACACGATGTATGGAGAGATTTGACTATTTCCTAAGTTATTATAGTATACTTTCCCGGCTTTATTGTCCTTTGTTACATAAAAACAATAGAAGTCCAAGTCATCCTCAGAGCTGTTCCATACTAATTCAGTAACAACCGTTGGAGATTTCTGCATGGCAGCAGTTTCCTCTTTACTTAATTGCGTATAGGAAAGATCCTTAATGTCTGTACTGCTTGCGACTGCAACTTCTGATTTTGTCAATGGGTTGATGTCTTCGAGTTCAGTTGGATAATCATCAGAAATCTGTAATCCGTAATTGGTACAGAGATCTTTTAATCCACCGAAAAAACCACTGCCAATAGCATTGAATTTCCAGTCTCCATTATGGAGGTAGAACTCGCCAGCAACAATAGCGGTTTCTAGCGTCATGTCTGAACCAAGCTCAAAGGTATAATAAGTTTGTAAGGTGGTTGAATGGATAATATCAAGACGAATTTGTGATACCTGATTGAAATGAAATCCTAAATGATCACCTTCGTGGATGGTCAAAGCGATAGCAATTTTTTGGTGGGAAGGGTTCAGCTTGTTCCAGGAAAGCATAAAATCGACTTGTGAAAGATGATCATTAGCGGTGTAAGAAACCGCTTTGTCCAAACTAACGGGATTCCCGTAAAAAATAAAATTTTCGTCCTGCTCACACTTCCCTGAGCTAGAAAGTAAAAATGCTGACGCATCAATCTCCATATCGGGATTCAAAGACTTCCAGCTTATTTGTACCTTGATATCATGAAATCCCCGTTGCTTGGTGATATCAACTTTTTGCCCTCTATGTAAGTTCATATGTAACTCTCCTAATGTCCCATCGAATAGGGTAATAGGGGTATTGTACCACTTATTGTATAATAAGGTAATACACAGAGTTGCCATATTGTATGAAAAAAACCAGCCCGACTTGCGGACTGGTTGTAGGTCTTCCTCATTTGAACTTACAAAGGGACGATTTGACGTTCCTTTTGTTTGAAATACACCCATTCTTTAAAGCCGATCTCCTTCAAACGCTTGCTGACCTCGTCCCAGTCATCGCCTACACGCTCAGGCACATGGGCATCCGATCCGAAGGTAGCTCTGACTCCGTAATGAAGCGCCCGTTCAAGAACCTCATCAACCGGATACCAGCCGCCGCAGGCTTTGGTTTTGCCGGAGGTGTTGATCTCGATTGCGACATCGTTCTCGCCAATGATCTGGAGGGTACGATCCACGGAATCGGTCGGTACCGCCGAGAAAGGAACAAAGTAAGCGCGCATCGCATCAATATGCCCAAGAATTTGAAAAATACCGCTGCGAGCCGATTGTTCAATCAGACCGTAATAAATGTCTTTTTGTTCAACGAGCTGAGCATCGGTTAGTCCCTGGAAACGGGTTTTGTTGAAAATACTTGTACCCCCGGACAAATGAACGGAGCCGATAATGTAGTCAAAAGGGTATTGCTCATATATTTGCCGATACAGCTCTGCATGCTCAGGGAAAAAATCGGATTCCACGCCCAGCAGCACATCGATTTTTCCGCTGTATTCCTGCTTGAGCTTCAACACTTCATCAATATAGATTGCGAACTCGCTTTTGCCCATTGCAATACCCGGCTGTTCCCGTTCCTTCGTACTCCCGAAATAGGGAGAATGGTCAGAGATCCCGATTACCGATAGTCCGTGACGAATACCCGCCTCGACATAATCGCGTATGGTGCCCACGGCATGGCCGCAGCGTTCATGGTGTGTGTGTAAATCGAATTTCATTAAAATTCACTCCGATCCGATAAATTGTATTTCTTGCATGCCTTTTAAATCCAGTAAGAATTGATGCAGCGCCGAGCTTAAATAGCGTCCGGATTTATATATAACGCCGACAGGGTGGCTGATTTCGAGCTCATGAACTTTAACCATCTTTAGGGTACCCAAACGAAGCTCGTTAGCAATCGACATCTTCGAAATAATCGCAGCTCCTAAATTCAGCTCGACCATTCGTTTTACCTCTTCGCTGCTGGACAGCTCCATAACGATTTGCGGGGTGATGTTAAGCTGCTTGAAAATTTGATCGACAAACCTGCGGCCTGCTGTTTCAGGCGAAAGCATAATTAACGAAATGTCATGCAGCCTCTCTATAGGTACGTGAGCGTAGCGGCTGAGCGGATGATTAGGTGATACGACCAATTCGAAAGTATCGTAGTACAGCACCGAGCTTTCGAGTGAAGGCTGTTTTTCAAATAAGTACGTAATGCCGATATCAATGGTACCATTTTCGACGCTATGCATGATTTGTGAGGTTGTCATCGAGTGGATCGTCGTTTTGATCAATGGAAATTGATTTTGAAAATAGGACAGCACACGCGGTAAAATCTGAATGGCAATGGAGGTAGTTGTCCCCAGATGGATATGGCCTTGCGGCGTATGGTTCAAATCGTTCAGTCGTTCCTTCATATCCTCAACCGTATGCAAAATTAATTCTGCATGTTCGAGAAATATTCGTCCGCTATCGGTCAGGGTTACTGGCTGGTTACGGTCAATAAGTACGGTCTTGAACTCATCCTCCAGACTTTTAATCTGGGCGGATACAGCTGGCTGTGTGAGATTGAGCAACTCGCCCGCCTTGCGGAAGCTCATGGTTTTGGAAATCGTAATTAACGTTTCGAGTTGGTTCAAATTCACTTGATCAGACCCTCCTCTCTAAAAAGTTGTGCCTTAGGTGGGTATACAAACCGATTTGAAAAATAGATAAATTTTATCGATTTACCCAATAATATAAATACAATTTCTCAATATAGACATTATATGACACATGGCAGCGAGGAGCAAACCTAAATAAGGGAATTTCTAAAAAATGAGCCGATATTCCTTGTTAATTTTTGATTAATCACTTGTTAATTACTCAAATTTGAATATAATAATTAACGTAAGTACAAAAGTAAAAATGAGGGTGAAATGATGGTTAACAAAAAATCTAACGTCCGTCTGACGATCGTCGGATTAATGCTGGGATTGCTCCTGGCTTCACTAGACCAAACGATCGTCTCCACGGCGATGCCAACGATTGTCGGTGAGTTTGGTGGCTTGGACAAGTTTGTGTGGGTATTCTCCGCATATTTGATTGCCAATGTCGTATCGATGCCGATTTTCGGTAAATTGTCCGATATGTATGGGCGCAAGAAATTTTTCCTGCTTGGCTTGGTCGTGTTCATGATCGGCTCTGCCTTATGCGGGACCTCAACGAGTATGTTCCAATTGATCGTTTATCGAGCGATTCAGGGCATAGGCGGTGGCGCTCTGCTGCCGATTACATTCACTATCGTATTTGATCTGTTTCCTCCTGAGAAACGGGGTAAAATGCAGGGCTTGTTCGGTGCCGTTTTTGGTATTTCGAGTGTGTTGGGGCCGCTGGCTGGTGCTTATTTTACGGATTATGTGAATTGGAAATGGATATTTTTCATTAACTTGCCGCTTGGTGTGGTCTCTCTTTTGCTGATCACTTTATTTTATCACGCGACACTGCCTAATAATCCGAATCAAAAGATCGACTGGTGGGGGACGATTACTTTTGCTGCTTCCGTGTTGTGCCTGATGTTCGGGTTAGAGCTTGGAGGCAAGGAGTTCGCCTGGAACTCTCTGCAGAGCTATAGCTTATTCAGCGGTTTTGTCATTCTGCTGGCGTTATTTCTCTGGATCGAGACCCAAGTATCTGATCCCGTCGTACCGCTTAAATTGTTCCGCAATAAATTGTTTACAGCGAGTATGGGAGCCAGTCTGTTCTATGGAGCGATTCTGATGTCTGCCGCTTCTTATATTCCTCTGTTCATTCAGGGCGTTTATCAAGGCTCGGCTTCCAGTGCAGGGCAAGTGCTGACTCCGATGATGCTGGGTGTTGTCGTCAGCAGCGTATTCGGGGGCCGTTTTATTAGTAAATTGCCTTACCGTAATATATTGCTCGTATCGTGTGCACTTCTGCTTATAGCAACCTCGTTGTTATCGACGTTGTCCTATTATTCACCTGCGTGGGTCCAATCGCTGTATGGTATATTTGGAGGTACGACTCCACAGCTAACGCCACGACCATTGGTTATCGTTTATATGATTCTTATGGGTCTGGGGATCGGGGCATCCTTTCCGGTGGTTTCGATGTCATCGCTTCATAATGTCGGCTTTGAGTTCCGCGGCACCGTGACATCTATGGTTTCCTTCTTTCGTTCGATCGGCTCGGCAATCGGGGTGACCGTACTTGGAAGTGTGCAGACGGGCGCATTGACTTCGCGGCTGACTGAGCTGCTTCCGGGCTCCAATATGTCACAAATCGATCCTCGAGCGCTTTTGCAGCCTGAGGTTAGAGCCAAGATTCCACCGCAAGTGTTGGAAAAGCTGACGGTTGGGCTGGCAGATTCGATTGCTATTGTTTTTCAGTGTACATTGCTAATGGCGGTTGCTGCCTTGATCTGTATTTTGCTGATGGGTAAGGCGAGGATGGAAATTCCGGCGCATACGAAGCAAAAGGCGTAATGTCAGTACTCGAAATTATCAGGAATAAGGTGATTGCTCCATGTCCATGAAGCTGGTTATTCTCGGACTATTAATGGAAAAAGAAAGCCATCCCTATGAAATCAAGCAGACGATGATGGAACGTGAAATGCATCATTATATCAAAATGCGTGACGGTTCCTTGTACTATGCGATCGAGCAGTTGAAAAAAAATGACTATATCGAGACCGTTGAAACCGTCAAGGACAGCAGCAGGCCGGATCGGACCATATATCGGATTTCACCATCCGGCAAGCTGTTGTTTCAAGAGCTGCTGCTGCAACAATTTCAGGAAAAATCCCCTGTCTATTATCCGATGGTAACGGCATTAATGTTCTCGGGTTATGGGGATCAAGGCAGAATCTATGAGATTATTGTAAAGAAAATCGAAGAACAAAAGCTGAAGAATCGCAAAATGAAGGATCTTTATGAGGAGCATATTCCGATCGTGCCGCGCGGCGTACTGCATATGATGTATTGCTCTTATGAGCATGGCCTCACCCAGCTGCGCTGGCTGGAGCGTCTGGCGAAGGATGCCAAGGAAGGACGCCTGAGCGAAGAAGGCCTTCCCCTGGATGAACAGGCGTAGTTACCATATTTGAAAAGAATGAAGCCTCCAGATCGCTGCAAAGCGGGAATGGAGGCTTCATTCTTCATATATCCCTATGCTAGGCATCGAACCCATCTGACAAGGTATCCAGTTGGCGCGGGGTACATCAGGATCCTGATACAACGCTGATAGGCTCAAGATGGGCATGATCGTTAAATTGCAGCAGCGACCACTGCTGGTCTTCGAGCTTAAAGCGGCTGATGGACGTATTCGCTGCCTGGAATGATTGCATATGATGGGCTGGAAGTCCAACTGCGTGACGCAGGAAGGCGCGAATTGGACCTCCATGTGTAACAATGACAATATGCATCCCGCGATGGAGCAGGGCGATGCGTTCAATCTCTGCAACAACCCGCTTGTGCAGGTCTACGAAGGATTCTCCGCCCGGAGAGCGGAATTCCGGATTGACCCGACTAGCCTGCCATCCCGCAGGATCGGCTGCAGCGCAAGCCTTGTAGCTCATTCCTGTCCAGTCGCCACGGTTAATTTCCCGTAACTGGGAGGAGGTTCGAATTTCCTTGTCGTGCGGCTTCACGATAATGGCGGCTGTTTGCACGGCACGCAGCAGATCAGAGCTGTATACCACATCAAACTTCACAAATGACAACCGCGCTGCCAGCAGCTGGGCTTGACGGGTTCCTTCAATCGCTAACGGATTATTCATTTGTCCTTGAAATATAGGCTCGCGGTTGACATCCGTTACTCCATGGCGTATAAGACTGACTATTGTAGGGTTCATCTGATCAACCCTCTTTTTCTTGGCTTAGCGCTTCGGCCAGCATCATCAAATGGTCACAGACAAGCTCTGCCCGAATACCGGTACGCTGCTCATGTGCTTCCAGCGTACTTGACTTCACAAGGCCGGTAAGCACAAGTGCGGTTCGGCAGCCCGCGGCTAATCCGCCTTGTATGTCGGTTTGCAGATTATCGCCGACGACCCATATTTGATTGGATGGCAGGCCCAGTCTGGCAATAGCATAATTCATAATAATCGGAGACGGCTTGCCAATAATCGTCGGTTCCACTTGACTGGCTCGCTCTATACTTGCGGCAATGGAGCCTGCACCAGGATGAAGCTCATGGTTCATTGGCAGCAGATGGTCGGGATTGGTCAATATAAAGGCTGCGCCACCACGAATATATCGAACTGCCGTTGACAGCTTTGCATAGCTGAATTCCCGGTCGATCCCTTGCACAACAAAGGCTGGTTGAGCACCTGGCTCAACCGTCTGAAAGCCCGCATCCTGCAATGCCTGCTGAAGCCCTGTTTCTCCAATCGCATATACCTGCTTGCTGCTGGCCCGCTCCTGCATATAAAGTGTGGCTGCCTGGGATGAGGTAAGCACCTCTTCCGGCAAAGCCTCAATACCAGTTTTACGAAGGTGCGCTGCCACCTGCTCTGGCGTACGCGACGAGTTGTTCGTTACGTATAAATAGGGATAATGATGGCTGCGCAGCCATTCAATAAATGCCGGCGCATAGGGAATAGGCGCATCCCCATCATATAAAGTCCCATCCAAATCGAGTATAAAACCTTTCACTGTCGGCTCTTCCTTTCGTTGACACACTGATTCTCAACTATTGTGTGCATGTCATATTGTAACAAATAAACTAGCAGAACCGCCACAATCTATTTCGCTAGACTAATTGATTTACATTGCGGAGCCTCTGTGATATCATAGTAAAAATTTTCCCCTGGAGGTCACGATGGATGTAATTAAGGCTGTTGTCTTGGATTTGGATGGAACGCTCTTGAATAGCCGTCGCGAAGTATCAGCACGCAGTCTTCAAGCCCTCATATCTTGTTATCAGTCTGGTATTCATATGATCATTGCTACAGCAAGGCCTGCGAGGTCTTTGCGTATGCTTTTACCCCCTGAGATGCTGGAAATGGGTTGTATAATCTACTATAACGGTGCCCATACTGTTGATTCTGCTTACGATATGGAGGACCATCTATGGGTGGAGCAGCAGACGATGCTTGAGCTCTATGAGGCGATTATGAGGCGGAATTCGGGACAAATCGTATCATTTGAAGTAAAGGGTACGATGCACTGCAATCGCAGTTTGACCCCTGAGCATGCCATTCTTCTTGGTTTTCCGGACGGTACCCCGTTTCCTGAAGTATGCAAACGAGAAGAGATGAATCAATTTTTGCTTTCCAAAATGCTGCTATCGAATGACGATGATATCTATACCGAGCTGAATCTTGAATTTGGACATCGAGTCAAAATCATGTTGACGGATAAAGGCCGACTGATACAGATTATGAATGCCGGTGTTTCCAAAGCAGCTGCCCTGATGCCTGTATTGACACGCAGAGGCATACACCCTGATCATGTGATGGTTTTTGGAGATGATTATAATGATCTTGAGCTGTTTGATATGTGTGGGTATCCGGTAGCCATGGGCAATGCCATTGACGAGTTGAAATTAAAGGCAAAGCTAATGACAGCAACCAACGATCAGGATGGTGTGGCTGTCGTTCTGGAATCCCTATTACAGACCCACCCATAGTAGTACAAAAAGCGAAGTATAAGGGAAGTGGATGAACTGATGAATAAGTTTGACAAGCAGGAAAAAAGGCTGCTGCTCATATGCGTCATTGTCATCGTGTTGTTGGGTGTTTCGTTGCTGCGCCGGTTTTTTTAGCAAAAGCGGTAGGGGGAATAAACAAAATCGGTTAATTTATTAATAATGGGCATGAGGATCTGTCTTTGCTTCATAGCTTTGTAGTAGGAAGAACTACGAGGTGAAGGAGAGATGTCTCATGTCTTTTTTTGATAGGATGAAGCAAGGTGCATCGGGCGCAGCCAAAAAAGCGCAGCAGACGGTCGAGACCACTAAACTGCGTACGCAAATTACAGCCAAGGAAAAAGAGCAAGAGAAGACAAGCAAGCTCATTGGGGAAGCGGTATATAAAGCTTATACGGCGGGCAATTGGAAACAGGCGGACAAGGAAGTGACCGCCCATTGTCAGCACATTAGCGCCTTGCGACAGGAAATCCAGTCCATTGAACTGAAAATCAAACAAGCCCGCCATATGAAGGAATGCCGCTGCGGCAAGGTTGTTGCCAGTGAGGTTAAATTTTGTCCGGCTTGTGGATATTCGTTTACAAGCTCATATGAAGAGAAAGCATCTGCGGCTGAAATTCGCCTTATTTGCCAGGGGTGCCGGACCGCCAATGATGCGGATACGAAGTTTTGCTCACACTGTGGGCTGACTATGTAAGGAACTTTGGCTGCCTCGCAGGAGCTGACACCATTTATTGCAAAGGCCCTGATTGTTGATTTTGTCGGGACATGAGGTCTGTGGTCCAATCGATCATTCCGTTCATCATCGCAAGAACCAGATTAATCACATCTTCTTCTTTAAGTGGTTTGCCTGAGGTTTGATTGGATATATAGCTTTGCATTTTGTATTCCAACTGACTGGTTAAATCCTTGAGCTTGGAAAAGTCCTGGGCAATAGCTTGAAAATCACTATCTTGTCCGTTGGACCCATCATAACTGCCGCTTTGATTGCCACTGCCATCGGTTTGTTCTGAATCGCTGCAGGAAGAACTGCTGCCACCGGAAGAATCACTGCCGCCGCTATCGGCCTGTTTTGAATTACTGCCAGAAGAATCACTGCCGCCGCTATCGGCTTGCTTTGAATTACCGCCGGAAGAATCATTGCCGCCGCTATCGGCTTGCTTTGAATTACTGCCGGAAGAATCATTGCCGCCGCTATCGGCTTGCTTTGAATTACTGCCGGAAGAATCATTGCCGCCGCTATCGGCCTGCTTTGAATTATCCCCGGAAGAATCATTGCCGCCGCCGGACTGCTTTGAGTTATCTCCGGATGAGCGGCCACCGCCGTTGGCTTGTTTTGCTTGACCACCAGTTGAATTTGACCCGCTATTCCAATTTGACTGGCCGCTGTTGTTGACTTGGTTTTGAAGCATTTCTTTTATCGATTGCAATTCCTGTGTCAAGCCTTGATTTTGTTCATTTAATTGCTCGATTTCATTCTTCAGCTCGCGATTACTAATCATGGCGGTCGCTCCTTCAAATGGCATTAAGATGACCATAGTATGACTCATTCGTTTAAACTTCATCCATAAATTGACGTTTGGTATAAGCTTTTGGGGCAAGAATCCTTGGGAGAGCTGTGCTGCAGAGAGAAATGAATGATGACTCTCGCGAGTACGGTTCTATTTTTGTGTAAACAAGGCTTGCCTATTGAAAAAAAAAATGTTTTAATACATTTAAATTGTAATTATTACTATTAAAATAAACATAAATCAGGAGTTGATTTAGGAATGGATCGATTTGATTGTATTATCGTTGGAGCCGGACCGGCAGGTATAGGCGTCGGTATTGCTTTGCAGGATATGGGTTTGACCCAATTCGTTATTTTGGAAAGAAGTGAGGTAGGGGCTTCATTCTTGCTGTGGCCGGAGGAAATGCGCTTTATTACCCCGTCCTTTACGAGTAATGCTTACGGCTTGCTGGATTTGAACGCGATTGCGTTAAGTACCTCACCGGCCTACACACTTGGAACGGAGCATCCTTCCGGGGCAGACTATGCAGACTATTTGCGATACTTTTCTCCATACTGCGCAAAGACGGATTGCTGATACTTAACGAGGGTAATGGCAGCTTTCTGACTATGCTCAGTGCAGGTCAGACGTTCCTGCTGGTTTACTTGGCATCCACACTGACAGCGTGTCTGGTCACACTGTGGACCATCGGTCAGGAACTGGGTATTCGCTTCGCCGCAACGCTGGCAAGTAAACAGCTGCTCACGTCTGTAGGTAGCACGCTTTTGCTTGCATGGCTGTTCGCCTAAACCTCTAATCATGTCCAAAAGACTACCTCAGATCTCGTTTAACCTGGCAGAGCCCCCATTATGGAATAATTACGATTAAATCATTGACGAAAGCCAACACAGCTGATAGAATGAAAAAAGTAATAATTACTATTAACGTCTTTGGCCATCAAATGTAGAATTATGGGTATGTCATACGAAGGTTCTCATCGAATCGGCTTCCCAATGCGGCAGCTTTTCTTTTAACAGCCATATCGTAATAATTACTTATTAGTTAGGAGGCGGAATGTACTGTGATCGATCGGG
Source organism: Paenibacillus sp. FSL H7-0331 (assembly GCF_001956045.1). The sequence goes on along the minus strand of NZ_MRTH01000010.1, from coordinate 126,675 downwards.
GCGTGGAGCGTACGATTCAGGTGATGTCCAATCATGGACTGCGAATTACCGGACAGCGTAGAACGCTTGCGCGATTATTTGCAGAAGCATCCGGCTTTTTGTCAGCGAAGGAAGTTTATCAGAGTCTGGAAATGAAGCACCACGGACTTAGCTTTGATACCGTCTATCGCAACCTTAGATTATTGCAGGAATTGGGAGTGCTGGAGCAGTTCAATTTTGAGGATGGAATGAAATTCCGTCTGGGCTGCGATGGACATAAGCATCATCACCATCATCTGATATGCATGTCCTGTGATCACATCTATCCGCTCGATTATTGCCCCCTGGAGCATCTGACGAATCTTCCGGCGCATTTTCAGGTGGTGAAGCATCAATTTGAAATATACGGATACTGCGAGGAATGCCAACAACCCGATAACAAGCCCTTGCAGGACATTGTATCCGTTTGAAAGGAACATGAGTATTATGCTGCTTGCTTCAATGAATAAAGTGGTGTTTGGCTATAATGACATCCCGAGTCTGGATGGCGTCAACATCGAACTATTTTCCGGCGAGTTCGTGGCCGTAGTGGGACCCAATGGCGCCTCCAAAACCACTCTGCTCAAGCTGGTGCTTGGTCTGCTGCAGCCATGGAGCGGTGAGGTCCGGCTATCCACTTACAATAAGGATGGGAACAAGCTGGCAGTCGGTTACGTCCCCCAGCAGGTCGCTTCATTTAACAATGGATTTCCGAGCAAGATTCTCGAATTCGTGCTGTCGGGTAGGTATACCAGAGGGTCATGGCTGCGCAGGCTGCGTCCTGAGGATCATGAAATCACGGAACGTGCCCTGCGTCAGGTCGGCATGTGGGAGCAGCGACATCGGAAGATTGGAGAGCTATCTGGTGGTCAAAAGCAGCGACTGTGTATAGCCAGGGCTCTGGCGCAGCAGCCGGATTTGCTCATACTTGATGAGCCAACAACCGGTATGGATGAGGAAAGCCGATACGGGTTTTATGAACTGATGCACCATCAGGTGAACGCACATGGTCGCACAGTTGTCATGGTCACTCATGGGCTGTCAGAGGTTAGCCACTATCTGGATCGCATCATTGAGCTGGAAAGAAAGGAGCACGGAGGATGGAAATGCTGCACTACGACTTCATGCAGCGGGCATTTTGCGCCGGTGGAATCATCGCAGTAATCGCTTCGGTGCTGGGTGTGTACTTAATGCTTAGACGGCAGGCGCTTATGGCTGATATGCTGTCGCATGTTTCACTGGCCGGGGTGGCAGCCGGTGCCGTTCTGCAAGTGAATCCGGCTTTAATGGGATTTGCAGTAGCTGTGCTTGGCGCGATTGCGGTTGAATATGTACGGCGATCATACAAAACCTATAGTGAAATTTCAGTTGCGATCATCATGATCGGCGGATTGTCTACCGCTGTTGTTCTGATGAGCTTGAATCAAAGCATTAACAAAGGTTTTTCTGCTTATTTGTTTGGCTCGGTGGTGGCGGTCAATGAAACCGAGCTCTATATGATGCTGGGCGTTGCTGTGATCGGAGGGATTTTCTTTTATACGCTGAGAAGACCTTTATACCAAATTACGTTTGACGAGGAAACAGCCCGAACCAACGGTCTCCCAGTCAAGCAGATTTCACTTGCCTTCAGTATTCTAACGGGAATGATTGTAGCTGCCGCTATGCCGATTGTTGGTGTGCTGCTCGTCTCTTCCTTGATCATTCTGCCTGCCGCACTCGCGATCCGGATAGCCCCGAGCTTTGCAGCTGCGCTGCTGTTATCCATGGTCATCGGCTTGGTCGGCGTATTCAGCGGACTGACGGCCTCTTATGCCTGGAGCACCCCTCCGGGTGGCACGATTGCACTTGTACTTCTAACTTTTCTGGTAATCGGAATCGGGGTTAAAAAATGTATCATCAAGCTAGGCAAAAATCGCAATACCAGTATGGATTTACAGAAAAGAGAATTTCATAGCGAGGCTCGCAGTTTTATGAAAGAACCATCTATTCAGGAAACAGGGGGAAAGCATCATGAACGCGTGGTTTAAAACAACAGTTGTATTGGCAATCTCATCAAGCTTAATGCTTGCAGGGTGTGGGAATTCCGATTCGCAGGCAGCCTTTAGCGGCAAGAAATTGAAGGTTGCTGCATCTTTTTATCCGATGGTTGAATTCACCAGACAGGTGGCAGGTGAGCATGCCGAGGTGATCGGCTTGATTCCTTCAGGCGTTGAGCCGCATGATTGGGAGCCTTCAGCCAAGGAGATGAAGCTGATCAAGGAGGCCGACGTTTTTGTTTATAACGGGATTGTGGAGGGCTGGGTCGAGGCTTCATTGAAAAGTGCGGCTAATGATAAAAGGATTGTGGTGGAAGCCAGCAAGGGAATCGATTTGTTGGAGGGCTTGCCAGAGGAAGAGGAAGCTGATCAGAAGGCACCTGCCAAGGACGGAGCCAAGCAGGAAGAGCACCATCACGACGATGATCACGATCCACACGTATGGCTGAACCCGGTTCTGGCGCAAAAGGAAGTAGCATCGATTCAGGCTGCTTTGGAGAAAGCCGATCCTGCCCATAAAGACGATTACAAGAAAAATGCCGATGCTTACATAGCGAAGCTGAAGGATCTGGATCAAGCCTTCAAGACGGATCTGAAAAGTCCAAAACGCAAAGAATTCGTGACCCAGCATGCTGCATTCGCCTATCTGGCCAAGGAGTATGGATTGATTCAGGTGCCTATCGCAGGACTATCGCCTGAACAAGAGCCATCCCCTGACAAAATGGTTGGCATTGTGAAGTTCGCGAAGGAAAAGCAAGTGAAAACGATCTTTTTCGAAACACTGGTTGATCCTAAAGTGGCGGCTACCGTTGCCAAAGAAATAGGAGCCAAAACCGATGTGCTCAATCCCTTGGAAGGCTTGACGGATGAAGACAAGAAGAACAAGCTGGATTATATCGGCGTGATGAAAAATAATTTGGCAGCTTTGAAAAAAGCATTGAATGAATAACTATTCATAGAATCTATTCAAAAAGGTCGGTTACTGCTGAAGGGGCATGCTTAAGAGCTGTGGTTAACGCTGCCAGTATCCCCTTTTTCTCTGGCCTTTCTTCTGAATTTATAATGATAGTAATAATTACATATAAAAGGAGCTTGACCATGCAACCATTCCAAATACCCGTAACCGTGCTGAGCGGCTATCTCGGTTCTGGTAAAACCACATTACTTAATCATGTACTCAATAATCGAAATGGACTGAGAGTAGCTGTTATTGTTAACGATCTGAGTGAGGTTAATATTGATGCAGACCTTATAAAAAACGGCGGCGGCTTATCACGTACGAATGAGACGCTGGTGGAGATGTCCAACGGCTGTATATGCTGTACATTGCGGGAGGATTTGCTTCGGGAGGTTGAAAGGCTTGCTAAGGAAAACCGTTTCGATTATATCCTGATCGAATCCACTGGTGTTGGTGAACCGGTTCCCGTAGCGCAAACCTTTACGTATATGAATGAGGAGCATGGGATCGATCTGACCCGATTTTGCCGTCTGGATTGTATGGTTACGGTTGTTGACGCCTATTGCTTCTGGCAGGACTTCTCATCCGGCGAAACACTGCTGGAGCGCAGCCAGGCTGTTGGGGAAGACGATACACGTGAGGTTGTGGATTTGCTTATCGATCAAATCGAATTTTGCGATGTGCTGATACTTAATAAGTGCGATAGCGTAGAGGAGGACGAACTGCTGGAGCTTGAACAAATTCTCCGTAAGCTGCAGCCTCGTGCCAAGCTGATTCGTTCCGTTCAAGGGCAGGTGGACCCGGCAGAAATACTGAATACCGGTTTATTCAATTTTGACGAAGCGAGCGTGTCGGCAGGCTGGATCAAAGAGATGGAAAAGCCTTCACATACACCTGAAACTGAGGAATATGGCATCTCTTCTTTTGTATATGAAAGGATAAGACCTTTTCAACCGGAACGCTTAATGGAGTGGATGGCGGAGTGGCCAGCTGAGATTGTCCGTGCCAAAGGGATGATGTGGCTGGCAACGCGTAATGATTACGCACAAAATATAAGCCAAGCCGGTCCTTCGGTTCAATTTGGTCCTGCCGGATATTGGGTTGCCGCGCTTCCTGAGGAGGAGCAAGCAGCACTCCAACTGGAGGATCCCGAATTGAATGAGACTTGGGATGTGGTCCATGGTGATCGTATTAATAAGGTTGTATTTATCGGTATTGAGATGGACAAGGCACAAATCGTCTCCTCCCTGGACGCCTGTTTATTGACGGATGAGGAAATGCATCAGGATTGGACCTTGTTCGTTGACGAGCTCCCGAATATGCTGGAACCGGAATTAGAGACCGTCCAGCAGTGAATTAGGGTTACAACGGCCGCAAAGCGGAACTGGAAGGAGGTGAACAGCTTGCGAGTAATCATCACATTGGCTTGCACGGAAACTGGAGATCGTAATTACACGACAACCAAGAACAAAAGAAATCAACCGGGACGTATGGAATTGCGTAAATACAGCCCCAGATTAAAAAAATATACCATTCACCGCGAAACCAGATAATAGCCTGAACGTGGGACCGGGCTGCAAAGTCCGGTTTTTTTTAAGAGATACGGATGTATCTTCGTCGAATAGGCTCCGATCAGGAGCTTTTCTTATCATCAGGGGTTTCGAACGAAAAAAAAGAGCCAACAGATTCGGAAGCATGCTATAGCTTCTGAGTTCTTAGCTCCCTACTTCGGCTATTTGGTTTTGCGCCTGTACTTTGAGATGGCTGTTGTGGAGCCACGGTCTGACTCTGTTTTTCTGATACCCTTATCGTTGTGTTCAAAAGAACCACAAAAACTTCCGCCTGGGCTCGACTTGCCGTTCGGAACGAGGGATTAGATTGTATTTGACAGCTTCATGAGCAATCGCTGCTCCTGTCTCTGCCAGCATTTCTTTACCTGTAGATGTCTCCAGCATGGTCTCTGAATCCTCAATGGATTCATGATCCCGGCTCAGAGATTTTATCCACATAAGCCGTTCAGTCGTAACCGCGACTTCCCCGATTAGTAGCTGCTGCTCTGTCAATTGCCGCTCCATGGACTCGATTCGTTGTTTAAGCGCCGCATGCTCCCGCTCCTGTATCTTAACCCGCTCATAGAGCATCTTCATCGTGAGCTTGGGAATCGTCTGCTGCTTCGACTCATCATCATTGGATACAATAGTGCTCACCTTACCTACTCCTTCTGATTCATAGATTTCATCAGCTCGTATTCTCTGATAACTCTATCGTACAGCAAGTCCATTAAGGATACTGTCACAACCTGCTGTCAAAATCAGGGCATAATCGACGATTAAAATAACAATACGATAGCAAGCAGATCAAACAGGACTAACGGTATAATAAACGGGAAAAATGAGGTATGGACTTTCTTGCCATCATTGACGGAAGTAACCTTAAGATGTACCCTTTTACCATCGACTTTGACAATCTTTCCTACATAGGTATTTCCATTTCTGGATTTGATACGGACACGTCGATTTAAATATTTGATACATTTATTGTAATTGGAAATAACGGACATAAGGATAACCCCCTTTTCGTGTGATACTGTATGATATGGCACTGGCAAGCAATAAGTGTGGACGGTTCGGGAGTTGGCAGCCTGCAGGCTGGACCCCGGTTGTTAAGGTGATGCCATTTGAACAACGGGTGCTAGTTTGCAAACCGATCATGGTTGTGGTTCACTATGGTGTAAGTCAGGCCTCAGGAGGAAATTCATGATACGACAGGCAACAAAAGAAGACGCGGCAGCTGTTATCAGTTTAATGTATACAGCGATAGGCGGTATTGTGCACACACTGGCAGGAACCGATGATGTCGAGGATGCGTTGCAGGTGCTGGAGCAGTTTTTTCAGGAAAAAGGGAGCCGGATCAGCTTCGAAAATGTGCTGGTCCTGGAAGAGGATCAGCGAGTAATCGCCTTTATGCTTGCTTACCACGGCAGCCGCGCTGCGGAGCTGGATCGTCCATTTCTTGAACGTCTGGCCGCGATCGGCAGCACAACACAAACCATTGAACGTGAAGCGCGTGAGGATGAGTACTATTTGGATTCCATCGCTGTTCATTCGGACTATCAGGGCAGGGGCATCGGGACCGAGCTGCTGCGCTTGTTCCAACAGCAGGCCATAGAGCTTGGACATCATAAAATTATGCTGCTTGTAGATCAGGAAAATGCGTCTGCCAAGCAGCTATATGTTAAGCAGGGATATAACGAAGATGGTGTTGTTCAGGTCAGTGGACATCTTTTTTATCGGATGATTAAACGATTAGATCAGGTTCACTGAACATGCTAAATTTATATTTTTATTGTAATTATTTACATTCGATGTTAGTATATTAAAAATTATGTGGAAGGACTTCTAGGGATCCGAGGGCTGGTAACGGCCTGCTCGAACCAAGCGAAGTCGAACGCAGCTGGCTGCTGCGTTACACCGTAGGGATAAAAGACCTCGAGTAAGTTCCGCCTGTCCAAGGCGAAGCTGCTCGAGGTCTTTTCTGCGTTAGTGGAATAAAGGGGGATGAAACGATGAATGCGATCCGGGTAGCAGGGTTGACCAAATCTTTTGCCGTGAAGCGTAAAGCAACGGGTTTATTGGGGAGCATGCAATCGCTGTTCAAGCCCCAATACACGGAAAAACTGGCAGTACGCAGTGTGGATTTGCAGGTAGAGCAGGGTGAGATGCTCGCCTTTCTGGGACCCAATGGTGCCGGTAAATCAACGACGATCAAAATGCTCACGGGAATTTTGCATCCATCCGGGGGTGAAGCGCAGGTTCTGGGGTATTGTCCCTGGAAGGAAAGAAGTCGTCTGGCCTATCATATCGGTTCCGTATTCGGTCAGAAGTCCCAGCTGTGGTATCACCTTCCGCCGTTGGATTCCTTTGAGCTGATGAGTCGAATCTACGAATTGAAGCGTTCCGATTTCTACAGCCGTCGCGATGATCTGGTTCGCCGTTTTGAGTTGGGGCCTTATTTGCACACTCCAGTACGGAAGCTGTCTTTGGGTGAGAGGATGCGCTGTGAGATTGCCGCCGCGATGCTGCACCGACCCAAAATTGTATTTCTCGATGAGCCGACTATCGGTCTGGATGTAATCGTCAAACAAAAAATTCGCGAGCTGATTTTGGAAATGAATCGTGAGGAGGGCATGACGGTTTTTCTGACCTCGCATGATGCGGGAGACGTGGAGCAGTTATGCAAGCGTGTCGTCGTAATTAACCACGGTGAGGTTATTCTGGATGATGGTGTCGAACGGATGAAGCGCGAGCTGCTGACGGTGAAGACGATTCATCTGCAGCTTCAGGAGGCAGGTGCGAGCTTCAGCTTTCCTGGTGTGGAAGTGCTGCAGCAGGACGGACTCACGCTAAAGCTGTCTATCGAGACGACAGCTGTCAGCATGGAGCAGGTGCTGGCGCATATCGTAAGCCAGTACCGGGTTATCGATGTTACGATTGAAGATCCGCCGATGGATCAGATCATTAGCCATATTTATGCCAGAGAATCTGGATTCGTTGAGTAGGAGGGGAGCGCGCATATGATGCAAGCGTTGAATAAACATACAGGTGCAGGCGGCTCATACCCCCATGCTGCTGATATTGACAAACCGCCGGGCCCACGTGTATCGTTCGTCGGCAAGCTGTTTAAGTATGGGGCTATCGGCAGGGTAACGCTGCGTAATCATTTTGCCTATGTGTACGATTTCCTTATTCGCTCGATATTTCTTATTCTCATTATGTATATTTTCATTCAGCTGTGGAGTGTTACCTACCAAGGTGAAGGAACCTCACTAATCGAGGGTTATAGCTATGCACAGATGATTTGGTATATTTTGTTTGCTGAGGCGCTCACGACAGCATTTCCGAGTCTGGCGACACGGGTGGAGGAAGAGGTTAAGAATGGAGATGTTGGCTACAAGCTGACGCGCCCCTTGAACTACATTGCATTTCATTATGTAGGTTATGTTAGCGAGGTCTCTGTGCGACTGCTTGTTAATCTGAGTATAGGCGGGCTGCTTGGCATTGCGATCTTCGGATGGCCTGATTTTGGCTGGGGTTGGATGGGCTTTCTGTTGATGTCGCTTGGTGCGATAACGATTAATTTTTTGCTTAATATGGCTCTTGCTCTTTGTGCGTTCTGGGTGGAAGAAACAAGGGGACTGGAATTTGTGTACCATAAGCTGCTATTCACGGTAGGCGGAATGCTGATGCCTCTTGAGCTATTCCCCAAGCTGCTGCAGGAGGTATGTCGCTGGCTGCCATTCCAAACCGTCTTGTATTTCCCTGCCAAAACCGCTGTAAAGTGGGCAGATATATCCCTCGCTCCGATGCTGCTCACGCAAATATGCTGGATCCTGCTGCTGGGTACAGGGGTATGGATGATTTATCGCCGAGGTGTTCGCAAGCTAAATGTGAACGGCGGGTAAAAGAACGTCGATGCCAGGTGGGACCTGAGGTGATGATCTGTGAAGTCAGAGAGGGGGACAAACAAGTGATCAAGCAAGCGGCAGGTCTTATGGCATTCGTATGGGGCTGCTGGAAATTAAATTTGGCAGGTGCGATGGAATTCAGGATCAGCTTTATGTTAACTGCTGGCATGATGGTAGTGAACAATTTGGTGTGGATTGTATTCTGGGGATTGTATTTCCAGAGATTCCAGGTTGTCAACGGGTGGTCGCTGCAAGACGTTATGATGATGTGGGCGGTCAGTGCAGGAGGGTTTGGCTTGTCGGCCGTATTGTTCGGCAATGCTTATCGGTTGGCTTCGTTGATCGCGTCAGGTCAATTGGATGTATTTCTGTCCCAGCCAAAGCCGGTGCTGCTGCATATTCTGATCAGCCGGATGTCGGTTTCAGCTATTGGTGACGTTTTGTTTGCCCTGCTTGTATATGGTTTGTTTGGAGACACGTCATTGGCGGGGATATTTAAATTCATGCTGGCTCTGCTTATTGCGCTGTTGATTTTTATATTTTTCGTCGTCCTGGTGCAATCACTTGCCTTTTTTATCGGGAATGCCGAGGGTATCGGGCAGCAGGTGTTTAATGGGCTATTGGCTTTCTCTACGTATCCTACGGGCATATTTAGCGGCTGGGGGAAGCTGATATTGTTTACGGTTATTCCTGCCGGCTTTATCAGCTATTTGCCGATAGGTTTGCTGCGTTCGATGGAACCGTTATTTGTGTGGCAGGCGATTGGTGTTGCAGCAGGTTTGACGATTGTGGGGACGGCTTTTTTTTATTACGGTCTGAAAGGGTACAGCTCTGGCAACTCGATGGGGATGCGGATGTGATTCAGGCTTTCCAGGCGAAAGCCGATATCGTTAAGAAATAGCGATGTAATCTGCGTTGAGATTCCATTGCATTCATGGTATTGTCGGCTTGCTGATCTACGTTCGCTGGCTGCCGTTTATGCTATAATAAATGCTCTATTCGCTTCTAATTTGGCTGAAATGGGTAATTTACTGGGAAGCTAAATTGCTATAAAACGCAGCATAACCTGTCATAAACGGAGAGGATGTTAACCAGAATGAACGACAAATATGAGAGAATACAATCTATACCAAGCGAACACAAGGAAAAATCAAAGAAGAAATCGGAAAGACGCAGTAGAAAAGGTCTACTCGCGCTTATGCTGGCAGTTGCTGTAGGCGGCGGTACTAGTCTGACTCTGCAAGGCCCGTCCGAAGCGTACGCAGCCATACTGGGAGGAGACCGAATAACGGTTGCTTCCCATCCCTTACTTATTGATGGGGTGCGCAAGATGGTTCCAACCGCGAATGTTAAGGGTGACACTTACATCGGTTTACGTTCCCTGAACGATGAGCTGGGATTGGAAACAGGCTACGACGCAGGTAATCAAACTGTCACCGTGAACGGGCGAGGGCGGACGTTAAAGTTCGAGTTAAAGGAGTATAATAGTGCCTATTTGCTGAATGACCAGCTTATTTACGGCTTGCCGCCTATTGTACAGGAGGATACGACTTATGTGCCGCTTCGATTTTTGCTCGAAAGTGTCGGTTATGGGATATCCTACGATGCAGCGTTGGGTATGGTAGGTATTGAATCTATCCAGGAAAATCCGCTTACTTACCATACGGTGCAAATCGCTGAATCCAGTAAAGAACTATCACTGAAGGTCAGCTATCCGCAAATCAGTGGCTTGGCTGATGACGGTATTCAGCAAAAGTTGAATACTTTTCTGAAGCAGGAGGTCGAGTCTCACGTCTCGGCGAGCAAGGTATTGATGGACAAAGCAGCAGCCGACAATAAAAAGGCGGAAGCAGATAATCCGAAATTCAAGATTCCTCCTGTAAGCCTCGATGGTATATATAAGATCACCTATAATGAACAAAAGCGGTTAAGCCTCTATATCGATTATTATATTTATTTGGGTGGAGCGCATGGGATGACTGAACGTGTACCTTATACATTTGATCTCACTACGGGTAACCTGCTAACACTCCAAGAGGTAGCAGGTGGCAATGCCAATTATGTGTCGATTATTAATAATGAAATTATTAGACAGTATACGAACACAGGATTAAGTCTATTAGAGCCGTTCAAGACGATAGAGCCCGATCGTCCATACTTTCTGAAACACAATGGCGTTGTGATCTATTTTAACCCATATGAATATACGGCGTACGCTTTCGGAATGACTGAATTTGAAATACCCTATGCGGCATTTCGCTAATCCTTTCTGCCAGGAACCTGCATAATCATTGATATTCCAGCATTTCAAGACAAAAGTTATATACTTTTGCGACAGAAGTAGGTATAATGAGGGAGAAATTAGACCTATGTATGACTCGTGATATTGTCGCAAAGGAGCCAGATCATTTTATGAAGGCGGAATACATCAATCCATTTTTGGAATCTGCTAGAATTGTCATAGAGCAAGTCGCCAATATTCGTCCTTCTACCGGACAACTGGGAATAAAGGATGTCAAATTCGTAGAGAACTTTATCTGGATACAGATTGGCATGACAGGAGAAATGCAGGGAGATGTCGTATTCGGTCTGCATGAAGAGGTTGCGTTGAAGATGGTTTCCGCAATGATGGGTGGCTATGTGGTCACCGAGATGGACGAAATGAGCAAAAGTGCCATATCAGAGCTTGGTAACATGATCAGTGGTAATGCCAGCACCATGTTGTATAATCAGGGAGTGCGCGTGGATATAACGCCTCCGAAATTGCTTCATTCCGCCAATGCTGCTGGATTTATTCCCAAGAAAGCATTGACGATTCCTTTAATTATGGATGGAATTGGTGAGTTGGATATACAGGTTTTGATCGTTTGATTCTAATCGGGTACAGAGAAGTGGTAGCTTCCGGCTTGACGGACAGCTACCGCTTTTTTTTTGAAAATATATGAATTTATATGTTTCACTCTATAACATGCATATATTTCTGGGTAAACGAACTCGTCCATGAAGGACGGCGTAGCCGTTTATCCGCGAATGTAAAGTATAAAGCTGCTGCTTTCGGGGTATGGCTAGACAAACGTTACCGTTCTTCCAAATTCGGCGGTGCCGTCTATTCTTGTGGGGGTGTCTCAAATGTTTAGCGGTAAAATCGTTGTCGTCACGGGAGCTTCCAGTGGAATCGGAGCCCTCATGGCGGAGGAGCTGTCGAAGCGTGGTGCTATTCCAGTGCTGATGGCACGCTCGGTTGATAAGCTGGAGAAAGTTGCTGCCAAGCTGCAAGGTGAGCATCGTATATATGAGCTGGACGTTACTTCTACCGCACAAGTGGTCTCTACGATGGAGCAGGTTATTGAGCATTACGGACGTATTGATGTTCTGATCAATAATGCAGGTTATGGCCTATTTGAGAAGCTGCTGGATTGTTCCATCGAGGACATGGCCGACATGATGGATGTGAATTATCTGGGAACCGTTCGCTGTACCAAAGCCGTGCTGCCTGCCATGATGAAGGCAGGTAAAGGTCATATTATTAATATTGCTTCAATGGCAGGCAAAGTCGGATCAGCCAAATCCTCAGGGTATTCGGCAACAAAGCATGCGGTGCTTGGATTTACTAACAGTCTCCGACAGGAGTTGGTTGGTACAGGGATCAAGATGACTGCGATTAATCCGGGACCGATTGACACGCCTTTTTTTGACAAGGCTGATCCTTCTGGCCATTACGTAACGAACATCAAATGGTTTATGCTCAAACCGGAGCAGGTTGTCGGCAAAATCATGCGTGCGATCGAGAAGGGGACTCCAGAGGTAAATATGCCTTTTGTGGCAGGATTTGGTGCCAAGCTGTTCCAGCTGTTTCCGCGGACCTTTGAAAGGTTCACCTACAACATGATGAATAAGAAATAAACGCATTTTAACTGTACAGACCCTTATGATATGCAAAAATGCAAGCGAGCGCCTTGGACCATATGGTAGTGGTTCAAGGCGCTTGCTTGGTGTCAGGGTATGGATGCTTACATCTGTGTGTAATTAAATTGTGCTTTCCTGCAGATCGTACTACTCTTCAGGATTCGTGCTTTTGTTCTTTTCTTTCAGCTCAAGATGCATGGCGCGTACTTCCTCGAAGAGACCCCGAATGACAGCTCTACTTTCTGGATGATCCTGATTCCAATGGCTGGCCAAGGCGGGCATCGTTTTGTGAATATGATTATATATGGACCAAACTTTGATTTTTTCCACCATTTCCGGCGATCTGCTGCCTGTCACCATTTCTGCAAAGGTTTCGACCAAAGCGTTGAATTCACTTTCAAACTCTGTATTCATAGAAAAGCCTCCTTGTCTTCATATTAATAAGGTAACGCTAGTCTAGCGTATTTGTGTGAGTTCTGTAAAGCAGGAGATCCCGAAGTCCGATGGGTAATGAGTGAAGTGGCCATATGATCATGGAGAAGTGTTAGCGTTCCAAAGATATTTGGCACGAAGCGGGGCTTATTCATTGGACTTCTTAGGAAAGGAAAGAATCCTATTGATGAACATCGGTGAAACCGGAATACCTTCAGGTACGTTATTACAACGAGATCTATTGCAAAGTCATAGACAGGATGTACGCCTCTATGTATTAACCTATTCGAGTGAAGGCCTGAGGGTCAAAGGATATCTGGCAGTGCCGGACTCGAAAGGACCTTGTCCAGCATTGATCTTCTGCCGCGGCGGTATTCGCAAAGTAGGTATGCCCCGCAAACGTCGGGTGATGACTATGGCGGAACGGGGATATGTGGTGTTTGCTCCTTTTTACCGGGGGAATGAAGGTGGCGAGGGACGAGATGAGTTTGGCGGGGAAGACCGGCTGGATGTCATTCATGCGATTACAATGATCAAATCTCTCCCTGAGGTGAAGCCAGGGCTTGTCCCGTTAATCGGCTTCTCCCGTGGATCGATCATGGCTCTGTCAGCAGCCAAAGCGTGTCAGGGTGTAGGACCTGTTGTCGTATGGGGTGGTGTTAGCGATTTATTCGATACCTATGAAGAGCGTGTCGATCTGAGGCGTATGCTCAAGCGAGTTGTGGGTCATCCCCGCAAGCAAATAGATGCCTATCAAAGTCGATCTCCCGTATATTGGGTGGATGCTTTGAAGGTACCGATTATGATCGTTCATGGTACTTCAGATGCTTTGGTTCCAGTGAGACACGCGTGGAAGCTTGCCGAAGGCTTGAAGCGATCAGGCAAGGAGTTTGCTATGGAGCTGCATGAGGGCTTCGGCCATCGTTTTCCAAGGGAACAGGATGACAAGGCATTGGACGCGGTATTCGAGTGGTTGTCACAGAAGCTTCAGCAGATGGAGATCTCCTATTGATGTTACCCACTTCCATTGGTATGATGCTTTTATAGGCTTGTTTGGTTAAAGGTAAGGCAAAACCCAGAAGTCCGGTGAATCATGAGCGGAGTGGGCAAATGATCCTGGAGAAGCGTAGCGTTCGCCTTTGTTTCCGTACTTTTACAGCTAAATGTCTTATAAAATCAAAAAATACGGAAACAACAGCGATCGGAATGATATTTGCCCACGCAGCGGGACTTATTCACCGGACTTCTTGTAGATGCTTACGAAGAAGGTTTTGCCAAGGCAAAACCCTTAGGAGGAATTAGATGAACAGTTTTTCAAGTTTGCAAATTGATGAGGTTTATATAAATAAACTGCGGGAAAAAGATATTGTGGTCCCATCGCCGATTCAGGCGGAGTCGATCCCGGTTATTTTATCCGGCAAGGATGTGGTGGCGCAATCCCAAACGGGCTCTGGTAAAACCCTGGCCTACGTGCTGCCATTATTACAGCAGGTTGACAAGAACTCAAGAGAGGTTCAAGGTATCGTGATTGTGCCTACTCGCGAGCTTGGCTTTCAAATACTGGAAACCCTGCAACTGCTAGCCGATGAAGCGGGTATCCGTGTTCAGGGACTAATTGGCGGTGCTGCCTTAACCCGGCAAATCGACAAGCTAAAGCTTCGGCCGCAGCTGATTGTCGGCACACCGGGCAGAGTGATGGAGCTGTTAAAGCTGCGCAAGCTGAGCGTTCACCATGTGAAGACGGTTGTCGTCGATGAGGTCGATCAAGTATTTGATCTGGGCTCCATGCGAGAGGTAGAAGTCATCTTTAAAGGTACGCAGCGCAACAGACAAATGCTATTTTTCTCGGCTACGATGCCTGAGCCTATCCAGGCTGTCATCAGCCGCTGGATGCAGGACCCGGTTTATGTGCAAATCTCGCCTGAGCAGCGGACCTCGGAAACACTTAAGCATTTGTATTTCGTCTGCGAGGACCGTGACAAGATTGATACGCTTCGTCGTATCGTTCGTTTGTACAATATGCCTGCGGCGATTGTGTTCATTAATGAAATCGATAATGTCGCTGAAATTGTGGAAAAGCTGAAATTTGCCGGATTATCCATCGAGGCGTTGTATGGCGACGCAGGCAAGCAGGAGCGGGCAAAGGTGATGCAGGCATTTCGGGCAGGCAAATTCCAATTGCTGCTGGCAACGGATATCGCGGCGCGCGGCTTGGATATTCCTCATGTGACACATGTCATCAACTTTGAGCTGCCGATTGATGCGGACCATTATGTACATCGGGTTGGACGGACTGGACGGATGGGGAAAAAGGGTACGGCAATATCCATCCTAACGAACAAACAACGGTTTATTATCGATAAATTTGCCAAAAAGCTGGGCTGCAAGATAGAAGAACAAGAAATGGCTTACGGCAAGATTTATCAATCCGGATCACGTGGAGCAGCCAGATCAACAGGCCCTTCCAAAGGCAAGGAAACACACGTGAGTCAGGCAAACAAGAAGGAGCTCGGTTCAACTGCGGCTGAAGCCATATCTACCAGTTCTCCTAATTTGGCGCCTGCCCGCAGCGCAGCATTGGGTAAGCCAAACCCTGCCAAAGCCTCATCGGCAGCGGGTAAAGCACCGAGCAGGTCTGCATCAGGCAAGCCGGTAAGCTCACCTGCAAATAAGCCTGTGAGTCCAGGTCCATCCAGATCTGAGAGCAGAACCGAGACCAAGCTTGGGATTGCGTCGGATATTCGCAAGTCAGGTGCCTCGAATGCTGCAGCCGCAACCAAGCCTGAAGCCAAAAAAGGCACCAAGCCAGTGCAGCAAAAAACCGAGCGTGAGCTTAAGCGGGAACGTAAAAATAAAGGGGCTCCGCGCTGGTTGAAAGAAAAGCAAAACAAGCCGACATAAATTATTTGCAACTTGTTTATCGATAGTCAGGAGGAACTACGGAAATGGGGAAGCTATTGCGTTTTGTGGGAATGCTGCTTATCCTTTGTATCCTGCTGTTGGGTGTTTCCTATGCGTATGCGCAGCCGGATCGATTGCTGGACCTGAATTATTCGGAAATTTCGGTTCGTGATAAGTTAACGGATATGTTGGCAAACCGAAGGCTTGAGGTTGTGTTGACCGAAAGCGAAGTGAATGATTTGCTGAAAAAGACGCTTTCCTCACGTGCGCAGCTGAATGAGGATTGGAAGCTGTCAGGGGCACAATTCAATCTGAAGGGAAACCAGTGGACAGCTGATGTAACCTTGATGTACAAAGATAAGTGGCCGATTGGAGCCCAGCTGTTTTTTACAGTCAAATGGGAGGATCCTTTTCTGACAGCTACCCATACAGGAACCCAAATCAAGCAATTATCTGTACCGATGGATTGGTTTCAATTGCAGCCGCTGCAAATTCCGTTGAATGACTACCTGCCCAAGCCTGCAGGCATACGCGCTGTGACGTTCCAGGACAATGTGGTAAGGCTCGCGCTTCGGAGACGATAGGATCATGTAGAAATAAAAATAATTATTAAAGACGAAGAGCCTCAGCCCATCATGACAACGGGTTGAGGCTCTTGGTTTACTATTCTAGCGATTACCGCTGCCGCGCAGCTGCTTGTGAATCTTTTTCCAACGTTCCTTTTCCGCACGTGCGGCGCCTGCGTCGGCTTTACGCTCTGTATAGGCCAGCTCTTTTTGCAGCTTCAAAAAGCTATTCCAGCGAGCATCGTCCAGTGTCCCTGCTTCGAGAGCCTGCTGAATGGCACAGCCAGGCTCCCCGTGATGCCCGCAGTCGCCAAAGCGACAGCTTGCTGCCAGCTCGTCAATATCCTGAAAAGCGGTGTGCATCGATTCGCTGCTGTCCCAGAGCTGAAGCTCGCGCATTCCCGGCGTATCGATCATGAGCGAGCCGCAAGGCAGCACGATCAGCTCACGGTGTGTGGTCGTATGCTTGCCGCGGTCATCTCCATCGCGTGCGGCACCCGTTTTTTGCTTCTGTTCACCATACAGGCTGTTGAGCAGCGTTGATTTACCTGCCCCGGAGGAGCCAAGCAGCGCAATTGTTTCTCCGGGCTTCAACGTGCTGAGAATCGATTCGATCCCATCATCTTCCAGACTGTTGACGGTATAGATGGGTACACCTGGGGCAATAGCCTCTACCTCCACATATCTGGCTGCTATATCGTCGCATAAATCCTTTTTGGTCAGTACGATTTCTGGTGCGGCTCCGCTTTCATAGGCAAGCAGCAGGTAGCGTTCCAGCCGTCTTACATTAAAATCGAGGTTTAAGGCCATAACCAGAAACACACGGTCTATATTGGTGGCTACGATCTGCTCCTCGACGGTTGAACCGGCAGCTCTGCGTGAAAATTTGCTTTTTCGCTTCATGATGTCATGAATAATCACGCGCTGCTCGCCTGGCAAGGGGGTCATCCAGACCCAATCGCCAACTGCCGGATAATCCTCTCGCCGAGTTGCTTCATAGCGGCTTTTGCCAGAGAGTTCACCTAACCATTCCCCGTTCTCGCCCATGATCCGGTACAAATGCTTATGCTCCAAAATGACACGTCCAACCTCATAACCAGTATGTTGTAAGGCCTGTTCTGCAAAAAATGGCTGAAAGCCGTAAGTTTCCAGTGGTGTTTTCATGAATATCTGCTCCCTTATTCGCTTCGATTATGCAGGGAGGACAATCCGATTACACATGTATGTTTTTACCGGGTCCAATCCCTGTTAATTTGGTTCCAATTGTCCTGCATTTCGGTCATTCTAGCGTTATGAGTTACAATTCTCTTCATATACTTCACTCCCAGTTATCAGATCTATGTTCAGTATAGACAATAGCGCGTATTTTCAATAGGGTAAAAATGATTATATAAAAAAAGCAGCCCCCATCATGTCCTGCTAGGAGCATTTTGGGGGCTTCCTTATTTACGATCTAATGTGGTGTAGGGGACGGCTTATTTCTTTCGTGTATTCACATAAGCAGGGTATACGATTTTACCTATATCTAGCTTGGCGATTTCATCAGCCGTCCAGCCTTTGATTTTGTTATTGCCTACAACGCCTGTCAGCTTGATCTTGTATTTGGTTTCTAGGTAGCTGTGAAGCGCAGGCATATCGGATTCCTTCAGCTCCCGCAGCTTTTTCTTACCCTGGATTTGACCGAGCAGAATACCGATGGTTTCAGCGGCAAGGCTCGTATTCGGCTGGATGCGTGCGCTGCCGTACGCAATTGCGGACGAACCGACATTTTTACCAGCCACAAGCACATTATCATAATCCTTCAGCAAAAAGCTGCGTAGGGGCATTCCGTACTTGTCCGGTCTTCCCATTTCAATGCCCCATTTGCTGGTGCTGATACCTTGGAGATCAAGTGGATAACCGGCGATGCTGACGTTGTCCCAGAACATATTCGCCCCAAGCATATCGGATGGTTTTAGTACATAATCCGTTTCATAATGATTATATTCGCGAATATACAAGTAGTTGGGGGAGCCGTTCAGCTCGGCCTTTTCCCAGCCAATTATGTTTTTGCGGAAATGGTTGAGAATCAGCGGCAGCTCATTTTTTCCAAGCTCCATCGCTTCGGCTACCGATTTCTCGTCGGAAGGATCAACGGTGTATATCAGAAAAGCATTGATTAACACTTCGCCATCCCGCTGGTTCACGGCATTCAATCCGCGTAAAAACACTCTTTCATTACTCGGTTTATACGCACTTGTCATTCCGCTAAGACCGATCGCATAGCTTTCACTGACCGAACCACCGCCATATTTGGTTTTGCGCTCCTGTGCTGTCATATTGTTAAAGCTGGAGCTGAATTTGGCCCAATCGACATTTTTGAATTTAAGCATAAATCCGGAACTCATATATTCGATTTTGGTCTCTCCATAAAATTGCTCCAAACCGGGCATCCGGTTTACTTTTAACTGACTTAACAGTGCGGCAAAATCGCTGTTATCCACCCAATAGGCTGCCTTGATGTTCTTCTTGGCACCGTCTTTGCCTGCATACGTTACAGATTCAACGGCATTTGGTCCGAATTGTCCTGCTGTTTGTTTAATATCGACGATCTTGATGCCTGATTCTATCGGGATGTCTTTTTTGAGCTTGTCAAAGTATTGCGTAAACTCTGTAAGCTTGCGGATTTTGCCATTGCGGAAGCCATCGAACAGCTCCTTGGCACGTCCTTGCACCATCAGGTTGTACTTGTCATCCCGGGTCTCATCGAGAAACAGCATTTCACCTTGCAGCACCTGTCCGCCAAATCCTTCTCTCGGATCCAGTACTTTCACTTTAAGACCTTCATCGGCTGCGGCTCGTGCCAGATAGAGGCCTTCCAGTTCACTACCGAATATTGCGATATCGACCTGCTCTGTTGGAATAGGCGGCTCCGGTGGTGGCGTTGGTGCAGCCGTTTGCGGCTTGGCAGCCGGTGGTGTTTTGCTAATGTCGGCAGCCGACTCGATACGGGTCTTGTCCTCTTTGGTAAAAGTCATCCATGAATAAAAAACACCCACAGCGACCAACGCAAATAAGGCCAGCGCGACAGAAAGCTTTTTTGCATTCCATTTCATGCTTTTAAATCCTCCCTCAACTCATACCTCTTCGTGATCTATCCATAGTCGGAATCATCGCCCTGAAGGCATTGTCGTCCTAAGTTTACCATTTATATCCCGATTGATCAAAATGACCCCCATAAACGTTTGAGCAGCGGCGAAACTTTTAGTAATTCCAAAGAACTCTTCGCGAAGGTTCGGATTCATTTTAATTAACCAACAACAACAAAATTTATGTTATGAGGATGAGGAGAATGATGATGAATCATTTATTTAAGAAGGTATTAGTGACAGGTCTGACACTGGCTATGGTAGTAGGCGGTTCTACAGCGGCTTTTGCCGATAATAACAAAGGTAAGGGCAACGATAAAGACAATGACCGAGATAAAGGGCGCGATAAGGCTCAAACCGTTCAAGCTGTAAAGACAAATTACAATGATAAAAATAACAAGCTTGAAATCAAGCTGACGTTTGATGATGTCAAAGGCTCCGATGTCGAGTGGGCCATGCGTTATATAGCAAGTCTTGCATCCAAGCGAGTGTTCGAGGGTTATGAGGATGGTACCTTCCAGCCACGTAAAACCATTACTCGTATTGAAGCGATTACAGCTGCAGTTCGTTTGATGGGATTGCGGGATCAAGCGGAATCGGCAGAGGCGATGCAGGCGAACCTGAATTTCAGTGATGCGGATAAAATCAAATCCAAATATGCTTGGGCAACCGGTTATGTATCCGTAGCGCTGCAAAACGATTTGTTCGAGGAGTCGGAAAACGCTGTACAGCCGGAAAAGGAAGCGGATCGCTTGTGGGCGACAACTTTATTGATAAAAGCACTGAAGCTGCAAAATGAAGCAAAAACCAAAATGAATACGAAGCTTACTTTCAAGGATGCCAATAAAATCCCGGCCGGTTCTGTCGGTTATGTAGCCTTGGCAATTGAGAAAAAACTGGTTGACGGCTACGAGGATAATACCTTCCGTCCGAACAATCCGGTGACACGTGCCGAATTGGCGGCGCTGCTGGACCGCACAGGCAGTCAATTGCCTGATAACACCTCGGTTCGCGGTACGGTGAATGCTGCAGTAAGCAACAATGTGCTGACTTTGAACGTTAACGGTCAACCTTACAGTGTGGAATTGGATGCAGGAGCTTTTATTTACCGCAACGGAGCTAGAGTTGCTGCAAGCGAGCTGAGAATAGGCGACGATGTGGTAGTTCGTACTTATGGCGGCAAAGCGATTTTCGTAGAAGTAAAGACGTTGGGGAATGGCAATCAGCTGCCCGATAACACTACTTTCACAGCTTCGGTTAACACAACAGTGAGCAATAATACTTTGACTCTGACCAAGGATGGTCAGACCTACAGCGCTCAGCTTGATGCTAATGTGTCTATTATCCGTAACGGCGTGTCCGTTGCAGCTTCCGAGCTAAGAGCAGGCGATGTAGTATCAGTGAGTACGTCCGGAGGAAAAGTTATTCTGGTATCCGTGACAACACCGGTGAACGGCAATCAGCTGCCCGATAACACTACTTTCACAGCTTCGATTAACACAACAGTGAGCAATAATACCTTGACGCTGACCAAGGATGGTCAGACCTACAGCGCTCAGCTTGATGCCAATGTGTCTATTATCCGTAACGGCGTGTCCGTTGCAGCTTCCGAGCTAAGAGTCGGTGATTCGGTGCTGGTAAGAACCTATGGTGGCAAGGTGATCTTCGTTCAAGTAGTGACTCCGACACAGGATCAGCAGACTGACTTTACAGTGGTAGGTTCATTGAATACTTACACGCTGAACACAAGCGGACAAATTGCGACAATTTCAATCAATCAGACATTGAGCAGTGGTTCAGTGCAAACTGCCGTCTATAATGCAGCAAGCAACCTGTCGATCCAGGGTGATATGTCCTTGCTGACCACTAATCGTGCGATTGAACTCAGAGGCAAAAACCAGGTCGTTCATACGATCGTGATTCGATAATAGGATCCTTAGAGATCTATAGAGAGATTGACACAAGAGAGAAGAAAAAGGTTGATTACCCAGGAACAGCTCTTTCATTCAGGCCCTTAGTGCCGGATGGAAGGGCTGTTCTATTATTGTATGGGAATGGATGAGTTTCATAGGGGGCGGAATCGGGTAAAAACACATAAGCAAATGACGAATACGTGGAGGGGAACCCAATGGTGATACGACATGAAGAAAAACCACTGACTGCTTTGTCGGAGGAGAAGATAGTTGAATTTTTGATGGATATTCGCGACCGTGTCGATGCGGTAGAATTACTTAAATCTCAGCATGAGGATACGCACGAGGTCAGCTTTTATAAAGGTCAGCTTGCCGAGTTGAACCGGATTATCGAGAACAGCAAGCTGTTTTTTAATATGGATGTGTTTGATCTCAACTACGCCCATAAAATGCTGGATTCGTATGAGCTCAGCCTTCAGGACGCATCGGGTAAAGGTTTTCAGGCTAAGGTTAAAGCATTTGATGTGGAGCATGCGCAGCATAAGGCAGCGCTTGACTACCCGGATTACAGCTTTGTAGAGGCTAGAAAAATATAGTCATGTGACGGAACCACTGCTGAGAAATCTTCATGGCAGTGGTTTTTTTTGCGTGTGAAGCAGCTGCAAAAAGAAAACTATGGACAACCTGTCCTCGGGGTGTATAATTATAAAAATGTACATTCGGTGGAGGTTAATATGGACAATCAGACAATCAAGCTGGAAGATATCATCATGGCGAGTCATTTGCTGAAGGATGTGGTGTCTCATACACCTCTGCAAAGAAACTCCATTCTATCTGATAAATATAATTGTAATGTGTTCCTGAAGCGTGAGGATTTGCAAGTTGTCCGTTCCTTCAAAATTCGTGGTGCCTATAATTTAATGCGTAGTCTGCCTGAAGAAAAGCTGCGTAAGGGCGTAGTATGCGCCAGTGCCGGCAATCACGCACAAGGCTTGGCTTATTCCTGCAAAGCGCTTGAGGTGCAAGGCAAAATCTTTATGCCAACCACAACACCACGTCAAAAAATATCCCAGGTCAAGCTGTTCGGAGCTTCCTATGTGGAAGTGATCCTGATTGGAGACACCTTCGACGATTCCTTAAGGGAAGCGCTGCTGTACAGTGAGCGGGAGGGGATGCAGTTCGTCCATCCTTTTGATCATCTTAAGGTAATGGCTGGCCAAGGAACCGTAGGTCTTGAGCTGATGAATGATATGAAAGACCCGGTGGATTATGTATTCGCCGGTATTGGCGGCGGCGGTTTGGCTGCAGGCGTGGGTACCTACATTAAGGCTATTAGTCCATCCACTCAGGTGATTGGTGTTGAAGCTGCAGGTGCACCCTCTATGCGTCAATCTATCGATGAGGGTCAAATTATCACCTTAAATGAGATAGACAAGTTCGTTGATGGTACGGCGGTCAAGCGGGTAGGGGAGTTAACTTACGAGGTATGCCAAAGAGTTGTAGACGATGTTCTGGTCGTACCTGAAGGCAAAGTGTGTACGACGATTCTGGAGCTGTATAATGAGAATGCGATTGTCGCCGAGCCAGCAGGTGCGCTGACGATCACAGCACTTGAGTTTTACCGCGAGCAGATTGCCGGGAAAAATGTCGTTTGTATCATTAGTGGCGGCAATAATGATATCGACAGGATGCAGGAAATTAAGGAAAGATCATTGATTTATGAGGGGCTGAAGCATTATTTTACCGTTCAGTTTCCACAGCGGGCAGGAGCCTTGCGCGAATTCCTTGATGAGGTATTGGGACCGAACGACGATATTACACGATTCGAATATACGAAGAAAACAAGTAAGGAAAACGGCCCGGCGCTAGTAGGCATTGAGCTGAAAAATAAAGAGGATTATGAACCCCTCATTGATCGTATGGAGAGTAGAGGCATTAAATATGTGGAGATTAATAAAAATCCTACCTTGTTTAATTTGCTGATTTGAGGTTGATATACAGGTATGCTTGCAAGCCTTCCAGAGTAACACTTTGGAGGGCTTTTCTTTATGCTGACCGCCCTTGAATTTGAGAATCCGCGATCTATAACGATTTAAACCTGACATGGAGGGTAGTTTTCATGTATACTAGAAGATAAGCACAGAATCATTCCTGACTAATACTGATAGGAGAGGATGTCGCCATGTTAATTGTTTATTGGAATTGCTTACTATTTGGTATTGCCTTTGCCGTGATAACGCTTGTGATTGGAGAAGTGATTGGTCACTGGCTGGATAGCGCTGCGGCTGCGCTGCATCTGGATCATTTTGACTTTATGCAGCCCATTGTGATCGTTGGAGGCATCACTACATTTGGCGCGGCAGGTATTATTTTTCACAAATACACGCTGCTTGATGTCACACTTATAGCTATTTTGGCGGTGCTTATTGCACTTGTGCTGTCGGCTGCAATTTACATTTTTTTCGTGCGCAATATGAGCAAGGCCGAGCACTCTATCGGACATTCGGTCGGTGATTTGGTCGGCAAGGCAGCCGAGGTTTCGGTTACGATTCCGACGCTGGGCTATGGAGAAATCATTATTCATACGAACTCCGGCATATCTAATTATCCGGCTGTCAGCTTTGAGGGCTTGCAAATTATGCAGGGCCAGAAAGTAGTGATCGTTGAGTTAAGAGGCCGCGATTTTGCGGTAAGTGAGCTTAATATTTAAACCCTACTAAAAAAACGTAAAAGGTGGGATTTCTTTGACGCAATTGACTACTAACTATGAATACTTAACGATTCCTGTATTATTGATTGCTGTTCTGGTTATACTCGGATTGGCCTTTTGGTCACGGTATAAAACGGTCAGTCCAGATAAAGCGATGATCATCACCGGTTCTTTTTTAGGCTCCAAAAATGTAATGAATGATGAAACAGACCGTAAATTAAAAATCATTCGTGGTGGCGGCGCATTCATCCTCCCCGTATTCCAGCAGGCACAGTTTATTTCGCTTTTGTCCCACAAACTGGATATTGCGACTCCTGAGGTATATACGGAGCAGGGGGTACCTGTACTCGCTAACGGTGTTGCAATTATCAAGGTTGGTGGATCGATCGAGGATGTTGCTACTGCTACCGAGCAATTTCTCGGCAAAAGTGATGAGGAGCTGCGTGGTGAAGCGCAAGAGGTGCTGGAGGGCCACCTTCGGGCGATTCTCGGCAGTATGACGGTTGAGGATATTTATAAAAATCGTGATATATTTGCTCAAAAGGTTCAGGAGGTTTCGGCCATCGATCTTCGTAAAATGGGCTTGCAAATCGTTTCCTTTACGATCAAGGATTTGCGCGACAATAACGGATATCTGGACGCATTGGGTAAACCGCGGATTGCTGCTGTGAAGCGTGATGCGGATATTGCCCAGGCCCAAGCGTCCCGGGATGCGCGAATTCAAAAGGCAAATGCCGAGGAGCAGAGCCAGAAGGCCGAGCTTGCGCGCGACACGAACATTGCTGAATCCGAGAAGGATAAGCAGCTGAAGATTGCTTCATTTAAGAAGGAGCAGGATGTAGCGAAGGCCGAGGCCGATCAGGCTTATGGCATACAGGAAGCCAAGTCGAAGCAAATTATCGTAGAAGAGCAAATGAAGGTTGAGCTTGTTCGCAAAGAACGGGAAATCGATCTGGAAACCAAGGAAATATTGCGCCGCGAGAAGCAATATGATTCCGAGGTCAAGAAGAAAGCGGATGCGGATCGTTATGCGATCGAGCAAGCAGCAGAAGCGGATAAGTCCCGTCGTATGCGTGAAGCCGATGCAAGACAGTATCAGATTGAGGCAGAAGCGAGAGCCAACGCGGAGCAGGTACGTATTTCTGGGATTGCCATCGCAGAAGCGGGCTTGGCGAAGGGTAATTCCGAAGCTAATGTTGAGCGGGCCAAAGGTACCGCACAAGCGGAGGTCATTCGTCTTCAAGGGTTTGCGGAAGCAGAAGCCAAGGAAAAGCTTGCTGAAGCCTACGCCAAGTTCGGTGAAGCAGCGATTCTGGATATCATTGTCAAGATGCTGCCTGAGCTGGCTGCCAAAATTGCCGAGCCGATGTCTCATATCGATAAGCTGACCATTGTAGATGCCGGTGGCAACGGTGGCGGCGCCACAAAGATTAGCAAATATGTAACCGAGTTGATGGCAACAGCACCAGATATGCTCAAAAGCGTATCGGGTATCGATTTGGAGGAGCTCGTCAAAGGGCTGACCAATCGGTTGGGAGGCGTGGGCGCACCTGACAAACAACAGATCGTGTCCACTCCTGCTGAGCATCACAAAGTCATTCCTCTGGAACAGATCGTTGTACCGACAGAGGGGAAATAAACGAAATCAGGCAGCAGCCTTCCGGCCGTCACAGACGCTCGGAAGGCTTTTTTGCGGTTATACGGAAAAGTGTCGACTGGCCGATTGAGTCCATGAGGAGCGGAAGCTACGCGCCTGTTTTAATCACGGGCGCGGCTCCCTGCAGTTGATGAAGAGGAGCTGCCCACATGAGTAGAATAGCAAAGCTTCGCTTACGACCGTTCTGTTTTAAATTACCGTCAGGAGCTATATAATGAGGGAACAAGAGTCATTCCCGCTTGCAATTATCGGTAGGGCTCTTTCCAAGGAGGAGAAGCTACGTTGCTATCAGATCAAGTCGAACAATTTTTGAATTTATCATCCCGGCTGCGCCCCGCTTATATTCCGAGTCTGGGAAGCCATCAAGAGGCAGCCGTCAGCATTGGGGATATCCTCCCGGAGGTACCCACACTGCTAATGACATTGTACGGTAGAGTGGCCGGCACCCGCAGAGAGATAGAAGACCAGACCCTGATGGATTTTATACCCGGCTATCGGCTTATTCATCTTGAAGAATACGAGCAGGAAATGCAGCAGCTATCCGAATTATTGCTCAACAGGCATAAGGAGCCAGGCGAGATCGTACTGCCTTTGTTAACGAACTATGCGAGTGACTATATTTGCTACCGTAGGTCTGTTGAGGGTGTTGAACAAATATGTGATTTGTTATTGGCTGATCATGACGATCTGGAAGTTATTCATGCTTCACCCGAAAAGTTCATGGAAACCCTGTGTGCCTTTTATGAGCAGCAGGTATACTATTTGGATGATGAGGGATATCTCGATTATGATTTGGTAAGGGAAGGCGAGGTAGGAGCGGCTCTGAATCCTGATGTGGCGTATTGGTCATCATGAGGGATAAGCTCAAGGATCGAATAGGATGTTGTACACGGTATTAGGCGGCTAGTTAAAATGGATAGAGTATTCAGGAAACCCTGATATCTATCCATTTTGGTTATCGTTTATTTCCCAGCTCAGTGCTCTTGTCCATTGAACCGTTAACAGGGGTTTCTTCTGCGATGTTGTCGTCTGAAGGCTTATTCACTTCTTTCAGCTTTTCTGTCGTTGACTGTGTCATTTCGCCGATTCGCTTTTCAATATCAGAAATTCCCTTGTTCAAATTCGATAACTTCTCGCGCTTGCCTGTTGCAGGAAGATTAGATAAAGATCGAGCCTCATCCGCTTTAATTTCATTTTTCAAAATCCGTGTTTCGCCTTGCATATTGTTTTTCTGCGCAGACATTCTTTCAATTTGATCCAGATTTCCAGCCAGGCTCGCAATGTTATGCAGCTGTTCAGCCTGTACCTCATTATCTGTTTTCGTTTCAGCAGCGACTGCCTTTGTAGGTTTCTTGCTTTCTTCATCCAGTCCTAATGCCTTTTGCTGATCGTCTATTTGTTGTTGACTAATTTGTTGATCCAATAAACGGAGCTGCTGATCGAGTTCCTTAATCTGGTCCTTGATCGTATCTAATTGACCGCCGTCTTTCAAGGTTTTTTCCACTAATTTATTTTTGTTCTCCAGCAGGTTTTCCTTTTGTTTCATTAACGCTTCAATCATTGCATTTTTTTTGAATGTATCGTTTTTGGCAAACATGTTACGTGCCCCTTCACTAATAGACACGGAGTCTGCTTTGTCAGCTTTCTTAATGGACATACTGCTGTCTATTGCTTTTATCCCGGCGTAAGGGCTCTGGGTTATAGCTCGTGATGAAAAAGAAACTTGCATGTATTCACTCCTTTCTCCTAAATATAGGTAAATGATGGGCGTTATAATTCCACCTAAATGATATATCGGTTACAAATCAAAATTGTGTATATATAGCTCTTCATAGGTCGGATTGTTTGACTTTAAATTACATTTATTTCCATAATGTGTTCATACCATGATTTCTTATTTGCGCTTTCTTCGGCACTTGAGATAAAACTAGCACTACATTTAACAAATCAACAGACGAGCCCAGAGCATTAAGGATAATGAGGAAAATAAGTAATGGATTCAAATATCCCATGGCCCCTAACAGTAGAGGCAGAACTATCGAAATGAGCACGAATGGCGCGAGAGATACGATCAAATAACGCATGCGAGACATAATTTCCTCTGTAAATACAAATCCACCGAAAACTTGAATACCAATTCCCGTGTGCTTGGATTTCATAAAGCTTGGAATCAGGCTGAGATGGATCAGCTCATGGATCAGTAGGAGCACGAAAATAGAAAGGATATACAGGATATTAATATTAAAGCTTATCCCACCACCTTGAAACCCATAATCCTCTAAACTCACTGGTACAAATATCCTCGTTAGCATCAGCGTTAGGAAGCCTCCTACAAGCATAAAAGGAACCGATAATAAAATCGCAACGGGCAGGGATTTGGGTTCTTTTAACTGTACCCAATGCTCGGAAATGAGCCGAGCTTGTTTATCTGGGTCAGCTTTCGGTAATTGAAAAGTGATCTTCATGCTTGCTAACCCCCTGTTATGGTGAATACACGAATTAAATGCCTTCCTGCAGCATCGGTTCGTACATCATAATGGCATGATTTTCAGTAATCATTTCATCATCAATAAGTTCATGATCAATATTGTACACTTTCCTGGATATGCGGTTATGTCTGACATAACCACCCCAATACTCGTGGGTTATCCAGTGTTCCTTTTCATAGATTTCATATGTTTGGGTTGGTGGGATATCTGACTTCCATTCCCCAACCAAATGGGTATCCGTCAAGTAAATAACCAATTGATAAGTATGATTGGTTTCATTCTTGACTTGCAGGTCAAGGTAGTTATAAGCACAAGTGGCTCCACTTCCGAAGGGCTGGCTTCGATTGGAATCGGGGAATACATCGTAGCTATGTCGATATCGCTCCGTGACGGTTAATGGTGAATGTAAGGTCATCCAGTATATGAGATTGGATAATTGACATAAGCCTCCCCCGACGCCTGTCGTAACCTTTCCATAAAACAAAATCATGCCATCCACATAACCTTTTCTGCGGGTTGTATTTCCAATTAAACGCCAATATGAAAAGGTTTCGCCCGGCTTTATAAGCAGTTTATTGAGTGTCTGTGAAGCAATGATAAGATTCTTTATTTTATTATGCTGCAGCCACATATCCACATCTTTTAATTCACGAAGTAAGGGAGTCTTATGTTTGAAAATTGTATATGGCAAAAGTGTATTTTGTTTGGCTGCAGCGTATTTTTTTCTACCGACATACCATTCCAGATAACGCTTGCAGCGATAATACTTCTTACCCAAATAAATTCTAAAGGGACTTCTTGTTATTGGCTTCAAAGATTTCATCCTTTTTTTACCTCCTTACACCCGGGAATACTGCATAGTAGAAACTCGAACAAGTCTGAACATAAAAAAGATGAGTAGCGCAAAAAGGGTAGGTCCCACTTTACGTTACTCATCAAGTTGACTTTCGGGAGCTTTCAAAAAAACGCGTGCCTTCCTTAAGGAGGGAGGCCAAACCTGTATTACTTGCTCGATCTACGTTAACGTGTTTACTCGGCAGCTACTTTTTCTAAATCCTGTACGCCGCGGAAGATGGATTCAAACAGCTCTTCCAGGTTAACTTCCTCGATGCATGAGAAGGCAACACGCAGGTCGGTTTCACCCAGAGCAATCGTACCAATCCCGTATTCGTTCAGCAGGTGAACACGAAGCGTTTCGGCATCGACGGTTTTCAGCTTAAGGCACATAAAGTAGCCGGAGTTGAACGGGTAATAGTCCCAGCTTCCGTTATATTTGCCTGTGTCGAGAATGCTTTTCACTTTGTTGGCGCGGCCCTTCATGATGGCGGCTTTTTCCTGCTTTTGTTCTTTAAATTCAGGAGCGTTCAAAGCATGCAGCACGAAGGTTTGGGATGGATGCGGTCCGCTGGAAATCGTAGCACGGATGATCCCGAGTGTTTTTTGCTCCAACGCAGCCAGCATAGGATCGCTCAGTCCGGCATAGGTGATGAAGCCTACACGGAAGCCCCAGACGAATTCTTCCTTGGTCGCACCATCAATCTTGATCGATAATACACGTGGATGTAGACCAGCCAGTTGACCAGCCAACGATTCCTGCATCGAATCTTCAAAGAATAGACCGAAGTAAGCATCATCAGTAACAGCTACAACATTGATCCCAGCTTCCGCAGCTTCCTTGATGACAGCGACGATTTGCTTGCCTTCCTCGGCACCTGGTGTATAACCAGTTGGATTGTTAGGGAAGTTCAATAGTACGACCGCTTTGCCCTTATCCTTTTGAGAGAGTAAAGCTTCACGCAAGCCCTCTGCATTAAAGCGGCGCTCGCTGTTGTATAATGGGTAGTTCAAGATTTGGGCACCACGGCGAATCCCGAAGGTCAGCTCGTAGTTCTCCCAATTTTTATCAGGAATGATGACCGTATCGCCAGCCTCGGTAAACAAATCTGCGACGATGCTTAAACCATGAGTAAGTGCATTGGTGACGACCGGGTTGCCCAGGCCTTTATCGGATAAGGAAGGGTTCTCTTCAAGCATTTTTTTACGCCATGCGGTACGCAGCTCTGGCTTACCAGCTGGAGGTGCGTACTCATAAAGATCCTTCGGATTGTATGCGGATAATGTATCCTGAATAACCTTGAGATGCATCGGCTTCCCGTTTTCAAGAGCGGTTCCGATCGTAGCATTAAAGGTTGTTGCTTTTACCTTGGCTTCAGCAGATTGGCTCAAAATGCCTACCTTTGGAAAATAGATTTCTTTTCCGAGATTCGAAAGCATTTCATACACATGCGTATTTTCATTCGCAATCGTATTGTTGAGCTGTTGAGCAAGAGGGTTCATTGAAGTTTCATCCTTCCGTCTTCCATATGGAGTTGCCTAATTAGTTCGGCAACATTATACCATTTTAAGGACGATGAGTCACGGTTTGATTTGAAGGCTTGAGTTTGAATCTATACACTTGTAGGTTCAAAAGAACAGCAACTGCTTACTCGAATATTTCATATTCACGTACTTTTCGCTGCCCATATGCTGCAGCGGGAGCAGCGTCAATATGTGGTGCTGCTTCTCCGGCTTCGACCATCCGGCGGATCAACGTTTCGCGAAGCTGATCAGCAACCTTGCGATGGGATTCCATTCCGGCCAGATTGGTAAGCTCATACGGATCTGCATAGAGATCATACAGGAACTCCTCGACATATCGGTCAGAGGAAGCGGTAAGGACGGGATCGCTTTTGATTGCGGAAGTGACACTGTATTTCCAGCGCTGCGTACGGATAGCCCGCGCTGTCTGCGACTCGCTGATTTGCACAAATACTTCAGCGGGCCATTCGGCGTGACGGTTATTCAGCAGTGGAACGACGGATCGGCCCTGCATATGGTCAGGAACCTCGATACCTGCTGCATCCAGCAGCGTAGGTACAAAATCGACGAGACTGACAAGCTCCCTTACGCTACCACCGCCTGTGAATTGCGAGCCGTACAAGGCACTGGGTACCCGGATGGAGCTCTCATGGCAGGAACGCTTGTACTCGGCATTACGCGTCTTGAAATGCGAGCCGTGGTCGGACGTGAACAAAATGATCGTATCCTCAGTCAGATGTAAGCTGCGCAGCGCATCTCTTACCCTGCCGAGCGCCTCATCGAGCCGTTTGACCATTCCATAGTAGCCGCCCAGATGCTGATGGGCGGTTCCACCGAGCGCAGCCAGATCGGGCGGTACCCACCGGGAGGTATACATATCCCGGTACACATCAGGTGCCGGATAGTCGTCTCGGTGATTCTGATGATGCGGCTCCAGGTACGAGAGAAACAGGAAGAAAGGCTTGTCCTTACGGTCGTCGATATAGCGGATGGCTGCGTCTGTTAATGCGTCTACGCGATAGCCTGGCAGCTTGACGGGCTGGCAATCATTGTCGTAGAGCAAGGTTTCATAAGCATCTGAGGTATGCTCCAGGGCATCGGCTGCAAGCCAATATTGATAACCGCCGCGCAGATGCTCAGGCACCGGCTGGTCGCGGGTTACGGCGAGATGCCATTTGCCGATGTAGCCAGTGTCGTAACCGGCATCGTTAAAATAACCAGCAATCGTAGGCAGCTCCTGAGGGAGCGGGATGCCATTCCGGTAGCAGCCCGTTTCGGTGGCGTACAAGCCGGTTTGCAGGCATGACCGCGCCGGTCCGCAGACCGGCTGGCAGGTGAAGGCATGCTCCAGGTGGGTTCCCTGACGGGCCATCTGATCGAAATTTGGGGTCAGTCCGAGCGGGTTTCCATGAACGCCGGTCGTATCCCAGCGCTGCTGGTCGGTAAAAAACACGATGACATTGGGCTGCTTGCGCTGTGTCTTTGCGGAATTGCGCATCATTAATCACTCCTTATCACTTCATATCTAATACCCATGTTAAGCTCAAAACGTTAACCTTTCAATCCGGTTGTGGAAATTCCATCCACAAAATGCTTTTGAGCAATAAAGAAGACGATCACGCAGGGAAGAATCGTAACGACGGACATCGCCATAACCTGATTCCAGTGGACAGCCCCTTCGTTATCCAGCACCATCCGCAGTCCCAGCGCGACCGTAAATTTGGATACACTGTTGATATAGATCAGGGCATTAAAGAACTCATTCCAGGTCCAGATAAATTGGAAAATGCATACCGAGAACAGCGCGGGCTTGGCTAACGGCACGAGCACCCGTGTCAAAATCCGGAACGAACCACAGCCATCAATAAAGGCGGCCTCATCGAGATCGCGGGGAATCCCACGGAAAAACTGAATCAGTAAATAGACGAAAAACGCGTGAACGGCCAGCAGGGCAGGTACATAAAAGGGCAAATACGTATTCAGCCAGCCGAAATTTTTGAATAAAATATAACGCGGTATCATAATAACGGCATCAGGCAGCATCAACGTGGACATCATCAGCCCAAACAGCAGCTTTTTGAGCGGAAATTTGAAGCGGGCAAACCCGTAGGCGACGATGGTGCTGGACACTGCAGTGAGGATCACGACTGGAACGACCATAATGAACGTATTGGTGAAAAATGTGCTGAAGCTGTTTTTGCCAATTCCGGTCCAACCCTTGCTGTAGGAATCCCAGACAAATGTCGAGGGAAGAAGCCCAACCGTGGAGAATACCTCCTGATTCGGTTTGAATGAAGCGAATACGAGCCACAGCAGTGGATAAATAAAAAGCAGTCCAAATAATGACAAGAGAATTATGGTCCAGAGGTTGTTTTGACGTGTCATTTATCATCGCCCCCGTCTTCATAATGCGTCCAGCGGTTGGACGTTTTCAGCAAAATAAACGTGAATGTCATAATAATAATGAACAAGATCCAGGACAGGGCGGAGGCATAACCCATTTTAAAATAGTGAAACGCGTTATCGTACAGCATCAGTCCATACAAATAAGTCGATTTTACCGGACCACCGCCTGTAATGACGAAAGCCGCCGTAAACTGCTGGAAGGCTCCAATCGTCTGCATAATCAAATTGAATAATATAATCGGTGTCAGCAGGGGCAGAGTCACGCTGAAGAAGGTGCGAGCTTTGGAGGCTCCATCGACCTTGGCAGCTTCATACAATTCCTTGGGAACTTGCTTCAGTCCTGCAAGAAACAATACCATCGAGGAACCAAATTCCCAGACTGGAAGCAGCGTAATGGTGAATAAAGCCAGCTTGGGGTCGCCCAGCCAGTCGATGGGAGGTATCGATAAGTACGACATCAGCTGATTGACCAGCCCTTCGCGCATAAACAGAAATTTCCACAGGACGGATACAGCAATACTGCCGCCAAGAATAGAGGGAAGGTAATAGACGGTACGGAATATGCCGATACCTTTCATCGATCTGTTCAAAATAATCGCAACCAGCAGTGCGAAGGCGAGCTTGGCGGGAACAGCCATCAGGACGTAGAGAAAGGTGACCCATAACGATTTATAGAAATCACGGTCGTTCGTAAAAATGTCAATATAGTTAGTGAAGCCAACGAAGCTTGGCGGTCGGATCATGTTATAGTCCGTGAATGAGTAATACAATGATGCGAAGAAGGGGTAAAGCGTCAGGATGATAAACCCTATAAGCCAGGGGCTGATATATAACAAGCCGACATATTTTTTGCTCAGTGTTCCCATAAGTTCACTCCTGTCTGTATTCGACATAAGACGACAAACGGGAGGTGCAGCCTGCCGCTCCTCCCGTTGTTTCGAGGCTACCCCGAAGTCATCCCATTCGATTTGATCTGTCCAAGCCTGTTATTTAATCGCTTTTAATTTATCGTTCAGCCTTTTGATGATTTCCTGAGCTGCGGCATCCGGAGTTGTACGTCCGAACGCGACCTGCTGCATATAATCCTCTACGAGCTTGATCAGCTCCTGATTGCTGCTGATTCCGTTGAGCGGCTCGCCCGGCTTTTCCAACGCGATCTTGACCGCTTTGGCTACAGTTGGATCAACCAGCTGCTTCTCGACGAGTGCCTGCGAATTTTTCTCGACAGCCGGAATGCTGTAGGTATCACGAAGAATCAGTGCTGCTTCCGGATCGGTCAACAGCCAGCCAGCGAACTTGGCGGCTTCTTCCGGGAATTTGCTGCTTTTATTAATCGCCAGTGGATTACTTGGGTTAACCAGCACACCTGAATCCTTGGCGTTTTGCGGAACTGGATACATACTGACGTCGATTTGCGGGATAAATGATTTCAGCTTTGTAATGGTCGAAGACAGTCCGAATGCAATCCCGATGTTGCCTTTTTGCCACGTAATATTTTGCGTAATTTCCGGGTACAGGCTGCTTTCTGCCACAGGCTGCAAGACACCGTCATCCAACAGCTTCTTGTAATACGTCAGCGCTTCCGCCAAAGTAGCCTGGTCAAAGCCGAGTGTTTTATCCGTATTGATCCACTGCTTCCCGGTTTTTTGCTTCACATAAGGCTGCAGGAAGCCGCGGACGTCCAGCATCGAGAGCAAGTAAGCATTAGCATCCTGCTGATGCACCTTTTTACCGAATTCATGTAGATTATCCCAATCCCACTTGGTATCCTCGGGAATATTGAACTTTTTGAAAAATTCCTTGTTGTACGCCGTAACCATGCCGTTGATCCCCATTGGAAGTCCGACCATTTTGTTATTAAACACGACATATTTGTTAAGGAAATCGCTGTTGAAGGCACTGAGATTCAGATTGTCCTTTTGCGTATTCAAATCCATTACCAGATCACCTTTAACGGCAATTTCATCGATCCAGTCAAACGACAGTGGTGTTAAATCGGGTGCGGTACCGCCAGCGAACTGTGTGACCAGCTTTTGGTAATAACCGTCAAAGCCGCCATACTCGGCTTCAATCGTCACATTCGGATGCTTGCTCATGTACAAGCTGATCGCTTCCAGTATCGCTTTATGACGGCCCTCGGAGCCCCACCATGCAAAGCGAAGCGATACCTTGCCTGCCGGCTTTACGCCTCCATCTGCCTGTGAAGCGGTTCCTCCGCCACCTGTGCTGCAGCCTGTAAATACGACAAACAGCAAGGAGCAGATGCAGACCATTTGAATCCATTTCATCGTGTGTTTCAAAATTAATCCCCCTTGATTATCATTTAATAGTATAAAATATAAAGCCAATGCACTAGAATGAAAAGGCATACAGATTTGTTTTAGGTATCATTATTCACATATTTGGACGAAAAGGTATCATTATTTGCGCTTATCGTTTCTAAGGCGTATTTTTGTTAAAACAGGGGGTTTTCAACCGATGTACAAGCTGGTATTGGTCGATGACGAGGTGGAGATCAGGAACGGGCTTACGCAGTATTTTCCATGGAATGAGATTGGCTTTGATGTCGTAGGCGTATTTGAAAATGGAAAAAAAGCTTTAACCTATATAGATACCCACGCCGTTGATGTGCTGCTGTGTGATATCCGCATGCCGGTCATGACCGGGCTTGAATTAGCGCAGGAGCTGCACAGCCGTCAAAGTAAAATCAAAATTACGCTGTTAAGCGGCTACAAGGATTTTGAATATGCCAAGCAGGCGTTATCCTACGATATCAAGGGCTATATCGTCAAGCCGACCAAATATAATGAGCTGTATGAGCATTTTTCGAAGCTGAAGCAGGAGCTCGATAAGGCGGACGAGGAGCAGCATGGCAGACATGGCAATGATGACAACAGCACGTTTAACGAAAAAGTTATCGCAGCGATCCGCACGTATGTGGAGCAGAACTACAAGCACGCAACACTCGAGGAGGCCGCGTCGCTCGTCAGAATGAATTCTTACTATGTTAGCCGTTATTTCAAGGAAAAAACCGGACAAAACTTTTCCGATTATGTAGCGGAGGTTAAGATGAGCAAGGCTGCTGAGCTGTTGAAGGATATTCGTTACAAGACGTATGAAATCAGCGAAATGGTCGGCTACAGCCATGCCAAAAACTTTACACGCACCTTTAAAAAGCACTTTGGCATGAATCCGCGTGAATTTAGAAACAGCCGTGAAGATGAAAGAGGCTAGCAATGAGAAAAAAGTTTTTTTTGAAAAACCTGCTGCTGTTTCTCGTCCCGCTGCTGATTCCGATTCTGATCCTGGGTACGCTTTCTATTGTTATTACCCAGCGGTATATTCAAGGGGAAATCAACAAAAATAATCTGAATTTGTTCAACCAGATCGACCGCAATATTGAACTGATTTTTAATGAAATCGATTCGCTCAGCATCAGTCTTGGCAATCCGGAGGTTCTGTACAGGCTGGAGGACATTTTGCAGACACAAACCTTAACGCTGGAAAATCTGAGACTGATGAAAATATCGCAAAATTATATTAATGCCCCGGTTACGGCCAAGCCCTTTATAGAATCGATCTATGTGTATGTGAATAATGATCACAATCAATTCCTTGCCAACGGCGTGGGCTTGACGAATTTCAGCGAATTTCATGATGTATCGTGGAGGGACAGCTTTAATAATAATCAAAATAAAACCGACGTCTGGACGGAGCCGCGGGAAATTCAGCGTTATTCGTTTGAAGCACCGATTCCGGTTACAACTGTTTATAAAAACCTGTTTTCTACCGTACAAAATGAGCCCAACGGTGTCATCGTGTTGAATATTTATACCAACTATATCGAGAAGCTGCTGGAAAATATCGTTACCTACCCAGATCAGCATATTTTGGTGGTGGACGGGAATAACCGCGTTATTTTTAAAAATCGCCGGCTTGATGAATTGAAGCCTTTTGATCTGAAAGAAATCCTGCTGTCGGATACCTCCTTTACCTTAAATACGAACGAGGGGGCGTATTTGATCTCGCAGCTGCATTCAAGCAAATACGGCTGGAGATACATCTCGATCACACAGGGGCAAGGGCTGACGCCTATACCATTTCAGCTCAGTACGCTTTCACTCTCTCTGGTACTGTTGTCTTTCATTCTGGGGCTGCTTTTAACCTACTTTTTGACTCGGCGCAATGTGAACCATATCCGCAATATTATTACGATTATCGATTACGCGGACCGTGGAATTCCACTACCCGCTACCTCGTCTGCGAGCGGAATTGATGAGTATGATTTTATCACGCAAAAAATTATTAAAAATTTCATTGAGCAAAATTACCTGCAGGTGCAGCTGTCCGAGAAAAAGTATAAGCTTCAGGCTGCCGAGCTGCTCGCGCTGCAATCGCAGATCAATCCGCATTTTTTGTTCAACACGCTGGAGACAATTTATTGGAAGGTTGTCGGGTTGACGGGAAAGCCGAATGAAGCGAATCAGATGCTTGAATATTTGTCCGATCTGCTGAAATATGCGCTGGATACGCCTAATAGAATCGTGACGCTGGAAAAGGAAATTATTTATACAAAAAACTATATTTCGATTCAGAAAATCCGCTACCGCGACCAGTTTGATGTGATCTGGGAGTATGACGATGAGGATATTAAAAGATACAGTACTGTCAAGCTGCTGCTGCAGCCGTTGATCGAGAACTCAATCTATCACGGAATAAAAGTGAAGGAGGGCCAGAGCTGTATCAAAATAAAAATCAACCGATTTGAATCCTACATTCGCATCGCCGTTATAGATAATGGAATCGGGATGAGCCGGGAGCGCTTGCTGGAGGTCAATCAGATGTTGGGTTTGGAGGAGCAGGCCATCGAGGAGGTCGAGCATATCGGACTTGTCAACACGAATAAACGGATCCAGCTAACCTACGGTATGAAGCAAGGAGTTCGCATTCAAAGCAAGCCAGGGGTTGGAACGGTTGTTTCCGTATGTATTCCTTATTAGAAAAGAGGTGACCAAGTCCCGCGGCACCCTTACTATTTGGTCGTAAGCAAGCGTTAGTATGGATGCTGTGGCGGGAGGAAGCAATTTATGATACCATAGA
This sequence comes from Paenibacillus sp. FSL H7-0331, assembly GCF_001956045.1. The sequence goes on along the minus strand of NZ_MRTH01000010.1, from coordinate 88,633 downwards.
CAGGTATGCGGCTAACTGTCCGTACAAGAAAATGAAACGTTTTAATATTGAGGTATCGATGAATGACCTCAATCCAGTACCTATTTTCGAGGAGGCAATTGTTACAATGGAAATTCGCTACGCAACGAATCCAACGGAAACAAAAACGTATGATACGGCAAGACTAAGAAGTGAGTTTTTGATCGAAGAGCTGTTTACTCCAGGCAAGCTGAATATGGTATACAGCCATGTGGACCGTTTTATTACGGGTGGAGCGATTCCGGTATCCGAGTCTATTAAGCTCGAAGCGGACAAGCATGACATGGGTGCTGAATATTTCTTGGAACGTCGTGAAATCGGTATCATTAATGTGGGTCCTAAAGGCTCGGTCATTGTCGATGGTACAGAGTATGAATTGGACAATAAGGATGGCCTGTACATAGGTCTTGGCAACAAGGAAGTTATTTTTAAAAGCGCGGATTCCGCAAATCCGGCACGTTTCTACTTTAATTCAACGCCTGCACATAAAAATTACCCAACCGAGAAAATCGAAATCACCAAAGCTGAGCCTGCGCATCTGGGTTCTATTACTTCCTCCAATGAGCGTACGATTTACAAGTATATTCATTTGAATGGTGTACAGAGCTGTCAATTGGTAATGGGTATGACGTTGTTGAAGCCGGGCAATATGTGGAATACTATGCCTTGTCACACGCATAACCGTCGCTCGGAAGTGTATTTGTATTTTGATATGCCGGAAGATGGTCTCGTATTCCATATGATGGGCGAGCCTACTGAAACTCGTCATCTTGTTGTTCGCAACGAGCAGGCGATTATTTCCCCAAGCTGGTCGATCCATTCCGGAGTCGGCACGAATAACTATACGTTTATTTGGGCGATGGCTGGTGAAAATCAAGAGTTCAGCGATATGGATATGGTAGCTCCACAGGATTTGAGATAAGTCCTCTATTCAAAATTTCTGAATCATAACTGTACAATCCAAAGTCCGCAGGCATTATGCCTTGCGGACTTTTTGAGTTAGGGAATCCAAACGTTGGATTTTGGCTAAGACTGCTTCCGATGATGAGGGCAATAAGCTTTCATAAGCGCCGCGGTTTCGGTATCAAGCTCCAGATTTCTTTCAACGAGTCCAGCGGTGATTTGTTCTAATCGGTCCTCTTGCATATTCTGCCCGAATTTAAACTTGGCTGACATCTCGGAAATCACGATACGTACAACGGAAGTCGCTTTAAGCTGAGGGATGTAATCGGTATCCAGCGGATCAATCTGCTCATAGCCACCTTCGCTTTGCAGCTTCTGCATAAATGCGCTTAGCGCTGCTGCCTTCTGCTGCAGATCACTGACCAGCTCCGCATGTCCCTTGATCAGTACAGATTTAAAAAACGCAGTAGCCGGGCAAGCAAGCTTGGTGTCTGACCAGTAAGAAGGAATAATCGCATATTCCTTGGCAACGGAGAAGGTGACTCGTGTATCTGATTTGAGGTTTTTCATTTTTTGTCCAGCATGGCTGCCGTGGAAATACAGACAGCCCTCATAATAGACGAAATTTAAAGGAGTCAACTGCGGCCAGCCATCCTCACCATTCGAGCCTAACACGCCAAAGCTTACCTCCTGCAAAAATTGCAGCGTTTCCTCTTGATCCATCACTTCAAATTCTTTTCTTCTCATAGGGATGACCTCCTTGATTGGTTTGATTATGAGCTTAACGTACTTATTGACAAATAATAAGCTCCAATTTAGAGTTAAATGACTGTACCAATATGGTTTCTCTAATTAAATCAAGAGGAGTCCTCGGCATGCACTTTCAAATTCCGTTTCATCTATACCGTTCCAAGTACCCTACCAAGCTGCTGGCTTTGTATCATTCATTAAGAGATTCAATCCTGGATGGAGTTCTGACTTACGAAACACGGCTTCCTTCGAGCCGGGAATTGGCAGCATTGTACGGATTGTCCAGAGGAACAGTCAACGTCGTTTACGATATGCTGAATTCAGAGGGTTACGTGCGAAGCGAGATAGGACGCGGGACCTTCGTTTCGATCCATTATGAACCGAAGTCCACTCCTGAGCGGCAGAGTCAAGTTTACGTACTGTCGGATTGGGGAAAACGGCTTATGTCGCAACCAACAGGGGATGTTTCGTATGACTTACCTGCAGTTGCTGTGAAGCGAGTTGATTTTCATTGGTTTGCACCGGATATCGGATTATTTCCACAAGAAGAATGGAACCGGCATCTTCATGCTGCGGCCAAGGAATTAACTGGACAAGGAGTTATTCCACGTGGTGAACTGCAGGGAGACTATGAATTACGGAACAGCATCGCACAATATTTACGTAGGGCCCGGGGGATCGATAGTCATCCATCGCAAATTGTCATATTCAACGGTTCGATGCAGGCTATCGCGCTGACGGTTCAACTGTTGGTTAATCCCGGAGATCCTGTTATCGTAGAAAATCCGGGCTATATGGGAATTCGGCGAGCTGTGCATACAGCAGGAGGTATTACCAAGCCGATCTCTATGGACGGACAAGGAATTATTCCAGATGATTGGGAAGCCAAGCTGTTGTTTGTTACACCAAGCCGTCAGTTTCCTACAGGCGTTGTATTAAGCATGGAACGGAGACAGCAGCTTTTAAAATGGGCTTATGAGCAGGATGCGATTATTATCGAAGATGATTACGACAGCGAATTCCGTCACCGTGGCAAGTCATTGGAGCCTCTGAAGGTATTGGATCGGGAGGATCGTGTCATCTACATCGGCAGCTTTAGTAAAACGCTCTTGAGCGGCATTCGAATCGGTTATGCAGTTATGCCTGCTTCTTTGGTGGAACCGATAAGCAAGGCGAAGGCCTTATTTGAACCACGGCCTACCGGCTTACTGGAGCAGCGGACACTTGCAGCTTTTATGGGGAGTGGCAGCTACGAACGTCACCTGCGTAGAATGAAGCGTGCTTACAGTCGCAAGTTCGAATGCCTGCAAAAATGGCTGTATATGCTGCTGTCCGGTCAATTCGCCTGGGTGGAGGGTGACGCAGGTCTGCATATTTTTGGATGGTGGCGCGGCAATGAACCGACCTATCTCGAGTTTCGTGAGCAATGTGCTCAAGCGGGTATCCGCTGGTCAGAGGTTGGTGTACCTGTTCAGTCGACAGAAGCAGAAGCAGATAAAGTCAGGTATGGAGCATATTTTAATTTCCCGCATTTGTCAGAGGCAGATATCGAGTATGCGATCAAGAGGATGGAAGAGGTATGGAAGTCGATACAAACTGAATAGCTCGGAGTAAGGGCAATGCCCACTACCCCAAGCCAGGTAACTTTTATGAATGTTCTACTGAACAAGGCTGATTGCGAGTAACCTGCGTAGACTTGTCGGTTTATGATTTGCGTTTAACGAAGCCCAGTATTTGTCCCATCTTGACTTTACTGCCGACCTGAAGGTCGGTGCGGCTTTCAAAGGTATCGGTTTCCATCAGAAGCACGACTGTGGAACCAAATTGAAAATAAGCGAGCTCATCACCACGTCCGGGTCGCTGCGGCAATGGAGAGACGTATTGAATGCTGCTGACATTCATCGCTCCAACCTTGACGACGGCAATTTCTCCGTCCTCATGCTGCATATACGTAATCAGTCTTTCATTGCGGCTTAATACTCGGCGCATTTGACGGAGACCAAACTCATTAACGGGATATACTTTGCCGGGAATGTGTTCTTTTTCAATAATATCACCCTCAATAGGGGTGTGAATTCTGTGGTAATCGGTTGGGCTGAGATAAAGCACAAAGTAAAAGCCATTCTTATAGCTGACCGCACGCGGCGAGAAATTAAGCATTTCATCGATCGTGTAATCTTGTCCCTTGACATTAAGAATTAATCCTTCGCTGATCGGTCCCATACCGGTAATGGCTGCATCCACCGGACTGACTACGATATGTGGAGACATATCAATCGGACGAAGGCCATTTTTTAATCTACGTGTGAAAAAGTCATTTAAAGACACATACTCGTTCCATGGCTTCTCTGCATCCTCCAACCGGATACCATAAATGCCGGCAAAGCGCGGGATCAGCTTGCGGCTTACTCTGGATTGAGCAAATGCTCCCGTTACCCGGGATATCGCTTTACGTGAATAGAGCTCTGTCAGTAAGCGAAAAAAAGATTTCATCATGAATGCAATTCACCTATTTCTTGTCGATTGGATACTAACGAATATCTTGACACATAACCTGCTGCAACGCAAGAAAAAAGAAGCTTTTTCTGAGGATGGCCGGAGGTTCCGGTATGGATAAAAATAGGTTGCGCGCCACCGAATAGTTGGTACAATAAGCAGGAGGATCATTCATTTAGCCCATTTTATTCAAGAGGAGCTGTTCCATTTGCCTAATGTAGATATGCCCTTATCCCAGCTTCAGGATTATAAGCCTGAGCTTACGAACGAGGCTGATTTTGACTTGTTTTGGGATAACGCCAAAGCGCTTTCAAATCAAAAGCCTCTTCATGCACAAGTAAGTCTCGTGCAAGATCATCCATTGAAATCGATTTCGATATATGATGTAGTTTTTGATGGAGCGGATGGCACACCGATTCATGGTTGGTACGTAACTCCGAAGGGTGAACATCAACCCGGTTCACTGCCTGTCTTGGTCAAATATCATGGTTATTCGGGCAATCGCGGTTATCCGAACGAACTGCTGCAATGGGCTTCGATGGGAATGGCGGCTTTGGCGATTGACGTAAGAGGTCAGGGTGGCTTAACACCAGATAGGGCCGAATATCCCCAGGGAGGTATTCCAGGTTGGATGACCTTGGGCATACTGGATCCGGCTTCTTACTATTATAAGCAGGTGTATCTGGATTGTATTCGTGCTCTTGATTTCGTATGTTCACGCGAAGAAGTGGATGCCAGCCGAATTGTAGTATATGGGGGTAGTCAAGGTGGTGGGTTGGCACTCGCCACAGCGGGACTGGATTCTCGTCCGAAGCTGGCGTTGCCTGTATTTCCTTTCCTAAGCCACTTCCGCCGTTCTGTAGAGATTCATGCTTCTGGACCCTATGTGGAAATCAAGAACTGGTTCCGTCGGTATGATCCCGAGCATCGACAGGAAGAACAGGTGTATAGAACGCTCAGCTATTTCGATGGTATGAATATGGCAAGCCGGATCAAGGCCAGAACCTTAATGGCGATAACCTTGCAGGATATCACATGCCCGCCTTCGACCTGCTTTGCTGCTTACAACCACTTGGCTGGTCCAAAGGAAGTTCGACTGTACCATGATTACGGACATGAGGGATTGCCTTTCCATGAAGAGGCAATGATGCGTTTCATAGAAGCTTATCTGTAAGTAAAATCAGTGAAATCACAGAGCCGTTCACTTCCGATTTGGAGGTAAACGGCTTTTAATATCCGGTAGTCTCAAATTATACACATTTTCGACAAATTAATTCTAAAGTATTGTTTATATTTCTTTTTTATTAAGAAAAGCAGATTATAATGTTGTGAAGTAGGTCTTACTACATATAAAATAGGAGTGAAAAATGATGAAAAAAGTATTAAAGTTTCTAACGGTTTCCATTATGCTTTGGGCTTGTTTGCTTGGTATGTCTTCACTGGCATTTGCTGATGCAGCAATGGATTTTGAGATCACATCGGTAGCTTATGAGAACGGTGTCTTGACCGCAGTAGGTAAGTTTAAGAACACAGGGGACAAAAGCATTGCAGATGTAACGAAAGTAGACGTTAAGATCATCCTCCACAACGATGCTGGTGATTCCAAAGAAGTAGCTAATCACTACTTTACAGACTTAAAGCTGAATATCAAACCAGGTGAAGCAGCTGAGTACACTCTGACTTTCTCTGATGTACCTGAGTACACAGATGCAACTTCATGGACGGCTGAAGAAGGCGAATGGGAATTTACATACTTTGATGATGCACCAGCAGCAGCACCGGCAGAAGAAGCGGCAGCTCCTGCACCAGCGGCTGATACAGCACCGGCAGCGCTTGATTTCTCAGTACTTTCAGTGTTCTATGAAGATGGTAGTTTGAAAGCGTCCGGTGTTTTCACAAACACTGGCGGTAAAAACATTGATGTTGTGCAAAAAGTAAGTGTGAAAATTATTCTTCATAATGATGCTGGCGATTCCAAAGAAGTAGCTAACCAATACTTTACTGATCTGCCTGTTCACTTGAAACCGGTAGAAATGAAAGAATACACACTGATTTTCACAGGCGTACCTGAATATACAGACGCAACTTCATGGACGGCTGAAGAAGGCGAATGGGAATACACCTACTTTGAATAAGCGTTTTTCGTAAAAAGTTGTACAGTGGACAAGCCTGAATGCGGGCTTGTCTTATTTTTTTGTCGTTGACATTTTGATCAAACCTGATAATATGAAGGTTGTCACTAGGGGAGCCATTTGGGCTGAGACTGAATCCATAGATTCTAAACCCTCTGAACCTGATCTGGATGAAACCAGCGTAGGGAAGTGGAGAGCACTCGAAGCGTGTAATGGATTCATACATGCAGACCACTTCCGATATGGGAGTGGTCTTTTTGGCACTCACTTATCGGTTCAAACAGCCCCCATAATCGAAGGAGTGGGTATTATATGTCCAAAGGTTTAAAATTGACCGATATTCTGGTCACGGTCGTCATCTCTGTTGTCTTTGCGATCATTTACCGTCTGTGGGGAGATGTGTCCAATGTGGTGAAGCTCGCAGGCTTCCAGTTGGATCAGTTGATGTACGGCGTATGGTTTATGGCGGCTGTTGTTGCCTTTCTGATCATTCGTAAGCCGGGTGTAGCACTGCTTGCAGAAATTGCTGCAGCTTCCGGTGAGCTGATCGCAGGCTCTCAGTACGGAGTTGAAGCGTTAACCTATGGGATCGCCCAAGGACTTGGAGCGGAATTAATATTTCTACTGTTTGCTTATCGCCGTTTTTCGATCACAGCTGCTTGCTTGGCTGGTGTAGCTTCGGCTATTGCATCGCTTGTGTTTGATGCTTTCAAAGGCTATTTGCTTGACCTTGAATCCTGGAATTTGATTTTGTACTTTGTATTCCGGATTATCGGGTCCATCTTCTTTACCGGACTTTGCTCGTACGGTCTTGTTAAGGCACTGGAGGCAACGGGTGTTACCCAACTGGTCCGTCCAGCCAGCCAGGCTGACTTCGATGCGCTGGAGCGTAAGCAATGATGGACGTATGTGCCTCGGTCAAGGGCTTACGCTTGAAATTTGCAGGAAGCCCTTCCCTGCAGTTCGAGGATCTTTCTGTTGAATTGTATACAGGGCAGAAGGTGCTGCTGCTGGGACCAAGCGGATGCGGCAAGTCAACCTTGCTGCAGGTGCTGACTGGCTTAATTCCGCAGGCTATCGAGATTCCGATGAAATGTGATGCTATTGAGATTCCCTCCTCCTGGGGGTATGTGTTTCAAGATCCCGATACGCAGTTTTGTATGCCCTTTGTAGATGAAGAGATGGCTTTTGTACTGGAGAACTTGGGAGTGCCGCGGGCAGAAATGCCGCAGCTTATCGAGAGTGGACTTCGCGAGGTGGGGCTGAATTTTGAACAAAATCACGTAGCGATTGGCTCCATGTCGCAAGGGATGAAGCAGCGGTTGGCCATAGCGTCTGTACTGGCTTTAAAGCCGGAGGTATTGTTTCTGGATGAGCCCACCTCACTGCTTGATCCAGAAGGAACCCGAGAAGTATGGGATACGATCAAAGCGGTCGGGCAGGACAAAACGATCATCATTGTCGAGCATAAAATTGATGAGATCATCGATTTTGTTGATCGTGTCATCTTGTTTAATAAGTATGGAGAGATATTGGCCGATGGTACTCCAACAATGATTTTTGCCGATTATCGAGTGGAGCTTCAGGAATATGGCATATGGTATCCTGGAGTATGGGAGCACTATTCGGATGAGCCACTGTTTAAAGAAATTGCAAGTAGACGAAGCAATGAACTGAGCAGTAAGACGGCGTCCGCTGCTATGGCTGATACAGAGACGCTAGCCCTGCATAACTTCAATGGTTGTCAAGGACGTCGGGTGACCAAGATCGCAGTCGCTGAGCTAAGCTTGACAGTCGGGGAATGGATTGCCGTTGTCGGTCATAATGGCGCAGGCAAAAGCACGCTGCTGCAGGCCATGATGCAATTGATCCCGACAAGCGGCAGTTACAGGCTGCTGGGTCAGCAGGTACGGGGCTTTAAAGATGTTGTAGAGACAGCTGCTTATGTATTCCAAAACCCGGAAATGCAATTCGTGACCAATTCGGTGATCGATGAAGCGTCATTTGGTTTTAAGCTTGATGGACAAGCTGATTTCACAAGTAGAGCTGAAGCATTACTAGCTGAGTTTGATCTGTATGGTCAAAGAGCTCTTCATCCTTACCAGCTCTCACTTGGCCAAAAACGCAGGCTCAGTGTTGCCACTGCCATGTTCAAGGATCAGAAGCTGCTGCTTCTGGATGAACCGACCTTTGGGCAGGATGCTGCCAATACCTTCGCCATATTAGAGAAGCTGGAGGCATGGCGGCAAAAGGGAACGTCGATCATTATGGTCACCCACGATTTGGATATTGTCCGTTATTTTGCGACGCGTGTGTGGGTCGTGGATCATGGGAAGCTGACAGCAGATCTTAGCCCTGCAGACTATCTGAATTCAATTGCTGATAAGGATGATCGCTTGTATAAAGGGGCTGGCGATGAGGTTGAGCTTGTCGGAGAGGGCAGCTTGTAAGCGAAGGTTTATAAAGCTTGCTGTGTCCAGTGAAGGTTGATAAGGAAGTGGAATATTGTGCATCATACTTTGGATTTCAAGGAAACCTGGCTGCACCGTGTCAATCCCGGATTGAAGCTGCTGTTGTCGATTGCCATGTTTTTTGTAGTGCTGCTGACCGACAATATTAACGTATTGATTAATGTTACGGCTGTTCAATTGGTGCTGCTGCTCTGCTGTACGGGTCACCCCATACGCAGGCTGCTGCTGCTATGTCTCCCATTTGGTCTGCTGTTTGTCTCCTCATCGATGTCGATGATGATGTTCGGTAAAGGAGACGCAATGTGGCTGCAATGGGGACTTATACGTGTGACCGAGGAAAGCTTTTTTCGTGGGGTGCATATCGGTTTAAAAACCGTCAACATGGCACTGAGTGGCTTGCTGTTTGCGTTAACGACCCGACCGGTTGCCTTGTTTTATTCGCTGATGCAGCAGTGCAAGCTACCGGCCAAATATGCTTACAGCTTTATGGCGGCGCTGCGCCTCCTGCCGATGATGATCGGTGAGTTTCAAACGCTGCAGATGGCTATGAAGGTTCGTGGCGTGAAGCGGCGCATGGGCTTGCGTGGTATATACGATACACTGAAGGTGTATGCCATTCCCATGCTGGCACAAAGTATTCGCCGTGCACAGCGGATTGCAGTAGCGATGGAGGCGAAGCGATTCTCGACCGTACGTCAGCGTACTTATTATTACCGTATCGGCTTTTCCGTCGCCGACTTGGGTTTGGTTCTCTATTTGGCGGTGATGCTGGGCGCTGCTTGGTATACCGGTCAGCACGCTCCTTATTTTCATATCGGTGATGTCAGATATCAAGTGAACGGATAATAAAGTTCGAGGATCAAGAAAACCAACACAAGGGGGCAATATCCATGAAGTTTAGTGATCAATTGCGTCAAGCTGTCGATGTAAGCTGGCAGGCCAGTTTTGAGCATCCTTTTGTACAAGGAATTGCCAATGGCACACTGCCGTTGTCCTGCTTCCGTCATTACTTACTGAACGATGCGTATTATTTATCTCAATTTGCTCGGGTTCAGGCGCTTGGTGCGGCCAAGGCAGACAGCTTGTATGACTCCAACAGGATGGCTGCCCATGTGCAGAGCACGTATAATGCCGAATTGTCGCTGCATGAGGACTTTGCGAAGCAGTTGGGTATTTCCGATGAGGAACGAGCAGCCTTTGAACCGTCACCAACGGCTTATGCTTATACATCTCATATGCTGCGTGCGGCTTATTCCGGACATTTAGGTGATATTGTAGCGGCGATCCTGCCGTGTTACTGGTTGTATCATGAAATTGGCGAGCGTCTACAGGCTTATAAGCCCGAGGAGCCGATCTATTCGCAGTGGATCAGCACCTATGGGGGCGAAGCTTTTGGTGAGCTGGTTCAGGAGCAAATTGATCGGTTAGATAAAATTGCCGAGCAGGTTACAGATGCAGACCGTGAGCGAATGAAACGGCATTTTGTGATTAGCAGCCATTATGAATATAACTTTTGGGAGATGGCTTATACACAAGAAATCTGGCCCACCTATGGTGCGTAGAAACAAATGCCAATTGTGTAAAAATTCGCTATCATCAATAAGCTCAATAACAAGCTGTGAATGAAGCAGGGAAACCTGCGTCATTTACAGCTTTTTTATGTCTCTGACTATACCTGCCATTTTTGTAATAAGCAGATCACTTCATGGGGATACTAAATTTTATATGATCTGTTTGATTATGGCAGGATTACAGCTATGACGAGAGGATATTCACATCATGTCGTTATTTAAATGGCTTATCAAAAAACAAATTAGAAGTGGCAAAAAGCAGCATTATAAGGAAGCTCCTCCTAATAATCAGGCTCTAACCGACTCTGAGATTTCCATAATCAATGCCGGAAACTTCAAGAATCGGCTGAACTGGATCCGTCAGCAATTAAGCAACTGTTCCGATGTGGTTTATCATACATTCATTGCCGGTCCTGATCAAGAGTGCGCATTGATCTATTTGAGAGGCATGATTGACCAGAAAACGATTCAAGAAGAAGTCTTGGCTCGTATCTTATCCCTCCAGACTCAAGATGCAAACCAATTCCGCAATCAGATCTTCAATCTGAAGCAGTTGTCTGTCACCGACCTTACAGAGCTGACTACCTTGCAAGAGGGTGTGACGGCTGTTCTAAATGGACATGCTTTGCTGCTTGTTGAGGGTGAGCCGAGATTGCTCGAATTCCCATTCACTTCTTATCAGACCCGATCAATTGTAGAGGCACCTAATGAAGCGGTCTTAAGGGGGCCGCGAGAAGCATTTATAGAAAACCTGGAAGTCAATTTAACCCTGATCCGAAGACGACTGAAAACGCCTGATTTTAAGACGGAAATGCTGCTGGTCGGTACAAAGACACAAACCAAAGTGATTATCGCTTATGTTCAGGGAGTTTGCAAGCAAGAGCTAATAGATGAAGTGAATAAACGAGTATCACAAATTGAAATCGATGGTGTTCTGGCCGACAGCTATCTGGAGGATTTTATTGAAGATTTCCCCTTTTCGCCTTTCCCGCAGTTGCAGTATTCCGAGCGTCCCGATACGGTTACGGCTTCCTTATTGGAAGGAAGGGTGGCTATTATGGTGGATGGCTCACCAATCGTTCTACTTGCGCCTACCACTTTGTTCATGCTGATGCAATCCGCGGAGGACTATTATCAGAGGTATATTGCAGCCACGTGGATACGCTGGATTCGTTATATCTTTCTCATGGCATCACTACTATTGCCTTCCATTTATATCGCAGTTACCACGTTCCATCCGGAGATGATTCCGGCAAAGCTGCTGATCACGGTAACGTCATCTAGGGAGGTTGTACCCTTTCCAGCTCTCATAGAGGCCATCATGATGGAGATTTCCTTCGAAGCATTACGGGAGGCGGCGGTTCGAATCCCCAAATCGATCGGTCAAGCGATATCCGTTATCGGAGCCCTCATTATTGGCACTGCAGCCGTTCAAGCGGGGATTGTATCGGCAGCGATGGTTATTATTGTTTCGCTGACAGGCATTGCCTCCTTTATTATTCCACACTTCGATCTTGGTTTGGCCTTTCGGTTGCTGCGTTTTCCAATCATGATTTTAGCGGGGATCTTTGGTTTATTCGGGATTTCCTGCGGGATGATTCTTATCTATCTTCATCTCATCAATTTGCGTTCGTTCGGAACGCCTTATCTGTCTCCCTTTGCCCCTTTGATGATAAGTGATCTGAAGGACACCTTCTTAAGGGTACCCTGGTGGTTGATGAACAAACGTCCGTCCATATCGGGAGCCAACCGTACGAGACAGCAAGCTGATTCCCGTAAATGGGCGCAAGAACAGGAGGGGAATGGGGATTGAAAACAATATTTGTTTTATTGTCCCTGCTTTTACTTACAGGCTGCTGGTCATCCGTCGAATTAAATGATCGTGCTTTTGTAAGAATGATGGTTTTGGATAAAACCAAATCCGGCATAGAATTATCTCTCGACTTTACATTGCCGAATCGGTTGATTCCTGGATCAGCAGGAGGAGGATCGGGGGAGCAAACCGGTAAGCCGTACACGTACATTAATGAAACTGGCATTGATATCAGTGAAGCTTTTCGAAAAATGCAATCAGATATGTCACGTAAAATCAGCTTCGGACAAACACGTGTTGTGGTGGTCGGCAGAGAATTGGCAGAGGCGGGAATCCAACCTATTCTGGATTTTATTGCTCGTGAACCCGCGATGCATATTAATGCCTACCTGTTTGTAGCACCCGGAAGAGCCCGAGAAATTGAATCCATCGCGGCCATATTCCAAAGATTCCCTTCGGACATCTTAACGGCATACGGGGAAACCCACGTGGTCCTGGATACGACTATAAAAGATTTTCTTGCGGCGAACTACAACGGGGGAGATATGGTTGTGCCTATGCTCAGATTTGGAACGAAAAAAATTGCAAGCGAAAAGCAAAAAGAACAAAAATGGATGGGTACCGCTGGGGCGGCTATTTTTAAGCAGGGGAAAATGGTAAGTACGTTAAATAAAAGTGAAATGCGGGGGGGACTATGGATCCTTGGAAAACTGAAGAATGCGGAAATTTCACTTCCTTCGCCGACCGATGGTAAAAATATAAGCTTTATCGTACAAAGGGCAAATACACGAATAAGTCCACGAATCAAAGAAGATCAGATCGAAATACAACTCCAAAGTAATGCTGAAGCTGAAGTGCTCGCTTCGAGCTCGAATATTAATTTAAAGGATTTAAAACAATTAGAGAAACTCGAACAAAGTCTCAATCTGGTAGTCAAGAAGCGAATAATAAGTACGATTGCGAAGACAAGAGCGGTAAGCTCAGATGCCTTCCAACTTGGAAATTACATAGATTGGCATTATCCGACGAAGTGGAAAAGCATCAAGCCTAATTGGCGGGATGTCTATAGCAGCGAGATGAGGTTAAACGTACAAACGGATGTTACGATCACACGTCTGGGTACTTTTCAGCATGCTATCATGGAATCGGAGGCAGAGTAATGATTATTATCGGCATCTTGTTTGGCACTATTGCTTGCTTTGAATGGCGCTATATGGCGTTAAAAAAACGCAAAAAGCGGACTATTCAATGCGTACTGGGTACCGCAGCTCTCCTATTTATCGCATTAGAAGCCATATTTTATTTTAGAGAACAATGGACGGTTGGTGACGTCATTCAAACGGTATTTGCACCCATCGAAAAAATCATTCTCATGCAGGAATGAAAGGGAGGATCTCAACATTGGAACGGGTATCCCAATCGCAGATTTATATGCTGTTCTCCCATTTTCTGTTTACTACGACACTGGGTTTCTTTGCGAGCACCCTAGTGAAACATGGCCGTTATACGGCCTGGTTGTCCTTACTTCTAGGTTCAGCTATAGGGATTGTGATTACTTATTTCGCCTATAAGCTGGCCATTAAAAGGCCAACTCAGTTTTTGGGGAGTTACGGCAAGGAAATTTTGGGTAAATGGCTGCACTATCCACTGATCATCATGATGATATTTTCGTTCATGTTTGCCGCAGCGTCGGTTTTGCGGCAGTTACAGGATTTTATGATAGAAGTTTATTTGCCCGCTACACCGGGATGGGCTGTTTCTGCCATGTTCGGGATATGCCTTGCCTATGCGGTTCGTTCCGGAGTCGGAACGATTTTTCGCAGCTCACAGGGGATTTTTTTCTTAAGCGTGGCTGGAGTACTGATTGTTCCTTTTTTTGTGCACAAGGAAATCAATTATCATATGGCCATAGCGATGTTCAATCATTTTGAAATGAAAGGTATTTGGAACGGCACCTATATGGTCACAGCACTGTATGCTGAAATGACGTTTATCACCTTCCTCTTCCCGTATTTCACCAGTCAAAACAAGACAATGAGATCGTTGATATGGGCTGTAATTACGTCGGTAATTATTGTACTGACGAATCTGATTTCGATAATATTGGTTTTTGGTCCCGACTTAACGGCTAACCTGCAGTATCCACAGCTTGAACTGATACGCTACATCCGGGCCGCAGCCACTCTTGAAAATTTGGATCCTGTACTTATCGCAATCTGGTTATCAAGTTTGTTTATCAAGATCAGTTTGTTTTTATATATAGCTATTATCTGTGTAACGCATACCTTCTCGTTAAAGGACCACAAGCCTTTCTCATTATTCATGACGGTTATCGTGGTTGGTTTATCTTTATATATGGTCAGGTCAAAACCAGAATTCGACGAACTGTATAGACACGGAGAATTCACGTTTCTTTTGTTAGTAGATTTGATTCCCATTGTGTATTTTGTGGTGGATCAGATCCGTTCTTCTCGTGTGAAGCAGGGATAGATCGATAAATGTTTGTTCTATAAACATAAAAAAAGCTAAGTCCAAGGGCAGCGCCTCGGACTTAGCTTTTTTGCTATGCTCTCTACTTCTCCTACAGAGGAGTCAGGTGAATATAAGCGAAGCGGCCGTGGTGTTCTGGAGAAGCGGAGCGTTCGCTTTTGTTTCCGGAATTTCACCGATAAATGTCATCCATTCAAAAAATTCCGGAAACGACAGCGATCGTAAGAACACCATGGCCGCGCAGCGACACTATTCACCTGATTCCTCTCGCCATACAACGTTCACCTTTACAGCCCTCCAGCTGTGATCGATATCATAGTTGATGAAGGCTGGAACCTTTTACAATAAGCACAGAAAGCACAGTTGAAAGGATGGAATCAGGATGAAAAAGGAGCACAAGCACAATGATGAATCGTTAAAAGGGACCCTTGTGTCGGTCCTGCTGCTCGGAGCTTTTATCGCGGTAAGCTGGCTAGGAGTCTATGCACTCTTTATTGCCCGCGGCTAATAACTACCATAGATCAAAGGGAGATGGTCACATGCATTTACATCGATATGAAAAGATTTGGTTACTATTTGGGGTGTCCATGCTGGTTGTATTTTTAATCGTGCTGGGTGTCGGTGCATTTGCACAGGGAGCACAGCCGCCAGGCCAGCAGCACAGCGGACATGGTGCGCAGCGTGAGACCGTGAATCCGGAAACAGTGGAATCAACGGCGCCGTTCAATCAGCTGGGTCTGAAAAAAATCGGCGAGAACGAATATGACGCCTACATGCTTGCTTTCGCTTTTGGATACGGACCGGAGAAAATGGAAATTCCGCTCGGGGCAACTGTTCATTTTCACATTACGAGTAAGGATGTTGTTCATGGGTTTGAGATTCCGGGAACGAATGTGAACATGATGGTCGTGCCAGGGGAAATCACCCAAATGACGTACAAATTCACCAAGGCTGGAGAGCTGCTGGTGCTGTGTAACGAATATTGCGGTATCGCACACGAAATGATGCAGACACGGATTATTGTGAAATGACTACATGAGGAGTGTTGAGTAAGATGATAACTGAAGAACAAGCATTTGACCGCCGCGATACGAGACTGGTGCTGGCTCATATTCTGTTCGCTTTTCTGGCACTGCTGCTTGGAGGTGTGGCGGGCTTACTCCAAGGTCTGGTGCGCAGCGGGAGTATAACGCTTCCTTATGAGATTGGCTATTACCAGCTGTTGACGGCACATGGTATTTTGATGGCGATCGTATTTACGACCTATTTTATTATTGGATTTTTGTACTCTGGTGTGGCTCGAACGTTGGGCGGCCAGCTGCTGCCCATATCCAGATCACTGGGTTGGCTTGGATTTTTCATGATGACGGCAGGTACGGTGATCGCTACGATTCTGATTTTGCTTAACAAGGCAACCGTGCTGTACACCTTTTATGCGCCGATGATGGCATCACCCTGGTTTTATGTAGCATTGGTACTAATTGTCGTAGGCAGCTGGATGAGTGGATTTGGTATTTTTATCCAATATCGATATTGGAAAAGAACGCATAAAGCCAAGCTGTCACCGCTGTTCTCCTTTATGGCAGTCGTTACCATGCTGATGTGGCTGATTGCTACTTTGGGCGTAGCTGTGGAAGTGCTGTTTCAGCTGATTCCGTTGTCGTTTGGTTGGGTGGAAACGGTGAATGTGACGCTGAGTCGGACCTTATTCTGGTATTTTGGACATCCGCTGGTTTATTTCTGGCTGCTTCCCGCTTATATTTGCTGGTATGTGATTATTCCCAAAATCATTGGCGGCAAAATATTCAGTGATGCATTGGCCAGGCTGTCGTTCATTATGCTCTTGTTGTTTTCGATTCCGGTCGGACTTCACCATCAATTAATGGAGCCGGGGATATCACCTGTATGGAAGTATGTTCAGGTCATTCTGACATTTATGGTCGTGGTTCCATCACTAATGACGGCATTCTCACTGTTCGCGACCTTTGAACTGCATGGTCGATCGCTCGGTGCCAAGGGATTGTTTGGCTGGTTGAAAAAGCTGCCATGGAAGGATGTTCGCTTTTTCGCACCTTTTATGGGGATGCTGATCTTCATCCCGGCAGGTGCTGGCGGTATTATTAATGCTAGTGACCAGATGAATGCCGTTGTTCATAATACGTTATGGGTAACCGGGCACTTTCATTTGACAGTCGCAACCAGCGTGGCCCTGACGTTCTTTGGGATAACCTATTGGTTAATTCCGGCAATGACCGGACGGGTGCTTACACCGCTCTTGCATAAGCTGGGGATTGCCCAGACGATCACCTGGCTCATTGGTATGTTCTTTATGTCGAGCTCGATGCATACGGTAGGATTGCTGGGATCACCTCGCCGTACTGCGTTTACAACGTATCAGGACCATCCTGACGCGGTATTATGGATGCCTTACCATGTGGTGATGGCAATCGGCGGAACGATTCTCTTCATTGGAGTACTAATGATTGTTATGAATGTGATACTGCTGTTGAGAGCACCAAAGGGCTACACAGAGTATCCGATTGGTGAGGTTACGGAAACTGCGGAACCGACACCTGCTATTTTTGAAAAATGGAGCATTTGGGTGGCCATATTGGTAGTTTTGATTTTTGTGGCTTACACGGTTCCTGTCATGGAGCTTTTGAACAATCCGGGTGTAGGGGCCAAAGGTATGGTTACGTGGTAGAGTAAAATTTTCCAAATAAATATTTTATAATACTCCTATTTAGGAATAAAGTCTATGAAAATATGAAATAATTATTTATTAAGCGTAATATATGGTATCCTTACTTGAGACATAAAGCTTATAAGAATTGAGGAACACACCCAAATGCCATTAGAAAACTATAAGCTTGATGTTTTTAGTCCCAAACTAGAGCCATATTTAACCGAACTATATGCATTGCACCGTAAACGTGCCTCTGAAATAGATTGGAGTTATCATGAATTTATACCTTGGGAATTAGGTCGCTCCTTCATCACAGAGCCATGGTCAATTGAGCAAAGAAAGCTGCCCCTGCCTATTTATCTTGCTGTTGAGACCTCACTTTTGACTGAGGTCAACCTGCCATTTTTTTATCATCACTTGGCCACAACGTTTAAGGGTTCGCTGAAGGTGCTTCAGGATTTTGTTCACACCTGGGTGTCAGAAGAGGATCAGCATTCCAACTTGCTGGAAACCTACCTGATCATTACCCGCAATGCGGACCCGCACGAGCTGCACCAGCTCCGCAAAACGGTGGTGGAGGGCGGATTTGTTCCTGATTTTGATACAGCTATGGAAACGATGGTGTATACAGCGATTCAGGAGCTTGCGACGATGGTGTTCTACAATAATGTAGCGAAGGCTGCAGGCCCTCATGATCCGTATTTGGCTAAGCTGCTGAGAAGGATTGCCAAGGATGAAACGCTACATTTTGCTTTTTATCGGGATGCGGTGAAGGGGTATCTGGGGGTGGATCACAACTTTGTGTATTACATTCATAAAGCGATGACGAGCTTTGCCATGCCGGGCACTTCGATGCCATCATTCAAGGAACGGATGGACGTGATTGCCAAGGAAGCTAACTATGGTCCGGTATCGTATTTTAATCAGGTTTTCGATTATTTGATCCAATTCTGGGCGATTGCGAAGCTGCAGCCAAGCCGGGCTGACGCGGAAAACGCCAAGCAGGATTTGCTGCAATATCATGTGAAGCTGCAGAGGATCAGCCAGCGGCTGGCAGCCAAAGGGATCAGTTAAAATAAGCATAAGTCCCGCCATGGGGCTTATGCTTATTTGTTGTGTGGTTCCGCACGGAGCTGCTGTACATCCCGAAATGTAAAAATAGGCATAGATTATGCAAGTTTATCCTTGCGTAAACGGGATTCCAAGATAAAAGGACCAAAAGGGATAAATGCCGATAAAAACGCACCTAACACACGGAGGATGGACCAACGATTCATAATGGCCGCGAAAACAATCGCAACGCAAAAAATTACGAATAAAACGCCATGCAGCATACCGACAATGGGAACAGGATTGTAGAAATCGGTGAAGTATTTGATAGGCATTGCGATAAAGAGGATGACGAGGAAGGATATGCCCTCTGCATAACCGATAATCTTCAACAAGGAAAGGGACAGCTTTGACAATAGGAACGCCTACTTTCTAACATAATGGTGAGCATACATCTCCATTTTAGTGGATAAATCACGCCATGCATAAGATGAATGTGAAAATAATATGAATTCCAACGATAAGTTTAATTAACAATGCTTATTTAACTGAAAATGGAAACGAAGGCATAGTCCAAGCTGCATAAAGTACAATGAACAATAGCGCCCTTACTCTACCGTGCGTAGGTGAAGGGCGCTATTTTCATGTAATGATTTAAATGTGCTGAATTTTAATCAAATTGGTTGAGCCTGCTTCGCCGACTGGAACCCCGGCGGACACGACAACCAGATCTCCTGTTGCGACAATTCCACTTTGTAGAGCGCTGTGGATAGCTGATTCAAACATGTCATCTGTAGAAACGACCTCTCTGCCTGATACAGGAATGACTCCCCAGCATAAGCAAAGGCGGCGCTGCACGCGTTCACTTGCAGTGACAGCGATAATAGGTGATTGTGGACGGTATTTGGCTACCATCCGTGCGCTGAATCCGGTACTGGTCGAAACTACAATCGCTTTGGCATCCAGATCGAGTGAGGAGCTAACGGCAGACTGGCTGATAACTTCGGTGATCGTAGCTTTCTGTTGAGCGGCTTTCACCCGAAGCATATCCTTATAAGGCAGAACCTCTTCGATATTGGCTGCAATGGAGGCCATCATGCGAACGGATTCCAGTGGATACTTTCCAGCGGCAGTTTCCCCAGACAACATCAGGACATCGGTACCATCATATACGGCATTGGCCACGTCACTGGCTTCGGCTCTTGTCGGACGCGGATTGTATTGCATCGAATCCAGCATATGGGTAGCCGTAATGATCGGTTTGCCTACTGCATTGCCTTTTTGAATCATCTGTTTTTGGATAATAGGTACATCCTCGACCGGAATTTCGACCCCAAGGTCACCACGGGCTACCATTAAACCATCCGATACCTCCAGAATTGCATCCAGGTTATCGACACCCTCCTGATTTTCAATCTTGGAAATGATCTGAATGTGGGACGCTCCGCGTTTTTCCAACAGCTCCCGAATTTCAAGAATGTCGCTGGCTTTACGTACGAAGGAAGCTGCGATAATGTCGATATCCTGCTCGATACCGAATTCAATATGCATAATATCACGCTCGGTAACACCGGGCAGCGAGGTATGGATTCCGGGCAGGTTGACACCCTTGCGCGATTTGATCAAACCACCGTTAAGAATGCGGCAGTGGATTTCGGTACCTTCAATGGTTTCGACCTGAAGCTCGATCAATCCATCATCAATCAGAATCCGGGAGCCTGGTTTGACGTCTCGGGTCAGATCCTGATAGGAAACTGAGATACGGCTGGCATCCCCTTGAATCTGTTCAGTCGTTAAAGTGAGGCTGGCATCGGTCTTCAGCTCATACGACGATTCCTGAAGCAGTCCTGTACGAATTTCCGGTCCTTTAATATCCATTAATATAGCAACGGTTGCGCCCAGTTCCTTGGCAGCTTGTCTGACTCTATCGATTCTTCCCTTATGCTCGTCCAGATCTCCGTGTGCCATATTCATCCGGGCTGCGCTCATACCAGCCTGAATCAGTTTCTTCAGCATATCGACGGAATCACAGGCAGGTCCCATGGTACACATGATTTTCGTTTTGCGATGTGTCATTGTTAGCACTCCTTTATTTCTACTTGATTGGACTTATTGTAGGCAATATTATTGGATTAGACTATGAATAATAGTATCGTATTTGTATAATAGTATCTTAAGTCAATTACGGCTCGAGTGCTGTGAGATGGAATTTAACGTTTTTCAAGAGAATGGAGGTGCAGCAATGGTTGTTATCAAGTCTGTTCGGCTGGACGCAGGAACAAGCTGGTTTGAGGAGTATGAGCATGGGGCTAATCATCACGCCTTGATTATGGTCAGCTATGGCAAATGTGTGTACTGGCTCGAGGGAGAGAAGGTACTGCTGGAAAAAGGTGATCTGCTCTTCATACCCAGTAATATGACGTATTATGGCAAGTGTATACCCACGGTTACGCACGAGAAATATGTTGTGTGCTTTCAAAGCTCTGCGGCTCCGCTGCTGCCGTTGGTACATAACCCGAAGTATTGTATATGGAAAACAGGTAAATATGAACTACTGCACCAGCGATTTCGGGTGCTGCAGCAGGAGTGGAGTGAACGGCTGGCCTATTATGAATCGATGTGCGGGGCGTTAGTGCAGGAGATTCTGACCCACCTGAACCGGGAAGTCGATGAGGGGCGTCCTTCAGCTCTGAAGGAAAAGCATACCAGCCTGATGAAAGGCTATATCCAGAATCATTATCGTGAGAAGGTAACCAAGGAAGAGTTGAGTGAAGTCATAGGAAAAAGCCCGAATTATGCGGCTGCGGTATTCAGCGAGGTTACCGGTCAGACGATCGGGGGTTATGTTCATGCGATGCGCGTTAAAACGGCTGTCTATTTGCTAAGTCATTCCCAAAGAACCATCGGTGATATATCCGATTATTTGGGTTATTGTGATCCATCTTATTTCCATCGCGTATTCAAAAGAGAAACCGGCAAGCCGCCTGCCCAATATATCAAAGACAGGGATATTCCCGTTCATTAAAGGAAGATCAGCCTCTGCTCCAGATAAACAAACAAGCGTCGAATGGGCTGTCTGTGACAGCGTTCAACGCTTGCTGACCGTTATTTCTTCCCGACCCATACCAACATTTCCCCAGGTGTACGATTGCCCCATGCATAGTAAGGAACAGCTCGGAATGTAACAAGCTCCTTGGCTTCATCATCTTGTGCTGCCACGGCGCGTTGATACAATTTCCCCTCCCAATTCTGAAGCGTGGAGCGGCTTGCGGTACCTTCGAGGATGGTAATGCCGCTTAGCAGGGAAGCCTCATGACGAGCTTGCGGCATTTCATCTAATGACACTGTCATATCTCGTAAATTGGTGCTGTTATCGGTTTCCTCCAGGCAATAGACGATCGGGCCACGCTGCAGCGCGATCCTGCCTGCATTGGCGCGGACCTCGGGGTGAGCCTCAACAGCTTCGACGGGCATCTGCAGAATGAGCTCAATCCGATCATCGGGTGACCATGTGCGAGTAAGCCGTATATAACCTTTATGCATAAGGGGAATACAATCTATCGATTGGCCATTAACCTTGACCAGAGCTTTGCGGCACCAGCCAGGCAGACGCAGGCTGATGGAAAATTCAGCTGCTCGCTCGGGTGATACCTGGATGGATACCGTTTCATCCCATGGGTAGTTGGTTTGCTGTTGAATCTCAACGTGTTGGCTTCCGATATTCAAGCTGGCACGGCTTTCACCGTACAGGTGAACGATAGCCTCATCGTTTCCTTCAGCGTACATATACTGCCCAAGCGAAGCAATCAACCTTGCGATATTAGGCGGGCAGCAGGAGCAGCCGAACCACTCCTGTCGCTGCTCGGCAACCGCAGTTTTGTTGAATTTCAATGTGTTGAAATGATGGGCGGCAGGTAGTACCTCCAGATGGTTGGCGTAAAAGAAACGGCTTCCGTTCTGCGACACCCCGCTGATCGTACCGTTGTATAAGGCGCGCTCCAGTTCGTCCATATAGCGGCTGTCTCCACTCTGCAGTGCCATCCGATGAGCCCAAAATATCAATCCGATCGAGGCGCACGTTTCAGCATAAGCGGTATCGTTGGGTAAGTCGTAATCATAAGTAAATCGTTCGTAATGATCAGTCGATCCTATACCCCCGGTAATGTACATCCGCTTTTCAACCATATGGTTCCACAGCTGCTCACAAGCTTCATATAGCGAAGAATCCTTGATTTCGGCCGCCAGATCGGCCACTCCACTGTACAAATATACCGCTCGAACGGAGTGACCTTCCACCGTACGCTGTTCCCTGATAGGAAGATGTGCCTGGTAATGATCGTAGGGAGCATATCCGGTTCGTGAAGGCTGCTTGCCCCGGCTCGCGGCTTCCTGATCAAAGAAGTGAGGCTGTTGGCCACGTTCGTCGACAAAAAAATGACATAGCTCTAAATAACGCTGCTCCCCGGTTGTCCGGTACAATTTGACAAGAGCAAGCTCGATTTCAGGATGACCGTCATAACCACGGATTTGACCTTCACCGGGACCAAATACCATGTCGATGTAGTCTGCATATCGGCACATGACATCCAACAGCAGCCGTTTACCCGTCGCTTCAAAATAAGCAACAGCCGCTTCCATCAAGTGTCCTGCGCAATATAACTCGTGTCCGTCCTTTAAATCCTTCCAACGATTGTGCGGCTCGACGACGGTATAAAAAATATTCAAATAGCCGTCCTCCTGCTGTGCCGCAGCGATCAGATCGATAGCGTCATCCACCTGACGCTCCAATTCGTCATCAGGGTGAGTAGTCAGGCTGTAGGCCGCCGCCTCAATCCATTTGGCGATATCCGAGTCCCAGAACCGATGTGGCTGATTGGCGTCACCCTGCTTCCAGTCTAGCTTCCAGGCATTCAGTCTGCCCGTTAACAGGCATTGTTCATATTGAATTTGCAGGGTGATGTTACGGTTAGTTTCTTGTTGCTGCAACCAGAAGCCCCCATCGATAGAAACTCTTTTTAATGGAACAGGTGTAATTTTACGAATGTTGACAGCTTCATTGATCGTTGACAATGAAATTTCACTCCTTGTTAAATGAATTGATTTGTGAATAAAGAACAATAGTAATACCATTAGGATATCAATAGGGCGTCTTGCTGTCAGTGGACGATTCATCAGAATAGGTGGAAAAAACCGACTATCTAGGATTGGAAAAGGAACGGCAGGATTTTGAAAGGAAATATCGAATTTTATTATGTTGGAGAATAGGTTACACGAGGTTCTTAACTTGAAGGGGAGAGACAGATTTGAACAACAATTTGCTGGATAAATATTGTATCGATACGATCGGCTTCGCGGTTTCCAAGATTGGCCATATTAAAAAGGTGACCAACCGTACGATCCATGTGGATTGGGGCCATAAAGTGATGATTTATATGAACAAGGATTTCAGATGGGTACCGCTTACCAAGGAAGAGATCGAGAAGAAATATAAAAAGAACAAGTTTACCGAGGATACGCTGAGAAGAGCAGCAGCGCTGGGGATAGTTATTCAATAAGAAACAGAGAAAGTGAACTACCAAAACCTATGTAATCAGCTCCTGATTATGAACGATCAAAGCAAGACACGGAAATCAGTCAATGCAGTTTATGACTCGATTTCCGTGTCTTTATGTTTTTACGGGAGAGCTGACAGCATTAGCAAGATGGGCTCCTGACTTCGATAGCCTCTAAACATCTGGCTGGCTGACTTGTTTTCTGCAGCTCTTCCTTAGCTTTCGCCGAACTACAATCCAGTAAATATCGTGCATAAGCCATTGGATTGTCATAGGTTGCTTTCCACTCCTGCAGCATGCCGGCTTCACGAAAGCTGTAGCGTTGGTCTTTGCCATTGCATTCGATTAGCATCGGAAAGCCTTCTATCGTAATTCCGACATCAAGTCCGAGATCGGCCATATGCGGCAGATGGTTGCCCAAATGCTCTGCCACCTGCAGTGAAAACTGCTCAATGCCTTTGATTACTGCTTTCGGCTGTAGGTGCGGATATTCTGCGATAAGAATAGGCTCCAGTCTGTAAACAGTTCCACCTTGTGCAACATTGGTTAGAAAACATCGCTTGGAAGCGACCTTCGCCACAATCCCTGTAACCTGCCACTGTCCCATAGCTCCACGCTGCACGGAGACACGCAGGTCAAAAGGCTGTCCCCCGAAAGTAGCGAGAGGTAGTCGTTGTTGTACGATATAGCGTGCCCGCTGCAGTCTGCTTCGGAGCAGGAGTGGCAGTCGATTGCCTTGAAAAGTCAGCGTACGCCACGTTCTATTGTGAATACTTAATGATGCGGGATACGTGAGCTTCCAGCCTCGAACCGTTTTTTCCAGCTTCATGACCCCACGTCCGACACTGCTTTTGTTCGGTTTAATAATCAAATCATTATACAGCTTCATCATCATGTGGATATGGCTTATGCTTGCGTCGTATGTGGCTGGTATGTGCGGGCGCAGGCTCGGGTCTTTCATCAATACATCTTGAACATACAACTTTCCGTAACGGTTCCATTGGTTAAACAGCTGTTTGCCTTCCTTGATCCAGGAGTTAATTTGCCTAAATTGTTTGCGCCCGTTATAAATCGCACGATTGTGAATGACCTCAGGTACGGGTACGATTTTGCGAATAAATTGTCCGCTGTGCATGACGTAAGCATTAACGGTTTGTGCACCCGGTTCTAAATCGTCTATTCGGAAAAAGCAGGGGGTAAATCCATATTTGGCGCCTGCCTTCACATACAAGTGTACGGCTTCATATTTGGTTTTGCCTAAGGGGATGCTGCGATGCAGCTTATCATTCACGAGAATGCCCACACAGGGATAGGGCATGGTATCCACTCCCTCCGATGATTTGAGTTTCCCCTTAGTGTATGTGTACGCGGACAGACCCGTTATGGACAGGTGCTGTAGGAATAAAGTGGAATTTGACGAGTCCCTCCCTTATGGTGACTAGGTTCTAAAAATGCCATCCAAAGCATCACAAAGCAGATCAAACATAACGTCAATGTCTGTTGCGGACACAACTAAAGGCGGCATTAAACGAATGGTTAACGAATTGGGAGCGTTGATCAGCAGACCTGCCTGCAAGCATGCTGCAACCAATTCGGCACCAACTGGCTTCGGTAGGTCAAAGGCTAGCAGCAATCCCTTGCCACGAATGTGCTTCAGGTTATACTTATCCTCGATTTGATGCAGTCGTTCGACGATGTAACGGCCCTGTTGTTCTGCATGATGAGGAAGCTCCAGGCGAATCAGCTCATTGACGACGGCTAGCCCCACCGCCATAGCGAGCGGCTGTCCAGTGTAGGTCCCACCTTGATCCCCGACATCAAAAATATTAAAGGCTTCTTTAGTCAACATAGCCGAAAGCGGAAATCCGCCACCTATGCCTTTGCCCAATGTCATCACATCCGCTTGAACCCCATAATGCTCATAAGCAAACAGCTTGCCTGTTCGACCGAATCCGGTTTGTATCTCATCAAAGATCAGCATGATGCCGGAGTCATCGCAAATTTTACGAAGCTGCTGCACATATTCCACCTCAGCCTCATGGACGCCCCCCTCACCTTGAACCAGCTCCAGCATAATAGCACACGTATTAGGATTGATTGCAGCCAGACAAGCATCGAGATCATTCAAGGGGACATGCTTGAAGCCCGGTATTTTGGGTGCGAAAAGAGGTTCCCACTGCTTCTTGCCTGTTGCCGACATCGTAGCCAGCGTACGTCCATGAAAACCATTAACCGTAGTAATAATTTCAAAAGCACCGCCAAGATGAATCGAGCCGTGTTTTCTGGCAAGCTTGATGGCACCTTCATTGGCTTCAGCGCCGCTGCTCGTAAAGAAAGCTCTGTCATAACCGGTTCCGTCGGTTAAAAGCTTGGCAAACTGAATCATCGGTTTGTTGTAGAAGGAGGGGCTGGAATGAACCAGTGCAGCCGATTGCTGTGCCAAGGCTTCTTGAATAACTGCGGGAGAATGACCCAGACATGTAACTGCCCATCCTCCGACAAAATCCAGATACCGCTTGCCATCCGTATCCCATAAATACATACCTTGTCCGCGCTCCATCACAAGCTCGGGCCTTACTGCGGTTGATAAAATCGAGGTGCTTGCTGCTGCCAGTAAAGTGGCAGTTTCCAGTTCAGTTTGAATACCCATACATATCACTCCTTCTCAATAATGAATTATTATACTTATAAATGCATAAATATACAATAAATAAATCGTCATCCATGCGTGATGACTACGCTGCCGTGCCCGAGGTTAAAAGCGATGAATATACTGGTGTAAATTGAAGCTGGCCAGTGCTTAAGAAGCTGATTTTACAAAAGTAAAATTTTAATAGGAGGTTTCCCATGAAGGTACCTGTCATTGCGATCATTACACCCGGGTCATTCGTAGTGCCTTGTGCGACGAGCAGCTCGGTCGAGCTTGTGGTCGAGCAGGTAGCACGTCGTGTGACAACCGAAGTGTGTCCAGTCATTTTTGGCAAGGAAAGTCCGGATATGCCCCATACAGAGATGCTGGATGGAGTCCAATATATTCGGGTGCCAGCCCGTTCTCCGGTTGGCTATATATCGGAAGTTAGCCAAAGGTTGAAAGGACTTCGTCCAGCTCTAATGCAGGTAGAGAACCGTCCCCGGTTTGTACGTTACTTACGTAAGCGGTATCCACAGGCGGTAATTTGCCTTGTTTTGCATTCGACTACTTACATTTCGAGTCCTCATATTAGTCGTGTGGAACTGCAAAGCTGTCTGAAAGCTGCTGATTATATCGTGGTCAATAGCCGGTTTATGAAGGAGCAGCTTATCCAAAAAGCACCGAGTACCCGAAGGAAAATACGGGTGAACTACCTCGGGGTAGATACGGAACAATTTACTTCCCGTTGGTCAACACACGGAGCGGCTCGAAGACAGGAAACGCTGGATCAGCTTGGTTTGGGGGATAAAAAGGTCATCTTATATGTAGGGCGTTTACTTCGGATGAAAGGGGTTCATCATTTGTTGGAAGCCATGCCGGATGTTGTGAAGCGGGTACCTAATACAGTTGTATTTGTAGTTGGGAGCGCTTTTTACAGTTCCCGAAGGACGACCTCCTATGCCAGAGGGCTTAAGCGTATGGCTGCAAAACTGAAGGCTTCTATCCGATTCATCCCATATGTGCCGCACACGGGTATTGCCGATTGGTTTCGTCTGGCAGATGTGCTTGTGGTGCCTTCAGGGAAAAATGAAGCTTTTGGATTGGTGAACGTAGAGGCAATGGCCTCGGGTGTTCCAGTCGTGGCGACACATGTCGGAGGAATGAAAGAAATTATCGACCATGAGCGGACCGGCTTAAGTATTAGCCCTGTGCGATTAAAATACGATCTGGCTCCCTCTATTGTCAGGCTATTAACACATCCGGAATGGAGTCAAGCTTTGGGCGAAGCGAGTGTACGCAAGGTTCACGAGCAATTCACGTGGGAACGAACAGCAGAAAGATGGCTGAAATTTTATAGAGAGCAATTAAATGTAAAATGAAATAAAGTCCCTATGCAATTCAGAGTATTCCCCTCTTTATAGACGATTATTCGTTATATAACCGGATCTTTTTAAATGCGGAAGAAACTTTTATACAAGAGTTTATTCCAAAAAGAAATTAAGTGTTGTATAATGAATATAGAAGCTAAAGACAGGGGATGCTGCGACATGACTAACAATGAGCAGAATATGACAACTGTATTAGGGCAAATTTTTTGGTCCTTTTGCAAAATCAGTCCAATCTCTTTCGGCGGCGGCTATGCGATGATTCCAGCTATTGAGAAAGAAGTTGTTGAACAGCGTAAATGGATGGACGAGGAAGAAATAAGCGGTGCTTTGTCGATTGCCGGATCGGCTCCAGGTGGCATTGGTGTGAATGCGGCTACGATCATTGGGTATCGAGTTGCTGGACTCAGGGGAGCCATTGCAGCCATTATAGGTATCGGACTACCGACCTTTATAATTATGATGGCGCTGGCAATTGGTTACACTACCGTGGAGGACTCTGTGAAGGCTTCGGCTGCTTTTGAAGGCATTCATTCGGCCGTCGTCGCTTTCATTGCGGTTGCTGGCTGGAGAATGCTAAAGTCAGCGGTTCATGACAAATCGACACTGATTATCGTAGCTGGTGCACTGGCCGCGCTGCTGTTTACCTCGATCCATCCCGCTTTGCTGCTGCTGATCGGAACGATTGCGGGTATTTGGATATTTAAAATGAAAGAAAAGCTCAAGGATGTACCTCCACCAACGAAGACTGGCGGAAGAACTGCACCTGTACCCGGTCCGATCCAAGCTGGCCAATATATTTGGGGCGATGGTATTTAGTCGGATGACAGAAGGGAGGGGCAGCGTTCATGCTGTGGACATTATTGGTTACTTTTTTCAAAATAGGGCTTGTATCGTTTGGCGGCGGTTACGCCATATTAAGTGTGATTGAACGGGAGGCTTTATCCCAGCAGTGGATGACCTCCGTTGATTTTGCCCAAGCTGTAACCTTGGCCGGTATGGCGCCGGGTCCGATTGCAACGAACAGTGCTGTGCTGATCGGGTACAAGGTTGCCGGGATTCCGGGAGCGGCTGCGGCAACAATCGGAATGATTTTACCTTCATTTATTATCATTATTGCTCTGGCGGTGTTCTTTTTTAAGGTAGGTCGGGAACGCTTGTTGTCCATGATCTTTTATGGCTTGAAACCGATGGTGGCAGCGCTTATCGTCTATGCGGCGTATCGAGTAGGCACGAACGGACAACCACTGCTTGGGATCAATGGACATACACTGGCTGCACTGCTGATTTTTATTTTTGCGATGATTGGAACGATGAAGTATCACCTGCATCCGCTTGTCGTATTGTCGGTTTCGGCGTTGATGGGGATTGCTTTTTTTATGTAAAAGACAGTATGCAGCAGTACAAGCTGAGAGGACTGTTCGTCAAATCTTACTGTAAAAACAGCAGGTAATAGTGAAAGTAAGCCACACACATGTAGCAATGGATGAAAAGCATAAAAAGGTTGGGCAGAAATAATACTCTGCTCAGCCTTTTTTTGTTTACTTAAGATCTTATAAGAAATTCTTGAAATTACAGAAATTTAGACGATATGGAGATGTTAGTATAAATATATAAATAAAGCAGAGGTGATGGTATGCAAATGAAATTGGCAGCGGGCGCTTTCCCCCTCCTCTCAAAGTGGAAATCTTTGATAAGCACAATCCGAAGATATAAAGTGATGTATGCTCTTTTACTCCCGGCATTACTATACTTTGCCCTATTCAAATACATACCTATGGCGGGAATTATTATTGCTTTCAAAAACTACAACATGGCCTTGGGGTTATGGGATAGCCCGTGGGTGGGATTGAAAAATTTCAAGGATTTTATGAACGGGGTTTATTTCTGGGATATTATGAGAAATACGATAATCATATCGCTGTACAAGCTATTGTTCGGCTTCTCCGCTCCGATCTTACTTGCTTTGCTGCTCAATGAAGTTTATGTCCAATGGTTTAAGAAAATCGTACAAACGATTACGTATTTGCCCCACTTTTTATCATGGGTCATTGTTTATGGAATGATGGTGGCATTATTAGCTCCGGGAGATGGACTTGTTAACATGATATTGAAGGAAAATGGCTTCCAACCCGTCTCCTTCTTGAGTGAACCAGGCTGGGGTCGGCTGCTAATCATCTTATCTGAAATATGGAAGGACATCGGATGGGGAGCGATATTGTACCTTGCAGCATTAGCAGGAATCGATCCGAGCTTATATGAAGCGGCAAGGATGGATGGTGCTTCCAAGTGGAGACAGTTATGGCATGTTACATTACCCGGTATTCGAGGAGTCATTATTCTGATGCTGATTCTTAAATTAAGCCATATTCTGGACGCTGGTTTTGATCAAATATTCATGTTTGCCAACACCTTTAATCAGGAGAAGATCGATATTATAGACACATGGGTATATCGTGAAGGGCTGGAGCGTCTTAAGATTGGTTTGGCTACTGCTGTAGGATTGTTTAAAGCTGTCATCGGATTTGGTTTAGTTTTGGTAACGAATAAGCTCGCCAAAAAATTCGATGGGCAAATTTGGTGAGGTGGTTTTCAATATGATCAATCTGACATTTGGGGAAAAAGTATGGCAAGCAGCCGTTTATTTTATTCTTATTTTGCTATCTGTTATTTGCTTACTTCCCTTTTTATATGTGGTTGCTGTTTCCGTCACTCCAGAATCGGAAGTATTAAGAAGAGGAATTGTACTTATACCAGAATCCTTTACTTTATTAGCCTATAAAGAAGTATTTATTTCTCATGGTATCGGGCAGGCGTATAAAATTACGTTGTTTCGAACGGTAGTGGGTACAGCGCTTAATGTGTTTTTTACGGTGATAGCGGCTTACCCATTATCCAAAAAATATTTGCCTGGGCGCAGCCCATTTTTATTATTCATTGTTTTTACCATGATGTTTGGGGGAGGCTTAATCCCCACTTACTTATTAATTCGCTCTCTGGGATTGCTGGACAGTCCGTGGGTATTGATTATTCCACAGCTCATTAGTGCATTTAATCTGGTGATCATTAAAGGCTTTTTCGAGCAATTACCTGCAGAAATCGAGGAATCGGCGAGAGTAGACGGTGCAAGTGAACTTCAAGCATTATGGAAAATCATTTTACCTCTATCCTTACCTGTCCTTGCTACGATATCCTTATTTTACGCAGTTGGGCATTGGAACAGTTATTTCGATGCTATCGTTTATTTGAATAATACGAATTTAATGCCTCTTCAAGTCGTCTTGCGAAACATCCTGCTTAACGTGGCAACACAAAGCGCTGATTCACTCGCCAATTCCGGAACGGTTAGCAAGTTCGCTGTGCAAATGGCTGCTGTAGTTGTGACTACGGTTCCGATTTTGATTGTTTATCCCTTTATGCAAAAGCATTTTACCA
The DNA here is from genome assembly GCF_001956045.1 of Paenibacillus sp. FSL H7-0331. The sequence continues at coordinate 57,249 of NZ_MRTH01000010.1, read as the reverse complement.
AAGGTGTGCTCATGGGATCGATTAAAGGTTAAAAGGCAATCCCCGTATAGGTATTACAGGAAAATCGTGATCGTATAAAAGCAAAAGGAGAGGTCCATATGCAACATACAAAGATTACATATACTATTTTGGCATCCATCATGGGGTTGGGAGCGATATTATCAGGATGTGGGGAAGATAAAGAAGTTATTCCAGCAGTATCGGGCATCTCTCAAGGCCAGGCTAGCCAGTTTGCCAACAAAATAAAAATCTCGATGTTTAACCAAGGCACATTCAACGCTGCTGCTCCGCTTCCTCCTCGTGAAGAAGATATTCAACGCCAAATGCTGGAAAATGCAATGAATATTGACTTGAACATGATTATTCCTCAATCCGGGCAAGCAACGACCAAATTGAATACGCTAATTGCCGGCGGAGATATCCCGGATTTGCTCTTCTTGAAGAGCCGTGCTGATCTCGCTCAATATTATGACCAAGGTGTGCTGGCGGATTTGACCCCGTACCTGGAGCAATTTCCCAAACTAAAGCAGCGTTTTGGTAAAGATTCCTGGGATGCGATGTTCTATCAGGGAAAAACGATTGCGGTTCCCGGCTATGATAATGTGAACGGTATCAGTCGAAGCCTCTTTATCCGCAACGACTGGCTGAAAAAACTGAATATGAAAGTGCCAACAACTCCTGATGAGCTGTTCGAAGTAATGAGAGCCTTTACAGAGAAAGATCCGGATGGAAACGGCAAGAGCGATACGTACGGTTTCATCGGCGGTATGAATAAAGAAGGCAATCTGCAAACCTATGGCTTTGATAGTTTGATGTGGATGTTTGGCGTCAATCCCCCTTCTGCCATTGAAGTGAAAGACAATAAACCGGTCTTCCTGTTTATCGAACCCAAAATGAAAGAGGCACTCGCCTACATTAATAAAATGATGGAAGCCAAAGTTGTGGATCCGGACTGGGTGACGATGAATACACCCGATTTGTTGGACCAAAAGCTATATAAGGGTAAGGTCGGCTTCATGGTAAGAGATGCCCGCAGGCTGGAGCCGGATGCCCAGCAAAAAATGAAAGAAATCGGCGGAGAGGTACCGGAATGGATTGTCATTCCACCGATGAAAGGGCCTTATGGCGATGAAATATTGGAGAGAAAATCGTTCCAAGGCAATTCATGGGCTATTTCCAAAAAAGCCGACAAGGACAAAATCATTCGCATCCTGTCCTTGCTGGAATATCTCTTTACAGACAAGGAAGCATATCCTCATTTCGCATACGGAATCAAAGGGATTCATTGGGATCTGATGGACGGCAAGGTTAAAAACAAAACCCCCGATTTAACGAAAGAATTGAAAGAAAAATACCTGTGGGTCGATCATTATAGGATGCCGCGCCGAGGGGATGATACCGAGTATTTTAGCTTCAAGAATCCAAAGACGGCAGAAGCTTTTACGAATAACCAGAAATATGTACTAGATCCGTTGCCCGGAAATTTATTGACGGCAGACTTGAGCGATACATTGTCAGCTGATCGCACGCGTTTTATTAATGAGAGCTTGGTCAAATTTATGACGGGCAAAGACCCTCTTTCCAATTGGGATCAATTTCTCAAAACGTTGGATACCAAGTTTGACATGCAAAAATATAAAGACAGCGCAATCAAGCAATTTAAAGATGCAGGCATAATTAAGTAAATAAAGGAAGTCAGTGGAAAGTCATTGTCCCTCTCTATGTCGTTCTATGCTATTCTTAGTTTCATACAGATTCATAAGGAAGATGACCGATGCGAAGAAGAATTAGCTTGCCGATGAAATTATTTTTAATATGCTTTGCATTTGTATTAAGCTGCATTATTTTGATTAGCCAATTGTCCTACCGATATGTCCAAAAGGAAATAAGAACGAACGACATCTATTTCTCAAACCAAATCCTAGACAAGGTCGACCAGTATTTAACGGTTAATTTCTCGTCTTTTCAGACGATCCTGTTCTCGATCGAAACCTCGGTGAAAGCAAACATAAACCGTCCGGAAGTAATAAAAAAGCAATTAAGGGAGCTGTATGAGCTCAATAGTAATTATGTCAATAACATCTACCTGATTAGGGATGATTTATCCATCATTGGCGGAAGTACGCCTACGCGGATCTTTGATGAGCCTCTGGCGGATCGAATGCCTATGTTTGCTGCGGCAAGCACGAACAGATTGACTACGATTGTCAGCGAGCCTTATTTATCGAAATATTCCGGCTGGACGGTTACGATGGTCCGATATCTGAACGGTTCTCCGGACCCTATGGCCATTGCTGTAGACTTGGATCTTAAAGCGATTGAGGAGACCTTATTCAAGATTAATAAACAAGAGCACATGAATCTAGCACTTATTACCGCTTCGGGTCAAATTATTGCCGGATTTTCGGAGCATACCGGACCTCTGGATGTGCAGGATCATACTTTTTCAATTGGGAAAACCTCAGCGCAACAGATTCTTGATACTACTGGAACAAGCCTTCAGCTGCATAGAAAAGAAGGGGTACCGGTCTCCATTCTGAAGAAGCCGACCGAGAAATTCAATTGGTTCATCATCTCGATTAACGATGAATCGCGGATGGAAGCTGCATTGGCCAGGTTGGAAACCTATTATATCTGGCTTCTGGCTGGAGGCTTGCTATTAAGTCTGTTTATTTCTTTTTTTATTGCCAAATATATTAGGAATCCGCTCCATGCTCTCAAATTAAAAATGAAAAAGGTGGAGCAAGGCGATCTGACAACTAGCATTTCTATTAACCGTAACGATGAATTCGGCGATCTTTCGCGAGCCTTCGACCGTATGCTGCAGCAAATTGTAGAGTTGATCCGAGGATCGGAGCTTCATAATGAACAGGAGCGGAAGTTGGAAATCCAAGTGCTGCAATCTCAAATAAACCCGCATTTTCTGTATAACACGCTCGGCTCGATAAGCAATGTCATCCATCTTGGACAATTAGAGAAGGTGGATGTGGTGATCGGGTCCCTCATTTCTTTATTGGAATACGGAATAGCGGAGGCGTCGGAGAAGGTTTCATTGCGTCAGGAATTACATAATGTATCGGACTATATCGCGATCCAGAACATTCGGTATAATCGGTATTTCAAGTTAGTGGAGAACATTGAAGAAGGCCTGATGGATTTTCCGGTTTTTCGAATGCTACTGCAGCCCATGGTGGAAAACAGCATCTTCCATGGTTACAACGGCGGAGGAATCGAAGGTTCCATTACTATTCATGCTTATAGGGCGGATACTAACGTCGTGATCGAAGTCATTGATCAAGGAGAGGGCATTCCAGCGGATACGATCAAGCATATTTTAAATTCTGAATGGAGTGATCTGGAAGTAAAGAGAAAAAGAATCGGGTTGAACAATATTCATGGTCGAATAAGGCTGCATTACGGGGAACAGTTCGGGCTGAACATCATAAGCATACCGAAGGAAATAACCCGTGTCCGTGCCGTATTCCCGGCAGGTCTATTTAAAGGAGATGCATGATTGTGAGAGCCTATACCTGCCTCATCGTTGACGATGAAGATCTGATTATTCAAAGATTGGAGCTGTTTTTTAAAGCGCTATCCAATAAGGAACATAAATTCCGTTTAGTCGGAAAAGCGAATAACGGTATGAAGGGGATAGAGGAGTGTCTAAGGCTCAAACCGGATATCGTGATATCCGATATTGTCATGCCGCAAATGGATGGAATTTCCATGATCGAGCAGTTAAAGCCGGAGCTGCCGCGTACCCAATACATTCTTTTGACCGCCTATTCTTCTTTTGAATATGCACAGAGAGCTATCCATGCCAATGTTTTGGAATACATTGTTAAGGTTCCGTTAAGGGAAGCTGATTTAGAGCGAGCTTTGAATAAGGCAGCCGGAATTTGGGATGAGCTTAAGAAAAAAGAAGAGGAATTACAATCTTTAAACGTATCCGTGCTTGAAAATAAATATAGGGTGCGCAAACAATTTTTTAACGAATTGATCAGAGGGGAGATACCAACGCATCGGGCAACGGATTTCGCCAATCGTATGCAGTTCCATTTTTTTCAAGCGAACTACTGTTGCTTTATTGTTGAAATGAATCTGTATGAAAGCTTCCGAAATGAATATTCGGCGGTTGATCAAAGCATCTTGAAATATGCGATTACTAATGTCATCGAAGAGACGGTGATGAATGTTGGAATGGGAGTAGCTGTAGATCTGTCCGATAATCGATTTATTGGCTTTCTTTCCTGGGAAAATACCCGCAGTGACAAGGATACGGAATACGCTTGCCAAACGTTGGGCAGTCAGATCGTGCACCATCTGAATCAATATTTGAATCAAATGGTATCCGTAGCTTTTGGACATCCGCACCGAGGCTGGGAATCCATCAAAAAAGCTTACACGGAAGCAGAAAATGGGAGTGAGGATTTCTATTATCATGCAGAGAAAGTAGTCAAAACGCCTGCGAACAGGTTCCATTATGATAATAAAAGAAAGGAGGACTTTCAACAGAAAACGGCTGATTTTCTCGGACGGCTGCACAGGAGGGTTTCCAAGGAAGTGCTGGACAAAGAATTAGCTGCTTTAAACCAATTTGTTATGGAGAACAAAATTCATAAGTCCATTATGGCGCCTATGCTTCGAGACTTGTACAGAGACATAACAGCAAAATTTAAATCGGCGAGCACTATAACCGCAGATGTAGAAGAGTTTCCCGTAGAATTTATGACATTTCGGGAGCAGCTTGCGTATATTGGCGATTTCACATTCGAATATGTACACGCTGGCCAACTTAGGCATCGTGCAGAAATCATGAGAGCCATGCGGTTTATAGACAAAAATCTGAAACAGCGTCTAACGTTGGAGGCTATTGCCGAGGATGTGAATTTAGCTCCATCGTATTTCAGCAGCCTATTCAAAAAAACAATGAACGAAGGGGTTATCAGTTACATCAATCGCAAAAAAATTCAAATGTCACTTGAGCTGTTAAATGTTCAGGATTATTCTTTATTGGAATTGTGTGAAGAAGTAGGAATTGTGAATGAAGGTTATTTTTGTAAGCTGTTTAAGGAATATACCGGGGATACACCCAAGCAATATCGAATGAAAATGACAAGATATGAATCCAAATAAGTGAGGTTAGGTGAATTGGCGATGAAGGAATTATTCCCAAGAAGAGGGCTTCCTAATGTAATTCATAAGTTGGAAAATGGGGATGCGGTGACCATAGTTTATTTTGGCGGCAGCAATACCCGATCTGAAGGATATCGGGTCATGACGGCGGAATGGCTTCGTGAGCAATATCCCAAGGCGGATATCCGCTGTATAAATGCAGGCATTTCTGGAACGGGATCGGATTTAGGTTGTGCACGTTTGGAGATGGATGTACTGCGGCATCAGCCTGACCTGGTGTTTGTCGAATTTGTTGGAAACGACGGAGGTGTTTCCGAGTCCAAGATGCGGATCGAAGGAATCGTGCGTCAAATCCGCAAGCGGAGTCGTTTTATCGATATCCTGTTTGTATATACGTTGAAGGAGCGGGACGTCGCCGGATTTCAGGCCGGGCAATACCAGAAGGGAGCTATTATGCAGGAGGAAGTGGCCGAGTATTACGGTATTCCTTCGATTCATTTGGGCATAGCTGTCAGCCATTTGGTGTCAGAGGGCAAGCTCATCTTTACCTCTGGGGCAGACGAGCCCATTTCTGGAGCAGTTGTTTTTACGCATGATTCGATTCATCCTACAATTCCAGACGGGCACCGGATTTACTCGAATACGATCACCCGGTCGTTTGAGAAAATTCGCGAGCTTCGAGGCGGTTTGCCAAAATTTGAACATAACTGGCCTCAGGAGCTTTTGGTCCCGGGCAATCCTTGGGAGTATGCCGCTATGCTGCCGTTGGATAGCCATGCCCATTTTTCGGCAGGGTGGTCGTATATGATGCCTGATGATTCAGACTTGGTCCGTGAATACAATTGGTTATTTCCCGGCATATGGCGGGCAGTCGACCCGGGAGAAGCGCTCACGGTGCAGTTCACAGGCACTCACATCGGGCTATTCGATATCGGGGGACCGAATTCCGGCAGACTGAAGGTGACGGTGGATGGGGGAAAACCCTTCCTCGTTGATCGATTTACACTGTATAACGATCATAATAGGAATCAGTATGTTTATTTGCCGGAGCTTCCGAATGGGAAGCATACGGTTCGCTTCGAGATTGATTCCGATAAGACAGACAAAGCGGCAGTGTTTGAGGCAAGCGGCAATGAACGAAGCCTTGAGCATGTTCGGCAGCATCCGGATTGGTACAAGCAAACAGTGATTCAGCTTGGAAGACTGCTGCTGGTACAGCCGCCATTATAGTCGGCACAAATGCTACTTCCATACGAGTGGATGTCCCCCAAAGCAATTGGGACCACGCATGCCAGGCTAACAAAGACGGAGAGACCAGCCAGACCTATAATGGCTTCGTCACGAAAATTCGAACAAAGGAGGCTTTTGTGAAAGCGCTATCAATCGTTGGAACCGCCCATTCATTCGTTGACATTCGTATAGTTTGAAAGCAGATCATGGGGAGGATGTGAAATTTATGATAAGAAGCAAACCGTTTTTTTTAATAGTTCTCATCATGACTATGATATTTCCTGTAAACCTGCTCGGGATCAAGACTGTTATTGCAGAAATCTTACCGTATAAGACATTTATCGTTGATGATGGAAGCCTGACGATCGATAGTGTCGTCACCGCAGATGTTTATAACACCAATACCGGCTTCTCGGCTCCAAATTGGTCCACAAGTACGGGGGTGAAGGGGTATAATAATTCCAGTTCCAAATATACGGATGCTGTGAACAGAAGCATGACCTGGAATCCGCGATTAGAATCAGGTATGGCGAGAATATCGTTTAATAAGCTTAATTGGGCGGATAAAGCAGACAGTAATGTAAAAATTGAAATTATTCACAACGGGATTACGGATGTCATATTTATGGATCTGAGGCCTTCGTCAGGCCCGGCTGTCGGATGGGTCGATTTGGGTGAGTATGAATTCAACGGTAAAGATACCGAATTTGTCAGACTTACCCGAATTCAACCTACGACCGGCACTATCATTACACGGGCTGATGCTGTCAAATTCGAAGGGAACATCAAGCAGCAGGCTCCACCGTTGCCTCCTCTACGCAGCCGCACTTTGACGAACCTCAGTTATACGGAAAAAGGCAGCATAGAAAACGCAAGCTATAAGGCGACCTTCTATGAAGCAGCCTGGGAGGATGGCAAATCGATCGTTCGTGATTTGTTCTACAAGGACGAGGGATCAGGGAACTGGGTCCCAGTCAATAATGTGCCTGAGAGACTTGAGGAACAATGGGTTTTATTGGATGGGAATGCGGGGAGTCAAGCCAATTACTATGATACGATGAACAAGCGCTGGATTACATTCGACAGTATCGATTTTCCAAATAGCCATACTGCGGTATTAACCGACTCTTTGCATGGAAGCGATTACGATTTGCAAGTGAACTGGTCCATGTCAGCGAACAAACCTGAAGTTTCCTTCGCTTTTACCCCTCGCCGGGATGGGAATTATGTAATCGGATATCAATCTTTCACAGCGGAGTTAATCTCTGACGTAAATGAAGTGTTAAACGGTTTCAGGTCGCATGCAAAAATGATAGGTTCCGTGGAATCAACAGGATTAAGGGAGCTGACTGCTCCAATGAGTCTGGTTGAAAAGAATAAGGGCACGGAGAATGCTGTTTCATACGGGGTATTTGTACCGTCCGCAGAGCTTCCGCTCGAATTTGAACCTACAGGAGGCGTTACCAATCAACGGCTTGGTATGAGTCTTGTCAACAATGAAGGCAGCGTTCAGCCGATCCTGTATGCTCCTCAGGTAGGGAATTATTCGAGAATGACTGCAGAAAGCAAATATCAGTTCCATATCGGGTTGATCGCACAAAAAAGTAGTTTATATGAGGCCTACGAGGATATTATACGCAGCGAATATGGTTATTCCGCATACCGAAAAAATGTTGCCAGTCAGTCGCTTACCGATGCGATGTTCAATATGATTGATTTGATCAAGATGCAGCCGCAGGGCGACGATTCAGTTGATTATGTTCCGTCACCCAGCGGCTGGTGGAGCCGGGCCAAGGGCTTCATTGATATTGAGAACGAGGATAGCGTTCGAACAACGTCGAATGCCGTGCTTCTGGGGGCGTACTATTTGACCGGAGACGACCAGCTTTACGATACGCGGGCGCTGCCTTCCATCCAGTACGGAGTATCCCGAAATGGTATCGGTTGGTCGCCGACGCAGAAGCCAGTATACGGCGTGCCGTCATTATGGAAAATGGCGACCTTGCCGTTCGATGTTTCCACCATAGCTGCTGTTTATCAAATGATGGGCGGGTCAGCAAGCATTCAAGAGCTGGGGCTGGAGGAGTACCGTTTCCGCAATCCCGACCAGAAAGACAGGGGTCCTGTCATTCAACCCCTGATGATGTATCGTATGACTGGTGATGCGCAGTATTTACAGGCTGCCAAAACTGCAGCAGATAACTATATCGCTCAAAATATCGATACCCCTGAGTCCGTAAATGTGAGTAAAAATGAGTTTATCTATTATTATAGCAAGCTGTGGATGGAGATTTTGGAGCTTTACGAGGAAACGAAAGATCCCAAATACTTGAACTCCGCGTACAAGGAAGCCAAACAGTACGCTACCATGTTCGTTACACGTCCGGTCCCTGGAGGTACCGTTACGATCCCTCAACCGAATACGTATAATTACGCGGAGTCGTTCCATTGGCCGGAAAGTGGCAAGTATGATTATCCCAGAGATAAGCTCCCGGAGGATGTGGCCGGAGGCGTACAAGTGGACAGTTGGCTTGTTTCACAGAGCGGGCTGACTTTTGAGGCGGGAAGTACTTCGGGATTTTATCGGATGAATGCGCAGGAGGCTCCGTTCATGCTGAGGTTGTCGCTGTATACAGGCGATAAGCTGCTGCAGGATATCGCTCATAATGCGGTAATCGGACGCTATTCCAGCTATCCGGGCTACTACTACAAGGGTTTCGCCGTTAGTCAACTCGAACCGGATTTTCCTCTGGAGGGTCCAAGCGGGGCTACATCGATTTATTATCACCATATGCCGGCGCAGCTCGGGCAAACGATGGATTATCTGATCAGCGAGCAATCGCTGAAATCGAATGGGAAGATTGCATTTCCTTCCGTATTCGAGACTAATTTTTTGTGGTTCAAATATCACCTCTACGGTCATAAACCAGGCACCTTTTATGGCAATTCCAACGTTTGGCTCTGGATGCCCAAGGGGATCATTCAGACCAACCATCCTCAATTAAACTGGATAACGGGGGAGAGCGGAAATAAGTTCTACATCGGATTGAGTAATGAATCCAACGCTGAAGTACAGACTCCAATCCAATTGAATCCGCAAATCATCGGGTTCAATCCGGCACAAGATTATGCAGTAACCATCATCCGCGATAATGGCACACCAGAGCAAGGGGTTATGCGAAATGGAATTATTAATGCTACGGTTTCAAGCAGAGGAATAACCGCGATTATTGTGGAGGGGCTCGATATTAATGTGCCGCTGCACCAGACCAGAACTGCCGATACATCGAGTGCAAGCTATTTCTTCGATATCCACAGTCCGATAGACGCAGTTAAAGGCATGCTAATCGTCAAGCCCGACGAAACGTCCTATGACGCTTACGTGCAGGCAAAAACGACCAAACCAGCGACGCTCCATTACTCGTTGAATGGAGGGGCCACATACACTACCGTTCCAGATACGATATATCCGATGGAATGGTCGATTAGGGTAAACGACATGTCCCAAACGTTCACCTATTATGTAGAGTCAGAGGACAAGCACACCCGTACGCGGACGTTATACCTGCCTGATCAGGTAACGGTAACTCCGTCTCAACCGGAGTGGCAGCAGGGATCATCTATCATTGTGGATAATGCTGAGGCAGAGACAGAAGGTGTCTGGATACGTGATTCAACGGCTAATACCTATTATTACGATAACTATGCTTATGCGAAATCGACTGCCGGAACAGCGACCAGCAGGATGGTCTGGCGACCGGAGCTGCCGGAAACCGTAACTTATAGCGTGTATTCCAAGCTTCCTCAAATAACAGCGACGAACGAAAATTGGTCAACGAATGCCTCATTTAAGGTTTATTACAGTGGAGGTTCTGAGACGGTTACGGTTGATGAGACAACGGGCAACGGGTCATGGGTGTTTCTGGGAGCCTATCCTTTTGCCTCAGGCCATAGCGGGTATGTCGAACTAACCAACAAGGCCAACAACTCACAGGTAGTTGCCGATGCTGTCATGTGGGTGAACAATAATAAGATGCCGCCATTGGAGTCGGTAGCCATTATGTCGAATCGGAGCGAACTGCAGATGACTCGAACCGCTCAGCTGACCGTAACCGGCTATCTGTACAACGGCTTGATTGGTAATCTGGGAAATGCCAACATGCACTATTACGTCGACAGGAACGATCTGGCTGAAGTGGACAGTAATGGTGTGCTGACCCTCCAACACCTCGATGGTGAAACGGATCACATCACGGTTTGGGCCACCGTAACGATTGACGGAGTGACCTTAACGACAACGCCATTAACCATATCCATCAGGGACCTGACGGTTATTGTCGACAGTACGAATACGGCTGGATTATACGCCACGGAAGGGTCTTGGAGCCAAAGCAATTTAGCCGGATACAAAATTGGTGTTAAGTCCCGTTACTCTACGGTCCAAGGATCATCGGCGACATGGAAGGCACAGTTTCCAGAGGGGAGGTACACCGTCTCCATTTATAAGCTCGTCCACACTACGGCAAATGATAATCATGTTAAAGTGGAAGTGAAGCATCAGTCGGTTACTGAAGCCACGTATATCGATGCGACAGTTGGCTCGTCGGGTTGGGTCAATCTCGGAACATTCGACTTTACTGGAGACGGCAGCGAGTATGTTCGTTTAACCAGGGAGACCCCGACAACGGTAGATCCGCCAACCCTTCCTGCCAATATGATCTATACGAGGGCTGACGCAGTCAAGTTCGAAAGGCATTCCGTCAGTCCGTAATTATAACCCAATTTATAAGCTGCAAAATAAATCAGCCCTCCGGATCATTACTTGGATCCAGAGGGCTTTGTCATTTACAAGGTTTTGGATATGTTTATAGAACTCACTACAGCAAACGGCTCGTAGCTGCGCCTATTTTTCCATAGGCAATGACTTCCATCTGGGTGAATGCATATGTTACAAAAGACTACTAAATGCGGTGCCCAACAAGAAGCATTACCAAAACGGGAGGAAGTGCAGGATGAAGAAGCCAACTAGCCGTGGTTTGAGTAAGAGTAGACTGCTGCCAAAAAAGAACGGGGCTTATATTAATGAATTGAAATGGTTGGATGATGTTCAGGATTCGGATCGAATTAAGAAGATTCATCCAGCAGATAATATCGATGCTACGATCAGTCATACTGAACTTGCCCAGCCAGAGGCTCAACAAACCACTGAGGAACCTCTTATAAAAGTGGGGAAATCAAGGACTGACAGTGTACCCTTATTGTTAACGCGTAAGGCTGCTGACGGAGCAGGCAGCGGAGGCGTTATTTACACGGACGATTTGGCTGAGGAATCGGTTACTGCTGAGAAGATTGCGCGGAATGCGATTGAAGGTAGTAAGGTTAAGCGCGGCGCAATTGGAAACGAACAGCTGGCCGACTATGCAGTGACTGCGGCAAAGCTTGGGGATCGCAGTGTGACTCAGCAAAAGCTGGGACTTCGATCAATTACAGAGGAGCATATTGCGTCTTTTGCAATCACGGGTGACAAGATTCAGGAAAGAGCGATTGGAGGCGAAAAGCTGCAGGATAACAGCATCACCTCTGAGAAGCTGGCAGACAAAACGATTGATGCCATGAAAATTGCCGAATATTCGATTCAAACCAAGCATTTGGCTGAGGAAGCGATTACTGGCGAGTTGATTCAAAACCAGTCGATCACGTCTGAGAAAATCAAAAGCGGTACGATTCAGGCGACGAATCTGGCCAATTACATCATCAATTCGGCAAAGCTGGCAGACTTGTCGGTCACAACAGAGAAGCTGCGTGACCACTCCATAACGGCGAGTAAAATCGCAGATGGGGAAATTACGGCGGTGAAGCTGGGCAAGCAATCCGTGACGGAGGAAAAGCTGGCAGCCTGGAGCGTTAATTCAGATCATTTACAGTCAAAATCTATTTTGCATGAGCATCTGGCAAGCGGCATCGTGCACAGTGATTCTATTGGGCCCAAGCAGGTTATCGCAGAGCATATCCTTGGCGGTGCCGTGACGGGTGAGCACTTGCGAGATCATACGGTAACCTCCGAGAAGCTGGCGAAGCAATCGGTGGGTGGTATACATCTACAGGATTTGGTGATAGAAAAAAGGCATCTTCAGCCTAAAAGTGTGGAAGCCCAACATTTGACGGATGGGGCGGTAACCGCAGGCAAGCTTGCTCCGCAAAGCGTAGGCGCGGAGCAGCTAGGTGCGGCATCGGTAGGCTCGGATAAGCTAAAGGAGCAAGCTGTCACTTCGGCGAAGCTGGGTAGGAAGGCTGTTACCAGTGAGCATCTATCCGGCAATGCGGTAAGCAGCGGACACATTACTGAGAAAGCGATTCAGGCTCTCCATATCGGGCTGCTTGCCGTGGGTAAAGAGCATTTGCAAGATCAGTCCGTTGTGACTTCGAAGCTGCAGGATCGAGCTGTAACTTCGGAAAAGCTGGCAACAGGATCGATCCAGCATCAGCATATTCAAGAGGGTGCTGTATTATCCGGGCAGTTGGCTAATCACAGCATCACCACCTCGAAGCTATCCAGTGAATCGGTATCGACGGATAAGCTGACTAACTTATCGGTTACGACGGCAAAGCTGGCGCAATCGAGTGTGACGTCAGATAAACTTGGCCGAGAATCGGTAATTGGCGAGCATATTTCTACTGGAGCCATTCAGTCTAACCATTTATCGAAGGCTTCTGTGAAAGCCATTCATTTGGCAACAGAAGCGATAACCCGTGAGAAAATGGCTGATAAAAGCGTGACCTCGGAAAAGCTGGCTGATGGTGCTGTGACCACTGCACATTTGAGCGCAGCCTCGGTGAAGGCGGCTCAGCTCGCTGATGGTGTTGTGCATACTGCACATTTGAGCGCAGGTGCTGTGAAAAGTGACCAGCTGGCCGAGGGCGTAGTGGTAAGTCGCCATTTGGGAGCGGGTGCGGTTAGTGGGCGAGAGCTGTCATGGGGTGCAGTAAGTGGAGTTCATATAGCCGCGAATGCAATTAATACGACTCAGCTGCATGGGCAGTCGGTGACCGGGGCCAAGCTGGCACGTGGTGCGGTGGAGGCAGAGCATTTGGCTGACGGTGCGGTGGGCAGCGAGCAGTTGGCATTGGGTGCCGTAACGAGCATTCAGCTGGCTGATGGCGCGGTTGGCAGTCGTGAGCTGGCGCTTGGTATTGTTACAAGTAAGCATCTTGGCGAAGAAGCAGTAGGTACAGCTCAGCTGCAAGAACAAGCGGTAACAGGAACAAAGCTGGCGCCATTCTCTGTGGAAGCTGTGCATCTCACTGCAGGTGCAGTAAGTAGTGAGCAGCTGGCGGACGGTGCAGTAACGGGTCGTCATCTGACGGAAGGCACGGTTGGCGGGCGCGAGCTGGCACTGGGGTCCATTAGAGGCGATCATCTGGAGCTGCATGTGATTGGCACGGCGCATTTGCAGGATCAGGCGGTAACAGGAGTGAACCTGGCACCAGGTACAGTAGAAGCCGCTCACTTGAGTGCCGAAGCGGTGGGAAGTGAGCAACTGGCTGATGGTGCAGTAACGAGCCGTCATCTGTCTGCAGGTGCTGTGAGCCGTCGTGAGCTGGCATGGGGTGCAGTGGGCAGTGCTCATATTGCTGAGGAAGCAATCGGCACGGCACAGCTGAACGATAAGGCTGTGACAGGAGCGAAGCTGGCGTTGGGTGCAGTGGAAGCCGCACATCTATGCGCGGAAGCAGTAGGAAGCGAGCAGTTGGCCGAAGGTGCGGTGGCGAGTCGCCATTTGGCTGCAGGAGCGGTAAGCGGTCGGGCACTTGCGTGGGGTGCGATTGGCGGTCCGCATATCGCAGAGGAAGCGATAGGAGCTGCTCAACTGCAGGAGCGTTCAGTGACGGGAGCGAAGCTGGCATGGGGCGCTGTAAGTACTGCACATTTGGCTGCTGGAGCTGTAGGTGAAGAGCAGTTGGCCGAAGGTGCAGTGACGAATCGTCATCTGGGAGCGGAAGCGGTGAGCAGTCGTGAGCTGGCGTGTGGCGTAGTCGAGGCGAAGCATGTAGCTGGCGAAGCAATCGGTACATCACAGCTGCAAGAGCAAGCTGTGACGGGAAGCAAATTGGCGATCGGGGCCGTGGATACGGCGCATCTGAGTGTCGGGAGCGTGGATAGCGAGAGGTTGGCTGAAGGTGCGGTGACGAGCCGTCATCTGGCACTGGAAGCGGTGAGCAGCGAGCACATTGCTGAAGAGGCGATAAGCACAGCACAGCTGCAGGAGCAAGCGGTAACGGGAACGAAGCTGGCATGGGGAGCCGTGGAGGCCGCACACCTGAGCAATGGAAGTGTGGGAAGTGAGCAGCTTGCTTTGGATGCAGTTGCCAGCTGTCATATTGAAGCCAGCGCGATTATCGGTAAACATATTGCTGAGGAGGCAATTGACACCGTACAGCTGGTTAATCAGGCGGTGACAGCTGCAAAGCTGGCGCCGAGCGCGGTGGACTCCGTGCATCTGAATACAGGTTCTGTAGGAAGTGACCAGTTGGCCAAAGGTGTGGTGACGAGTCGCCATATAGCGGATGGTGCAGTGGGAAGCGAGCAGTTGGGCAACGATTCGATCGATGGCTTGCATATTAAACAAGAGTCAATCTCAGGCTACCACTTGCTTCCTGGGAGCATAACTTCGATACATTTGGAAACCGGACTGGTTGAAAAGCTGTTGTTAGCTGCATCTTCGAGATTTCAAGCAACGGGCGTTCAGCCGGTGGATACAAAAGTTGCGGAAACGGAGGCTGTGGATACAACTGACGCGACAGCTGACGTGATGATTGCAAGTGGAGTGGAAGCAGAGTTTCCGGATACAACTGCAACCTCAGCTGAGATTTTGAATACAAATACGGCCGCCTCCACCAAAGTCGCCACAACAGTTCAACAATTCGGCATATGTTCCTTTCTGATGCGGGTGGAAGAAGAGTCCGTAGAAATCGGAATTCATTTTGATGAGCCATTTGCCGATGAACAGTACGCGTTAGTGGTCACAACGGATCAAACCAACAGCTATGGTGTTATTCAACAAAAAAACTGCGACAGTGCTGTCATCCAGATTGTTCGAAGCCGTTATTCGCCTCAGTTGGACGGAACTGTGAACTGGATTGCAATGGGTCGGACCCCATAAGCAATTTGTGTCTATAATCAGCAGCGCTTTTAGAGGTTGCTGATTTTTTTGGTCATTATCATGATTGAAATTATCATAATAAACCCCTATACTATCAACATAGATGATGGATGTGCAAGGAGAGGGAGAGGGATGAGCGAACAGGAACTATCCAAAGGTGAAGAACGGCGCAGTAGGATTATGAATGCTTTAAAAGCTCATGGTCGGTTGACCATTCAGGAAATAATTGAAAAATTCCATTGCTCGGAAGCGACTGCACGCCGGGATTTAGATGTTTTGGTGAAAAAAGAAGGGGTTATCCGTACGATCGGAGGTGCACAATGGGAAGGCTTTACAGGGCATCGTGAAGCGTCCTTTCAGGAAAAAAAGCAGCTGCTCTGGTTGGAAAAGGAATCCATAGCTACTACTGCGGCTGCTTTGATTGAAGAAGGCGACGTGATTGGATTGTCCGGTGGAACAACAACCTTTCTTATCGCCAAAGCGATTAAAAACAAAAGGAATATTACCGTTGTAACCAACGCTGTCAACATTGCTATGGAGCTTGCTGACAGTGAGGGTGTACAGGTGGTTCTAACGGGCGGTGTGATGCGTAAAAATAGCTTTGAGCTGTGCGGGCCGCTTGCAGAAAAGGTCATTGAAGATTTAAATATTGGTAAAATGTTTCTGGGCGCCGATGGGTTATCGTTGGAGCATGGGATTACAACTTACTCGGAGCTGGAAGCCCAGATTGGACGCTTGCTGTTGAAGCGCTCCAGAACGAAGATTGCCGTACTCGATCATTCGAAGGTCGGCAAAGCCTCGTTATTCGGAATTGTTCCGTTATCCTCGCTGGATATTTGTGTGACCGATGCTGTTCTGGATCCAGAGCTCGCGTCAGCTTTGGCGCAATCGAAGGTGACTGTCTATTTGGCTGATCAACATACATAGCCATAACTATGGGAAAGGTAGTGAATGATGGATTTTTTAATTGGAATCGATATTGGAGGCACGAATGTTGTATGCGGCTTGACCGATGCCTCCGGCAAATTGCTACACAAAATCAAACAACCTACAGAAGCACTGCGGGGCAGTGATTATGTATTTGACAAAATAAAATGTATGGTGGACGAGCTGTTGGCTCTTGGTGGTATTCAGCGTGAAGCGGTACGGGCTATCGGCGTCGGAACCCCGGGTTTCATTGACCCTGACAAAGGAATAACCCTGTTTGCCGGGAATTTACGATGGACCCAGGTTCCTACAGCGGAAGAGATTCGTAAACGTACAGGGATACCAACCTATATTGATAATGATGTCAGAATGTATGTGTACGGTGAGGCGGTTTGTGGAGCTGCCCAAGGCTATGAGCATGTGCTCGGGATCACGATTGGAACGGGACTTGCTGCGGCTGTTATTAATCAGGGTAAGCTTTATTATGGCGGCGGCTATATGGCAGGTGAGCTGGGACATATTATTATGCCGGAAATTCCTTATACTTGCGGCTGCGGAATGCGCGGCTGTCTGGAGACGGCGGTGTCTGCCACGGGTATTGCCCGTCAGGCACAAGAGCTGGTTCAGAGTGGCAGACCCAGCATACTTCGGGAATGGCTGGAGGCCGCACCTGACAAGAGCATCACAGCGGCTGATGTTTCCAAAGCCTATGATCAGCACGATTCGCTGGCTATCGAGGTGATGAACCATACGGGCATGCTGCTTGGTAAAGGTCTTGCTAATGCGGTAACACTGTACAGTCCCGATGTGATCGTGATTGGCGGTGGCGCCGCGCTGGCGGGTGAACGCTTGTTTGCGCCAATGCGGGAGCAGCTTCAGCAATCGGTGTACCATGGCTACTGGGAACGGCTGACGATTGTCACAGCTGCAATGATAGATGATGCCGGAATCGTCGGAAGTGCGATGGCTGCGGGCAACAGAGCCATTCAATAGTAGATACATGAAGACGGCAAGAACTCCAGACTCTAGAATGATCTGTAACTAACCTGCTGAAGCAAATTTTCATTATCGGTACTGGTATAATAAATATAGGCTATCCGTCAACAGTAGCGTACATAACTGTTCGGATAGCCTTATCTTTTTGTGCCGTACCTTAATGCTTACAGCTTCGTATCTGCGCGAACAATTCCTGCAAGAATGAGCTGCCAGACCAGCTCGAAATCATGCTGCTTGGTAACAGCATCCCCCTCATAAGCATGGGCGGGATGATGAAAGCGCACAGTAGCCATGAAGATGGCTCTTGCTGTCGCTCCGGGCTCTCCGCTTTTAAACACCTGCTCAATGACCCCTTGCTCGACAATCCGTGACAGCAGCGTGATCAAATAGTGTACGTGATTCTCGATTAATTCGGTTCCTTGTGAGGTGACTGCAGTATAGATGGAGAATAGCTCAGGATCATCAGCCGCCGATTGCTGCTTGCTACGAATTAAAGTTTCAAGCCAGATACGCAGACGCTCTGGGGAACTGCCGTCCTGCTGATTGGAGATAGCTTCAAGTGGAAGTGAGATCCGGTGCAGCCAACGCTCGGTTACGGCCTCCAACAGTGCCGCTTTACTTGCAAAATGACGATACAGTGTACCATGACTGACACGTAACACCTTGGCGACATCGACGACATTCGTTTTATCCCCATAACGTCGCAGCACTTGCTCGGCTGTATCCAAAATCGTTTCCTTGCTTAATGTAGATTCAGCGGCCATGACTTACACGAAGCCTCCGTTAACCCGGATCGTCTGGCCGGTCATCCAGCGGGTTTGCTCACTGGCCAGAAACAGAACAACATCGGATATATCCTTCGGTTCACCCAATCGTCCAAAAGAGTTCATTCTTACAATTGTCTGGATCTGCTCCTCTGTCTTGCCTACAGTAAATAGCTCCGTATTGATAGGTCCGGGAGCAACAGCATTGATGGTAATGCCCTTGGGACCGAATTCCTTGGCCAAATGTCTGGTGAATTGCTCAACGGCACCTTTGGTGCCTGCATATACGCTGTACGCTGGGAACATGGCACCTGCAACCGAAGTCGAGAAGTTGATGATCCTTCCGCCTTGCTTCATGTGTAGGGCAGCCTGCTGGCAAGCAAAGAAGGTGCCTTTGACATTAATGGCAAACTGTTTATCAAAATCGGCTTCAGTTACTTGTTCAATGGGTTTCGTGATCATGATCCCTGCATTATTGACCAGAATGTCGACCTGTCCATATAACTCCATAGCGCTGCGGAACAGGTGCTCCACTTCTGCTACCTGACTGATATCCGCTTGAATGGCGACTGCTTCACCTCCATTTTGTTGGATTGCCGCAATGACCTCATCGGCAGTTTCTTTATTGCTTGAATAATTAACGATAACCTTGGCCCCGCGCTCAGCAAAATCCTCCGCGATCTTACGCCCGATTCCTCTGGAAGCACCTGTGATAAGAACGACCTTGCCTGCTATTTTATTGCTCATGATACATCTCCTTCGATTCGTTATTGGGACTTGGAATACATGTAGTATATACGATGCACAAACAAAAATCAAATGACAGATTTAAGATTTTGTCATTATATTGTTTTAACTGATGTATTTCTTTTGTTTTTAGTGCTGTCCGGCTTCGTATGATCTCCATTTAAAGCGGCTGAGAATGCTTTTGGGGGACATGTTGCTTATTTTTTCTGCTTCCTCGGCAGGAGTCCATGTGTTTCTCTGCTTCAGGCATATCTTGTTAGAGGGTGACTTGCAGAATCGTTTCAAGAAAGGGGTAGATCCATGAAAGGGGTTATTTTGGCTGGGGGATCAGGTACGCGGCTAAGACCTATGACGAAAATTATTAATAAGCATTTGCTGCCTGTAGGGCCCTTCCCGATGATTCATTATGCGGTTTCCAAAATGGCTGCGGCGGGGATCAAGGATATTATGCTGGTTACTGGAAAACAGTCGGCAGGATTATTTATGGAATATATCGGCAGCGGCAGCGGCTGGGGAGTGCGTCTCACTTATAAGATTCAAGAAGAAGCCGGAGGTATTGCCCAGGCACTGGAATTGGCTGACGGGTTTATTCAACCGCAGGATAAGTTTGTAGTATTGCTTGGCGATAACTTGTTTGAGGATGGTTTGGAATCAGCGGTACGGATGTTTGCAGAGACGGAGCAGGGGAATGCCATGGTCTTTCTGAAGAAAGTTGCGGACCCTCGTCGGTATGGCGTTCCTGAGATGAGAGGAGATCGAATTGCAGCCATAGAGGAAAAACCGGCATATCCCAAATCGGATTATTGCGTGACGGGCATTTATATGTATGATTCTAATGTATTTGACAAGATTCAGGAGATTCAGGCATCGGAGCGCGGGGAACTGGAGATTACCGATGTGAACAACCGATATGCGGCACAAGGAATGCTAACCTATCGTCTGCTGGAAGGCTGGTGGACCGATGCGGGGACGCATCGATCACTGCTTGAGGCCAGTATACGGCTATCGGCAAGTGACGTTTTATGAGGCTATTGGTCACCGGTGGAATGGGGTTTATTGGTAGTCGATTTTTGCATTATTGGTTGGAAAAACATCCGCGGGATACCGGTGTCAATCTGGACCTGTTAACCTATGCCGGTAACAGCCACAATGTTGCAGATATTCGCGATTTGCCTGGTTATTCGGAAGTTCGCGGCAGCATTACGGATGCCCATCTTGTAGAGAGGGTTATGGCAGAGGAGAAGATCGACACGGTTGTTCATTTTGCCGCTGAATCTCACGTAGATCGAAGCATTCTGGATCCGCAGCGGTTTATCCTGACGAATGTGCTTGGTACCCAAACACTGCTCGAAGCCGCGAAAAAGCATGCGGTCAGCAAGTTTGTGCATATTTCCACGGATGAGGTGTACGGGACGCTTGGTGATCAGGGAAGCTTTAACGAACAGACGCCTCTTGCACCGAACAGTCCATATTCGGCCAGCAAAGCAGGCTCAGATCTGCTCGTCCGGGCTTATTATGAGACGTATGGACTGCCAGCGGTCATTACGCGCTGCTCGAACAACTATGGTCCTTACCAATTTCCCGAAAAGCTGATTCCGACGATTATTACGCGCGCTTTGCAGGATGAAGTCGTGCCGGTATATGGCGATGGACTGCAAATCCGCGATTGGTTGTTTGTGGATGATCATTGTGCAGCTATCGATCTTGTGATTCACGGTGGCCGCTCAGGAGAAGTCTACAACATCGGCGGCAGCAGCGAAAGAACCAATCTCGTTATGGTCAAGCGGATTCTGCAGGAGCTGGGAAAATCGGAGAAGCTGATCCAGTTCGTGCCCGATCGGCTTGGTCATGATCGGCGTTATGCGGTGGATACCTCAAAAATCCGCAATGAACTGGGCTGGAAGCCAACGCATACTCTGGATGAGGGACTGCTCCTCACTCTGGACTGGTATAGAAGCAATCAGTCTTGGTGGCAGGGTATTCTTGACGGAACCTATCAATCGGGTACATTCAATTCTAACAAGGAGGGTGAAGGGCCGTGAAAATCGTGATTACAGGAGCTGGCGGGCAGCTGGGCCATGATTTGATCCGCGCTTTGTCACCCGCCCATGAGCTTCTGCCGCTCTCCAGAGAACAGTTGGATGTTACGGATGAGCTGGCCGTCAAGCAGCAAATAACCGCGTGTTGTCCGGATGTCATCATTCATGCTGCTGCGTTTACCCAGGTAGATCTGGCTGAGACGATGCTGGATAAAGCTTATGCTATCAATTCAACAGGAACACGTAATGTCGCATTGGCTGCACATCATTGTGCTGCCAAGCTTGTTTATATCAGCACGGATTATGTATTCGATGGAACCAAGACAGGAAGCTATACAGAAATGGACCGGACCAATCCTTTGAGTGTGTATGGAAATTCCAAGCTCCATGGGGAAAAATTCGTGGAAATGATCAGCCAACGCTATTTTATAGTACGTACCTCTTGGCTGTACGGCAAACACGGAAGTAATTTTGTGACGAAGGTACTGTCGATGGCTGATCGGCAGTCCCGATTAACGATGGTTTATGACCAGACCGGTTCCCCAACCTATACGTTAGACTTGGCACGATTTGTTGGGGAATTGGTGGAAACAGAGAAGTACGGCTTGTATCATGTGTCCAATCAAGGGTGCTGCAGCCGTTACGAGTTTGCCGAGGCTATCCTGCAGACGGCGAATCGGACAGATATCAGTCTGGAAGCGGTAAGTGCCTCGACTTTTTCGCTGCCTGCGCTTCGGCCTGATAATTCCGCTTTCGACGATTTGGCGATCCGTCAAAACGGCTTCTCTCGCATGCGTGAGTGGAAGCTGGCGCTGCAGGATTGTATTCAAAATGATATTCAGTATGTGAGGTCAAATGAGGGGTGATTGTATTGAAGGTTGTCATTATGGCCGGCGGTAAGGGCAACCGGTTTTGGCCGAGAAGCACAGAGGAAGTACCCAAGCAATTTCTAGCTCTGACGTCAAACAATACGATGCTTCAGGAAACCTATCAGCGGTTTCTTAGATGGATACCGGCAGCCGACATTTATGTGGCTACGGTCCAAAAGTATACGCAGCTCGTATTGGAGCAGCTAAAGGAACTGGACTCTCGGCAGCTTATTATCGAGCCGGAGCAGAGAGACACCGCACCCTGCATGGCATTGATAGCACGGCATTTTTTGCAAGAGGGTCAGGATGAACCTTTTGTAACGGTTCCCTCCGACCAGTATATCGGAGATGACGAAGCTTACATTCAGGCGATTGAGCAGGCGGTAGAGGCAGCGCGCCAAGAGGGTGTGATTGTGACTCTTGGCATTGTCCCAACACGTCCCGAGACGGGCTACGGCTATATAGAAGCAATAGGAAAGGCTCAGGACGATGGCCGGGCTTACAGAGTTAAACGGTTTATCGAAAAGCCTGACCTGGAGAAGGCGACCAAGCTTGTCCATATGGCGAATGTGTACTGGAACTGCGGTATCTTTGCCTGGAGGCCATCAACCATAGCCGATTATTTGGAACAATTCGAGCCTGATATGTCGCGCTTGATCAGCCTAAGCGACGAACAGCTGGAGCAGCTGTATCCTCTTTTACCCAAGGTGTCGGTGGATTATGCGATTCTGGAGAAGGCCGATTTGATCTACTGTATCCCTGTCCGGTTTGGCTGGGATGATGTAGGGACGTGGACGGCATTGACTCGCCTATATCCAAGTGATGAGCAGGGGAATCTGATCAGCGGATCGGTTCATATGCTTCGTGCAGGAGATAATATTGTTTTTTCAGATAAGCAAAAAACGTTAGTTATAGGGGTTGCCGATTTAATTATCGTTTCTACACCAGAGGGATTGCTGGTATGTCCCAAATCGGATGAGCAAACGATTAAACAGGCTCTGCTGGAGATGGAGCGAATACGAGAGCAACAGCAAGATCCACAATAAGAACCGCAAACATCTGATGAATCCTCCCATTAGTATGGGGGGATTTGTTTGAGTTGTTTATGAAAATGGGGAGCACCTATGTACGAGACGTATGATCTCCACAATTATTGAAGATGTTGGCACGCTTTCTTGCAAAACTCACCATCTCTCAGGAAACAGTGAGTTTTGTATGTGTCTTTGTAATTATATTATCCCAGGTAGCTTTCATAATGATCAATAAACAGCTGTCGGTAATGCTCATACCCTACAAGATTGACTATTCCGCAATCATGGATGCACCATGGTGCAGTCTGGTTCCATACCCCAACCTCATACCCTGCTTTAATCATCTCCAGGCTTTGTGACGTGTCATAAAAAAAAGATCCCGAGAATACATCATCCCGCCAGGACAAGTCGATCTGAGTTGCCATGATCAAACCATCAATCGCCCGAACCCGCTCATACGCTTGTTGAATGGGACGAAATTCAAGTGGATATATACGACCTGAATGGCTGCTGTAGACTTTTCCGTACAAATACGGACTCTCCCACCAAATTCCATTCGGAGGTATTGTTGCAGCTCCAGCAACCCCGACCATTCCCAACTGTTCGTGCTTCTCGAACAACTGAATCAAATCATCCAGAAAATAAGGCTGAAGGATATAGACATCCTGATGGAGGTAAATTTTATACTTGGCCTGACTGCTGTTCATCGCGGTGTTATATCCTCTTGCCATATTTTCCGACTCGGGAATGGAAATCCAATCGATGCTGAAGCCTTCCGGCACGTGGAGACTACGTTGATAGTGGAGGGATTGCTCATATTGAGCGGGGTTGGAAACGCAGGTGATAAAACAGATCTGTTGATCGTTCATATTTGCGCCCCCCGGCGTGCTAATTCAGTGGCCCGGCTACTGTAAATATGCGAAAGAAAGTCTCTCATCGCAAGCACTTCTTGAAAATGGGCATCAACACCTTTGGGGAATAGCACGCCCAGCCCCCAAGAATGCGTAAATTCTATATGAGGGTACTGTACTTTTAGTTGATCCCAAAATTGATGAACGCCGAAATCCTTGAAATAGCAGGATATATCATGGAATAAGACGATCCCATTAGGTGCCACCTTGGGCAGCCATGTATGGTAATCGTGTGATACAGCTTCATAAGTATGATAACCATCAATATGCAGGATTTGAACCGTTTCATCCTCGAAGTCGTTTGCGGCCTCATCAAAGGTTTTGCGGATTAGGCTGGCTTTGTGCGCGTAAAGCTGTTCAGTAACGCGTGATACGGTCGCGTACACCTCATTGGTATAGAGACCGGCATGTGGATCCCCCTCCCACGTATCTACCGCATAACAATCCGTCTGGACCTGATCGTCATCTGCGACTGCCTGACAAAAGCTGAAGAAGGAAGCTCCCCAATGCGTACCCAGCTCAACCAATGTGTCCGGTTTCATAAAGCGTATTAAGTCATAGGCAAAATGACGATGACCGAGCCATGCGGAAATGCTCAAAATCGTGGGATGATAGCATTCATAGGCAAAATCAGGGTTATGGAAAATCCATTTCAATGAGATACACCTCTGCTTTAGGGTTTCGTCCTGCAAGTATGAAAGGACCTTGTTGTAATATATGAACAAGGTATAAAAAAGCAACGGCTCTTAACCGTGCTGCGGAATCCGTGCAGGACGGCTTTTTGCCGTTCCATTCTAACAAGCAGCGGCATAATTTAATACAAGTCTATTGAACTATCAGATAGATAAGAAATTACGGTGAAGGAGCATCCGATTATCCATGCCTAATGATCTGACTGCCGATACCCCCTATATTTCGGGTATGACCTCGATCGTCATTTTAACACGCAATGCCATGGATTATACGAAGCAGTGTATGGACAGCATCATGAAGCATACCCCTGAAAGCTATGAGGTTGTTTTTATTGATAATGGTTCCACGGATGAGACGGTCTCGTATTTGCGAACTATCCGCAACTCCAAGCTTATCGTTAATCGTGAGAATAGGGGGTTCGCATTCGGCTGTAATCAAGGCATGGCTGCAGCTCGAGGTGAATATATCGTACTGCTTAATAACGATACCGTCGTAACCAAAGGATGGCTGACTCATTTGCTGGGTTGGCTGCAAAGAGATGAGTCGATCGGCATCGTGGGACCGCGCTCTAATTTTGTGTTTTCAGCACAGCAAATTCATCCGGTTCCTTATCAAACGATGGAGGGAATGGCACAGTTTGCAGAGCTTTTTACGACGATGTTCGAAGGATCAGGCTTTGAGGCGGAGCGCTTGGTCGGGTTTTGCATGGCTTTCCACCGACGTTTGGTTGAGACGATAGGTGGGCTGGATGACCGATTTTTCCCTGGCTGCTATGAGGATGATGACTTCTGTTTGCGAACGCAAATTAGTGGGAAGAAGCTGTGGATCGCATCGGATTCGTTTATTCATCATCATGGTCACATCAGTTTTCATGCCAACAAGGAGGATATCTTCGGTTCAGTTATGCGTGAGAATGGGATTAAATTTTGGGTTAAATGGGGTCTCACAGACAGGTATGTGGGCTCGGAGATTGTTCAAAGAGAAACACCGTTCCGCAAGGATCGGCACTATGTTCCGCTTGGCAGAAAATAATGGAAAGGCGGCTCTGGACATTGGTTCACCGCATATAAGGAGGATCTTAAATAGATGAAAGCATTAATCACAGGCATCTCCGGTTTTGTAGGCAGTCATTTAGCTGAATATTTATTGAAAAATAATACGGAGGTTTATGGAACTATACGGCATCGCAGCCGGATGAATCATATCCAGCATTTAATGAATGATGTTAATCTGGTGGAGTGTGAGCTCAGAGACCCGTTCTCGGTAGAGAATTTAATTCAGGACGTCAAGCCTGATCTTATTTTCCACCTGGCCGCACAGAGCTTTGTTCCGACTTCATGGAATTCACCTATAGACACCATTCATAATAATGTAGCTGGACAAGTCAATATCTTCGAAGCTGTCCGGCGGTTCAACCTGGATTGTAAAATACAAATTGCCTGCTCCAGTGAGGAGTATGGTTATGTAGATCCAACTGAGGTGCCGATTACCGAGTTAAATCCCATTCGTCCGCTGAGCCCTTATGCCATCAGCAAGGTCGCGCAGGATTATCTGGGGTATCAATATTATAAAAGCTACGGTCTGCATGTCGTTTGTACGCGTACCTTTAATCACACCGGACCCCGGCGCGGTGAAAACTTTGTAACCTCCAACTTCGCCAAACAGATTGCCGAAATTGAAAAAGGACTGAAGGCTCCGGTCTTATATGTAGGCAACCTGCAAGCTCAGCGTGACTTTACCGATGTTCGCGATGTCGTCCACGCTTACTGGCTGGCACTTGAAAAAGGCGACCCGGGTGAAGTTTACAATATTGCATCGGGGTCTTGCTGCACCATTCAGGAAATGCTCAATTTGCTGCTGTCTTTAAGTACGGTTCAGATTGAGATCAAAGAGGATCCAGCCCGTCTGCGTCCATCTGATGTTGAGATTTTATTGGGTGACTACAGCAAGTTCCATAAAAAAACTGGCTGGAAGCCAGAAATTCCTTTCACACAAACGATGGAGGATTTATTGAATTACTGGAGAGCAATCGTATAATTCACATAACAAAAAGGGTCCTGCACAATCAAGTGTGCAGGACCCTTTTTGTTAGCATATCGGATTAATTAGGATCTTCAGGCTGGTAAGGCAGCAGTAATTTCCGATTGCTCAGCATCATTTCATCATCAGGATGGTAGGTAAGAGCAATTTCATTATGATAATGGGATGTGATCATATCCCCTTTCCGATAGTAGCAGATACACAGCTGTACATGGGGGAGCCATGTCCAATAGCCTGATTGCTGCATTCCCCAGCTTTCTTTAGGAGGTTCCAGCGTAGTCGCCATTGAAAGCCAGAAGATCGCTTGATCCAGTGCGTCTCTATGCATGAAATAACGTCCTAATCGAAAGACAGACTCAGCCCTTGGAACCGCGTATTCAAAAGATTTCAGTATAGCCGCCAAAGCTTCATCAATTTTTTCGATCGCTTCATAGCAGTCCGCGATTTTACAGCTGGCTGCCATGACATCCTCGATCCAACCCTGCTTCGTATCCAGAAAAGCCTGGTAATGAGTAATGGCATTCTCGAACTGGCGATGGTCTTTTAATTCGTTGGCATAGTAATACGTTTCACGTGGTGAGAAGGGGGTCTGTTTGGCTCGTTGCTCCTCATAAATATCGAGATTGCGGGTCGTGTGTACTTTTTCTTTTTGATGTGTAACGGCGATAGGGCTGGGAACTATCTTGCCATGGACAGCCAAATACTCATGGACAAAGCCATGCCATTGAAAGCCGCAGGCTCTTCGGACGATCCGATTGCGTTTCATGCTGAAGGTTGGCTTGCCATCGGGTCCGGTGCTCAAATGATAATCCATAGCAAGCGAGTCAATGCTCCTATCAAACGTACTTTTCAGCTGAAGCAGCTTTTCCCTGTCATTCTCCAACAGGACATCGTCGGCATCAAGCCACCATATATATTCCATAGTCGCTAATGAAAAGGAATAATTCCGGGCTGCGGCAAAATCGTTAATCCACTCAAAGTCATATATCTTCGCGTTATATTGCTCAGCAATTTCCTTGGTCCTGTCCGTTGAGCCTGTGTCGACAATAATAATCTCATCTACGAGCGCTTGAACAGAACCCAGACACCTTCCTATTGATTCTTCCTCATTCTTAACAATCATACATAGGCTGATCGTGATCACCGTAGGCACTCCTTTATTGAAAATTCCTATCCTTTATCGTATGCAATCGGTGCTTTTCAGTGACTTTTGCCGTGACGAAGCGTCTGCTAGTCTAATATACTGTAATACTTTGACAAGAGTTGTAATAGGAGTGATTCCCCGTATGAATGCATCTCAATTAAGGAATGGCAGTAAGGAATTTAATAAAAAGATAGAAAAGGGGGAGGGTCTGACTACCTTTGAACTCATTGGCGAGCTTATGGACCTGGAGGAAGAGCTGTTCATCTGGGAGCTGTATAAGCAATTATTGCTCCGTGAGCCGGATGAAGGCGGATTTCATTCCCATCTCACTCAGCTACAAGGAGGATGTCCGAGGCTTGTGCTGATGGATGCTATCTTACAAAGTCAGGAAGCAGCAGCGTTATATGATAAGTCATCCAAGCAATTCTCCGATAAATTCCCGCTGGCCAGAGTGCTTCAGCGACTTGTCCATGCTGATCATAGGGCATTTATTAGAGCATTGTATCAGGAATTTCTCAATCGACAGCCGGATGACCTGGAGCTGCAGAGCTATATACAGCAGCTTGAAGCAGGGACAGCACGCACAGCAATTAGAAGCGGCTTTTTGTTATCTGAGGAGTTTCAGGAATTGTTAAGCAAGTATCATCCCTTTTTGGTGAAAAACTCTTCCTACAATCGTGCAATGAAGCACGCATCTAATGGGTCTATGAAGCATATAGGTGTATTTCTTGGTTATCACCACCCCGTAACACTTTCCGGCGAAGGTATTGGGAGCTTTATCGGCAGGCTGGTGGAAGGTTGGCTGCACAACCGCAGCGATGTCATGGTCCACATTGCCGTAACACACCCAAATAAGGAGCAAGCAGAGCTATTGTTGAGCAAGCAGCTCTCCACATATTCAAACCGGCTATGGATTCACAGCTTTCCGAATATGAGTTGGTTGAACAGGCATCTGGATGTCGATGTTTGGTGTGTTCCTTATGTTGGCTTGAAGTGGGCTTTGGAGCTGAGCAAGCCTTATGTACTTTGTGTGCATGATTTGGTCTATCTGCATTTCAAGGAGCTGTACGCGGACCAGCAACCTGAGTTTCTAACCCACCTGCAGCCGATCGTCGATGCTATGGCTGGCAAGGCCGCCAAGGTTGTCTTTAACTCCAATTACATCCGGGATCATGAAGGTTTGAAATTTCTGAAGCTGCCTTTGCGTCAGACGCGGGTGATTCGTTTGGCACCACCCTTGGAAGAGTACCGGTCGTTCGGTCTACGCTTTGAAAGCACATTCCGGCGCAAGTACAATTTGCACAATCCTTATCTGGTTTTTCCTTCGGTCATGCGTTTGCATAAAAATCATGACCGACTGATCGAGGCATTTCTGAATTTCAAAAAAACGTCTGAAGGCAAAGCTTCAAGACTTCGTTTGGTGTTAACCGATGACTACAGGAACCGCCCCTTTGAACAGAGAATCCGTGCACTTTTGGAGCGTTGTCACAGTCAGGAGGAGCGAAACAGTGTTGTGTTTTTGGGAAGACTCTCTTCGGCTGATCTTCCTTCTTTGTATAAATATGCTGTTGGCACGATTGTCCCCACTCTTTTTGAAGGAAGCTGTCCGTTTCCCATATTGGAATCCCTGACGGTTGATACCCCCGTCGCAATAAGTAGAATTGATGTGGCAACAGAGGTCATAACCGATATGAGTGCTTTTATTTCTTTTGACCCTTACTCTGTGAAAGAGATTGAAGCCGCTATTAGAAAGCTGTGGCGTACTCACGAAGGGCTGGCTCCATTACAAAAAGCTGCGATAAGAGGGGTACTCAGGAGGACATGGTCAGATGCCGCTCGTGAATATGACAGCTTGTTCGATGAAGTGTTGAGCAAGAAGCAATGATAACGAAAGGAAGAGCGGCATGTTATCCAAAACGAAGGTGGTTATTATTGGCTGCGGCGGACATGCCAAGGTTATCATCGACATCCTGAAATCTGATCCAGAGATAGATATTGTTGGTTGTACGGACCCTTATGCCAGGGGCTGGGTCTCTGATATACCGATTCTGGGAGATGATACCATACTGCGAGAATTGTATGATTCGGGAATTCAACATGCTTTTATTGCGATCGGTGATAATACCGTAAGGCAGCGGCTATCCCGCAAAGCTGCCTTCATCGGCTTTCATTTTGTTAACGCAATCAGCCGATTTGCTTACGTGGCATCTTCAGCACAGTTAGGTATGGGTATTGCTATCATGCCTGGTGCGGTCATACAGGCCGATGCACGCATTGGTGATGGGTCCATTATTAATACGAATGCTTCTGTCGACCACGATTGCGAGATCGGGTCTCTATGCCATGCAGCGCCAGGGGTGACTCTCTCAGGGAACGCTGTTATAGGA
Source organism: Paenibacillus sp. FSL H7-0331 (assembly GCF_001956045.1). The sequence goes on along the minus strand of NZ_MRTH01000010.1, from coordinate 27,174 downwards.
GAGGGTGTATTTCTTGGAACAGGTACCAAAGTTATCGACGGGATGCATATTGGTGAGTGGTCTATACTGGGTGCAGGAGCCGTTGTGGTCGATGCTATTCCACATCATTGTCTGGCCGTAGGAGTTCCTGCCCGGATTATTAGACAGTGGGATTAAAAAGTTGAATGTAGGTACTTACGCTGAAAGAAAGGCTGTGACCAGCAGCCAATGGCATCGACAAAAGACGTTTCCGACTTGCGGAAACGTCTTTTGTCGATAAGAAGAAAAGAGGATATGTGTGGGCGGTCCGAGTTCAATTATGCAGCACATCAGATAACACCTTTTTGAAGCTGTCACTTATAAAATGTATCTCTTCAGCGGTCAGATTTCCCGAGCTAGGCAAATTAATCCCCTGGGAACTGATCCGGTTGGCTACTGGAAACTCAGATTGAGGCTGCAAATGCTGATAAGGAGGTAAAGCATGCATAGGGTGAAAAAAAGGTCTGGTTTCAATTCCAAGCCTAACCAGCCGTTCTATCATTTCGTCGCGCTGAGCTTCGGTAACGTCATTCAGCAGTACACTGAACAGCCAATATACGTTTTTGGCCCAATCTTTTTGAACGGGCATTGTGAGCGCTGAGCATGATTGAAGCTGGTCTTTATAAAGCTCGGCAATGCGTATTCTTTGCTCAATATGCCATTGTATATTTTCCAATTGTGCACAGCCGATGGCGGCCTGAATATTGGTCATTCTATAGTTATATCCAATAACAGGGTGCCAGTAGCGACGATCGGGATCCATGCCTTGCCCTTTTAACAATCTGATTCTTTGCGTTAATTCGCCATCGTTTGTGGTTACGATCCCACCTTCACCTGTCGTAATGATTTTATTGCCAAATAGGCTGAAAATGGCACTGTGACCTATTGAACCGACTTTTTTTCCTTTATACTCGGCTCCAGTGGCCTCAGCTGCATCTTCAATAACAAATAAACCGTACTTATCAGCGATTTCCATAATAGGGTCCATATCGGCAGGATGTCCATAAAGATGAACAGCAATGATTCCTTTGGTGCGTGGGGTTATTTTCTCTTCAATTAATAGAGGGTTCATATTCCAGGTATCGGGTTCTGCGTCAACGAATACAGGAGTGGCTCCGCAATGTGCTACGGCATTGGCTGTAGCAACGAATGTAAATGAAGGAACGATAACCTCATCATGTACTGTAACCCCGTGTCCCATTAGAGCGAGATGAAGTGCCGTTGTTCCATTGCTGCACGCTATGGCATGCTTGGTTTGAACAAATTGAGCAAATTCCTGTTCGAATTTATGAATGTAGGATCCATTAGAGGAGATCCATGTCGAGTCCAAACAATCCATGACATACTTTTTTTCATTTCCATTCAGTATGGGCTGTGCCACGTTATGAAATTTTTCCATCCCTAATTATTCCTCCTAGTGCATGCTCCGCAGGAAAATGTTTTCCAAACGCGATTCGCGATATCAATCAAGTTATCGTAATATATGCGTTTTCCTGCAAAATGGACTCATGGTGAGGAGGGACATTAAGCCCATTTCTTCCTTTTATCACTTCGTTTTTGCAATGGCTGCTTCCTTGTTAAAAGACACATTTTGCCAAATGTAGGTTCATGACTGCACGACTATTTTCTCCTTGCATGAAGCACAAAACTTGGCATATTGGATACACGTTTCTAAAGTATCATCCGGTTCCATTGGCCACCAGCGGATGGCGCCCATGGGTGCTATCGACGCAAAGATCTCGACTTCAGCAGGAACACGACCTACAACAATGACTTCGATATCGGTAAAGCCAGTCTCTATACCCTTTTGAAGAGTTTTAAGTAATTGAGGGTGCTCCTGTGTAGGGCTGGAGTGGGGAATAGGAAACAGGATCGAAACTCGGGATTCTTGTTCATGAATGATATGCGCAGACTTCCGTGCAGGGTGATCTACAGCTGTCTCCCATATACGACTATACGGTATATCATCAAGTAAACCCAGTTCATCCACTCTCGTGTGAATTCTTTGACTGTAATAGCTGTTCAGTTCGTTGACCAGAATCTGAATCTGCCTATTTCTTTGAAATGTAGAGTTATCTCCATTCTCATTCCGATACTGGATATAGAGTAAATCAGGTATCGCTACAAATCGGGTACAAAGAAACGACCGAACCAACAAATCATAATCGTCTGCAACTAATAATTCTTCGCGGTGTCCTCCAATCTGATGGTAAAAATCCCTCGTCCACGCACGAGGGTGATTCGGTAAACCGACCAAATGTCGAATCGTATTCCCATTAATGGTAGTATGCTTCTGCACATTTTGCCATCGATTCATCGTATGAACCCATACTCGATAATACATACTGTATCCAAAACCACAATCCCAGCCATACCAGTGAGCATGATGGCTCCCTATGTACACCTCTGAACAATCCCCATAAGCAAAGCCACTTTCAGGGTGCTGCTGAAATGTATCGACGATCTTCTTCAGACAGTCAGGAGTCAGCTCGTCATCATGATCAACCTCTACTAAAATATCCCCCGTACATAGACCTGCTGCATACCGCTTGATAGCTCCTATATAGCCACTACGTGAGTCCTGGCGATATCTCCGTACACGGGGATCGTCTAAAGGGAGTAAGTCCTGGTTGTACGTCTCGTCCTCATCACCGGAGTCATCTACAATGACCCATTCCCAATTGGAGTACGTCTGATTCAATAGAGAGCGATAAGGTCGCTGGATTTTGTCTTTGGACCTGTAGCTTGCTGTAAATATAGACACTAAGGGATGATCTGAAGAAAAACGAGTCGGACTTAGGGTTTTATTTTCAGGGAGAGGTTCGGTCTGCTTGAGCCAGCAGTAAAATAATAGGGAGGGTTGAATTTCTTCAGGGGATTTATAATGTAACCAACGTTTCCTCTCCTGAATGGGTAAGGCATTCAATGTCTTAAATGGTTCCCACCCAGTTCCCAAAGAAACATAGACTCGGGGACTCCTGGGATTTATATCCAACACGGCATCCTCAGGTTCATACAACTTCACTGTAATGCTACTTTCAGCCAGTCTGGCTAACATATCTTCCAATCCATCCCAAGAATCATTTTTGGAAAGAAATAGATGAGTTGTCAATAGTGGAGTTTGATTCGCTGACACATTCATCCCCCTTTTAAGATAGTCAACACAAACTTGAGCTTCGTGCTGAGTATAGGTAAGTTGGTATACATCGAATTATATATATCGGAAATATCGGAAAATATGACTCCATGCCAGCTCAATATTATTATTCATCAGTTTGTGTCTATGACCAAAGCGATCGTATTACATATATATATCTAAGGTAAAGAAAGGAGATGACAAAATATTCCATTATGATAAAGATTCCATTTTTACGACCTAATCTGGTCAAGCATGATACGTTGATCCCTTATTTGACAGAGATAGAATCATCTCGAATTTACAGTAATTTCGGCCCCCTCAATACACGCTTTGAACAAAGAGTAATGGATGAATACTTTGACCACCTGGGAGCTGTTACAACAGTTAACAATGCGACCATTGGTTTGATACTGGCTATTTCCCAAAGTAAACGTCCCAAGGGAAAGTATGTTTTGATGCCGAGCTTTACATTTGCTGCTACCCCCTTGGCTGCCATATGGTGTGGCTTGGAACCGTTTTTTGTAGATATTGATTCGGATAACTGGTGTATGGATGAGAAGATGGTTAGTGAGTGCCTGCAAATATTGGGTGATGAAGTGGCTGCTGTTGTCCCATACGCTACCTTTGGAACCCATATGAACCTCGATTTCTATCGACAGATCCATGAATCCGGGATACCTGTGGTTGTAGATGCAGCTGCCAGCTTTGGTGTGACAGATAACCACAATCATTTTGGAAAGGGATTTCCTGGCTGCGTCGTGTATAGCTTTCACGCTACCAAATCGTTTGGTGTTGGAGAAGGAGGGTTAGTATACAGTGCAAATCCTGAGTTAATTTCCCGTATTCGTCAAGCAGAAAATTTTGGGTTTTCTACGAATAGAGAAACGGACTTGCTCGGATTAAATGGAAAAATTTCCGAATATACGGCGGCGATTGCCTTATCCACTCTGGATACTTTTGACGACAAAATAATAGCGAGACAGCAAATTTATACCTGGTACCTCGAACAATTAGATCACAAGGATCTATTAAATAAGGGCTGGGCCGTTCAAAAGACTGTAGGGGTAATTCCTTATCAATTTATGTCGATGTGCTGCCCGGATGGTCTACACAATCGTGACATCATTCACTCACTCGCGAGTCAAAACATCGAAGCACGTACTTATTTTGCTCCTCCTTGTCATCAGCACCCACTTTTGAATGGGTATCCACACACACCTTTGCCAGTTACAGAGCAAATATCCAATCGCATCGTAAGCTTACCTCTATGGGAAGAAATGACCAATCAAGATGTTCGTTTAATTGTAGAAGGGATGGTTCCATCATAAAGTCACTTGTGATATGGGGATGTGGAGGTCATGGCCGCGAGGTTCTTCACCTTTGTGAGCAAATCGGAATTGAAGTGATGGGATTTCTGGATGAACGACCTGAATATAAAGGGCAGATCATAGATGATATTCCGGTGTTAGGGGATCTGCCAGATATCTCTTCATTACAAGAGAAGGTAAGGATTGTATGCGCTGGAGTGGGCAGTCCAAGTTTAAAGAAACGATTAGTGGAAAAAACGAAAAAATTAGGTTTTCAGTTTGCAGAAACGTTGGTACATCCTTCTGTATTCATGTCTAAACGAAATCGTTTAGGAATCGGTAACGTCATTTGTGAAGGAACGATATTAACCACAAACGTGGTAATAGAGAATTTCGTTATTATAAACCGAAGCGTGAATATCAGTCACGATGATCGAATCGAGGATTATGTGACGATTGCTCCCGGTGTCCAAATCGCAGGGAATGTTACGATTCATGAAGGGGCGTATATCGGGATTGGTTCTTCCATCCGTGAAAAAACGACGATTGGACCCTGGTCCGTCATTGGTGGAGGTTCCTTTGTAAAGGAGAACGTGCCAGAGCAAACCTTGTACGCTGGAGTACCTGCTAAATTCAAAAAAAATTTGCTATGAGCCGGAGAAAGGAGGAATTAACGTGGACCTTCCGTTAGTCAGTGTCGTCATACCTGCGTACAACCGACCGCATACTTTGCAAATAGCGATCGAAAGTGTATTGGAGCAAACCTACCCGAATATCGAAATCATTATCTGCGATGATAGTACAGATGATCGAGTACAAGAAATGATGGTTCCTTATTTACATTCATTTCCTCAGATCAAGTATCATCGAAATGAACGAAATTTGTTTCTTGCAAATTGGCACAAATGTTATGATCTGGCTTCAGGCGAGTATATCAATTACTTGATGGACGATGATGTTTTTCATCAAGATAAAATCAAGAAAATGATGTATTTTTTTAATGAATTTGACAACATTAGCCTTGTCACATCTTATCGACAAACCATCGATGAATCAGGTCAGTTTCTCCCTCCTATCCATGCTACAGCTAGACTATACCAAGAAACAAGGATAATGGATGGAAAAATGTTGGGCAATGTTGCATTAGCCTGTTGTCTCAATGTTATCGGTGAACCTACAACGGTAATGTTTAGAAAAAAAGATCTTACCGAGCTATATGGAGTATACAAGGGGAAGCAATATTCTCTTATCAATGATATGGCTGCCTGGTTATTATTGTTATCCAAAGGAAACGCTGTGTATATTTCAGAAGCTTTGAGTTATTTTCGAAGACACCCGAATCAAAATAACAATACGATGGGTTTACAAGCATTTAGTGAATGGTTAGATATTACGATTGCTTCACGAGAAGATGGATTTTTGAATACGAATGAGTTATATAGGACTGCTCTGGAGTCTTATCGTGGACGAGTAGGGGATCATCATCAATTTGTAGGAGATATCGCACGAATAGAAATGATTCTGGCAACCTTGGACTAAAAGTTAGGCTGTATGACGATCCTGTCCATAGAATTGAAAAGCTCCAGACTACCTGACGCCAATAGAACCTGGCAGTCAGGTAGTTTTGGTTTTTGCGCTAATGCTTGGCCCTGAGCCGGGGCAGATTACTCCTTATATCGATTTGTCTCATTCTAGCGGAATTGGTTGAGCAACATTATGAAATTTGACTCTATCTATTAAATTCCGCTGGGGCCTGTTTCGCTGGATAATGAACTCGGAATGAGGTTCGCGATGACAATCAAGTTACCGTAATATATACGTTTTCCATTAAAACCGATTCATGAAGTGCATGGTTAACAAAGCCCTTTTTTTCTATTTTATGTCATTTTATATTAATAGCCTGAGTCATTTACCGTATCCATAAAAAATCAAATTCATATACTTTATTAGATTCATAAGAAAGGGGTAAATGAAATGGCAGATGGACAGACGGGCCAAACCGGTCAGACAGGTCAGACAGGTCAGACAGGTCAGACAGGTCAGACTGGACAGACAGGTCAGACAGGTCAGACAGGACAGACGGGACAGACAGGTCAGACTGGTCAAACAGGTCTGACAGGTAAGACCGGATTGACGGGTAAAACGGGTCCTGCAGGTCCAAGAGGTCCAAGAGGAGCAACAGGTCCTTATGGCGAAGGAGGAACTGGTGCAACAGGCGCTCAAGGACCTCAAGGACCTCGAGGCATTCAAGGCACTCAAGGGCCTCAAGGAGCAACAGGTCCTTATGGCGAAGGAGCTACAGGAGCTACAGGCGTCCAAGGACCTCAAGGACCTCAAGGTACTCAAGGAACAACAGGCGCTCAAGGTACTCAAGGAACAACAGGTGCTCAAGGTACTCAAGGAACAACAGGTGCTCAAGGTGCTCAAGGACCTTCAGGAGGACCTCAAGGACCTCAAGGCCCACAAGGCACTCAAGGCGTACAAGGCCCACAAGGAGCAACAGGAGCTCAAGGTCCACAAGGCACTCAAGGAGTAACAGGTGCTCAAGGAACTCAAGGCCCACAAGGCACTCAAGGAGCTGTAGGACCTCAAGGTCCACAAGGCACTCAAGGAGTCGCAGGCCCACAAGGCGTACAAGGCCCGCAAGGAGCAACAGGGGCACAGGGTCCACAAGGTGATCAAGGAGCCGCAGGACCTCAAGGCGTACAAGGCCCGCAAGGAGCAACAGGGGCGCAGGGTCCACAAGGTGATCAAGGAGCTGCAGGCCCACAAGGCGTACAAGGCCCACAGGGTGATCAAGGCATTGTAGGACCTCAGGGGGCACAGGGTCCACAAGGCACTCAAGGAGTCGCAGGCCCACAAGGCGTACAAGGCCCACAAGGAGCAACAGGGGCACAGGGTCCACAAGGCACACAAGGAGTCGCAGGCCCCCAAGGCGTACAAGGCCCACAAGGAGCAACAGGGGCACAAGGTCCACAAGGTGATCAAGGAGCCGCAGGACCTCAAGGCGTACAAGGCCCACAGGGTGATCAAGGAATTGTAGGGCCTCAGGGGGCACAAGGCCCACAAGGCACTCAAGGAGTTGCAGGACCACAAGGCGTACAAGGCCCACAAGGAGCAACAGGGGCGCAAGGTCCACAAGGTGATCAAGGAGCCGCAGGACCTCAAGGCGTACAAGGCCCACAAGGAGCAACAGGGGCGCAAGGCCCACAAGGTGATCAAGGAGCCGCAGGACCTCAAGGCGTACAAGGCCCGCAAGGAGCAACAGGAGTTCAAGGAGCACAAGGCCCACAAGGCACTCAAGGAGTTGCAGGACCACAAGGCGTCCAAGGTCCGCAAGGAGCAACAGGAGTCCAAGGAGCCCAAGGTCCACAAGGAGCAACAGGGGTCCAAGGAGCTCAAGGCCCACAAGGCGATCAAGGAACAGCAGGCCCGCAAGGCGTCCAAGGTCCGCAAGGAGCAACAGGAGTCCAAGGAGCTCAAGGCCCACAAGGCACACAAGGAGTCGCAGGCCCGCAAGGCGTCCAAGGTCCACAAGGAGCAACAGGAGTCCAAGGAGCTCAAGGCCCACAAGGCGATCAAGGAACAGCCGGCCCACAAGGCGTCCAAGGTCCACAAGGAGCGACAGGAGTCCAAGGAGCTCAAGGCCCACAAGGCGATCAAGGAACAGCAGGCCCGCAAGGAGTCCAAGGCCCACAAGGAGCAACAGGAGTCCAAGGAGCCCAAGGGCCACAAGGAGCAACAGGAGTCCAAGGAGCCCAAGGACCACAAGGAGCAACAGGAGTCCAAGGAACTCAAGGCCCGCAAGGCAATCAAGGACCAAGTACGGGTGCTATTATTCCATATGCATCAGGGCTTCCAGTTTCACTGGTTTCTGCTTTGTTGGGAGCTGCGGGTACAACAGGGCTGATTGGGTTTGGATCATCGGAGACCAATGCTAATGTTCTTGGCGGTACAATAGATCTCACTGGCGCAGGTGGCACTCTTATTAACTTTGCATTTTCTGTTCCTCGTGCCGGGACGATTACAGGAATCACAGCGTACTTCAGTACTCCTTTAGCAATAACTGCTCTGGCACTTGGGCCATTAAACGTTACAGCAGAATTATATATTTCCACTACACCTAATAATAGTTTTGTTGCAATTCCAGGCACTTTAGTCACATTAGCTCCAGCTCTTACACCTGCACTAATAACATTTATAATTCCTCCTACAATTAGTACGGGTTCTTTAACTGGATTGAGTATACCAGTAAGTCAAGGAAATCGTCTGTTAATGGTATTTTCGGTAGTGGCACCTGTTGGAAGTCTTAATATCGCTGTTGTTGTACCAGGTTATGCGAGTGCGGGTATAACTATCGAATAGTTAATATTTTGGTATTGCAAATGCTCAGTAGAGCCAGATTCCTAGAGTCGAGTATAAGCCATACAATAAAAGTATTTCTGAAGAACAAGCCAATAAGCTTGTTCTTTTTTTGCTCCAGGCACCCGTATCGTGTTGTTACGGGGGAATGCAACCGCTCATCATTGTCAGATAAGATGATTATATCAATACGACAAAAAAATGACCGCCATATGGCGATCATTCGGTCTTGCAGTGTATGAACTTACACGCTGCCGTTCGGATCAAAATCGACGAAGAATTCACCCGGAAGAATAGGAAGCTTATGCTTCAATCTCAAACCGCCCGTGCCATCATCCAACACAACTGTCATATGTGCATCGGATAAGCGTACTTCGATTTCGAATGCATCGTGCGCAACTGCAGTTGCCGTCAATCGGAAATTGACCGCGCCGTTGGCTCCGACAGTTGCGAGCACTTCGTCAAGCAGAATCTTGGGGCTGAGACCATTCGATGTGTTCCACAGCAAGGCACGGAATGTTTGAATAGCTTCCGTTCTGTTATCGACATTAACTCGAATATGGTCGCCCACATGCAATTTGTTAGAAATAGAGCCGGTGGAGTATACAGTAACTGCCATAGTAATTCACCTCCTCCCGCTTTACATATAATAGTAAATGCAGCGAGAGGGGGACTTGTTCGGGCATTACTCCGAGGGTATTCCTACATTTTCAAGCAGCTAGACTAATCCGAGACTTCGCAGACGTTCTTTAACCATTTGGCCTACTACTTGTGGCGAATACTCGTTGCGGATGGTCTGTTGACCATTAGCAGCTATCGAATGGCGCCATTCCGGATTGTTAACGAGATTATGCATGAGCTGTGCTGCATGATGCACATCAGGCTCTGCCCAAGTTTGATAGGCTTTATAAGGTCCCCAATCCTGGCCTACCTGTACGAGCTGATAATTAACGGGACAGGAATTGGTTGGGTTCATAAAGTCCGTATTACCTGACCAGTTCGTTGCAACGACCGGTTTCCCCAAATACATCGCTTCCGCGAGACCAAGTCCGAAGCCCTCCGAACGGTGCAGGGAAACAAAGCAGTCTGTACATTGAAGCAAGGAATTAACCTCTACACGTGATAGAATACGATCGATGATATATATATTGCTGTGTCCACTGACCAGCTCTCGCAGTCCCTCCAGATCTGAAGGCTGGAAGCTCATATTATTGATTTTCAAGACAAGGCCGACATTCGGATTATTCATTTCAAAAGCAAGCTTGAATGCTTCAATGACAGCTTGAGGGTTCTTTCTCGCTGTATGGCTCTGAACGTCATACATCATATAAAAGAGGAACTGGTTGCTCGGAAGTCCAAACGTGTCTCGGTTAATGTCCGGCGAAACCTCGACTTCGATTCCATGTGGAATACGGACGACAGGTACCGGAGATTTTTTGGATACGGATTCGTGTACGAAGCTGGTCGGTACCCAAACCTCATTGACCAGATCAAATCCTGGCAAGTTTTCGTCCGGGAAGTCGGGCAGCTCCCAGTGCCAAAATCCGATATTGTAGCGACCTTGAAAAAGTTCTTGACCAAAATGCATTTGTGCATGAAGAAGGGAATCGCCATTCATATGAAGGATGTTTGTATTGTAAGCGGGATGCTGCGTTTCTTTATGAGCCCAGGTCGTATCGTCCATACGGCTTGCGACATTTAAGGGGAAGTCGAGGATGCCAAAAGGGACATCCGTTGTTTGAATCGCCCGAGCCGCCAGACGCGCAGATTCTCCAAGCCCAATTTCAGCACGGATAAAACCAATCAAGTTAATGCCGGGTGCATTTCCTGGTCCGACAGAGGGAGGCGCAGCCGGTGGTGGGACTGCTTCTACAACAGCTGCCTGTGGAGGGACAGGAGAACGTTTCTTTCGTCTGGCTTTCAATCTTTTTTTCTTGAATCTTCTGTGTTTTCTTGAAAGCTTCCATTTTCTCCTACGGAGGCCTTTTTTACGTTTCATTCTGATTTTTCGTCTAACTTTCAGCTTGCCTTTTCGTTTTAACCTTCTTAATTTTAATTTCCCTTTTAATCGGGTTTTGATTCTGTGTTTTTTTCTTCTAAGTCTGAGTTTTCTTTTAAGCTTTTTACCGGAACGATCGGCTGCTGCCAGAGACCTCTTTTTCTTCCTTACTTTAATGGCTAAAGTCATGATTGTCACCCTTTCCGGGGAAGCATTTGTTGGCATTCTTATAGAATACCTGCTTTTCAACGAGGCTTTGTATGCGCAAACCAGCTTGTGGGACGGATAGAAGGCAGCAGTGGATATGCACTTGACTCCATACTATGCAGGCGTAGTGAACGACTTATAGACCCTTGACCCCTACTCGTAAAAAACGGCGTTTGACTATGGCGAAGGGAAGGAAAGTCTTCTTCAATGTTTGGTTCTGGACGGGCTTTTCGCCCGATTTTACGGCCTATGGAACGAATGCCCTGTTTCACCTGACGGATAGACATAAGATGGAGAAGGAGAAGAGACTACTAGCCTGGAACAGGAGTTGGGAATTCATGAAAAAGCCGCTGCGACAAACTCTTGTCCGAAATGCCTCGAAGCCTAAGGTTTCGATTATCATTCCGGTATTCAATGAGAAAAGAACATTGGCGCGCGTTATCCAACAAGCTTATGCCGTTCATAAGGCTTGCGAGGTTATTGTCGTATGCAATGGCTCCAAGGATGGGACGAAGCAGTTGGCCAGAAGACTTGGTGCAATCGTAATCGAGTTCAAGGAGCAGTTGGGACATGATGTTGGCAGAAGCATCGGGGCGAGGGTGGCTAAGGGTGATGTGATCCTGTTTCTGGATGGGGATATGGTCATTTCGGCACGTGAGCTGCGGCCTTTTGTGAAAGCTGTGAGTGATGGAGTCGATGTGGCGCTGAATAGCTACTCCGGGCTAACAAACCGAAAAGAGATCCATCAGGTTGTGGCTGCCAAGCATGCTTTGAATGCAATATTAGGCAGAGCTGACTTGAAAGGGGCTTCGATGACGACGATACCCCATGCCATTAGCAGAAAGGCATTACACGAGATTGAAGCAGAGAATCTGGCTGTGCCACCTAAATCACAGGCGATAGCCCATGCGACCAAGCTCCGTATGGAGGCTGTTCATTATATTAACGTATTGAAGCTGAATCCGCTGCGTCGTAAAAGTCGAAAGCTGGATCCCGTTGGCGATTTAATAGTAGGAGATCATCTGGAGGCCATTTATTGGCTGACACTACAGCATGGGGAACGTTACGGTAAAACAGATATGGGCAGAAAGAGAGAGCTGGTGAGGTGATAAATATGAAGCTTCGCAAAAGTAAGGGTATTATTGCTGAAAGCAGCATGAAGCGAAAAGCTGTCTCGAGCCGGAATGGCCGGTTAAGACGTCCACTGGGAGCGCTCCGGCCGAGGAGTAAAAAAAGCTCGTTAAAATTTGCGCTGCGATCATTGCCTCGTACTCCTGTAGATTGGAAAGCGTGGGGCGAACAAGCAGGTCGAGAAGATGCGCTGCATGATCCAAAGCCTGAGGACGGCAACCAGAAAAAATTGTTAAATGACCTATGGGTGACGAGAATCAAGCAGAAACCATTTAACGATAGAGCATGGAAGCATTATTGGGAAGCGGTAAAAGGTTATCTTATTGGTTACAGTCTTGTGTCAGGCATTAATGTTAAAGACTGGATGCTGCTCCCAACCCAGCGTACAGTGAGCGTCGTGATCTCCGTAATGAATGAGGAAGCAACGGTGATGAACGTGCTGCATCAGCTTCAACGGATGCCATTGGAGGAAATCATAGTCGTCGTGAACGGCTCTGGTGATTCGACCTTCCAGAAGGTTCGAAAAGGATCGAATGCGATAGTTGTCCATTACTCCGAGCCTTTGGGCTATGATGTGGGTCGGGCTGTTGGGTCAAAGCTTACGGGTGCTGATATTGTTCTGTATGTGGATGGCGATATGACCGTTGCTGCTGAACAATTGATTCCGTTTATAGCTGCTATTGAGCGGGGGGCGGACGTGGCACTGAATCACATCTCGCCTTACCTGAAGACATATACGCATTGGGATGGGGTTAGTAAGGTGAAAAAGCTGATCAATGTCTCGCTGTGTCGATCTGATCTGGGTGCCGATTCGCTAACAGCGGTGCCTCATGCATTATCGCGCAAAGCTCTGGATACGATTGGCATAGAGCAGTTGATGGTGCCGCCTAAAGCCCAGGCGCTGGCACTTGCCAAAGGACTGGTTGTAACCGCTCCTTGGAGTGTAGATGTGATTACAACAAACAGAGTCAATCAACATAACGCAGGTGCACATAATTCTGTGTCCGATATGATCATCGGGGATCATATTGAAGCGCTCCATGCCGTACAGAAACTGGGCGGGGCAAGGCTGTCCTTTACCGATCTCATTCGAAAAAGATCTTATCTGGCGTAAGGAAGGAGGCTCACAAGAATGAAGATGACGAGTATGATTATCTCTAATAGAAACGGACTTCCTTTACTGCGGCGATGTATTCATTCCATTCAGAAATATACTGATATCCCCTACGAAATTATTGTGGTCGACGGCGGTTCCACGGACGGCTCCGTCGAGTACTGCCGCCAGCAGCAGGTACGCTTCATCTCTACTCCGTCCAGTCGTGGATTTACGAGATCGCACAATCTGGGACTGCATCTCGGCAGTGGAGATGCGCTGCTGCTGCTGAACAATGATGTTGTGGCTTCTCCCCGTTGGCTCTCCAACCTGTTGAACTGCCTTTACAGCAGTGAGGAGATCGGAATTGTTGGCCCTGTAACCCGTCCTACAAGCAGTAAGCAAATGGCGGATATGCCAATTAGCACCCCTAAGCATTCGCCCGAAATGATCAACTTACCCGATTCACGGAAATGGCAGTCGGTTGAAAGACTGGCTGGATTTTGCTTTTTAATCAAAAGAGAGCTTGTAGAGCGTATTGGCTTTCTCGACGAACAGTTTCCACCAGGTTACTTTGAAGATGATTACTGTTACAGGGCACGTTTGAGTGGTTATCGCTTACTGATGGCCGGCGATACGTTTGTATTTGATCTGGGTAATGCCAGTCATAATAAAGAAGACAACCAGCAGGTCCTAAATCAGGATAACCCAAACGAGCATAAATTTGTGCAAAAGTGGGGTGTTGATCCCCGAAGCTTCGTGAGAATCGAAGGGGGCGATACGGCTTGAAAACGAAGCGAAGTGTACGTAAAGTAGCGCTCAAATCAAAATTGAAGAGCGGAAAGAAAACCCGATGGAAAATCAGGCGGAAGATCCAATCGATCATTCCGCACAACCCTATAACCAATGGTTATGAAATAGGTCGACGGGATGGCTACACACATGGGACCCAATACGGGTTTCATCTGGGAGGCTGCGAGGCAGTTATGGGTAAGGGAGCCCCGGAACCGGAGGCTCATTGGGATGTACACGTTTTTTATGTGAAGGAAGGTTTTGTTTCCCTTGATGATGGGATTATTGCAGCCCTCCAAAAATTAGTCAGGGTGGTCACCCCACTTCATGAGGGAGAGGATGCTGCTTCGATGGCAGCACAGCTTCGCCCTGATCTGGTTATCGCCTTAAACGGAACCCGATTCCCTTCTGCACAGGTTGACGCTTTGCGGGCGCAGGGGATTCGAACGGTCGTATGGACGGTAGACGATCCGTATCATTCAGACATTAGTGCTGTACTTGCCCCGCATTATGACATCGTGTTTACACATGAGATGAATTGTGTTGCCTGGTATAAAGAGCTCGGCTGTGCGCAGGTTCATTACCTTCCGCTTGCTGCAGCGATGCACTTGTATGCGCCGAAGAGAGTAGAGATGACCTATCATACCGATATTTGTTTTATAGCCAACGGATTTTGGAATCGTATCGCGTTTATTGAACAGGTAGCCCCTTTTTTGGCTCAGAAAAAGACGATGATCGCTGGCTGGTGGTGGGACCGTCTGGGAAATTACGAGCTGCTCAGGGATAAAATCAAACCGAACATCAATTGGATGCCTCCTGAGGAAACAGCGAGCTTTTATAACGGAGCAAAGATCGTCATCAATCTGCACCGCTCGGATCAAGACCCCGCTAACTTTAATAGTAGAGGCATTATTGGACATTCAATCAATCCTCGTACGTACGAAATATGTGCAAGCGGTGCTTTTCAGCTAACGGATTCACGAACGGATTTGCCGCAGCTATACGTACCCGGACGAGAGATTGCAACCTATGAGTCGCCGCAGGATTTTATTGAAAAAGCCAGCTATTATCTGGAGCATGATGAAGAGCGGGAGGCTATTGCGTTTCGTGGGCTGCGCCGTACGATGGAGCAGCATACTTACAGCAAAAGGCTGCTGACGATGCTGCAGCTACTGTTCCCATAATAGCGGAAAGGGGGGAGATGACGATGAAGGCTGCGGGAAAAAGCAAACATTCATGGAGAATACGAAGGCGAGTAGGCTCAGGAATTTCGAGGACTTCAAGGAGCTTAAGAAATTCAAGGATACGAAGAGGTTCAAGGATCACGAAGGCTTCAAGGATTATAAAGAAACCTATAGAGAGAATGAGCGCGGGCTTTCGCCAGGGCTGGAAAACAGCCTATCCGCTTGGTATATCCGAGGGGTATCATTTGGGAAGCTGTGAGACGGTCATACGCAGCAATCAGCGTAAGGAACCTCTGCGAACCAGACAGTGGCGGCTTATGTTTGTCGTTTCCGGGCAGGGAGATCCCTATGCAACGATAGAACGCGGACTGCTGCTTAGCTTGCATGAGCTTGTCTCTGAGCTGCGAGTAGCTACTCCTTTTGATGATGTGGCCTTAATAGCTCAGACTATGAAGCCTGACCTCGTACTCGTGTTTAATGGTATGGATTATGTATCCGCCGAGACCATTCAACTGCTTCGTCAGCGAGGCCATCGCACGGCTGTCTGGTTCACGGATGATCCTTACTACGCCGATTTGTCCGGAGCGATTGCTCTGAACTACGATATCGTGTTTACGCAGGAGTTGAACTGTGTTGAATGGTATCGCGGCCTTGGATGCCCAAACGTCCACTTTATTCCTTTGGCGGTATCCACACATATATACAAGCCTCAGCGAGTTGCTTCCGAGTTCCATAATGATATCTGTTTTTTGGGAAGCGGCTATCGCAATCGCATCACCTTATTTGATGCGATCGCTCCGCTGCTGGCATCGAAAAAAACGTTAATTGCCGGCAGGTGGTGGGAACGGCTGGAGCGCTATTCGCTGCTGCAGCCGTTTATTCGTGGAGATGCCGCTTGGCTGACAAGTGAGGATACAGTCAATTGCTATGCGGGTGCCAAGATCGTTATTAACTGTCATCGCGCTTTTGATGATGATGAGATCAATGCCAATCAGCGAAGGATACCAGCAATCTCGCCCAATCCGCGCACGTTTGAAATTGGCGCTGTAGGAACCCTTCAACTGGTCGATGCCAGAGGAGGACTGGAGACATTTTATACACCGGGTGTGGAGATCGAGACGTTTGCTTCCCCGGAGGAGCTTGCCCATAAAATCGAGTATTACTTGCAGAATGAGCAGCAGCGCAGACGAATAGCGTTGAACGGACTGGCACGAACAGTACGGGAGCACACGTATAGCTCACGGCTTCAAGAGCTGCTGCATGCTGCCTTTCTGTCATGAACAGCTGCACACAATGTGACGATGATGAGGTGTTGAAACTATGAAAATAAAGGTAAAACGAAAGGTTAGTAAGCAGCCTGCAGGGGGTAAAACCTCTTCTTATGGCAAGCAGCTCCGAGGCACGCATAAGTCGACATTCAAGCTGAAGAGGAAGCCCGGTGGAAAACGTAGTAAAGATTTAAATAAAACAGGGAGAAGAACCCTCAGCAGAGGAAAAGCGGATAATACCAAACGGTTCCGTCCGTCCATAGTCAATCAGATGCTGGATGAATCGCATTCCAAGGGCTATCAGTCCGGATATCAGGATGGCCAGTCCAAGAACTCCAACAGCCTGATCCACGAGCGGATCCACGAGCAGAGCTATAATCAAGGACACCGTGATGGACATAAGGAAGGCTTGTATGCAGGAGGCGACGGAATTGTCGATTCGCTGCTGCCATTCGATGCGATTCTACCTGAAATATCAATCAGGCATATTATTGAAGCGGGGATCGGGCAGCTGCATTCACAATTTTTTATTTTGCAAAATGCAGAGCAAATTACTCATCGTCTGCGTCATGCACTGGATACCAAAACTCCCTTTTCCCTTGTGCGCATTGGGGATGGCGAAGTGTTGACGATGGCGCAGGAAACCATACTCAGCATTGATCAGGTGAAGGAGGAAGGGAAGTTTCTCAGCTATGCCGGAGTCGATGTCCCGGATTTGGCGGCAAGAGATCAACTCATTAGCTCCTTGAAGCAGGCGACTGTGGTTGGCATTCCGAAGCTTCGCAATTTCACCTATCAGCCTATGGCTTTCCAAGCGCTGCGCGCACATGGTGTCGACTACCATAACTTGAGCCTGACTCACTCCCTTGTCAACTATTATATTTTTAAAGAAGGACGACTTGCAGGACTGTTACGGGGAAGTCGGATACTGCTTGTAGGCAATATGGCAGAAACGTTATCTACTGTCCTGACGGAGCAAGGTATGACGGTTAGCGGTATTGTTACTCCGGTACATGGAGTGAGGGATATCCCGCGTGTGATGGCGGAGGTATCCCGTCATGACTTTGATCTTGCACTTATATCAGCAGGGGTGTCAGCAGTCACGATAGCACAGCGAATCGCAACCGAGATGGGCAAGGTCGCTATCGATTTTGGCCATTTGGCAGATGAGCTGGCAACCCGCAAAGAAACCTTGTATTGAAACAACGGGCTGTAGAGCCCAGCTATACAACATCATACCAACCGGAAGGAGGTCATACTCCGGATGACCAGGGGACGTAAAAAGGCTATAAGAAAGCGGAAAGCCGTTCTTACGATAAGGAAAGCCAAACGTTCTTCGCGCAGGCGGAAAGCGCCATTGATGAACAGGAAATCGCGACGTAAATTGAAGATTTCCAAGGTATCTGCTCGATACAGGTTGGGATATCTTGCCGGTTATCAGGCAGGCTATGGTATCGGTTATCCTTCAGGTGTTACTGCAGGTGCAGCTTCTTTCACCGTTATGTTCGAGGGCACAAGTATCATTATCCCGACCTTTAATCAAGGTGAGCTGCTGCGGCAGTGCATCGAAAGCATCAGTCAGTTTACACCTGAGCCTCACGAAATCATTGTGATCGACAACGCTTCAACCGACAGTACAGCAGATTATCTGCGGACGATGGCAGGTAAATTACGTTACCGGATCAATCCGGATAATATCGGCTTCGCCGGTGGAGTGAATCAGGGCATGAAAATGGCCAGAGGGTCCAGGCTGCTGCTGCTTAATAACGATACAGTGGTTACACAAGGCTGGTTGACTAACCTGCATCGCTGTCTCGATAGTGATGAACGATTCGGCCTAGTAGGTCCCATGACGAACTATATTAGCGGGGAGCAGCTGGTTGCCACCTCGTATACATCATTGGAGGAAATGCACCGTTTTGCTGCAGAATTTAATCGACCCGATCCGCTTCGCTGGAAAAAAACAGCTCGGATCACCGGTTTTTGTCTACTTTTCCGAAGGGATTTGTTCGAGCGGCTTGGTTATTTTGATGAAGGCTTCCTGATCGGGAATTGTGAGGACGATGATTTTTGCCTCAGGGTTCGGCTGCTTGGTTTGGATCTTGTGATCGCAGGCGATTCTTTTATTCATCATGTCGGCAGTGTGAGCATGAAGGCGCTCGGTTCGGAGATGGGAGAGGTATATGGACGCAACCTTGACTATTATGCTAAAAAATGGGGTAGTGTGGACCAGCTCATATCTGAAATGGAGGGCTTGCCTGCCAATGGAGAACGGAGATCGATGATTCATTACTACCCGGATCATGCCGTTGTGCAGGGAAACCGGGGTACTGTCTATGAGCTGCATGCTGGCGTACGTCGCCTTTTGACGGGAACGGACAGTTTGCCAGTATCCCCAGCCCGTCTATCGCATGTGGAGCTGAGGGGATGTATACGCGGAAATGGGATACATGCTGATGAGGTTCGTAATCGTGCTCATGCAATGGCTGATCCAAGCTCAGGCGTGCAGGAAGGGACTCTGCTTCAAAAGCGGGATGGACAATTGTTCCTTCATGAGGGCGGGCGGCTGAGAAGGATTGTATCCGAGCTTGCTATATCAGTATGGGGATTCGATCGCCAAAAGCCGGTAGCTACGAATGACTCTCAGTTAAGCAGCATGCCGATAGGACTGCCAATTATTGCTCCAATTACGCTGAGATCGGACAATATTTAAGGTTTGGGCAGTGGAAAGAGTGGCTTTCCTAATTACTTCGGCATAGGCTACAGGAGATACCGTGCGATTGTGAGAAGTCCATTTTTTACAAGAAAGCTCTAAGCAGCTTCTGATGATATCCGATTTTCTTAATTAGCTTTTCAGCGAATAGCTTTAAACAATGCTAACAAGGTTAGCTTCCCTGGAAAAAGTTCTGCGATAGCTTACGAAGGAAGTACTAAGTAAATGCTAACGAGGTCAGCTTCCTACGGAAGCTCTGAGGAGGGGTAAAGGGTGCAAAATCAAATCACGGAGATGATTCATCATATGGCCAACTCGCAGGAGCAAATGGCGAATATCATTGAGGCCAAGCGGCATGTGGTTGTTCATTTATCATCGCTTAATCATCAAGTCTCAACAGTAGATCCGAACCTTGGCGAAATTCAGTCGCTGATGGAGCACTCTCTTCTTATTACAAAAAGTGTTACCGCCTATTTAAATAGCTTGGCCGATTTAGAAGATGCTTTGGCGGAAAATTTGAGCAGTGTGATGAAGGAAATGGGAGATCAGGCTGCTGACGAATAAATCGCAGACCATCTGGTAGTATACATTGTACAGTTAAGGAGGTAGTGCTTTGAGCAGACCGGAATCGTTTAATCGGATGATGACAGCAGCGGCCAAGTTCCAATTGAATATAGCCATAATTTTGGAAGCGAAGGCGATTGAAGCAGTAAAGTCGCGTCATTGGATATGTAATCGTCTCAACCTCTCTGCCTATGAGGATCATGCTCAGCAAGTGAAGGAAACGATGGATGTTCATGATCAATTAATCGAACTGATTGACGGACTTACGAAGATGGAAAGTGCACTGGCCAAAAATCTCACCATTATTTTAAATCAAAAAGAAGAGGAAGATATGATGGGCGGTGGCTCGGGTTCTGGCGGCGGTGGTATGGGCGACTTGTTCAATCTGGGTGGGAGCTTCAAATGACGGACCGGCCCAACGCTCCAGCCTACACCCATGAACAGCGCATACAAATGCATATGCTAACCTCCATTGCGAGAAGTCAGCGTGCGCTTACCCAAATACTAGAAGCTGTTGCAGACCTTACCCAGAAATCTGCAGATGCCCATATCAGCTCTGAGAGCATTACTACGAACCCGAAAGAGACCGTACAGCGCGTTGTTGACAATATTCAGCAGATCAGTAATTACCAACGACAGCTTACAGCCAAAATTACCGGAATTACAATTCGGCGCAGAGTACGAGTTCGAGGACATAATGGCAAACCATGGCTGAACCACGAACATGTAACGGAATTACGCCAAGGTATACAGGAATAGAGATGCAACAAGGAAGATCAAGGGAAACAGTCTGAACTAGAGGGGAGGAACACTGGCAATGGGAGTGACTGCATCCAGAAAGCGTCGATCCGTTCGCAAACCGCTCACAATCAGCAAGCGCATCCGTGCTAAGAAATCGGTTTCCAGCCGAAAAAAAGCAATCGGTAAAAAAGTCTCTGCCCCAAAAACTGCTTCTACAAAAAAGGCAATCGCTGCAAAAAAAACGGTGTCAGGCCGCTCTGGAAAGCGACTGAGCAGGGGCAAAATCCGTACTTCCAGACGCAAGGTCAATAGCCCTAAAGCCGGCCCGCATAAAGAGGCAGCGTATAGTGAGGAGTATAACAAAGGCTTCAACAGCGGGTACGAGGAAGGATTTAAAGTAGGCCATGCCAAGGGCTCTGAGGATGGCCTGGAGCAGGCTTATGGTGAATTGGATCCCAAGTAACGGATGGAAACTAAATTTTACTGTTGCATAAATAATCCAAATTCTTGTATAATCGAACTATTGCAGGTAAATATTGGATGATTTCAAATAATTTCATAATATTATGTCGGAAGCACCGCCATTCGAGGTTTTTTTTACCTTAGGTTTGGGGTGCTATTTTTGTTTAAATCCTGGTTTCCACAAATACATAATCGATACCATAATGGAGGCAATATCCTATGAAACTATTAAAATCGTTAACAACCGTTACTTTACTAACAGCATTCACCGTCTCGCTACCTACGGCTACGATCCATGCAGCTGCCTCGATTAACTTTAAAGATATTCGTGGACACTGGGCAGAGACAGATGTCCAAATTGCAGTGAAAAAAGGCTATGTCGACGGATATGCAGATGAAACCTTTAAACCGGAGCAAAATGTGAGCAGAGCTGAATTCATTAAAATGGCAATTACAGCTATGAGCTTGAAGACGTTAGCGGCACCAGACAAACCATGGTACGAGCCATTTATCGAGTCAGCTGTAACGAACGGTATCCATCACTACGAGGACTATACAAGTGGGGATATCAATACCCCCATCACACGAGAAGAAATGGCCAGGATAGCCGTTAGAAGCGCCGGAGAGAAGAACACAGACGCTTTAAAGTGGATGTATTTGGCAACAAGTAAAGGCATTATCAATGGCTTGGATAATCAAGGAACGATCGGTGAGGATCAACCAACAACGAGAGCGCAGGCGATCACGGTTATTGAACGGATGCTGAAGCTTAAAGCTGGGGAAAAGCTGCCATCGGACAAGTATGCGACTTCGGCGGCTGAGATCCTCTGGCATAAGACGAATGCTTCTACGATGGCCCCTGAATACTTTGGATGGGCTATTGAAAATAACATACCATTTGAATTTGATAAGATTCGCTATGAGGGGATCAAAGGATATTCCGAAACAGAAAAATATATCGTCGTTGATATGGGTGATCCTACCGATCCTAACCGCAAGCTGATTCCAGATACTATGCGTTGGATTATGAAAGTGGGAAATGAACGTACAGCAACCCAGGATGTGCCAACTAATGCCTATGCATTTTTGTCCTTTGATCATTTTTACGTAGAAAGCGAAACGCCGTTAAAAGGTTTTTTATATTCATATTTGAGTTTAACTAATTTATATATTACAGGGGATAACATCGGTAAAGATGGGATGTTACTAGATGTTACTCCTTATGCTGAATCAGCCGGAGAGGGTCCTGTAATTAAATTCGGACGGACTACATTACCTGCAGGTACTCATGATGTAAGACTCGTAACTGGACAATTAGTTCCTAAAATGAAGGGTATAGATAAAAATGGGTTTAGTGTGTATAAAAACCCAGCACAAGGTTTGGGGGAAAAGGGGACTTTTATTGTTTATGAATCTGTAATTGACAAATCATTGGGAGGCAAATAGAGGTGAAGCGACTCTTATATATAACTGTAGTTTTATCCCTGATCCTATCTAATTATTTATTTCTCTTTGATCCGGATGAAGTCGAGGCTGCTGGACCATTGTCTGCCCAAGTTGTCGATTACGATAGCGTAGATATGCTTTTTACGATGCCTGATGGCTCATTTGGTTCCAAACAGCAAAGCGTAACACCCAAAGAGGTTACGATTTCCAATCCTTCAGGCGATCCCATAACCAAGGTGGAACTTAGGGATGCGAATACGCACACAGTTTTGCAGCAAATGATCAGCGTAGGTGGCAATAAATATAAAGCAGCAACCCCCCTACAGCAGCAAGGTCAAATCATAGTTGGTACAAACAACTACGTAAAACTTGATGACGGTTCTTTTCAGTGGTTCCGAGATCCAAACAAAAAGGTATGGATGTTCGATTACGATGATTCAGCAGCAGATGGGGGATTAACACATCGATTTTATAGAAACAAAGACAATGCTGTTTATGATTTCCCACCACCTACTTCCTGCCTTCAACACAAACGAGGAATGCCTTATGGTCCAACACTTCCAGCGTATCCCTCCGGATACGAGTCTACAGTACAGTATTGTGATAGTGCCTACGATTACAGAGAAGGGACCTTAAATGTACCCGAATTAAGCGTATTAAGTGCTCCTACAATCAAACTAAATTTTAATGATGCCGTACATCTAGAATTCAATACTACCGATTTTCAACTTGATGATTTAGGAACCTTAACTGCTGCTAATATAAGTGGCTTATCGACCGACTATATTGATATCCCTACAAAAAAATTCCGATTCAACTTTACCACGCTATTTTCAACATATCCAGACGAAGATCCGGAGGACACGCCTGATGGTCGGATTTTAACTTGGTACAGCAACTGGAAAATCAAACTAACCGGCTACGTCTACAAATACCCCAAACTCGAAGCCGTAGCCTACACAGCAGCACCTACAGCCAAAGTAGATTTAACTGTTCCTACCTTAACAGGATCTTCTTGCATCGAAGCCGGAAAAAGTGCCACCTTCAAGTATTCCATCACGAACAGCGGCCCAGCTACATCCAGCCCGTTTAAAGTCAAAATTTCAGCCGATGGAGTGGAGATCATTACCCATACGTTTAATGGGATAGGAACTACCACGGAGTATGGGACGTTCACCTATCAATTTTCAGCTCCAGGAACGAAGGGAATCACAGTTTTAGCCAATAGCGACAATTCATTAGATGAGGAATCGACTACTAACAACACGAAAACCGAGTCCTTTACAGCTTCAGCCAATTGTAATGGTGGCGGAACCGATCCTGGAGGCTGCAGTTTAGGCGCAGGCTGTCCCGGAGAATGGAAAGGAACCCTAAAGGTCCATTTCCCAACCATCGAATGGAAGAATCCCAATGATTTTAACGTCACACTGACAGATCCGGCCAATGGCTGCACAGCCGTTACAGGGCGGTTTCGAGTCTCGCAGGGCAATAATGCATACGCATACGGCTGGACGCCTATTGTTGGTGGCAAAGATACCATAGGTTTTGCGTGGCAAATGGCGGGGTCTACGACCTATCCTGGTAATATCGGAGCTGGAACCGTTATCGTCATGTATGACGTCGAGGATAGCTGCGGCCGAATATCGTTGATAGGTCCCGAACCTTTTGAAATTATCAAAGTCGCAGGTGCCCCTACTGTTCAAGTGGATTGGTACAAAACCAGCACAGGAGCGAAAACGTCCAGTGTGGTACAGGATGAAAATGTTTTTGTAAAAGCAGCAGCCACCGATAGCAAAAACGAGAAAGTGACACTGAGCTGGACATTCACAGGGAGTACAAGCTGGCTTGCAGGATTACCAGCTTTCATGGGTTGGACCTCACCATTAAACAAGATGCAGTATTCAAATATAACGGCATCTGTCAAAGGTACCCACCAAGTTTGCGTAACCGGAACCAATGAATCAGGCATAAGCGCTAAAGCTTGCTCATACCTGGATGTCATCGGTCCTGAGCCTGTTGCTGTCATTGATGTAGGCGGCTGGCTGAAGGAAGGCCGGAGAATTGAATTATCCGGAGAGAAAAGCAGCAGCCCAAGAGATATGGCGTTGACGTATGCCTGGACGATAGCACCAATAGCTGGACAAACAGCAGGGACACAAGCAGAAATTGAGTACATCCAGCCGCTATCTGGGAAACTCAAAGATTTTAAAACGCCTAAGCTCGGGAATTATCTGGTTACGCTTGTCGTCACAGACACAGAGGGACTTACAGGATCGGCGACCAAAACGGTAGAAGTCAAACCCGATCTGCCTCCTATTGTCGATATCGCAGGTAATAATAAAGCAGGACGTGATGTAGCAAATCGAGGATTGGCAACCTTTACTGTACTTGGAACCGGATTAAGCGTTGATCAGGATATCATCGTGAAGCGATTATGGTCATTTACCTATGATGGCAACAATGATGGCATTTTTAATGAAGGTGAAACAGCTGAAATCGATGAGGATAGTTTGGTGATAGGAGCTGAGTATCTATATTCATCTAATGCAGAATCTTTCTATATCGCGAAAACCGGAGTCCACATCGTAGAGCTGAGAGGTCAGCATGTAGGGAAATTTAATATCAAGCTTCGTGTGGTTGAGGCACCGGGACAACCCACGGATCTCGTACATTAATTTTGAAAATAGGTGGGATCGTAATCGGCCCGCCTATTCAGCATGGATAGGAGGGGCAATATTGACTCGGATACGCACAAACAAATGGATAAACAGCGTCATGGTGGTTCTTGTATTCTTCTCAATTTTTATAGATTCATTACCTATTGAGGCGATTGGAGATAGTGCAACGAAGAATTTTCCGGTAGAGGTGAACAATGACAATCCGGTTGCCACCTTTACAGCTACAGGTATTGCCACAGAGCCCATGCCTATCAATGTAACTCCTTTCCCAGCGTCCGATTTTATGAACTGGACGAATACCAGCTTAGATAAGTCCTGGATCAACAATGGGTGGTATGCATCTGCTGATGGTCGATTAATAAGCGCTAGGATGGGCAAAGGAAACCATAGTAAATTCTCTATGCCAATTGGGGCCGAAAATGTTGGCTTGAATCGAAAGGAAATTAAATTACCTGCCTATGACTCCAGCGCATACTTTTATTTAGGTCAAGGGGAATACTTGAGTGATTCGGGTGACGGTAATGTGAAGAATTATCATATCGTAGGAGACACACACGAACCTATCCTTTTAGGCAACTTTGCAGTTAGTGGTAATGTCCCAGGGTTGTATGTGCGTAAAGATTTAGGAGAAATCTTGTATCGGACTCAAGTGGGTCCAAGATTTACGCCCGGATGTGCTTGTTATCAATATAACGAATATTGGTGGAGGTATCGTATTGCTGATCTGATTGCGTTGAATGCATCACCGTCAGCATCGGGAGGTTACGGGCAGCAACTCGATGGAGCTACGCTGACTGTTTTTCCGAACAGTAAGAGAGCGACATTCAGTAATGGGGATGAGCCTGGTCACTATGCTCGTATGAGGTTTAATTCGGATTTCAAAGAAATTAACCTTACGGCGCGGACTATTAAATCCTTTAAACCTGACAATATGGCTACTCCCTATAAGACGGAATCATTTGACAATATCCCGGCTGAACCCAAAATAACTACATATAATCCGACTGTGTGGTATGCCTATGTCGCCTATCTACCCAACGGCTATGATGATATCCTTGGAGTTTCCACAGAGACTAAAGATAGTATTGATGGCGGCGATATTGGGTATTGGGCACCTGCCGGAGATTCAAAAGGGTACTATTATACAATAGTCAAAATATCAAATAAGCCGCACTTAATCAGATGGGATGCTGAGACTGGATTTCCTTCTATCGTTAAACAGATCGTATCCCATGATAAAATCAATGGATTTAACGGAGTAGGAGTATCAGCTGACCAAAAATATGTTGCTTTATCCTATTGTTGGCCTTATGACTCTGAATATGAGACACCTGCTGGTTGTAATTACTACTATGAAAATCTGGTTACGAGTGCCGTTACGACAACAAAACCTTCAGATTTTTTTGAATGGGTCGAAGGCACTGCGACCTCAAACGGTTATCCCAATTATACAACGTATAGGAATGGCTATGGAACTACGTCATTAGGTTCCAGAACAATAGACCTTACAAGTGGGGTACAAATAAACCAACAACTATTAGAGAAACAATGGCCGAGAAACAGCAGCAGATATACGGACAGTATTATTACGAAGTCCGGAAGCTACTATGCCGTAACGTATGGCTACAAGCCGAGTACAGGACAATCCCCATACAGCAACGAACCTATTACCTTCGGCCAACTGTTCAATCCTTCGTCTCAACAGGTGATCAACGGTACAATTTCATGGAATATGAAGTTTTCCAAGCTGGACGGTCCTGATTATCACGCGGGTATGGGATTCCGAATTCAAAATCACCAAAATATGTATAGAGTCGAAGTATATAAAGATTCTGTGCAACTGTTTCGTATCGTAAACGGTAGGAAAACCGCAATTTCTCAACCCGCGAGCCACTACCTGGCGAATGAACAGCAGGTAGCTTTCAAAATTAAAATAACAGGCACACATATCAAGGTCTATGAAAAAAATGGACTCATCATGGATGTGGTAGATAACACGTTTACATCCGGTACGCTTGGTCCGTATTCAACAGCCGATAATACCGAATTTAAAGGCATAAGTTACATGTG
>NZ_MRTH01000109.1 GCF_001956045.1 Paenibacillus sp. FSL H7-0331 | reverse complement strand
TTGATCCATGGTATATTGAATGTACAAAGAAACCGTTCCTTTCGTAAATGGTGGGTCGCACTTCCATTTTACCAAAGTACGGTTTCTTTTTGTTTGACGAAATTGCAACGAGGGTGCCCATCGCCATTTTCATGGCTTTTGGGACAGCCTCATCAGCGAGACAAATAGCGGCTGTATACGTCCGCTAAGGTCAGCAAGAATGGCGAAAATGCATGTCTGCTAATGCCTAGCGTATAAATCGCTCAAAATGTTGGCGCTACCACGGAAGGAATTTGTAACTTTTTAATAGAATAATTATGAAGATGATCAGATAATAAATTTTTACACATAAGGAGATGAAACTATGGAAAAAAACAAATTACTAAGAATGGACAATGTCGGCATCGTTGTAGAATCCCTTGATGACGCAATCTCTTTCTTCGAGGAGATTGGCTTGAACCTCGAAGGGCGAGCCACTGTCGAAGGTGAATGGGCTGGTCTCGTAACCGGATTGGGTTCTCAGTGCGTAGAGATTGCTATGATGGTTACCCCAGATGGCCACAGCCGAATTGAACTTTCGCGATTTCTCACCCCACCTACTATATCAGATCACCGGACTGCTCCTGTAAATGCTCTCGGTTATCTACGCGTCATGTTCACCGTTGAAGACATTGACGAAATGGTATCAAGACTCACTAAGTATGGGGCTCAGCTCGTTGGCGAAGTGGTTCAGTACGAGGACTCGTATCGGCTCTGCTACATTCGTGGAACCGAAGGACTTCTAATCGGTTTGGCGGAACAACTCGGTAAGAAATAAGTACGTGACGTTTTATAAAACGCCTTTACTGAAATATACATTACTGAAGTAAAAATTGAAACAGAAAAGCAGTATGAAAGTAACTCGAAGAAGTCGGGTACGCCATATAACACAGCATACGCTGCGGGACTCTCCGAGCCCTTGGTCGCCAGGAGAAGAAGCAGGGAAGCAGATTCAGACGACAACCCTGCAAGCCTAAGAACTTCGTTCTAAGGCTCGCAGGGTTGTGAATGCGAAAATGTTATATGCCAATCCGTCTCGATTTGAAGAAAATTCTTATTCAATAAAAGGGCGATTTAACGGAGCAACGAAAAAAGCCTAATTTCTCAAATATAAATGTTGAGAAATTGGGATTTTTAATATGGCAATTTCCTTAACGTTGTAAATCCGCATTTTCCTGACGCTACCCCAGCATGAAGAATCGGGTTTTGTATTGTATTACGCTCCCTAACGGGCAGATTTGCGCAATATTGTTGTTTTCGAAGAAAATTCAGATTTCCACTTGACCCTTACGTAACGTAATGATTTATAGTGAACGTAAGAGCAGGACGAAACACGGGCCTACTGCCAAAAAATCGAGCAAATAAATTCGAAATCGGAGGAGAAACAAACATGAGAAAACTCGTATTGTTCATGCATGTGTCGCTGGACGGGTATGCGTCGGATTCGAACGGAGGACTGGATTGGATTCCGTACAACGAGGAATTAGAGAAATACGCCGAGGAGGTTGTAGCCGAAGTCGGCTCTCCCGTATACGGACGCACGACGTATCGAATGATGGAGAGCTACTGGCCTACGGTGCTGGACAATCCGAATGCGTCGACGCACGGTATGGAGCATGCCAAATGGCTGCAGGATGTTAAGAAGATCGTCATTTCCGGCTCGATGGACAAGGTGGAATGGAACAATACGATGCTGATCAAGGGCAATATCGCAGAGGAAATCAAGGCGCTCAAGGAGCAGCCAGGCAAAAATCTCGTTATCTTCGGCAGTCCGGGGGCGGCGAAGACGCTGCTTGAGCTTGGCCTGATCGACGAATTCATGCTGACGATTTGCCCGGTCATCCTTGGCGGTGGAAAATCGGCATTCCACGGCGACGGTGAGAAAATCAGGCTCAAGCTGCTGTCCAGCCGAACGCTCAACTCGGGCATTATCGCGGCCCGCTATGAGTTGGAGAAATAGCCGTGCCGTACACGGTGTTCTACTAACGGGTACTATAGTTTATTGAAAGGGGCGCCAAGCGGTGCTCCTTTGGCATGTAACTAGACAGTCTTCAGTAAGGGGAGACCCGCCATTAAAGACTAAATCCATCCGTTTCTAGTTGAAACTAGAGCTAGACAGACGGGAGGGTGTTTTTATGAAATTGAATAAATTATGGGTTTTGTATGATGCTGACAAGCGTATTCAGGGATTCAGTACGCACACTTTGATTGCGTATGCGCTGCAGCTCAAGATGTTGATCGGTGGTGTCGGTGATCTTGAAATTGAAGAGATCACATTAGATTTGCTTAAAGGCTACTTGTCCAAGCAATCGGATCGGCTAAAACCGAGCAGCTTAGGGCATTGGGTTCGTTTCGTGAGATCCCTTTTTCGTTTTGCATTTGAAGAAGGTCATATTTCACGGAATCCGGCTCTAAAACTGAGAGAGCCAAAAACAGATAAGCGTATTCCCAAATTTTTGATTGAAGAAGATGTCATTCATCTGAAAATTTCTTGTAAATCTCCACGGGAGTATGCAATGCTTGAATTTCTTTATAGCACGGGTTGCCGTGTTGGTGAAGTGCAGAAACTAGATATTGAAGACATCAACTTGGAAAACTGTTCAGCCATTGTGAATGGCATGGGGGCAAAGCAAAGGGAGATTTATTTTACGACCGAATGCAAAATCTGGATAAAAAGATATTTGGAGAGCTGAGATGATTCCTGTAAAGCGCTATTTGTTACGGAAACTCAGCCTGCTCGCCGAATGTCGATACCTACGATTCGTTATTCATTAAAAAAGCTGGCAAGCCGGAGTAATGTTGCTGTAAACGTCTACCCACATCGTTTTCGTCACACTTACGCCTGTCAGTTATTAGATAACGGTGCACCGCTGGAGTTTATTCAGGGAATGCTTGGGCACGCAAAAGCATCCACTACACAGATTTATGCTCAGCTTCGTGGAGAACGGCGAAGAGAACTGTACCGGCGGTATTTTTTAGAGTTTGTACTAACCACCAACTACAGTGGTCATCTGAGATTGTCAGGATTGCTTTAAGCTTAGAGTAAAACGCTAAGCAGGTCACCTCCGAAGGCTTAGCGTATATTTTCGTTAAAATGTTGGCGGGACCCCTAACAACATTACTTATAACGTTATCCTGACACCTGCCGCTGGTATCGTCAATGCCAGCAAACACGCTTGATCTCACGGGTGTGAGTTTCAATAACAATCATGGTTCAGGAGCAGATAAAATCAATATTAAATTGCTTATCAGTTGATTTGTCACGGTGAATTATTTCAACTTCTTGATGAATTCATCAAGATCGATAGTTAAAGAGGTTGGTCTGTAAGGAAG
>NZ_MRTH01000108.1 GCF_001956045.1 Paenibacillus sp. FSL H7-0331 | reverse complement strand
GGCTTGTACCTGCTTAGCTCCTTTGTTTTTGGTGTCTACTGCTGCTTTCTTGAGCAGATTATGGGCGAGGGAAAGCCGCCCGACTTAGAGGTTTACTTTTTGTAAGCCTCTAAGCAGAAATCTTTTGAAACCACGGTTATTCTTCATGTCACCAAACACAGGCTCTGGCTCGATCACACGCCGAACCGCAAGGGCGTAACCGTCTTCGCTCCGGAGCTTTTCACGGGCTTGTTTTTTCAAACGCAAGTAGTTCAGACTGACTTTAACTTCTCGATTACCTTCAGCTTTCGTACACTGTGATTTCAAGGGACATCCTTCACAGCTTATAGTTAATGGCGATGCTCGATTTCGTATCCACTTTCGGTTTTCTCCTTGCTCACTCTTCGAAAAATAAGAGTCTGCCCCGCAGCGCATGTCCATGTGTCTTGTTCGGTGTTATACGTCCAGTTGTCGTTTTTACTAATATCCTTTTGCCATGCCTTACTTTTCTCACGGTGGTAGGTGCTGTATTTGACGATGGCTTCTACTTGATTTCGCTCTAAATAGTCGTAGTTTTCTTCGCGGCGTATCCTGCATCGGCGATAACAGTAGCAGGTAGCTTACCAAAAGCAGACTTTACTCGAAACGGGATAGCGTCGGGGCTTCGGATCGATTCGACGCAGTGTTCGAGTTGGCTAGCATGGCCGATCCGTAAATCAAGTGGGGCGACTTCCAGCTGCGGGACAGCTTGATGATGGATATCGGGCTTGCTTCCCAAGAGCCGATCCAGGTGGAGCGCTGCCACAAGGCGATGAAGAATAACAGCGTCAAAAAGGAGCTGAAGTGGTGGCTGGAAGAGATGGGCTAACAGCAGAAGCAGCAAAAGAAACAAAAGGTGGAGCACGATTCAGACGAGTGATCCTGTTTCCGCCTAAATGAAAGATGAGCCCACCGCTTTCTGGGTTGACTCATCTTTCATTTATTCAATTTTACCATCGCGACGCATCCGTCAGCTCTGCATTTCAGCCAATAATTCAGGCAGGTTGTTGTCCAATGTCATCGACAACCCCTCAATCATCCCCATCTGGAGAGCTGCTTGAAGCGCCTCGGCAGATTCGAATCGGAAGGTAATGCTTAGTTTGGTGCTGCCTTCAGCCTCATTGAACACCACAGTTGCATACTGTTCCGGAATTTCATTAGTCGGGTTGGCTAGTTCATCAGCGAATGTGGCGGTGTAAGCCAGGCTGTCCGGACTGGAAATTTCCTGATAAATGGCTAACGCCCAATGCCGCTCGCCTTCTGGTGACTGCATGCAATAATGCCATTTGCCGCCCACCCGAAGATCAATGTTACAGACCGGAATGGTGAAAGGTCTCGGCGCCCACCATTTCGCTACATGCTCGGGCTGGGTGAAAGCCTTGAATACAAGCGTTCGCGGTGCATGAAACACTCTTTCCATTACAAATTCACGTTCTTTGACAAGCGGTGCCGCACTGTTGGATGGTTGTTGATTAGTCATTTGAACTCCTCCTGAAATTATGTTTTATTTGCTGGATTAAATATACAATATAAGGAATATTCCTGTCAAGGAATATTCAGAAAAAGCATCTACTGCTTTCCCTTGCATAGAGCTCAGCATACGATGAACTACACCCGGGAATTGACAGGCGTGCCGCTCGAAACGCAAGAGTGGCTAGCCGAGATTCAGAACTGGCAATCGCTTGATACGAAGTGCCGCCCTAACCCGGCCTGGAACGTGATCAGAATAACATGTTCCGGCAAGGAAATACGTCATCTAACCGCACAGGGGATCGATGGACAAAGCGAACCGACTCCGAACTGGCGAACGTGCTTCAGCTTGGATCAAGCGGGCTGGTTCCAGATTAACGCCACCTTCAGCGTCGAGTGGTACGATGATAACCGATACGTCGCCCACTAGGGAAACCGTTAGCATCTGGTAAGGAAAGCATTTTTAACACTAAACTGCACAATAGTTGAGCGAATGGCTACTATACGGCTGCACTTTCAACACTGGTTCGGAGCTACGTTCTCGGCTTTCAATGCAAGTTCTTGTCCTCAAACGGGTAACGATGTAAGTTCTTGCCCCCCGACAATAAATGAGAACCAACTGCTTGAACAGCAGCCAACTGACCGCCATAGGACGAATACTTGCCAAGGCTTCATCTTACAAAATAATCTCTTAGGCCATAAGAAGATCCGATAAAGTAGAAATTGATACTGCAGGCACAGTGGAAAATGTTGGCCAAAGCGTACTTCGTCCGTTTCTTTCGTGAAAGTTTTACATCGAGGGCATACTTAGATGCCCCGTTAAGGCCACATCAATGCTCTTTCGAAAGTTTCCATGATGAAATTCATAATCCTTGACATCTGATATCTTCACAACATAAGACTCATGTTCACACTTACCGAAATGCCTTTCTACATCTGAAATAGAGTCACCAGTCCAATTATCTCTTTAAACTTTCCAAGGAAACCGATAAGCGCCATAATTTAAAACGTCTTATGCTCTTCATCTAACCAAAACCACAAGGTGGGCGTCTTAACGACGATGCAATAGGACCTTTCTTGATAGTTCTCAAGCATTTCTAATAATTGTTCAGCCTTCTTATCAATTTGAAATACTCCTATGCTTTTTCCAGGTACTATGTCCACGTAAGTAAAAATATCCACTTCGATCACCCAATAAATGTGTCTTTGTTACATTTTACCATTAAACAATCCTACCAGTTAGTTTAGCAAGTTATAGGTCAGTCTTTTCTTTTCGGCAATGAAGGGTCGATGTCATTTAAGTTAGGGCGAAGAACCAAAAATCATGAGCAAGAGCAGGTTATTAAAAAGATAGCCGGCTCTTTTTTTGCACGAAACGAGAAAATATGATTTGACAAGTAGACAGAAATGTGAGGCGAAGCACCTTGAAAAAATGAGGAGGTTTCGCCAATGAACGAGTACGCCAATTCGCTGAATTGAAAGGAACGAGCATGGCACAAACATTCACCGCGCGTAATGAAGCGAATGGAAAATCGAGACGCATTGTTCATACGGAGGAAGGATTTGAGGAGTTTGGAGAATGGCTTGGAGAACTGCGCCAGAAAACGGATAAAGAACCGGTAGTCGTTATAGAAGCAACAGGGCATTATCATCGGGGGCTAGTGGCCTACATGGAACGAAGTGGGTTCTGCCACATGGTCACTAATCCACTGCAATCCAAACGAGCAAAAGGCTCTCAACTACGAAAAGTAAAAACAGATACAGTGGTAGTGGGAGAACGGTTTTTCACCCGGAGTTTCCCCCCTAAAAGCCCCCGTTCTCCCGGCTATCGCCATCTTATACCGAACCTTAAAAAAGGCCAACCAGATTTTTCTATATAAGTTGAACTAAAATTGTTCAGGAAGTTGGTTGGTTTCCAAGCGAAGACATAGACGATCAATAATCGTCTGG
>NZ_MRTH01000107.1 GCF_001956045.1 Paenibacillus sp. FSL H7-0331 | reverse complement strand
GAAGTCCAGCGAGCCTACGATCCAGGCAGTGTCGGACGACAAATTGCTGCGATCGCTGTCTCCGGTGACCGGCGTCCGCGGCTGGCGACCATAAAAGTACCAGCACTTGTCATTCATGGAGTGGAAGATCCCCTGTTCGTCCCAGCGTGTGGCGAGGACACGGCTTCTGCCATCCCGGGCGCCGAACTAATGTTGGTTGACGGCATGGGACATGACCTGCCGCACCAACTGTACAAAGTAACCGCTGATGGCATAGAGCGAACGGCTCGTCGCAATTGATACGCGCTTCCTGAATAGCAACCAGCCGGAGTCTCGCGGTGTCCAATGGGCCTAGGGGCGCAGCGCTAATCAATTTGCACCCTTGGCGCATACGACCCGGGTGGGAGCGGCGGTGCTCTTGGAACGGTTGTTAAATATGTGGGAACGATCGAATAAGCACTGGTTTCATGATAACATCGTGAGCCGGCGCTTTTTCTGTGGGGATTTTTCCAAACAGACGATGGTCAGATTCAGAAACGAATTATTCAAGTAACTGGGAACTATAGTTAAAGGGCTTGCTTCGCAGCAGCTCCTCTTCGTTTATTCAACGAACGAGCAGGTTAGTTCAATATTTTTCAACAGCACTTACTTGGGTTAATGCGTGATATAATTAACCGAAAATTCAACAGACCTAAAAGGAAGTATTATTTTATGATAATAAATGAACGTCTTGCTTTTAACTCAGATTTTACTTTAGAGGAATTAATCAAATTGCTAAGAATGTCCTTAAGTTTAGATGAATTTCAATTCGATTATGAAAATGAAAATAATTGGGGATGGACATATGATGAAAATCGAATAGAAATCAATGTGTCAAAGCCATATGAGGAAGATAAACTATATGAATGGGATTCTACTGTGCCGAAAGGTTGCAACTTTGGTGTAGCTCTAATGAGTAATGATAGCAATTTCAACTTTGATCCTCATAAGTACAATCACGACTTTGTAATAAACAAACTCATACCTAAGTACATATGTGTAATTGAACAAATAACAAAAACAAAAGTATACTATCACCGAGGGAATCATCACAAATAATCTGTCTGCCGCAGTCGATGGCTGAATAATGACACCGTGGCAGCTGCTTAATGTTGCTATAAAAGTGGGTGAGATATTGTTATTAATAAGAGTGGATAACGGATATTTTGATATCAATGGAGCACTCAACAGATACGCAGACTATATTGTCGTTGTATGCACAAATTGCTCTGAACAATATGTCCATGATGAAGAACATTGCGTACTTTATTAGGATCCAGAGGATCTTTCGAAAAATTTCCTGTCGGTATTCTCAACTAATGAAGAGCCCAAATATTACCCGATTCCATGTAAGGGTTGTAGGAAAGTAGATTGGAACTTTATTGATTTAACTGAAAGAGAAATGGCTGAATTAGGGCCTTGGGGAAACTATATTCGTATTTGGTAATTCATTCGCAGTCATGGAGTTAAGCCATTGCACTAACGGATACAATAGTGGAGGAGATTGCTTCGGGTATCTCCTCTTTTGGCTATTTAAAGTAGCGGGAGGATAGTTACAGTATTCAAGTCCTGGCGTGAGGTATTGCGAATTATTTCTAAAGTATAGACAAGGGTTTATTTATTGGTTATTGAATTATTACGATCGTGCTAAATTTTATCCATGAGTACTAAATCTGATAAAAAGTGCTGGCAAGCGATCATGGACAATTTCAAAGCCTATACCGAACAAAACTAATCATCGCGAAGAAGACGCCGGAGAAGATGCCCGGCGTCTTTCTTTTTGAACCCTAGTACGAGCGTCCTCTCCGTTAGCCTTAACCTTGTGCCGCATCCATGTTCATGTAGTTAATGGCCCACAGATGGCCGTCCAAGTCCACGAAGCCCCAGTGATACATGAACCCATGATCTTCAGGTTCAGCGTGCAATTTCCCGCCCAAGGAGACCGCGGTATTCACGATTTCATCGACCTTTTCCCGGCTCTCGAAGGCCAATGCGATCGTCATCTGCGCATACTTGCTCGTATCGACGGATTCCTTCTCCGTGAGCGTATTAAAGAATGCTTGATTGATCAGCATGACCTGCAGGTTGTCGCCGATCACGATGGCTACCGAATTCTCGTTCTCGGGGAATTGCGGGTTGAGCTCGAATCCGAGTCCGGTGAAGAACGCTTTCGATTGTTCTACGTTTTTTACAGGCAGGTTGAAGCTCGTGAATGCGGACGTTAATGCCATTTTCAAAACACCTCTTCGTCAAATTAGTTTGTGTTCATTTATGCCTTCGTTTATATAGACGACAGCCGATCCGGGAATTCATCGGTCTCATGGATTCGGAAGCGTAAATTTTGAAAAATAACTTGGTATTGAGTTCGGATACCCGCCATTCCCGTATGGTTGCTTATTCTTATTGTGCAGGGATAAAGATTGAACCTCTCTAAAAAGGAATTCGTCTGAATATATGACAATTAAAGGGTAGGTATCGAGTGACGGAATGAGGAACGGTATGGAAATTAATGATAAAACCGAAGTACGAAAGAAAAAGTTCGAAACCGTCGCCATTTCAGTATTAGGTTAAATGTCTTTTTCGTGCTTACATTTCTCCTGTTCTCTTCACTAAACGTACGTTTTGCTTATCTACAGTTCGTCGAGGGTCCGAGTCTCTAGGAACGCCAGACAAGCATGATCACGAAGGGCGTATCCATCCCGCCCATCCGCGGCAATATTTAAGATTCGGCGGGACAGCAGATCGCATATTCGATCTCAACTCAGTCCCTATACTTTACTTTCAAAACAGGCTTTAAGCAAGAAGCGGCGGAGACGCTGGCTGCAAAACTCGTGCAGCTGTTTAACGAAAAAGGCGAAGCGAATTCCAAGCCGTTGACGACTCAGGAAGTTATCGAGGCTATGGACATCAAAGGCAGAACGCATCTGCCATTCCAACAACGACGGATCAAGTCGGGACTGTCAAAAGAAGAGATCGCCTATTTTAACGAGCACCGCGACGAGTATCCGGACATGGAGATCGTGGAGGAGCGCATCCGCCAGTACAGTCCCGACCGGGTCGCCGTTCAATTGGTCGGCTATATGAACAAGATGAAGGGAGCCAAGGAGAATCTGGACTTTTACAAAGAAATCAACGCGGATCAATCCGATCCCATGCTTAAGTATTTGGATTCCGAGGAGGTCGGCTACGACGGCATCGAGTTGATGTATCAGAAGGAGATGCGGGGGCTTAACGGTTATAAATCCTATCAAATCGACAGCATGAGCCGGATCGTCGGCGACATGAAGCTGACCAAGCCGGTCAAGGGGCAGAATCTGTATCTAACGATTAATCGTAAGGTGCAGCTCACCGCGCAGGTGAACAAGAGGCCATTTTGTTAGTTTAATTTATTAATATACTTTTTTATTATTTTGGGGCCTTTGATTGTGTGACACAAATGTCGAGTGACCAGAATATAGACCGATAAGCATCCGCATAAATTGCGGATTTTTTACTTTATCGGAACAAATTCTTGTCATAATTCAATGTCAAGAATTTGTTCCGATTCCCAAATGAGGCCAAGAATATGTACTGATTACTGAGACAGAGCAGAATAGAATTTTAATATGTCAGAAGACACAAACCTTGTCTCATTTCCGAAGGATTGTAGGACATTAAAGACCTAACGATTTGTCGGAAGTCAACATCATTATTACATTGAAAGTCGCTTAAATTGCGGCTTTTTTTAGTTATGTAATAGGGTTCTTG
>NZ_MRTH01000106.1 GCF_001956045.1 Paenibacillus sp. FSL H7-0331 | reverse complement strand
TTCACCGTCACTTTTAGGTTGTAGTTCTTTATTCGACGATGTGGAAATGAATTCCTTTAGTTCAACTTATATAGCTAACCTAATAATACGAAAAAGCCGCGATTTGGGGATTGTTGACAAAGTATTGAACTGAATAGTTTTTTTGAAGGACCGTGTAGAATTACTATCTATACGGTCTTTTCATTGGAGGGCAATGCGATGATGGGTGTAGATGGAGACAAACAAAATCAACTGATGTACATAAACCAACACCTCTACTCGCCCTTTGGACGTAGATCCATTGATCCCGTTCTTCTTATTAAGATGCTGCTTATTGGATACCTGTTTGGAATCCCTTCAGAAAGAAGATTAGAACAAGAAATCATCGTTAATCTCGCCTATCGTTGGTTCCTTGGCTTAGATCTGGGCGAGTCTATTCCCGACCATTCGACGCTAAGCCAAAACCGCCGCCAAAGGTTTAAAGACAGCGAGGCCTTCCAAGAGATCTTCGATCACATCGTTTCAGCTTGCATTAGCCAGAGTATCGTAACGGGGGAAGTTGTCCTTGTGGACTCTACTCATATCAAGGCGAACGCTTCCATTGGAAAAGCGGAGAATGTCAGGGTGAAAAAGAAACCTTCCGAATATTTCAAAGATTTAGAGCAAGAAACTCGTCGGATTGAATCCGAGCTCCAAAAGGATCCGAACAAGAAAAAACGCAGGAAGAAACCGAAAGAGGATGGCTCTGTAAAGGAAGTAAAGCAAATCCGATCCTGAAAGGATTGAATCCCTCTGGCCCACTTTGTCAACAGTCCCATTTAAGCGACTTTTAATAGTACGCAAGCATCGAGGTGTTTGTTATTCTTCCTTAATCCACGACAGGGAACCATCCTGGTATGTTGGTTATCATTCCCCACAAATTATCGGGAAGTACCAGTTCTTTTTGAGCTGTTCGGGGAAGTGTCGTTCTAATTTCTCTTTCCTGTCCGCTTTGTACCTTCTCAACCCATTTAGGCTCCATGATCAAGGCATGACCCATTGTTACTAGTGGGATTCCAGTATCCAGTGCTTTAACGACATCATCCGGTGTGGAAAGACCGCCAACACCGATTACAGGCACTCGATTACCTACACGCTCTTGAACCATTACTACACGCGACTTCGTACTGCTCGATCCTTCCCTCCTCGGTTCACCCCAGAAATGATCCACGGAAAGATGGATGTAGTCTAAGTTCTGTAAGGCCAGTACATCCACGAATTGAAGAGTATCTTCCATTGTGATGCCAGGATTTTCTCTTTCCTCCGGAGAAATTCTGTAACCAACAACAAATGGTGATTTTGCATGTTTTGCAGCCACTTCTTTTACGTGTTTGATGATTTCAAGGGGAAATTTCATTCTCTTTTCTAATGTCCCTCCCCATTTGTCCTTTCTTCTGTTGGAATGCGGAGAGAAAAATTGCTGAATCAAGAAGCCGTTGGCGCCATGAATCTCAACCCCATCAAATCCGGCTTCAATTACCCTTCGGGTTGCATTGGCAAATTCATCAATAGCAATTTCAATCTCCTCTTCTGTCATTGCCTTTGGGGTAGCAGATCCTTCACGCTCCGCCGCCACTGCACTTGCACTTAAAGATTGTCCTCCAGATAGCAAAGCCGGATTACTGATACGCCCACCATGATAAAGCTGGACAAAAGCTTTGGAACCTTGTTCATGTATGGTGTTTGCCAATGTTTTTAGGCCTGGGAGCAGATCGTCATTGTCAATGCCAAAGCCGTTCTCGAGCAATTTTCCGTTTTGCGAAACAAGGGCACTGCTGGTAATCACGGCGCCAACACCCTGAGCCCGTTGAATATAGTAAGCCAATTCTTCTTCAGTAACTGCTCCGTTAGACTTTGATGCCGAAAGGGCCATAGGCGCCATAATCACCCTGTTTTTCAACTGCACTCCCGATGGGAGCTCGAACGGCTCGAAAATAGATTTGTAATTGTTGTTCATGCTTGTTCCTCTTTTCTTTGAATTATTTTATATTAAGGACCTTTCGGTCCATAATATACAAAAAAAACGTACACTTTCATCTATCTCAAATTCCCTAAAATTATAGAAATGAAATCTATAATCCTGTCTTGATTTGTTTGTGCTCGCACCATCACATTTATACCTTGTAAGGAGACAGTTAAAAATCGAGCAAGCTTTAGTGAATCGATTTTAGACTGAATAGAACCATTGATTTTACCAATCTCAATTGCATTTAAAAATGCATGTTCAACATCTTCGAAATCTTTTTCAATCATTTTTTGAAATTCTTTATCATGTGGCGCCAATTCGATAGCTTCATTTGACGTCATGCAACCTTTGCTAACAACATTAAGGAGGGCCATAAGAAATAATTCGATACCCTGGTATACATTCTCATTACTCAAATAATTATTTAATACCGATAGGCGCTCCTCGCGATATAAATCAAATGCTCTCACAAATAAATCATGTTTGTTACCAAAAGTCTCATATAAACTACTTTTACTAAGTCCAGTAACATGTAGCAAATCATTTAGGGATGCCGCTTCATAACCTTTAGTCCAGAATAAAGTCATCGCTTTCCTTAATACATCTATTTCATCAAAGTTACGTGGACGAACCATCCGTATCTCACCTCCTTAAAAATAATATACACCATTCCGAACCGATAAGTCCAGAACGAAAAATAAATTTTAGTCGATGCGCTGCCAAGCGCACAAAGGATTGGTTAACTTCACTTCTGTCGAATGAATGTGTTCCGCTTATGTGTCAACTATCGAACACGTCCCTCGGCTTATTTCAACAAAAAATGATAGGGCGTATTTCGGCAGCATTTATAGTTAAGGCTTGCACTAAACTCCCGTTCAACGGAAATAAAAAAGGAGCCGCTCCAAGCAACTCCTGCACTCTCGTTCTTCGTTAGAGCTTAACGCCGTACAGTTCCCTTGTATAAAATCACTTATTTTATTAGCATGTAAAAACATAAAGAGGCATGTCAATAAGCCAATCATTCGGACATGATATCAATAATTTCGTGGTAATTTCTATTGTCTCCGGTTAGCCCCTGAACTTCCAAACTCCCTTTCCTCTCGTCGAACAGGAACTTATATATATAATCATAAGTGGAATGAAAATCCGGATTGACGTAATACACATTTATAATGAATGCATCTCCATCCCAATATCCTTTCGCTTTATAATTTCCAGTTTCTCGATATTCATTATCCAGTCCGATTGATATATCTACGGTTTCGGCTCCCAAAATTTTCTTAAATACAGCTACATCACTCTTATTAGAAAAGTTAAGCGTAAATGCACTAAAATCGAGACCACTTTTCTTTACCATGTAAGTCCTTCCACTAATCTCGTTAGCCATCACCGGAAGCTGAGGAGTAGGCATTTTTGAAGAACTGGCCCGACGTACTTGTTCTTTCATTTGCTGGTTACCTTCCGCATTAACTGGAAGGGCTTGTTCGGATACGGCGGCGCTTTTAATACGAGAGAATATTTTGTTTGTCACAATCATGGGGTCAGTATCCCAAATATCGCTTGTCATTACAACGACAAGATTTTTCTCAGGCGATACAAAAATTCCCTGTCCAAAAGAACCACTTGCATAAAAATAATCTGGGCCACCCCACCATTGATATCCATATTTAAAACCATTGGTGTTAGTCATTGTTGTTGATTCTGATATCCATTTAGCAGGTATTACCTGTTTTCCATTGAATAAGCCATTATTGGCATAGAGATAGCCGATTTTCGCCATATCTTCCGGGATTAGCTGAAGGCCTGCCCCTCCGTAGCTAACCCCTTGCTTATCAACCGCCCATTGGAAATTTGTAATGCTTAGCGGTCCGAATAATTTTTCCATAGCATATTCTTTTAAATTTATCCCGATTCTTTTTTGAATCATAGCGGATAGCAGATGGGAAGCCCCCGTATTATAATTGAAGGCAGTACCTGGAGCACTTGACATAGGCTGATTAAGGATAAATTGAACTTGATTAGGACTCTCCATCATCTGGCTGACAATGTTGTTGTCTCCGTAAGGT
>NZ_MRTH01000105.1 GCF_001956045.1 Paenibacillus sp. FSL H7-0331 | reverse complement strand
CAGCTCGAAGCAACCTTGCCAACATATCAATATCCTGTTTCCTGGCTTTTACGACTGCCATTGGCTCACCTCTTTAGATTTCTAGACTCATCATATTAATATTATAGGTGTGGTGAAGCGGATGTATTACTCTGGCAAAATAGAGAGCGAAAATAAATAACCGTTCCACCACACTCTTCTGCCCGTTAGCTTAATCCCGTAGGGAGTTTTCGTATACCTCCTTTTCACTTCAAAGGAGACTCGTCGGGAATGAGATAATGTTCTTGTCAAAATCGGGAATGGGATCAAGTTCTTGTCATTTGGTTTTGACAAGAACTTGATCCCATAAAATAAAAAAACCGCGATTTACGCGGCAACTAATGAGATAATGTTCTTGTCAGCCGACATTTGTCGGATGACAAGAACCTGGCTACATAAATGGCTCCGGCAATAAATTCATATAACAGGTAAATTCCATCATTATCTTCACACTTATATTGGCCATTCTTTGTTAATAAAGGTAAAGGAATTTTACCTTTCAAGCCGCTATTGCGCATGAGCCACAACATTATCGGCACATACTCATCTGTCAACTGCTGAGACGTCTAATTGACCTCTTCTAAGAGTTAAAACTTTATGCGTTGTCCGATATGCCTTGAAATCAGCGATCGGCATGCGCGTTTGCTCCATCGAATCACGTTCGCGGACTGTCGGCTTTCGACTCGAAATCATACGTGATGCAGAACGGCGTGCCGATCTCGTTTTCCCTCGCATAGACATGGATTGCCCAAGTCCCTTCTTCTTCAGCAATGATTTTAGGGGTACAAACATGTCTCCCTGAACGCGAAACGAGCCTTAGAAGCGATTCTAGAGGCTCGTTTTTCTATGGATATTCTGTTGCTCTCAACAAATGGGACTTTTTCAGTGGCCTCCGATGGTCGTGAATCAATCTATTTACTTCTCTTGACAAAAAACACCTTCTTCGTTTGGTATCATGAATGTGTCGGGCAA
Organism: Paenibacillus sp. FSL H7-0331; assembly: GCF_001956045.1. The sequence continues at coordinate 3,101 of NZ_MRTH01000105.1, read as the reverse complement.
CCATGCAAACAAAGAGAGGTGAGTAACTTATGGTACACTATCGTTCCTATCTGACCAGTCTCGTTTTTCATCTGTATTCATCGCCATTGCGATACAACCCCAGACCGTTCATTACATAGGGACGAACAATGTCTACAAGCACATCGGTTCGATCTTTCTCCTCGACATTTAACCAATAATGCGCAGCGCCATAGATCGCTGAACCTGTCATGACCGCCGTGATTTTTATATGATGCCTGTCCGCCCCATGGTGGGTATCCCCTTTCAGAAAAATGTTCTCTATGGTTTGCTGCAGCATTTTCTTTATTTTTTCATCGACAAGCGTAGCCATCGAATTGGAATCCATTCTGCAGATCTGATAAAAATCCACGATGTATTGGTGCGTCAGCAAGATCAACTGGTCACATATTTCATCCGTAAACTCCTGTGCATTCGCCATTTGCTCAGGAATCATTTCATGAAAAGCCTGTTCTGTGACTTCGTCAAGCAAAGCATATTTATCTTCAAAATGGGCATAAAAGGTGGCGCGGTTAATGGTTGCTTTCTGAGCGATATCTTTGATGGTGATTGCATCAAATCCTTTTCTCCGCAACAAATCTCTGAACGCTGCTCTAATTAACTGTCGTGTGCGCAACACCCTCGGATCTTCCTGATTTACCATTTCTATATCTCCTTGTTAAACATCAATTATCACAATGTGTTGCCTATGCAACTTTCATCTAACTCTGCCGGTTGAAATCATAAGCATGCGATATTATTATTATCTTATCAAACAGGTGTTGCTTAAACAATCTGTGACTAATTCTATGAAAGGAAGGATCATATTGAACACCAAACCACATAGACTTTTGATATTTGGCGCCGGCGTGATTGGCAGTGTATATACACTCCGATTAGCACAGTCGGGACTGGACGTCACTATACTGGCACGAGGAAAGAGACTGGAGGCGCTGAAAAGGGACGGTCTGAAATACCACGATAATGGATCGATAAAGCAAATATCGATCAACACGATAGAAAAGCTTGATAACGACGACATTTATGATTTTATCTTTGTTCCAGTACGATATGATCAGGCCGAATCTGCCCTGTCTGCGATCAAGCATAATCGAAGCAAGACCATCGTCACCTTTACCAACACCATTGGATATGACTCTTGGCTTGAAATCGTGGGCGATCGCTTACTTCCGGGATTCCCGGGCGCCGGTGGAGACATCAAAGAAGATGTTCTATACGCCCAATTCGGTTCCGAAAAACATCAAGGAACCATTTTTGGTGAAATAAATGGACTGACGACCGAAAGAGTGAAAGAGCTTGCCCAAATATTTGAATCGGTGGATTTGCATTATGAAATCCAAAAAGACATTCAAGCATTCCATATATCGCATACTGCGTTGGCTATTGTCAACAAGCATTTCTATACAAATGACGGAATGGTGGATATTGAGACGGCAAGAAGTGTAAGCACTCTAAGCAAGATCGCCGCAGATATTAAACAAAACATTCACTTGGTAGAGCAAGCCGGAATTCCGGTAATCCCACCCGAAACGAAGGCAATGGGAGAATTGCCTGACAACGATATTATTTCCCGTTACCGCCAGATGCTGAGCAATGACTTCATAATTGATGTAAAGCTTGGGAACCATGCCATCAGCCAAAAAGCAGAAATAATGTTATTAGATGAGATGTTTCATAAAATGATATCCGCCCGCCGATGACATCATCATAAGCTCCATAAAGGACGGCAAAGGGTTGATATTACCTCCCCAGTGGGAAAGCAATTAACGCATAATGCCAATGATTTGGCCCAGTTAACAAACAGCGGCAGTTGAAAAATCAACGTGTGTTCAATTTAAGAGGAGGATAATCATGAAAGCTATTACTTTGACAAGCTTTGGAATTGCAACAAGATGCGCAGCGGGCTAATCGATCGCTACAACAGAGTCAAGGCTAGAATGCCCATAGTCATCAATCCTTTCACTGGTACAGCTATAACGTCGCTGTGGGAAGATACCATAAGTGGATTGCTGGACCATCAGCTTGTCGATAGCCTGCTCTCCAGCCCGATGGATACGGTGTGCTCCTTCTACCCTCAGATCGACTTCTACATGAAGACGTGTAAGCTGGTGTTCTTTGGCTCGCTCCATATTGATGATGAACTTAAAAAGGCTGGCATGCCGATAACTAAGCCCAATAGGGAGAATCATCGCAGAGACTTCCTGACCCTATACGACAACCCTTGGATTGCTAGACATAAGGCCAGGCACCCCAGTTTTTTTCAGAACAATACGCAGTTTCGGAATTTCATTCAAGATGTAAAACGGGATATGACTTCCCTGAACCAAGCGATTAGTATAATTGTGGACTATAATAAGTTCATGGATGCAGACTATCGCCATGAGATTTTATCCCGGATCGGGAAGGAAGTGTGTCCTTACTGCAACCGACAATACATTACTCACCTGTAATTCCCGCTTCAAGCTGGCCAAGGGTTACGACATTGTCTACCCATACGATCGAGGGTTTGATGATAGCGCATGGTTTAAAGTGCAGATGAATGGGAAGAGTACGGTGGATACCATAACAGGGAACAACACAAATTTCGATCTCGATCTGGAGTTCGATCGGACAAGCTCTCATGCAGTTAAAATCCAGAATAGCACGGAATTGTTCAAACTGGCTAATGTCTATCAGAGCCATAAGGAGTACGTAAGGGAGCTGCTCTACAAGAAGCATGCGTATGCTGGGACGTACAAGAATGAGATGCAGAAGCTCTTTACCACCCTGAGTCTAAGTGAAGAGCAAATCGATCTGTTCCTGTATGGGAACAAATTGTTGCCGGACAATCTGTCCACGAGGCCTCTAGCCAAGCTGACCTATGATGTGATCAAGAAAGTGTGACAAATCAAGACTGCCGTGAGCAAGCAAACGGCAGTCTTCCTCCCTTAGTTTTATGATTTTCCATGTTGCCTCTAACGTGGCAAAGAGCAAAAGGAAAACCACAATACGAGGTGAACTGTAACCCGTAAGGTGGACACTTGAAAAAAAGTGACCTCTTACGGGTTTTTGTGCTTTAATCATACTATCGAGAATACATGGGG
>NZ_MRTH01000104.1 GCF_001956045.1 Paenibacillus sp. FSL H7-0331 | reverse complement strand
CAGAAGTTGGGGGAAACGCTTAGTATGGCATTTCCTTTGGCAGCCGCTGTCTTGGGTAGTGGAATGAATTTCAGTAGTTTCTATACAGGGGATTCAAGTAAAGTGGCGGGAGGAGCGGTTGATAAACCGCCTGTTAAAATAGAAACCAGTATGGGTAATATCGGAAATGCTGAAGGATGGAGGGATAAACTTACACAAGAGGCAATAACTTGGGAGGGCAAAATCCCCTATTGTTTGGATAGTATAATCACGACCCAGATCTTGGACCATAACAATCCACCCCCGTATATGGATTGTTCAGATTTCACCTCATCGGTTTACCTGACCGTGCTGGGAATAGATATTGGAAGAGACACTAAAACTCAAATAAAAAGAGGTGTAGGAAAGGAATACGATGAATTAAAAGTTGGAGATTTGATATTATTTGATTGGAAGGGTACTAAAGAAGGAGTTGATCATGTAGGAATTTATATTGGAAACGGGGACTTTATTCACGAGACAGGTACGAATGAAAATCGCAATTATCTTACTAATCCTAAACAGAATGTTAGAATTGAAAATTTAAATGATAGCTGGGGAGTACCTTACGGATTATTAAAAGACAATATTTGCGCGATTAGAAGAATAATACAGGATGATGATACTTACATAAATAAAAAAGAAGACGGGAATATACGACTCTCTTTACTGTCAAATGGAAATGAGCCTAATAGCTCAGGCCCTGACATAACTAAGGAAATTTACGAAGGTGTCGACAGCTCATATCTCGGAGCAAGAGTAAATACAGTAATAGATTTACAGAATTTAAGTGAATTGGATATTTTGGCAAGAACAATTTATGGGGAATGTAATAGTGGTAAAAGTGATTATGGACAAGAATCTGTTGCATGGACAATAATTAACAGAATGAACTCTGGAGAATGTGGCGATAGTTACAAGGATGTAGTATTACAAAGGGGACAGTATGCCGCGGTTACCGGAGGATATAATGAAACAAACCTAGCTAGAAACCCTCAAATATCAGATGATGGTTGGAAGAAAGCTGTCTTTATAGCACAATCCATTCTGAATGGTAAGATTGATCAAATCCCCAATCAGATAGGGACAGGAATGTATTTTAGATCCTCAGACTGGTTTGATCCTTCTAATACGTCTCATGTTAAAAATATTAATGGTCAGTATCAACTTTTAGATGGAAAGAGATGGGTGAATATTAAGGATGTTCAAACATTTTCCGGAAATACGTACTTTAATTATGGAACTAGTAACTAAAAATTTGTAAGTTGAGATTTGCTTCATATACAGAATTACGCATCCTGATGAAATTCCGCTAGAAGCTCGTGGTGAATTTAAACCAAGTAAAAGCTCGGATCACGAGCTTTTATTTGGTTTAACCGTTACTTTCCGGACTACTCGCAGGTGTCCAAGGATTGGGAAAGCAAAGCGTTACTCATGGCCATACGCCTGTCTCCAACACCAGAAGAGGTTGTCTTTCCAGGTGCCAGAGGCATTCTTACCCACTGGAGGGCGGAAATCAAGCGGGGGTAGGCATATAAAAGAGCCGAGCAGCTCTCAGCGGCTGGGATGGTGTCCATCAAGCTTTCGGAAGGGCTCTCAGAAGCCTATATGGAGCTAGCAACTTTACTGGAGCAATATGTGTATAGTGTAGACTAAAAACACCCCAAAAGATCAAAGGTATTTCCCCAGAAAATCGTGCAGTGAGGAGCAAAAATCTGCCTCCTCCTCTTGAGAGGTAGAACGAAGGAATGTAAAGGCATAGACCCAGCATGGTATGGGAAGGTGAACCTCGAGGGCAGATATGGAGATCCACAATGTGTTCATACTTTTCTCTGGACAGTTTGGAGAAAAAGCCTCAAGCTCTGTTCCCGCCTAAGCTATTATAGGAAATGGGTCTATGTGCTAAATCCACTGCCTGAACCTCATAGGTTGTCAAAGTTGAAATAGTAAGAATGAGTGAGAAAACAAGAGAAACCATTACTTTAAAGTGGGAGGCGAATGAGGATGCCTAGAATATTATTGATTACTGTAGTGGCTGGGATACTAGCATTTATGTTGATCGCTTGTTCAATGGAGAAGTCGAATTCTTCAAGTTCTCCTTTAACTGAAATTACTTTACCAGAAGCTTCTCTGCCTGAAACTACTTTAAAAGAAACAATTGAAAGCAATAATGTAGTCAGTCGTACGATTCAAGAGGAAACGGATCGTGAAGTTGATAATTTGGTAGCATCTCTGAAGCTGACTCTTAATGATGATATGTGGTACAAAGGGGAGAACTCCTTATTTAAGGCACTTGAAGGCCAGAGTGTACCTGTTGAGTTATACAAAAACCCGAAAAACAACCATAGCCTGCACATTTTGTTTGCCACAAATATAGGAAGGCAACCAAGCGAAACCTCTTTTATTTCTCTTGATGTATTACCAAGTGTGAAAGGCTACTCCAACGAAATATCCAACTATATATTGGAAAGTGATGCAGATAAACTCAAAGATACATTACATAAAAAAGGTTATTCTTATTATAAAAAAACTTTATTGAAAATTGAGCCTGTTTCAAAACCCATATACCCGTCTTTAACAGCATCTCAAAATAAGCAATTGAATAGCATTGAAAAAATAGTGTTTGAAAGTTTGGATGATGAACAGCTTTTCCACGCCGGAGTTTATAAATTATTTATTAGAAATTTTAGAGGAAATGATTATAAAACCAAGGTTGTTATAGAAGATCAAGAGGGGAAACAATGGGTACACGAAATTAGTTTATCGGACGATGGAAAAGTAGGGAGCGGGAAGATTTTCAGTTCAGAGGAATCAAAAGGTTTGAGTTACCAAGCGAATCAATTTAAACAAAACATGGCTGCTGAAAAGACCGTTACCATTAAACACGCGGCCAAACCTGAAAGTATTCAACAACCATCGACTCCTTCAAAGATCGACGTTAATTTTGGGAATAAGCCGATTGTCTATAGAAATGAACAATTAGGATTTGAAATCACTTTTCCTGAATCCTGGAAGAATAAATATGAAATAGTAGAATCAAGCAATGGAGAAACGGGAATGACCGTATTTTATCAACCAACAGATAGCGGTTTGAAAAAAGCGGAGCTCTTTCAAATTTATAACGGGGGAACTGAAGTTGAATGGAATAATTGGTGGAATCATGGCGGAAAAGATAAGGGCGTACCTTTTGAAAAATTGGGTGTTAGTAAAGGTCAGGTTGTAGTAATCCGAACACCAACAGAAATGATCTATAAAGGTACTGAAGAAGAAAAGGAGGCAAAAGCATATGTACAATTATTGCATCAAATTGATGGTATTACAGGTACATTCAGTATAATAAAAAATTAATAAGTCTTCCTAATAAAAGTTATTTTATGATTTTGAAAAAGCTGTATTAGATGTATTGATAGAAAATGAAAGATCCCCAATAAGGTGATTCCCTTAGATCGTATGAGTGTTCTTCAAGGATAAGGTGTTAATCATACGGATTCTGTCCGAACATTGACAAAAGATAATTACTTATAATGGCTGATTACCCAATCTATCAAATAATTCATATTTCGACAAAAACCGCGCAGAATGGTGGGAAAAAATGTCGATAATGAATCAACAGACCTATTTGAAAATAATTACTTTAGAACCATAATAAAAGTATGAATGAAATTTATGGAATTAATAAGGGGCTATTGGCTCCTTTTTATAATTTGTTGGTATTGTCATTGTGGCAATATCCTTATTTGTTTTGCTACTTGGAAGTCTTACATCGTGAGAGAGGACCATTTTCTAAGCTGCGGGTAAACAGAGCTCAGTTGAATACAGAGGAGTGGTAGGAATGACCAAGCTTACGGTGGATCTGGAGGATCTGAAGCCATTAATTAAACAAGCTCAAGATACGAAAGGTAATATAGAGCAGCTCTACAATCAAAGCAAAATTTATTTATCAATAGCACGTTCCGATTCCAATATGACGGAAACCTACTACAGGAACTCCAAGACACAACTGGACACGATTGTGAACGTCTTACAGACGACGTATAACGCTCTGATGGAGCTGCAAGCCGCAGAACCACCCCGAAGT
>NZ_MRTH01000103.1 GCF_001956045.1 Paenibacillus sp. FSL H7-0331 | reverse complement strand
TGGCTAGCATCTAGGACCCATAAACATCATACCAAGGAGCCTTTTTGTTTCTCAACTCTCGTATTTCTTCATTATAGGAATGCTGCCCGTTACTTTAATCGAAAAGAGGAACTGTCGCGTAGCAAACCCCTCCACTATCGTAATTCTTTAGCTTAATGTTGTACTTAATCGGACACACTGTAAGCCAACACGTAAGATTCGTTACTCGTCATAAATATATATTCTTCATATCCAAACTCACTTGATAGAACTGGTCCATATATCTTGCGATAAACTCCAAAGGATTGGTCTCCAAAAAAATCCTCAATTAATACTAAAAATCGTTCTACACAAGGTTCCTGAAACTTAATAGGTATCTCTGGCATATCATATTCTTCACATACCTCAAAAAACCATGATAACAGTACCTTTCTTATTTCATAGCACCAATCTGCTAAATATTCTAAATTCGATGGCTCATTTAACTTGTTACCGTCAAACCAAATAAATTCAAAAGTATATTTATGATTAGGTCTTAAATTTAAGAAAGCCATAGCTTCTAAATAACCATTCATCTTAATTATTTTTTCATTTACTTTCATTTACTCCCCCCTCATTACCCACTCTATGTTACCATTATATGGGTAATGGGAGTAGTTGCAATACTAAAGAAACTTACCCGTTAGCCAAGCATGCAGCGCAAAACCAGCGCAGCACCACAGATGATGAAAATGGTTAGAATCTGTCCATACTGCTACTATGCATTATATTGTCTTATTAACACTTTTTGTTCAAATGATTTTTGCATTTATTCTACGTTAAAGCTTTTGGCCCATTCAGCAACCCTTCGACTACTTTCTTCTTCTGACAAATCCTCAATCCTAGTCATAATAGACCATCTTACTCCAAAAGGATCCAATATACTTCCGAATCGATCACCTGAAACAAAGTTTGCAACCGGTTCCCTTACTTTTGCTCCTCTTGCTACCGCATTTTCAAATACCTGATCAACATTAATTACGTAAATTCCTAAAGAATAACACGCATTGTCTTCATCTGGCGGCAAAACTAGTTTATATGCCGGATTCGCTGCTCCCAGCTGCAAAAAACCATTTCCAAAATCTAATTCCGCATGAACTATAATTTTATTACCATTTCCATCAGGATATTCAGTAATATCCTTAACCCTTGCATTGAAAACAGTTTTATAGAACTCTATTGCTTCAGAAGGGTTCTTCACTGTTATAAACGGGGTAATAGATGTACAGCCGTTGGGTGTTCCATTCTTTGTATATTTACCTGACACTCCCAAATATTTTATACTTTCAGTCACTTTTACTCCTCCTTTAAATGATCATAACCTATCAATTTTATGCTTATACTTTCATTGGATTGAATCCATCATCTCATAGAAATATTTGGATTCATGAGTCTTATTAAGACTATACCAAGCCTCTAACGTCTTTGAAGAAAACACACCCAGAGCTTTCAAAACGTGTACAGTAAATTCCAACGGAGCTATTCCAGATGCAGTGATCAGTTTTCCATCAGTTACAGCAGACTCCATTTTGTAGTACTTTTCGCCCGTGTAAGTGGGACAGATCATTTTAAGGTAGGCCAGATCATTACTTGTATGCCAACGTGAATTCAACAGTCCTGTCTGAGCAAGTGCAATTGTAGCACCACAAATCGCTGCTACCAATATACCTTCCTTTAAACACCTCTGGGCGATTTTTAGGATGGGTTGGTGAATAGTTTCTGTCCATGTTTCTCCACCGGGTAAAATCAATGCATCTGTGCTTTCAATTCTACACTCATCCAGTTTGATGTCTGGAAGTATTTTCAATCCGCCCATTGTAGTTACAGGAGTCTTTTCAATCCCCACGGTAACTATTTTTGATGGGGCCAGCCCCTTTTTATAATATCTTCCCGAGTTCAGTTCGGCAGTTAAGTAACCTATTTCCCAGTCTGCCATTGTGTCAAACACATAAAGATATACCGTATTATTCATTTGCAAGTTCTCCTTATTTTACAATTCATCAAGTGATACCAACCATCCATCGGTAATCATTTGTTATCATCATTATAAAATAGCTTCACTGACATCTGCTGTCAGTGAAGCTATTAACATTGATAAAATTCCATTAACTCCGACGTAATAGCAACAAGTTTTTCCTTCAAACTCTGTGGTTCGATTACTTGAATGGATTTCCCGTAGGACAGAAGAAAATAAGGGACATATAAATGAATTGATTTTTCCTCAAGTAAAAAGATTGCTTGATTTGCTGTCCGCTCTTTCAAATGATGCCCCAAAAACCAATGCAGACATAAGTCATCCAATGCCTCTGACCTGCCTCCAATAATTAAAGGAATTAACCGGTCCTTGCCTACTAAATCAGGCAACAGATTTTGCATAAAAAATTCACGAGCCGAAAAATCTTCAGAACGCTTAAATAGCATTGGAGTACGCTTGATTTGTAGAATCCGGTCTGCCCGAAAGCTACGGATCTCATTCCTAAGGTGGCAAAATGCAACAGTATACCATTTATTGTTCCAGTAAACCATTCCATAGGGGTCTATCACCCTATTCTTAGGTTGTTCTTCACGTCTTGTGCGATAATCAATTTCTACAGAGAATTCGTTTGCTACAGCCTGCTCCAATTCCGCCAGTATCGGCAGAACAGAAGGGTCTCCCATGCGGTTTATCACTTCAAATCCGGCTAAATGACGGCTAAGTATACTTTCCTGCTCCTGATTCGAATACATTTTCAATTTCGATGTCGCATTGCCTAATGCCTCACTCAAAGGGTATCCGGCTTCTTTTGCAAAAACAGCTGCATGAAGGAGTGCCTTCTTTTCTTCAATATCAAATAGCAGAGGTGCTCTGATAAAATTATTAAGCAAGCTATACCCGCCATTATGACCTGTATCGGATATTATAGGCACTCCACTGGCACATAGTGCATCTATATACCGATAAACTGTCCTTATATTTATTTCTAACTTTTCGGATATTTGTTTTGCAGTCATTTTTACACCGGAATTCAGCATCCATAAAATTGCCAACATATTATCGTTTTTTGGCATAACATGTACCCTCATCTATTTTAATTTATTAAACATCTTTTTATCTTATCAAGGATAACAATAAATTATTAGCTTTGCGAATCGCATGCATCCTTATTGATCAATCTTTCAGCCTATCCATCCTAACGCAACATTCAACGTGACTCGTCTGCCCTATCTTTTCAACTTCCTTGAGCAGCACTGTCACATCTGTTTTTGTACCATCAATTTATGCGATCAGTGATTTTATCTAAAGCTTGTTTCAAGGGCAATTTAGTTGATAATCGTTAGACAAACATCTAATCGACAATCGGACTATGTTCTTGTCCCTCGACACCAATTCATATTCTGGTTCAACTAACCTCCCGTTACTTCAATGAAAAAGAGAAGCTGTGTTGATGCAAGCTCCTCCACTCTCGTTTTCCGTAAGTTCAAAATCATCTAATTTCTATAACAAAAACCGACGATGTGTCACCATTCGAATATTTACCATCTTCGGTTGTCCAGAATGCTGAAATGCCGTAGTAATAAATACCTTTTTCTTTTGGGGCATTAAAAGAGCCATTTTTCAAAGGAATTTGTATCGTTTTATCATCACTAAATTGCTGAATATTCAACCCATTAGGTGCTGGTTTATAAGTAAATGAAACTGTAATTTCTGCTTCTGGAGTTACAGCAGTAGGAGTAACCCCTTTTAACATTGTTTTTCCTCCTACATAATCTGCACATCCTAAATTGCCCCAACAATAACTACTTTGGATAACTGGAATTTGTATTTGCCCCGAAGTAACACTAGGAAGAGGTGGAGATTTTTTTATAATTCCAATGCCAACGCTTCTAGCATATTCTTCAAATCTTGTATTCGCTACAAGGTTTCCCGCAAAAGGAGTTAAATAAATGAATGCGACCACTAAAGTTAGAAATCCCATAAAAGCTATAATAAATGTTTTTTTATGACGCATTCCAAGTCCCCCATAAACCTAACTACTAATATAGACGTGAAAATGCCGTAATAGTTACATCACCTCAAATGGATTAAACTACTCCGCCCATTACTTCAAAAAACAGGGATTCTCTGAGTTCGATGTAGCTGGAGGATGCACAGCAACGTTCTAAAATAACTCTTAATGATGACCTCATTCGCACTAAACTCCCTCTATGGAGAATCACTTTTCTCTTAAATGCTCATGTTTTCTTAGAATTTGAATGTTTTACTTATTTAACAGA
>NZ_MRTH01000102.1 GCF_001956045.1 Paenibacillus sp. FSL H7-0331 | reverse complement strand
ATCTTCGGTAGAAGTATTTGCGAATGATGGAAAACTCGTTCTGACGGATCAGATTTTCCCTGATCCTTCAAGTACAGGGTTGGAATTGTACGCAATTTCAGGTGAAGCTAAATTAATTTCCATGTCACTTTATACAATGGAATCCATGTATACGACAAACCGATCACGGGTAATGAATAGAAGTTAGCGCGTTGTCATTGTTCCACTCCCGGTTGTTCAATTGACGATCGGGAGTTCTTTCTATTCAAAAGCAACCCTACGATCCTCGATAATTCCGTACTCATTCCCGATCCCACAAACAATCTTGGTTCCGCCTGCTTCAATTACGCCTATACGCATGTTATTTCTCTCCTTCAATCATGCTTTTTCATTTTTCCCGACAGAGCAAGCGGAACCAACCATAGAGAAAGTAATTCTATACTTTCAGGATAAAGGCGTGGAGGCTATTGGGATTGGTACTTTCGGTCCCATCAACCTGGATCGAAACAACGATCAATATGGCTATGTGACCACAACACCGAAGCAGGGCTGGTCTGGGTATCCGTTCCTCCCGACGCTAAAAACCGCGATCGATGTTCCGTACGGATGGGATACGGACGTGAATGCCGCCGCTTATGGGGAGGTCATGTGGGGGGCGGCCCAAGGATTAGATAGCTGCGTATATTACACAATCGGGACAGGAATCGGCGTGGGCGCGTTTACTCCGAAGGTAAAATTGTTCATGGGCTTGTTCACCCTGAGGGAGGACATCTTTTAGTTCGACGTCACAAGGATGATGCATTCGAGGGCCTTTGCCCTTACCATGGAGATTGTCTGGAAGGCATGGCCGCTGGTCCGGCGCTTGAGGCAAGATGGAATAAGAAGGGTAGCCATTTACCGATCGATCATCCTGCTTGGCAGATGGAAGCCTTCTATATCGGTCAGGCTATCACTGGAGCTATTCTCATGCTCTCCCCTCAGAAAATTATTCTCGGCGGTGGCGTTATGCACCAACAGCAGTTGTTTAGCATGATTAGAGATGAGGTGCAGCGTAATCTGAATGGGTACGTGAATTCGGAGACGATCCTTACGAATATCGACGAGTACATCGTACCTCCTAATTTAGGGGATAATGCTGGGCTATGCGGTGCTTTGGCTCTAGGCCTTGTTGCTGCCAAACGTGGAGGATAAGTAACAGCTGTCCAGAAAGATAATTCTAAGTAGAGACCTCTGATATTTCATAATTCTTTCAATATAGTTTAAACTATTTAAGTTGTAGAAATCGCTAGTAGACTGGTTATAAATGTCTAATATAGCTATAGCCTTATATAGCATCGAACAAACACGATTCAATATTTCTAATTGCTCTAAATACGTGTTTTTTTTAAAGAGACGATATATCGATATTGCGACTATATTCAATACACAATCTGCTTTTATTGCTTCACCAGTCAATAAGTAACCGGTAGAACTTGTGGTTTTCTCGTTTATTATCGCGATAGCTATAGAAAGAGAAGAATCAGTTAAGAGATGTTGTAAATAAATCCGAGGCTGGAGACTAGGATAGTTAGTATGACGAAAAACTTCTATGACTTGGTCACGAGACACAAAAGGACTTTGTTGATCTTAAAAAGAAATTAAATCAAGTTACTATAGTTTCCAAATTTCCAATAAATTGTTGTTTACTTATCACTCGTATCACTCGTCCTTTCATTTTTGAATCGAAAAACACCGCTGAAACAAGAACAAATTAATGTTCTCATTTCAGCGGTGCTTCTGCTTTGCCCACTTGGTATTCCAGCTTGGCCTTCGATATCGATACGAATATCATACTTTATTATTAATAGATTTTCAATAGAAACTGCAACTCATTGCTGATAACATGGGTTGGAAGTATCGGGCTGATCTGGCAAATAGGGGTAGTACCAGCGTAGCTGTCACCACCCGCAAACGTATGGATATATATATGGTAATTGAAAAAGAGACGCTATGAATATGGAATATGACAAAAACCCCTCAAGGAAAGGGATCTTGTTCAATTTGTTCTATGGCTTGATCCCTGTTATAACCCCAGTAACGATGTAGTTTTCTACATTGGATCCATGTACCCAATCTTTGATAAATTCCCTGGAGTCATTCTTCGGTTCAATGACCACATTCTTAAATCCACTTTTAACTTCGTTCTTCGTTAGTTGAAAAGTTTGCTTCTTCTTTCTAACAATAAATCGTCTCTCCATTGATCATTCATCTTTCCAAGTTTTTCTCTTCTACCAACTTCTCTAAATCCAAATTTTATATGTAATTTAAGACTTGAGATATTTTCTGGAAATATCCCGGCTTGAAGGGTCCAAAACCCATTCTTTTCTGATAAATCAATTAATTCACTCATTAACAATTTACCAATACCTTTATTTCTTTCCGTTTGCTTAATATAAATACTAACCTCAGCTACCCCAGAATAAACAGATCTCGTGGATATTCTGCTTAATGACTTTAGCTTAGACGACTTCATACTTCGAGTGTCGCCAGAACAGCAGCATGGATCGAGGTTAATTCTTATATCCTACACACATGCTTAATTTATCTTGTAAAAGTCACGGGTCATCACTGTGGATTCTGTAATATTCAAGAAGATTTTTAAACCCGTTTGCTTAGAAAGGGACGATGAGACCGCCAAGTCTAACATCTCGTTCCTTTCGCTTTTTTATTCAGTTCGCTGTTCTTCTTACCATTTCAGGCTTTCCGATTCCATAACCCCTTAAACCGTGATTTAACTGTAAAAAACGATTACGAGTCCTGCATGCACTGCGTTTGACCAATATCGTAACTTTGAAGAGCGTGGGCGTCACTTTGTAGACCTGGTCGGAGCGCTGCACCGGTCAGACGGAAAGGATTGAACAAAGACATCGGCGTTTTCAGGAAAAAGCTGATTTCCTTGATGTATTTATAGACAGTTCTTAAGAGGAACTGATTGCAAGGTCATTACGCTAACGGAAAACTATAGTCGAGGGGTTTGCTTTGAGCAGCTCTTCTTGTGATTATTAAAGTAACGGTCAGAATTCTTCAACAGAATGGATGATAAATTAGATTTGGAAGGTTGCTAATCGAAGCGGTCGTTAATAGTACATTAATAAAGGGTATCGAACGCGTTGATTTATTTTGCGCAGATAATAAAGTGATGTTCTACGAAAAATGGGGGTTTAAACAAGTTCCAATAACCACCAATTACATGAGCTTAATTAAGTGAGTATAAAGGATTAATATGAATTGCACAAAGGAAATGATTCATTCTAATGAATGAAGCTTTCACTCTTACAAACTGGTTGGCTGTGCGATTGAGCAGTTTATATCATATTGTTCAACTAACTGGGAACTATAGCTCACTGGCCACTAAGAAACGGGCAGCAGTAATGTGAAATATGCAATTTACATTTATTAGTCGCATGTTAGGTAATATAAGTGTTCTGACAATCTGGGGTGAATTGAAGTGAAACTTGCTATTTTATCTGACATACATGGAAATTTGACGGCATTAGATGCCGTTCTAAACGATGTTGCATATGAATCCGTTGATAAGATTATTTGTTTAGGTGATATTGCTTATAAGGGACCTGAACCTTCGGAATGTGTCTCTAAAATTCAAAAACTTGATATCTCATGTGTTTATGGAAATACCGACTTATATCTTTTGGGAGCTACGGATATTAAAAACCTTCAGTCTCACGAGCCTTCCTATATCCCAAGTCAATATGAGTTACCTTACTTGAATTGGCATATCGAACGTATGTCAAAATCAGATATTGAATATCTATCAAAATTACCATTTGAATACCGTTTTGAAGTAGACGATCAATCGTTTCATTTCGTTCATGGAACTCCAAAAGACTGTTACTCGGCAATTCAACCACACGATTCTATCCAACACGTCGAATCTAGTATTGCAAATATTAGCGCAGATTGGCTAATCATGGGTCACATACATAAACAGTTTATTTTCCGAAGTGCAAATATTATTTTGGTGAATACTGGGGCGGTTGGATTTTCATTAGATTACGATCCGAGAGCAGCTTACGTCACTATTGATACTACACATGGAAAATTCACTTTACATAGAGTCAATTATGATATTGAGAAAGCTGTTCAATCAGCTAAAACAAGGAATTTTTGTTTTTCACCAGAATGGTATGGGGAAGCACTTCGTAAAGGTTGGTGGGAGCCAATTCCCTATCCTGAACGAGTGAAAATAGATATGCCCAATTGATTTGTGATATCGAACAAGTGGATAAAATAGATTTTAGCAAGTAGGAGCCCGAAAAATGGCAGCCAATGCATAGCCTATTAAACTAACGGATAACAATAGCTTAACCAGACATGAACATGAGGACAATCCTCTATACTTCTTGGTGCGAAATACGCCCCGCCGCCAAAGGACGACGTAGCCGTTTCGCCTTGTGGCTTCCAGATGATTCGAATATGATGGAAG
>NZ_MRTH01000101.1 GCF_001956045.1 Paenibacillus sp. FSL H7-0331 | reverse complement strand
CGGCATCGTAGATTCGCTCCTGTCTGATGTTTTCATTCTACTAGCCCCTATTTTTTCTGTCCAATTTACTGTAGCCGATCCACACGCAAGCTAGAAGATATTGGACTGGAGAAGATGCGGATATACAGGGATACGAATTTTTATTTGAGGGAACAGCGAAGGTAATAGATATAATCAAATAAAACAAAATAAAAGGTTAATTTTATGAGGAAATGAGATGGACTGATGCAGACCTTTACTGGTGAAGTTAACGCCTTAAGATTAAATTTAGGTCACTTGGTGAAGTCTTCTATATTTCTAATAACATCATAAAAAGTTGTGGAATTTCAAAAAAATTGCATGAAAACGGATGAGATATGACTTTTTGTATTATTTTAAGGAGGATTTGAGTGAATCCAGAAGATATAGGACAAAGGTATATTTATGTAATACAACTTGAAAATGAGAATGTGTATGTTGGGCAAACTCCATATCTTGCAAAGAGACTTGATGAACACAAGAGAGGGAAAGCTTCAAAATGGTCAAAAATTCATAAATATGAATATTTAATTGACCGATATGACGCAGGCATATGCACTTCAGTTCAAGCTGAAATTTTAGAAAATGAAACTGTACTAAAAAACATGAAAGAACGTGGATGGAGAAAAGTCAGGGGTGGTCATCTATCTGCAATAGAAGAAAAAGAGATATTGCGAGTTATGATTAAATATAGAGATAAATACAAGATCGATAAGGATTACTTTGATGTGTTAGTTAACGAATTAGACGATGATATGAAAATTGAACTGTCAAGATATATTCAATAAAAAGAAAATTTTATGGGAGATGAAAAACGAATGGATTTTAAGAAAATTAATTCTCTAACAAAATATCCAAGTATCCTTACATATCATGCTTTAGGTGAAAGAGGTCGTTTAACTGATGAATTATCCGAGTCAAAAGGTTTTTCTAATTCCGATGAGGTCTTTGTTTATGAAAAGGTAGATGGTGAAAATTCAAGAATTATATTCTTTAAAAACAACTGCAATGAAGTGGATTATCTAATCGGTTCAAGAGAAGAACTACTGTATGCAAAGGGGGATAGGATCGGCAATCCTTATGGTAACATCGCGGAGTTTCTTAAGCCACTGACCGAAAGAATAATTGCTGATATTTTTCCCAAAGGAGATTGGGCGTTAACAGTAATTTATCAAGAATCGTATGGTGGGAAGACAAAAGCTGCTAAGAACTATACGGATATTAAGACTCAAGGGTATCGAGTATTTGATGTGTTTTCTTTAACTCGGGATGAATTAGACAGGCTTCTTGAGCTACCACAAGAAAAGATTGCTGAGTGGAGAGATCATGGAAATCAACCTTTTTATGATGAAGTTGAGAAAATGAAATTTGTTGAGAGTGTAGAATTAGAATTTGCGCCTCTCTTAGAAGTGGTCAGGGGTTCGGATTTTCCAACTTCAATTGAGAATACATTTTCGTTTTTGAAGCAATTTGAAGCTACAAAGGTAGGGATTGATGCATCTGGAAAGTCTGAAGGGATTATTGTTCGCACTTCGGATCGTACCCAGATTAGAAAAATTCGTTTTGAAGACTACGAAAGAACGTTCAGAAAATAAGATAATAAAGCAACAATTTGATTAAGAAGTGTAAGGAACAAATAAAATGGCAATACGTTCAAATCATTATAAGTTGGAGGTTCGAGATGGTAAACGAAACGAAATGCCCTGAATGTGGTGGATCTAGCTTTGGCAAAGGTAAAGCTAAAGGCGAAGGCAGAATTTATCCTATTAAAAAATTCTTCACCATGGGATCAGAAATTACTCATGTCATTTGTACTAAGTGTGGATTTATTGTCAAGAGCTTTGTCGTTGATCCTGAAAAATTCGAAGAGCAATAAACTATATATTTGTACATAAGAATACGATAAAACAGATTTTTCATGAGGAAAAATGAGGTGGTTAATATCTGTTTGTGGCTGTTAAGCGAATTATTGATAGTAGAGTGTACGTGTATGAGACAGAGGCTGAAGCAAAGGAAGAATACGAGAACTTGTTTGTGAAATGTTGCGAGGATGATGAAGAGGTCGATGTGAAGATTTTATATGGAAAAATCTCAGAAATCTCACATATTAAGCAGAGTACATAAAATAATACTTTTATTAGAATCCCAAGTTATAATGAGGTTTACTAAAATGAGGAAATTAATATTCATATCATTGATTCTATTTATAACAGTATGTATTACACTGATTTTGTGGTCAAAAAGGGAAGATGGCAAATCCATAGTTCCAGTAATTAATAATTTTTATAACGATTTTATTGAAAAAAACTATTCGAATATGTACAAATACACTGATTTTAGTAGATACTCCCAGAACCCTGATTTAACAAAAGAAGGAAAATCGAGTTTGGCACAAGGATTGTTAAATAACGATAGACACTGGTATGGAAATATACAGAAATATTCTATAGATAGAATAAGTTGGAGAGGGGTCAACAAAAGAATTACGACAGTTGCTATTACAACATTGGATGGAAACGGAAATGAACAAATTTTATACGATAAAGTTATCATTGAAAAGAAGGGCGAGAATTGGTTTATTACTGAATATAGTTCAGGCTCACCTTGGAGAACTATGAAGATGCCTTAATATGTAAACAAAGATTCATAAAACAATTCTTTAATAGGAAAGGGAAATGAATAGATATGAAGAAAGATGATTTTGGCAACAGAATGAAGGAATATGAAAATGCTTTTAGAGACAGCTTGCCGCGTAGACTTCCAGTGATATTAAGAATTGATGGTTGTCACTTCCACACCTTCACAAAAGGAATGAAAAAGCCTTTTGATGAAACACTAACAAATGCATTATGGGAAACCTGCAAGTACCTCGCTCAAAACATAATGGGATGTAAAATTGTATATCATCAAAGTGATGAAATATCAATCTTGCTTACGAATTATGATAAATTAACAACTCAATCATGGTTCGAAAATAATATTCAAAAAATGGTCTCAGTATCTGCATCGATGGCAACAGCGAAATTCAATGAGATCATTAAACCGCATTATCCCGATAAACCTCTGGCAACTTTCGATAGTAGGGCATGGGTACTTCCACACGATGAAGTAACAAATTATTTCTTATGGAGACAGCAAGACGCTACAAAAAATAGTATTTCTATGGTAGCACAAGCATACTTCTCACAGAAACAGTTACAAGGTCTCACTGGAAAGCAACTTCAAGATAAGCTATTTTTAGAGAAGGGGATTAATTGGAACGATCTACCTGTAGGGCAAAAACGTGGTGTTTGCATCACTAAGCAGCAGTATTACAAAGGCGAAACGCAAAGGACTAAGTGGGATGTTGATCATGAAACGCCAATATTCTCACAGAATAGAGATTATATAAACCAATATGTAATTTTGGATAAGGATGAGTAATTGTGGAGTGCGTTATTTTCGTAGGAATTCAAGCTTCGGGCAAATCAAGTTTTTATAAAGAAAGATTTTTTAATACTCACATAAGGATTAATTTGGATATGTTGAAGACAAGGTATAGGGAGAAGTCTCTAGTAATGGCCTGTATCCATGGGAAGCAATCTTTTGTAATAGATAATACAAACCCCACGAGTGAAGATCGAGCAAAGTATATTGAAGCAGTTAGACAATGGGGATTTAGGGTTGTAGGATACTATTTCGAACCTGATTACGATGAATCCGTTCTAAGGAATGAAATACGACAAGGAAAAGAAAAAGTACCTAAAGTAGCAATTAAGAGTACAATTAGGAAAATTCAAAAACCATTATTCGAAGAAGGATTTGATGAATTGTACCATGTAAAGTTAATTGATGGATCTTTTGTCGTGCAGGAATTACAATAAAACGAGTCTTTTAATGGAGGCTACATTATGAAAAAAGAAGACGCAATTCTAACTGTTCAAAGGATGTTTAATGAAATTATGTTAGAAGCTGATCATAGCGGTGGCTTTAATGAAATGGATCAAACTCAGACTGAATTCACATTGTCAGACGATTTCTTAAATGAAGTTACTATAAAAGGTTTGAAAATGCTAATGAGTCTAGTTGAAGAATGTTCTAGTGCTGGAGTTAATAGAAAAAAGGTACTATCTCCAGATCAAATCGCCAAAAGGTTGAGCAAAATTTCTTGATAAAATGATCTTTTATGGTGAATGAGGGAGGATGTAAAATGACCTATATAAAACCGCTTTGCTTGTGTGGGAGTGATTTGTATTTATGGGAGCAGATTTATACAACTAATGAATATAAGATATTAAAAAACGGAACCGAGATTAAAATGTGGAAGTTGTGAGACGGAATATGAATATGAAAAAGACCATAAAGGTAGGTATTCCAGAGGAGAAATAATGAATGAAGGTAAAATTAAATTCACCTCTGATGATGAAGATTAACAGCCAATAAATTCGAAGTTTTATTAGAATACACTAAACTTGGAGGACAAAAACATGAATCAATCAGAACTAGCACACAAAGCATTCTTAGAATTAGTGAAGAACTTTAATATTGAACATGCAAAAATAGGCTCAACAAATACAAGAAATTTTTTGAAAAACTTACTACAGAATAACCTTGTTGATAATAAAAAACAGAAACTCTATTTGAAATGGCTGCTCAAGATGTCAGGAAAAGAATTCTACTTATTACAAATGGCAGATGGTGTTTTTATGTTGCTTAATCAAAATGTAAAGAGTGCGGCTACTTGTAGGTATTGTACCACTATAACAGATGCAACTAAGAGAATTTTAAATAATTACAATGAGTTAATCGAAATTATAGACTTGCATTCTGACCTTGCCCTGAAAAAGTAGACACGTAGAAAGCCTCAGTGAACCCAATTAGCCTAACTTTCTCCGACCAGGAAT
>NZ_MRTH01000100.1 GCF_001956045.1 Paenibacillus sp. FSL H7-0331 | reverse complement strand
GGATCAATCAACATCCACTTGAAGTGATCGACCGACTTCTTCTTCGTGTATAAAAATCTTTAGTTCATTCTATATAGGTGAGGATGACCCTCTTTGGCATTTTCGCGTGGGCTACTCCTACTATTATCTTGAACAATATGAGGAAGCATTAAGAGAATTTGATATTACAGATATGCTAGATCCAGGAGATAGATCTACTTTGACATTATTAGATTGGAGTCGAGGTAAAGTCGAACGAAAGAAGCAATCTGCCACATTGAAAGTTATGAACGAACAAACTACGGTTAACGAAGCACGTGAAGTTCCTATTAAAGCTGTAGTAAATGTTGTAGACAAAATTAAACCATGTGCACTAAGAGTGCAAGATAATAGTAGTGCGTCATTTGAATATTTAAAAGATATGTATATTGATGCATATTACCCTAATTTTCTTGTGGATAAAGTCAAAGCTGAACTAGTTAAAGTTGTTGAATTTTTGGAACAAGGAAATCAAGATATCGAAGAAATTCAAGCAAAGCTTAATTTCGCCATCCATGTAATCAATGTTATTGCAGAAGAGTTTGACGAAAATGACAGCGAAATTGAAACAGTTGCGAGAGAATCAATTGCACAAACTGTTGAAGATATTTTAGCCTTTTTTGGTATCGAAATAGATACAGAAGTAGCCATTCAAGAACGTGATTGGTAGTGTAGACGAGGGATTCGAAGGTGGCGGTTATGATTGGGGTTCCTTGGCGGCTTTGATCCAGAAGAGAATATGTTCTGCACTTATTCTAACAATAGAGAAGCTATACAAAGATTTGTGCTCGGATTTAAGGATGTTGAATAACGCACTATTAATTTATATTTTGGATAGGAGGGAAATTGTATAGCTATCTATTTTAATATTTCAATGCCTGTTATGGATTTTCTTACTGAGAGCCATAATGTAATGCTGAGTCATGGAGTTAAACTATATGCCGAAATATTTGTTAACGCACAGGGTGAACGTCAATATACATCTTTTGAAAGTGAAAAAAACGATTTGTTCTCCAGTTATTTTAATGATACTGCATATAACTCTTTTTTCTTTTCCTGCTACCCCATACAAGATATAACACAAATCAAAGAATTTGGATATTTTTATGATACACCAGGCTCCTACTCTATTGAAGTTAAAGGCGGCAGAGAAACCTATAAAAGTCGAGAACTTATACAAATGCGTATGATATCAAAGAATCCTAACAAACAAATACAATCTTTTTATCGAACATTTCAAAGGGACTTAAAGAAAATTTCAGGATTGCAAAAGCATACCCAAAAGAATTATTTTTACTTGCCAACGGAAAAAATTATAATTCCTGCTAATCCACATTCACAGAACACAAGAGATAATTGGGAAGACTTTTATCTTTCAAAAATTGAGAGTGTTGAATAACTCTGAAAATAATCAAAATTGTCTTTCCATATAATCTATATAATCCCTTCTTTTGTGATGCTGTCCAGGACATTTGTAAGGAAAGTTTACGATAACTGAGGATTAATCGGCGTCTTGAGCGGGGCACGTTCTAGTACGATAAGCCAGCGACATGCCCTCCCGAAGGTTACGGCATGTTCAGTCGTTTAACGTAAAAGTTTGCCATTTCGACATACTGCATGCTGTGATGGTGAACTCCATGAGACGAGCAACCAAACGCGAAACGAAGTCACGCTCATCCTGCAGAAGTATAAGCCGTACCAAGACGGTGTTCCACTATGTTTCATGATTCCTGATTGAGTGAGCAGAAGTGAGAAGTCAAACCAATTAATGATTTGAACTGCAATAAATCATGTGGATTAAACTAATATTGAAATCATTATTTAATTAAAAGTTAGAGGAGAGGATACAAGGATGGATAAGGATCTATTGAAACAGCTCACTCTTTGGCATAACAAGAACCAGCATGAGAAAATCATTAACAAAATTATAGAAATACCCGAAGCAGACAGGGACTATGACTTAGTTTGCCATTTGGCAAGAGCATTAAATAATCAAGAAAATTATAATGAAGCTATCAAATATTTTTTATCTGTGCAAAAGCAAGGCGAGCACGACCCTCTTTGGCATTACCGATTAGGATATGCTTATTTTTACCTTAAACAGTATAAGGAAGCGATAGTTGCTTTTGAACAAGCTGTAGCACTAGACCCTGAAGATGCACATGGCAGGACGTTTTTAGAAATGAGCCGCAACGCCGCTGGTAGAGCAGGAAATGAAACCATTCATATAGTTAACGTTGAACAGGATGAGGGTTTGTTAGAAGTTAATGAAAAAATAAACCCATTTGGGCTAGTTTCGCATAATAATGGAAGCATATCAATGATTTTAAGTGTTGGCAAATATAAGTATGAAATTTTTCAAACACGAGCCGAAGAAGGATTTGAGGGCAATGGCTATGATTGGGGTTCATTAGCAGCCGTGTTTCTTGAAGAAAAAATGCCACATTTAGTTGATATCGTGCGATTTGACCCTGAAGCCGATATGTTCGCTGCTTATTCAGACAATAGAGAAGCAATACTTAGTCTTGCAATAGCTTTTAAGGAAGCATGTGAAGATGACTCATTAATAAAAGACCTATTTTCACGAGCTGAATTAGATTGATTGGAAATAGCAAGGTACAACAGTATCCTCTGTTGCATTGAAATGACAATAGCCGATCCAAATACTCCTTAATTGTAGCGAGTTTTTTTTATTATCGGATCAAGTTTGTGTCATTTCCCAACGACACAAACTCGATCCGATTCTTGTTTTGCGACACCATATGATTTGATTCTCTCACACAAGCTCGTGTATTTGCCAGGATATTCATCTCCCACAGAATTGATGGTTGTGAAAAAAGAAATCGAGATTACGGTAGTAGAAGCCTTACAGTAGCATATAACTTTCTAGAGGTGATGAGCGTATGGGAACATGGAGTACTGGGGTTTTTGGTAATGACACCTCGTGTGAGATCAAGGAATATTTCTATGAGCAGTATAATCGGGGTTCTGAAGTTACTCAGATTGTCAGCGAGTTACAAGAGAAATTTACTAATAGCTTAAATAATACAGATGATAGAAACAATGTATTATTTGCGTTGTCCCATTGCCTTTGGGAAACGAAATACTTAGAGGATTCGCTGTTAGAGCAAGTCGCTCAGATCATTGAGAGTGGGAGTGACTTAACTGTCTGTGAACAGCTTGGAGCAAATGTACAATTTATTAACCAGCGAAAAAAGTATTTACATACATTTATCTCCAAAATTAGCGTACCCAAAAGTATAGCAAAAAAGAGGGTCAAGCCACCTACGCAATTTGAAAGTGATTATCACAATGGCAGTTGCCTTACTTTTCAATATCCTAGTGGCTTATACGGCGGCATTATCATTATCGACTGCGCCTTTTATCGTAACCGAGGTTCAATGCGCATAGCATTCACCGATATTGAGCAGCACTCTGAACCCGATTATAACGATTTTCTAGCCTCTCGCCTGATCAACTTTAGCTGGGAGGGAGTATGGGGAGAGGCAAACAAGTATGCCGCCTTTGAGGGTAAGACTGCCCGCATTTCTACCTATCCGTTGAGCTATGATCATGCTAAAGAGCGTGTTTCTTAATTTGAGTATAACGATATGTTCTTCACAATTGTGGGCGAGCTCCCTAAATACACACAATGCCTACTAGCTACAGTTGGCATTGGAGTCCATTACAATCTTGCTTATCCTGAGTTTGCCATCTCTATGAAAAAGACATTACTAAATTGGAAGCAAAATGAAGACCTATACAGTAAAAAAGTTTCTAAGGAAACGATTACTAAATTAAATAACTTATTATTCCTCAACAAGTAGCTGTTTACGTATTTTCATATCATAATTAATTAACTGAGTCCGGTTTTTGATATCCCATTTGCGGAATATATTCGTTTAAAGGACTTAGGTTTCGATATTCTGCTTTCTGAGGGAGACTTGAAAAACGGCGGAAATATTGGATTTGATATGAGCAGTGCTAACGGTATGTTTCGGGTAGAACTTGATATTGCCTGCGGCGCTCTAATCGATCTTTCAGCCATTGTATTGGAGAGTCTTAAATCAGGCTATGTCGATATGCATGATTTGGATGAGGCTAGGCAGCCGTGCAAACTTTATATTGATGCCTCCGAAGAAAAAAGAAACCTGCCTCGGGATGAATTGAACAAGTTTTCCCGTAATCCGCTGTCCTACGATTTAGCCGAGCTTGTTCCGACCGATGATATGAGGGAGCTTGCGGAAAAGGCAAAAATGATCGCAGTGAGCTGTTATAGGTTGGTCTTAGCCTTTGAATATGGGAAGTTTTAGCGATTTCGCTCCGCGCCGGATTTTTCGCTGATAGACCCGATAAGCTGAACCGTATCACAAATAGAGGTAAAGCAGAAAATGATGATAAAGATTGAAGTGGTATTGATAAATATGCTTTTGGGGATAAGTGTAAATTAAGCCTATTACCTCTTGTAAGTGGCATACATGAAAACTTACCGTTACTGGCAGCGTGGAGAAAGGCATTGTGCTATACCAGCTAATAGGCTGTCAATATTTAATAATTAATGAACGAAACGAAGGATGCTATACTGATAAAAGGGTACGATAAATAACCGTCCCACAGCATTTGGGAAGGTTTACCTCAATGTCTAAGGCTTGCTAATCAGTCTAAGCGGAAAGCTTCTTTCTTGGTTAAGATGGCATAAATCCAGTGGATCAGTTTATTTGCACAAGCAATCACAGCTACTTTAAACAGTTTGCCTTCAGCACGCTTTTTATCGTAATAAAGCCTTAGTTTTTTATTACGTGAGCTTCGCAGACCACAACGAACAGCTTGGTATAAGGCTGTTCGGAGCTTTCTAGAACCGCGTTTAGTAATTGGATTTCGAGTAGC